>CAWEBB010000014.1:0-168245 GCA_963807085.1 uncultured Alphaproteobacteria bacterium
CACCCTGCCAATGCAACAGAAGCTCGATCTGATCACCTTCCACACGGACCACGATCTCGTTGAGAACAGCGCGGAGGATCCGCTTGCGCGTCGCGGCGGTGGCGCGGGGATGCTCCCAGGCCGCGGCTATATCCGCTCCCCTCGCCATGAGGTTGCGGCGTTCATCATTGCTGATCGCGTCGGGCTGTTGTCGGGCCGCCACTTCCAACTCGGACTCGATCGCGCTGACTGCGGCGAGGGCATCATTCCAGCGCCGTTCCGGCTCGCCGGCCACAAGTCGATTATCGGGATCGACCGCATCGTACTGACGCTGCATCCGCCGGGCCTCAAATCGGGCCTGTTCCAGCGAGAGTTCGACGTGCCGCCGCTTTGCGTCGTCGTCGAGCGCATGTGTCGAAATGGCTTGCAACGCGGCTTCGACGCCGAGCGGCTGAAGCAACCTGACGACTTCGGCGCCAACGGCTTGATCGACCCGTAACGAACCGAAGGAGATGCAGGGGCCGGCTCCATGGTTGATCATGGCGCCGCGGCAATGGTAGCGCCCCGTGTTGCCGTCGCGTCCGCTGTAGGCGACATGAAGCTTTCGCCCGCAGTGGCCGCAGCGCAGTAAGCCGGCCAGGATGAGTTCGCCTTTGCGAAGGGCACCGCGCGCCTTCATTCCCATACCGTTGGCGTTATCCGCGATCAGGCGCAGGTTCCTCTCGAATTCCGCCCAGGAAAGGTAGCCGGCATGATGATCGAGGATCAAGACATCCCAGTCTGCCCGCTCTTTGCGGAACCCTCGCACAATTCGCTTGCGACCATTCTCGATGGCCGTCCGGCTGCCGGTCCGCCCGAACGCATAGGCGCCCGCATAAATGGGGTTTGTCAGAAGGTGATGGATCGTGTTGTAGACGGGCATCTTCCAGACAAGCGCAGGTCCCTCGTCCCGGCGATGGTCGGCGCAGGGAAGCATGATTTGCTCTGCACGCAGCGACAGATGCACCTGGCGGATGCTCTGCATCTCGGCGAAACGGGCAAAGACCAGTGCGATCGCTTCGCGCACGCGCAGATCAGGGTCTTGTTCGATCCGATCTCGGCCTGCTCTGATGTAGCCGACAGCCGCGGTCATGAAGAGTTCGCCGCGTCGCGCTTTCTGCTTGAGAGCCTCGAACGACCGGGCCGCAGGATCGAGAGTTCGAGTTCGCTCATCGTGCCCTTCATGCCCAACAGGAGCCGGTCGTTGGGATGGCGAGGCTCATAGGTGCCGTCCTCGTCCACGATCAGCGTACCGACCAAGCCGCAGAACTCGATCAGCGTATGCCAGTCGCGGCCGTTGCGGGCCAGACGCGAGGCCTCGATGGCGAAGACGGCGCCGACGCGCCCTTCGCAGATCGCGGCCAGCAGCCGCTCGAAGCCGGGCCTGCTGACACCGGAACCCGATCGGCCAAGATCGTCGTCGATAACCGATACGTCGCTCCAACCAAGTGCCCGCGCCCGGTCGGCGAGGCCGTACTGGCGACGCTGGCTCTCGTGATTGTTGGCGACCTGGCCGGCGGTCGACTGCCGCACGTCGATGTAGGCTCCGCGGGCCAGGTGATCAGATGTGATCTTCATGATCGTCCTCCACCAGGCCCATTCTGACCTTCGTCGTCTCCTTCAGAAGCAGACTGACCAGCGCCAGGAGATTCGACCGTTCCGGGACCTTCAGCGTCAGGGGCGGATCCTCGCTTGCGAACAGATCGGGATGGCGTTGAATGGTGCGCGGGCGCCGCATGCTGATCTCCTTCGCGGCGGGGATCGCCGCAAAGCGAGATTAAACAGGCATCGAGTTCAAGCCGAAGCAGCCGCAGGGAGGTCACTGCAAGTCGCGGCCTATCGCAAACGCAGACCGACGCGGCGCTTTCTTCTAGCATCCAGCCGGGGATTTGCGCCAACGTGCCGTCCGGCTGTCGGATGGTCAGGTGGACGGCGCCGCCATACCTCTTCCGCGCCGTGACGATGACAACTTCACCGCAAAGAGGGTGATACCGATAGTGGACCTTGCCGTCGTCACTATGGAGACGGGCATTATGACCCTGCTTCGGCCGGTGCCGACGAACACCACGTTCTCGCGCCGGGCGACGAAGGCCAAAGCCGCCAGGTGTTCGATCTGCTTGCGCGGGGCCGTCGTTGCAAACTTGAAGTCGTACTCTTCCAGCGTCTTCACGGCAGGAAAGCCGGCCATTCGCACCAGCGTCGCGGCTGAGCGCACCCGCCGGCAGTCCCGTTCCGTCACCAATGCCTCTTCCAGGAAATCCAGGAAGCTCTGCTCGGCCTCCACCGCCCGGGTGGCCAGTGCGGAAAAACTCTCGGCCAGGCCGGCCAGCTTCAGTTCGTTACAGAGGTCGACCAGGCGATCCGACTGCAGGCTCATGCCGCCGCCCGCCCGATGGCGTCCCCAATGGCGTCATAAATGGCAAGATCATGCTGCGCGATGGTGATCCCGCTCAGCTCAGCGACCGCCGGTTGCCCCATCTCGCGCCAGCGCGATGCCCTGGGCAGCAGCAGCTTCTGCTTGGTGGCAAAGCGGTCTGCCGGCCGCTCTTTCGTCTCGCCATGGTAGCGCACATTGGCCACGTCGCGCAGCCAAGCACCGGCCTCAGCATTGGCAGTTGCGGCGTCAAGCCGGAAGCTCAGCCGCTTCAGGCGGCTTTCCAGCGGCCAGACGAAGCTCTCTTTCAGATACCGGTTGAACCGCTCGACCTTGCCCTTGGTTTGCGCCCGGTACGGCGCACAGAGCCGGGGCCGCAGGCCATGGTGTTTGGCAAAGTCCAGAAAGCCGGCATGGAAGCGGTGATGGCCGGCGCCATAGGCATCGCGGTCGATCAGCACCGTCTTCATGTTGTCGTAAAGGATCGTGCGCGGCACCCCGCCGATGGCATCGAAGAACCGCTCGTGCGCATCGATCAATGTCTCGAACCGCTCATCCGTCGCGAACCAGACGAAACTCAGGCGGCTGTAGCCCAGCGTCGCCACGAAGGCCGAGAGCGGATCACGTCCGCGGCGGATGCTGGTCCAGTCGATCTGGGCCTGTTCGCCGGGCGCGGTCTCAAACCGCTGGATCGCCGGCGCCGGCAGGGTTGGGCGCTCGCTGGCAATCCAGTCCTTCAGGATCGTGATGCCGCCCTCATAGCCTCGCTCCCGCAACTCCCGCAGCAACACGGTTGCCGGCAGACGATGCGGTTGCGTGTCGGCCAGACGCTGGCGGGCGTAGTCTTTGAACGCGTCCAGCTTCGACGGACCGGCTTCACGCGGCTTGTAGCGTGGCTGCAATTCCGGTGCGCGCAGATACTTCCGCACCGTCTCCCGGCTGATGCCCAGCTCCTTCGCGATGGCGCGGATGCTCTTGCCCTGACGGCGCAATATCCTGATCTCCATAACTCGTTCTCCTGTCAGCAAAGCTCCCTCCTTTCCAGAGAGAGCAACTCTACAGGCGGGCAAATTTTCGCCCGGCGACGTGGGTCAGTTTTGCATCGGCGCTAACACCGGAGCATGTGTCGGAGATTACAATTATTGGCGTCGATCTAGCAAAGCGCGTCTTTCAACTGCACGGCGCTCAAGCAGATGGCTCCTTGGGGTTCCGGAAGAAACTGTCGCGCTCGCAGTTCCTGTCCTTCCTGGGTGAGCAGCGCCGCTGCGTCGTGGCTATGGAAGCTTGCGCGACCGCTCATGGGTGGGGGCGTGAGATTGAGAAGCTCGGCCATTGCGTTCGTCTGATCCCGCCAGCCCACGTTAAGCCTTTCGTGAAGCGGCAGAAGAACGATGCTGCCGACGCGGAAGCGATCGCAGAGGCCGCTTCGCGCCCGACGATGCGCTTCGTTGCGGTAAAAACAGAGGCCCAGCAGGCGAGAGCCATGTTATTTTGGACCGGGGAAATGTTCGTGGATGTTCGTGGGCCAGCGCACCCAATCGATCAAGGCTTTACGCGGACATCTGGCCGAGTACGGCCTGGTCGCACCTCAAGGACGTGCGAATGGTAAGCGTCTGGAGGGCATACTCGAAGATGAATGCAGTTCCTTGCCCCTAGCGGTCCGCGACCTCGCTCAGTTTTATCTCGAACAGATCAACGACCTTGATACCCGTATCGCGGATCTCGACCGAAAAATACGGACTGTGGCAAGGCAGACAGGGATGTCACGTCTGCAAGGCAGACAGGGATGTCACGTCGATTACAGACCATGCCAGGAGCAGGAGCGGTAACGGCTGTTGCTGTCGAGGCCTTCGCCCCACCGATGGAAGGCTTCCGCAGGGGACGGGATTTTGCCGCTTGGCTGGGGCTTGTGCCACGCCAGTACTCGCCTGGAGGCAAGCAGCGCCTCGGCAGGACGTCGAAGATGGGGCAGCGCGATATTCGCAGGCTCTTGATCATCGGAGCTTTGGCTGTCGTGCGAGCAGCGTTGCGCAAAAAGCCACCGGAGGGGACTTGGTTGGCCCGCATGCTGGCGAGAAAACCACGGATGATTGTTGCTGCCGCTCTCGCGAACAAGATGGCTCGCGGCATATGGGCCATGCTGACCAAAAAAGAGGACTACCGGAACCCGGTTATGGCGGTGGCATAGCATGATGGGCATGTCAGCCTGAACCGGCACGTCGGGAATGTGAGGAGGTCAACGAACAGTAAGGGCAAATGATCGAAAAGATCCGGATCGGGTGAAGCAGAACAAGTCGGTGGGCATCAAGAGAGTGTCCGATCCTCTGTGTATCTGTGATCTGTTCCATGCTTCTTGAGAGGAGCAAGGACGATGACGATTTCGAACGAAGTACTGGACGAACTTCTGAAGGGCTGCGAGCGGCCTGAAAATTTGCTTGGCGATGCCGGGCTGATGAAAGAGCTGAAGATCAAGCTCATGGAGCGGATGTTGGGGGCCGAGCTGACGGCGCATTTGGGCTATGAGGCAGGCAAGGACGCACCGCCGGGCCAGCCGAACCGGCGCAATGGAACCGCCGGCAAACGGCTGAAGGGCCAGGACGGCGAGATGCCAGTTGCCGTGCCTCGGGACCGGGATGGCAGTTTCGAACCCGAATTGGTCAAGAAAGGTCAGACCCGGATCGATGGGATCGATGACAAGATCATTGGCCTCTATGCCCGTGGGCTGACGGTGCGGGATATCCGGGCGCACCTGGAAGAGCTTTACGGCTTGAAGGTCTCGCCCGACCTGATCAGCCGTGTCACCGATGCCGTGCTGGACGAGGTTCGCGAATGGCAATCCAGGGCGCTGGAGCGGATGTATCCCATCGTCATCTTCGACGCGCTCCGGGTCAAAATCCGCGATGCGGACAGCCGCATGGTCAAGAACAAGGCCGTCTACGTGGCCCTGGGCGTTTCACGCGACGGGGTGCGCGAGGTTCTGGGCCTCTGGATTGCCGACAATGAGGGCGCCAAATTCTGGCTCTCGGTGATGAGCCAACTGAAAAACCGTGGCGTGGCCGATATTCTGATCGCCGTCGTGGATGGGCTCAAGGGCTTCCCGGAGGCGATCACGGCAGCTTTTCCCGACGCTACTGTCCAGACCTGCATCGTGCACCTGGTGCGCCATTCCCTGAACTTCTGCGCCTGGAAGGACCGCAAATCCGTGGCGGGCGACCTGCGCCGGATTTATGGGGCTGCCACGGTCGACCAGGCTGCCGCCGAACTGGACGCTTTCGAGGAAAAATGGGCCGGTAAATACGCTTCGATCGCCCCAGCTTGGCGGCGGGCATGGCAGGAGGTGATTCCATTCTTCGCCTTCGATCCGGCGATCCGCAGGATCATTTACACCAGGATCATTTACACCACGAATGCCATCGAAAGCCTGAACCGGGTCATCCGCAAATCGATCAAGACGCGCGGGTCATTCCCGACCGAAGACGCTGCCACCAAGCTGATTTATCTCGCCATCCGCAACTTCGAGAAAGGCGGCAGGAATGTCAGGGAGTGGTTTGCCGCTCGAAACCAATTCGCTATCATGTTTGGTGAGAGCTTCAAAGCGTGACCGTATCTGAAACCCGCATGGGACAGGCCAGATACACAGAGGTCATGACACTCCTGGCATCAAAGCCCGACGATGTGATGTGCTTCCGGTCCGCGCATCGCCATACCGGCCCGCGGCAAGTATCAGCGCCGCAAATGGAGGCCTGCCGCTTGCGCGAGCCGTCCGGCTGGATCTGTGCCACCAGACAGCGATCATTGTCATAGAGGACCGGCTGCGGCACCCGGCCGAAGAAGCCAAACGCATGCACATGCCCGTCCATCCATGCCTCGGCCGTTGCCGCAGGGTAGGCTCGCACATAACAGGCATCGCTGTGCGGCAGATAGAAGGCAAAGAAATGCGCCTTCTGCTCAACGCCGCCGAGCTGCTTGGCTAGCTCCAACAGCCCCAACTTTGGTTTGATGATCTTATCTTGAATGCTGGTCATGGATCGACACTCCTCATTTGCGCTCCAGTGGAGCAAGAGTGTCAGATCAAGTCACGTGCTTTACACCTAAAAACCCGTGCTCGTCCCGAAGCCGTTCGAAAACACGCTTGGCGGTGTGACGCTGCTTCCTGGGGCGGCCGATATCCTCCCGCTGCCACTGGTCGATGATGTCCGTAAACCCATCCAGCTTCGGACGCTTGACCGGCGCCACCCTGCGATAGCCTGGCGGCACTGCGTACATGATCATCTTATCAACGCTGTCGCGCGAGACCCCAAATGTCCGCGCTATCGCCCGCTTGCTCAGGCCTTGCTGGAAATACGCCCGGCGCACCTTCAGATACAATTCCACGGTGTATATACTCCCACCCTCCCTGTCGCCAGAAAGGGAAAAAGTGGACGACTTTTACGCCGCCCGCAGCGGGATCATCCCGCCGCTACCGTGGCAAACTTTTCCACCGCCGCTTACATTGCCTCAGCACATCGTCGATATTCTTAGAAATTCGCTCAAACGATGGATGCCCGCCTAACGCAAAAAATTAGAGCAACCGAAGGGGAGCGACCCGCGCACGCCCCGTTCGCAAGGTTGCAACGGCAAACGAGATGGCGCAAGGCTCAGATGGAGTTTTGAGGAATACAGTGGGGTGGATAATTAGGTGGACAAATTTTCAGTTAGAGGACAATTATTAAGCAATAAAAGATAGTTATGAATAATCAATGGTGCCGCAGGAGGGACTCGAACCCCCGACCCACGCATTACGAATGCGTTGCTCTACCGGCTGAGCTACTGCGGCTGAACGAGGGTGCACCATAATCTCACGCGCCCGATGTTGCAACGCATCGGTTTTGCAAAGACGGGGCATTCAAGTCAGTAATACATGCAGAAAACGCATGTTTGATGCGCGGCGGCGAGGGGATGTTGCGCTGCGGTAGAAAACTAAATGCGATGGAGTGCCATCAATTCGCAAAAGGAAACCGCTCCATGACTTCCGCCACCTATCAGCCTCACACCGCAGCCAGTCTGGACGGTCGACCATCGCTGGTCCACCGCGTTTCAAAGATGCTGCGTGCATGGCGCATTCGGTGGGTCGGCCGCGCAGCCTTGGCTCGCATGAGCCCCGCCCAACTGCGCGATATCGGCCTGATCGCAATCCAAGCCGAGTGGGAAGCGAACAAGGCGCCGTGGCAGGCCTAGCAAGACGCCGAGAGCTATGACCGATTTTGGGTGACGGCGGGTCAGGCGGCTGCCGTGTCGGCGTCATCTGTGGCTTCAATGCCATCGCAAAACCTGACACCTTCAATCAGTTTGGGCAACTGATTGCTGCCTGATAGGCGCCGCCAGGGCTTGGACGCCGTCATCACCAACGTGAAGACCATCGTCATGGCAGTGCCATGCGAAAGGCAGCCTTTGCTTCGGATCGTGCGGTGCCTGACGGTCGCAAACACGCTCTCGATAGGATTGCTGGTGGATATGCTGCCAGTGTTCGGCAGGGAAATCATTAAACGCCAGCAACGCCTCGCGATCCTTGGTCAGGCAAGCGACGGCGCGCGGGTACTTGGCTGCGTATTTCGCCTCGAGGCGGTCGATGGCCTTTTCAGCCTCGGCGCGGCCGTCCGCCATCCGGATGGCGTGCAGGTCGCCCTTGGCCGCCGCCTGGCGGGATTTCGGCAGACAGGTCAACACATTGGCCGTTTTGTGCGCCCAGCAGCGTTGCTGGCGGGTGGTCGGAAACACCTCCTCGAGTGCTTTCCAGAAGCCGAGCGCGCCGTCGCCGACCGCCGGTTCCGGCGCAACCGCCAAACCCCGCAGACAGACGCCGTCGGCCCAGAGATAGCGACGGGATAGAGATAGCAACGGGCCGACAGGTCCCGCTGCTGCCAGCGCTCGTGGTCCGCCTGCCATTCCCGCTTCAAGCGGCCGATAACTTGCGGAGAGTGGCCCGATGCATCTTTGCCTTGGCGAGGCCTGCGGCGCTTGCCCGAAATCGCCGCTGGAGAGCCCGCGCAGATACAGCGTCGGCAGCACCGCATCGAGCGAGCCGGCGCGGCGGGCAAACTTCGGCAGGATCGCCGAGGTGAACCGGATGCGGTCGTCGCCCCTGGTCTCGCCCTTGCCGCCGCGATCACGCACCTTTGGACGCCGGACAGCTACAGGACCGATCCCTGTCAGGATTTCTCGCTCCGGCCCATGTCCGTGACGAACCACCCGCCGGCGGCCGTCTCTCGTCTTCAGGTGCTCATGCTCGGCAAGCAGGGCGGCAATCTCGGCCTCAACCGCCCGGGCCAGAAGCTGCCGCGCCCCTGACCGCAGAACGGCGGCCAGCGGATCATCGGTTTCCCCTGGCTGGCGAAGGGTGACAACAGCGAAGCGTTACAACAGTATCGTCCCTCATGGCGTATCGCTCCTTCTCGGGAGATGTGGAAGGCTTCAGATACCTCCACGATACGCCACCCCATTCTCAACACGTCACCCACTTTCGGCTTGCGTTGGTTTGAACCCTTACGACCATGTCCGGCATAACGGGACAGAAGCACTTAAGGCTCCTGCCGGGCATGGTATAGAAAGCGGCCGCCACGACGATCGCCGCGCAGGATCACGGCCTTCGCCAGCGTGATGAATGAGGAGGTGCAGCCGAAAAACACGCTCACGTCGCGTTGCCCAGCCGATGGCGGCGCCGAACGCCAGCATTGGGGACGTCATTCGGATCGCTTTGATGAAGCCGCTGGTGAATACGGGCGCAGATGGCGATGGTGGATCCGATCGAAAGGTCGATGTCCCGGCTCGAAATCACAAAGGTCTGACCAAGGGCGACGAATGCCAAAAACGTCACCTGACCGAATAGGTTTGAGAAATTGCGGAGCGTGCCGAACCGGTCGGAGAGGTGGTGACCGACCAGCGCCAGCACGATGATCAGCACCGGCACCACGATGGCTGCCGGATTGATGTCGCCGAACAGGCGTCTGGACCGCGCCGCAGCCGTAGTGGGTGGCGTCACGCGGCGTCCTTCCTCCCGCAAGGTGCCAAGATCCACAATTGCCCCTTCGCTTACGGCTTACCCTGCAGCTCACGCCTGACTCGGCCTTTGTGCATAACCACGACATGATGTGAAAGCCCGAGGATCTCTGGCAGTTCGGAATTGATCAGCGGCACCACAATGCCTCGGCCCGCCGACTCGCGGATAGTGCGATGGTTTCGACCTTTGCGCCGACATCCACGCCCCGCTTCGGCTCGTCCAGGATCAACAGGCGGCCACAGGCCCTGACGCAGCTTTCCGTCGAAGAAACCACCATACCTGCTAGAACCCCGGCCTGAGAGACGGGGGCCGAGCAATCTACCGACCGTACATTCTGTTGATTCCACGGTATTACCGTGCCGCCCGCGATCAAATCTGGAGCGGCTCACGATGACGCCCAAAAGATGAAAGTGTAACACCGTTGGGATGAGATCAAAAAAGGCCTATTGCCATGCCTGAGATAGTTCGAAAGGCCCACCTTCATGCCTGAGATCGTGTTGATCCGCAATATGGTCGCCGAAGATGCCGATGCGGTGCTGGCGATCTATGCCGAGGGGATCGCGACGGGCCACGCGACGTTCGAATCGGCGGTGCCGGAGTGGCAGCGCTTCTGGTCCGGCAGGAATGCTCGGCCGCGCCTGATCGCCGAAGTTAACGGCCGTGTCGCGGGTTGGGCCGCCTGCTCGCCGTTTTCGCAGCGGCCGGTCTACAAGGGCGTGGCGGAGCATTCAGTCTATGTGGCGGAAGCGGCGCGGGGCCTGGGCGTGGGACGGACGTTGCTTTCCACCTTTTTGGACGAGGCAGAGGCGGCGGGCCTATGGCTGATCGAAAGCCGCATCTTTGCGGAGAACCGCGCCAGCCTGGCGCTGCATTTGGCTTGCGGTTTTCGCGTGGTGGGCCGCTACCATCGCATGGGCAAGATGCCTTATGGCCCGATGAAAGGGCATTGGCGCGATTGCATCATCGTTGCCTGGCGCAGCGGCATCGACCCGGATTAGCCGCCGCAGGTCCAGCTCGCCACCGTCTCAGGGTCGAGATCGTATCGGGTCGCTTCCAGCACTTCCGGAACGTGGGTTCCATCCATCCGTTCGCTGATCCATTCCCAGACCGTCTCGCCCTCTGGATTGGCTTCGACGGCGCGGCCGGAGCGGGATTCCACCATCAGATAGTTGCCGTTCGGCAGCAACTGCCACTTGCCCGCATAGGCGGTGTAGAACGGCGGCGATTGGTCGGTCGGATAGGCGATTTCCTGCCGGCCGGTGTGCGGTTCGAAAATCACGATCTGGCTGCCGCCGAGGAAGGTACCGCGGTCGGTGCCGTCATTGTTGTTGTTGAAGACGCCGATCTTCCCGCCACCAATGAAATCCGCGTCGTGCTGGAGGATCAGCGGCTCGGTCGCCAGCCATTTGACCTTCATCGTCTCCGGATCGAGCACCAGCACGGTGCTGAGTTGGCGGAGCGAGACAACCAGATCGCCCGCCTCGAACAGGGGATAGCTGTCGGCCATGCTCGGCGGCAGTGCCTCCACGTCATTCAGGTGCAGGACGTCGCCGTGATAGCCCGGATCGGTGCCGCCGCCGGGGCCGCGGGAGCCGTTGCGGAATAGCAGGTTCATCAGCCCGTTCTGATGAAGTACCTCCAGCGCGCTGATACTCTGCACCACCTCCCCATCGGCGGAGAACTTGACGAACAGGTCATCGTACACAGGGGGATGCAGGCCCCCGACTTTTTGGAGATAGGCGCGGTCTTCGGCGTTATCCTGCCGGGGAATCAGGCCGGGCGCCCAGAAAAATCCGTCTTCGGTGGGCGAGATCGAATGGTGGGCGCGCCCCTCAGCCGTCGCCCAAATCAGCTTGCCGCACCGGTCTACCTTCGCCATGCCGACATAGGACAGGTTGAACAGCAGATCGCCGTTGGAAAACAGATGGGCGCCGTGGATCGGGCTGGCGGCGATGGTGCGGTCCGGAAAGATCGCGTCCATGTTCAGCCGCCATTCGTGCGCCGTGGCCCCGTCGGCATCCATCAGCTTTACCCCCGGCTCCCAGTCATGATCGGGAAGCATGGTGGTGATCAAGGTCAGGCCCGGCGCCATCTGGTCCGGCAGCGGCGCGCGGGCGCCCGCAAAATCATAGGTCGCCCGGTGGAAATTGTTGGAATAATGAACGGCCTTCAAATCGAGGTAAAGCTGGTTGATTTGCGGATAGGGAGACAGGCCGAGGCGTGCCGACATGGCGCCGTACAACCAAATCGCAGCGAACACTGCGACCGAAAACAAGACCACCGGCAGTATCGACAGAAATTTCCGCATCGTCACGCTTTTCCTGGCTGGTTGGCATTCTTGCCAACACATTCGAGGTCTTGGGCGAACCGATGGCAGCCCCCATCAAACGGCATTGCTATACCTTACATTACCGGGCGGCCGGAACGTCGCTTTTTGACCCTGTGGGCAATGCTTGCGCTCTACCCTGTGGCCTGTATCGCCCATAGAAGTTAACGCGGCGTCAACCGCGCGCCGGAAACGCCACCGGACCATCGGCGTTCGCCTGGCTTTCCGCGCAGCACTCGGGTATTCCGGCGGTTCTTTTTGATGACTTCGCCGGAGCCGAGCCCCATGCCGAACAATGACTTCACGATTGCGGTCTATCCGGGCGACGGCATCGGGCGGGAGATCATGGCGGCAGCAGAGGCCGTGCTGAAGGCCGCACAAGTCAAGGTCGGAGGCTTTTCGCTGTCGCTGAACAGCTATTCCGCCGGGGCGGCGCACTACCAGAAACACAAGGAAGACATCAGCCCGGCCGATTTTGCCGCCGGCGGCGATGCCGATGCGATCCTGCTGGGGGCGATGGGGCTGCCGACCGTGCGCTACCCGGACGGGACGGAGATCGCGCCGCATCTGCGCATGCGCACCGCCTATGAGCTTTACGCGGGAGTGCGCCCGGTCAAGACCTATCCGAACGCGCCGGGGCCGCTCGGCTCTCCCAGAGCCGCCGAGATCGACATGATCATCGTGCGTGAATCGACCGAAGGCCTGTTCGCCAGCCTGAACGGCCGCAGCAAGGTCAGCCATGAGCAGGCGAGCGAGACCCTGACCCTGACCCGCAGCGTCTGCGAACGGCTGTTCGACCTGTCGTTCCGGCTGGCGCAATCCCGCAAGGCCAAGGGCAAAGAGGGCGAGTTGACCTGCGTAGACAAGTCCAACGTCTTCCCCGCCTTCGCCTGGTTCCGCCAGGTGTTTGACGAGCGCGCCGCGGCCTTTCCCGACATCGTGCGGCGCTATTCCTATGTGGATGCCATGGCGCTCGACATGGTGCGCAAGCCCTGGGATTTCGATGTGCTGGTAATGGAGAACATGTTCGGCGACATCCTTTCCGACCTGGGTGCGGGCATTGTCGGCTCCATGGGGCTGGCGCCCTGCGCCGAGCTGGGCGACCGGCACGGCCTGTTCCAGCCGGCGCATGGCTCCGCGCCCGATATCGCCGGGAAGGGCGTGGCCAACCCAACCGCGATGATCCTTTCGGCGGCCATGATGCTGGACTGGCTGGCGGCGCAGCATGACGTGCCGGCCTGCGCCGAAGCCGCCGCGCTGATCGAGCAGGCGGTGACCAGGGGCTTTGCCGACAACACCATCCGCCCGCACGAATTCGGCGGCGATACCGGCACACAGGAAATTGCGGAGGCGGTGGTGACGCTACTGGGCTGACCAGCCATAAACGCTGGCAGACGGTAATGCATAACGGTATGCTTCGTGATGGTCGGCAAGGGTTGCTCGTATGGACAGGCAATATACAGAAATTTACCGAACTTTATTAGGTGAAAGCGTCAATGGCGATAGGGGCTTTGCCCAATCGAGAAGAGGGCGACAGGTATTAAATCGCATAGGCGCCTTGAGCCGGGATTTCGGTTTTCGGGAAGATGCAGAGTATTTTCTCTGGCTGAACATTCACCAGATGATCCTGGAGCCTGTTCGCCGCCGTTATAACGGGCGCGTTCCAACCCGAATTGCGGGGATGTCGTTCGAGGCGACACTGTTCGACGACCTGGGCTTAATCGGTATGCGCGCCGCCGAGATTGCAAAGGAGCGAGGCCGTGCCTACGTCTCAGCGACGACGGTGGCGATGGCCTTAGGAGATTTGGCCGAAAATCTTAAGATAAACGCTTTTCAGATTTGGGGACCAAAGGACGATGACGAAGGGGCGCCGGCCGCTGCCAATGGCGAGCTGGACGACACGCCATCGTGAGGAGAAAGGCTAGCACCCATGCAAGTGGCCGCTAATCAACCGCCAATTGGCAAAGGCCCGCGCCATGCCAACGAGGCAGAGAAGCCGATTGCCCTGCTGCTCGTCACCGTGGCGAGCGGCCTGCTCGTGGCTCTGTTGGGGGCGGGTGCGGTCAGCATCGGTTTGTTGGCGGGCTTTGCGGCGTGGGCCAAGGCTGTCATTCTGGTCTTCGGTATCGCGGCCAGTGTTCTGCTTGTCGCCAGCGGGTGGGTGGGCTTGCAAGGCTACTATTACCGGGTGATCGTCCCCGGGCCCGGCAACAAGTTCGACCTGCAGGCAAAGGCGCTCCTGGGTGCGATCATCTGCGCATTGCTGGCCGTCGCGATAGCGGTTGCCGCTGCCCCGGCCGCAGACCGGCAAGGCCAAACGGCAGCGCCGGAGGACGCGATCAGCCAGCGCCTGGACGATCTTGAGCGCCGCATAGACCGGCGGTTCGCGGAATTTGACCGGTCGCGCGATGACATGCGGTCGCTGACCCAAGCAATCGAAGAACTTCGCATGGAGGTCCAAGGGATTGCCGAGCGGTCGCCGAATTCGGGAAACGCGACTCCGGATGGTGCAACTTCGGGAGACAAGGGAGACAAGGCGCGATAGGATTGCGGGCAATCCGATTTTCAGTGGAGAAACCCATGCTGTTCGACGTCCGCACCTATACCTGCCGCCCCGGCACGATCCGCAAGCAGATGGCTCTGTATGAAGAGCACGGCTTGGCGGTCCAGACGAAGCATCTGGGCGAGCCGGTGTTTTATGGTCTCACCGAAACCGGTGACGTGAACACGTACTTGCACATTTGGGCCTACGAGAATGCCGCCGATCGGGAAAAGCGGCGCGCGGCAATGCAAACGGACCCGGACTGGCAGGCATTCCTCGCGAAAACCGGCGAGGCGGGATACCTGATCGCCCAGAACAACACGCTAATGGTGAACGCACCCTTCTTTACCCCCAAACGCTGAGCATTCCCTCCAGAGGATAGCGTCAATGTTCAAACTTTGCGTCGCGTCAGCGTTGCTGTTGACGCTATCTGCCTGCGATGCCTTTCGCGATTATCGCGTCCAAGTCGAAGATCCGACCCGTGAGGATACGATCGACGAACCGACCTATTACGACTACGACAAGCGCGACACGATCTATCAACGCAGCGACGGATACCGCCGTTAACAAAAGCGATTACCTGACCGGCTTTGTGCCGGCCGCGCGGACCAGATCCGCCTCTGCCATCAGCGCGGATCGGGGCAACGGCTCGCCGGTCGCGGGGCGAGGCAGGCGCGGCGGCAGATGGATGGTGGAGCCCTTGTGCGCGTTCCAGTTGCGCACGCTCAGGTTCAGGAACAAGGGCGGTTCGACCAGCTTGGCCGTGAAGCTGGTGCGCCGGAAACGATAGCGCAGATAGCCGAGGCGTGGAACGCCGGGCAGCTTTCTGCGGCCGTCCATCAGAAACGAGGTGGCGGGTGCCCAAATCAGCTTGGTGCCGCCGATGGCGGCGCGCCTGTACCGGTGCAGATGACCGGACCCGACCAGCCGGACCTGGTGGCGTGTGCACAGCGCCAGCAGGCGCGCGCGCCCTTCGGGGAAGAGGGCGGTCAGCCGCCTGTCGGGGCTGGCTGGATCGCGCACGAACAGCGGCTTGTGCACCCAGATGGCGAGCCGCCGGTCCCCGGCCTCGGCCAGCGCCCGCTCCAGAAAGGCCCACTGCGCGGCCTCGCCCGGCAGGCCGCTGTCGATGATTTGCGCGTTCAGGCCGATGAAGCGCCAGTCGGCTAGGTCCTGCACCCAGGAGTCCTCGTCGATGGCCTCACGGAAGGCGGCGCGCAGCGCCTCGGTCAGCGGGTGCTGGTTGCGCTCGTCGGGCGGCGTGTCACCAGCATCGTGATTGCCGGGTATCGCGCGCCACGGCACCGGCAGCCGGTCCAGTTGCTGGCGGGCATAGGCCAACTCATGGGCGCGGCCCGGCCCATTGACGCAAACATCGCCCGTGACGAAGACGAAGTCCGGCGGGTCCGCCTGCATGACCTCAACGAACACATCCCAATTGTCCTGAAACCAGGCATGGGTCGGCGACAGGTGCATGTCGGAAACCTGGACGATATCGAGCATGATTTTATGTCTTGTCCCGTTCGGTGCCGCGGGTGGAGAGGGCGTCTTGCAGCGCATCGCCGACAAAATTGACGCTGACGACGGTCAGAAAGATCGCGAGCCCCGGATAGACCGTCAGCATCGGCGCCTGCCAGATCAGTTCCTGCGCGCCGGTCAGCATATTGCCCCAACTGGCTGTCGGCGGCTGGATGCCGAGACCGAGGAACGACAGCGCGCTTTCGAACAGGATCACTTGACCCATGGCGAGCGTGGTGGCGACGATCAATGGGCCGCTGACATTGGGCAGAATGTGGCGCAACGCGATCGCCACCGGCGACACGCCGAGCGCGCGGGCGGCCAACACATAGCCTTGCGCCCGTGCGGCGAGCGTTGCGCCGCGCACCAGGCGGGCGGGCGTGGTCCAACCGACCAGCGCCACGATGATGACGATGCGGACTAGGCCGAAGGTGCTCTCCTCCGCGGCGCCTTCGATGCCGAGCTTGGCCGGGTCGATGGCCGCCAAGACTATCAGGAGCGGCAGCAGCGGCAGGGCGATGACGCTGTCCACTAGGCGCATCAGCAGCGCATCCAGCCAACCGCCGGTGTAGCCAGCCGCAAGCCCAATGCCCGTGCCAATGACGGCCGCGACCAGGGCCGAGGCCAGGGCCACGCTGAGCGATACGCGCCCGCCCTCCAGCAGCCGCAGCAGCACATCGCGGCCGAGGGAGTCCTGGCCGAGGGGATGTTCGGAGGACGGTGGGCCGAACTGGCCGAACAGGTCGACCGCGCGCGAATCCACGCCCAGGGCCTCGGCGATCATCGGCGCGGCGGCACAAAGCGCGATGAGAAGCAGCAGGAGAACCAACCCGGCCAGGCCGAACCGATGCATGCGGAAGCGGGACCATGCGCGGGCGAGAGGGCTCACGCGGCCGCCGCTCCGCCGAACGTTACGCGGGGGTCGATGGCGGCGTAGGCGATGTCCGCCGCCAGGTTTGCCGCGAGCGTCAGGCCGGTCGCGAACAGCAGCGCCACCAGCGCCAGGTTGTAGTCGTTGCCCATGACCGCATCGAGCAGCAGCTTGCCCATGCCGGGATAGCCGAACATCATTTCGATGATGAGCGAGCCGCTGAACAGCGCCCCCACATCCAGCGCCAGGATCGAGACGACGGGGATCATCGCATTGCGCAGCGCGTGCCCGCACAGCACGCCAATTTCCGATCTGCCTTTGGCGCGGGCGGTGCGGATATGGTCGGCGGCGAGCGCGTCCCGGATCGCCGAGCGCATGAAGCGCGTCACACTGCCGGCCTGCAATATGCCGAGGGTGAGGACCGGAAGCACCAGGTGATAGGCTTGTGGCCAGAAACCCGGCTCGACCGACACCGCGTTGGCGGGGAACCATTGCAGCGTGACGGCGAACAGCATGATCGCCAGCAATGCGAGCCAAAAGGCCGGCATGGCGACGCCGGCGAAGCAGACGAGGTTCACCGTGTAGTCCAGGCGCGAATGCGGTCTTGCACCCGCTGCCATGCCGGCCGGCAGGCCGATGGCGAGCCCCACCAAAAGGCTAAGCCCCATCAGCACCATCGAACGGCCGAGCGGTTCCACCAGGGCATCCAGCACGGGTGCGGCGAACAGCCGGGAATAGCCGAATTGGCCGTGTACCGCCTGTCCGGCCCAGGCCAGATAGCGGTCAAACCAGCGCTCATCCAAACCATAGAGCGCGCGCAGGCGCACGATATCGGCCGGGCGCAGGTTCGGGTCGGCAGAGATGGCGATGTCGATCGGGTCGCCCGGCATCAGCCCGATCAGGGCGTAGATGGCCAGGGACATTAGCGCCAGCACCGCCAGCGACTGCGCCAGTCTTGTCGCGAAAAACCGCGCCACCTAACGCTTTCCCAGCCGTAGACCTTTGGAAGGCTCAGGATGAAAGCTGGTAGTGCGGGTGCGTGCCTTTCCATTAGCCCTCATCCTGAATGACGTCTCCTGGCATGAGGCCGGTCGCGGTTCAAGGAAGGCGCTCATGTGGGTTGACGCCTTGATCAGGTGCGCTCGTCGCTCGACCGGGCGTCGCCCGGAGAACGGAGCAAAGATAAAATACTCGTCATCCGTCCCGATTCAAACCGGGAAGACCGGTTGACGCGCCACATGCAACGAACAGACATAGAAAAACGGCCTGGAAAATCCAAGCCGCTAGTGAAGGCAGACAGAGTTATGGTTGGTCAGATGAATTCGTTCTCAAATTGACCTCCAGGCGTGCCATCTCGGCGGCCCTTGCGTTCCTTCGAGCCAGCAGACGGCCGCCGGCCGTCTGCTGCAATCGGACCGCTCGGTCTACCGCCCTGCCCGAACTAGAACCGGAGCAGACCGCCGATCGTTGCAGAAATCACGCCATCGTTGAAACCTGTATCCCGAATATCGTACGAGACTTTGGCCGTTACAAAGCCTAAATCAATGCCGATTTCGGGGCCATAGATGAAGTCATCATCCATCTTGTCGCCATAGATGAAGCCCGCATTGGCACCGACATAGGGGATCACCTTGCCGTATTCGCCCATATCGACCAGCGGACCAGTGCTGAGATTTAAGCCGGCAAGGGACCGGGCACCCAAACCGTTATCATCGATAATCCAGAATACCGCCTGCTCCAATTCGAACGAGATATATTCGTTAATCCGGTAGTCGGCGGACAGATTGCCGCCAAGTAGGTTGTTATCCCGGTCGAAATCGTAGCCGTAATACGGTCCGAGCTCGAAGGAGAAGTTCAGGAAGTTGTCCTTCTCAGGCTCGTCTGCGGCCATAGCAACGGGTGCGGACGGAGGAGCCGCCGCCTGAACTGGCGCGCGAACGTTGATCGTAACAACGCGATTGGCCTGCTGAGACACGCCATCGGCGGTCTGTACGATCAGCGAGTTCTCTCCAACTGCATCAATTTGGATGGAAGCAGGAGAGACGCCCTCGTTCTGAAGAGCAGTCCTCACGGCCTGCGCGCGCTCCTCTGAAAGGCGTTGATTGAGGCTTTCGCTGCCTGTCGTATCAGCGTGACCAACCAACTGGATAGTCGCACCGTCACCAGACCTGAATGCCCCGGCAGCCTGGCTGACGACCTGCCGTGCCGCGCTGTCTAGTTCGGCAGAACCAGTAGCGAATTCAATCTGATAGGACCCGGACTGCGCTTGCGCTACGCTGGCGAACCCAACAACGCCGCCGGCAGCGGATGCCGCCAATACTGCGCTCAAAGACGCAGCGGTTAAAAGTGACCTCATTATTTGCGCTCCTAGGTGCGACTTCGGGATGAGATGCCCAGTTTCCAGCGTCTGAAATGAGCGCCGGATAGGGTTCAACTGCATAAACATACTACGGGCTGGAGGGTTCCATCTATGGTTAACAATTTAACCCCATGGAGGAATTTTACAACCATTACCAAGCGGTAGGGCAGATCACGAGCCGATGGGATCAGGTAAATTCGCTCACGCTCCATCCCAAATAATGGGGTAGCGGGGTGATTCACGATACGCTCGCGGTGGCAAATATTTAGGTCGGACTACTAGGTGCTGGTGTCCCCTGGAATTCCATCTCCGGGCATCCAGCCATCGGGAGCCAAGCGGAAACCCTCGAACAGGAAGGCGGGCGCGACGGCGGCTCCCATCAGCGTCCAGCCACCATGGCTCTCCACTCTCGCCCAGGCACCTTTCGGCACGACGGCCTGGGGAATCTCGCCTGCGGCAAAATCGTTGCCGAGACGGCAGGTCTCGATTGTCTGACCATCTCTCGAAACATACAGCGTCAGCGGCGCGCCGGCGTGAAAGTTCCAGACCTCGTCCGCGTCGATTACGCGCCAGCGCGAGGGATGGTCTTCCGGCGGCATATAGTAGATCGACGTCATCAGCCCGCGGTTGCCATCGGACGTTTCCGTGCGGAAGGTTTCCTTGAAATAACCGCCTTCGGGATGCGGTTCCATGCCGAGCGCGGCGACGACTTCGGCGGCGATGAGCTTGTGATGAGGCATTGCGTTAAACCTGTAACAGAAAGGGCGGCCTCCGGAAGAAGCCGCCCCCAAACTAATCGAACAACCGGGTTGCCTAAGCGCCCCAGGGAGTGATTGCTTCTTTCAGCGCCTTGTAGCCTTCCAGGAAGCCCGGGCGCTCGAACCGCCATAGACCTCGTCGAACTTGGCCAGCGCGTCGTCGAGGAAGGCGGCGCACCTTCTCGTTGCCCGGATTGGCGTCGAGATAGGCGTCGCGGATCAGCACGAAGTGGATGCGCGGGTCATAGGGCTGCTTGGTGCCGCCCATGCTACTCGTCGCCGTCGAGCAGGCGCAGCAGCATGGCGTCGGCCGAGCCGAGGGTCTGCTCGTGGATCGGCGGGCCGCTCATGCGGTGCATGACGCAGGTCATGTCGCGGCCGTTGCCGGTGGTGTAGCCCATCTCGCCCCAAAGGTTGCGCATGCTCTCGTCGCTGCCGACATGCTTCAGCACCCGGTCGCCGAAGGCGCGCAGCGGATCGGAGATGTCGGCCATCAGGTCGGTCAGCCGATCGCCGTCGAGATCGGTCGCGAGCACGATGGCGTCGCGCTGCTCGATCAGGTCCCAGAGCAGCATGCCGTAGTTGGTGTCGGCGATGTGCTGCTCGATCCGGCCGCCCCAGTTCTCCATGCCGTCTTTGAAGTCGTCCGGCAGAAGGGCGATGATGCGGTCGATGCGTTCCTTGTGCTCGACATAGGGATCGACCGCGTACTTGCGGCCGACCTCGAACTTCGTGCCCTGCAGCAGCCAGGAGTGCAGGCCGGCGTTGATGCCGTCTTCCATCGCCTGGGTCGGCTTCATCGCGACGCGTCCGAGCTTGCCGGTCTCGTGCACCATCTTCAGGAACAGGCGGTTGGCGTAGGCCATCTGGATGCCGGGGGTGTTCATCTCCGAATGGACGATGCCGGTCTTCGGATCGACGTCGAATTCCGCGCGATCCTGGGAGTAGGGCAGGCAGGGCATGCAGCGCACGACGGTGATCGGGCCGTAGGGGCGGACGTTGCAGAAGACGCCGGCCTGGGTGCGCAGCGGCGCGTTGCCCGACTTGCCCTTCACGACGACCTTGCCGCCCTTGCCGTCGTTGACGTAGGCGTCGCCCGCGGTCGACCACTTGATCGAGGTGCAGGGCATGTTGCCGAACCAGGCGAGCGGCTCCAGCTTGGGGTCGTGGCGGTACTGGGCCCACATCGGCACGCCATTAGAAGGGCAGGCCGAGAATATCGGCGGCCGCGATCGTGCCGAGCATGGCGTAGGCATCGGTCAGCGAGTGGGCGACTGGCTTCACATCGCCGGTGAAGTTGCCGCCCTGCCAGATCACGGCGTCGGGATAGCCGGTCGGGCGCACGTCGGTCGGCTGATGGAGGCTTCGAGAGCAGCCGAACAGGTCGCCGCCGTCGGCTTCGGTTCGGGCGATGTTCATCAGGTCGATCATGGGGTCGTCTTCCGTCAGATGTTTCGGCATGCGGGCGCGTCTGTGCTCCATCGGAGTGGCAGCACCGGTCGCAATTCGTTGGCCGCACAATGCCCACGCAGGACGCCAAGGTAAAGACGCATCGGCACGAAATGCGCGACTATGGCGCTGGCATGGTTCCAAGATGTGGGCATGCGGTCTGGCGGTAAGCGGGCTTGGCCGGTTATGGTGCCGGCGTGTAGCAGATGAATTCCGGAAGCACACGATGCAACCCACGGACAATTTGTTGAACCAGGCGGGCGGCGACCCGGCAGATATCCGCCAACTCTATGACCGATGGGCGGGCGACTATGACCGAAACCTAGCCGCTTGGGGTTATGAAGCGCCGGCGGTCGCGGCGGCGCGGCTGCGCGTGCTGGCGGGCGGCGCGGTTTCCGACCTGACGGTGCTGGATGTTGGCTGCGGCACCGGTCTCACCGGCCGGGCGTTGCAGGCGGCGTGCTTTTCTATCGTCGACGGCGTGGATCTGTCGGAAGCGTCCCTGGCCGAGGCGGAGAAGGGTGGCATCTACCGCAGATTGACGGCGGTCGACTTCACGCGGTTGCCGACGGCGATTGGCGAAAACGCCTATGACGCGCTGTTCTGCGTCGGTGTCTTGAGCTACCTGCCCGATACGGAGGCGGTCTGCCGCGAGTTCTGCCGCCTGACCAAACCGGGCGGTGCGATCCTGCTGACCCAGCGCAGCGATATTTTCGCCGAACGCGACGACGCCAAGGCGTTTGCTGCGCTGGAGGCGGCGGGCCACTGGCAAATCGTGGAGATCACGGAGCCGATGCCCTATCTGCCGGGCAACCCGGAGTTCGAAGGGATCGGCGTGCACTACTGCGCCTTCCGGCGAGCTGGCGAAAGGTAGAGCGTTTCCGCACGGGCTGAATCTCTCTTGCCTCCTCTCCCGCGAAAGCGGGAGCCCATGCCTGAGAGCTTCATGCAACACGGGTGCTTTGAATATCGCTCTCCGGCATGGATCCCTGGGCAAGCCAGGGATGAGGGATGGAACTGTGACCCAATTTGAGGAGAGTCCGCCGTAGTCTCAGAAGACATTCTGAATCGGATAGACGTAGATCAGATAGAGATAGAAGAAGGCGAGGCTGATGGTCAGCACGATTACGCCCAGCACGGGCGAGCGGACCTTGATGCCCTTGAAGGACATCTCCACCTCTCCCGGCTCGCCGGTCAACCGGCCTTCCCGCATGCCGACATGGAACTGCACCGCGGCGAAGTAGACGCCGGCCAGCACCAGAAAAATCACCACCGCAAAGATGATCTTGGTCGACAGGTCCTGCCACACAAAGACCCGCTGGCGGTGGGTATAGCCGTCGGCGCGGTAGGCGTAATAGGCCCGCCAAGCGTGTTGATAGGCAGCCTCCGTCTCGTCCGTGAAGGGAATGCCGCCGGCCGGCCCGGCGGGCATGGAGGCGGTTCTCTCCCCTTCCGGCCGCGTCGCGTTCTTCTCGGCCGCCAGCGCCTTGAGCCGCGCCGCGAGGGCCGCGGCATCCCCTTCGTCTTCCGCCGCTATGGCAGGCGGAGCGGCGCCGCCGTCGACCTGAACCTGGCCCAGCGCCAATTCGGGCCAGAGTAGGGCGGGCCAGAGTAGTGAGGGCCAGAGCAGGCCGGCCAGTATCAGGCAAATCAATCGCGGCATGGCCATTTCCTCCCATTGTCCTCAGACCATTCCCTTTAGGGCAGAACCAGCTTGCCGATGGTATCCGTCCGCTCGCTGACTTTGCCGTAGAGGGATTGGCCACCCTCGCTTTGCAGATAGGCGTCGACGGAAGGCTGGTCGTGGCCGACCAATGTCCGGATGATATCGAGCAGCCGCGCCGCCTCCCCCTCCACCCATGCGCCATGCTGGGCGTTGGGCGGCGCGCCAGGCGGCGTCGGCGGCTGGGCGCTCGAATACATCTGCACCTGCTCGCTGCCGTCGGGCGAAATGATGGTTTTGCTCCCGTCCCGCAGCAGGATCCGGGTGCCGTCCGGCCGGCGGATTTCCACCGTGCCGTCGGGGTGGATGCTGCGCGTCGCAACCCCGCCGCCGTCCGACCCGCCGTCCCCTGAACCGCCGCCGCTTTGCCCGGGTACCGCCAATACGCGTCCGGGTTTTATTGGGCGCACGGTTGCAACAAGCTTCAGCATCGGGCTCAGCGCGGCCCGCGGTTTGGCCCAGCTCTTCGCGAATTGTACATTGCTCGTCGCGATGGCGCCTCCGCCGCCCCGGTACAACTTCACGCGCAGGCCGTTGCTGGTGAACAGGGCCGGCGCGCTTTTGTTCACGCCGAGCGTGACCCGGGTGCGGCCGTTGCCGCGCTCGACGTTGCCCGGACGGTAGCCATAGTGTTTCAGCACCTTGCCGCCTTGGGTCATTTGGGCCGAGGCGAATACTCGATCACCCTGGCGGCCATCATAGGAATAGTGCACCTCCAGCACGACCGAATCGGTGGTTTCGGAGACGAGGAGCACACGGGTGATCTTGCTCGCCGCCATCGCCTGGCCGGTCACAAGGCTTGCGAGCACGACCAGCCCAAGGATGGGAGTGATTTTGTTCCAAGCCCTGTTCGTCCTAGCCCTGTTCGTCCTAGCCCTGTTCGTCCTAGCCATGATGATGCTCCTCTTGAAACTCGCGCTGTACGCTACGGCAATTGTCGTGCGGGTACGTGATCCTGCCTATGATCTGGTTCACCGCCCCCATGGTACAGTTGGCGGCGGCTTGCGCCCCCCATACGCCGCGGCGAACAAAGCCCGTGACCTTTGGCGCTCGCTTGCCTAATTTTCGGCGGAGTTGAACTATTGACCCCTTTTCCGAGGAATTTTTCATGGCGCAAGGACCGCTCTCCGGGATCACCGTGATCGACCTGACCCGCGTGCTGGCGGGGCCGTACTCCACCATGCTGCTGGCCGAACTGGGCGCGCGCGTGATCAAGGTGGAAACGCCCGGCACCGGCGACGACGCCCGGCACTATGGCCCCTTCAAGGAGGGCAAGTCGGCCTATTTCATCAGTGTGAACCGCGGCAAGGAAAGCATTGCGCTGAACCTGAAGGATGAAGACGACCGCAAGATTTTCGACGGCCTGCTGGCCAAGGCCGATGTGGTCGCGGAAAACTTCCGTCCCGGCACGATGGAGAAGCTGGGCTATGGCTGGGAAGACCTGCACCCGAAATACCCGAACCTGATCTATGCCGCCTGCTCTGGCTTCGGCCACACCGGCCCGCACGCCAAGCGGCCGGCCTATGACATGGTGGTCCAGGCCATGGGCGGCATCATGAGCATTACCGGTCAGCCAGGCCCGAATGCAGAGCCGACCCGTGTCGGCCTGTCCATCGGCGATCTGGGCGCGGGTCTGTTCACCACCATTGGCATCGTCTCGGCCATCTATGACCGCGCAAACACCGGCGAGGCGCGCAAGGTGGATGTCTCTATGCTGGACTGCCAGGTCTCGCTGATGGAAAACGCCATCGCCCGTTATGCCGCGACCGGCGAAATTCCGGGACCGTTGGGCGGCCGGCACCCGTCGATCACGCCGTTCCAGGTGTTCAAGACCAAGGACAGCCACATGATCATCGCGGCGGGCAATAATGTGATGTTCGAACGCTTTTGCGACATTATCGACCGGCCCGATATCAAGAACGATGAGCGTTACTCCTCGAACGGCAGCCGTTGCGAACACCAGGAGGAACTGTCGGCCGAGATCGAAGGCGTGCTGATGTCGCGGACCACCGCGGAATGGCTGCCGCAATTGGACGATGCGGGGATCCCGGCTTCGAAGGTGAATAATGTCGCCGATGTGATCGCGCACCCGCAGATAGGGCCGCGCCAGATGCTGGTCACTGTGGACGACCCGACCTTTGGCGAGATGAAGGTGGCGGGCAACCCGATTAAGGTGTCCGGCTATGAAGACGACGGCCACCGCCGCACCGCGCCGGACGTGGACGAGAACCGCGCGGCGATCATCAAGGAGTTTTTGGGATAGGAGGGCTGGGATCCGTGCCTTACAAGACATTCGGATTTACTTCCGAGCAGGTGATGATGCGGGATTCGGTGCTGGGCACGCTGAACCGCGTGCTACCCGAAGCCAAAATCCTGGAGATGGAGGCCAATAGCGCATATCCGACGGAAGCGTTCCAGGCGCTGGCGGAGGCTGGGTGGCTCTCGCTGCCATTCGAGGAGGAGCATGGCGGTGCGGCGGCTTCGAACAAGGACCTGGCGGTATTCATCGAGGCGCTGGGCTACCATCATGCCGGCATCACGTCCGCCTATATGACCACGGTCATCTATGGCGGTCTGCACCTGCAATTCCACGGTAGCGACTGGATGAAGCGCGACCTGCTGCCAAAGCTGATGGCGGGCAAGCTGCGCATGGCCGTGGGCTATTCGGAGCCGTCTGGCGGCTCCGACGCGGCGGCGATCCTGACCCGGGCGCGACGCGACGGCGACGAGTATGTGATCAGCGGCCAGAAGGTATTCATTACTAACGCGCACGTCGCCGACTATCTGGTGATCACCGCCAAGACCGACCCGGCGGCGGGGCACAAGGGGCTCTCGCTGTTCCTGCTGGACACCAGCCTGCCGGGTGTCACCATCCGCAATCTGAACCCGATGGGGCGGCGTACCTCGCTGCCGAACGAGGTGTTCCTGGACGAGGTGCCCGTGCCGGCCAGCCACCTGATCGGCAAGGAAAACCGTGGCTGGCCGCTCTTGATGCGCGGACTGAATATGGAGCGCATGCTGCTGGCGGCCGCCAGTGCCGGCCAGATGATGAAGATCATCGAGATCGCCAAGGACTGGGCGACCGAGCGGGTCGCTTTCGGCCAGAAAATTACCGAATTCCAGGCGATCAGCCACAAATTCGCCGACATGGCCATGATGACGGAGACCGCGCGCCTGCACACGTTCAGCGTCGCGGACATGCTGGATGCGGGCGAGGATCCCGTGATGGAGACCTCCATCGCCAAGACAGTCGCGACGGAATACAACATGAAGGTCGCCGATCTGGGCGTGCAGATCATGGGTGGTGCCGGTTACATGGATGGCCGCATGAGCCAACTCTACCGCGACGCGCGCGTCGGCCCGATCGGCGGCGGCTCAAGCGAGATCATGCGCACAATCATCGCGAAAAGGATGGGCGTCATTTGACGGTGCTAGCATCGCAGCCGATGAAGTAGCGGCGGACCGCTGGCTAGCCTCGTTATGTGGGCTGGTGCCCACCTATTAATACATTGATTGATAACAGTTTATTGAAACGTTTCGAGTTGAAAAACCTTTATGCTTCGCTGGCGCTTCGTTCGACTATTGTCCGGCAACAAAAGCCGCCCCTGGACAAAAGGCCGATCTTGATCAAGATAATCAACATGAAAAGCGATCATGATCCCGCCTTTTGCGTGATGACCGCGGCGGAAGTGTGCCGGGTGCTGGGCTTTTCGCGCGACACCCTCTACGCCTATGTCAGCCGCGGCCGGTTGCGCTCTGCGGTGCACCCGAGCGACCGGCGCAAGAGCCTCTATGACCGGCGCGACGTGCAGGCGCTGGCAGAGCGGAAGCAACGGGGACGCTCGCGTCGCGCGGTGGCCGAATCGACGCTCAACTGGGGCGAGCCGGTACTGACCTCCAAGATCACGCGGATTGCGGACGGGCGATACTATTACCGCGGCAACGATGCGGTCGAACTTTCGCGCACCGCAACCCTGGAAGAGACGCTGGCACTGCTGGCGGGGGTGCGGGTCAAGGCCGTGAAAATTCCGGCTGGTTTCACGCTGCCGGCGCTGAAGCTGCCGTTCGATCGGGTCTTGAGTTGTTTGGCGGCCGAAGCCGTCGCGAGCCGGACGAACGACGGCCGCCCGCGCGCGGCGCAATTGCTGCGGCTGGGCGCGATGAGCGCAGCCGGTGCGGCCGGCGCGGCGGGGCTTGCAAATGCCGATGCGGGCCTGCCTACGCACGAACTGATCGGCCGGTCCTGGTCGAACAGCTTCGCCGCGCCGGATCTGATCCGGCGGGCTTTGGTGCTGTGTGCCGATCATGAATTGAACGCTTCGGCCTACACCGCGCGGGTGGCGGCGTCGGCCGGCGCGTCTTTGCCGGCAGCGCTGATGGCGGGCATGGCGGCCCTGTCCGGCAACCGGCACGGCGGCCTGACCTCGGCCTGCCGGGATTGGGTGGTCTCTATGCAGGGTGACTTGTCACCGGCATGGCGGGCGCAATATGCACTGGACGGCAAGGCCGCGCCGGGGTTCGGCCATCCGCTCTATCCGGATGGGGACCCGAGGGCCGACGAATTGTTGGACGCGTTGCCGGATGCCAGGGACTGGCATCGGGTCGCAAGGCAGGTCCGTGACGAAACCGGCGAGCACCCCACTATCGACTTTGGTTTGGCCTTGCTTGAGCGGGAATTACGCCTGCCGGAGGGCGCCGGCATGGGGATTTTCGCCGCCGGGCGCATGGCGGGCTGGCTCGCGCATGTCTTTGAACAGCGGCAGACGGGCCAGCTCATTCGTCCCCGGGCAGCGGTGGAGGATGAACTTGGCGGCGATCCTGTACCCGGCCATGGGTACAAAGCACCGATCGCCGTATAATTCCCTTGTTGTTTTGAGCGAAACGCCGCTTACTGCCTAATATTAACGAGCAGAATAAATCCGAGCAATTTTTCCGGGTTTGTGGATCGGCTTTGAACTGCCAAAGAAAGGTATCGTTTCGACCTTCAACCTGTTTCGCGCTTAGATGTCAGGCAATAAGCCAGATGGAGGTACTGTCATGCAGGCCCGCGATATTATGACAAAGGATGTTGTCACCGTCGAACCAAAGACCACCGTTGAAGCCGTCGCCGATTTGCTGGTGAAGAATCGCATCAGCGCCGTGCCGGTGGTGGACCGGTCGGGCCTATTGCGCGGCATTGTCAGCGAAGAGGATCTGATGCGCCGGCTTGAAAACCGGGAGGAAGGGAGGCCCTGGTGGCTTTCGTTCTTTGGCCGGAAGTATCACGATGCCGAGGATTTCGTGAAGGTGCGCGGCCACACCGCGGACGATGTCGCGACGCGCAACGTGCGCACGATCGACGAAAACATGCCGATCAGCGAGATCGCGCGGCTGCTGGCGAAGCACGACTTGAAGCGCGCGCCGGTGGTGCGGGACGGAAAGCTGATCGGCATTGTCAGCCGTGGGGATCTCATGCGCGGTCTGGCGGCCGGGGGTCCGAGGCACCCCGCGATCGACCAGGACGACCGCGCCTTACGCGAGGCGGTGACGGAGGCCCTTCGGGAGGTGCCGAGCCTTATCCTCGCCTATATCGGCGTCACGGTTCAAGACGGCGTGGTAGAGCTGTGGGGTGCGGCCGAATCCGGGGACCAGGCGCGCGCCGCCCGTGTTGCCGCCGAAGACGTGCCGGGTGTGAAGGAAGTGCACTCCCATTTGAGCCAGGCGGCCACCTGGATGATCGGAAAATAGGGGCCGCCATAGGGACCGCATACGACGGCGGGCAGCGCCGGCCGCCTTTGTGCGGAACTTAGCCCAGATCGGCGCTCAGTTTGTAGCTGTGCGGCATGGCGGGCGGCATGCCGGCCTTCTCGTGCTCCCGCACGACGCTGCGCGCAATGGAGCGCAGATGCACCTCGTCCGGCCCGTCAATGAATTGCAGCGCCCGGCCCCAGGTCCAAAGATAGGAAATCGGCGTGTCCGGGGTGAGGCCCATGGCGCCGAATACCTGCATGGCGCGGTTGGTAACCGTCGTTTGCAGGCGCGCGGCCACCACCTTGATGGCGGAGACGGCGTTGCGTGCCGCGCGATTGCCCTGCTGGTCAATCAGCCACGCGGTCTGCAGGCAGAGCAGGCGGGCCTGATCAATCTCGATTCGGCTGAGCGCCACCTGTTCGCGCACAGTGTCATGGTCGATGGTGCGCTTGCCGAAGGTGTTGCGGTTCAGGCCGCGGTCCAGCATCAGCGCAAGCGCCACCTCGCACTGGCCGATGGTGCGCATGCAGTGATGGATGCGGCCGGGGCCGAGGCGGGCCTGGGCGATCATGAAGCCGTCGCCTTCCTCCGCCAGCAGGTTGGAGGCGGGTATGCGCACATTGTCGAACACCACCTCGCAATGGCCTTCGGGCGAGATGTGATGCATCACCGGAATGTTGCGCACGACCTTTACGCCCGCTGTGTCCGGCGGCACGATGATCTGGGACTGCTGGCGATGCACCTCCGCGTTCGGGTCGGTCTTGCCCATGACGATCATCACGCCCAAGTCCGGATGTGCGGCATTGGTAATGAACCATTTGCGCCCGTTGATGACGTATTCGTTGCCGTTTTTTTCGATGCGGGTCTGTACGTTAGTGGCGTCGGATGAGGCGACTTCGGGCTCGGTCATGCAGAAGGCGGAGCGGATTTCTCCGTTCAGCAGCGGCGTCAGATACTGTTCCTTCTGCTCCGGCGTGCCGAACATATGAAATACTTCCATATTGCCGGTGTCGGGCGCGTTGCAGTTGAACATCTCCGGTGACCAGTAGATGCGGCCCATGATCTCCGCGAGCGGCGCGTATTCCAGGTTGGTACAGCGGGTGCCGGGCGCGTCCTCGGGCAGCGAGGGCAGGAACAGGTTCCAGAGACCATCCTCCTTTGCCTTCGCCTTGATGTCCTTGCAGAAGGCGGGCGGGAAGGTGCCGGCTTCGGTCAGCTCGTGCCATTCCCGGTCGCGGGGCGCAATCTCCCGCTCCATGAACTGGGTGAGCTGCTCCTGCAGCGTTTTGACCTTATCGGAATAGGCGAAATCCATCGGCTGGAGAGCTCCAAAATTCGGATGTTATCCTTGACGAAGCGTTATACCACCCTCGCCTCCTGGGGCTAGTGGTCTGATCGAAACGCTTGCTACCGCAAGTGTTTCGATCAGACCACTTCTCAATACTTTGGTGGTTTGATCCAGCCAACGGATGGGTACCATCTGTTGGTATCGAACCACTAAAGCATCGCCCGATCAAATTAGGTCGCTATCGCGATTAATTTGTCAGGGCAAGATGCTCTAATTCTTAAATTTAGAGCAGATTCACCCGATCCACTCGGACCGGGATCTGCTTGTCTTATGATTTTCGCGTCTGATTAGGCGAAACTGGACCGCTGTAAGGGAGTTGCGGCTCCGTTCCAGCGGCGAGGGTCGGATCGTGGATCCGCTGGAGGTTTGACGCTCCGCGCTAGAGTATGATCGCCCTCGTCTTTTCCATTGGCCTGAACGGATACCCGGGCGCTTGGGCCCGAATGACAAGCAGAGGCGCGGAAAAGATGACAGAGACTACCATCGGGCTCGACATATCGAAAGACACGCTTGATGCCCATGACCTGGAAAGCGGTGAAAGCAGGCGCTTCACCAACGATGCCGCCGGTCACAAGCGGCTGATTGCCTGGATCGGCCAGGCAACCGGCGCCAACGGGCCGGCGCGTGTGGTTTACGAGCCGACGGGTCCGTATCACCGGCTCGTGGAGCGTGCCCTGGCCAAGGCCGGGTTCGCCCTGGTCAAGGTCAACCCGCGTCAGGCGCGCCGTTTTGTCGAGGCCACGGGAAAACTGGCCAAGACCGACCGCGCGGACGCCGCCATGCTGGCCCGGATGGGAGCGGCTCTCCGGCTCCCGGCGCGGCCACTGCAAAGCGACCTGCTCCATAATCTCAAAGAGTTGTTGGTCGCCCGTGACGCACTGGTCCGGGACAGGACCGCCGCCAAGAACCGGGCCAAGCGGCTCACCCTGCCATTGCTGCGCCACCAGAATGCCCGGCGCCTGCAACAGATCGGCCGCCAGATCGAAGCGGTGGAAGCAGCCATCGCCGCGCTGATCGACAGCGATCCCGCTTTGGCGCAACGCTTCGCTATCCTGATCAGCATCCCCGGCATCGGGGCGTTGGCGGCCTACACACTGTTAATCGAAATGCCGGAACTCGGCGATCTCGATGGAAAACAGGCCGCGAGCCTGGCCGGCCTCGCGCCGGTCGCCCGCCAGTCCGGTCGTTGGACCGGCCGCGCCTTCATTCGCGGCGGCCGGGCCAATGTCCGCCAGGCGCTCTATATGCCTGCTCTCGTCGCAATCCGGTACAATCCGCAACTGGAAGCGGTCTACCAACGCCTCAAGGCAGCAGGCAAGCCATCAAAAGTCGCCATCACCGCCACCATGCGCAAGCTCATCACCCTCGCCAACGCTCTTCTCCGCGATGGCCGCAAATGGAGCGAAATCATCCCTTGATGATCACGGATACTCTAGGTGGGAATGCCGCCCAACCATCCACGGCCACAAGCGTTGACGCCGGCACGATCGCATTGGGGCATGCGGCGGGATTTTAGGGGAGGGAAGCGTTCGTTTGCAGATGGATAGATTATTTCAAGAAAATCAAAGATTATACCTACACATAATACTTAGTATCGCTGTACAGTGCCAAGTCAAAGATTCAAAATTGCGCCATACGTTTAAATCGTAGAAAAAGTTTCATAGAAATGAAAAAATATTGTTCTTGTTAGTACTCGTTTTAACCGTATCGTGAATACGGGCTTAAACGCACAAGCCTTCCAACATTCATTCAAGGAGAGCACACCATGAAGGTTTTGAATACGATTGCCTGCACCGCGATAGGTCTAAGCTTTGCGACCGCCGCGTCGGCGGCGCCGGTTGGTTACAGCCTGGGCGACAATGGTCGGACGCTGGTGACCATGACCGACTTGACCAACCCAAGCATGGTAAGCGGCGCTTCGGTCGGCGGCGGCGTCACCCTCAACTCGCTCGCCTATCGGCCGACGACGGCCCAGCTATACGGCTACAGCAACCTCAACAGTACCGTCTATCTGGTGAATCCCGGCAACGGTATGGTCAGCGCCGTCGCATCGACCACGGACGGAACCAACGTTGCGGAAGTTGGGTTTGACTTCAACAACCAGATCGATGCTGCCCGCCTCGTCAGCTCTGACGAAGACAATCTGGTTTTCTTCCCCAACAACACGCCGCCAGATATCAGCCGGTTCACCGACCTGTTTTATGGTCCCGGCGACGTCAACCAGGGGCGGGATCCGTCGATATTTGCCAACGCCTACACCAATGCCGTTCCGAATGCCTCGACGACCCAGCAATTCGTCCTGGACGGGGAATGGGATATCCTGGCGACGCTCGCCAACAACGCGGGTACATTGTCGACGGTCGGCGCCGTAGTTTCGGGCGGGGCGCCGCTGGACTTCACCAATACCGGCGGCTTTGACATCCTGTCCTTCCAAGAGGGCAATAATACCGGCTATGCCTTATTGACGACGGTGACCGGCACCGGTCTCTATAACATCGACCTGATGTCCGATGCGAATGGCAACGTCAACGCGAACCTGATCGGCATGGTGGGCACAGGCTTCGGCCCGTTGGATGGCCTGGCGGTTGCCCCGGATCCGGTTGATGCGGGCCCGTCCGCGATCCCGCTGCCACCCAGCTTTGCCCTGTTGGGCGGCGCGATTGCCGGCATCGCGGCCCTGCGCCGCCGCACCAAGAAGGCCTAGCTGCGTGGCCTGTTCGTTCGGCCTGCGTCGGTCCGACCGATACCATCTCTGAACGAGCGGAAGCGGGCTTGGCGGCCCGCTTCTTTCGTCTGTACTCAGCTGTTGCGTCCATCGAACAGGCAAAGCGCGGCGGAGCGTCGACTATCGCCCTTTGCCGTGGCCGGGTAGATGAAGGGCATGTTCTCCCTTTCTTTCCTGCGGACCAATGCCAGGCTGGTTGGGTTCGGCTTCGCCCTCTGCTTTCTGTCCAGCGTTGGTCAGACCTATTTCATCTCGCTTTATGGCGGCGAGATCAGGGCGGAATTTGGCCTGTCCAATGGCGGTTTTGGCTCGGTCTATATGGCCGGCACCATCGCCAGCGCCGCCACCCTGATCTGGCTTGGCCGGGTGGTGGATCGCTGGAGCGTTCCGCACACGACCCTGTTGACGCTGCTGGTGCTGGCTGTGGTGGCGGTGTTGATGGGACTGGCCTGGAATGCGGTGGCGCTTATCGTGGCAATTTATGGCTTACGCCTGATGGGCCAAGGCATGTCCACTCATATCGGCGTCACGGCCATGGCACGCTATTTCGTTGCCGAGCGCGGCAGAGCCCTGGGCATCGCGCAGTTGGGGCAGGCATTCGGTGCTGCCCTGTCGCCGCCTTATGTGGTCGCTCTGCTGGCATTCCTCAGCTGGCGGCAGGTTTGGTGGGTGACCGGCGCGCTCGTCCTGCTGCTGCTGCCGATGACCTTGTGGCTATTGCGGGGCGAGAATCTGGCGGCTAGAGCCAAAGCGCTGGCCAGAGATCATGGCGCGAACATCACCGAGGGTTACCGCGTCCGCGACATGATGCGCGACCCGGGCCTGTGGCGGCGAATGCCCGTGCTGCTGGCGCCCGCATTCATTTCCACCGGTTTTGTCTTTCACCAAGTTTATATCGCGGCGCAGAAAGGATGGACGATTGAATTGATGGCCGGTTCCTTTACCGCCTATGCTGTCTTCCTGGTGGCAGGTTTGATGGTTGGCGGCCTGCTGGTGGACCGGTTCACCGCCCGCCGTATGGTGCCGTTCTATCTGACGCCTCTCGCGCTCTGCTGCGTGTCGCTTGCCTATGGGTTTGCGGAGTGGTGGCCGATGATCTTTCTCGGCTGGATGGGGTTCGGCACCGGCATTTCCTCGGTCGCGCTGGGCGCGCTCTGGGCGGAACTATACGGGCTCGCCCATGTCGGCGCGATCCGAAGTTTTGGCGCCGCCGTCATGGTCTTTTCAACCGGTCTTGCCCCGATGGTTTTGGGCCTGGCCTTCGACAGTGGCATCAGCGTAGAGACGGTGGCATGGCTTTCGGCGCTCTATTGTGTCGTCGCATCGGCGATCGCCTCGACCGCTAAAGTCCCGCCCGCCAAGGCTCCGCCGGTCAAGAAGGCCCCAGCATCGCCTGCGGCTTGACCGTCGCGTCGAAATCCTCCGCCGAGACATAGCCGAGCCGCAGGGCTTCTTCCCGGAGGGTCGTGCCGTTCTTGTAGGCGGCCTTGGCGATTTCGGTGGCCTTGTCATAGCCGATCAGCGGCGTGAGCGCCGTCACCAGCATGAGCGAGCGGCCGACCAGTTCGGCGATGCGGTTCGAGTTGGCCTCAATGCCGACGACGCAACGGTCGGCAAAGCTTCGGCTTGCATCCGCCAGCAGACGGACCGATTGCAGGAAGCCGTGGATGATCACCGGCTTGAGCACGTTCAGTTCGAACTGGCCCTGGCTGCCCGCAAAGGAAATAGCGGTCTGGTTGCCCATCACTTGTGCGCACACCATCGTCAGCGCTTCGCACTGGGTCGGGTTCACCTTGCCCGGCATGATCGAGGAGCCGGGCTCGTTCTCAGGCAGTTGCAATTCGCCGAGGCCCGAGCGCGGGCCGGAACCCAGCAGGCGGATATCGTTGGCGATCTTGTACAACGCGCCCGCCAGCGCGTTCAGGGCGCCGTGGGCGAAGACCAGGGCGTCGTGCGCCGCCAGCGCCGCAAATTTGTTCGGCGCTGTCCGGAAAGGCTCGCCGGTGACCCGCGCCATCTCTTCGGCAAAGGCCTCGGCAAAGCCGACCTGCGTGTTCAGGCCAGTGCCTACGGCAGTGCCGCCCTGCGCCAGCTCATACAGCCCTTCCAGCGTGCGGCGGACATTAGCGATGCCGCCTTGCACCTGGGCCGCATAGCCGGAAAATTCCTGGCCGAGCGTGATGGGCGTCGCGTCCTGGGTGTGGGTCCGCCCGATTTTCACAATGTCTTCGAACGCCGCCGCCTTCGCCTCCAGCGTCTGGCACAAATGCTGAAGCGCCGGCAACATGACCTGCCGCAATTGCAGCACTGCCGCGACATGCATGGCCGTCGGGAAGGTATCGTTCGATGACTGGCTCATGTTTACATGATCGTTCGGATGGACCGGCTGCTTGCTGCCGATCTCGCCGCCCAGAATCTGGATGGCGCGGTTGGAAATCACCTCGTTGGCGTTCATGTTGGTCTGGGTGCCGGAGCCGGTCTGCCAGACGGAAAGCGGGAATTGATCGTCATGCTCCCCGTCGGCGATTTCCTGCGCCGCCTGCCGAATCGGTTCCGCCAACTCGGCGGGCAAGCGGCCCTGCTCCCGGTTCACCTCTGCCGCCGCAAGCTTCACCAGGCCCAATGCGTGCACGAGCGGCGGCGGCATGGTTTCGGTGCCGATCGGGAAATTGATTAGCGAGCGCGCCGTCTGCGCGCCATACAATGCGCCCTCCGGTACCTCTAGTGGCCCGAAAGAGTCCTGCTCGATACGTCTGGGAGCCGGGTTAGCCATAAAAAAATCCTTCCAAAAGGTTTGTTCCCCATGTCGGAAGCCAAAGCGCAAGGTCAACCTTGCCGAAGCCGCGTCACCATGCTCTATCTAATACTTAGGAACTATTCGCACTCAATCCCGCCCAGGAAGCTCGCATGGCCCAATACCGCGTTATGTTGCAGATGGCGTATACGCCCGGCATCGCCTCCGTGTTTGATCAACATCCCGAAGTCTCGGTCGAGCAGTTTACCGAGACCTCCGAGGCCAATATCCTACAGCATATCGGCAACTACGACGCCGCCATTCTGGGAATCGCGGCCTTCACGCCGGCAATCATCGAAAAGGCCGACAGACTGAAAATCGTGGCCCGGCACGGCGTCGGCTACGATGCGGTGAACGTCCCGGCGTTGACAAAGGCCGGTGTCCCGCTGGCCGTCGCCGGCACGGCGAACTCGGTGACGGTGGCCGAGCATTCGCTGTTTTTCATGCTGGCGCTTGCCAAGCGCGCCATTCATTACGACCGTGAGCTGCGCAAGGGCAACTGGGGCATCCGCTTCGAGTTGCCGGCCTATGATCTGGCCGGCCGTAATGTGCTGGTGCTGGGCTTCGGCCGTATCGGCCGCCGCCTGGTGCCGATGCTGAAGGCCATGAGCATGAACGTGTTCGTGCATGACCCGTATGTTATCCAAGATACGATCACGACCGCCGGCGCGACTCCGGTCGAGGATTTCCGCGCCGTGCTGGGCGAGATGGATTTCGTGTCGGTCAACTGCCCGAAGAACGATGAAACCACGGGCCTGATCGGCAAGGCGGAGATGGAGGCGATGAAGCCGACCGCCTTCCTGGTCAACACCGCCCGCGGCGGCATTATCGACGAAGCCGACCTGGTCGACTGCATGAAGCGCAAGGTCATCGCCGGGGCCGGCATCGATCCGTTCGTGGTCGAGCCCGCGACGGTCGACGAGCCGCTGTTTCAACTGGACAATGTAATCTTCTCGCCGCACTCCGCCGGCGTGACCGAAGAGAGCATGTTCCGCATGGGCGCGAACACCGCCCAGAACGTGGTCGACTGCTTCAACGGCAAGCTCAATCCCGATAACGTCATCAACAAGGAGGTGCTCAAATGAGACCAAATCCCGTCCGCGAAGCCTGGAAGGCCGGCAAGGCCATCGTCAATGGCTGGTGCGCCATTCCCTCCAGTTTTTCAGCCGAGATTATGGCGCATCAGGACTGGGACGCGATCACGATCGATTGCCAGCACGGTCTGGTGGATTATATCGACGCGGTCCACATGTTCCAGGCGATCTCCACCACCGACAAGCCGCCCATGGCGCGGGTGCCGTGGAACGATCCGGCGGCCATCATGAAGCTGCTGGACGCCGGTGCGTATGGCATCATCGCGCCGATGATCAACAGCCGCGAGGAATGCGAAGCCTTTGTCGGTGCGTGCAAATATCCGCCGGTCGGCTATCGCTCCAACGGCCCGATCCGCGCGGTGATGTATTCGGGCGCCGATTATCAGGCGAACGCCAACGATACCGTTCTTGCCATCGCCATGATCGAGACCGACAAGGCAGTCGACAATCTGGACGAGATCTTGAGCACGCCCGGCCTGGACGGCATCTATATCGGCCCGAGTGATCTGGCGCTCACCTATGGCCGCAAGCCGGTGCTCGATCCGACCGACCAGTTCGTCTACGACAAGATCATGGATATTCTGGCGGGCGCGAAGAAACACGGTATTCCGGCCGGCCTGCATTGCGGAGCTGCCGAGTTCGCGTTGAAGATGATCGAGGCGGGCTTTTTGCTCACCACCATCGCCAACGATGCCCGCATGATGGCCATCGGCTGTCAGCAGGAATTGGGTAAGATGAAGGGGGCAGGCACGGTTAAACGCGAAAGCGTCAGCCCTTACTCCTAACGCTTGGCGATGGAGTGCGGCGGGCCCGACAGACGGCCCGCCGTTTCTCTCAGCGCACGTGCCGAAAGCATGTCCGCACTTCCTCGACGAAGGCCTCGGGCACCTCAAAGGCGGCGAAGTGGCCGCCTTTCTCCCGCTCATTCCAATACACAATGTTTTGGAAGCGCTGCTCCGCCCAGCGGCGCGAGGAATAGGAAATATCGTGCGGGAAGATGGTATAGCCCATCGGCACGGTCACGGGGTCCTGTTTCGCGCGGCGGAAGCTTTGCCAATACAGACGCGCCGATGAGGCGGCGCTGTTGGTCAACCAGTAGATCGACACATTGGCCAGCAATTCGTCACGCGTCAGCGCGTTTTCCGGGTGGCCGTCGCAATCGGTCCAGGCCCAGAACTTTTCGACGATCCAAGCGCATTGGCCGGCCGGCGAGTCGGCGAGGCCATAGCCGAGGGTCTGGGGCCGGGTGGACTGCTGCTTGGAATAGCCGCTGTCCCAGTCATTGTAATATTTGAGCTTCTTGGCGGCGGTCTGTTCCGCCTCGGTCATTTCCTCCGGCGGCGTGGAGGGCCGCACCATCAGCATGTTGAGGTGGATGCCGGCGCAGTGCTCCGGGTCCTGTGCGCCGATGCAGCCGGTGACGGCCGAGCCCCAGTCGCCGCCCTGCGCCACATAGCGGTCGTAGCCGAGCCTCGCCATCAACTCGGCCCAGGCATCGGCGATCTTCTCCACGCCCCAGCCGGGGCCGGTGGGCTTGCCCGACCAGCCATAGCCCGGCAGGGAAGGGGCGACGACGTCAAAGGCGTCTTCAGCCTTACCGCCATGGGCGGTGGGGTTCACCAGCGGGTCGATGACCTTGTGAAACTCCAGCACGCTGCCGGGCCAGCCATGGGTGATCACCAGCGGCAGGGCGTTTGCGTGCGGCGACTTCACGTGCAGAAAATGGATATCGACGCCGTCGATTTCCGTCAGGAATTGCGGCCAGGCGTTGAGCTTGGCCTCCCACGAGCGCCAGTCAAACCGGTCAGCCCAGTAGGCGCACAGTTCCTGCGCATAGGAAAGAGGCACGCCCTGGCTCCAATCCGCTACCGCTTCCTTTTCCGGCCAACGGGTCGCGCGGAGGCGCTCGCAGAGACTGTCGAGGTCGGCGGCTGCAACGTCAATGCGGAAGGGGCGGATGTCGGTCATGGCGGCGCTCATCATTTAAACGTCCCCGGAAGCGCACCAGCGCTGTCCGGGGTCTTCTTAAGGGAAGAATTCCAGGCGGAAGAAGGTCCCGGACAGCGCTCACGCGCCTCCGGGAAAGATGGCTGTTGCGGCCTAGAAACTCTCCAGCCGCTGGTGTGCCGGCACGTCGAGCTTAAAGCATTTGGCGGCGTTCAGACCCAGGATTTTCGCCCGCTGCACGTCGTTCAACATCCCCATGGTCCGCTCGATTGCAGCGGAGGAATGGGGCCAGGTGCCTTCGTGGTGTGGGTAGTCATTGGCCCAGCAGAAATTGTCCATCAGCCGCCATTCCTCCGCCAGGGTCAGGCCAGACGGGTCTTCCTGAAACGTCGCAAAGCCGTTCCGGCGGAAATATTCGGACGGCAGCAGGTCCAGCTTCGGGCGCACCCACATGTGATGTTTGCGGTAGGCCTCGTCCATCGCATCCAGCAGCCACGGCACCCAGCCGATACCCGCCTCGACCGTGGCGAAGCGCAGGTTCGGGAACCGCGCCAGCACGCCGGACGCGCAGAGGTTCGCCACCGGCTCGATCGTGGGGGCGAGCGAGTGGGTCACATAGTTGACGACCGCGCCGCCATTGCCCCTGGCCGCCCGGGGGTCGCGGCCGGTCGAGACGTGGAATGTCATGGTCAGGTCGGCCTCTTGAATCAAGGCCCACATGGGATCGAAATGCGGCAGGTTGTAGTTGACATGGTCCACGTCATGCGCGCCCCAGACCGGTTTGCAGGGCAGCGACAGGATAGTGTAGCCCATCTTGGCGACCCGCTCGATCTCACTCATGGCGCAGTCCAGGTCGCCCGTTGCGATGGCGGCGACCGGCACCATGGCCTGGCCGTGGCCGGTAAACTGCTCGTGCGCCCAGTCGTTCCAGACGGCGCATTGCGCGCTGGAGAAGATCGGGTCAGGCGTCGCCCACATGGCGAGGCCCTTGTTCGGAAAGATGATTTCGACGTCGATGCCGTCGGCCGTGTTATCCTTCATGCGGTCGGCGGGATCGGCGCCGGCCTTCGAGCGGATCCAGTCCTCGCCCTCGAAGCTCATAACGCGCACGCGGTCCGGGCGGTAACCCTCGCAATAGCGCCACTGCACGCCGTTCTCGTCGGTTTCGATGCGCGGCACGCGGTCCAGATACTTCTTGTCGATGCGCTTGACCCAGAGGTCCGGCGGCTCGTTCGCGTGGCAGTCGGTGGAGACCATGAAGTATTTTTTCGGATCGTCCACCCGCGCGGTGCGGCCCCAGCCTTCGACGCCCGGCGTTTCCAAACGCCAGAGGTTTTCTTCGTTAATGGCGACATCGTTCATGGCGTTTTCCTAGTGCTTGTTCCATTGAATCGAAAGCGTAGCGGAGCGGTCGCAGGCTTGCCAAGACTTTCGTCGAATAACTGAGGGGAGGGTGCAACCGAAAGCCGGGTGCGCTATATTTCCTGCCACAGAGGAAAAGCGCGATGGCCGACCCGAAAACGATTCCAACCCACAAAATGACGGCCGACGAGTTTCTGGCGTGGGCGGAGGAACAGGAAGGCAAGTACGAGCTTCACGACGGCCACGTTGTTTCGATGTCACCGGAGCGGGTGCGGCACGTCGATACCAAAGCAGACGCATGGTTGGTGCTTCGAGATGCAATCCGGGCGGCGGGCGTTCCATGCCGCACGCATATTGACGGCCTCGGTGTCCGGATCAGCGATGACGTGGTCTACGAACCGGATGCTTTGGTGCGCTGCGGGGAGGGTCTCGATGGCGATACCATCGAAGTCAGCGACCCGTTGCTTGTCGTCGAAGTTCTCTCACCTTCCACAGGAAGCGCGGACTATGGCAGGAAATTGAAGGATTATTTCAGCCTGCCATCGGTACAGCATTATCTCGTGATCGACCCGGACGGTCGCCGGATTTTCCATTACACCCGGCAAAATGATGTAGATACTTTTTTGACCCGCATCCTGGCGAGCGGGCCGCTCACACTCGACCCTCCAGGCATCGAAATTCAGGTCGAGGATGTGTTCGCAAGCCTGCCCCCGGGAGAGGACGAGACCGAAAGTTAGCTCCGCTCCATCACCGCAACAGTCTTGAGTCTCTATATTGGCTTGGGCAAAATTCTAATTGGTTAAAACTTTTTTAAATATCAAATTTGCTCAGCCAGTGAAAGGCAAGAAATGACCCGCTTTAACCACGTAAACCTGACTGCGCGGGATGTTCGCTCGCTTGCTGACTTCTATATCGAGGTATTCGGCTGCGAGCGGGAACGGCCTGACCGGATGATTAGTGGTGAAACCGTCTCCAAAGGCAGTGGGGTTCCGGATACTGAGATCCACTCCGAACGGCTACTTTTGCCTGGCCATGGCCCGAACGGACCAGTGCTGGAGTTGTTCCATTGGATCAATGCGCCCGGCGTACCAGAACCGGTCAGCGAGGAACTCGGCCTCAACCATCTTGCTTTTGAGGTCGAGGATATCGAGACTCACCAAAAGATGTTTCTCGCGGCTGGGGGGCGGCGAACTCGGTGAGATTGTCGACTACGAGCGACCTTGGGGTATTCTAAAGTTCGTCTATCTCCGCGATCCGGAAGGAAACATCGTCGAGCTAGAAGAGCGGTTCGTATCGTAGATGAATGTCACGCGCAAAGATCGGACCATGTCAAACGGATCCCCCCCGCTTCCCAACCAGCCCCTCAATCTCGGCCTGCTCGTACCCGACTTCGCGCAGCACGTCCGCCGTGTGCTCGCCCAGCAGCGGCGCGCCGTGGCGGTATTCAGGCGTGGTGCCTTCAAACCGCGCGGCGTTGCGCGTCTGGCGCAGTCGGCCCGCGGCCGGGTGCTCGTGCTCTGTGATGATTTCGTTAGCCAGCACCTGCTCGTTGTGGATCATGTCCTTGCGGTGCAGCACTGGGGCGCACGGCACGCCCGCCTCGTCCAGGATCGCCATCCATTCCTCGGTGCTTTTCGTGACGATGGCCGTCTGGATCAGCTCCAGGCGCGCGTCGATGTTCATGTCGCGCAAGGCCGTGGTCGCGAAACGCGGGTCGTCGATCCATTCCGGATGGCCGGCAGCGCGGCAAAAAGCCTGCCATTGACCGTTGGTCATGGTGGAGACTGCCATATAGCCGTCGGTGGTCTCATAGATCAGATCGAGGAAGCTGGCCGCCCGCTGAATGCTGACCTCCTTGTCCACATAGGTTTGGGAGCCCATGTCGCTGGACCAAAGGAAGGCGATAACAGAATCCAACATGGAGAGGCGGATGTGTTGCCCCTCGCCGGTCTTGGAGCGCGCGAGCAGACCCGCGGTTATTGCCTGGGCGGCCGTCAGCGCCGTCACCTTGTCAGGAATAATCGTGCGGATCAGATGAGGGCGGCGGTCATCTGCGCCGCCCTGCACCGAGCATAGCCCGGACAAAGCCTGGACGATCGGATCGTAGACCGGCTTGTGGCTCCACGGCCCCTTTTCGCCAAAGCCGCTGATCGAGACATAGACGATGTCCGGCCGGACCGACTTGATGTCCGCGTAACCCAGCCCCAGCCGCTCCATGACGCCGGGCCGAAAATTCTGAACCAGCGCGTCAGAGGTGGCGGCGATGCGCTTCACCGCTTCGATCGCCTCCGGTTGCTTCAGGTTGAGCACGACCGAACGTTTGTTGCGATTGTTGTTGAGAAAGCTGGCGGAAAGCCCGCCTGACTGGTTGCCGGCGGACCGGGTGAAGTCGCCCGAGCCGGGCGGTTCGATCTTGATGACGTCCGCGCCTTGGTCGGCCAGGATCATGGTAGCGTAGGGGCCGCTGATCACGGCGGACAGGTCGAGAATGCGGAAGCCGTCAAGCGGGCCGGGCATGGCGGGAAGCTCCAATAGGTTACAAGTGCGCGCCGAAGCTAGCCGCCGCCGTACGGGAACGCCAGACAAAGCGCCTGCAAGGAACCTTTGCGGCCATGATCGGGGCCATCATCCCGACCGTTGTAGCGACGGCAGGGATGCAGACCTGCTTCCCGGTCCTTCTTCGCTATCCCTGCCAGTCAAACGGGGCGAAGTGACCGTTGTTGCCCTGGCCAAGGATCGTTTCGTCGATCCCGAAGGCCGAGACGCGCATCTCCCTGGCCTGCGCCAACGCCAGGCGCTTGTTGGCCGGGTGCGAGGTGTTGTCGATCTGCATGACCTCGCCGGGCCGCGCCCGCGGTCCGACACCGTCGATGGAAAAGGCCAGCACGCCCGGAATATCGACGGTGCGCGAGAACCCCTCCTCCACGACATTGATGGGCGCGCGCATCACGCCCCGATGATCGTTCACCACGCCGTCGCAGATGAAACCCGGAACGCCGCCCGCCTTGCCGCCCGCAATTGCCTCCAGCGCGTCCGCCTGAGCGCCGTCCCGGGCGTCGATCACCGCCCCATAGACCCAATCGCCCTCCGCCATCACGCGCCCGGTCTTGAAGATCAGCGCGAACTTGGCGCCCGCCAAGTCGACCCCGTCCTTCTGGCCCTCGTCGATGCGGAAGACCAGCAGCGCGGTGCAGTGATCGCGTGTCGCCGGCCCTTGCGGATTGGTGTAAATGCAGGGGCAGAGATAGTCGCAGTTGCAGCTTTCCATGTATTGGCCCTTGATCGCCCACGCCATGGCGCGTCTCCTTGTTGCCAATTCCAAGGCCGGAAGGGTACCCGCCCGTCTGACAGGCTGACAAGCGGCCGTGTGTTGGCACCGGCGGCGGGTCCCTCAAATGAAAGGTGTTTTGAATGAGATATGCGATATTGAGCCTGATCATGACCGTAACGATGGCCATCGCTTCGACCGTCTCCGCGCAGGAGCGGACGACGCCATTCTGCAAGATCACGTCGATGGAGACGGATCAGACCTGGACGTATTTCAGCTTGCCGAAGTCCTGCTTCAAGCAGGAAAAGTTCGAGATCCGCTCCGATGGAAACAACAACATCAACGTGCTGGCGCACCTGTTTGCGGCCCATGCCGGCGGGCTGGAGGTTGCGGTCAGTTGGGATATTCAAGGCTTTGGGCCGACGGTGCTCGGCATCAAGACGCGGCCGCCTTCCTGAAGACCGACCCTAAATGCCCGCCACCGCGTGGCCGCCATCCACCACCAGCACTTGGCCGGTTACGTATCGCGATGCGTCTGAGCTGAGGAACAGCAGCGGTCCCGCAAGGTCATCCGGCAACCCCAGCCGCCGCATCGGCACGCGCGCGGTCAACGCGATGCCAGGCTCGCTCTCGAAATAGGCGCGGTTCAGGTCTGTCAAAATATAGCCGGGCGCCAGCGAGTTCACGCGCACGCCGTTGCGGGCGAGTTCGCTCGCCATTTGGCGGGTCAGCATGTCCAGGCCAGCCTTGGCGGCGTTATAGGCGATCACGCCCGGATTGGTGCGGATGCCGAGCAGTGAGGAAATGTTCACCATCGCGCCTGTGCGGCCGATTTCCTTGTACTCTGCCACCATCCGGCGCGCCGCCGCCTGCGCGACGAACCACGCGCCGGTCAGGTTGGTGTCCAGGACCGAGCGCCAGTCGTCCTCGCTCACGTCCAGCAGCCGCCGCGTCACCGCAATGCCGGAATTGTTCACCAGAATATCGAGCCCGCCCGCCCGTTCGACGCAGGCGCTGACCGCCGCTTCGGCCTCCGCTTTCACCGTCACGTCCAGCTTGAGGGCGAAGGCGCTGCCGCCCGCGGCCTCGATCTCCGCCCGCACTTCTTCCAGCGCCTCCGTGTTCCGGGCTGCCAACGCGACCGTCGCACCGGCGGCGGCCAGCGTCTCGGCAAAACCGCGGCCGAGCCCGCGCGAGGCGCCGGTCACGAGCGCCACCTTGCCGTCCAGCCGGAATTGCCGGGTCGGGTCGGGCGTTGTCGCGTCCGCGTTTGCGTCTGAGTTTGCGCCTTGGGACATGTCTTCACGATCCTTTGCAGCGATTGCACGGGCGGCCTGGGTTGACTGAAGGGGCTATGCCTCGCAAGCTTTGGCAAAAGCAACCCCCCTTGCGGGAGTATCTCGCGGGAGCATAGGCCATGCGTTTCGACATCTATTCCGACACGATCTGCCCCTGGTGCTATATCGGCAAGCGGCGCCTGGAGCGCGCGCTTGCCGAGCGGCCGGACGTGGACGCGCGCATTCACTGGCGGGCGTTCCAGCTCAACCCCTGGATGCCGTCGGGCGGCGTGCCGCGCGAGGAGTATCTGCGGGCCAAGTTCGGCTCCGGTGATGCCGAGCGCATCTACGCCAATATCCGTGAGGTCGGCCTGACCGAGGGTCTGGAGTTCCGCTTTGACCTGATGAAACGCACGCCCAACACAATTCAGTCCCACCGGCTGATTGCCTGGGCGGCGGAACAGGAGGGCGCGGACTCGCAAGGGGCGCTGGTGGAGCAATTGTTCCAGAGCTATTTCCTCGAAGGCGGCGATCTCTGCGATACCGCGATCCTCACCGCCGCCGCGGAGCGGGCGGGGCTCGATCCAAAGGTTGCAGAGGCCTTCCTGGCTGGCGACGGATTTCACGATACGGTGGTGGCGGAAGATGCCAGCGCCCGGGGCATGGGCATTCAGGGCGTGCCCTGCTTCATCGCCGACGGCGCCTATGTCATCAGCGGCGCGCAGGAGCCGGAATATTTCATGCCGCTGTTCGACCTGGTCAGCACCGCCCAGGCCGCGGCCGAATGACGGCTATTCGCGCGCCAGGATCCGGTCCACCAGGAACGAGCCGGCCCGGGATTCGGTAAAATCAGCGGCCATCGCGATCGGGTCATAAACGTCTTCGACCCAGGGCAGGAATTTCGCCGGATCGTCGCCGTCCGTGTCGGCAGCGTATTGCTCCAGGAATTTGTCCAGCATGCCGGTCTTGGCGGCCTTCACGTGGCCATAGCGCAGCGAGAGCTGCCGCATCGCCTCGCGGATCGGCTTGCCTTCGTGGAGGTGCAGATAGAGCGCCGCGAAAAACCCGGCCCGGTCGGCGCCGGATTTGCAATGCATCAGCACCGGATAGTCGATCTCGCCGAACAGGCGGGCGGCCTCCCGCAGGGTGGACTTCTCGGGCATGCCGCGGCTGCGGCAGGGAAAGTTGATCAGCGTCAGGCCCAGTTGCGCCGCCACATCCCGCTCCAACTGGTAGGCGCCGCAGGTATCACGCCGCCCGCGCAGGTTCAGGATCGTCTTGATACCGCGCCGTTTGGCCCAACGCAGATGCCCCGGCCCCGGCTGCGCCGAGCGCCAAAGCTTCTCACTCACCCGGCGCCGGTTGCCATAGACCGCGCGGACAAATCCATGGTCGACAAAGGTCAGGTCGAGCAGCGCACGCAGCCGCTCGCGCCCTGCGACGGGCGGGGCGGTCGGGGCGATGGTCGGGACGTCACGGGCAGCGGTCACGCGTGGGCCTTTCGCACCTGTTCTGTTACGGCATATGAGCATATGGGGATTGACCGAGCCGAATAGCCGGTTTCGCCGCGCGGCACAACGTTGCCGTCGGGTCAGCGGGGTTTGCGGCGCCGGGGCGAACCGGGTAAAACCCGCGCCTACCGCTATCCATTCGGACGCCATATGGCCCAGCCAGAGAAAACCCGCATCCCGATCGACCGCAACAGCATTCCGTTGATGCGGCGCCTGTGGCGCGAAGTCCGTCAAGGATCACAAGAAGCGGCTGGTGGTAGCGGCCGCGCTCATGTCGTTGGTTGCGGGCTCGACCGCCGCGACGGCGTGGCTGATCGATCCGGTCATCAACGAGTTGTTCGTCGAAAAGGACGACAGCATGCTGGTCTGGATCGGCGTTGCGGTGTTCTTGACCTTCATGGTGCGCAGCCTCGCGACCTATGGTCAGGATCTGCTGATTACCTATACCGGCCAGCGCATCGTCGCCGATACGCAGCAGCGCCTGTTCCGCCACCTGCTGCACCAGGATGTCGCGATCCTCCAGGCCGACCATTCGGCGACGCTGCTGTCCCGCTTTACCTTCGACATTAACATGATGCGTTTTGCCGTGTCCGATGCGGTGGTGGTGATCGGGCGCGATAGTCTGACCATCATCTTTCTGGTCGGGCTCATGTTCTATCAGGAGTGGCTGCTCGCCAGCATCGCATTTGTCGTGGCGCCGCTCAGTTCTTATCCGATCCAGCTTTTGAGCAAGAAGGTCCGCCGCTTCACCCGGCAGACCCAGGAGGAAATGGGCGGGTTGACCACGCAGCTCTCCCAGAGCTTTCAGGGCATCCGCACGGTCAAGGCGTTTCAGATGGAAGCGCAGGAAGAGCAGCGGGCTTCCGGCGCCATCGAGCGGCTGTTCCGGTTGAATTACCGTGCCGCCCGGGCCAGGGCCGCGACCCAGCCGACCATCGATCTGTTCGCCGGCATCGCCATCGCCGCCGTCATCCTCTATGGCGGCTCTCGCGTGATCGAGGGCGAGACGACGGCGGGCGCCTTCTTCTCCTTCATCACGGCGCTGATGCTGGCCTACCAGCCGTTGCGGGTGCTGGGCCGGATGAGCGCCCGCATTCAGGAAGGGCTCGCGGCCGCCGACCGGGTGTTCAATCTGATGGACCAGCAGGCGCACATTACGGACAAGCCGGGTGCCTCCACACTGCCGCGGCAGGCGGGGGCGGTCCGGCTGGAGCACGTGTCACTCCAGTATGGTGTGGGCGACGGTCACGCGCTCGTCGATATCAGCCTGGAAGCGCCCGCGGGCAAGACAACGGCGCTGGTCGGCCCCTCGGGCGCCGGCAAGTCCAGCGTGCTGAACCTGATCCCGCGCTTCTATGAAGCGACGGAGGGCCGGGTGCTGGTGAACGGGCAGGACGTACGGGACGTGACCTTGGGTTCGCTCCGGGATTGTATCGCACTGGTCAGCCAGGAGGTGGTGCTGTTCGACGATACCGTCACCAACAATATCCGCTATGGCCGCTGGGATGCATCGGGGTGCGAGATCAGGGCGGCCGCACGGGCAGCCGCGGCGGCGGACTTCATCGAGGGCTTGCCGCTGGGATACGACACCATTGTCGGCGAGCAGGGGCTGCGGCTTTCCGGGGGCCAGCGGCAGCGTGTCGCCATCGCCCGGGCGATCCTCAAGAACGCGCCCATCCTGCTGCTGGACGAGGCTACCAGCGCGCTCGACACCGAATCGGAACGGCAAATTCAAAGGGCGCTCGAAACGTTGATGCAGGGTCGTACCACCATCGTCATTGCTCACCGGCTGTCGACCGTGGTCAATGCCGACGTGATCCATGTGATGGACGCAGGGCGTCTCGTGCAGTCGGGCAGCCATGCCCAGTTGCTGGCGCAAGGCGGCCTTTATGCCAAACTGCACGCCCTGCAATTCGCGGCGGCGCGCGAATTTGCCGAGGAAGTCTAGCGCTGCATATCGCCCTTCGGCTAGGCTCGCGCGCGTGCTAGCTTGGCACCAATCCGACAATACTTGAGGAAACTTCCATGCCAGACGGCGCCCCTGATATCCTGCAACCGCTTGTCGACGAGCTCGGCTCCGCCGCCTGGTCCGAACCGACCGAGCGCTACACCATGGACTGGAGCACGAAGTTTTCCGGCTCCTGTATCGGTGTCGCGCGGCCGACCACGGTCGAGCAGGTCTCCAAAATCGTCAAATATTGCCACGACCACGATATCGGCATCGTTCCCCAGGGTGGGCATACCGGCCTTTGCGGTGGCGGCACGCCCTGGCCGAACAGCAATACGTTGGTATTGTCGCTCGACCGCATGAACAAGGTGCGTGCCGTCGATACCGAAGGCATGACCATGACGGTCGAGGCGGGTGTCATCCTGCAAAACGTGCAGAAAGCGGCAAAGGACGCGGGCTGCTTTTTCCCGCTGTCGCTGGGCGCGCAGGGTTCGTGCCTGATCGGCGGCAACATCTCAACCAACGCCGGTGGCGTGAACGTGCTGAAATTCGGCAACACCCGCGAGCAGGTGCTTGGCCTGGAAGTGGTGTTGCCGGACGGCGAGATCTATCACGGCCTGAAGCGGCTGAAGAAAGACAATACCGGCTATGATCTGAAGCATTACTTCATCGGCGCGGAGGGCACGCTGGGCGTCATCACGGCGGCGACGCTGAAGATCTATCCGGGCTTTGTCGACAAGGGCACCGCCATTTGCGCCGTACCCGACATGAAGACCGCGCTCATCCTGTTGAACAAGGTGCGGGCTGCGACGGGCGACCAGGTGACTGCGGGCGAGCTGATCCACCGCTCGCACGTGGAAAACGTCACCCGGTACATGGAAGGCACGCGCGATCCTTTCGATCAGCCCCATGAGTGGTATCTGCTGCTGGAAATCTCGGCGACCAGCAGGATGGTCGACATTCATGGCGCCATCGAGCAAGTGCTAGGCGAAGCGCTGGAGGAGGGCCTGGCGCTCGACGTGGTCATCGCCCAGTCGGAAGCGCAGAGCCAGCAGATCTGGGACCTGCGCGAGATGCTGCCGGAGGCGAGCCGCCACATCGGGCCGCGCCTGAGCCACGACCTGAGCGTCGCGTTATCGGACGTGGATGCCTTCCACGAGGATTTCATCAAGTCTTGTAAGGAAGTGGTGCCCGACTGTTTCCCCATGGGCTTTGGCCATATCGGCGACGGCAACCTGCATGTCAGCGTGCAACCGGCCCCGGGCCAGCCTTATTTCAACGCGGAGACTGTCGCCAGGCTGGAGGACGCCATGTTCTCCTGCGTGAAGCGCTTTGACGGCAGCTTTTCAGCCGAGCACGGCATCGGCAGCCGCAAAATCCCGCAGATGCACGCTTACAAGGATCCCGTGGATCTGAAGGTCATGCGTGCCATCAAGGCCGCGCTCGACCCGAAAAACATCATGAATCCCGGCAAGGTGTTGGGGTAGGGCAACGCCTGCCATTGCACCGATTGCGCACAAGAAGCCGGCAGGAACCCCACACCTGCCGGTGTCATTGCAGGAATGACGGCAAGGGCGGCGGGCGTCTATACCCCGCGCTACGCCTTTCCTTCCAGCTTGTCCTGGGTCTTCGTGTCGAAGTCGCTGGCGTCGTGGCGTTCGTGCAACTCGTTTTCGGGCGGGCCGTTCAGACGGTTCACCTTGCGGCCGCGGATTACCGCCGGGCGCGCCGCGATCTCTTCCTGCCAGCGGTTCACGTTCTTGTACGTGTGTGCCTCCAGGAACTCGGCGGCGCCATAGACTTGGTTCTTCACCAGCGCGCCGTACCAGGGCCAGACCGCCATGTCGGCGATGGTGTAATCCTCGCCCGCCAGGAAGCGGTTGTCGGCGAGGCGCCGGTCGAGCACATCGAGCTGGCGCTTGACCTCCATGGTGAAGCGATTGATCGGGTACTCCATCGGCTCCGGAGCATAGGCGTAGAAATGCCCGAAACCGCCGCCCAAATAGGGCGCGCTGCCCATCTGCCACATTAGCCACGAGAGGCATTCCGGCCTGACCATCGGGTCTTGCGGCAGGAACGCACCGAACTTTTCGGCCAGATGCAGCAGGATCGCGCCGCTTTCGAACACGCGAACGGGTTTCGCCCCGCTTCGGTCGACAAGTGCCGGGATTTTGGAGTTCGGGTTGGCCGCAACGAAACCCGAGCCAAACTGTTCGCCATCGCGGATCACCACCGGCCAGGCATCGTATTCGGCTCCCTTGTGGCCCGCCGCCAAAAGTTCCTCAAACATCACGGACACTTTGACCCCGTTGGGCGTCGCCAGGGAGTAGAGTTGAAAGGGATGCTTGCCGACCGGCAATTCCTTCTCGAACTGCGCGCCGGCGGTCGGCTTGTTGATGCTGGCAAACTGGCCGCCGCTTGGCGCTTCGTGCTTCCAGACTTTGGGTGGCGTGTACTTGGCTGTATCGCTCATGGATGTCAGTCTCCCTCGAGGATCAAGATCGGACGGACTATAGGGCACGCGCCACTGTCCTGCAGCCCGCCTTTCGGGGAAAGTGCTTTGCGTCACTTTCCGGCCAAAAAAGACCCCGCCAGGATCAACCGGCGGGGCCGCATTCGCCCTCGCAATGCGTTATGGCTAGACGCTGTAGTACATATCAAATTCAACCGGATGGGGGGTGTGCTCGAACCGGTGGACCTCTTCCATCTTCAGGTCGATGTAGCCGTTAATCTGATCCTCGGTGAACACGTCGCCCGCGGTCAGGAAGCCGCGATCCGCATCCAGCGAGGCCAGTGCCTCCCGCAGCGAACCGCAAACGGTCGGAATGTCCTGCAACTCTTCCGCCGGCAGATCATAGAGGTTCTTGTCCATTGCCTCGCCCGGATGGATCTTGTTCTGGATGCCGTCTAGGCCGGCCATCAGCATGGCCGCGAAAGCCAGATACGGGTTGCCGGCCGGATCGGGGAAGCGAACCTCTACGCGCTTCGCCTTTGGGGCGGCGACGTAAGGAATCCGGCATGAGGCAGAGCGGTTGCGGCTGGAATAGGCCAACAGCACCGGCGCCTCAAAGCCCGGAATCAGGCGTTTGTAGCTGTTGGTGGTGGGGTTGGCGAAGGCGTTGATCGTGCGCGCGTGCTTAATGATGCCGCCGATATAGTGCAGGGCGGTTTCGGAGAGATCGGCATACTGGTTGCCGGCGAACGTGGTGTCGCCGCCCTTCCAGATCGACTGGTGCACGTGCATGCCGCTGCCATTGTCGCCCGAAACCGGCTTCGGCATAAAGGTTGCGGTCTTGCCGTAGCCATGCGCCACCATTTGCACAACCCATTTATAGGCCTGCAGGCCGTCGGCGGATTTAACCAGAGTATCAAATTTTACGCCCAGTTCGTGCTGCGCGGGGGCCACCTCGTGGTGGTGCTTTTCCATGTCGAGGCCCATCTGCGCCATGATGCTCACCATCTCGGAACGCATGTCCTGGGCGCTGTCCACTGGCGGGACCGGAAAATAGCCGCCCTTGGTGGGCGGACGATGGCCGGGATTGCCGTCCGCGAATTTAGTGCCGCTGTTGTAAGGCCCCTCGTGTGAATCCAGCTTGAAAAAGGTGTGGTTCGGTTCGGTAGAGAAGCGCACGTCGTCAAACACAAAGAATTCGGCTTCCGGACCAAAGAAGGCGGTGTCGCCAATTCCGGTGGAGCGCAGGTAATCCTCTGCATTGCGCGCGGTGGAGCGGGGGCAACGCTCGTAGCGCTGGCCGCTGATCGGGTCGTGCACGTCGCAAAGCATAATCATGGTCGGTTCGGCCGCAAACGGGTCCATCACGGCGGTGGTCGGGTCCATCTGCAGGCTCATATCGGACTCGTTAATCACCTTCCAGCCGGCTATGGAGGATCCGTCAAACATGAAACCGTCTTCGAATTCATCCTCGCCGACAGTGGTATGCCACTGGGTCAGATGCTGCCACTTGCCGCGCGGATCGGTAAATCGAAGATCGACATGCTTGATGTCGTTGTCAGCAATCGCTTTCAGCACATCGTCCGGCGTTTTGCAGTTCAGAGTCATTGATTGGCTCTCCTAATGTGGGATCGGCTGGAGTGAGATCGGTAGGGGAATTGCAGAAAAAGGGAGTGTGGATATCAGATGGCTTCGTTGCCAGTCTCGCCGGTGCGGATGCGGATCACCTCGTCGACAGTGGAGATGAAGATCTTTCCATCGCCTATGCGGCCCGTATGCGCCGATTGCTGGATAGCCTCGACCGCTTGCGGCGCCATGCCATCGTCAACGATCACTTCAATCTTCACTTTCGGGAGAAAGTCCACCACATATTCTGCGCCGCGGTACAGTTCGGTATGCCCCTTCTGGCGGCCGAAGCCTTTGGCCTCCAATACGGTCAGCCCTCGTACGCCGACTTCGTGCAGCGCGTCCTTTACGTCGTCGAGCTTGAAAGGTTTGATGATTGCTTCAATTTTTTTCATCGGCCTATCACTTGAGCCTCACGGTGTTCGGTTGGTTAAGCGTTTTTTGCGGGTTGAAACATGATAAAGCAAATTGCGTGCCAAACTGGCAAGTGCCATGATTGCTTGACAATTCCCGCCGGTGCGGCTCGACAGTCTGCCTTGAACCCGATGACCCGCCCAATAATTGGGCGGGTGATTGCCTATATTCTCGCCATATCACCGCCGCTATGTGTGAAACGGGTATGGGATCAAAATGCGGGCGACCCCGCTTTCTCGCCGTCCAAATACCAGGCATCCATTTTGTCCCAATAGAGGGCGACGCACTCGCGTATCGGCGCGACGGCGTCAATGGCTTGCGGATAGGCCCAAATTGCGTTTTCAGCGGTCTTGCCGTGCGCCGACACCGTCCAGTAGCACGCATCCCCCTTGTACGGGCAATGGGTGCTCCGGTCGGTCGGCGCAGCCAGATCCCAATTTACGTCTGCCTTTGGTAGGTAGAGCACCGGCGGCAAGCGTCCCTCGCGCAAGACCAAAGCGCCGGCGCTTTCGGCCACCGTTTCGCCGGCGAGTTCTACCCGCACGCTCTTGCCGAACGGGGTCAGGGTGATGGTTGGCGGAGGCTTGCCTGTGGCCATGAGAATCTCCTTTGCGCTGACACGGGGCAGCATTTTAGCGAAACGCAGTCTGACGGATATGGTCGCATTCGCCAAGCCCGGAGCCTTGCACCTTAAGGTGCAGCACGCGCCATCATGGCAAAACTCTTTTCCCGTCACGCAGCAATTCAATTGGGTCTCCGAAATCGCCGACCGGTACGAAATGCGACACCATCTGCACGCCGCTGATTGGATCGTCGAGCAGAAGATGCAAGGAATAGCCGGGCGGCTCCCGGGTTACTGCCAGGACCCGCTCGGGACCGTTGAGGGCGGCGAACTGAAAACCCGTCGCCGGCCCAACCCAGGCAGGCCGCCCGCCAAACATCGCCGCGATCGGCCGGTGCTCGTGTCCGCAAATCAGGCGGACCACCTGGGGGCTCTTCGCCAGGATTGCGGCAAATGCACCGCCACCTTCGGCCAGCCCCACCCTGGTCACGCCGGTCAACCCCGATGCGAATGGCGGGTGGTGACATGCGACGACAGTCGGCTTGTCCGGCGCCGCCTCAAGCTGTCGTTCCAGCCATGAAAGGCGGTCTGCGCACAGCGCCCCGCCGGTCGCGCCCGGGATGACGGTGTCCAGGCAGACGAGCCGCACCGGGTAGCCGTCCACCACATAATGCAGAAACTCGCCGCCCTTGGGCAGCCAGGCGCTATCGGCAAACGCGGCGGCAAATCCCTCCCGGCCATCATGATTGCCGGGAATCGCGACATAGGGAGCCTTCAGCCGCTCCAGGATCGCGCGGGCGGGGCCGAATTGTTCCGGCGCGCCGTGGTGGACCAGATCGCCCGTGTGAATTACCAAGTCTGGCTGGGGACAGCGGGCGTTGATGGCCTCGACGACTTTGGCCAGCGAAGCCGCCGCATCGAAAATGCCATACGTCAGCACGCCAGCGGCTTCGATATGGCTGTCGGTGATCTGGGCGAGAATCATGGGCGTCTCCGGCGTGGCGGTCAGGCATATGTTCGGATATTGTCCTGCCCAACATGCCATGGCGGCAACAGGAGGCGAGACAAAAAATCGATGTATGTTCCCGATCATTTTCGCGTCGATGATTTGGCTGCCCTGCATGCTGCCATGCACGAAATTGCTGCCGCCACTATCGTCAGCCAGGCACCCGAGGGGCTGTTTGCGACACACGTGCCAATAGAATTGTGCCGCGAGGCCGGCCAATATGGCTCCATCCGCTGCCATTTCGCCCGCGCCAATCCGCATGCAAAAGCCATTGGTGACGGTCAGGAGTTGCTGGTGATCTTTCAAGGACCGCAGGGCTATATATCGCCGTCCTGGTACCCGTCCAAGCAGACGAATGCGGGCAAGGTGGTGCCGACCTGGAACTATCTGGCGATCCATGCCTACGGCACGGCGAGGACGTTTAATGACTTCGACACGCTGCTGCCCCATCTGGAAGCGCTGACCGACCGGCATGAGTTGGCCCGACCCGACCCTTGGGCGGTGAGCGATGCGCCGGACGATTTTGTCCGGTCGCTCGCTGGCGGGATCGTGGGCGTCGAAATCGCCATTACCCGCATCGACGGGAAGAAGAAAATGTCTCAGAACAGGCCGCCGGCAGACCGCCAGGGCCTGGTGACTGGCCTCAAATCCCTCGGCCGGGACGACCTGGCGGGGCTGATCGAAGAATAGGAGCCCGCGCATGCCGACCATCGAGTATTTCTACGCCGCCCATTCGGCCTATGCCTATCTCGGCTCGGCCAAACTGATGGGAATCGCAAAGGAAGCGGGCGCCATTATCGTCCACCGTCCGATGGACCTCCGCAAGGTGGTGCCGGCCGCGGGCTCAACCCCCCCGGGCGAGCGCACCCAGGCGCACCGGGCCTATTTCTTCGGTCGGGAAATCCAGCGCTGGTCGGAGGAGCGGAATGCGCCCTGGCTCGGCCGCCGTCCCACTCACCACGACAACGACATCACCCTGCCCAACTGCTTCCTGATCGCGGCCATGGAGGCCGGTCATAATATCGATCAACTCGCCCATGCCTTGCTGGAGGCGCACTGGCGGGATGACGCGGATCTGGCCGACGCGTCGACGCTGGTGAGGCTCGCGAACGGAGTCGGGCTGGATGGGGCGGCCATCCTGGAAGGCGCGGGCGACGCCGCCATCGCCGCGAAATACGCTGCGTTTACCAAGGAAGCCATCGACCGCAGTGTCTTCGGCTCGCCCACCTACTTCGTCAATGGCGACATGTTTTACGGGCAGGACCGCCTGGAAATGGTCGCGCGGGCGTTGAAACAGCCTTACTCATAACACGTTTTGCGTGCATTGATTGACAATATTTGCTAAACAGGCGGTCGTGGTGGAGAGGCGTCGGCGCCAGCTTTTCGTGACCAGGGAATGCGGATGGATAGGCTAGTTTTCAAGAAGATTGAGTTATGGATCGTCGGCTTGCTCGTCGTTCTGGGGCTGGTCATGATGATTGCCTTTGGCAATATCGTCGTGCACACCATGAAGGGCGGCACCAAAGCCGGGGAACTTGGCGAAACAGCCGTCGCGGTATCCGATATTCCGGGCCTGCTGCGCCGCATGGACGAGAACCAATACCTGATGGTTCCGGAACAGGTTCATCGGGGGAAATCGGGTTTCAATTTCAACTATGAAGCGGGTGCCCGGCCCGATGCCGGCTATCTGTTGCTCAGCCGGTACGATGGCGATGACAGGCGGCCATACGTCGAGTTGATCGATTTGAATGCCCAAAAAGTGCTGCACCGATGGGCACCGGATATCGATGCCTTTCACGAACAGGCAAAGCTGGAATTTAACCTGACCGACCTGGCGGTCGACAAATCACTCGATCGCATGCTGATCCGGCATCCTTATGTGTTGGAAGACGGCGGTCTGCTCATCAAAAGCGTGACGCCGCTTTACCGCACCGATGCCTGCGCCAAGCTTGTTTGGGTAAACGACGACGATATTTTCCACCACGCGATCGAGCGGGATGGCGATGGCATCATTTGGGCTGCAACCCATCAGGAGCCACCGACCATCGATCACGTCGATCCCGAAACCTTCCAGGACGATTCCATCGCGGCGGTCAGCCCGGAAGGCAAGCTGCTTTCCAACCGCTCCGTCTCGGCAATATTGCTGGCCAACAACATGCCGAATTATGTCTTCGGCGCGCTCGAGTACGATGACAACCCGATCCACCTGAATGACGTCCAGCCGGTGCTGGAGGATGGTCCATATTGGAAAAAGGGTGATCTGTTTCTCAGCATGCGCACGCCGTCGATGTTGGCGCTCTATCGGCCGTCTACCAACAAAATTCTGTGGCATCAGGTGGGCCCGTGGATCCACCAGCACGATGTCGATATTCTTGATGATCATCGCATCGCCGTCCACAACAACAACGACGCCGCCTATGTAAACCCATGGGGCCAGGACAATACGGTTGAGGTGAACATTGTGGATTTCGAAACCGGAGAGACCAGTTCTCCCTGGAAAGACGCGCTCCACAAGCTCGACGTTCGTGCCCATACCGAAGGGCTGATGACGGTTCTGCCGGACAACGAACTCTTCCTGGAGGAGCAGAACTATGGCCGCATCTTCCGCATGACAGCCGATGGCGAGATCGTCTGGGAATACGTCAACCGTGCCGAAATGGGCCGCATTTTCCGGGTTGGATGGAGCCGCCTTCTCTCGCCCGAATACGGCAAGCAGGTCGCCGACGCCGTGGCGAAGGCGAATTGCGACGGAGCGGCAACCCACGTGTCGTTACCTCGGTCTTCGGTTAATCGGCCGGAACGACTGGCCGAGGCGAGCGGGCGCTAGGGCAGGTCCGCCCCAGCGCCGCGCTCAGTTCAACGGGAACGGCGCCTGCAGCCCGGTGCACAAGGCGGCGTATTCCGTTGAGCCATCGGGCGTCAGAAAGCCGTGCCGGATCAGGAAGTCGATGATGACCAGATTGCAGTTGAACTTAAAATCGAAAGTCTCACGCACGATGTCCGCCACTTCGGCCACGGGCATCAGCATGAACTCATCGACCTCCCCGTCATTGTTTACCGGCTCGAAGTCTGCCGGCAGTTCCAGGTCGAAATTGTACATCGTATCGAGCTTCAGGCCCGCCTCAGTCTCCATCACATAGCTGATGGTGCCGACCGGCTGGATATGCCGCGCGATTGCCGGCGGGATGGCTGCCTCTTCGTGCGCTTCCTTCACCATATTCTCGTGGAGGCCCAGGCCAACCGGCTGGCCGCCCGCCACCAAATTGTCGAGCTTGCCCGGATAGGTCATCTTTCCCTTGGCACGGCGCGCGATCCACATCTGCATACCTTCGGCCGCCCGGACGAAGCCGTTCAGGTGCACACCATATGCGGGCAGGCCGAAATGCGTCACCCAGCGACGATCCACCTCTGCCAGGGGCGCCATGTTCCAACGGGGTGCGACGGGAAACATCTCGCCCCGCTCTGCCGCGAGCACGCCGTTGGCCGCCAGACTGCGGCAAATGCCGGCAATTGCCGCCGTCCGTTCCGCTGGTGCAGCCAGCGCGGTGGCGAGGGCGATCGGACCATCCTCCGGGATGGTGAAAATGCCGGGAAAGCCTCTCAGATGTTGAATGAAATCCTGCGGCAGCCAACCGACTGTCCGCCCCTCGATCAACCAGGGGCGGAAGTTGCGCAAGTCGTGCGCGTTACAGCGGCAAATATGGTCGAAATAGGCCATGGGGCTTTCCTTCCCGGGAACGCGCCGGTATCACTCTGCGCTCTATGCAGCTAGAAGCTTCCATCGAACACGCGCGCCTGATCAAGCGCTATAAGCGGTTCCTCGCCGACGTCACGCTGGCCGATGGTCGCGAGCTGACGGCGCACTGTCCGAATCCGGGCGCAATGACCGGCCTGTCCGAGCCAGGCATGCTGGTGGGCCTGTTGCCGGCCGCCAACCCCAAAGCCAAGCTGCCGTACCGGTGGGAGCTTGCCCATGCCGATGGCGGCTGGATTGGCATCAATACCGGGCGTCCGAACAGGCTGGCGGAAGAAGCCATTCGCGCCGGCACGATCCCTGGCCTAAGCGGGTATAGCGTTCTCCGGCGCGAGGTCCGGTACGGGCAGAATAGCCGGATCGATTTGTTGCTGGAGGACCCGAACCGCCCGACCTGCTATGTCGAAGTCAAGAATGTTCATCTGATGCGCCAAGCGGGCCTGGCGGAATTTCCGGACTCCGTGACCGCGCGCGGCGCCAAGCATCTGGCCGAGCTGGCGGTGGTGGCCGCCGCCGGCATGCGGGCTGTGATGTTGTTCATCGTGCAAAGGGGGGATTGCGATACTATGTCATTGGCACAAGACATCGATCCTCACTACGCCCAAGCGATGACAGAAGCACGCGCTGCGGGCGTCGAGGTGATGTGCTACAAATGCGCGATCGACGAGCGAACGATCAGCGTGACCGACCCCCTTGCGTTTGCTTGAGGTTGGCGTGGAGAAGGGTAGAATATTGAGCTTCCGGGTGGCAGATCTGCACCCAAGAAAGGAACGGGTGTGAACCAGATAGAGCGAATTTCACGGCCCCGCACGCCGGGCATCGAACTGCACGGCCCCGCAGATTTCGAGGCGATGCACAAGGCGGGTCGGTTGGCGGCCGAGACGCTGGATTTCATCACCGACCATGTGCAACCGGGCATTACGACGGAGGCGCTGGATGACCTTTGCCACCAGTTCATCACGGCGCGTGGTGCGACACCGGCGCCGCTCGGCTACCGGGATTATCCGAAGTCCACCTGCATTTCGGTCAACCACGAAGTCTGTCATGGCATTCCGGGCGAGAAGAAGTTGCGCGACGGCGACATCGCCAATATCGACGTGACGGTAATTTTGGATGGCTGGCACGGGGATTCCAGCCGCATGTATCCGGTCGGCACTATCCGGGTCAAGCAGCAGAAGCTGATCGATGTGACCTATAAGTCGCTGATGATCGCGATCGAGACGGTGAAGCCCGGTGTCACGCTCGGCGATCTGGGCTTTGCCATTCAATCCTATGTGGAAAAACACCGGTTCTCCGTGGTGCGTGACTTTTGCGGCCATGGGCTGGGCCGTACTTTCCACGCCCCGCCCAGCATCCTGCACTACGGCACGCCGGGCGAGGGGATTGTGATCGACGAAGGCATGTTCTTCACCATCGAGCCTATGGTGAATGCGGGCACCTGGGAGACCAAGATCCTCTCGAATGGCTGGACCGCTGTCACGCGCGACCGCCAGGCCAGCGCCCAGTTTGAGCACTCTATCGGCGTGACCGCGGACGGCTGCGAAATATTCACGCTCTCGCCGAAAGGGCTGCACAAGCCGCCTTATGGGTGATCAGACGAGGCCATTGCCTCTCTTCCTAACCGTTCGCCCCGTGCCTGAAAGCGCGCGGACACCCTACCATTTATAACACAAAGCTGCGGAGCGCGATTGTTGCGTGCATCTGCACTTCCCAGCGCGGGCGCTTACCCCTACCATAGTCGCAAGCGCCCGCCATCTGGGCGTTTGTTTGGAACGCCTTTAGAGGAAATTTCTGCCCATGAGTTTAAAAGGCTCGGCGTATATCGCGGGGATCTTTGAGCATCCCACGCGAAAAGCGCCCGATCTATCCACCCCGCAAATCCATATGGAAAGCGCCATCGGCGCGCTGGCCGATGCTGGCCTGACGCTCGCCGACGTCGACGCCTACTATTGCGCGGGCGATGCGCCGGGGCTCGGCCCGCTCTCGATGATCGAATATATCGGTCTGCCGAACGTCCGCCACATGGACTCCACCGACACTGGCGGTTCGTCCTATGTGCTGCATGTCGAGCATGCGGCGATGGCGATCAAAACGGGCAAGGCCAAGGTCTGCCTGATCACGCTTGCTGGCCGGCCGCGCTCGGAAGGCCAGGCGACCGGGACCGCCGCCCGCGCCTTCACCGGCGCACCGGATGAGGGCTTTGAACAGATCTTTGGCACGACCGTCGCCAACATGTACGCGATGGCCGCGCAGCGTCATATGCATGAATACGGCACAACGAGCGAACAGCTCGCCTGGATCAAGGTCGCGGCAAGCACTCACGCGCAATACAACGAGCACGCGCTGTTGCAGAACGTCGTGACGGTCGAGGACGTGGTCAACTCGCCCATGATCGCCGACCCGCTGCACCGGCTCGACTGCTGCGTCATCACCGATGGCGGCGGCGCGATCGTCGTGGTGGCGCCGGAGATCATGAACAGCCTGAAACGGCCGAAGATCAAGCTGCTTGGCGCCGGCGAGTCGCCGAAGAACATCCTGGGCGGCAAGGTCGATCTGACGTATTCCGGCGCGCGCTTCTCCGGGCCGATCGCGTTTGAGGAAGCGGGCGTGAAGCCGGCGGACATCAAATACGCCAGCATCTATGACAGCTTCACCATCACCGTGCTGGAGCAGATCGAAGACCTGGGCTTCTGCGAAAAGGGCAAGGGCGGCGCGTTCGTCAGCGACGGCAACCTGATTTCCGGCCAAGGCAAGCTGCCGTTCAACACCGATGGCGGCGGGCTCTGCAACAACCACCCGGCCAATCGCGGCGGCCTGACCAAGGTGCTGGAAGCGGTGCGCCAGGCGCGCGGCGAAGCCCATCCGAAGGTACAGGTACCGAACTGCGATCTCGTCCTCGCCCATGGCACGGGCGGCTCGCTCGGCACCCGCCACGGTTCTGCAACGATTATTCTGGAGCGCGAAGGCTAATGGCTGAACGTCAAATCCCCGCCCCGCCGATCAGTCCTGAAACCCAGGAATGGTGGGATGCCTGCAAGGAAGGCAAATTCCTGATCCCGAAGGACAACTCCAACGGCGAGTTGTTCTGGTACCCGCGCAAGAACTCGCCGCTGACCGGCTCCAGCGATATAAGTTGGGTCGAAGCGTCGGGCAATGGCACGATTTACAGCCACTCCACCTTGTGGCGGGCCGATCCGAACTACTGCATCGCCTATGTGACGCTCGATGAGGGCGTAACGGTGATGAGTAACATCGTCGACACCGACTTCAAGAACGTGAAGATCGGCCAGAAGGTGAAGCTGGTCTGGAAGAAAGCCGCCGACGGGCAGCAGGTGGCCTGCTTTACCCCGGCGTAAGACGTTGGATAATTCCCGGATGCGCCGGATTGAACATGGCGCATCCGGGCTCTACTTAGTCAAAAACGCATGACGACTTGGCGCGGTGCTGCGGAGATTGGAAGCCGCATCATCAGCGGTACTGCACACCACGAGAGGAGCGACGCCATGCCTTTGTCTTTTGAAAGCTTCGTCAAAGAGAGCCAGGCTACGCTTCGGGAAGATGACACGCCGGTGGGGCGGGAGAAAGTCAGGCGGCTGGTCGAAGAGCTGTTGGCAAACAGCGATTTCGTTGACACCCATTTCGGTGGGGAGTCGGAGCCGGGCCGATACAAGCTCTATGAAGACCGGGAGTTGGGTTTTGTTGTGCTGGCCCATATGAACGGCAAGGGCGGGAAGTCCCCACCCCATGACCATGGCTCCAGTTGGGCAATTTATGGTCAGGTGACCGGCTACACCGACATGACCGTTTGGAAGCGCACGGATGGAAGCGCAGGCGGCGGCAAGGCCAACCTGGAAGCGGTGAAAGAATACCGCCTGAACCCGGGCGAGGTCGGCAAGTACGATGTCGGCGACATCCATTCCATCGCGTTTCCCGATGGCGCCCGTTTCCTGCGTGTGACCGGCAGAGATCTCGACTATGAGGAACGGCTGAAATACGACACGGACACCGGCGAAGCCATAGTGATCGAGAGCGCTTCCGCCCGGTAAGCGTGCTGACGCGGTCTACGTGGCTCCGTTCTAGATCACCATCCGCCTAAATCACCACCCGCAACGCATAGAACACCACGGCCGACAGCATGGCCGCGGCCGGTACCGTCACGATCCAGGCGACGACAATCGTCAGAAAATGAGCGCGGCGTACCAGTTTGCGGTGTTGCTGCTCGGTGGGCAACTCCGGCACTTCATGCTCATTCCCCCCCGCCTTCAGCATCTCCCGCCGGCGCTTGCTGTGCCGGGTGAACCATTCGCGGAAGAAACCCACGCCGAACACGGCGCCGACGGCAATGTGGGTGGAACTGACCGGCAGGCCCAGTCCCGATGCGATGATTACGGTGATTGCGGCAGAGAGCGCCACGCAATAGGCGCGCATGGGGTTCATCTTGGTAATCTGGTCACCCACCATTCGCACCAGTTTCGGGCCATAGATGAACAGGCCCAGACTGATGCCGACCGCACCGATCAACATGATCCAGCCGGGGACGGTTGCGCTAGCGGCCACGTTTCCGAACTGCGCGCTGTGCAGGATGGCGGCGAGAGGGCCGATCGCGTTGGCGACGTCGTTCGCGCCATGGGCGAAGGAGAGCAGGGCGGCTGAGCAGATCAGCGGCAGGCGGAACAGCAGGCGGAGCGAGCGGTTCCGGTTCTCCATCCCCTCCGACTGGCGGCGGATCAGCGGGTGCGTGATGGCCCAGGTCGCGGCAAAAACAGAAAGGCCGATAGCCGCAACGGCGTACGGTCCTACCTTCCAAACCTGCTTCAGGCCCTTGACGGACAGGTAGGCGGCAAAAGCGCCGGCCATGATCGCGATCAGCAACGGTATCCATTTGCGGGCCGCGGTGATCTTGTCTTCCTGGTAGATCAGGTTCAGCTTGATGAACGCCAGGAAGGCGGCGGCAATCACGCCGCCCATCAGGGGCGAGATCACCCAGCTGGCGGCGATCTGGCCGAGCGTCGCCCAGTTCACCAACTGAAAGCCCACGGCGGCGACGCCGGCACCCATCACGCCGCCGACGACGGCGTGCGTCGTCGACACCGGGGCCCCCACCACGGTCGCCAGGTTAACCCAGATGGCAGAGGCGACCAGCGCCGCCATCATCGCCCGGATGAACGTGTCGTTGTCCTGCACCTGCGAGGGATCGATGATGCCCTTCGAGATCGTGGAGACCACGTCGCCACCAGCGATTAACGCCCCGGCGCTTTCGAAGATGGCGGCAATCACCAGCGCCATCACCAGGGTCATGGCCCGCGAGCCGACCGCCGGCCCCACATTGTTGGCAACGTCGTTTGCCCCAATGTTCAGCGCCATATAGCCGCCCAGGACGGCGGCAAAGATCACCAGCGCATCGTCGCCGGGAACGCCGGCGAAAATGCCGGCCAACACCGCCGATGCGCCCAGAAACAACACGGCCGTCGAATGAAGGACAAGGCTTCTGGCCGTTGTCCGCGTTGCGGCCTCGACATGGACGATCTTGTCCAGGTCTTTGTCTAAGGTTCTCTTGGTCAGGTTCATGGAGATCCGGCGTTACGCTAAGCGGCTGTCAAATCGGCGAGACGTTCGGGCGTCTTGGCCAGCCCGGCGAGCAGCCAGGCAAGCCCTTTGTCGTCGGCCCGTTCGGCGGCGGCGGCGATGTGGCACCACCGAACCTCCCGTTTTTCCCGCTCTTTCCAGTCTAGCCGTTGAGTGCAGACCAGCAGCGGGAACACGAACACACGGCAAGGTACGGAATAGCCCTTGCGTTTCTTTTCATAGACAAAGGAGCCGATCGGCTCCTCGGCCAGTACGCCTTCCGTGCCGGCCTCTTCCAAGGCTTCGAGGGCCGCCGTTTCGCGCAGAGACAGGTGCTTTTCCGGCCAGCCTTTGGGAATGATCCAGCGCTTGCCTCCCTTGGACGTGATGAGGGCGACTTCCACACCTTGCGGTGTCCAGACATAGGGAAGAGCCGCCGCTTGCCGAAGGGATTTGAAGGGAATAAGCACGATCACCAGTGGTATGTTGCGAGACGTTCCGGCTGTATGATGGATTCGCCTACGAAACGGAATTGTATCGTTATTTCGCATTGTATAGTTGCGGCAGCCTGTGGCTTTTCTTCGGGCCCAATTGCCGGCAGGCTTCCGTTAGCCGGCGTTTCGGGAGCGGCCTCGATGAAAGCGCGCGTGTCGAATACCACGACCGCTTGGGCCGGTGCAATCGCGCGGAAGTGCCGAGCTCTCACCGCCGGCCGAAGGCAACGGATCGAAGGCAAATGGATCAGAGGAGCGATGTCGCCGTGTTGGACCTGCCCGAATGCGAGACGCTGGCGCTGGAATGCGATGGTCCGCGTCTGAACCTGACCTTCAACCGTCCCGACCGGCGGAACGCGCTCACCCATGCCATGATGCTGGAACTGAGCGCGGTTCTGAAATGGACCGCGGCGCAGGAGGGCGTGCGGGTGGTGGTGCTGCGCGGGGCCGGCGGCAATTTTTCTGCGGGCGGCGACCTGGACGCGATGCGGGAGACGCCGCCGCGGGGCGCGGACGGCACGGACCCCATGCTACCGGCCTATCGCGAGATGGGGCATGCGCTTAGCCTGTTGAACGAGCTGCCCCAGGGAGTTATCGCCTGTGTGGAGGGCGCGGCCGTGGGCGGCGGCCTCGGCATGGCCTGCTGTGCCGACTATGCCATCGGCCTGGCCGATACGAAGTTCGGCATGCCCGAAGCGAAGTGGGGCTTCATCCCTTCGCAGATCGTGCCGTTCGTCGTGGGCCGCATCGGTGCGGGCGCCGCCCGCGCCATGATTGCGACGGGCCGTATCGCGCGCGGCGAAGAGGCGTTCCGGCTCGGCATCCTGCACGAACTGGCAAGCGACCCGGCAGACCTGGAGGCCAAGATCGAGGCCGCCGTTGCCGACGTGCTGCTTAGCGCACCGCATGCGCTTGCCGAGGCGAAGCGGCTCGCACGGCTGGCGCCCACTCGCAGCTATGACGAGACCCTGGATGACGCGGCCGCCCGCATCGTCCACCTGCTGCGCCAGCCGGAGGCAGCGGAGGGCATCGCCGCCTTTCTGGCCAAGCGAAAGCCGGGATGGAGCTAATCGATCTTAAGGATTGATTTACGAACATTTGCGACAACAGAGCACGTAGACCAACGCTACGTGAGTGATGGAATTCAACTATAAGTTCATCACTCACATTCGTGGAGACCTGCGCGTGCGCGTATCGATTTTTTCGTTCGTCTTGTTGCTGTTGTTCGGTGCATTTGTGGTCGGCATGTGGGCCCATCACAAGGGGTGGGAGCCATCCGAACTGCTCATAATGGCGCGCAACAGCTATCGCAGCTATGCCGATACGGGCATGGTCGTGCCCATCAACTCCTATGCGCAGAGGACTCCGCACCGCGGCCAATCGGAGGGCCCCTATGTCGTGAAGCGGCCGGAGGCGATGGCGGAAGGCTATGTGCTGATCAACCGGATCGTGCTGCCCGACCATCGCTACGAGTCGATTCTGATCGACCGTGAAGGCACGGTGCTGCACCGCTGGCCGATCGATTACTCCCGCATCCATGCGGATGGCTCGCCCTCGCAATTCGCTCATGTCGTTACGCCGCTGCCCGATGGCTCGGTGCTGGCGAGTTTCGATGACGACGCCCGTGCCCTGGTCCGGTTGGATGGTTGCGGCGAACCGATTTGGGCGCGCACCGATCAGGTCTATCACCACGCCATCCGCAAGGACGACGGGAAGGGCTATTGGGCATGGCAGGCGGCGGTATTCGACGGCGGCCACGATCACCGCATGGTGCGATTCGACGAAGAAACCGGCGACATTCTGGAATCCATCGACCTGATGGAAGATGTGATGGCCAAGAACCCGGCGAACCAGCTGGCGCTGACCATCCCGGAAGGCTTCAAACTGCGGAAGGACATAACGCGCGAAAACGTGAAAAAGGACCTGCTGCATCCCAACGATCTGAAGCCGCTGCCGGCGGCCTATGCGGCGGCCTATCCGCAATTCGAGGCGGGCGACCTGCTGGTCTCGTTCAGAAACATCAATATGCTCGGCGTTATCGGGCGCAAGAACCACAACATTATCTGGGCAGGGTACGGGCCCTGGTACGGCCAGCACGATCCCGACTGGAATGCCGATGGAACGATCACGGTCTATTCCAACAACCACCACCGGCGGCGGACTTCGATTGTGGAGATCGATCCCGAGACCCGCGCCGCGCGCGACCGGTTTTGGGATACCGAACTCGATTTCAATTCCTACCAAATGGGCCAGCACCAGAAACTGCCCAACGGCAACTGGCTGATTACCTCACCGATGCAGGGCCGGGTTATCGAGGTCACCGATGACGGCCTGATCGTGCGGGAATGGGCCAACTATCTGGACGAAACCTATAATGCGACGGTCACCTATGCCGAATGGGTGCCGCTGGATTATTTCGAGCGGATGCCCTCATGCAGCGGCGGCAAAGCCAGTTGAGGCTGACGCTCGTTTACGCCTTAGGCCGCCGTCCAGCCGCCGTCGATCAGTAAGGTGTGGCCGGTGGTAAAGCTGGCCTCGTCCGACAGCAGGTAGAGCATGCCGCTTGCGATTTCGTGGGCCTCGCCGAAGCGTTTCATGGCGTGGCGGTTGCGGGATTTCTCGCGCGCTTCCGGGTCCGGGTTGCGGGCCATGCCGGCGCGAAACAGCGCCGTGTCGGTTGCGCCGGGCGCGACGGCGTTGACGCGGATATTGTCCGCCGCCAGTTCCAGCGCCGCGGTCTTGGTCAGGCTGACGATGGCGCCCTTGCTGGCGATATAGGCGGCGTTCAGCGCGCCGCCGCCAAAGGCAAGCTGCGAGGCCACCGTCACCACGCTGCCGCCGTTCTGCTTGCGAAACGCGGGCAGGCAGGCAAGAAGCCAGATCCAGGTGGCCTTCACGTTCACGGCAAAGACCTCGTCCCAGTCCTGCTCCGTGATCCGGTCGATGGGGATGCCGCTGCGCGAGATGCCGGCAGAGGTTGCAAGCCCGTTAACACGGCCCGTCCTCTCTTCTGCCAGCGCCACGGCCTCTGCCGCCAGTGCGGCGTCCCGCACGTCGCCGGTAAGTTTCATGGGAGTGGCGAGCGCCGCCATGCCCGCCGCGTCTCGATCCACGGCCACCACCTGCGCGCCCTCCGCCATGCAGCGTTCCGCCAGGGCCAGGCCGATGCCGGAGCCCGCGCCGGTAACAATGATGGTTTTATCGGCCAGGCGCATGATCGCCGCTCCCACGCTATGATCGGAGCAGCGATTATAGCAGCCGGGCTAGGCTTCGACGATTATCTTGAAGCCGCCATAGATCAGGCGCTTGCCGTCGAAGGGCATTTCTCCCGCCGCGCTCGCATTCTGCATGGCTTCCATGACCTTGGGCAATTGTTCGTCGCGCAGCTGCTTGGACGGCCAACGAACCCACGAAAAGACAGCGGTTTCATCCTCTTGCAGCTTCACCGCCATCGGAAACGATGTTACCTCGCCGGCCGGCACATCGTCTCCCCAGCATTCCACCACCTCAATGGCGCCGTGGTCCTTGAAAATCGCCGCCATCCGCTGGGCGAGTGCAATATAGGCGTCGTGGTTCTTGGTCGGAACCGGCACGATAACGCCGTCGATATAAGCCATTGTTTTAGGCTCCTTTCAGCCATGATAAGCAGCTTCGAGCGCTGCAATTTCGATTTTTCCCATCTGCATCATCGCCTGCATGACGCGGTCGGCACCCGCACGGTCCGGCGCATTAAGCAGCTGTGGCAGTGTCTTTGGCACGATCTGCCAGGACACGCCGAACCGGTCTTTCAGCCAGCCGCACTGGCTCCCGGCGCCACCGTCGGCGGTCAGCGCTTCCCAAAGCCGGTCGGTTTCCGCCTGGTCCTCGGTCAGGACCGAGATCGAGGCGGCCTCGTTCGGTTTGAACATCGGGCCCCCGTTCAGCACCATGTAGGGCATGCCCGCCAGCGTGAACTCCACCACGAGCGGCGGGCGGTCAGGATCGGGCCGCACGATATTGTCCAACCGGCTGCCCGGCAGCAGGGAGACGTAAAATTCCGCTGCTTCATGTCCGTTACCGTCGAACCAAAAGCAGGTTCGGACTTTTGCCTGAAGGTCCATTGCTTGGAAGTCCATGTCGCCTCTCATCTATAGCGATTGGGCCAGCGCTTCGAGCTGGCGCGCCGCCTGGGTCCAGCCGCTCTCAAAGCCCATGGCGACGTGAGCGTCCCGGTCCTCCGGCCGCCAGTGACGGGCGACGGCGCCATAGGTGGTCGTGCCGCCCCCGTTCTCTCTCATCGTAATGATGGCGGTCATGAACGGCTTTTCCGCCGGTATCCAACCCTCCCTATAGGCGTCGGTCATCACCAGCCGCTCGGGCGCAGAGATTTCCAGAAAGACGCCGCGATTGGACATTTCTTCGCCTTCCGGGCTGCGCATGGTGATATCGCAGCGCCCGCCGGGGCGAACGTCCAGGTCGGCAGCCGAAACGGTCCAAGGGTGTGGCGTGAACCATTGCTTCAGCAGGACGGCCTCGGTCCAACAGCGCCAAATTTTCTCCCTCGGCGCGGCCAGGATCAGAGACAGGGCGAGGTCGCGAGGGTCTTGGGGTACGGTCAAAATGGTCACTCCTTGGCTGCGGTTGGTTGGGAGGGGTGTGGCTTGGCAGGGCATGATGGAGAGGCGCGCCCGCCATCGAACAGCAGTTCCACGTAGCGGCGCAGGTGAGCGACACTGTCCAGAGCCGGACCGGGACCACCTTCCGCCTTGGCCAGGATGAAGGCGCCCTGCAAGACCGCCTGGGTGTGTAGGGCCAGGCTTTGCGCCGTCCAGCCATTGGGCTCGATCCCGTGCGCCTCGATGGCGAGCCCGATGTCCTCGGCCAACAGGCTCGCGTGCCGGTGGATGCTTTCGGCGCAGGCATCGCGCACCGCCGGACGCGTTTCGAACGCCTCCTGCAGCATGGTGCCGGCCAGGCAGGTGAACGCCGCGACCTCGCCCCGCAAAAGCGAGCGGCGGAAATCGATGTAGGCGAGCACCCGGTCCAACGGGTCCGCATGGTCGTGATAGGGGGCGCTCGCGAACAGGGCGCCGGTCATCTCCGTCCAATGTTCGGCGGCGGCGATCGCAAGATCGTCCTTGGATTTGAAATGGTGGAAGAAGGCGCCCTTGGTCACCCCCGCCGCGGCGCAGAGTTCATCCACCGAGGTCGCGGAATAGCCTTTTGCCCGGATCAGACCCAACGCCGCGGTCAGCAGGCGCTCGCGTGCGTCCCGTCTTTGCTCTCGTTTGTTGCCAGCTGCGCGCGCCATCGAACCTTCCAGTTCCATTCGCAGGAATTATACCGACCGGTTGGTATGTGTGGCAAGCGTGTAATTTCTCGCCACGGCCGCCGAGGCTATCGCGCCAACAGTGTGATTCGATTGCCTCGGCGGCCGTGGCGGCCTGGCTCGTGGACTAGGCGTCCGACATCACGCGGCTTGGCTGGTGGACTCAGGCGTCCGACATCACGCGGCTTGGCTGGTGGACTCAGGCGTCCGACATCACATAGACCGCGCGGTCGGCGAGCATGTCTTTGGTCTTGGCGCCATAGTCTTTCATGTGTGGCGAGGCGCCATGTGCCTTGAGGGCATCCAGGCTCGCCCACTTCTCGATCACGACGAAGGTGTCGTCGCTGTGCTTCTTGGCGAAGCCGGCATCGGCGCAATCGATAGTGGCGCCATACTCAATGCAGCCGTCCTCGGCCTGGACCGCCGGCACGTTGGCTTTGAACAGCTTCAGCACTTCGTCGCGCTTGCCGGGCTTAGCGGTGATGACGGCGATTACGTGAACGCGGGACATGATTGGTTCCTCCTGATGGGATGAGCAGTTTGGCTAGGACCATCGGCCGCTGTCAATGCGGGGCGGGGGCGGCCCCGGCGGCGTTTAGTGGCCGATGAAGTTCGGCTTGCGCTTCTCGCCGAAGGCGCGGCCGCCCTCTTTCTGGTCCGCTGAACGGGAAACCTTGAGCAGTTCTTTGCGCCCCAACCCGGAAAGTTCGCTCGGGCCCCGCGGCAGCACGGTCTCGCGGGTGAAGCGGCAGAGCGCGCTCATCACCAGCGGCGCGCTGTCGGCCAGAATGCGGGCATATTCCATGGCCCCCTCCACGGCCTGACCTTTCGGCACGACCTTGTTGACCATGCCGCATTCGTAGGCGCGCTGGGCGGAGAAGTGCTTGCCCGTCAGCATGAACTCCATCGCCAGCTTATAGGGGACGCGGCCCGCATGGCTCGCGATCATCCCGCCGCAAAAGCCGATCTGTGCTTCGGGATAAAAAAAGTCCGCGGTCTCGTCCGCCACCGCCAAGTCGCAGAACTGGATCAGGCAATAGGCGCCGCCGACGCAATAGCCATGTACCGCGCCGATGATCGGCTTGTCCACGAAAACACCGGTGCCCGGCATGCATTCCCACAGTTCAGGGTCGCGCGGCGGGTCCTTCAGGTCGGCGCCGACCGAAAACGCCTTTTCGCCGGCGGCGGAAACGACAGCGACGCGATCGTCGGAAGCCTGAAACTTTTCAAACGTGTCGCGCAGTTCAGCCACGAGTTGGTTGGAGAGGGCATTCAGCTTCTCCGGCCGGTTCAACTGGATGTGGGCGATATGGTCTTTGGATTCGTAGGCAACGACGGATGACATCGGCGGGTGTTTCCTTTCGTGTGATTGTCGCCACTGTCCGTGGCGCGCGGCTGCCATATGTATTAGCATAGCTAATGTGCGTTGAGTAAAGGAGGCGATCCGATGAGCGCCGACACCGAACCGGAAGTCCACGCCCTGTTCCATAAGGGGTCATCGACGATTTGCTACATCGTCGCCTGTCCGACGACCCGGAAATGCGCCGTAATCAACTCCGTGCTGGACTTCGACCTGGCGTCGGGGCGCACGACGACCGAGTTTGCCGATGCGGTTGCGGCAAAGGTCCGCGAACTGGGGCTGACCGTGCAGTGGATTCTGGAAACCCACGTGCACGCAGACCACCTTTCGGCCGCGCCCGTTATCCGGGAAGCCCTGGGCGGCCGGATCGGCATCGGCGAGCGCATCGGCGAGGTGCAGACCGGCTTCGCCAAGATTTATAATCTGGACAAATCCTTCGCCACGGATGGCCGCCAGTTCGACCATCTGTTTGCCGACGGTGAGCAATTTGCTATCGGCAGCATACAGGCCCGGGTGCTTCATACACCCGGCCACACGCCTGCCTGCGTCTCCTATATCATTGGCGATGCGGTGTTCTGCGGCGACACGATCTTCATGCCGGACTTTGGCACCGCCCGCTGCGACTTTCCCGGCGGGTCGGCGCGGACACTTTACCAGTCGATCCAACGCATTCTGGCGTTGCCGCCCGAAATCCGCATCTTCGTCTGCCATGACTACGCGCCGGGTGGCCGCGAGCACGCCTGGGAGACGACCGTCGCGGAGCAGCGTCGCGCCAACAAGCACGTGAAAGACGGCGTGGACGAGGACGCCTTCGTCGACATGCGGACCAAGCGCGATGCGGAGCTGGATATGCCCGGCCTGTTGCTGCCGTCGATCCAGGTGAACATCCGCGCCGGCCAATTGCCCGAGCCGGAGGATAATGGGGTCGTCTACCTCAAACTTCCCCTCAACCAATTCTAACAAAACAATTTTCCACCAGTTTTAAACCAGTGGCGGAGCGCGTAATGGCGGATCAGGTTCTGGATGCGACGGGGTTGAAATGTCCCATGCCGGTGCTGCGCGCCCGCCGGGCGCTAAAGCGCATGGAAAGCGGCGAGGTGCTGGAAGTCCATGCCGACGACCCGGCGGCGGCAAAGGATTTTCCTGCGTTCTGCGAGGTGACCGGCGACACGCTGCTGGAAGCTCCAGGGGAAGCCAACGAAAACGGTCCGCCCCTGATCTTCCGCATCCGGAAAGCATAGCCCTGGTCGCGCTTTAGGTATTGAGCGCTTCCTTGAACTGCCGCACCGTGTCCAAATGCTGCAGCCAGGTGTCGTAACCCTGCCCCAGGGTCTGGACGCTGATATGGGTCGCGCCCAATTCCCGCCAGCGCTCGGCGTCGCGCAGCCAGCGGTCCACATCATCGCCTGCGCAATAGACGGTGGCGTCCAGGCCGAAGCGGGCCGGGTCGCGGCCGTGTTTCTCCAAAAGCTTGAAGACGCGCTCCATCCGGCCTTCGGCCTTGTCGTCGAGTGGCATGCGCGGAAAGAAGCCGTCCATGATCCGGCAGACCCGCTCGATGGCGACCGGCCGAAAGGCGCCGCCCCAGACGGGGATCGGCCGTTGCACGGGCAGGGGGTTGAGGCCGGCGTCCCTGATGGTGTGTTCGCGGCCCTCGTACGTGACCAGTTCGTTGGTCCAGAGCGCGCGCAGCACCTCGACCTGCTCCGCCAGGCGGCGGCCGCGGGTGGAGAAATCCTCGCCCAGCGCCTCGTATTCGACCGCATTCCAGCCGATGCCGACGCCGAGCCGCAGTCGGCCCTGGCTCAGCACGTCCACCTCCGCCGCCTGTTTGGCGACCAGCGCGGTCTGGCGCTGGGGCAGGATGACGATGCCCGTTACCATCTCGATGGTCTTGGTGACGGCGGCGAGGAAGCCCATCAGCACGAAGGGCTCGTGGAACTTGTGGGTATGGTCATAGGGGCCGGACCAGTCCGGGCGGCTGGCGGTGTTTGCGCCCAGCACGTGATCGAAAGTCAAAATGTGTTCATAGCCGAGATCTTCGACCGTCTGGGCATAGTCCCGGATCGCGCCGGGGTCGGCCGCGATTTCGGGTGCGGGGAAGACAACGCCATAATGCATGAGGAGGGCCTTTGGTGATTGAGCGTGCGCAACAACCGTACAACACATTCCCCTCCCTGACGAAACAGGGTCCATGCCAGAGACGGGTGCAGCGGAACGCCGGGCGCTTGTCAGAAGGTCCTCTGGAACGAGGCCCGGCGCAAGCCCGGGTCGGAGGTTGATGAGTAAGCGTTACGCCCGCACCAGTGGCTTGTACTTGATCCGGTGCGGTTCGGTCGGCGTCCTTGCCCAGGCGGCGTTTCTGGTCGGCCTCGTAGTCCTCGAAGTTGCCCTCGAACCACTCGACGTGACTGTCGCCCTCGAACGGCGATGATGTGCGTCGCGATCCGGTCCAGGAACCAGCGATCGTGGCTGATGATCACCGCGCAGCCCGCGAACTCCAGCAGCGCCTCTTCCAGCGCGCGCAGGGTATCCACGTCCAGGTCGTTGGTGGGCTCGTCCAGCAGCAGCACGTTGGCGCCCGACTTCAGCATCTTGGCCAGGTGCACGCGGTTGCGCTCACCGCCGGATAGCTGGCCGACGCGCTTCTGCTGGTCCGACCCGCGGAAGTTGAACGCAACCGACATAGGCGCGGCTCTGCACCTGCCGCTTGCCCAGCTGGATCACGTCCTGCCCGTCCGAGATTTCCTCCCAGACCGTCTTCTTGCCGTCCAGGCTGTCGCGCGACTGGTCGACATAGCCGAGCTCAACGGTCTCGCCGATTTTGAGCGCGCCATCGTCCGGCTGCTCCTGGCCGGTGATCATGCGGAACAGCGTGGTCTTGCCTGCGCCGTTCGGCCCGATCACGCCGACAATGCCGCCCGGCGGCAGCTTGAAGTCCAGATCGTCGATCAGCAGGCGGTCGCCGAAGCCCTTCGACAGATGGTCGGCCTCGATCACCAGGTCGCCGAGGCGCGGACCCGCCGGGATGACGATCTGGGCGTTGTCCAGCGAGCGGCGGTCGTCCCGGCTCAGCAGATCCTCATAGGCCTGCATGCGCGCCTTGCTCTTGGCCTGCCGGGCGCGCGGGCTCTGGCGGACCCATTCCAGTTCCTGCTTGATGGTGCGTTGGCGGGCACTTTCCTCTTTCTCTTCCTGTTGCCAGGCGTTTCTGCTTCTGCTCCAGCCAGGAGGAGTAGTTGCCCTCGAAGGGGATGCCGCGGCCGCGATCCAGTTCGAGAATCCAGCCGGCCACATTGTCGAGGAAGTAGCGGTCGTGGGTCACGGCCACGACCGTGCCCGGATACTGCTCCAGGAAGCGCTCCAGCCAGGCCACCGAACTCGGCGTCCAGGTGGTTGGTGGGCTCGTCGAGCAGCAGCATGTCCGGCTCGGAGAGCAGCAGGCGGCACAGCGCGACCCGGCGGCGCTCGCCGCCGGAAAGCTTGGTCACCTCCGCGTCGCCCGGCGGGCAACGCAGCGCGTCCATGGCGATCTCCACCTTGCGCTCCACGTCCCAGCCGTCCACGGCTTCGATCTTGTCCTGCAACTCGGCCTGCTCGGCGATCAGCTCGTTCATTTCGTCGTCGGTGAGTTCCTCGCCAAAGCGGGCGGAGACCGCATTGAAGCGCTCGATCAGCGCCATGGTCTCGCCCACGCCCTCCATGACGTTGCCGCAGCACGTCTTTTGAGCGGGTCGAGTTGTGGTTCCTGCTCCAGATAGCCGATCTTGACGCCGTCGGCCGCCCAGGCCTCGCCGTGGTACTCCTTGTCGATGCCGGCCATGACTCTTCATCAGGGTGGATTTACCGGAGCCGTTCAGGCCCAGGACGCCGATCTTTGCGCCGGGATAGAAGGAGAGCGAGATGTTCTCCAACACCTTTTTCCCGCCGGGAAAGGCCTTGGAAAGCTGCTTCATTACGTAGATGAACTGATACGACGCCATGGCCGTTGGTCCTCGCACGCGCTTCAGAAATGGGAAAGGTGCGCGTTTGTAGCGAACGGCGAGCCCTGGGGCAATGCGGGGCGTGGGCTACCACAAGCGAGGCCCAGCAGCAGGGCGAGTATGGCGGCATTTGCGGGCGCATAGAGGCTGAAATCCACCAGGCCGTGCGTCGCGAACAGCGCCAGCACGCCGAGGGCGGCGGCTGACGCAATCCCGCCAGAGGGCGTGGCTTTACGGATTGAGCGAACGGCTTGGCATGCTGCGAGCCCGACCGCAGCCAGCGCCGCAAGCGCGGCGGGAAGGCCACGCTCGGCCACCGCCTGCAGATAGATATTGTGCGCCCGCAGGATATGCCGGTCGCCCCATTGGCCCGGCGCCATCTGCAAGGCCTGGTCCAGGCTGCCGAGACCCAGCCAGAAATGCCGCGCGGCAATCTCTGCCGAGGCTTCCCAGATCGCGAGCCGGATGGAGAGGTCGTCGGGCAGGCTAGCCAGGCGCAGGCCGGTGAGCGTAGCAAGGCTCGCCAGCGCCAGGCCGACCCCGGCGATTGCGGCCCATAGCAGCGTCGCCCGGTCCGGACGCGCCACGACCAGCGCCACGGCCACGCTGATGGCGGTGGCGGCCAGCCCGGCGCGCGAATGGGACGTCACGACGGCGACGGTTGCGATCAATCCGGCCGCCAGCCAGAACAGGCGCGCCTTGCCGCCGGTGGCGGATCCCCTGCCGCCGGTGGCGGATCCCCTGCCGCCGGTGGCGGATCCCCTGCCGCCGGTGGCGGTGCGGGCCGGGGCCAGGCTGGCGGCGGCGATGACGAGCGCGGTGCCCGCGAACGCGCAGAACGTGTTGCGGCTGGTGAAGGGAAAGACGGCGTCGGCAGCATGGCGGACCTTGCCCAGTTCGGCACTCGGCTGGGCCGGCACCAGCGCTAGCGCGGCGAGGCAGAAGAGGGCGATTACGGCAGCAGTTATTTTGAGGGTGGCGGTGGAGCGGTTGCTATGCGCCAGCACCAAGCCGAGCGCGAACAGGCCGGCATAGCCGACCAGCCGCAGCGCATCGGTTTGCGCCTCATAGGGATCGAGCGCGATGCTGTGCGCGATCGAGACGGGCGGGCTTCCCGCGAGCGCTTCCGCCGCCGCCGCCCAAAGCGGATGGGCGAGGGCCGGAAGGTGAAAGCTTTGCACCCAACACCAGGCGGCGAAGAACACCCACAAGAACGCCGCGATGCGGAGAGGGCGGGGCAGTGGGACGTGGGCCAGCGCAAATGCCGCCCATCCGCAGGCAGCCGCCAGCAAGAACAGACCTTCGGCCCATGCCGCCTCACCGCCGCGGCCGAGCGCAGTCAGCACCAGCAGCCCGGCGGCGATGCTTCCGGCCGTTAAGGGCACGGCGGACCCACGCGGCCGGGTGGTCGAGAACACAGAAGCGGCTTCCATCGGCCTGCTGGTTTCAATAGCGAAAGACCGACCAATCAAACGGCGCTCTTGGTTAACGGCCGCTTAACCGTTTCACGTATAAATTCCCGGCGAGCGAATGGAGGAGGGTTCGATGGCGGGAATTTCGCGCGCTGTCATCCTGGCCATATCGATATGGCTTGTCGTGCCGGCCGATGCGGACGCGGCCGGCGATCCGCTGGTCTATGCGGTGCAGGAGGCATTGGCGGAGGAAGGCTACGATCCCGGCTGGCCGGACGGCTTGCTTGGGCCGCGGACCGGCCGCGCGATCCGGGCGTTTGAGGCCGACTATGGCTTGCCGCTGACCGGCACGCTGACGCACGAACTGGTGACGGTGCTGGACCTTGCAGCCTATGCCTCGGAACTGGGCTTCATGGACCTCGACCGGCCGCGCAAACTGGCCGCTCCGGTGGGCGTGGCCGGTGATCGGCCGCGCAAGCTTGCGCCGCCGGTGGGCATGGCCCCCGTGGGCGTAACCGATGTCTCCATCGACACAAATGCGCCGGGCCGACCAGAGGCGGATTCGCAACGGCCGGCAGTGACGGACCGGCAACTGCAACCGCTCAGCTTCCAGGTGCGGCAACACCTCTCTCCGGAGCCCGTCATTGCGGAGGAGCGCGAGGCCACGAACCGGGCGCTCGAGCCTGGCGCGGCGGCCCGGCCGGAAGCCGAGCCGCACATTCCGGCCGTGGAAGACCGGTTCGCGCCGCGCAACTGGCTGATCCGTGACCTGCGGCCGGATGGCAGCCCGATGGCGCCGCCGGTGGGAATGTTCCTGGAGGAAGGCGGCAGTGTCGCCGGGCCCCGCTATGCCAAGCGCCTGCATTGGGAGGCGGACGGCGCGCACTTCACGATGACCTACCGCAACAGCATCGGCCAGGAGATCAAACGGTCCGGCACGCTGAACGGTCTGAACCGGATCGAGGGCGAAGCGGTCGGCCCGGATGGCCGGGTGTGGCGCTGGCAGGCGGAGGCGCGGCCGATGTAGGGTGAGGTTCACCCGCGCGCCGTTCACAGCGCCATGCGCATCTCGTCGCCCACGGTTTTCAGGCCGTATTTCTCATAGAAGGGGCGGTTGCGCGTGGTCCCCTCCACCAGGTAGAGGCCGTATTCGGCGCAGCCACGCGCCCGCGCCGCTGCAATGGTGGCCTCCAGCAGCAGCCCGCCTAGCTTCTTGCCGCGGGCGGCCGGGTCCACGATCAGTTCCTCCAACTGGCAGTACTCGCCGCCATAGCGCATGGCCAGGTTGAAGGTGACGGACGCGCTGCCGAGCAGGGCTCCGTCCTCATCGGCCACCAGAACCTGGCCGCGCTCACGCTTCAGCAATTCGCGGAAAACTGTTGCCCATGCCGGCTTCGGTGCTTCGCCGCGCAACAGCGACAGCAATTCCAGGCAGCGCGCCTCGTCTTCGGCGCAGGCCGGGCGGATGGTGATCGCCAATGGTCCGCCCCTCTCGTCAGCTGGCGCTGCCGCCATCGACCCGCAGGGTGGTGCCGGTGGTGTAGCTGGAGGCGTCGCTCGCGAAATACAGGGCCGCCCCCACGATCTCGTTCGGCTGACCACCGCGCTTCAGCGCGATGCGGCTCTCGGCGCGCTGTTGGAACTCTTCCGTGTGGAACCAGCCGACGGAGATGTCGGTGTTGAACGGCCCCGGGATGATGCAATTCACCCGCACCTTCGGCCCGTATTCGTGGGCAAAGCTGAAGGTCATATGGTTGAGCGCCGCCTTGGCCGCGCCATAGGGGGCGGTGGTCTTGTTCGGGTTGACGCTGGCGGTGGAGGAAACATTGATGATGCTGCCGCCATCGCCTTCGGCCATGCGCTGGCCGGCCATGGCCATGGCACGGAAGGGGCCTTTCAGGTTGACGCCCAATACCTTGTCGTACAGGTCTTCCGACACGTCCGCGAGTGAGGGATAGAGCGGCGAGAGGCCTGCATTGTTCACCAGCACGTCCAGGCGGCCGAAATGGTCGTAGGCCGCCTCGATCATGCCTTCGACCTGCTGCCAGTCGCCGACATGACAGGCATAGGGGAAGGCGCGGCGGCCGGTGGTCTCGCGGATTTCGGCGGCCAGTTCCTCGCACTGGGGCAGTTTGCGGCTGGCGATCATCACGTCCGCACCGGCCTGGGCGAAGGCCCGCACCATCTCCCGGCCGAGGCCGCGGCTGCCACCGGTGACGAGCGCGATCTTGCCGGAAAGGTCGAACAGCTTGCTGGCGGAATAGTCTGTCATGGCTGGCGGACTCCATTGTCGTCGTTTGATTCTTGCCCGTTGTCGCGCGGGCGCTAGGCTGCACCATAGCCCAAGCACATGCCAACGCGAGACCCCTCCATGAGCGATCCGCAACGAGACTATAGCCGCTGGACCCTGGTGCATCAGGTGCGGGATCAGGCTGCGAAGCATGGCGAGCGGGTGTTCATGACCTTTGGCGATGGTGCGCCGGCCCTGACCTATGCCGGGCTCGACCGCCGCTCGGACGCGGTGGCGGCGGCGCTGGCCGCCCGCGGCGTTGGCTTGAACGGGGGCGAAGGCGACCGCGTGATGATGCTGGTCAAGAACCGGGCCGAGTTCCTGCCAGCCATGATCGGCATCATGAAATGCGGCGCGATCTGTGTGCCGATCAACACGGAACTGCGCGGCGCGTTCCTGCAGCACCAGTTGCGCAATTGCGAGCCGGCGCTGGTGATCTGTGAGGCCTCTCTGCTGGGTGCGTTCGACGGTGTCGATCCGGGCGAGGCGCGGCCCGGCCACCTGGTGATCGTCGGCAGTGATACGCCGCCCGCACCGCCCGAGGCGCTGGCACCCGCCAAGGTCGAGCATTGGGATGCGTTCGAGGCTTCGGGCGAAGGGCTTGCTCCGCCCTCTTTCGAGCCGGCCAAGGGCACTGTCGCCTGCATCATGTACACCTCCGGCACCACCGGTCCGGCCAAGGGCGTGATGATGCCCCACGGCCATCTCTACGCGGTCGGGGTGATCTTCAATCCGCGAGCCGGGCTGGCGGAAGACGATGTTTATTACGTCGCCATGCCGGCCTTTCATCTGAATGCGCTGGCGATCCAGATCACCGCCGCCCATCTGGCCGGCGCGCGCGTGCATCTGGTCGAGCGCTTCAGCCCGAACCGCTGGCTGGACGAGGTGATCGAGTGCGGCGCAACGGTCACCAACCTGCTGGGTGTGATGCCGGAATTCGTCTTCAACACGCCGCCCGGCCCGCGCGACCGCCAACACCAGTTGCGGCTGATCATGGCCGTGCCGATCAGCAACGAATGGGGCCACGCGTTCGAGCGGCGCTTTGGCGTGCGCTTCATGCAGGGCTTCGGCATGACCGAATGCGGCATGCCCCTTTGGGGCCATTTCGAGGATCCCGAGCCGCTGATCCCGGGCTGCTGCGGCTATCCCATGACCGACTATTACGAACTGCGCATCGCGAACCCGGAGACTGACGACGAACTGCCGGTCGGCGAGGTGGGCGAGTTGCTGATCCGCCCGAAAATCCCGGGCTGCTTCTCCGCCGGTTACTACAAGATGCCGGAGCGGACCGTGGAGGCCTGGCGCAATCTCTGGTTCCACACGGGCGATGCCTGCCGCAAGGACGGGCAGGGGCGCTATCACTATGTCGACCGCATCAAGGACTGCATCCGCCGCCGCGGCGAGAACATCTCGGCCTTCGAGGTGGAGCAGGTGCTGAACGCGCACCCACTGGTGGCCGAAAGCGCCGTGGTGGGCGTGAAGGTTGAAGGCGCAGGCGGCGAGGAAGAGGTGATGGCGGTGATCGTGCCCGCGCCCGGTGCTGAACGCATGGCTGAGGTGACGCTGCTGGACTACTGCGCCGAACGCATGCCGCGATTTGCCGTGCCGCGTTTCGTGCAGTTTATCGGCGCGCTGGACAAGACCGCCAGCGGCAAGCTGCGTAAGGGGGATTTGCGGGACGCCGGCGTGACGGCGGCGACCTGGGACCGGGAGAGCGTGGGCTATGTGGTTAGGCGAGGGTAGGCTCGTTGGGCGCAATGCAGTAGGCTGAGTCAATGGCCGGTGAAGGTGGCAGGGCGATTGTCGGCTGTCCGGCTTTCAGTCGTGCGAGGCTAATTACACTGATGCGAGGCTGGGCGAAAACAACTGGATTAATCGGAGCGGTATTAGGTGCCGTTATCTGGTTGGGCAATGTTCTTGAGGCTCCGACCAAGATTTGTACGGCCATCAATCCGCATTTGGATGGAACCCGGTTTGAAAGGCTGGCTGGCCTCTGCCCGGCATCCGAACCATCAAAAGACGATCCCAAGGCATTGCTCGATTGGCTGAAGGCGCACGAACAATCACTGTCGTACGATCAAAAAGCGAAACTGGATTCCCTGGAATCAAAGTTGGCGGCTGACGTTCTTGCGCAACTCGCGCAACTGGTTGAACCGAGCGCGCCCCTGGAGCCGGAAGCGGAAGCGCGTCAACGAAATGCGGTCGTTGAAACGGTCAGACAGGGTTCGGACGATGAACGCGCCGCGTTGGAAGCCGTTGCAGAAGGACGGGTTTCGGATGGACTGGATAAACTGGAGGAAGCGGCCCGTTCGGCAACAAGCGCGGCAGTCCAAAAATGGCGGCGCATTGGCGAAATCGCCTATCCTGTCGATAAGCGGCGGGCATTGGCCGCGTATGAGAAAGTCGTTGCTCTCGATGCATCCAACCCCTGGGACTCGATCAAATTGGGTCGCCTCTACGTGGAGGTGGGTGACTTAGCAAAAGCCCGCCAAACCTTTCAATCGACACTAAAATCGTTACCGGACACGGCCGAGCGCGATCAGTCTGTACTTTTAAACGAGATCGGCGACGTGCAGGTGGCGCAGGGCGACCTGGGCGCGGCGCTGGAGAGCTTCCGGGCCAGCCATGATATCTTCGAGCGTCTGGCGGCGGCGGACCCGGGCCATGCGGGCTGGCAGCGCGACCTCTCGGTCAGCCACAACAAGATCGGCGACGTGCAGGTGGCGCAGGGCGACCTGGGCGCGGCGCTGGAGAGCTTCCGGGCCAGCCTCGCCATCGCCGAGCGTCTGGCGGCGGCGGACCCGGGCCATGCGGGCTGGCAGCGCGACCTCTCGGTCAGCCACGAAAAAATCGGCGAGATGCAGGTGGCGCAGGGCGACCTGGGCGCGGCGCTGGAGAGCTTCCGGGCCAGCCACGCCATCCGGGAGCGTCTGGCGGCTGCCGATCCGGGCCATGCGGGCTGGCAGCGCGACCTCTCGGTCAGCCACGAAAAAATCGGCGGCGTGCAGGTGGCGCAGGGCGACCTGGGCGCGGCGCTGGAGAGCTACCGGGCCAGCCATGATATCTTCGAGCGTCTGGCGGCGGCGGACCTAGGCAATGCAGAATGGCAGCGCGACCTCTCGGTCAGCCACAACAAGATCGGCGACGTGCAGGTGGCGCAGGGCGACCTGGGCGCGGCGCTGGAGAGCTTCCGGGCCAGCCTCTCCATCCCGGAGCGTCTGGCGGCGGCGGACCCGGGCAATGCGGGCTGGCAGCGCGACCTCTCGGTCAGCCACAACAAGATTGGCGACGTGCAGGTGGCGCAGGGCGACCTGGGCGCGGCGCTGGAGAGCTACCGGGCCAGCCTCGCCATCGCCGAGCGTCTGGCGGCGGCGGACCCGGGCCATGCGGGCTGGCAGCGGGATTTGGCGGTCAGTTATTGGCGACTGGCGGGCATGGAGGGGAGCGGTGTGACATGGCAGCAGGTGGCAAACGCCTGGCAGGCGCTTGCCGATAAGGGCATCCTGTTTCCGCCTGACCGCCAATACCTTGCCGAAGCAGGGCGCAGGGCTAAAGCCGAAGCTGCGCAGTGACTGTGGTCGGCGGCCACGGATCGCGCCGCCCCCTTTGGCTCGGTTGCCTGCCTAGAAATAAATGCCCAGCCGCCGGTTTGATACCGGACCTCACCCCTTGTGAGCGCCGGTGGAGCGAACGTCACCATTCTGCTCCACCCCCGCCGGGCCTTTCCGATCTGTCAGGCCGCTGCCGTCGCAACGCCGCGCCGCGGCATGGCCGGCGCCATATCCAGCAGCCGGTAGATGGTCCAGGTCAGCTCCGCCCGGTTCAGCGTATAGAAGTGGAAGTCGTTCACACCCTCGGCCTGGAGCCGGCGGCAAAGCTCCGCCGCCTGGGTCGCGGCGACCAGATTGCGCTGCGCCGGGTCGTCGTCCAGGCCCTCGTACAGATCCGCCATCCAGTCAGGGATAGCCGCCCCGCACATGCCCGCGAACTTGGCCGCGGTGGCGAAATTGGTGATCGGCAGAATGCCAGGCACCAGCTCGATGTTGGCGCCGGCCTTGTCCAGCCGGTCGCGGAAGCGCAGGAAAGAGTCCGCCTCGAAAAAGAACTGGGTGATCGCCCGGGCCGCGCCCGCGTCGATCTTGCGCTTCAGGTACTCGACCTCGAAGTCGGCGCTGGGTGCGGCCGGATGCACTTCCGGATAGGCGGCGACGCTGATCTCGAAATCCGCGACCTTCTTCAGCCCTTCGACCAGGTCAAGGGCATAGGGGTAGCCCCCCGGATGAGGCTCATAGACATCGGTTCCATCCGGCGGGTCGCCCCGCAGCGCCACGATGTGCCGGATGCCGGCATCCCAGTACTGACGCGCAATATCGTCGATTTCCTCTTTCGTGGCCGATACGCAGGTCAAATGCGAGGCCGGCTCCAGGTCGGTTTCGCGGCGGATGCGCATAACGGTCGAGTGCGTGCGCTCGCGCGTGGTGCCGCCGGCGCCATAGGTAACGGAGACGAAGCGGGGCTGCAGCGGTGCCAAACGTTCGACCGCCTGCCAGAGTGAGGCCTCCATCTTCTCCGTCTTGGGCGGAAAGAACTCGAAGGAAACCCTGGGTGTGGAGGTAGGGGTTTGGCTCTCGGTGTTAATCATGTTTCTTCTTACCTTGCTATTGACGGTTACAGCCAGGGCGACCCGGCGATGCGGGTGAGAGGCGCGGCGACCTCGTCCGCGGACTTGTCGGCACTCCAGATCATAACGGTCAGCGCCTCGCCCGGCAGCGCATCGGCCCGCCACCATTCGAGACCGCAGGAGATCAGCCACTGACGCACTTCGCTCTCCGGAAAGCCCAAGCGCCGGTGGGCATGCCTTTGCCGGAGCGCCTCGTTGGTGTGCGGCGCAAAATCCACGATGATCAGGCGCCCGCCGGGCCGCATTACCCGGGCGGCTTCGGCGACCACCCGTTCGGGCGCATCGGCGTAGTGGAGGACCATGTGGATGGTGACCAGGTCCACGGATTGATCCGGGAGCGGCAGGGAGTACATGTCCGCCAGCCGGAGACTGGCGTTGATCAGGCTCGCCCGCGCGACGCGGTCGCGGGCGATTGTCAGCATGGAACGGGAATTGTCGATGCCGATCGAATGGCCGACCTGGTTGGCCAAGACGGTCATGATATGGCCGGTGCCGGTGCCGATGTCGAGGTGGACGTCGAACACGCCTTTCGCTGCCAGGCTGACCAACTGACGTTCGATCGGTGGCGCATCCACGTGCAGGGCCCGGATAGCGTCCCAATCTGCAGCATGCGCGCTGAAATAGGCTTCGGCCTCTTCCCGCCGGCGCCGGCGAACGGCCTTCAGCCGCTCACGGTCACCGATGACGATCGGGTCGTTTAGATCAAGCAGGTTGAGGATTGGGCCGGCAATGTCGGGCGGCCCGCGCTCCAGGCGGTAGAAGGTCCAATTGCCCTCGCGCATGGGCACGATAATGCCTGCGTCACTCAGCACTTTTAGGTGGCGGGAGACCCGCGGCTGGCTCTGGTCGAGAATGTGTGTGAGTTCGGAAACGGCCAGTTCGCCCTGGGCGCACAACTCCACGATCCGGAGCCGCGTCGGCTCGGCGATCGCTTTGATACGGTCGACCAGTTGTTGCACGGGAACAGCATCCGCCTGAGAAAGTTTTGTTAACAATATAAGGGTATCATTATATGGCTCAAAAGCCAAGCTGGTGCCAACGAAGGGCGAGCGGGGGCAGAGGCTCAATCAATTGGCACGGTAGTACGAGTGTGATACGAGGAACGGTGAATGCCGTAAAATTGCACAGCAGAGATCGCCGGCGCGGGTTGTCCTGATCTGGTCAACGCTGCTCTTCAAAGTGCCAAGAGGGATGCTATAATGGACCAGATCAAGCGGCTCGCCGAGCGATGGTTGGCGAACGCCCGCCGGATCTCCGTTGCCGTCATGACGGTCGCGCTGGTGGTGGGCTGCGCCTCTTCCAACGGCAATGATGCCGGGACGGCCGGGGCCGCTATGGGTGCGGGCAATACGAATGCGGCCGATATGGGCCCCGGCAGCGGAGGCGACGCTTCGCTGAACGATCCGCTGGAGGGGTTGAACCGGCACGTCTTCGCCTTCAACGACGCGGTCGATACCATGGTTGTAAAGCCGGCAGCCTATATTTACCGGGAAGCAACACCACGGCCGATCAAGGGCATCATCACCAATTTCCTGGGTCATCTGACGCTGCCCCTAACCATTATCCACGATCTTTTGCAGGGAAAGCCGGAACAGGCGCAGGTAGCTTTCGGGCGCCTGTTTATCAACACAGTCGCCGGCATCGGCGGCCTGTTCGACATCGCCACCCCTTTCGGTTTCCCGATGCACGAGGAGGATATGGGCCAGACGCTGGCGGTGCACGGAGGCGGGCCGGGACCCTATCTGGTGCTGCCGCTGCTGGGGCCGTCGTCGGCACGGGACGCCTTCGGCACACTGATCGACGCCTTTGCCGATCCCATGACGATCGCATCTTACGGAGTCACGTCGGGCTTTACCCTGCGCATCAGCCGTGCGGCCGCTGACGGCGTGGTGCAGCGCGAACAACTGATTGAGCCTTTGAATGCCTTGAAGGACTCGCTGGACTATTATGCCAGCGTCCGGGCAGCGTACCGTCAGCGTCGTGCAGCGGAAATACGCGATGGCGCGCCGCTACCCGCAGGCGATGAAACCGATCCCTTTGCGACGTTTGAGGCGGGCGGTGACAAGACTCAACCTGCAACCGAGCGGTAGGACTTCCACTGACTTTCCGCTGGCAGTGAGCCACTCTTCTCCTTCCTGCCGACAGGCGGGATACGTGCCGGAGGCGCGCCATCCAGGCTTGGGCCTGCGTCTGTCTCTCAGGCAGGAGGCCTGCACTGAAGTGCAGGACGGAGGGGAGCGTGCAGGGCAGAGAGCGGTGGACACGGACCTATCGGAAACTGCGCCAGAGAATCGGTCGAACCGTCCGGATCCTCAAGGCGATGATGTCGGAGGTAGATGCCGTAAAAAGATTTCGAGCAAATCCACCCGATTCAGATCGATCAGGTGAATTTGCTCTTTTGCTTCGTTGCCGACGAACAGCTTCTACCCGCCGGCTTGATCGAACTGTCTTCGTCTAAGCAACCGGAGCCCCGACCGTCGCGCTCCCCAACGCTAGCTGCTCCGGGGGCAGGGAGATGCGGATCTTGGAGCCGCGGCCCTGCCGGCTTTCGATGTTCAATTGGCCGCGGTGGGCGGCGGTAACCCGCTCGACAAATCGCAATCCCAGGCCATGGCCGCTATTCGTCGACCGCCCGATGCGGGAGTTGCGCGGCAGCATCAGCCGCTCCGGCGCGAAGCCGACGCCGGTATCCGAGACGGTGAAGCTGGTTTCGTCATCTTGCCGGACGCTCAACACCACCGAGCCGCCACGATCGGTGAACTTGATCGAATTCTGAAGCAGGTTCAACAAAGCCTGCGACAGGAACCGGGCGTTGCACTGAACGGGGCGTGTCTGCACCGGCGCTTCGCACACCAATGACACGCCCTTTTGCTCCGCCGCGGACCGCATCATGGTGGTCACGTTCTGCGCGAGTGCTGCAGCGTCAATCTGATCTTTCAGCTCGAGGGTGAAGGTCGTCGAATCGCCGATTTCCAGAAGATCGTTGAACAGCGCCAGCAGGTGCTCGCCGCTGTTGCGGATCAGCCGTGCGTAATCACGGTAGCGGTCTTCCTGCGATGGCCAGGGGCCCAGCGCCTGTTGCTCGATCGATTCGGCGAAGCCGATGATCGAGTTCAGGGGCGAGCGCATTTCGTGGCTGACCTCCGCCAGAAGTGGCCGGTCGGGCTCCGAAAAGCCGGAAGCGGGTTCGTCTGGCCGGGCGGCGCCAGCGAACCAAATCGCATGGCGCAGCGCCGCTATCAGCTTTTCTCCCGGCCATTGCTTGTCCGTCACGATTTCGAAAGCGCCGAGCGCGCGCAACTGCTTTTCCGGCGGTCGCACTTCGCTATGGGCCAGACATACGACGACCGGGAGCCGCGGCGAGGCCGACAAGATGGTCGCCAACATATCCACGGCACGCATCGGGCTGCGCCGCGCATCCAACAGTCCATAGGCGTAATGGCGCAGGCCCGCCTGTTCGGCGGCCTCGGCAGCGGTGGCGCACCGATGCAGGGCGATCGTTCCGGCGCGCCCGCCTGCCAACTCCGCCCGGACCTTGGCGGGAAAGGCCATGTCCGGTGACACGACCAGACCCAGGGTTTCGTCGGTTTTGCTGCCCATCACGTGTCCGGCCGGGTTACGCGATAGGGCGGAGCAGTATTCCACAGTCGGCGTCATGGCCCATTGGCCTCCGTCCGCATCGTTCGCAAAGGTCATAATTCCTCCGTCGCGAAAGAATGTAACGCCTGCGGCTATGCAAACCGACATGGTTGACGTTCGCTGTTTGATTGCAGGCTGCGATTACGATAAGGCAATCCTTGTAAAATATCCCTTAATACAAGGCAGGGAATTGCAGCGCTGTCGGGCGGGCCGTCTCTGTGGCGAGGAATAATGACGGATCAGATCAAACGCGTGGTATTGGCCTACTCTGGCGGGCTGGATACCTCGGTCATTTTGAAATGGCTTCAGGAAGAATACAACTGCGAGGTGGTGACCTTCACTGCCGACCTGGGGCAGGGCGAAGAGCTGGAGCCTGCGCGAAAAAAGGCAGAAATGTTCGGTATTCGCCAGATCTTCGTCGAGGACCTGCGCGAAGAGTTCGTTCGCGATTATGTTTTTCCGATGTTCCGCGCCAACGCGCTTTACGAAGGGGTGTACCTGCTCGGCACCTCCATCGCGCGGCCGTTGATCGCCAAGCGGCAGATCGAGATCGCCAACATGGTGGGCGCGGACGCCGTCGCCCATGGTGCGACGGGCAAGGGCAACGACCAGGTTCGCTTCGAATTGGGCTATTATGCGCTGAAGCCGGATATCAAGGTGATCGCCCCCTGGCGGGAGTGGGACCTGAATTCCCGCACCAGACTGATCGAGTTCGCCGAGCAGCACCAGATTCCGATCGCCAAGGACAAGCGGGGTGAGGCGCCGTATTCGACCGACGCCAACCTGCTGCACATTTCCTATGAAGGGAAGGCGCTGGAAGACCCGTGGATTGAACCCGACGAGGATATGTTCACCCGCTCCGTCGCACCGGAAAAGGCGCCCGACACGCCGCAGTATGTGGAGATCGCGTTCGAACGAGGCGATCCCGTTGCCGTCGATGGTGAGCGGCTGTCGCCTGCGGCGCTGTTGACCCGCCTGAACGAACTGGGCGGCGCGCACGGCATCGGCCGCCTGGACCTGGTCGAGAGCCGGTTTGTCGGCATGAAATCGCGCGGCATTTATGAGACCCCGGGCGGCACCGTGCTGCTGGAGGCCCGGCGGGCGGTAGAATCTCTATGCCTCGACCGGGGCGCGATGCATCTGAAGGACGAATTGATGCCGCGCTATGCCGAACTCATCTATAACGGCTTCTGGTTCTCCCCCGAGCGCGAGATGCTACAGGCAGCCATCGACGAGAGCCAAAAAGGCGTGACCGGCACGGCGCGGGTCAAGCTGTACAAAGGCCATGTCCGCACCGTGGGGCGCAAGTCTCCGGTTAGCCTCTACCACACCGAGATGGTGACGTTCGAAGCGGATACCGTCTATAATCAACGGGATGCGGAAGGGTTCATCAAACTGAATGCTCTGCGTCTGCGCCTGCGCGGCATGGCGGGTTCGGGTTAAGCCTTTCCCGAACTTGCGGCAAAAGCGCTGAAAAGGGCAGGCTCGGCTTGCGTTACCGGACTTCACGACGTAGATTTCAGTCCATTACGCCGGACCGGATCGGTGGCCGCTCCTTTGGAGGATGCGGGCCGCTGAGGCAAAGCCGGTCCCTTAACCGCGTGCTCCCGCCTCGCGTATCCGCCGCGTCTGTGAACCTGTGAACGAGCAGGCGCGGACGCGTTGCTGATTTCCGGGACCGGCGTCGAGCGCCCAGCACATATGATAGGAGAACGAAATGCAGGAACGTCGCCTTAGCGGTAAGAAGGTGGCCATCATCGTGGCCAATGGTTTTCAGGAAACCCACATGACCGAAACCCAGAAGGTGCTGACCGCCGAAGGCGCGTCCTCGGTGGTGATCTCCAGCGAGGTCGGTGTCGTCAATGGCTGGCACGAAGGTTCCTGGGGGCACAATTTTTTCGTTGATAGCGGCCTGAACAAGGCTTTGCCGAGCCAGTATGATGCGCTGCTCATTCCGGGCGGCGAGCGCAGCCTAGCCTCCCTGACCGGCAATGCCCATGCCAAGCGCATCATCAAGGGCATGGTCGATTTCGGCAAGGCCGTCGGCGTCGTCGGCCGGGCCGTTGCACTTCTGTCCGCCGCCGAATGCGTTGCCGGCCGCACCGTCGCCGGCAACGAGGTCGTGAAGGACGAGGTGACCCAGGCGGGCGGCATCTGGTCGGACGAGGAAGTCGCCGTCGATGACGGTCTGGTCACCAGCGCAGGCAATGAGGGGTTGCCGGCGTTCATCGCGGCCTTTGTCGACGTGATGAGCGGCAGCGTCGCCGAAACCGAAAGCGAGGCGGCCTAAACCCCTTGCTTGAAGGGCGGTCAGCACCAGCCGACTTGCTCTCCGACAGATAGTTTCAGAATTGCGGCCGCCGATCCTCGGTTGGCCGCGATTTCTGTGAGGGCCATGGAGTTCTGGTACCAGAACGCTTTGCCCGGCGCGGCGTCGGAGAATGTGGACCGCTGGTGGAACTGCTGACTGCCGGCCGAAAGGATTGCGCCCGGCTTGGGCCGGAGGCCGGTGATCAGATTGCCGTAGGCGTCCCGATAGATAATCTCGGCCAGCTCGTCCGGCCAGTCATGGCCGATCGGCGGCGTCTTCAGGAGGGCAAGTCCCATCATGTCGCCGCGCGCGATCCGGGCGGCCGCAGGGGCGAACAGGTCCCGGCCATGGAAAGAGGCCGAAAGCGCCGGCGGCCGCCACGTGATTTCGTGCCAGACCGGTTCGTTTCCGGCCGCCTTGCCAAGGCGCCGGGCGGCGGGCACCACCAACCCGTTGTCCGGCCCGATCAGCCAGCAATCACCCGCCTGCACGGCGAGCGGCTTGCGCGTGCTGCCGACGCCCGGGTCGACCACTGCGACCACGGTCGCGGCCGCAGGCCAGTGCCCGGCGAGGGCGGCAAGCAAATAGGCCGAGCGCCTGGGATCGAATGCCGGTGCGTCATGCATGAGGTCGACGACCGGCATCTGTGGTCGGGCCGCCTTCAACACCACATGCATTTGCCCGACATAGGGGCCGTTCCAGCCAAAATCGGTGAACAACAGGATCATGGCTTGTCCTTGCTGCCGCCGTTCCTCGGTACGTCGATAATCGGATGAAACGCGGCAGCGTTCCGGCGGACATTGCCGGAAAGCCGCGGGTCCGGTGCAATCTCCACCTCGCGCCGGAAGGCCGTGAACCCGTGGGCAAGGTAAAAGGGCAGGGCGCGGGGGTGGTCCAGCGTGCAGGTGTGCAGCCAAAGCCGAGTCGCCCGTTCCTCGTCAAAGGTGATGCGTTGTGCCTCTCCCATCAGCGAGGCGCCGGCGCCCCGTCCGATGGCGCCGGGCAGCACGCCGAAAAAGGCGATCTCGCACTCCGGCGCCTGCCGCCAGTCCAGTTCCAGCAGGCCGACGTCCTGCTCGCCGTCACGCAAGGCGTAGACGGCCACGTTCGGGTGATGAATCACCTCGGCCAACTGATCGTCGCGCATCATCAGGCGGCTGAACCAGAGCCATTCCTCGCCAATATTGCGATGGAGGCGGCGGTACCAATCCAGCGGCGGCTCCGGCACCCTGCGGAGACTGAGGCCGGGAGCGGACTTTGGCGGCAGGGTGTTGGGCCTGGCGACCATCTCCAGATGGGTGACGATGGCGGCGATCGAGCCCGGCGGCACGGGGATGAAGGAGGACATGCGTCGAGCCTACTCCGCCTGCCATTCTTCGACCCACAGCGTCGTCGGCGCCGTGTGGCCGGTCGGGCGGATGCCCTTCAGCCATTTCGGGATCACATAGGGGTCGGCTCGGAAATAGAGCGGCAGCGCCGGCAGGTTGTCTGCATAGATCTGCTGCAATTCCCGCCATTTCGCCGCGCGGGTTTCGCGGTTCAGGTCGACCTCGATCGCGTCGATCAAGGCGTCGACGGTCGGGTTGCTGTAGCCGGTATAGTTTTGGCCCGCCCAATTATTGGCCTCGGTCGGGATCATGCTGGAATGGAGGGTGCTGCGCGGCACGCTTTCCGGGGCGGAAATCCAGGCGAACATGGCCAAGCCGTCAAAGCGGCGCTCGCGCACAGTCTGGCCGAAAAACACCCGGGCGGGCTGGTTCTGGATGCGGATTTCGACGCCGATCTGCCGCCAGTAATGCTGCAAGACCTGCTGGACCTGCTCCCGCACCCGCGCGCCGGCGGTGGTGCCGAGCGTCAGTTGCAGCTTTTCGCCTTCGGCGTTGACGCGGATGCCGTCAGGGCCGGGCTTCCAGCCGGCCTCTTCCAGCAGGGCTTGCGCCTTGGCCGGGTCATAGGGGTAGGTGGTAACGTTGTCGGTGTGCACCCAATCCAGCGGGCTGACATTCGTATTGGCGACGGGCTGCTTGCCCTGGAACAGCCGGTCGCTGATCGCCTGCCGGTCTGCGCCGTAGAGCAGCGCCTTGCGCACGCGCCGGTCCGCCAAAATCGGGTTGTCCAGGTTCACGTCTATATGTTCGTAAATCAGGCCGGCCTTGTAGACGAAGTCGAAGGCGTCGCCCTGACGCTGTTCCAGCGACAGCGCTTGGTCGAGAGTCAGGCCCAACGCGCCCGCCACATAGTCGACCGAGCCGGAGCGCAGGTTGGCTTCGAGCGCGGCCGTGTTCTCGATCACCCGGATGACGATGCGCTCGAAATGGGGCTTCGGGCCATACCAGCTTTCATTGCCGACCAGTTCGACAAAGGCGCCGGGCGATACGTTGGCGATGCGGTAGGGGCCGAAATATAGGCCGGGATTGGTCGTGTCCGTGTCGTAGAGTGTGCGCCGCTTGTAGTTGCGCGGGTCTTGCTCGAATCGCGCCCGCTCCAGATGGGCGGGCAGGGGGGCGATGCCGAACGCGTTGTAATCATAGGTGACGCGGTCGGTGTGCAGGATCACGGTCTTGGGGTCCGGTGTCTCCACCTGCCAGATGCGCTGGTAGACATCCGCGCCGGTGACGCCGGATTCGGGGTGCTTGCCGACTTCCCAGGTAAAGCGGATATCATCTCCCGTAACCGGCGTGCCGTCGCCCCAGGTCGCGCCCTCGGCGATGCGGTAGGTGACGGCGATGCCGTCCTTGCCGCCCGGTGTTTTCTCCCGCACCGCGCCGCCGTTTTCCAAAGTAGGCAGCTCCTCGCAGAGCATGCAGGCCAGTTGCCAGTCGTGATCATAAACCGTCACGGGCCGCAGTACGGCGCCGAGGACGTAGGACTTCGCCAGCATGGCGTCGATGATTGGGTGAAAGGTCGACGGGAACTGGGTGACGCCAATGGTGAGCGTGCGCTTTTCCGCCTGCGCGGCCGGAGCGGAGAACAGCGCAACGGCGGCCAGAAGCCACAGAACGAGCCGCCGCATCAGGGCGTCCAGCCTTCGGGGTTTTCCAGAAAACTGCGCACGACCTTGGCCTTGTGCGGCGGGAAATACCCGCTGGTCTCTGCCTCCGTGATGACGTCCCACCAGGTCGCGAGGCCGTGCAGCTTCACGCCCAATTCGCCGAGGGTGGAGGTGCTTGCCGGATAGATGCCGTAGTGGAAAAGCACCATGCAGTCGTTGATGACGCCGCCCGCCTCGCGGATGGCGCTGATGAAGTTGACCTTGCTGCCGCCGTCGGTTGCCAGATCCTCGACCAGCAACACCCGTGCGCCCTCGGGCATGATCCCTTCAATCTGGGCCATGCGGCCGAAACCCTTAGGCTGCTTGCGCACATAGACCATGGGCAGACCCATGCGCTCGGCAATCCAGGCGGCGAAGGCGATGCCGGCCGTCTCGCCGCCTGCCACCACGTCGATGCTTTCATGCCCGATGTCGCGCTCGATCGTCTGCACCGCCAGGTCCATCAGCTTGCGCCGGGCGCGGGGAAAGCTGATCAACTGCCGGCAGTCGATATAGACCGGACTGCGGCGGCCGCTGGTGAAGGTGAACGCCTCGTCCTCGTAGCAATAGGCCGATTTGGTCTCGAGCAGGATATGCGCCATGGCGCGGGCGGCGACGGCGCGTTCGATCTCGTGGGCCTGGGCGACGGAAACGGGTTGGACGATGTCTGGCATGGCGAAAGCGCTTCTCTGTCGGGAATGGTGTGATTATGCTGGCCGACCGCACGCCAAGGGCCCGCTGCCGCCTCGATGCTTTCCAGTCTTACCCAGATTTTTGGCGACTTGCATCCGACGACTATTCTGTACCTGGCCCTTGGCGCTTATTTGTCCGCTGTTTTCCACAGCGTCGCCGTTTTCGGCGGTGGTTTGGTTCTGTCGATCATGCTGGCGCCGGTTATCGGCATCAAGGCGGTGGTGCCGGTGATCGCGGTGTCTTTGCTGGTCAGCCATGCGAGCCGGGTCTGGGCTTTCCGGCACGGTTTTACCTGGCCGGTGTACCGTGATCTGATGATAACAGCGTTCCCGAGCCTGATCATCGGTGCAACCATCTACGCGTATCTGCCGACCAGCGCGATCGCTCTGCTGATGGGCTGTTTTCTGATTTGGACGGTGCCCATGCGCCGTTTGCTGGTCCGTCACAATGTCAGCGTGGGCAGGCGCTCCATCATGGCGGTCGGCCTTCCCTTCGGCATCCTGGGAGGATCAACGGTTGGCGCAGGCCTGATCCTGGCGCCCTTCATGCTGGCGGTGGGGTTGGCGGGGGAGGCGCTGATGGGCACGATGGCGGCCGTCGCGCTCACCGTGAACACCACCAAGGCCGTCGTCTTCGGCGGCTTCTCCGTCCTGGACCCGGCGCTGGCCATGGCGGGATTTCTGGTGGGACTGTGCACGGTGCCGGGCAATCTGACCGGCCGCTGGATCGTCCGCCGCACCGCCATCCGCCTGCACATCGCGATCGTGGAGGCGGTCATTCTGGCTGGCGGCTGCTATTTCATCTATGCAGCCGGAGATGGCTGGGGCTGGTGGGCGTAGCGTGATTTGCCGACTGCGGCGCTGATTTGGTCTCTGCCTTCACTTCCCCGCACGGCCACAGGCTGGCATGATCACCTTGTTGCCCCGATGATCAGGTAAGGACTTTTCATGAAAGCCGCCGTTCTCCGCGAAGCTCACCAGCCGCTCAGCATCGAAGACGTAGCCATCGACGATCCCGGCCCGCGCGAGGTGCTGGTCAAGACCCACGCCTGCGGTGTCTGCCACTCCGACCTGCACTTTGTCGAAGGCCTTTATCCCACCAAGATGCCCATCGTCATGGGGCACGAAGCGGCGGGAGTCGTCGAGAAAGTCGGCAGTCTGGTCAACTACGTGCAGCCGGGCGACCGGGTCATCACCTGCCTTTCGGCCTTTTGCGGCACCTGCGAGTTCTGCATTACCGGCCACCTTTCGCTCTGCACGGGCGTCGGTCTGGAACGGGGGCCCGGCGAACAGCCGAGGCTCGGCACGGCGGACGCGCCGATGCACCAGTTCGCCAATCTCTCCGCCTTTGCTGAAAAAATGCTGATCCACGAAAACGCGCTGGTGAAGATCGATAAGGAGATGCCGCTCGACCGGGCGGCGCTGATCGGCTGCGGCGTCACTACCGGCGTCGGCGCGGTCCAAAATACCGCGCGCATTCACGCAGGCGAAACGGTTGCGGTGATCGGTTGCGGCGGCGTCGGGCTCTCGGCGATCAACGGCGCCTATATCGCGGGCGCAAGCAAGATCATCGCGGTCGACCTTTCGGCCAAGAAACTGAACATCGCCAAGGAATTCGGTGCGACCGACGTCGTCAACCCGAATGACGGGGATGTGGCCAAACAGGTGCGCGCGCTGACGGACGGTCAGGGCGTGCATCATGCCTTTGAGGCCATCGGCCTGAAACAGACCGCGGAAGATGCCTTTCGTATGGTTAAGCCGGGCGGAACCGCCACCATTATCGGCATGATTCCGGTCGGCCAGAAGGTGGAGCTGCACGGGCCTGAGTTCCTGCGCGAGAAGAAAATGCAGGGCTCCAACATGGGCTCCAACCGCTTCCGCATCGACATGCCGCGCTACGTGGAGTTCTACAAGCAGGGCCGGCTGAAACTGGATGAGATGATTAGCCAGCGTATCAAGCTGGAAGACGTGAACGACGCCTTTGAGGAGATGAAGCGTGGCGACATCGCCCGCAGCGTCATCATGTTCGATTGAGCGGCGGCGCTATGCCCGGGCGGAAGGCTGGCGCACAGAACCATGGCCGCGGAACTATGGAATATGCCTGTTGGCGGAACTGAAGAAATTTTGGATGATGGCCGTTGACATCGGCGATGAAAGGTCCAAAGTTAGTGGTACAGAGCAAGCGAAAGAAATGACCTTCTAAACTGAGGTTTCCAAAACTTCGCTAAGTCTGGGGCACGGGCAATTGGGTCCGCGTCGACGAAACCAGGAGGGTGTATAACAGCATGACTCCGCCGGCTAGTTTCGAATAGCGCTGGGAATAGCGCTAATGCCGTAGCAATAACTTGATCTGTAGTTGCAGAGGAGGTTAGTGCACGCGGACAAGTCGAATGGTTTCCGCTAACAGGAGGGTGCGACATAGCATGACCCTTCCGGATTATCAAAAGGGTGCCTGACCGAAAGGTTAAGGCAAGGAATGGTTGGGGTCTTCGACGAAAGATCGGCGACCCGGACCGTTCCGCAAACAATCAAATCAAGTTTAAGCACTGGCAGAAGGCACTATAGCCGAGGAAGCCTAGATGTACCCGCCTTCTAAGGTGGATTAGGCAAATGGCCTAACAAAGCCCCGCAGAGCAGATGCTCGCGGGGCTTTTACTGTTGCATGGTTCTATTTGCGGTTGCGCAGCGAGTTTGCGTCGATTTGCCTACCCGCTGTCCTGTCTCACCCTAGCGGCCGCTGATCGGGCAACGTCCGCCGACTCGCCCGTATAGGTAGCAGGGTCAAGCATGTCGTTGATGCGCGCCGCGGACAGATGCTTGGTCACCCGCTCGTCGGCCGCAAGCAAGGTCGCAAAGTCGCCGCGACCCTGGCCGGCCTCCTGGGCGGCATCATAGACTACATCGTGCGCCTCCTGCCGCCCGATGGTGGCACCCAGGCTCAACATCAGAGCTTCGGCCATGATCAAACCCTGGCCAATATCCAGGTTGGCCCGCATCCGCTCCGGGTTCAGTTGCAGGCCGCGCATCACCTCGCGCAAGCGGACCAGCACGTCGCCGGTAGCGATACAGGCGCGCTGCGTGGCGTTCCGCATCATGAGCGAGGTGGTCCGGTCGGCCTCGTGTTCGGTCAGGACCGCCTCCATGGCCAACGGCACCTGCGCCCGGATCTCGGCACCGCCCGCAATGATGTCCTGAGCCAAATGCGGGTTCCGCTTCTGCGGCATGGTGGAGGAGCCAACGGTACCCGGCGGCACCGGCTCCTCGGCCTCGCCATACTCCGTGCGCATCAGATGATAGATCTCGCGCCCGATCATGCCAGCCGAGCCGCCGAACAGACCCAGGATCGCCACATATTCCGCCTGATGGTCCACCAGGGAGCGGGCGGGCACTTCCATCGGCGTAAGGCCCAGAATTTCGGCATATTTGGCCTGGAGCTTCAGCCCCTGCCCACCGAAGCTGGCGAGTGATCCGGCGCCGCCGCCCAGCATGCCGATGAAGACCCGCTTTTCGGCCTCGTGCAGGCGCTCCTTGAAGCGCAGCAGCGCGTCGATCCAAGCCGCCACCTTCAGCCCCATGGTAATGGGCACCGCGTGCTGGCCATGGGTGCGGCCGGCCATGGGCATGTCGGCGGACCGCTCCGCCAGGTCCGCCATGGCGGCGAGTGTTTCGTCAGTCAGCTTCAGGAAAATGCGATGGGCCTTGCGCAGTTGCAGGGTATCGCCGGTGCGAACGATATTTTCCGTTGTCGCCCCCCAATGTACATAGCCACCATGGGGCTCGCCGCACAGGCGGGAAAGCTCCCAGACCAGCGGCACGATGGTGTGGCCGGTGCGCCGAAAGCCCTCGTCCACCCGCGCCCGGTCGAACAGCTCCAGCTTCGCGTGGGTCGCGATCACCGGCGCGGCTTCCTTGGGAATCATGCCGATCTCGGCCTGCGCCTTGGCGAGCGCGGCCTCCACATCCATCCAGGCCTGCCAGCGGGCGTCGGTCGCGAACAGTTCGGCAATGCCGGAAGGCGGCAGGCGGGTGCCGGTGGGGGAGTGGGCCATGGCGTTCGATCCCTTTTTCGATCTGTTTCATCCGGATCCTAATCATGCTGCGAGCGGGCCGCCAGCATCTGTCGCACGCGCGCCGCGACTTCCGCCGTGTCGTTGGGGGGCATGTAGCTCCACACCGGCAGCGGCGGACTCTCAAAGCGGCGAGCATAGCCTTCCTGATACAGGCCATTCAGAAACCCGCGGAAGCGTTTGTTACCACCCGGTAATTCGACGATGTGAACCGGCTTGCCGGTCGAACACGCCTCCGACACCATCGAGGCGCTGTCGCAAGTCGCGACGATGTGGTCGGCGAGCGCGAGCAAGCCGAAATAGGGGTTCGGTCCGTCCGCCTCACCGGTCCAGAAACAGGCATTCGGCAGCGCTTTTCGCAGCAAGGCGGTATTCGCGGCGCCTGTCCGCCGGGACGTGGTGACGAGCAGGGAGGCGCCGCTCGCGCTGAGCGCCTGCAGGGCCGCCGCCAGCATGCGCGCATCCTGCTCTTCGAAATCGAAGGCGCCGCTCTTGCCGCCGATCAGGACGGCAATCCATGGCCTGGGCCTTCCTTCAAACCGAGGCCACCATTCGGCTGCCGCCCGCCGCAACTTTGCCTGCGTGATCCCATGAATGGCGGCATTGGTCGGCATCACATTCGCGCCCGTGAGGGCGTCGTGCCGGGGCGGCACCACCAGATCGAAGCAGCGGGGCGGGATGCACGGATCCTGCACGTGCACAGCCATCGCCCCTGCCCGCCGCAGTGCCAGTGCGGCGGGCACGCTGCGCCGGCCGCAGGAAATCACCAGATCGGGTACGGGGCCGGCAAAATCGGCGGGATTGGCAACCACAGCCGCAATCCGCTTCGGCGCCAAATGGCCGGGAAACCAGCGCCAGGGGGCCTTCGCGTGCACCGTCTTCTGGGCGATCTCGCCCCCCACGGCCTCTGCCAGGCCCAGCGCTTGGTTCTGCATGCCGGCCTCGCCCGTGGTCAGCGTCCAGATGCGCTTGCGCCGCTCGCCAGGGCTACAGGACACCGTCGGCCTTCAACGCCGCGATCTCGTCGGCCGAAACCCCGATGCCGCCCAGAACTTCGTCCGTATGCTCACCCAGTTTCGGCGCGCGGTGGCGGATCGCGCCAGGCGTCTCGGACAGGCGGGGGATAATGTTGTGCATGGGGATGCGGTCCAGGCTCTCGTCCGGCATCTCCACCAGCGCCTCGCGGCCGATGACGTGCGGATCAGCGCGGTATTGCTCGGCGCTGTAGACCGGGCCCGCGGTCACTTCCAGCTTTTCGAAAAACGCCAGGTTTTCCGCCAGGGTCTTCTCGGCCACCGCATCCGCCACCACCTGGTCGACGTAGTCCATGTTCTTAACCCGGGCGGCGGGGGTGTTGTAGCGCGGATCTTCGCACATATCTTCCCGCCCGATGGCGCGGAAAATGCGCAGTGCCATCACCTGCATGGAGCCGCTGATGGCGAGCCACTCGCCGTCCCTGGTGCGGTAGGTATTGCGCGGCGCCGCCGTGATCGAGCGGTTGCCGGACCGCATGGGCGACCTGCCGCTCGCGTGCATGCACGGCCGCGTCGCCGCCCAAGATGGCGTGCAGGGGCTCCATCAGGGACAGGTCGATGACCTGGCCGCCGGTTTTCCGCCCCTCCGCATCCACGCCGCGCGCCTGCAGGGCGACCATCGTCCCGAACGCGCCATAGGTTCCGGCCACCATGTCGGCCAAGGCCATGTTGGGCAGGCTCGGCGGCTTGTCCGGAAAGCCGGTCTTCATGGCAAAGCCCGTCATGGCCTCAATCAACGTGCCAAAGCCCGGCCGCTCGCGATAGGGGCCGGTCTGACCAAAACCTGTCACCCGTAGAATTACAAGGCCGGGATTGCGTGCATGCAGGACGTCGGGCCCCAGGCCCATTCGTTCCAGATTGCCGACGCGGAAGTTTTCGATGAACACGTCGGCAGTCTCGACCAGCCGCAGCAACAGCTCCTTCGCCCGCCCGTCGCGCAGGTTCATGCACACGCTTTTCTTGTTGCGCGCATAGATGCTCCACTGGATCGGGTGGCCGGCCGAGCCCCAGCTTCGCAACGGATCGCCATCCGGCGGTTCGATTTTCACCACCTCCGCGCCAAAGTCGGCGAGCAGCGCACTGACCTGGTTGCCGGCCACCAGGCGCGAGAGATCCAATACCCGCAGACCGTCCAGCGGGCAGCTTGCATGTGGTGAAAATTCCTTGGTGGGTCCGATCGGCATCTTGTCTTTGCGCTTCAAGGCGGGGAGTCTGTTAGGCGCACGATAGCCGACGAAGGACCCCGCCGCCATGGCCCGGATCGCCGTTGCCGGATTCCGGCACGAAACCAACACGTTCGCCCCCGCCAAGGCCGCCATGGCCGATTTCGAGCAGGGCTATTCCTGGCCACAGTTGACCCGAGGGCCGGCAGTGGCGGACGCGGTGAAGGGCTATAATCTGGCCTTGGCGGGGTTTATTGATGCCGCCGAAAAGGCCGGGCATGAGGTCGTGCCGCTGCTTTGGGCTTCCGCCAGCCCCTCGGCCCAGGTGGAGGAGCGCGCCTATGAGCGCATCGCCGGCATGTTGCAGGATGCACTCGCCGCGGCCGCGCCGGTCGATGCCGTCTATCTGAGCCTGCACGGCGCCATGGTGACGGAGCATCTGGAGGACGCCGAATCCGACACGATCAAGCGCTGCCGCGACGTCCTCAACCCGGAGGGCTGGAAAATACCGGTGGTCGCAACGCTCGACTATCACGCCAACACCTCGCCGGCGATGGTGGGGCGGGCGTCGGCATTGCTGGGTTACCGGACCTATCCGCACGAGGACATGGCGGAGACAGGCGCGCGCATGCTCGCTTGGCTGGAGCGGTTGCTGGCGGGCGAACACCTGACCGAGCGGGCCTTTCGCCAGATACCGTTCCTGTTCCCGCTGGTCTGGGGCTGCACCTATCACGATCCCGCCAGGCGCATCGTGCAGATGATTCCGGCGCTGGAGAAAAAGCACCACGTGCTGCTGACCTTTGCGGGCGGGTTCCCCGCGGCCGATATCTATGATTGCGGGCCGAGCGTCGTCGCCTACGGCGGCTACCGGGCCGCCTGCCAGGCGGCGGTGGACGAGCTGGCAGAAGCGGTGATGGCGGCCAGGCGCGAGTTTACCGGCGGCCTGCTGTCGATCGCGGAAGCGGTGGCGCGGGCCAAGGCTCATGCCGGCAGCAAACCCTTGGTCGTCGCCGATGTGCAGGACAATCCCGGCGCCGGCGGTACGGCGGACACGATGGGCTTGGTGCGGGCATTGGCAGAAGCCGACCTGCCCGGCACGGCCTGCGGCATGATCTTCGACCCGCACGTTGCCACCCTGGCGGCGCGCGCAGGGGAGGGCGCCAGTATCACCGTATCGCTGGGCGCAAAGCACGACCTGCCCGACGATGAGCCGCTGGTCGCAACCTTTGACGTGGAGCGCGTGGCGGAACCGCCGGTGCTCTGTGATGGCCCGCTTTATAAGGGCGCACGGATGGACCTCGACCCGCTGGTGCTGTTGCGCCACGGCAAGGTGCGCATCCTGGTGGCGGGAAAAAAGGTCCAGGCGGCGGACCTGGCGTTTTTCCGGAGTGTCGGTATAGAGCCGACAGAGCAACGCGTGCTGGCGCTGAAGTCTTCGGTTCATTTCCGCGGCGCATTTGAACCGATCGCCGAGGAGATCTTGCTGTGCGCCGCGCCGGGTCCGATGGTCATGGACCTGAAGGCCCTGCCGTTCAAACGGCTGCGGCCCGGCGTTGATCTTTGAATGGCTGACTTCTGGCTTACGGTGCGCCGCTTACATCAACGCCGGCAGTGCCGATATGGCGGCCAAGACGGCAATACCCATAACCCAGAAGCTCAACGCGTTCTGGTCGAGGAAATGACGGAAACTGGCGTATTGGCGCCCTTGGGGCTTGCATAGAAGGCGGCTCATGGTGGTGGTCTCGAATCGATCCGTGCGTGTTGACACTGAAGTAAAAATAGCGATGGTCCGCCGGATCGCGTGTGACCAAGCGCACCATCGTTGAAATTTTGGCGTAATACTCTTGCGGTTCTGGCTGCGGGAGGAAGGGGGAGTTCCCGGTCGTGACGCATCCGGAGAAAACGGCGGCCAAAGGCCGGCTGCTGCCATTGAAGGTGTGGGACGTGCCGACGCGGCTGTTCCATTGGACCCTGGTTCTTTTGGTGGCGGGCGCCTGGATCACGGTCGAAATCGGGCGGATGGAGTGGCATGCCTGGATCGGGCAGGCGATCCTGGCGCTGGTCATCTATCGGATCATCTGGGGCATTATCGGCAGCGAAACGGCGCAGTTCTGGAACTTCATCCGCGGACCGAAAGCCGTTTTCGCCTACGCAAAGGGTTTGGTTGCCAGGCACCACCGGGAGCCTCTAGGCCACAACCCGCTCGGTGCCTTGATGGTTGTGGCGCTGCTGTTGCTGCTCGCGGTGCAGGCGTCGCTGGGCTTAACGGCGAACGACGATATTTTCTTCGAAGGGCCGCTTTTCAATCTGGTCGGCAAGGATTTGTCCGACTGGCTGACGGGGATTCATCACCTGCTGTTCAACGTTATCCTCGCGGCGGTGATCGTCCATGTCGCAGCGGTAGGGCTGTATCTGGTGGTCAAACGGGAGAACCTGATCGGGCCCATGATTACGGGCGTGAAATGGTGGCCCGCGCCGTTGCCGCGGATAAGGATGACACCGGGATGGTGGGCGTTGCCGGCATTGGCCGTCGCTGCCGCCGTAGTTTGGGCGGCAGTAACGTACCTTTAACCGTTTGCAAGCGGCTTATTTTTGCCGGAAATTGTCGTGGCAGGCTTTGCAGGCAGCGCCCAACGCTTTGACCTCGTCCGCCCCGATATCAGCGCCAGCCTCTGCCGCGGCCTGACCGGCGGCCTCCAGTTCTTTCAGCCCCTTTTCGAACTTGTCCCAGTCGGACCAGATTGCGGCGGTCGCGGTGGTTTCGCGGTCTCCTTGGCCGTCGGTATTGGGCGTGAAAGCCGGAATGGTAATTTCCGTGCTGGTGGCTTCGCCGATCAGCGCAACGTGCCGGGCGAGCGCCGGCTTGTTATCCACTTCGCCTTTCAAAATCGCAACGATCGAGCCCATTTGAGCGCCGACGGTTTTCATCGCGTTTTGCCGATACTTGATGCTGTCGTTGGCGTCGGCCAGAGCCGTGCCCGAAACGCAGGTCGCCAAGGCCGCAGCAATAAGAACCTTCTTCATCGTCAAACCTCCTCCTTTTTTTGGTAAAGAAAAATTGAATGGAGGAGACGGTAACAGATAATCCCGTGAAGGCGAGACCGGAACAGTTCTCATTGCCCCGCCTCACGGTCTTGTGAGGAGAGCGTTACTTCCGCTCCACCAGCTCGATCAGATAGCCGTCGGGGTCTTTGATGAAGGCGATGACGCTGCCGCCATGCTTCATCGGCCCGGCGGGGCGGGGGATTTCAACTCCCTCCGCCGCTAGAATGTCACAGGCGGCGGCGACGTCCGGCACGGCGAGGGCAAAATGGCCGAAACCGTTGCCCAGGTCATAAGGCTCTTGCTGGTCCCAATTGTGGGTCAGTTCGATGACGGTGTTGGTATTCTCGTCGCCATAGCCGACAAAGGCCAGGGTGAACTCGCCGCTGGGGAAATCCTTCTTGCGCAGCTCTTTCATGCCGAGCAAGTGAGTATAAAAGTCCATAGCCTTGTCCAGGTCTTTCACCCGGATCATGGTGTGCAGATACCGGGCCTGGCCGGTCGTGAAGGGATTTGTTGCCATAGGGCCAACTCCTAGTCGTTTCGGTTGCCGGATTGGCTGGATGAAAGCGTGGCACGGCGCCGTGCCGCCTCTTCCAGCACCATAGCGGCGGCGCTGGCGCTTGGCGACCCGTCCGGCGGGCGCAAGGCCCCTGCAATCTGGTCGAAGCCCCTCTGTTGGGCCTCGCGGCGGGCCGGCTCGCTCAGCAGGGCCGTGACTTCCACTGCGACCGCGTCTGCGGTGCAGTGATGTTGCAGCAGTTCCGGCACCAGCGTTCCACCCGAGAGGAGGTTCGGCAGGCTGGCGCTGGTCACGTTCAGCAGGTGCTTGCCGATCGCCGCCGTAAGCGGGTTGAGCCGGTAGGTCACCACCATCGGCACCCGGGCCAAGGCCAATTCCAGGGTGATGGTGCCAGATGCGGCAAGAGCCGCGTCGGCGGCGGCGAAAGCGTCGGCCTTCTCGGCCGCGTTGGCGGTGACCGTCGCGGGCAGTCCGGTTTTCGCCGCAAACGCCCGCACCAGATCCTCTACCAGGGGAATGGTCGGGAAGACCAGGTGCAGCCCCGGCACGGCGGCGGCCACCCGTGGAATTGCGGCTTCGAACACCGGCAACAGGCGTGCCAACTCGCCCCGGCGGCTGCCGGGCAGCACGGCGAGCACGGGCGCGTCTGCCGGGATGCCGTTGGCGGCGCGGAAGGATTTGCTGTCGCCCAGCGGCACTTGCGCGGCCGGATGGCCGACACAGGTCGTGCGCAAGCCGTGCACGGTAAAATAGGCCGGCTCGAACGGGAACAGCGTCAGCAGGTGATGAAACAGCTTGGCGAACGGGGCCGCACGGCCCGGGCGCCAGGCCCAGACCATGGGGGCCACGTAATGCACCCGCCGGGCGGTCGAGCCCTGCTCGATCAGACGCCTGGCGATGGGTTTGTTGAAGCCGCTAAAATCGATGGTAACGACCACGTCCGGGTCGAACCGTGCGATTTCTTCGATGACCTGCCACCAGCGGCGACGGATGCGGAAATAGCGCGGCAAAACCTCCACCAGGCCCATCACCGCCAGGTCGTCGTAGGGAAAAGTTAACGCCATGCCGGCCGCGGCCATTTGCGGCCCGCCCACCCCCCGGCAGCGAATGTCTGGCGCGGCCGCGTGCAGTGCTTTTATCAAGCCGCCGCCCAGCGAGCTCGCCGGACGGTTCACCCGCGATCAGAAAGACCCGCGGCGCCTCAACCGGGGATTTAACTGGCGCCTCAACCAGCATTTTCTGGCTCGCAGGCCGCGAAACGGGCAAGGTCGATCCCATAGACGAAGATATTGGCGGCATCGGCGGCGGCGATGACCTGCTCGCGGTCCAGCAGCAAACCGTTGCCGGCCTCCAACGCGATGCCGCGCAGTCCCGCCGCCGCGGTCCCTTTGACCGTATCGAGGCCGATGGTCGGCAGGTCCACCCGCCTGTCCTGTTCTGGCTTTGCGATTTTGACCAGCACGCCGCCCGGACCCTCGCGGCGGAGGCAACCAGCGCGGCGCAGCATGGCTGCCGTGCCCTCGATGGCCTCGACCGTCAGGACAATACCCTGCTGCACGGTCACGGATTGGCCAACATCGACCGGCGCCAGGGCGACCGAGACTTCAACCCCGCGGCGGATATCCTCCCATGCCATGGGGTCAGGCGCTACTGCACCAAGTTGACCGGGCGGCATCCTTGCACCCTCCCAAATGGCTTCGGCGCCAACCACGCGGAAGCCTTCCGCCTCGAACTCCCGGACGATCGCGGTCAACAAAGAGTTGTCGCCGAGCGCGCGAAACCCGACTTTCGCGAGGAACCTCGCGGCGCGAAGGTCGGGCCGGAGAGCGAGCAGGGAAGGGCGGGTGACGCCGCCGGCGAAAACAAGCTCTTCCACACCCGCGTTGCGCAGCAGAGCCATCGACTTGCTGCCGTCACCAAGGCGCACCCACGCATGCGGGAAGCATGCGACGGTAGCGGGGTCGGTCTGGCCGTGCAGCGCCAAGATGAAAACCGGTCGCCCGCGCGCTGCGGCGGCCCGTGCCACGCCAAGCGGCAGCCTGCCGCGGCCCGCAATAATGCCCAGTGTCGAGCCCCGCTGGCGGCCCTCCATGTCAGGCCTTAGGCGTAAGCACGCCGCGCGAAGTGTCGGAGCCGACAAACTCGATCAAACTGCGTACAGCCGGAACATCACCGAGGGTCGCCTCAACCTGCACCAGACGGTCGGCAAGCGTGCTGGTATTGCCGAACAGCATGTCATAGGCCCTGCGCAGCGCGTCGATTTCCGTGCGTGCGAAGCCGCGGCGGCGCAGGCCGATCAGGTTTAGGCCCGAGAGATGGGCATGGGCGCCGATAACGGTGCCGTAAGGAATGACATCGTGGGTGACGCCGGACATGCCGCCGATCATGGCGTGCGCGCCGATGCGGACATGCTGATGGACCGCCGACAGGCCGCCAAAAATGGCGTGCTCGCCGACCCGTACGTGCCCGGCGAGCGTCGCGTTATTTGCCATGATCACATGGTCGCCCACTTGGCAATCATGGGCGACATGCGCGCTCGCCATGAACAGGCAGCCATTGCCGACGCGCGTAACCATGCCTCCGCCTTCGGTGCCGGGGTTCATGGTGACATATTCGCGGATGCGGTTGTCGCTGCCGATTTCCAGCCGCGAATCCTCGCCGCGGAACTTCAGATCCTGCGGGCAGTGGCCGATGCTGGCAAAGGGATAGATTTCGGTGCGCTCGCCGACATGCGTCTCGCCTACCACCACCACATGGCTGTGCAGACGCACGCCCGCGGCCAGATGAACGCCAGCGCCAACCAGGCAAAACGGGCCGATTTCAACCTGGTCCGCGAAGCTCGCGCCGTCTTCGATCACCGCGGTGGGGTGAATGCTCGGCATCAGCGTTCCACGATCATCGCACTGAAATTCGCTTCCGTCGCCAGTGTTTTGCCCACCTTGCACTCGCCGCTGAATTTCCAGACTGGCCCGCGTCGGCGCTCCTTGGTCACCGTAATGTGCACCTGATCGCCGGGGACCACGGGCTTGCGGAAGCGGGCATTTTCAATGGTCATGAAGTAAACCAGTCGACCCTCGGCCTCACTGCCCAAGGTCGCCACCACAAGTGCGGCCGCCGCTTGCGCCATGGCTTCGATCAAGAGGACGCCGGGCATGATGGGGTGGCCGGGGAAGTGCCCCTGGAATTGTGGCTCGTTCATCGTGATATTTTTCAAGGCGACCAGGCGTTCCCCCAATTCGATCTCCAACAAGCGGTCGATCAGCAAGATTGGATACCGGTGCGGCAGCATCGCCAGAATGCGATCGGCCATCACCGGTAGCTCTAACGCGGAGATGTTCGCAGTCATTGTCACGCGGTCCTGTGGCTTGTCATGGAGAGCGCAAACTTAAAAACGGGTGCCGAAACTCAGAAACAAGTTCTGGGTCTTGTCATAGCTTTCTTTCAACACGGGAAAGCCTAAGTCAACTCGTACGGGCCCGAAGGGCGACGCCCAAGAGACACCAACACCAATTGATGCCCGCAACGCGGCGGAGTCCCCAAGCGGCACATTCACGCCGTTAGGCGTTTTATCGTCGAGCCCAAAAAGGGAGCCCGCCTCGCCAAAGGCCCGGCCCTTGATGCCAAGATCGTCGGGAAGGCCCAACGGGAACTCCAGTTCTACCGTGCCGGTATAAAAGTAATTGCCCCCGATTGCGTCGTCGGTGGAAAGATCGCGAGGACCAACACCGGAGACCGCGAACCCTCTCAGCGTTTCGCCGCCCAGGAAAAACCGCTGCGTGATGTCGGTATCTTGGCCGATACCATGAAGACCGCCCGCCCGCCCGATGACTGCCAAAACGACATCAGAAAACACTTCGGTGTAGTAGCCGGCCGAGACGCGGTTCTTGAGAAAGCGCTCGCTGCCGCCGAAACCCGCCAATTCGTTCGTCATCGAGATGATGTAGCCTTTTGTTGGCGCGAAGCGATTGTCCAGGCTGTCCCAGGTGAGCGTCTGCGAAATGGCAGATGTTACCGAATTGCCCTCCGCTTCGATCACAAACTCGGACGCGTTGGCACCGGGCATCAAGTCCGTGGAAGTGAGGCCGTAGCTCCAGTTCTGACGCAAATGCTCGCTGATGGCATATCCGCTGCGTAACCGGAACCCGAGGGAATTCGTTTCGTACGAGCTTTCGTCCGTGTTGTCCTCATCGGTCTTGAACACATCAAAGCCAGCCGACAGTTGCCGGTCGAGGAAATAAGGCTCGGTAAAGGAAAGGTCTATGGTCTGGGTCCGCCCGGAAACACGCACGCCCAGCATCAGATCCTGCGCCTTTCCGAGCAGGTTCCGTTCCCGGAGAGAAACATCGAGGATCGGGCCGTCAAACGTCGAGAAACCCACGCCGAACGAAAGCTCGCCCGTCGATTTCTCCGTTACTCTGACGGTAACGTCGATCCTGTCGTCCTCAGCGCTTGGCTTCGTGTCGATCTCCACCGTTTCAAAGAAGCCGAGATTATTGATCCGTTCCCGTGACCGGCGGATTTTGGAGGCGTTGAAGGGATCACCCTCCGACAGACGCATTTCGCGGCGGATGACCTTGTCTTCCGTGCGCACATTGCCGACGATCTCTATCCGGTCGACATAGACCCGTGGTCCCTCGCCGATGTTATAGACGATGTCGACCACCCGTTCGGTCCGGTCGGGCCTGGCTTCGGGGCGCACATCGACGAAGGCGAAGCCGGCATTGCCGGTTCGTTCGCTCAGCGCGTCGATGTCGGCATTGATCAGGTCGGCGTTGTACCACTCGCCCGGCTTTGCCTGGATGAGCGGCAGCAGCGATTCAGCGTCGATGGCGGGCAGGCGGCTTTCGATTTCGACGGTACCAAACCGGTAGCGTTCGCCCTCGTCGATCGAAAAGGTGAGCACGAACCCGGTCTTGGACGGCGTCAATTCCGCCACCGCGGAATTCACCTGGATATCGGCATATCCCTCGCGCAGGTAAAACTGACGCAGGCTTTCTTGATCGACCGCCATTCGATCAGGGTCGTAAACATCGTCGGAAGCCCAAAACCGCCAAAAGCGGGCTTCGCTGGTCAGAATCTCGCTGCGCAGCTCGCTGTCGCTGAACTGTTTGTTGCCGATAAAGACGATCTTTTCCACATCGGTCCGCGGTCCTTCACGGATTTCGAAGACCACGTCGACGCGGTTTTGCGGCTGCTCGATAAGCTTCGGCTCCACGGTCGCAGCAAACCGGCCGCTGCGCCGGTATACGTCCAAAATTCGTTGGACGTCGGCCTGCACCTTGGAGCGGGTGTAGATGCTGCGCAGCCGGGTTTGTACCTCCGCCCTGAGTTCTTCGTCATCAATGCGCTGGTTGCCTTCGAAGGCAACCTGGCTGATGACGGGATTTTCCTCGACCCGCACGACCAGAGAGCGGCCGTCCGCGCCCTGTGTGATCTCGATATTGGAAAAGAACCCGGTGGCAAACAGCCGTTTCAGCGATTCGTTGACCGCCGCGGGGTCGAGCCGGTCGCCGGGCTGGATAGTCATGTAGGTGCGCACGGTCTCCGGGTCGATGCGCTGGGTGCCTTCGACCGTAATCGTCTCGACGATTGGCTCCGCGCCGCGCGGACCGGTCGGCGCCAATCCCTGTGCCAAAGATATCGTGACGGGGAAAAGCAGCGCGAATGCGACAAGGCCCACCCATACCGATCTGTAAAAGACGGTCTGTCTCAACCGAGGAATTTCCCTGCACACCGGACGTCAGATATCGAACATGTTGAGCACCCGGAAATAGACGAGATCATTCCACGACGCAAAGACCATCAGCGCAATCACCAGGCCGAACCCGAAACGCAGGCCGACATCCCGCACCTTTTCCGGTAGCGGTTTACCGCGCAACGCCTCGATAAAAAAGAACAGCAGATGGCCGCCATCCAGCATCGGCACCGGTAACAGGTTGATCAGCGCTAGATTGATAGACAGCAGCACCATGAAGTTCAGGATCGCCGCGAAACCATGTTCCGTCGCCTCTCCGGACATTTGCGCGATCCGCCCGACCCCGCCGATTTCGCTCGACGAGCGGTCGCCGCGGACGATTTGGGCGATGACGTCGAAGATCGTGCCGCTTAGAATCCAGGTTTGGCGGGCCGCTTCGCCGACGGCGGTGATGGGATCGTGGCGGATATGTTCGTAACCCGTGCGCGTGACGCCGATCCGCCCGAGTGCCTGCGGGTTGCCGAAGCTGTCCTCCTGTTCGATTCGCTCCGGTGTCAGGGTGAGCTCTACGGTTTCGCCGCCACGCTCGACCTCTGCCGGCATCATCTGGCCTGGCCGGAGCGAGACGATGCGCTGCAAATCTTCAAAGCGCTGCACCAATTCGCCGTTCAGCCGCAGGAACCGATCCCCCGGCGACAGGCCCGCCTGTTCGGCGGGACTGCCGGGCATTACCTCGCCCACGACCGGCGGCGTATAGGATTGGCCGATGGTCATGAAGGTAATCGCCATCACGACAATGGCGAAAAGCAGGTTGGCCGCCGGCCCCGCCGCAACAATGGCAATGCGCTTTGAAACCGGCTGGGTGGGAAAGGCGCTCGCCTGTTCTTCCGGTGTCATGGCCCTGACTGTGTCTGCGTCGGGAGCCGAGCTGGCGTCCGCGTCGCCGCGCATTTTCACATAGCCACCGAGCGGCAGCAGCGCCACGCGCCAGCGGGTGCCGTGGCGGTCGTGCCAATGAAACAGCTCGCGCCCGAAGCCGATGGAAAAGACCTCGACATGTACGCCGCAGCGGCGGGCGACCCAGAAATGGCCGTATTCATGCACGAATACGAGCACCGAAAGGATTGCGATGAACGGCAGAATGTAGTCGAGCAGGAGCATGTTCCGGCTTACGCCTCGTTACTTGTTGCGCCGGCCGGTCAGGGCGCGGCGGTGCGTGCGTTGCGCGCCGGGGCCGCAAACGTGCGTTGGCGGGCGATGATCCGTCTGGCCGTCTGGCGGGCCGCCTTGTCGGCAGCCCAGACGGTCGGCAGGTCCAGCAGCGGCACCACGGGCTCTACTTCCAAACAGGCCTCGACGACGCCCGCGATGTCCAGAAAGCCGATTTCTTCTTCCAGGAAAGCGCCGACGGCAACCTCGTTGGCGGCATTGAGCACCGCCGGCGCGGTTCCCCCCGCCGCCAGCGCCGCCCGCGCGAGCCGCAGCGCGGGGAAGCGGTCTTCATCCGGCGCTTCAAAGGTAAGTTGTCCGATTTCTGCCAGATTCAAGCGCTCCTGCACGCAGGCGGCGCGATCCGGCCAATACAGAGTTACGGCCACCGGCGTTCGCATATGGGGCATGCCCAGTTGGGCCAGGGTCGAGCCATCGTGATAGTCGACCATGCTGTGAATGATCGACTGGGGATGGACCAGCACTTCGATGTTGGCGGCCGGAACGGGAAACAGGTGGCTGGCCTCGATCAGTTCCAGCCCCTTGTTGAACATGGTGGCGGAGTCGATGCTGATCTTCGCACCCATATCCCAGTTGGGGTGATTGAGGGCTTCCCGCGGGCACGCGCCGCGCATTTTCGCCTTCGTCCACGTCCGGAACGGGCCGCCCGAGGCGGTCAAGACGATCCGCGCGACGGTTTCCGGTCGCTCGAAGTCGAACACCTGAAAGATGGCGTTGTGTTCGCTATCCACCGGCAACAGACGGCCGCCTGCGGCCTTGGTCGCCTCCGTGAACAGATGCCCGGCACAAACAAGGCTTTCCTTGTTGGCGAGGGCTACGGTCGCCCCGTGCTCGACCGCCGCCAAGGTGGGGGCAAGACCGGCGGCCCCTACGATGGCCGCCATCACCCAGTCCGCCGGCATGCTGGCGGCTGCCATGACCGCTTCCGGTCCCGCGCCGACGGCTATGTCCGAGCCGGCGAGGGCTTCGGCCACGACGACGGCGGCCATGGGATCGGCCATGGCGACAAACTGAGGCTGCAGCAGGCGCGCTTGCGCGATCATCGCCTGGGCATTGCCGTTGCCGGTCAGCGCGATCACTCGAAACAGGTCGGGTGCTTCCGCCAGCAACGCCGCCGTGGTTTGTCCAACCGAACCGGTGGCACCCAAGACGGTCACCGTGCGCAGATCGCTCATAGCCACCGCCATTCCAAAGAGTACAATATTACCGCTACGGGCGCCGCGGTAAGCAAGCTGTCCAGCCGATCCAGAAAGCCGCCATGGCCGGGGATCATGCCCCCGGAATCCTTTGCCTGAAAGCGCCGTTTCACGAAAGACTCGAACAGATCGCCCGCCCCGGCCGCAAGCCCGGTGAACAGGCCCGCAACCGCAGCGAGTAGCATGGCTTCACCGCTGACGGCGTAAGAGAATGCGAACCCCATCAGGGCCGCCCCGGTGAGGCCACCTATCAAGCCGGCCCAGGTCTTCTTGGGGCTGATCGCCGGGGCAAGCCGCGGCCCGCCGATCGTCTTGCCGGCCAGGAAGGCGCCGATGTCCATCGACCAGACGACGGCAAACACCCAGAGGACGAGCGCGAACCCGTCGGGCGGTATCGTGCGAAGCCAAACCAGGCTGAGACCCGCGGGAACGATCATGAGAGCGCCGGCGGCAAGCCATACCTGGCTTGCCGCCGACCGCCCGCCGGACGGCAAGCGGCGCAGGATGAAATAAAGTAGGACACACGCCACGGCAGCGATATCGAAATGGGGCAAGAAGAACGCGCCGCCGATGATCGCCAGTGCGCCCGCGGCGAGCGTCAGGCCGGAGATCGAGTCGGCCGGCGCGCCGCAGAGCCGGGCCCACTCACGGCAAAGCAGAGCAGCGCACGCCAGCAGCAGGAGCGTGAACGCCAACCCCCCGACCCAGCTCAGGCCGACTGTAACGGGCATCAGAACCGCGGCTGCGGCGATACGAACCCCAATTCCGCTGCTGGTGATGATGTTAGCCTGCACGGCGGCCACCAAATCGGCGATCCCTTTGCTGAAACTGATCGACGGCATCGGCCAGCGCGGCCCGCCCGAAGTCCGGCCAGTACAGATCGCTGAAGATGAACTCGCTGTAGGCGATCTGCCAGAGCAGGAAATTGCTGAGGCGAAGCTCGCCGCTGGTGCGGATCAGCAGGTCCGGGTCGGGGATATCGGCCGTATAGAGATGCGCGCGGAACAGTTCCTCATCCACTGCGGATGGGTCGATCCGGCCGGCGGCGGCCTTCTCCGCAATCAGACGGGCAGCCCGCGTAATTTCGGCCCGGCTGCCATAGCTGAGCGCAATGACGACCGTCAGGGCCGAGTTTTGGGTCGTGTTCCGCTCGAACTGGGTGATTGTACCACGCACATCCTGGGGCAGCCGCTCGCGGTCGCCGATCACCACAAGGCGCACGCCACGCCCGGCCAGGTTCTTTTGCTCGCGCTGCATAGAGTATCGCAGCAGCCCCATCAGGTCCGATACCTCGTCGGCCGAGCGATTCCAATTCTCAGAGGAAAAGCTGTAGAGCGTCAGATACTTGATGCCCATGTCGAGCGCGGCCAGCACGGTGTCCTTTGCCGCCTGGGCACCACGCCGGTGGCCGGCCGCGCGCGGCAGCCTGCGCTTTGCCGCCCAGCGGCCATTGCCGTCCATGATGATGGCGACGTGCTGCGGGATCGAAGCAAGCTCAGAAGAGGAGGGAAGAGCGTGGGTCATGATGTCGGGCGGAGGCCGTCGATGGGCCGAAGCCTAGACCTGCATGATTTCCTTTTCCTTAGCGGCTGCCAGCTCATCGATTGCTTTGACATGGCTATCGGTGGTTTTCTGGATGTCGTCGGCGAACATCTTGTGCTCGTCCTGGCTGATGTCGCCATCTTTCTCCATCCTTTTCAGGGCGTCCATGCCATCGCGCCGCACATTGCGCACCGCGACTTTTGCCTGCTCGGCATAACGCCCCGCGACCTTCGTCAGTTCCCGCCGCCGGTCTTCGGAAAGCTCCGGAATGGGTATGCGGACCAACTGACCGTCGGAAGACGGATTTAGGCCCAAATCGGACTCGCGGATCGCCTTTACGACCGCGCTGACCATGGACTTGTCCCAAACCTGCACCGTCAGCAGCCGAGGCTCCGGTACGCCGACGGTCCCGACCTGGTTCAACGGCATGCGCGATCCATAGGCTTCCACCGTGATCGAGTCGAGCAGCGCCGTGGAGGCGCGGCCGGTCCGCAGGCCGGCAAACTCGCGCTTCAACGCCTCGATCGCTCCGTTCATCCGGCGATCGACATCATCGAAATCACTGCTAGCCATGATCTCTACTCCACATAGACGGCAAGTCTACCCCAGATAGACTGCAAGACGGGTCTGCCGCTCTTGGGCAGGGTCAGTCGGTCACGATGGTGAACCGGCCTTCGCCTTTCAGCGCTTGAACGAACGCACCGGGCGTATGGATCGAAAACACGAGAATAGGTATGCTGTTCTCGCGCGCAAGGGCGATTGCTGCCGTGTCCATCACACCTAGGTCTCGCGACAGAACTTCGAGGAAATTCAACCGCTCGAAGCGTTCGGCGGTTGGGTCGATGTTTGGATCCGCACTATAGACGCCATCCACCTGCGTGCCCTTCAGCAGGGCATCGCAGCCCATCTCCGAGGCGCGCAGGGCGGCGGCTGTATCGGTCGTGAAGAACGGATTGCCGGTGCCCGCGGCAAAGATCACGACGCGGCCCTTCTCCAGATGCCGTTGGGCGCGGCGGCGGATATAGGGCTCGCAGACGGTCGACATGGGAATGGCGGACTGCACCCGCGTGGCCTGCCCGCGGCTTTCCAGGGCGCTTTGCAGGGCGAGGGCGTTTATTACGGTCGCCAGCATGCCCATATGGTCACCGGTCGTCCGCTCCATTCCCCAACCCTTGGCCTTGATCCCGCGGAAGATATTGCCTCCACCGACGACGACGCTGACCTCCACGCCCAACGCCCGGACGCCGATAATGTCATCGGCGATGCGCGACACGGTTTCCGGATCGATGCCGTATTCCTGATCGCCCATCAGCGCTTCGCCGGAGACCTTCAGCAATACCCGGCGATAGGCCGACGCGCGGCCGGTCGTCCCGGATGGATCTTCCGCGCTGCCGCCGGACATGGGCCTGGTTCCCTTAGTTGGTTTTTAAGGTTGCCGCTACCTCGGCTGCGAAGTCGCTCTCGCCGCGCTCCACGCCTTCGCCCAGCGCCATGCGCACGAAGCCGGTGCAGGTGACATCGGTGCCCAGTTCCTTTGCCGCTTCTTCGATCGCCTGGCCGACGGTTTTGTCCGGGTCGATGACAAAGGCCTGCTCCAGCAGCACCGACTCCTCGTAGAATTTGCGCATCCGGCCATCGACCATCTTCTCGATGATATTGTCGGGCCGGCCCGAGGCCTTTGCCTGCTCGACCAGCACGGCGCGTTCGCGCGCCACATCTTCCGCATTGACCTGCTCGCGGTTCAGTGCCAGCGGGTTGGAGGCGGCGACGTGCATGGCAACCTGCTTGCCGACCTCTGCCAGGCGCTCCGGGTTGCCGCCGGATTGCATGGCGACCAGAACGCCGATCTTGCCCTTGTTGGGCGCGGTCGCATTGTGCATGTAGCTGGCGATCACGCCTTCGGAGACCGACAGTTGGGCCACGCGGCGCAGGGTCATGTTCTCGCCGATGGTGGCAATGGCGTCGACCACGGCCTGACTGACCGTCTTGCCGTTGGGCAGGGTGGCGGCGTTCAACGCTTCGATGTTGTCCCCGTGTTCGACGGCGGTCTCGGCCATCTGGCCGACCAATTCCTGGAACTGCTCGTTACGGGCAACGAAGTCGGTTTCCGCGTTCAATTCCACCAGCGCGCCCTTGTTGCCCTGAACCGCCAGCGCGACCAGGCCCTCGGCCGTCACGCGGCCGGCTTTCTTCGCAGCTGCGGCCAAGCCCTTGGTCCGGAGCCAGTCGACCGCCGCGTCGATATCGCCATCGGTTTCGGTCAGAGCCTTTTTGCAGTCCATCATGCCGGCGCCGGTCTGTTCCCGCAGCGCCTTAACTTCTGCAGCACCAAATGCCATTGTTCGATTTTCCTTGAGTCCTGGGAGGAATCCTGGGAGCTGCGGTTAGCTGCCCCGAATTGCCCGCCACCTGAATGCGTGTTGGTGTCGCGCCGGCCGGCCGGCCCGCCCGCGGATGCCCCGCGGATGTTTCTGTCGCCCGCTTATATATCATCGCTGCCCTTGGCGCACTCATTCATCGCTTGCGCTAATTTCGGTTCGGTCCCTATGTTGTTTGCGCTAATCGCAAAGGTGAGGCGGATCATGGATACCCTCCATAGCATGCGTTTATTTTCCGAGGTCGTGGATGCCGGGTCGTTTTCGGCGGCGGGGCGAAAGTTCGGCTTGGCCGCGTCCAGCGTGTCGCGTCAGGTCGGGTCGCTGGAAGATACGTTGGGCGCACGGCTGCTGAACCGTTCCACCCGGAAACTGTCGCTGACGGAGGCCGGGCGGCTCTATCATGAGCGGGTCCGGCAGATCATCGCCGATGTGGAGGACGCGAACCGCTCGGTCAGCCATCTGGAAGCAATCCCTCGCGGCCTGCTGCGGGTGAACGGCCCGACGGTGTTCGGCCGCCTGCATATTGCGCCGCATTTGCCGGAGTTTTTGCGTCAGTATCCGGAGATCGACATCGACCTGACCCTGACCGATCATTTTGTCGACGTGATCGAGGAAGGCTCGGACGTGGTGGTCCGGGTCGGCGGCTTGTCGGACTCCAGCCTGTTCGCGCGCCGTCTCGCGCCGAACCGCCGCGTGCTGTGCGCCTCGCCGGCCTATCTGGATGCCAATGGCCGTCCGCAAAAACCGGCGGACCTGACCGCACACACCTGCATCGTCTACAAGTTGCGTTCGACGACGGGGGTCTGGCACATTTGCTGCGGCGAATCCGGCGCCAAGGAGCAGGTGCAGGTCAAGGGGCGTCTGAGTGCGAACAACGCCGAAGCCTTGCACGAAGCGGTCCTGGGCGACCTGGGCATTTCGCTGCTGCCGATCTGGCTGGTCGGACAAGACCTCCAGGAAGGCCGGTTGGAAAGGGTGTTGCCGACGTTGGAGGCCGACCTGACCACGGACGAAACCTCCATCCACGCGATCTACCCGCACAAGCGCCTGTTGTCGGCAAAGGTGCGGGCGTTCGTGGACTTCCTGGTCGAAAAATACCAGCCGACGCCCTATTGGGAATGTCCGGAAGATGCGGCCGCGCTTGTTGCGGAGAAAGAGCCCGCGCTGGTCAAATAGCTATCTGCCGAGGGCGGTGGCGATTGACTGCCCGGCTTTTAAGCCGTGGCCGGTCAAAACTAGAACCACCGATTCATCCGGCGCGATGGTGCCGTCTGCCATCAGCCTCGTCATGCCGGCGGCGGCGGCGGCCGTGGTGGGCTCCACATACCAGCCTCCCGATACCAGGGCGGTTAACGCTTCGGCGATCGCCGCTTCCGTGACCGCGACCGCGCGGCCGCCCGACCAGCGCACGGCCTCGGCGATCTCCTTGCCGCGCACAGGCTTTGGCGTCGCGATACCGTCGGCCATGGTCGGTTCGACGGGGGCGGCGGGCGTGCCGTTGCAAAGGGTGACTAGCGGCGAGCAGTGCTGCGCCTGGACGATATGCAGCCTCGGCGGCCGTTCGATCTGACCGGCAGCGATCAGTTCGGCAAAGCCGACCGCGCAACCCAGGATATTGCCGCCCTGTCCCGCCGGCATGACAACATGGTCAGGCAGGGCAAAGCCCATCTGCTCCCAAATCTCGAAGGCGACGGTCTTGGTGCCCTCGACAAAGAAAGGCTGCCAGCAATGCGAAGCGTAAAACAGGGTCTCCGCAGCGGCTAGGGCCGCATCGGTCGTGTCCTGGCGGGTGCCGGGCACCCGGTGCAGGCGCGCGCCCATGGCGGCGATCTGCTGCAACTTTGCCTCTGGTGCGGCGGCGGGCGCGTATATATCGCATTCAATCCCCGCGGCCGCACAATAAGTGGCCATGGATGCGCCGGCGTTGCCGCTCGAATCCTCCAGAACCTGCGTCAAGCCGCGATGGAGCAACTCGTTCACCAGCACCGCGATGCCCCGGTCCTTGAACGAGCCCGACGGCATCAGGTGCTCGCACTTGAAGAATACCGGATGATCCTGCCACCGCGTCTCGACCAACGGAGTCCAGCCTTCGCCGAGGCTGATGCGCTGCGGGGTCCGCACCGCCTGCGCATAGCGCCAGAGCGAATGAGCCCGGGCGTCGATATCAGCCGGCGCCAGTCCCGAGCCTTGGGATATTTCGACGGGGCCTTGATCATCCGGTGCGCGCCAGAGTGGTATTCCGACTGGCCATTGCCGCCCGGTACGCCGGTTTTCGTAGAAAACATTCATGCCGCGCCCTGCGCCTATCCGGCCGTAACGCCGGCGTCGATCACCAGTTCCGAGCCCGTCATATAGCTGGACTGGTCGCTCGCCAGGAACAGGATGCCGTTGGCGATGTCCTGGGGCTGGCCCAGCACGCCGGTCGGCACCGAAACGGCCGCCCGCTTGTTGAGGTCAGTGGCGTTGCGTCGCCCCTCGCCGGGCGGCAGGATGGCGTCCCAGATCGGGGTCTCGATGATGCCGGGATGAACGGAGTTCACGCGGATCTTGTCCTTGGCCACCTCCAGCGCCGCGGTCTTGGTCAACAGCCGCACGGCGCCCTTGGTCGCGCTATAGGCGCCGAGACCGGTGCGGTTGCCCCGCAAGCCGGCAATCGAGGAAAGGTTGATGATCGAGCCGCCGCCAGCGTCGCGAATTGCCGGGATGGCGTGCTTGATCCCTAGAAACACCCCCTCGACATTGATGGCCTGCTGCTTGCGCCAATCCACCAGGCTGAAGGTTTCGAGCGGGCCGGCGATGGCGATGCCCGCATTGTTCACCAGCACGTCCAGCTTGCCAAACGCGGCCTGGGTCGCGGCGATGACCTCCTGCCAGCGCGCCTCGTCGGTCGTGTCCTGCTGCATGGCCTGTGCCTTGCCGCCGGCGGATTCGATCTCCGAGGCGACCGCTTCCGCGCCCGCACCAGTCAGGTCAGTCACCATGACCGACGCGCCCTCGCGGGCCAGGGTAAGGGCGGTGGCCCTTCCGATACCGGACGCCGCGCCAGTTACGAGCGCGCATTTACCTGAGACCTGACCCATCGGTTTTCTCCTCATTTATTTGCCGCTGACCGGCACGATGCCTTTGACATCACGCCAGACGCTAGCCTAGATGCAGCAGCCAAGAATACTAATCCAGAACACGGCTCACACGCCAATGGGACGCCCGCATGACTGACATCGCCAAACAGATTGAGGAGCCGCTTGCCGGCCCGATCGCCGGTCCGACCGCCGGAGGTCCGGATGCCCGCGTGCATGGCTGGATCCGTTGGTTGTTCAACATCGTCGGGTTGGTCGGAATTTTCATGGCGATCAATCAGGTATTCAATTGGAATTTCTTTGGTGTCTTAGAGGTGTTCGATATCAATGTGATTATCGATACGTCATTTTTTTACATTATGCTTGGTTTGTTCTTAAGTCTGGTTTTTTTGATTTATCCTATGATGGGTTCGCAAACGCGCGGAGTCCCCATCTTCGACTGGATTCTAGCTGCGCTCGCCATGGGATGTGGCTTTTACATGGCTTATCACGGGCAAACCATTATCCAGGAAGGCTGGGACATCCTGGCGCCCATGGAGGCGACGGTGATCGCCGGCATTATCTGCTTTCTCAGCCTAGAAGCGGTGCGGCGGACCGGCGGATGGATCCTGTTCTTTGTCGTCACTTTCTTCTTTTTCTACCCGCTGTTCGCGGAATACATGCCTGGATTCCTCTGGGGCCCGGAAAGTGCGGTCGAGGAGTTTGTCCGCCAGCACGCTCTTGGCACGGAATCGATAATCGGTCTGCCCATGCAGGTGGTGACCCGCCTGCTGATCGGATTTCTCGTCTTTGGCTCCGCGCTGGTGGTGACCGGGGGCGGCGACTTTTTCATGGCCTTTGCGACGGCGCTGCTTGGCCGGAGCCGCGGCGGTCCGGCAAAGGTGGCGATCGTCTCGTCCGGCTTTTTCGGGTCGTTGTCGGGTTCGGTGATTTCGAACGTGGTAACAACCGGCCAGATCACCATCCCGACCATGAAACGCACGGGCTACCCTGCCACCTATGCGGGCGCGGTCGAGGCATGCGCTTCGACCGGCGGCGCGCTGATGCCGCCGGTGATGGGGGCGGTGGCGTTCATCATGGCCGAATTCCTGAACGTCTCGTACTCGACTATTGTCATCGCGGCCCTGGTGCCGGCCGTCCTGTTCTACCTGGCCCTGCTGTTGCAAGCAGACAATTATGCGGCGCGCAATGGTCTTCGCGGCCAGCCTGCCGATGAAATTCCGAAGCTCTGGGAGGTTGTGAAGAGCGGCTGGTACTACCTCTTCAGCCTGCTCATGCTGGTTTACATGCTGATCGTCGTGCGGATCGAACTGCACGCGCCCTATTATGCCACCCTGGTCTTGGTGGTTTCGTCCCTGATTTTCGGCGGCAAGAACCGCATCACCTTCCGCGGCCTCGAGATGTTGCTGTTCGACGCGACCAAGAACATCGTCGCGATCATCGGCATTCTTGTGGGCATCGGCATGATCGTCGGCTCGCTCAGCTATACCGGCGTCGGGCCGGCTTTTTCGGGCGAGTTGCTGCAATTTGCCGGCGACGATGTTATCCTGCTGCTGGTCCTCGGCGCGGCCACCAGCTTCATCCTGGGCATGGGGATGACGGTCAGCGCCTGCTATATCTTCCTGGCGCTTGTCATGGGCCAGGCGGTGGCGGACGCGGGCTTGAACCTGGTGGCCGGCCACCTGTTTATCCTGTACTGGGGGATGATGAGTTACATCACGCCGCCGGTCGCGGTGGCGGCGGTGGCCGCGGCCACAATTGCAGGTGCACACCCGATGCGGACGGGCATGATGGCCATGCGGCTCGGCCTGATCCTGTTCCTGCTGCCCTTCCTGTTCGTGCTCAATCCAACCTTGATCCTTGATGGCGAGCCGTTGGCGATCATCCATGACGTTACGACCGCCGTCATCGCTGTATGGCTGCTGGCCTCTGCGTCGGAAGGTTGGCTCTATTGGATCGGGCGGATTGAATGGACCAACTTCCGCATTCCCTTGCTGATCGCCGCCGGCGTGCTGCTGTATCCGGGCACCTATAGCGACCTGATCGGCGCGGCCATCGTCGCGGCGATTTATGTGGTGGGGCTGGTGGTCATGAAGCCGAAGACCGCGTGAGCCTCGCGGCCCAAGGAGTACCTGTAATGATCCAAGGCCAGCACCGCTTCACCCGCATGGACAATGTCATCTACGGCATGCCCGCCGCCGAGGCCATTGCCCGGGAATCCGAGCGGCAGGGAGCGGCGCGCGTCTTCATCGTCGCCTCCAAATCGCTTTACGAAAACACGGACGAAATCGCCAAGGCGGAACGGGCGCTCGGCGGGCGGCATGCCGGCACGTTCGTCGGCATGCCCTCGCACAGCCCGCGCGATGCGGTCATCGAATGCGCGCGACAGGCCGCGGCAGCGGACACCGATCTGCTGGTGACCTTTGGCGGCGGCAGCGTGACCGACGCGACCAAGGTCGTGCAAATCTGCCTGAAGCATCAAGTCTTTACGGTAGAGGGGCTGGACGACTATCACGTCCGCATCGACACCAGCGGCAACAGCGTCGTGCCCGAATTTGAAGGGCCGGACGTGCGCCAGATCAGCGTGCCAACCACGCTTTCCGGCGGCGAGTTCAACCCGCTGGGCGGCTGCACCGACCACCGCCGCAAGGTGAAGCAGGGCTATACGCACCCGGACCTGGTGCCGGTCTCGGTCATCCTGGACCCAGCGCCGACGGTGCATACGCCGGAGTGGCTCTGGCTATCGACCGGCATGCGGGCGGTGGATCATTGCGTCGAGGGACTTTGCTCCCAGTTTCTGAACCCCTATGCTGAGGGCGCGCTGCTGCACGGGCTGAAGCTGCTGGCTGAAGGATTGCCGGCGGTAAAGGCTGGCCCTGGAGATCTGGACGCGCGGCTGCAGTGTCAGATCGGCGCCTGGATGTCGATGACCGGCAATATACCCAAGGGCCTCAGCCATGCCATCGGCCATATTCTGGGTGGCACCTGCGACGTGCCGCATGGCTATACCTCGTGCGTGATGCTGCCGGCGGCCTTGGCCTGGAACGAGAGCGTCAATGCCGACCGCCAGGCCGTGGTGGCCGAGGCCATGGGCAGGCCGGGCGAGCGGGCCTCGGCGGTATTGGCGGACTTCATCGCCGGCCTGGGCATGCCGCGCTCGTTGGGCGAGGTGCAGGTGGGCGAGGATCAGTTCGACCTGATCGCCAGGAACACCATGCATGACCGCTGGACCCACACCAACCCGCGCAAGGTGAAAGGGCCGGAGGATATCGTCGAAGTGCTGCAACTCGCACTGTAGGGCCACGCCTTTGCCGCGCTGCTAACTGCTGGACGAACATCGCGGCGCCCGGACGTCCCAGCCGGAACGGCCCAGGGCAAAGCGCGGCAGGTTAGGTCAAACGCCGCCCCATATAGCGGCAAAATCAATATCATGCATCGTACAATATACCATAATAGCGGCCGTCAAGATCCGAGGGTTTACATATGCGGCTCCGTTCCTAGCTGTTGATCAATGAACAGGCAGAGCGGCGTTGTGATGTGCCGTTCGTGTAGGGAAAACAGCAGAGGAGGTACGGATGAGGAGCCGTCTCGACATTATCAATAACCGGCGATTGATCGGGACAATCTCTCTCGCCGCGATGGTGGCGGCAATGCCTGCGCTTGTCGCGCAGCAGACACTGGCCGCGCAGCAGAACAATGACAGCGGCCAAACCGGCAATGCCGCCAAAGCCGAGATGAATATCGACCGTAAAGCCAACGGCAACACTGCGCCGGGCGACGGTTGGATCGACATTGCGACCTGGGACACCGACGCCATTTACAATGGCTGGAGCGCGACCGATCTACTCGACGAAGAAGTGAGCGGGGCCAATGGCGAGGAGGTCGGCGAAATTGAGGATGTCATTATTTCGAAGACCGGCGAAATCAAAGCGGTGGTCGTCGAAGGCGGCGGATTCCTGGATATCGGTGACACCCATGCTCGGATCGCCTGGGACAATGTCACCTTCCGGGATGGGTCGATTTTTGTGCCGTACCGTGAAGAAGCTTTTGAAGACGGGGCGTTGGTGGGCGTGGATGACATGCCCGCCAAGGCCGGTTACTATCGCGTGCGAGAGCTGATCGGCGATACCATTCGCGACCGCGACGGCGTTGCCTATGGGATCGTGCGCGACGTGATCTTCAGCAAGAATGGCAAGGCCGAAGCGGTCCTTGTGCGGCCCGGTATGGCTTACGGATATACCGGAACCCATGCAGTTCCCTATTCAGCCGCCGACTACGATCCCTATCAGCCGGACTACTGGGTGCCGTATCAGGTCAAGGACTTGACTTAGATCGCCCCATTCGCCCGCGAAGGAAGGCAGTAGATTGGGTCGTAACGGGTTCGTTAGCGGTCCGCGTATGGCGATCGGCGACTGAAGCCATCTGCCCGCGCGGCGGAACTATGGCCTTCACGGCTCAAAAACTGATGCCGATGCCGATGGACGTGCCGTACAGGCGGTCGCCGGTGATGGCGCGCGCGGTGATCCGCACACGGGTGAGGGGGCCGAGCGGTATCTTGGCCGTATCGAACTCGATCCCCAGCCCCACCTGGACCAAATAATCCGTCTGCAAAGCCGTCGCCTGGTCGCCGAGCAGCAAGGAGCCGGCCAGTTCTCCGACGGCGCGGATCGGCCCGCCAAAGGCATGATAGCCGGTCGGAACGCGCAAGCGGTTCCACATGCCCAGGGTTACCGCGTCCGCTTCGCCCTTAACCGCCGCGGATGTATCGCCGAAGCTCTGTAAATGGATGTGGCTGTAACGCAGTTCGACGTCGATCTCGCGCGCTTGTGTATAGTTTGCGTAGTCGAGCATGACCGCGCCGCCATAACCAACCGCGTACAGCACTCCGTCGTCCAAAAAGTGAATGTCCGAGCCAATGGCTTGGTTGATAACCCCTTGCAGAATGCGGCCGTCGCTGATCACCGTTCCCAGTGAGAAATTGCCGATTGGGCGCAAAATTAAGTTTTCGGTTAGCGGGAAATCCCAACCGACCCCGGCAGTTCCCGCAATGCTCGTCCATTTTGCCCGCACCAGCTTAGCCTGGTTCCGGCCCGCAAAGATGAAGGCAGGGTTGTAGCGAGACGCGCCGAGAAAGCCTTCCATATACAATGGAAATTGGTCGCTAAAGGTGAAGGCGCCGCCGAACTGAGTTGCCTGAAACTCATAATTGTCGCCGCTACTGCTGTTGAGATACAGGGTGCTGGCGGACTCGTTGGGAATAACCGAAATGCCCAGCACGCTCAGCGCGCCATGGGCCATGTCCCGGACGCTTGGCCCAATCAGACCCAGCCCGCCTGGCGGCCGGCTTTGTGCCATCGCCGCCGAGGAAATGGCAGCGCATGACCAGAACAGAGAGCCGCTTGCAACAAAAAGGAAGTGACGGAGCGACATAGCTGACAAAGGAGTGCCGATCCTTCGGGAAAAGCGGCGGTCGGGCCCGAATTTAAATGGAGCTCGCAGGTCCAACAATGTTTCGGCGAGAAAATGCCAACCTATCTTTGCGTGACAACACGCCGGTTGCCGTCCGCCTGTCGAAGGCTTATGTACCGGCGAATTCCAAAACAAACAACTGCCGCCGTCCGGCTTGCCAAACGGGAAGCTGACTGTCCGGCCGCGGTTACTTGCGAAAGCCCGCCCATGGATATCCGCAATATTGCCATCATCGCCCATGTCGATCATGGCAAGACTACCCTGGTCGATTGTCTGCTGCATCAGTCCGGCACCTTCCGGGCCAACCAGCAAGTGGCGGAGCGTGCCATGGACTCGAACGACCAGGAGCGCGAGCGCGGCATCACCATTCTGGCGAAGTGCACCAGCGTGGTCTGGAAAGGCACCCGCATCAACATCGTCGACACCCCCGGCCACGCCGATTTTGGCGGCGAGGTGGAGCGTATTCTCAGCATGGTCGATGGCGTCGTCGTGCTGGTGGATGCGAGCGAGGGGCCGATGCCGCAGACCAAGTTCGTGGTCGGCAAGGCGCTGCGGCTGGGCCTCAACCCCATTGTCCTCATCAACAAGGTGGATAAGGCCGACCAGCGCGCGTTCGAGGTGCAGGACGAGACCTTCGATCTGTTCGCGGCGCTGGATGCAAACGAGGCGCAACTGGATTTCCCGACCCTGTTTTCGTCCGCCAAGCAGGGCTGGGCCGCCGAGGATCCGGACGACCGGCCGGGCAATATGGATGCGCTGTTCGACAAGATCGTCGCCCACGTGCCTGCGCCGAAGGTAAATGCGGACGCGCCGTTCTCCATGCTGGCGGTCACGGTAGAGCGCGACCCCTATCTGGGTCGTCTGCTGACTGGCCGCATCGAAACCGGTCGCGCCCGGTCGAACATGACGGTGCGCTCGCTGGACCGCGACGGTAATGTGGTGGAGACGGGCCGCATTTCCAAATTGCTGGCCTTTCGCGGCCTGAACCGCGAGGCCGAGGACGAAGCGGTGGCCGGCGACATTGTGACGATCGCGGGCCTGAGCGAGACGACGGTCTCCCACACCATCGGCGCGCCAGAGGTGGAAACGCCGCTGCCGGCCCAGCCTATCGATCCCTCGACGCTCGCCATGACTTTCTCGATCAACGACTCGCCGCTGGCGGGCCGGGAAGGGGACAAGGTCACCAGCCGGCTGATCCGCGACCGCCTGTTCCGGGAAGCCGAAGGCAATGTCGCGATCCAGGTGCGCGAGACCGAGGACAAGGACGCTTTCGAAGTGTCGGGCCGCGGCGAACTGCAACTGAGCGTGCTGATCGAAAGCATGCGCCGGGAAGGGTTCGAACTTTCCGTCTCGAGGCCGCGCGTGCTGTTCCGGGCGAACGAGCAGGGCCAGCGCGAGGAGCCGATCGAGGAAGTCGTGATCGACGTGGACGAGGAATATGCCGGCGCCGTCGTCGAAAAGCTCGGCCAGCGCCGGGGCGAAATGCAGGAGATGCGCCAAGCCGGTGCCGGCAAGAGCCGGTTGGTGTTTCACGCGCCGAGCCGGGGCCTGATCGGCTATCACGGCGAATTTCTGACCGACACCCGGGGCACCGGCGTCATTAACCGCGTCTTCAGCCACTACGCGCCCTATAAAGGCCCGATCGAGACTCGACGCACCGGCGTGCTAGTCAGTCTGGAGCAGGGCAAGGCCGTGCCCTACGCATTGTTCAACCTTGAGGACCGGGGTTTTCTGTTCATCGGCGCGGGCGATCCGGTCTATCAGGGCATGATTTTGGGCGAAAACGCCAAGCCGTCCGACCTGGACGTGAACCCGCTAAAATCCAAGCAGCTGACAAACTTCCGCGCCTCAGGCAAGGACGAGGCCATTGTGCTGACCACGCCGGTAGACATGACGCTGGAAAAGGCGCTGGCCTATATTGACGACGACGAACTGGTCGAGGTGACGCCCAAGAGCGTGCGCTTGCGCAAGCGTTACTTGGATATCCACGAGCGCAAGAAAATGGCCCGCCGCGCGGAGGCGGGGTAGGACTATCGCGCCCGCTTTGTTGCCGGAACGAGCGGCTGCGTCCGAAGTGGGTAAAGACTGCGCCGGCAAAACAGCACCCTTTCAAGAAAGCCCAATATCCGGTCAGCGTCGGGAGTTATGCTTTGAAGGGGGTATTGCGGGCGTCGGACCAGGGCTGGTCGTGCGGCACCAGAAATTTCAGGATGAAGGTATAGCGCTGCATCTGCCAGCCTGAAGAGGTGCGCACATAGTCGTCCTCTGTGACAGCGGACATCAGCATGGACCGGTTGCCTTCCTCGAACGTGCAGGGCTGCCATAGCATCCAGGTGCCGTGCGCCGCGTCGCCATCCAGTTCGATGTACGGGTTGAGGAAATAGTGCAGCGAGAAGGTCCAACGGCCGCTGCGCAGGTGATTGTAGATCGCCTCCCGTCCCTTGATCTCGCCAAATTGCGGGCCGCCGTCCCACACCGCGTCTTCGGTAAAGACGGTATCCACCTGGCGACGCGTGATGGCGTCGATCTCGGCCTGTGGCTTGCGGCGGTGATCGTCCGTGTATTTGGAATCCGCGCTTTTGGCATAAAAGGCTTTGAGCTGGCGAATGGCTTCGTAGTCCTCCATGCGTTGGAGACGCGCCTCGATGCTGTCGGTCACGGGCGGTGTTGTCCTGTTCATGAAGCTTGTTCGAGAGGCCCGCCGCCGGCAGTGATGGCTACCGGCGGCGTCTGTTAGCCTATTCCGCTGCGACCGCGGTGATTGCTGCGTCCTGCCCCGCCCGGACCAGTTTGCCCGGCAGCGCGCCCGTGTGTTCGCCGTTTTCGAACACCGGCACGCCGGAGACGAAAGTGGCGACGTAGCCTTCGGCCCGCTGTACCAGGCGGCGGCCGCCCGCCGGCAGGTCGAACACCACCTCCGGCCGGCGGATCAGCAGCTTGTCATAGTCGATGATGTTGACATCGGCCTTGAGGCCGGGCTTCAGACGGCCCCGGTCCTTGAAGCCAAAAAAGTCTGCCGTCTCACTGGTCAGGCGGCGCACTGCCCACTCCAGCGGAAACTTTTCGCCCTTGGTCCGGTCGCGAGTCCAATGGGTCAGCATGAAGGTCGGCATACTGGCATCGCAAATCTGGCCGCAATGAGCACCGCCATCGCCGAGCCCGATAATGGTGGCCGGATCCTGCATGACCTCATAGACCGGCTCCAGATCGCCCGTGTGGAAATTGGTGACAGGGAACATGATCATGCCCTTGCCTTCGCCTTCCGTCAGGAAGTCGTAGACGAACTCCTGCGGTTCCTTGCCAGCCAGTTTCGCGGCAGTCTCGACCGCGGCTTCTTCCGGCGGTTCATACTGCGGCGGGTCATCCATCACATACATGCGGTCCCAGCGGGTGGCGATGGCACGCTGCAGCGGCGGCAGTTTCTCCAGCAGTTCAGCCGAATTTTCTTCTGCCAGGATCTTGGCCCGGAGCGCCGGGTCTTTCAGCTTGGTGACCCGCTCCTGGTGCGGCAGGCCGTTCAGCGCGGCAAAGCTGGGCCGCCCGCTAAACGGCGTCAGCGAAGTGGAGAGGCCGAGGATCACACCGACCGCCCGGTTTGCAACCTGGGCCGTGACGCTGGCACCGATATCCCTGGCGTCATGCACTTGTTTCATCAGGCGCGGCACACGGTCCGGGTCAGAATAGCGGCCAGTCAGCAGAAACCAGAGCGGCCGTCCGGTGTCATTCCCGACCTTCGTGATCCAGTCGAATTCGGCGGTTTCGTCCTCAAAGTCGTTCAGCATGCCGAACGCGCCGTGATCCACGGACTTGAAGGCCCCGCCGATGCCGATCAATTCGTCCGGCTTGGCATAGCGGGCCGGGACTCGCTCGCCCTTGGTGGTCCGGTGCGATTCCGTTCGGCTGGTGGTGAAGCCGAATGCGCCCGCCTTCAATCCTTCTTCGGTAAGCCGGCGCATCTCGGCGATATCATCAGCGGTCGCGTCCTCGAAGTTAATGGCGCGCTCACCCATCACATAGACGCGGAGCGGATGGTGCGGCATCTGCGCTGCCACATCGATGGCGCGCGGTTGCCTCTCAACGGCATCCAGAAATTGGGGAAAGCTTTCCCAATCCCATTTCAGGCCCTCGTCCAGAACGATACCGGGAATATCCTCAACGCCCTCCATCAAGTCGATGAGCGCTGCGTGGTCTTCGGGCTTGCAAGGGGCGAAGCCGACACCGCAATTGCCGAACAGAACGGTCGTGACACCATGCCAGGACGAGGGCGCGAGCAGCGGGTCCCACGTCGCCTGGCCGTCATAGTGCGTGTGCACGTCCACCCAGCCGGGCGTCACCAGCTTGCCGGTGGCGTCGTATTCTTTCCTGGCCGATCCGGCGGTACCTCCGACCGACGTAATTTTGCCGTCGTCAATCGCCAAATCGCCGACAAATCCCGAGGCGCCGGTGCCGTCAATTATAGTGCCGCCGCGAATAACCAAGTCATGCATTGCCGCGTTCCTAGCCAATTTGTTGCATCAGTTGGCGAGGATGCTAGTCCTGAAACGGGTCGCCGTGCAAGTCGGCTGTACGGAGGATTTCAGCTGTCGAGAAAGTTCTTGGTCCAATCGTCATAACGGCTGGATCTGGTGGCGACCTGCACCAGTTCTTTCGACGGCAAGCCAGGGAGGTCTTTCGGCGCAACGCCGTCGCGCAATGCTTTCAACGTGTTGTAGACCGCCTGCTGGGCCGCCATGATCGGCTGGTGGCCTTGCAGGGCGATGCGCACCCGGCGGCTGGCGAGATAGTCTTTGTCCTGCAATTCCGGCGTCGCCCCGCCCAGAACCAGGGGCAGGCTGGTCGCCTCGCTGATGGCGTCCAGTTCGGCCCTTGTCCTGACGCCGACCATGAACAGGGCATCGACCCCGGCCGCCTCATAGGCCTTGGCGCGCTCAATGCCCTCGTCGAGCCCGGCAATGGCGACGGCGCTGGTGCGGCCTGCCACGACGAGCGACGGGTCTTGCTTCGCCGCCATCGCCGCTTTCATCTTGCCGACGCCCTCATCGAGCGACAGCAGACGCTGCTTCGCCTCGCCGAAGGGCTGGGGCAGTTCCGTGTCCTCGATGCTCATGCCGGAGACGCCCGCGGTCTCCAGCTCCTGCACCGTGCGCATGACGCTCAGCGCATTGCCGTAGCCATGGTCGGCATCCACCATCAACGGGATCTCCGCCGCGCGGTTGACGCGCAGGCATTGGTCGGCGAACTCGGTCAGAGTCATGACGATCAGGTCCGGCGCGCCAAGCACCGTCAGCGAACCGGTGGAGCCAGCGAACATGCCGACCTCAAAGCCGATATGCTGGGCGATGCGGGCGGACATGGGATCATAGACCGAGCCGGGGTGGACGCAGCGGTCGCCCCCAATGACGGCGCGGAAATTTTGGCGGCGTTCGGTCCAACTGGTCATGCGATGGAGCCCTTCGGCGCCGCGTCCAGGCGGCAGACGATACCCTCCAGCTTCGGATCGGCGGCGGGGTAGTAGTCCAGCACCGCCGGGTCGTGGCCGGGGATCACATGGTCGATACTGTCTGCGAGCCGTTTCAGCTTGCCCCAACTTTCGATCATCTGGGCCATGTTGACCAGGATGGGAAAGGGCTTCTTGTCCTTGAAGTTCATGTAGAAATGCGTGGCGTCGCTCGCCACCATCACATAGCCGCGCTTGGTCTTGACCCGCACCGATTGCAGGCCTGCCGCATGGCCGTTGCAGAGATGGACGCTGATGCCGGGGGCGATCTGCTGGTCGCCGTCGTGGAAGTCGACCTGCTCGGCATAGACCTTGCGCACCATCTCGCACACGTCTTCCACGTGATAGGGCAGGCGCAGCGGCGCGTGGCACATGCAGCGGCCGGTCGCCATCTCCATCTCGCTGTCCTGCAGGTGCAGGCGGGCGTTCTTGAAGTCGGTAAAGGTGCCGGCATGGTCATAGTGCAGGTGGGTGATGATCACGTCCTCCACCTTGTTCGAGTCGATGCCGAGTAGCTCCAGCCCTTCGCGTGGCAGCCGGTCGATCTTGCGCCCGCGCATGTCGGCGACTTCGTGATTGAAGCCGGTATCGATGACGAAGGTGCGTTCGCTGTTGGTCGCGACCCAGATGAAATAGTCCAGGTTCTGGGACAGATCGTGCGGATCGCCGCCGATGAAGTTCTCGCTCATCGGCCGGTTCACGACCGAGCCGTATTTGATGGCGTACAGGTCGTAGGTATCGTTCATGGGTTTTCCTCCAAGAGTAGCGCCGCTTTCTGCGGCTTGTATGGTTGGTGGTTCAGTATCAGCTACCGGCACCCAGATGCGCCACGGCTTCGATCTCGACTGTGATGGCCGGGTCGGCCAGCTTGGCGACTTCGACCAGCGTGCTGGCGGGGAAGTCGCCGGTGAAGAACTCCTGCCGGGCTTTCCAGACTTGTTCGCGCCGGCGGATATCGGTGACAAAGACGGTGATCTTCAACACGTCGGCCATCGTGCCGCCGGCGGCTTCGACCAGGCCCTTGATCTTGGTGAAAATGGCCTTGGCCTGGCCGTAATCGTCGAGACTGGTCTGCGCCGAACCGTCCGGTGCCCTGGCGGTCAGGCCTGCGATATAGGCGACGTCGCCGACGACCAGGCAATTGGACCAGGTTTTCGGTGGCGGCTCCGGGGCTTCCGGAGAGGTGACGCGGCGGATTTCGGGCATTTGCTTGTTCTCTTGCATGGTTTATCGAATTTCGCCGCATGGTGAGGCAAAGACACCGCCGCTGCAACGGCGTGAAATGCTGACCCGTCACATGGTCTATATCCGCGCCGCCGGGCTCGCGCATCGGGCGCCATCTTCGTCGGCCCCGCCTCAACCGATCGCCGCGACCTCCGCATGGCGCGGGCAGGTGACGAGGTGGTCGTTCACCATCCCCATCGCCTGCATCAGCGCATAGCAGGTGGTGGGGCCGCAGAAGCGGAACCGCAGGCGTTTCAACTCCTTGGCCATCGCCTTCGATGCCGGGGTCAGGGCGGGCACTTCCGCGTGGCAGCGCCAGGCGTTTTGCTGCGGCCGTTCGTCGACGAACTGCCAGAGCAGATCTGAAAATGAGCCCGTCTCCATGACCGCGAGCCAGGCCTGTGCATTGCCGACCGTGGCCTCGATCTTGGCGCGGTTGCGGATGATGCCCGCGTCGGCCATCAACGCGGCCTGCTTGGCGTCGTCATAACCAGCCACGATTTCCGGATCGAATCCGTCGAATGCCGTGCGAAAATTCTCGCGCTTGCGCAGAATGGTGAGCCAGGAGAGACCGGCCTGAAAGCCCTCCAGCACGACTTTCTCGAACAGAGCGCGGTCGTCATATTCAGGAACGCCCCATTCGGTATCGTGATAGTGCTGGTATTGGGGATCGTCTCCGGCCCAGGGGCAGCGTTCGAAGGCCTCCGCCATCGCCATGTTGCCTTACTGGGACCGCAGGCGCGGGTCCAGCGTATCGCGGACGGCATCACCGAACAGGTTGAAGGCAAACACTGCCAGCGTAATGGCCAGGCCCGGGAAGATGGCTACCCAGATCGCGCTCTCTGCGTACTCTTCGGCGCCGCCCTGGAGCATCAGACCCCAGGCCGGCGTTGGCTCCTGCACACCCAGCCCCAGATAGGAGAGTGAGGCTTCCGCCAAAATCGCCTGCCCGAGAAAACTGGTCAGCATGATCAAATAGGGCGCCGTGACGTTCGGCACCATATGGCGCATGACGATGCGCGTATGGCTGAAGCCAAGCGAGCGGGCAGCGTCGATATAGGGAATTTCTCGCACCTGCAACGCGCTGGAGCGGACGACGCGGGCGCAGTTCGGGATCATCGGGATCGTGATTGCCAAAATTACGTTTTCCGTGCCGGAGCCCAGTGCTGCGACCACCGCCAGGGCAATGATGATGCTGGGAAACGCCATGAACACATCCATGATGCGCTGGAAAATCAGGTCGAAAAGGCCGCCGAGATAGGCGCTGGTGACACCCAGAACCAAGCCTATCGTTGAGCCAAAGAACGCGGCGGTGAAGCCGACAATCAGAGCTGTTTGCGCGCCATAAATGATGCGGCTGAGCAGATCGCGGCCGAACTGGTCGGTGCCCAGCAGAAACTCGGTATTCGGCGCCGTCAGCATGTTGGCGAAGTCGTTCAACTCCGGATCGTAGGGAGCAACCCATTGCGCGAACACCGCAACGAAAATGATCACGACAAGGACGGCCGCACTGACTGCCCCCAGCGGCTGACGCTTGCACCACCGCCAGACAGTGGTGGCAACACCTCGCTTCGGCGGCAGTTGGGCCGGCTCGATAGCAGTGACAGCGGTCATAGCGCGATCCTCCGGTGCTGCCGCTTAGCCGTAGCGGATGCGGGGGTCCAGCCACGCATACACCACGTCGATTGCCAGGTTCGACATCACGAAAATCACAGCGACCAGCAATACGAGCGACTGAGTCATTGTATAATCATAGTTGAGCACGCTATCGACGAACAGTTTCCCCAAACCATTCAGGTTGAACACCTGTTCGGTTACGACAAGCCCGCCCATCAGGAATGCGAACTCGATACCGATGACGGTAATCACCGGAAGCATGGCATTCTTGAGCGCGTGGCGGTTGACGATGAGCTTTTCATACACCCCCTTGGCGCGCGCGGTGCGGATATAATCCTCTCGCAAAACTTCCAGCATGGCCGAGCGCGTCATGCGGGTGGCCACGGCAGAATAGCGATAGCCCGTGGCAAGCGCCGGCCAAATCAACTGCGAGAGGTTGTGCACGGGATCTTCCCAGATTGGCTTGTAACTGATCGGCGGCAGCCAGGGCGTGCCGGTCCACCACTGCGTGGTCAGCAGGATCGCCAGAATGATCAGGATGCCGAGCCAGAAGGACGGCATGGCGATACCGGCGATAGAGAAAGCACGAACGACATAGTCGACCCAGGTGTTCTGTTTGACGGCCGAAAGAACGCCCATGGGAATGGCAATCGCCACGCTGATCAGCGTCGCCATGATGGCAATCTGTAAGCTTAGCTGGAACCGAAGGCCGATTTCTTCGGCGATCGGGCGCTGCGTCCACATGGATATGCCAAAGTCGAGCGTGAAGAAATTGACAAACCAACTAAAAAACTGGACCAGAAGTGGCCGATCAAGACCCAGAGTCTGCTTGCAGGTATCGATCGAGGCCTGATCGACAAAGCCGCCGGTTCCCCCCAGCCGCACCAGGCAGATGTCGCCCGGAATTAACCGCAGCAGAAAGAAGATGAAGATACCGGCGCCGATCAGCGTCGGCACCATCATAATGATGCGCTTTACCAGATACTTATGCATCGGTCCCGTGCTCGCAGTTCGGTCAAGTGCCGGCGGCTTTTAAGGCAAGCGCCTTGGCGGGAGGTCCGTCGACAAGTCGTGAACGAACTCTCCCGCCGGGTTGTCAGCCTCTAGTGCTATTGCTGGCTGTCATCGAGCCAAACATTGACCAGGGTTTGGCCTAGATAGTGGCTCGGACTGATCTTCCAGCCTTTGACGGAGCTACGATGGGGTACGATGCGCTGCCACCACAGCACGATCATGTAATGGGCCTCATCCTTCAGGATATAGTCCTCGAAAGCGCGCATTTTCTCGCGTTGTTTCTTCGGGTCCGCTTCCCAGAACATTTCGTCATAAAGCCGGTCCGCTTCCCGGTCGATGTAGCCGCGATAGTTCTGCGGCGAGCGGTCGACCGAAATATTGTTTCCAACATCCAGTGGCGGATTGACTACGGACTGGCAGGATGCCGTGACTGCGGCCTCATAGTTTTTGGTTTCCCGGTAGGAACGGAACCATTCACCGGTCGGTAACGCCCGCTGTGTGACGTTCACGCCGATTTTTTTCCATTCTCCGATGAGCCACGTGCCACCGATCTTGTATGGCTGATCGACGTTACGGTTGACGAGGTCGAAGGACAGGTTTTCGTAGCCGGCCTCCTTCAAGAGGCGGCGGGCTTCCTCGCGCGACTTTTCGATATCCGGCCAATAGCCCGGGATCTGCTCCAGTTCCTCTTGCGTGGCAGATAGCGGGTGGCCGGGGAAGACAATGCCGCCGACGGTTTTCATGATCGCGATCTGCGACAGATACTTGGAGCCGCCCCAGCGGTCGATGGCCAGGGTTAGCGCCTTGCGGACGCGGGGGTCTTGGAAGGGTTCGTAACCATGGTTCAACGAAACCGACAGGTTGCAGTTCCAGGTGCTTTCCTGAACCGTGATCTTGTCGCCGAGCGCGGCGACAAGGTCGTCCCGGCTTTTCGGCGGAAAGCCTCGAAACTCAATGTCGGCGCGGCCGCCCCGGATTGCCTGTACGCGCAGGGACTGCTTTTTCGCGAAGATGGCCTGAAAGCCGTCGAGATACGGTTTACCCTCAACGTGGTAATCCTCGTACTTCTTGCCGGAGATCAGGGCGCCCGGTTGCACTTCATCCACGACGAACGCGCCGCTGCCTACAATATTCGTCTTGTACCAGTTCGGATCCTCTTTCAACTTCTGGTCCGAATAGATGAAATTGTAGGGGTTGGCGAGCGATGGAATGAACGATGATGTTGGCCGCGTCAGCTTGAAGACGACGGTGTGGTCGTCTTTTGCCGAAACGCTCTCGACCATCTCGAACATATAGGCGCGAACCGACAGCACACCGTCCGGCGGATTGATAATGTGCTCGAAGCTGGCCACCACGTCATGCGCATCCAACGCCTCGCCATCGTGAAACTTCGCATTCTTCACAATCGGGAAGGTGTAGGTTTTGCCGTCGTCGGTCGGCTCCGGCACGTCACCGACGCAGAGGTCGCAGACGAAATCGGTCGGATCGGCCGGATTCTCCGGATTGACCTTGATCAGCAGGCTGTAGAACGGTGCGATCGGGTGAATCAACGCAAAGGTCAATTCCTGATGACCGTCATAGCTCGGCGGGTCGGCCGGGACGACGAATTTCAAAATGCCGCCGTGTTTTGGTTCTTCGGCCTGAACCACACTCGCGAGGCCGACCGTCACCGCCGCGGCTGCCAGCAGCGATCGCTGCATCAAACCCATTTCGGATCCTCCATGCTTTATTGCCCGCTTGGGCGCGGGATTCCGCGCAGCCTAGGTCGCGCTAGGGTGCGCGTCAATAATGACGCGTGTCGACGCTCACAGGGACCGGCAAAAAAAAAGCGGCCACAAGGGCCGCGTAGTGGTGGGTAACAAGGGGTAGTCAGAAAAAGAACCTCCGTATCCAGCTGCAACGCATCACACTGCATGTTCGCCGTCACCGGCGGCTCGACTTTCTCATGCTTCATATAGGGTACCGGGGCCGCTTTTTTCAGGGGCGATGCTCACAAGTTGAACGCGATTTCGTGATTGCTACTCGATCGCCGTCGCGCCAGAGCATCGTCCAATCAATTCGGATCCCTATCGCGATCAACTTGTCGGCGTAAGATGCTCTAATTGTTAGATTGAGGTAATATCCCTACTTCACTAATTCTTTCAAGGGTATAGCTTCGTCGGCAAGTTGGTCCGCACTGACCACCTTTTGCCGGGCGATCATGATCTTGCCGACCGCCATCGCTTGCGGAAGGTTGACGGCCTCCACGCAGATAACTCGACCGTCGCCGTTCAGGTGGAACATGGCGAACTTGCCCTTGTCGATACTGCCCCGTAGCACGGTCCGGCGTGTTCCGATCGGCAGGCCGGCGATTTGCAGGCGGATATCGTATTGGTCCGACCAGAACCACGGCACTTCCGGCGCCGGCGCTGGGCGGCCGCAGATCGCGCGGGCGGCTAGGTTCGCCTGGTCCAGCGCGTTTGGCACGCTCTCCAGCCGGAACAGGGTATCGTAATGGGGCAGCGGCCGGCGGGTGCAATCGCCGATGGCGAAGATGCGAGGATCGCTGCTGCGCGCGTTCGGGTCGACGATGACACCGTTGTCGCATTCCAGCCCGGCCGCACGGGCCAGTTCGTCCTCGGCCATGGCGCCGATGCCGACCAGTGCGGCGTCACAGGTGATCCGTTCACCATCCGCGAGCGTCACGGCGCAAACCTGCCCGTTCTCCCCTTCGAAGCCCGCCACGGCTGCGCCCAACAATAGCGTGACGCCTTCGTCCCGATGGCGCTTGGCGAAATGGGCCGACAGTTCCTCGCACACCACGCGTGGCAGCAACCGCCCCTCCCGCTCGATCACCGTGACCTCGGCGCCCAGCTTGCGGGCGGAGGCCGCCACCTCCAAGCCGATAAAGCCGCCACCGACGACGGCCAGCTTCGCGCCGGGCTTCAGTACTGCTTGAATGCGGTCCGCGTCTGCCGCATTCCGCAACGCCAGCACGCCGTCCAGGTCCGCGCCCGGCACCGGCAGCGGCCGGTTGCGGCTGCCGGTCGCCAGGATCAGATAGTCATAGGCGAGCATCTCACCGCCCGTAAGGCATAGGGTCCGCGCTGCCGTATCGATGCGTTCCGCGATGCTGGAGAGCCGCAGTTCGATCCGGTGCTCGGCATAGAAACGCGCCGAGCGCAATTGCAGGGATTCTGCCGTCTCCTCGCCCTTCAGCCAGCCTTTCGAGAGGGGCGGGCGTTGGTAGGGACGGTCGGGCTCTGCACCGACAAGCGTAATCGCGCCTTCCCAGCCATGCTGGCGCAGCAGGGCAGCGGCGGCGCCGCCTGCGTGACCGGCACCGACAATGACGACCTGTTCGGACGCGCTCACGGTCGGGTTATTTCCGCAACGCTGGCCAGGGATTGCCGATGCGGTCGAACGAGACGAACTCGCCGAGCTCGCCGCGCGTAACCCGTCCGAAATTGCCCATCGGATAGCCGATCGGCAGAATAGCATAAGACTTTACGCCCTCCGGCAGCTCCAGCGCCTTTTCGGTCTCTTCCTCGAACAGCAGGTGCCGCGTGGTCAGGTTCGTGCCCAGGCCGAGCGCGCGGCAGGCCAGCATCATGTTCTGTACGGCCGGATAGATCGAGGCGCCCGCGGCGCGACCGGGCGTTTCACCGGGATTGTGCTTGATGCAGCAAACGATCCAGACAGGTGCCTCGTGAAAGTGATCGGTCAGGTATTCCACGGCTTCATGCTGGCGGTGATAGCGGTCGGCGTCGGACCCGGGTGGCGGTGCGCTGGCAGCGTAGCGGGGGCCGACAACCTCATCCAGCGCCTTCTTGTACCAGACCTGCACCTTTTTTTTCATCTCCATGTCTTTGATGACGATGAAGTGCCAAGTTTGGTTGTTACCGCCATTGGGCGCTTGCAGTCCCGCCTCCAGTACCTGGATGATCAGGTCGTCCGGGACCGGATCGGGCTTCAGACGGCGCATGGCGCGCATGGAGTACACAATGTCGAAAAGATCGTTGGACTTCAGGTCGATCTGGCGCTTGGCCATCGGGCATTCCTCCAGAATGGGCTTCGTTGTGCCCCTGCATACGCTCGCACGGGGTTGCGGTCGAGCAGTAAGCCCGGTCGCTACATCGCCTTGCGCATGTTCTTTGCGATGATCTGCAACATCACCTCATTTGCACCGCCACCGATGGCGGCTAGCTTCGAGTCCCGGTAGATGCGGCTGATTTGGTTTTCGTGCATGAAGCCCTGACCTCGCCAAAAGCGCAGGCAATCGCCCGGAAGGGTCTCGGACAGGCGGCCGATCTTGTATTTCGCCATGCTGGCGAGCTGGGTCACATCCTCGCCGGCGACATAGCGCTCCGCCGCCTGATACAGCAGGGCACGGGTGGCCGTGACCTCCGTCTGCATTTCCGCCAGGTGATAGGCGACCCATTGATGGTTCAGGATCGACTTGCCAAAGGCCTTGCGCTCGACCGTATATTCCATCGTGATCCTGATGCAATCATCCAACACGCAAAGTGTGCGGGCGACCGCATAGAGCCGTTCTTCCTGGAACTGCTCCATCTGATAGATGAAGCCGCGGTTTTCCTCGCCGATGCGGTTGGCGGCAGGCACGCGCACATCGTCAAAAAAAGCTGGGCCGTGTCGCTGGAATGCAGGCCGAGCTTTTTCAGCTTGCTGCGTTCAATGCCAGGGGAATCCAGCGGCACCACGATCAGCGACTTGTTGCGGTGCGGGCCGCCCTCCTGGCTGGTGTTGGCCAAGAGGCAGATCCAGTCGGCCTGGATGCCGTTCGTGATCCACATTTTCGAGCCGTTGATGACATAGTCGTCGCCGTCGCGTTTGGCATAGGTCTTTACGGACGCGACGTCGGAACCCGAGCCTTCTTCCGAGACGCCGATGCAGCCGAGCAGATCGCCGGCGATCGAGGGTGCCAGCCATTCCCGGCGCAGCGCATCCGAGCCGTGTTTCGCAAGCGCCGGCGTGCACATGTTCATTTGCACGCCAATCGACGTGGAAATGCCATTGGCTGCGATATGACCCATCTCCTCGGCCGCCGCGACTTCATACGAGTAGTCAAGCCCGAGGCCGCCAAATTCCTCTGGCCGAGAGATGCCCAGCAGTCCGGCGTCGCCCAATTTTTTTATGACCTGATGCGCTGGATACTGACCTGCCTCCTCCCACTCGTCGACAAAGGGATTGATGTGGGTGTCGGCGATATGTTTGGCCGTGCGCCGCAATTCGTCGTGTTCGTGGGTGAACAGCATTGAGGTAATCCATAGCCAGGGAAAGCATGTCAATTGTTAGCCCCTGCCTATACTGAGGTCGAGGCTGAATAGCGTGGTTGAATTCAGAGGGACCGGCACTGAGCGCAGTTGCTGTCTGAAATCGTTTGCCTCTAACTTCCGCGCTGGCCGGGGAACTCGCAGGGAGGCGTATGATGATTGGCTTAGTGCGGCAGGTTTCATTGCTCTTGCTTTTAATCATGGGCCTCGTGGCAATGGGGCTGCAGCCGGTCGGGTTGGCGCAGGCGCAGCAGGCGGCCGAGGGTCAGGAAAACTCCGGCGAGGCGGAAGCCAAGGGTGAGGCCGAAGCACAGGCGGATGGCGACGCCGCAGCGCAATCTGACAGCGATGCCGACGTCGATGTGGATGAGGCGCCTCCGGAAGATGCCTATACCGAGGAGGAATTGGACGATCTGGTTGCCCCGGTGGCGCTTTACCCGGACTCGCTGCTGGCGCAGGTGCTGGTCGCTGCGACCTATCCCCTGGACGTCGTGAAGGCGCAGCGGTGGGCCGACGAGAACAGTGACCTGGATGGCAATAAGCGCGCGAACGCTGTCGCAGAAGAGGGCTGGGACCCGTCCATCACGGTTCTGGCCGCAGGCTTCCCGACGGTTCTCAAACGCATGGCCGACGACCTCGACTGGACCGAGCAGCTTGGCGAGGCCATGCTGGTTCAGGACAGCGACATCCTGGATGCCGTACAGCGCCAGCGCGCCCGCGCGGCGGCGGCCGGCAATCTGGAAAGCAACGAAGCGCAAAACGTCGAGGTTCAGGACGACCAGATTTCGGTTGTCCCGGCAGATCCCAACGTCGTCTATGTGCCGGCTTACGACGCCCAGACCGTCTATACCCAGCCGGTCTCGAGTACGACGGTCGAAAAGGAAGACGACACCAAATACACCGGCGGCGAATTGGCCTTGACCGGCGTCATGGCGTTTGGCGCCGGGATGATCGTCAACGAGATCTTCAATGATGACGATGATTGGGGCGGTTATTGGCGCGGTCCGCCGCCGGTTCGCTGGAATGATGGCGGCTTTTATCCGCGGCCTGGCGGCGTCAATGTCGGCGGCGATGTCAATATTAACGTCGATAAAAACAACAATCTCGGCAATCGCGGAAATGGCTGGAAACCAGACCAACGGCAAAGGGACAAGGCCAAGCGCGATATCCAACAGCGAAATTCAAAGGTCGCCAACCGAAAGGTCGGGAACGGCAGCGGTAAACTTTCGCGGCCGGGCGGTGCCAGCGTTAGAACCCAGACGGCCTCGCTCGAAAACCGCATGCAAAAGCGGGATGGCGGGGGTGCGTCGGCCAAGGCCAAACGCCCGCAGGCAAAACCCAGTGCGAACGCCTTCACGGGAAGCAAGCGCAGCGGCACCGAGACCAGGAAGGCGCTCAACCGCGGCAAAGTCAGCAGCAACCGCGCGGCGGCGGGGAAAGCGCGCAACGCAAAGCCGAAGACGAAGGCTGCGCCGAAGCGCCGGACCGACGCCGGCAAGCACAAGCGCAAGAGCGCCGGCCAGAACAGTAGCCGCGGCCGGCAGAAAGCCGCACACGGCGGCGGCCGGCGCGGCAACCGCTAGGACAAAGGGACAGGATCATGATGAAGAGATGCATTCTTGCCCTTTGGCTCGCGGTCATGCCGCTATCGATCGCGGGCGCTGCGCCAACCAGTTATGACAGCCCGGAAAAGGCGGTCGCCGCCCTGATTGCCGGATTGCAAGCCCAGGACAAGGAGGCCGTGCTGAAGGTGTTCGGTCCGGAAGCAGAAGATATCCTGCTTTCGGGAGAGAAGGCGCGCGATCGGGAAATCTGGGGCAGTTTTCTCGACTCCTACAACGTCGCGCACCGGATTGCGGTCGATACCAGCGGTGATCTGGCAACGCTCTATGTCGGGACCGGCCAGTGGCCGTTTCCGATCAGAATGGATAAACAGCCAGACGGGTCGTGGGCCTTCAATGCCCAGGCCGCGCGGGAGGAAATCCGCCTGCGCCGGATCGGCCAGAATGAGATTGATGTCTCTGACCTGATGCTTGCCTATGTCGATATCCAGTCCGAATACCGCCAGGAAGATCATGACGACGACGGCGTGATGGAGTTTGCCGCCCACATCATCAGCACGCCGGGCAAGCGCGACGGCCTGTATTGGGAGGCCGGACCGAACGATGAGCAAAGCCTGATCGGTACCTTCATGGCCGCCGCCGCGGCTGCCGGTTATAAGGTCGGCGGCGATGAATACGCGCCAGAACCCTATCTCGGCTATTACTACAAGATCCTGACTGAACAGGGGCCGAACGCGCCGGGCGGCGAGTTGAACTATATCATCAACGGCAACATGGTAGCCGGTCACGCCTTGCTGGCCTATCCGGCCGACTATGCCGAGACCGGCATCATGAGTTTCATGATCGGCGAGAGCGGGGTGCTCTACGAAGCCGACCTGGGGCCGGACACGGCGGAGATCGCCGGCAAGATCGAAGCCTTCGATCCGGACGACCGCTGGGATGTGCAGGAGTAGCGCGCTCAGCCGAGATGCTGTGCCAGGAACGCCAGCACCGTCTCGTTGAACGCTGCCGGCGTCTCAAAATAGGGGGAATGCCCGGCGTCCGGCAGTTGCACGAACGTCGATCCGGGGATCAGGTCCGCGATTTCCCGGATGGCGGCCGGCGGGAAGATCGTATCCTGCTCGCTGGTGATCAGCAGTGCAGGGGGCTGCAGGTTTGCCAATTCCTCAGCGCTGGTGGCGGCCGGGCTTAACGAATGCAGATTGTCGGTCAGTTGCACGTTCAGGCCGCCGATATGGCGATAGAGATAGGCGAGGTCGGGCTTGCGCGCCGGGAAGTCCGCCGCAACGGCGCTGGCGGCGATGCCTTTCTCCGAAAATGTCTGCCTTGCCGCCGCAATGGCTTCGTCCGCGGCCGGTGTGGAGGCGCCGCCGGTGGTGTTGGAAAGCACCAGCGCCGAAACCCGCTCGGGCCGCCCCACCGCGAGGCGCAGACCCGTCCAGCCGCCCATGGACTGGCAAACAATGGCGGACTTCTCCACGCCCGCCGCATCCAGCACCGCGGCCAGATCGTCGGCGAAGTAGGCGCGGTCAAAATGTTCCGGCGGGCAGTAGGATCGACCGAAGCAGCGGTGGTCGAAGACGATGATCCGATAGCCCGCCGCCACGAACGCCGGAACCTGCTGAAACCAGCTTGCCGCGTTGCCGCCGCGGCCATGGGCCAGGGCGACTGCAGGGCCTTTGCCGTGGGTCTCGTAGTAGATTTCGCAGTGGTGCGACGGCGCGAACGGCATTGAGGGCTTCCTTTGTCGAGGGTGCGCATGGCATCCTTGCCCATATCGCAATTGGAGGAAAGTCTCATGCCCGGTGCCCAGGTCGATGCCCAAGGCAATCCCATTCCCGAAGAATACCAGGTCGGCGCCGAAGAACTGGTCGGCCTGTCAGCCAAGCTGATCGAGCACCTGAAAATCCGCACGCTGCCCATTGGCATGAAGCGCTTCCAATCCCAGGAGGAGTTCGAAGGCGTGCGCGGCCTGCGCCGCCCCAAGGCCGGCCGCTTCTACACCACCTGCCAGTTGGTGACGCAGGCGCGCGTCGCGGGCTTCACCATGGGCATTGCGGCGGAAAACGTCCGCCCCGGCGGCAATTGCGGCGGCGTCATGGGCCTGGACATGCCGGACGAGGCCTGCCTCTCCGGTGAGCACATGGACGGCGTCTGGTTCGAGAACCGGGCGGCTGCCAAGGGGCACCAGGATACCATGCCACGCGCGCCCTATGACGATGGCGCCTGGGTCGGCACCGTGGTCTCGCCGCTGCGCTCCGGCCGGCTCGACCCGCCGGACATCGTTCTGTTCTACGCGACGCCGGGCCAGATGATCCTGTTCGTGAACGGCCTGCAATGGAAGCGCTACCGCCGCTATGACATGACCATCACGGGCGAGAGCGCCTGTGCCGACAGTTGGGGCCGGGCGCTCCTGACCAACGACACCTCCATCAGCGTGCCGTGCTTTGCCGAGCGCCGCTATGGCGGTGTCGCCGACGACGAGATGCTGGTCGCCATGCCGCCGCACGAATTCGCCCGCGGCGTGGAAGGGCTGGCGGGCCTCAGCAAGGTCGGGCTGCGCTACCCGATCATGCCCTACGGCCCACAAGCCGACCCAAGCGAAGGCATGGCCAGCAGCTACGGCTGACGGCCCCGTCAACCTTCACCCCGGGCCTGCCGGAGAGTGAGAGTGCCACGATGAACGACACCCCTCAACAGGCTCGAGGGGAGGGAGATCATGCTGATGCGCCAGGATGCCCGCGGCCTTTCCATGACGACGGACAGCGATGCCGCCGTTGCCGCCTTTGATGCCGCCGTTCACCGCTCGCTCGAATTTCGCCTGGATGCGGGCGAACACGTGGCCGCGGCGCTCGCGGCTGACCCGGACTTTGTGCTGGGCCATGTGCTGAAGGGTTATATGCTGCTGGCGATGCAGAGCCAGGTCGTGCTGCCGGACGTGCTGGCCATTTGTGAGTGGGCGGAGGAACGGCAGGCGGGCCTGACCGACCGGGAAAAGGGCTGGGTCGCGGCGCTGCGCCTGCTGGCGCTCGGGCAAAAGAAAAAGGCGCTGGCCGTGATGGACCAGATCCTGGTCGAGCACCGGGCCGACCTGTTCATGCTGCGCCAGCAACACCATGCGCTGTTCTGGGGCGGCAAGGCCCTGACGATGCGTGACAGCGTGGCCCGCGCCCTTGACGGCTGGAGCAGGGACATGCCGGGCTATGGCTTCGTGCTGGGCATGCAGGCGTTCGGCTTTGAGGAATCGAACCAGTATCAGGAGGCCGAGCGCTATGGCCGCCGGGCTTTTGCCATCAACCCGGATGATTTCTGGGCCGTGCACTGCATCGCGCATGTGCTTGAGATGCAGGGGCGGATCGCCGAAGGCGCCGATTGGCTGGAGGGGCCGGTGCTGCGCGGCGCCGACCGCAGTCCCTTCATGAGCCATATTTGGTGGCACCAGGCGCTGTTCTTTCTGGAGGCGGGCGATTATGACCGGGTGCTGGAAAATTACGATCGCGGCATCTATCCGCAGCCGTCGAGCTTCTATCTGGAGATCCAGAACGCCAGTTCGATGCTGTGGCGGTTGCAGATGCTGGGTGTCGATGTCGGCGACCGCTGGCGGAGCCTGGCCGACGCCGTGGAGGCGGTGATCGATGATCACGTGCTGGGCTTTACCGACACGCACGTGACCATGGCGCTCGCCGCCGCCGGCAGGACCCAGGCCATCGCCCGCCAGATCGACAGTTTCCGCGACCACGCCCGATCGACCGAGGGCGATACGGGTGCTGCGACCGAAGAAGTCACCATCCCACTGGCCGAAGGCATCGCCGCCGCGTTCGCGGGTGAAGCGGACAAGGCGACGGACCTGTTCCTGCAAACTCGCGAGGAGTGGGTGCGCAACGGCGCGAGCCATGCCCAGCGCGATATTTATGGCCTGGCGCTGTTGGATGCGGCCCAGCAGGCCGGCCGGACAAAGCTCGCCCGGGCTCTGGCGGCGGAAAGGGTGCGGCTGAAGCCGAACAGCAAGGGCAACTGGCTGAAATACGCCGCGGCGCTGGAGGCGCAGGGCCAAGGGGAGGCGGCCCGCGATGCCCGCACCCGCGCTGGGGCCGTGTCTTTGAATTAGCCGACGGTTATCAGGCGGAGAAGTCCTTCCATGGCGGCTTGCCGTTGGCCGCGCAAACCCCTATTTCGGGGCGACCCGAAGCGATTTCCCGACGCGGAGCTTAAGCAATGAACGATTTTGTCCCGCCATATGCGGCGCAAGAAGTCCTGGACTTTTGGTTCGGGCCAGAAGATGCGCCCGGCTATGGCGAACCTCATCCCGAGTGGTTCAAGAAAGACGAAGCATTTGATGAGGTGGTTGCAATCCGTTTCGGCGGTCTGCATGCCGCGGCGAGCCATGGCATGCTGGACCACTTCTGGAAAGATACGCCAAAGGGCAATCTGGCCTTGATCATCGTGCTGGACCAGTTTTCCCGCCAGCTTTATCGCGGCGACGCCAAGGCTTTTGCTCGGGACAAACAAGCATTGGTTCTGGCAAAGCACGCGATCGAGCGCGGCTTTGATCGGGACGCGCCGCCGGTGCAGCGCCTGTTCTGGTATTTACCGTTTGAGCATAGCGAAAACTTAGAGGACCAGGACCGCTGCATCGAGTTGATCAAGCCGCTGGGTAATGCCGAATGGACGCGCTACGCGGAAGAGCATCGGGCGGTGATCGCTCGCTTCGGGCGTTTTCCGCATCGCAACGCCGCACTGGGGCGCGTCAGCACGCCGGAAGAGGAGACTTATTTGGCGCAGCCAGGCAGTGGATTTTGAGCGAGACTCGAATTAAATGCGATATCACCCGGTTGCCATGAAATTTTCAGCGTTATATCAGCAATTTATATGTCTATCGGTGCCAATTCGTAACATCCAGTACTGTGCATTCGCAAAGACAATTGTACCAAAAACTGTACCAAATGGAGGCGCCCGTGTTCACGACCGAGATGGCACTGCGGAAATGGAAACCGCAGGATTATAATAACCGCCAGCGTTGCGGTAACAGCCTATTTGTTCGAGGTTTCACCTCTGGACGCAAACTATTCCAATTGCGGTACCAGAACGGTTCTCTAAGGAATGGCCCGCCCCTCCCTCCGCAATTTCGTTAGGCTGACGTGAGGCGCAATCTATAGGAGGAGACCGGGTTATGGCAGTAGCCGCTGTTGGGATCGACCCAGGCCGTGTGGACGAATTGAATCAGGTATGATTTTGAGGATTCACGCAATTTGATTTGTCTGATTCATCGATCGCCGACTGAAACGGAGGTCGGCGATGTCCACGAAGATGAACGAGGCGGATTGGGAGTTGGCCCTGGAGGTGTTCCGGGCGTGCCTTCCTGCGCGCGGCGCCAAGGCCAAGGATGACCGGTTGTTCCTGGAAACGCTGCATCACTTCACTTGTGTGGCGTCAGCGCTTGTCGGACAGAATTGAGGGTTTGAGGAAGGGGGATTTCTGGTTCATCGAAGCCATCAAGGAGCGAAGATGAACAAGAAAACCGGAACATCGAAAGGCGCCGCTGACAAGTTGGTCAGGGGCATTAAGCGGAGGACCCGCAAACATTACTCGGCAGAGGATCCGCGTCGTGTTGGCTGGTCTGCGCGGCGAAGAGAGCATCGCCGCCCTGTGCCCCCGGGAGGGCATCGCCGAAAGCCTGTACTACACCTGACTCTTGCGAGTCAGCCGCTCGGCGAGCGAAGCTCGATCCGGGTCCCCGCTCAGCGCCAGGGCGACGAAGCTCAGGGCCGGTACCCGGACCGCGATCATGATCACCAGCACCATCATCGGCACGGCAAGCAGTGTGCCAGCGACACCCCAGATCCAGCCCCAGATCAACAGCGAGACGAGCACGACCAGGGGCGAAACAGAAAGCTGCTTTCCTTGCAGGCGCGGATCCACGTAGTTTCCCATCACCTGCTCGATTGCCACGATGCCGGCTCCGATCAGCACTGCTGTTCCGATATCCTTCTGCACCAACGCGAACGCCACCGGCAGCAGTCCCGACAAGAGCGAGCCTAGGGTCGGGATGAAACTGAGGAGGAAGGTCAGCAGCATCCACACGATAATAAAGTCCACGCCCCAGATCCACAGCCACCCGCCGTAGAGAAGGGCGGTCACGGCTCCCATCAGGGTCCGGACCAGGACGTACCAGCGGAAGTCCTGCGCAATGTCCATCACCGCTGCGAGCCATGCCCGCGTCTGCTGACGATTGGTGACGTCCGCCAGCTTGGCGCGCCAGAGGCGTGCCTCGTTCAGCATCAGTAGCGTGAAGAAGAAGATCAGTACCAGGATCGCGATCACCCGCCAGAACGAGGTGACGAGCGTGAAGGCGTAGTCGCTGACGATCGACATAGGGTTCTGGCCGCCGAACAATTTGCTACCCGCGCTTCCCTGTGCTGGAGATCCCGCCCCTCCGGCTGCACCGGCTCCGCCGCTCTGGCTGCCTTCGCCGCCTTGGATTGCGCTCATTTCGCCCGATAGGTCGTTGATCCATCCGACGGCCATTTGCCAGTAATCGCCGAAACGGTCCTCGTATGCCGACCAGCCTTGCGCAAGCTGCGCCGCGGCATACCAGATCCCGAGGCAGAACAGGGCCAGCGCAAGCACGACGATTAGCATCGCCGCCAAGTAGCCCAGCCAGTTCAGCCATCGCGGCACCCGGTTCTGGATCATCTCGACCACGGGCCAGACGGCAAGAGCCAGGAAGAAGGCCGCGAACACGGGAACGCTGACAGAGGCGCTGACCCGGAGCGCCCAGAGGACGGCTAGGATGACAAGCGTGCCGACCAGCCACACGAGCGCCCGCTGCCGCCGGTCGGCACCTTCTGCCGGCGCCAAGTCGCCTACTTTCTCTAGCGGGTCGTCCGCGTTCTCAGCCACTGGTCCTCCGTGCAGCTAATTGCGAAGAAGTAGTCCCATTGGTAACGGCGGACCAAAGCGTTGGTTCCGAACAAGTCGGTGGCGGTGACTCCACACAAGTTGGGCTGTGCGCGACTCCGCAGCCCCTCCCGGCCCCTAGAACTTACAGAAGCTGTGTTTTTCGGTAGGTGCATCAGTTGGACGGGCAGTGCCGGGCCAGGGAAGGCGGAGATGCAGAAAGTGCCGAGATGCTTCACGCCATCGACAGCGGGATTCGCCTTGCCCCGTTGCCTTTCCGCCTGAAAGGGACCCTTATGCCGACTCTTCTAGCGGTGGTCGTTTTTGCTGCGACGCCGCTTCGCGCCCACACCGATGGCGCGCGTCTGGAGCCGCATGGCTTTTGGACAATGTGGTCTCTTCAGCCTTCCGTCATTCTACCCCTAACGATTGCTGCGGCCCTGTACGCGAGGGGGGTTCGTCTTGCATGGAGATAAGGCCGGACTTGGCCGTGGCATCACAGCTTGGCAGGCAGGCTCGTTGTGAGCGTCCGGTGAAGCCGCTCTGGCAGAGAGGCACGCACTTCAGTTACGCTGCACTTGCAGCGTTACACCACGGCAGGAGTTCGTCGATGCGATTGATCTTGTGATCGGCAATGCGGCTGAGGACGTGTGTCATCCAGGCTTGCGGCTCGACGCCGTTCAGCTTGGCGGTCTCGATCGCGAGGCCGAGGCCCAACCCATGCGCGTCCGTTGGCCTTCGATGAGGATTGCGAAAGCGTCTGGGTCCAAACCCCGAAAAAAACCCCCTGAGACCGGAACGAACGCCGTCGCCTCGCGTTTGTCCTCTACCACGGCCCGAGGTCGGGCCCGGAGGCCAGCCCAGGAGACACTGCAAATGTTCGTCCACATCCGCCAGCCGTTGCACGAGGTCAAAGTCGACCAGCCGGATCCCCAGTTCGCCGAGAAGCTGCTGGAGCAGTTCGGCGGCGCGACCGGCGAGCTGTCCGCCTGCCTGACGTATTTCACTCAGTCCTTCCACCAGGACGACAAGGGCATCCGCGACATGCTCCTCGACATCGCGACCGAGGAGATGGGCCACCTCGAGATGGTCGGCATGCTGATCGAGCAGCACACCAAGAAGGCCGCCCAGGACGCGCAGGACAAGGCCTATCAGAGCACGCTGTTCGCCGTGCGCGGCATGGGCCCGCACGTGGTCGACAGCCAGGGCTCCTTCTGGGACGGCCGCTACGTCTCCGAAGGCGGCAGCCCGGTGCGCGACCTCCGCGCCGACATCGCGGCCGAGGCGGGCGCGCTGCAGACCTACGAGACGCTGCTGAAGTATGCGCCGGACGAAGGCACGAAGAAAACGCTGCGCCACCTGGCGACGCGGGAAGTCGCGCACACACACATGTTCATGGAGGCGCTCAAGTCCATGGACAAGCTGACGGAGCCGATGTTCGGCGACCTGCAGCCCGACGACACGGTCGACGTCTATTACAACCTGTCCCACCCGGCCATGGGCGGCGACAGCCAGCGCGGGCCCTGGAACCGGGAGCCGACGTTCAAGTACGTGCCGGACCCGGTCCAGAATTCTGGCCAAGAAGGGCTGAGGCCGCCCGGCCCGTCCTCTGCGCCGGCCCCGCCCGCTTCAACCGGAGATGTCCATGTCCTTCTCGCTCGAGCCGGTCCGGATCGACCGGCGCATGTTCCTCGTCGGCGCGGGCGCCGCCGTCGGGGCCTCGGCCTTCTGCTCGGCCCAGGCCGCCTCGCTCGGGGCGGAGGCCCTCGGCGGCGCGGTCGCGGCCTGGGCCGTTTGGCGCCAGGGAGCGCCCGCGCGCGTCATCCTCGCCCGGCGCCCGCGGCCGAACGCCGAATTCCGCGCGTTCGCCCAGGGCGCCACGCCGCCGGCCGCGACCGCGGCCGAGGCGGCCGCGGGTGTCCGCGCCCTCGCGACTGAGCGCGTGGCAGAGTCGTGGGGCGTGCGCCCCGCCGACTGCCGGTTCGAGGACGCCTGCCTCGTCCACCCGCCGAGCGGCCGCCGCGTCGGTCTTCTGGTCTGGCTCCAGGCGGGCCCGGTCTAGCGCGCCCTCCTGCGTCCGTCCGCGCCTTTACGCTTGCGCGAGGCGGGGAGGCGCGTTGAGGCCCGAAGCTTCCAAAGCCCCCGGCGTCAAAGACGTCGCCCCGGCGGCGAGCGCGGCCATCTCGGTCCAAAGCCGATCGAGCGCCGCGTCTCCACGAGGGCCGCCCGGACCCTCCGGCGCCAGCCGAAGCTCGGTCAGATGATGCTTGAGCAGAACCTGCGGGGGTGTCAGTCGTTGCGTCGATCATGCTGCCACTCCGGACAGCAGTACCGCATCACTAGCTGGCTTTGTCGTTTCGACCACCGCTCTTGGCAGATAGGGATAAGTATCGAGATCCATCCGGGGTGGCCGCCGCTCGATCCGACAGAGGATGAGGTGTTTGACAGCATCGTAGCCGATGGCGCCAAGGTCGAGAGCCTGCCGGATGGCGCCGTGGACATGGCTCATCTCGAAGGTTTCCAGCAGGCGCAGGACCTGGACATATTCGCGTTTGCCGGGTTTGCCCATCCGCGCCTCCAGCAAGCGGTGCAGGGTTGCAAACTCACCGGGCAGATCCCAGCCCTGGAGGGGGGCTGCCTGATCCAGAGCGCCGGCCTTCTGCTCTAGAAGCGGCAGGTAGTGCATTGGATCGAACACCATGTCGGCCTTCTCATAGGACCGAACATGCCTTGCGATCACCTCCGCCCCGCAGCCGATCACGACCTCATGGACGTAGCCTCGGACCCGAACCTCATGATGGGCAAACGCGGTTGGCACGGAGTAATCGTTGTTGCGATAGCGGACCATCGAGATAGACGTTGCGCGCGTGCTGACCTTCTCACAGGCGTCATAGGGCGTCGGCGGCAAGGGCATCAGCGCATCCAGGTCACGCAGCAGGCGCTCACCAATCGTCTCGCCATGTCCGTGGACAACATCGTCCTGGCGCTTCAGGCACTGTGCTTCCAGCCAGGCGTTCAGCGCATCGAGGGTCTCGAACCGGGGGGGCCGGGACGAGGAAATTCCGCCGACCAAAGCCCTTGTCGTTTCCCTTGCCAGGACGACCTAACCTATCCTTGAACGGATAATGCGATTGGAGTTCCGAGAAGGTTCTGGTCCGAACCCGTTCACCTCCCCCAAGGATCTTCGCCACGGCGATCACCGTGTTGTAGAGTACCAATAGCGGCCCGCCGCCGAAGAAAGCAAATGCTGCGTTGTGACCATCACAGAAAGCTTCGGTTGTCTCTGCCGGATAGGCCTTGATGAAGAATGCATCCGAATGTGGTAGCGCCATCGCAAAGTAATGCAGCTTGCACGCGACCCTGCCGATTACGCCAAGCGCCTTGCCAAAATCCACCTGGGCGTGGCCCGGCGCATGTACCAACGGCACGAACACTTCCCGCGTTCGCCGCTGCCGCTCGCGCACATAGTCCGCGATGATGGTGATGCCACCGGCGAAGCCATGCTCGTCACGCAGCCGGGCATGGATGCGCTTCGCGGTATGGCGCTGTTTTTTGATAACCCGTTTGTCGTCTTCCAGGATCTGATCGATAACCGGAATGAACGGGTCGAGCTTGGGCCGGGAGGCCGCTCGTTCACGCCGATACCCTGGAGGCACAGAATGCCTCAGGATCTTCGAAACAGTCTTGCGGTCGCTCCCAAAATGGTGTGCCGCTGCTCGGGCACTCATTCCATCCACGTGACATGCCCGGCGGACCCGCCCATTCAATTCCACAGTATACATCTCCCCGCCTTCAGCTCGTTGCCTCCAGCGTAAAGTGGCAGACTTTTACTCCGCGACGGTCAGAATGTCCGACCGTTTCTGTGGACCAATTTGTCTCCGGGATTCCCAATCCGTTGGCATTGAACCACCGAATTATTGAGGTAGTGGATTGAAAACAAGCCGGCTGCGCCATCCTGCTCCCCGCGTACAACAAGGTTTCACCTATAGTTACGGCATGACCAAAGTGACGATACCGCGCGACGAACGTCGCCAAGCAAATTGGATCAAGCCGGCATGCTGGCTGGTTTTGGCCTTTACCCTGTGCTTGGCTGTATGGCCGATAAATGGGTCGCCGCTCTTTTATGTGGATACTGGTGGCTACCTTGCTCAGGGCGACGCCATCCTGCGCGGGCTTGCTGGCCTCTTGGAGCGCTTGCTGCCTGGCGATAATGGGCACCAGACTGCAACACAAATCGAGGCGCGGGACGGCATTGTAGTGGGAAGCCGCTCGGCCACCTACGCGCTATTCCTGAGTTCGGCGGAAGCGGTGTTGGGGATTGGCGCGGCCGCCATAGGGCAAACGCTGCTGTTTGTCTTCGTGGTATGGTTGGCTGTAAGAGTGTCGGCCCGCGCGCTCAGTGGCAATGAAAAGCATGAAACTAGGGCTTCCAGTAAGCGTTTTCCTGTCAGCCGAGTGGTAGCAATGGTCGTCACGGCAGGCTGTCTGGGCGCTCTGCCCTTCTACACCATTTACATTATGCCCGATATTTTCACCTCAATGCTGATTTTAATTGTGGCGACCCTGAGTATATTTGGCCAATCAATGCGGCACTGGGAGATGGCGGCCGCTCTTCTCATTGGCGCGGCGGCGGTGACGGCCCATCCATCAAACCTCCTGATTGGCGGTCTGTTGCTGGGAGGAGCTGCCATTGTTGCGCTTGCGGTGGGCACCCGCCGCCTTTGGATTGGAGTCGCGCTGATTGCCGTAATACTGGTGGTCGGACTTGGCGAGCGAACCCTGTTTACAACGGCTGCCAAGGCCATACAGAAGGCCGAAGTTGTCTATAATCCTTTCCTCACCGTCCGGGCAATTGTAGACGGGCCGGGCCTGGATCGCCTAGCCGAAGTGTGCCCCACGACACGGCTTGCGACCTGCGTCCTCTATGAGCGGCTGAAAGACCATCCGGAGCGGATTCACGCGAGCAACATGATGTTTTCGCGCGCACCGGAAAACGGCTCCTTTGCTCTGCTCGATCCGGAAATCCAGAAAAAGATCGCCCAAGAACAGACAGCGTTCTTTGCGGAGGTTGTGAAAACCCATCCGGTGGGTATGGCGCTGGCGGTTTTGGACAATACGATCGCCCAGATCGGTTATGTCAGCATCGTCATGACCATGCCGATCGAAGACACGCTGAACCGATTGGCGACCATGACCGATAATGTGCCGGATGTACTCTGGAAGGCGCGACTCACCGAAACACCCGACTGGTTGCCGCTGCTAGACCGGCTGCACCGGGGTGTCTATTGGATAACGGGACTAATCGTGGCGATCCTGCTGCTATGGCCCCGGCGGGGCTTGCCATTACCGTTGCGTGGCTTCGCGCTGATAGTTTTCGGCGGGATTGTCGCGAACGCCCTGGTCTGCGGCGGCATCTCCCAGCCGGCAGAGCGCTATGGCGCTCGGGTGATTTTCCTGGTGCCGATGATGGCGGCCATGCTGATTGCCTTTCTGCCTGGATTCTACGGCTCCCGGTTACCAGAGGAACGCACAGGCCCGACTGCCCGGTCGGAAAAGGGCGGGTAACGCCGGCTAAGGCCGCTTCGGCTATCGCGTCCGGTCAATTTGGATCGGACGATACAGTTTTGTGATCGACGGATCCTGGCCGGTCGCTGGTCGGTCGCGACGGACATTGGTTGGGAGTCATTGCTCGTCTCTGTGCGCCGGATGAAAAGATTTCGGGATCTACGCAGCCCGGCGGTTCGGGCAGATTAACGGCTGCAGCTGCTTGACCCTTACGGTATCGGCCTCCTCCAACTTGCGCCGATGCCAGCTGCTAAGCACCATATGGCCGAGCCATGGCGCCGTCTCAGGGTCTATGTCCTGAAAGTTGCGACCGAGTTCCGGGTCCGCATCCAGACTCGGATACAGGCTTTTGCGGACCTGCCAATGCGCAATCAACGCCAGCACCAGCAGTGTATAGCCCGGTTGCTTTGCCAAGAGCGGCACTAGTATTCGCAATGCATCGCCCGGCCGTTTCTGCAGAACGAGGTGCAGGCAGTAGCCCACCGTCCGCGCCCGGCCGAGGCTGAATACCCATTTAGGCACGCCGACATTTGCCGCTTCGATCAGTTCAAGCGCTTTCAAATTCGACCGCGCGGCACGGGCGTTGTCCGACGACATGTTGCCGCAATGCATTCGGTAGCCAACCAGCGCCTCCTCACAACAACCCGCTGCTCCGACTGAAGCGAGCCGTAGCTGAAGCAGCAGGTCCTCCGCGCCTTCTATACCCCAGTCACGCAGGCGCGGATCATGGCCACCAAATTGGCGTGCCCAGTGCAACGGCACCATGATACTGCTTACATTGCTGAAGAAGTTGGTCGCGATTTGCCGGCAGATGGTGTGGCCGCAAACGTTGGACAGCGTCCGGAAATTGGGGATGACCAGGTCGTCCTCGTCGAGCAAGCGGTATCCGGTATAGACAAAGCTCAATGGAACGGACGAGCGTTCAAAGATCTGTACTTGCTTTGCAATTTTTGTCGGATGCCAGACATCATCTGCATCGAGCCAAGCGACATACTGACCGGATGCCTTCGCCAGTCCGGCATTTCGGGCTGCTGCTACCCCTGAATTCTGCTGACGCAGCAGGGTGAACCGCTTGTCTTCGCTGGCAAAGTCTTCTGCAATTGCAGCAGTTTCATCGGCCGATCCGTCATCGACAACGAAAACCTCGAAGTTACCGAAAGACTGCATCCGCACGCTTTCGAGCGTGCGGGCAAGTGTGTCGGCGGCATTGTAGGCCGGAACGATTATCGAGACGCGAGGCACGGGAGCAGGCCATTAGAAAACGGAAGGCTCACGCTCGGCCATTGGTCCAACCATCGCGAACGCCGTTTGAGCCAGCTAGCGGCACCGTTGCCCGTGAGGATCATATCCCCAGGATTTCTCATCATGGTCGGTTGACGCCTCCCCAAATCGTTTTTTGATCGTCGATACCCGGCCATGCCGACCCGCACGTAATTACATTACCATCATAGGCAATCGTATCGTGACATATGGAGGCTCATATCAAAATACCTATTTTTTTACCTCTCATAGTTAATTGGCAGCAAATTCGACATACATCAATAAGTGTAGACTCATTTATGTAGCTTATTTAAGATATTATTCCGCGGTTAATCGTTTTTATAAACAAGAGAAAAGTATTTTGAGGAATTTGTAAAGGATTTCGCGACATTTGTACGCAAAATATACGGGTTATTATTTAGACAATATCAATAAATATACGTAATTCACTATTTGAATGTATTAGTATGTAAGCGTAATATGGCGCTACTTACGCGTACTATTAGACTTTAATAGTTCTGGCGATTAGAACGCGGAACAACTTCAGGTAGCGGCTGGTAATCCGAGTGTGATGTCTTTGCCGAACAATGCGTCCAACATCTTCTCAAAGGATTTTCCTGAGATGTTCGGCACCTGTACCCGGGGCAACTCAAGCGCGGGGGAGCGGCCGGTTGCAATACCGAACTTGCTGCAAGTCGCGTTTTTGAAACCGGCAGCATCAATCAGGCGCACGGTCTCCGGACTGTAACGCCCGAAGGGATAGGCAAAGCTAGTAATGTTCTGGCCTGTAGCCTCCCGAAGCATATGGCGGCAGTCGGAGATCTCTTCCTCCGCCCGGCCGCTACCAACCTGACCGAGATCGGCGTGGGTCATTGTATGGCCGCCGATTTCGATCAATGGCGATAGCGCCATTTGCTCAAGTTCCGGGAAGTCTACCGGCCGCACGCCACTCCCCTCGGATGGCACTGGAGAAATGCCGGACCATTCCGCGAGCTCAGCTATAGCTCGCTGTCGGGCGGCGGGTTCGAGGGCAGCGATGAACGCCCAAACGTCAAGAAATGCCTTTTGGCGCCGATCTCGTGCTGGCTCCAGATCGGCTTTCCAACCCGCCAAATGGGTAAGGGCGGCCGGGCTGAGGCTCGCGGAAGGGCCGAGTTGCCATTGCTGCGACGCTTCGCCCTGCGACAGCGTCAGGGTCTCAGGCAGCGTTGCCGTTTCCAGAAAGACCTTGCTGACCAAGTCCCACCAAAAAGCATCAGGTTTCCCGACTGCGCCGCCGACGATATAGATCGTCGCCGGAACCTGTTGGTGCTCAAGGATCGGCAGCGCGGTTCGCAAATTGTCGAGATAGCCGTCGTCAAAAGTCACCGCGACCGCGTTGTCAGGCGCACCTGGCGCTTGCAGTTGACCGGCCAGTTTGCTCAACGGCCGGGCTAACCGCCGACGCCGGAGCGCGGCCATATGGGCGGCGAAGTTCTCGGCGCTTACCACCATGCGCCAAGGGTCGGCACCGACCTCTGCCACACGATGATAGAGCAGGATGGCACCCCGTCGAGCCCCTGCACTCCGCTGCCGCTCTAGGCGGCAGGCCATCGCGAACTTGATGCTCTGCTGCCGCTCTCGACGGTAGGCCATCGCTGACCGAAGCGGTTCAAGCGTCCGAAGCCTCATCAAGACACCCCCGGTAAACATCGGTTTCTAGGATGCCTTTTTCGCGGCTACGCCGATGAGCATTTGATAATCTGGATCTTCGAAGTCGAGTTCGGCGCGGGTCAGCTCCTCCGCCGCAAGTCCTTGCAGGAATGATATGGTGGCCAGGACATTGCCGTAACTCCGGACCTCCACCTGACCGCCCTTGAAAATATCGTTGAAGATGCGCCGGGCCGAGCCTTGGGTAAAACCCCAGTACCATGAATTGCGCCATGGCTCGTCTGCGATCTGCGTAAGACCGGCCATGGTCACCAATACCGTGCCGCCTGGCTTCAGAATTCGGTGAATTGTTTCGACCGCCGCATTGTAGTCGTAAATCATCATCAGAGTTTGCGTGATGATTACACAGTCAAAGCTATTCGACGCGATGTGGGGCGCATCGGTCAGATCCGCCACAATCGTCACCGGCGGGGCCGGATCATCGTAATGAAGGACTTCGATGCTGGTAACGCCCTCGCCACCAAACTTCTTGGTATATGTATCTTCCGAGATTTCCAGAACCCGCCCGCTGACAGCGGCGCCATGCCCACCCAAGAACTTTTCAATATAGTACCGGTCGACCGGCGTACCGCGCTCCCAGCCGTAAAGGCGGCTGATTGGTTTTAAGCGGCGCAAAGCACCGAAATCGACTTTATGAAGACGCGGACTCGCGATCTGCTCCAATTTTTCGGTCAGACGCCAATGCTTCGGCAAAAAGGATGCTGCCGCGCCTGTTACCCATTTCAGACCGACAACCAGGCCCGGCTCGCGAGGCGGAACCACTGGTCGCCCATCATTTGAAGTTTGATCTACCATCACCCCACTCACCCCCTCTCAATTTCAAAGCAAAAATCCGCCCAACCAGCATTTTTTAAAATGAGACGCCGCACTGTTCCCGTGATTTTCTGGAGCAGACCCTATCTGAACAAAGTGCACTTTTTATGAATTTGTGCGTAGCAAATGCCGCGCGGGTGCCTCACATCTGAACATGGCTAAAGTTGCGATCACAGCCTCAACAGCGGGCTGAAGGGCGCAGTAGATAGGGAACTGCGCTAAGGCGTCGGCTTTTTTGGCCGTTTGCTTTCTTGTACTAAGGCTTTCGTATCCTAGACCGGAGAATTTCGGCTTTGGGCGTTAGCGATCAGACGCGGAGAGTATGCAATGCAAGGAGAGCGTGATGAACTTCCACTTGTTTCCTGCGTTATCATTTTTCTCAATGGCGAGAAGTATATTGGGGAAGCGATCGACAGTGTCATCGCGCAGACCTATCCGAACTGGGAACTGATCCTGGTTGACGACGGAACGACCGACGGCGCCACATCCATCGCGCAGAGTTATGCTGCCGCCCATCCGGACAAGATTGCTTATACCGAGCACCCCAATCACGAAAACCGGGGAATGAGCGCCTCCCGCAATGCCGGCATCCGGCGCGGCAAAGGCAAATATGTTGCCTTCCTGGACGCCGACGATATCTGGTTACCAGACCGACTCAAACGCCACGTGGAAGTGATGGAACGTAATCCGGAGGCCGGTGTGAGCATCGCGCCGACTCTGCTTTGGTCCAGTTGGAACAAGGCAAACCTGCCGGCGACGCGGCCTTGGCTTTCGGCCGACTCGGTCACACCGTTGGGAGTGCCGTCGAACACGGTGCTATATCCGCCTTACCTCGCGACGCACTATCTTGAAAGCCATGGATCCGGGATGCCCGGCATTTGCAGCTTGCTGATCCGCCGAGATCGACTTGAGGCGGTTGGCTGCTTCAACGAGGATTTCCGCGGGCTCTACGAAGACCAGGTGATGCTGTTCAAAATGTTCCTGAATTGGCCGGCGATCGCCATAGAAGAAGTGCTGGACCACTACCGGCAACATGAAGGCTCAGCCTGTAACCAAGTCGGCCGAGTGAAAGGCGATCTGGCAATGCGCCCGACTTTCTTGGAATGGCTGCAGACTTATATCATAGAGGCAGGTATTACCGACCAGCGTTTATGGCGGGCCTTTCGCGGACAGATTTTGCGGTTTGACAATCCCCGTGTCTGGCAGATGGCTAACCTTCCACACGCAATCGTCGGCCGGTGGGGCATGGAAAGCCGTCGCGCCGTGATTTGGCTGTTAACGCCAAAAGTTTATCATGGATTGCGCCGCTGGTTCGGCATGAAGCCCGTTGATATGGGTAGAGTTTAAAGCGTCGCGTCTGTCCTACTCAACCACTGTCGCGGCTTCGCCGACAATCCTGCCGCCGTCAATTTCCACGATCGTATCCGCGCCAACCGCAGCGTCGGTGCGATGGCTGACAACCAGAACCGTTTTGCCCTGCATCATCTTGGCGATCCGTTCGCGAATGCGCATTTCGCGGACGGGTTCGAGCGCGCTCATCGCCTCATCCAGGATTAGAATGTCCGGGTCCCGCAGCAGCGCGCGGGCCAAGCCAATCCGTTGACGCTGTCCGCCAGAGAAGCTGAGGCCCGCGGCGCCAATCTTTGTGTGAAAGCCAAGGGGCAGGGCACGGACATCGTCCAGAAACTCCACTATTGCACAAACCCGTTCGACGGCCTCGATTGGCGCGTCATGCTCGCCCAGACGGATATTCTGCAGCAACGTTCCCTCGACCAGTTCGACGTCCTGACCGGCGATGGCGATCCGCTCTAACCAACTGGTTCGGCTAAATTCGCGCAAATCCGTGCCATCAACCAAGATTCGGCCAGAATCGGGTTCGTAAAGTCGGAGCAGCAAGTTGAGAATGGTTGTTTTGCCAGAGCCACTGGGCCCTGCTAGCAGGGTCGTCTGTCCGCGCCGCAATGAGAACGACACGGCATCCAACGTAGGACCCCGCGCTGGGTCATGGAAAAACACGGTGCGTTCGAACTGAATCTTATCGGTAAACTGCGCGAAGTCACGATCCCCCTGTGACGGCCAGGGTTTATCCGCGGGGTCCAGCAGTTCACCAATATTACGCAGCGACGCGGTCATGCCGGCAAGCTCCATCCGCTGCGCCTCGGCCTCCCGCAGGTGTGGCTGCAGGCGGAGCAGCAATAGCACACATGCCACGATGGTCGGTGTGTCGATCCCAGCCTGACTGCCGATGATGGCAATAATGATCAGCGTGCTGAGGCCGGCGATTTCGCTGATCGGTCCAATCAGCGCCTTGATCCGCTCCATCCGGATTGCAAGCCTGCACACACTGGACGAGACCCGACCGAAAACTCGCAGCAGGTACGGTTCTTGGGCGAACACTCTCAGGGTGCGCATGCCATTCAGGCTGACCAGCATCCTTTCGGCCAAAAGCTGGTTGGCCTGAAGCGTTTCTTGCCCCAATCGGCGTGCCGCGCGCGACAACAGCCGCAGCACCAGAAAGAATACGACCGCGCAGAAAAAGGTGGTCGCACCTATCTCCCATGAAAGGACAAATACTCCAACACTAAATACGCCCACTGTACAAAGACTTACACCCAACCGGGCAAAGCTGTAGAAGGCATCGGCAATCCGCCAGAACTCGGTGCCGAGGGCATGAATTAGCTCACCGTGCTCCTTTTTCTGCAGGTAGCTATAGCCGACGCTCACATACTGCCAGTGGATCATGTTGCGCACGCGCTCGGCGATCCGGTTCATCGCGCTGGCTGTCACCAATTGGTATAAGTAAGCGAGGGCCGCATTCAGGATGATTAAGAGGAAAAACACGCCGGCAATCATCAAAGTATTGCCTGCGAACATTTGATCGATGTTCGAATACAACTCAGCCAGCAGCCCTCCGCCTTCCTGAACCTGCTCGGTTTGGCCGAGCACTACGAACAGGAACATCACTGCAAGGCCAATACCCATTGTTTCTGCCAGCGCGGCCGCGATGCCCAGCGAAATCAGCAGGAGCGGCGTTAACCGAAGATCCCTGAAATGACCAATCAGACGGCTCGCTTCCCACCACACAGACCGGTTTTGGCGGACGTCCACACTCTCTCTCCTGCACTTATTCGGCATGGCTTTAATCAATTCAGTCTACAAAAAGTTTAACGATCCCATAGCCCGGACGCACCCGCCGCCGGCGCTGATGCGCACAATAGGCGGCCCCGCAATACCCTCGGATGGAGACCCCCCCGCCGAAGCTCTGGACCAGCTCTTACAGAATAGTCAAACGGAAACTGTTGCAACGACCGACAAGCGAATGCAGCATTATACTGGGTGGCCATTGTTCGGATGCGCGATCACTTTCCGACACAATCACCGGCAGAGGCTTCTCCCTTTCGTTCCGGCGCTGCGAGATGTTGATGTTTCGGATGGCGGCGCGGGTGATGGCTTCCTGGTGCATGCAGGGCTCTGAGCAATTCTGATCGACGTAGGCAGCGGCTCGAGACGGTTGGATGCACCGCGGACAGGCGACGGCGATCTCGCATTCCGGGGTGTGGCGCCGTGATCTGGTACTCTCAGACGCGCTGCTCGACGAAGTCGCGGGCGGTTGCTGGCGCGAGGCGGGCTCCGAGGCCGAGCAGGGTATCGAACGCCACGGCTGTGTGGCGGCGACGGTTCCACCTGAAGACGAACTCGTCGAGGTAACGCCTGAAGTGCTGGCGACGGAAGCCATGGTAGGTCCCGAGCGCCCATCTCTTGAGGTTTGAAAAGACGCGATGGGTCCAGCGCAGGATGATGTGGGCGGCCATCTTGCCGACGACTTTCGGCTCGTGCACATGGTCGGGCAGGCCATTGTAGCCGGACCATCCGTCCGTGACGACGCGGGCACCGGCGGCGGCGACCGCGACGACGAAGGGCTTGAGCGTGGCGCCGGAGAAGTCGGCGATCGGCGCGAGACGAATGCGGCGCGGCTTGCCTTCGGGCGAGAGCTCCACCGCGCCGGCAACGAGCATCTTGCCCTGCGAGCTGCGGCCTTGACCGCCAGCGGGCGGGTCGTCCTTATGGCGCAAGGCGATCTCGGTCTCGTCAACTTCGACGACGTCCTCGAGAAGGCTTCGCTCGGGATCGACCATGGCGCGGCGGAGCTTCGTCAGGAGCAGCCAGGCGCTCTTGTAGCTGCCCAGGCCCAGTTGGGCCTGCAGTTGCAGGGCGGAGATCCCGTTGGAGTGGCTGGTTACGATATGGATCGCCGTGAACCAGGTCTTCAGCGGCAGATGGCTGCCGTGCATGACCGTGCCTGCGGTCACGGACGTCTGCCGCCGGCAGGCCGCGCACTCCCAGGTGAACGCCTTGGTCTTCAGCAGCCATCCCTTCGTGACGCCACAGCCCGGGCAGACAAAGCCCTCCGGCCACCGGCGACGCGCCAGATAGTCGGCGCAGGCCGCATTATCCGGAAATCGCGCCTCGAACTGGGCGCGGGAGAGCGGGCGGTCATGTTTCCAGCGGCTCGGCATGCGAGAACATTAAGCGAACGCACCTCGCGACGCAAGCGCAGATCACCACATTTTGTGCCGCCGGAGCCAACGGGAGAAGCCTCCACCGGCAAACGCACAGTTGATGGCAAGAACAAGAAAGATGTCGTCCGAGAGATATGCGCAGAAGTTGGTGACGCTTGATCAGGCGGCAGCTTGAAGTTGGCGGAGGCCGTCACGGAACTCAACCCCTTCGATGATCTCGGGCAGGCGGTTTTGGCCGTGGAGTTCGCGCCATTTATCCTGGGCCGAGATTATCAGCTTGAATGCCATGGCTGTTCCCCGTCAGCACCTATGGCACAAATTTGAGGTTGTGAATTAAGGAGGATTGGGGCTTCGTCGTAGTGACGAAGGAACGAAGATGAAGACCCAATCCTCCTCGAGAAGATCGCCGGTGAAGGCCCCTGCTGAGCGGGTAGTGAAAGACATCCGGCGCGCAACCCGCCGCCATTTTTCGGCAGAGGACAAGATCCGCATCGTGCTGGACGGCCTGCGCGGTGACGACAGCATTGCCGAGCTATGCCGCAAGGAAGGCATTGCCCAGAGCCTGTACTACACTTGGTCGAAGGAGTTTATGGAGGCCGGGAAGCGCCGCCTGGCCGGCGACACTGCCCGTGCCGCGACCACCGGCGAGGTCCAGGATCTGCGCCGGGAGGCCCGAGCCCTGAAGGAATGCGTTGCCGACCTGACGCTCGAGAACCGTCTGCTCAAAAAAAGCATGATTGCGGATGGGGGCGACGACGAATGAGATACCCCGCATCTGAAAAGCTCGAGATCATCAGGATCGTCGAGCAGTCGCACCTGCCTGCAAAACGCACGCTGGGCCAGCTCGGCATCGCGCGCCGCACGTTTTATCGCTGGTATGACCGCTATCTCGAGGGCGGGCCTGAGGCGCTGGAGGATCGGCCCTCGGCACCAAGTCGGGTGTGGAACCGCATCGGCGACGATATCCAGGACCAGATCGTCGAGATGGCGCTGGATTACAGCGAGCTATCACCGCGCGAACTGTCGGTGCGCTTTACCGACGAGAAGCGCTACTTCGTGTCCGAAGCCACGGTTTACCGCCTGTTGAAGGCCCACGATCTGATCGCCAGCCCGGCCTATGTCGTGATCAAGGCTGCCGATCAGTTCCACACAAAGACCACGCGACCGAACGAGATGTGGCAGACCGACTTCACCTACTTCAAGACCATCGGGTGGGGTTGGATGTATCTGTCGACCGTGCTCGACGATTACTCGCGCTACATCATCGCTTGGAAGCTGTGCACCAACATGCGGGCCGAGGACGTGACCGACACGCTGGACCTCGCCCTCAAGGCCTCGGGCTGCGATCATGCCACGGTGCTGCACAAGCCCAGGCTGCTCAGCGATAATGGCCCCAGCTACATCGCTGGCGAACTGGCGGAATACATCGAGGCCCAGAAGATGAGCCACGTGCGCGGCGCCCCGCTACACCCGCAAACCCAGGGCAAGATCGAGCGCTGGCACCAGACCCTGAAAAACCGCATCCTGCTGGAGAACTACTTCCTGCCCGGCGACCTTGAGGCCCAGATCGAGGCCTTCGTCGAACACTACAACCACCAGCGCTACCACGAGAGCCTGAACAACGTGACGCCCGCCGACGCCTACTTCGGCAGGGCTCCAGCCATCATCAAACAGCGCGAAAGGATCAAGCGACAGACCATCGAATATCGGCGATTGCAACACCGCAAGCTCGCCGCCTAACATCAACCTCCAGACGAGGCCCGCACTCCGCTAATTTACGCCGCGAGTTGTGCCAAATGTTGGGACGACGGACAACATGAACATGGCGCCTCTCCATGAGGCGCGAAACAACCATCAGGGAGCCGCCGTCGCTTGAAGGAAAGTGCGAAAGACTCTGGACGCTACTCGAATCAGCGCCTTGAGACGCCGATTCACCTCGGCATTGCCAAAAGGCGAATAAAATCGATCTGTTACGGCAAGGCCGCAATGGATTACAATTAACCCGGCAGGAACCGTGTGACTCGCACAAAATCTCACACAATACTTTCACGGTCATAAAATAATTTAAAAAATCAGCAATATAGTTAGTGTATTGTCAGGCTAATAACCTGAAGGTCAGAAGTCCAAATCCTCTCCCCGCAACCAGCTTAACCTGCTGAACGAGATCACCGCTCGCATCGAGCGGTTTATCCGTGGTGGCGGCCACTCTCAGTATGCCAGCGAGATCGCCGAACAGGTCGATGTCGAGCTTGCCTTCTTCATTGGGGGTAAGCTCTATGCGATCCACCAGCGAGCGGATAATGTCTGCCGCCTCGGCACGGTTGTCATCATGGTTCAGGGCTTCGGTCAGACTGGTTACCTGCTGCCGGTAGTACGCCGCCATATGAGGGTGAAGCAGCGCCGGTTCTTCATCGGTGTTCTCGATCACGGTTTGCAGCTCTTCACGCTGCGCCGCGATTAGCCCGAGATCGTCTTTAACTTCCGAGGCCGGAATGGCGTTCTTGATCGCCTGGATCAGCTTCTCGCGATTACTGGCGAGCTTTTCGAGTTCGGCATATCTCATTGTCTGCGACAATGACCTCGTATGACAAGTTCGTTTCCAGGCGAACCGATGCCTCAAACTGCTCCGTGAAGGTGCTGGCGCCGTCTATAATGGGAATGTTCAAGCCTGTCTCGACCGTGCCGGCAGCGCTTGTCTGGAGATTGTTTCAACGGCAGCGGCACCGCGCGTGTCATGGCCGTTCGCCTGCCAACCGCTCTCGCTGCCGGCAAGGGTCGGTGAACCGGTCTTTTCTTGCTCGAGCTTGGGTTCGGTCGTTTCTAGCTCGAGCTTGGGTTCGGCCACACTCACCCTCTCCCGATGATCGTGGCGGGTAGCCCGCGCTTCCGTGACGAATCCGGCCACGGTTGCCACTTGGGCGCCTGCCACTATTCCCGACCGCGCCAATCCGCGCCAGCCGCCGTGAGTCCGGGCCGGGAACGACACCAGATCCAAATAGTAGTGAAGCTGCTTGAGCGGTTTAAACGGTTCCGCATAACCGTTGGTGTGAAAGCGATGAGCGCCCCTTCCGTAGGCGAAATGTTGGCGCCAAAAGCTTACGGACCGAGCCTGTGACAGTGTTCGACCACCGCTTCGGGAGCGCGCACAAAAGTCCAACCCATTTCGCCCCACTGCCGGCAAAAGGCGCGGTCCTCTCCGGCGGCCAGCGGATAGCTCGTGTCGAAGCCTCCCACGGCGCCGAACGCGCTCCGCGGCATCGCGATGTTGTTGCTGGCCGCAAAAGGGAACTCACCGTCAGAGACGGTCATAAGGTACTCTGCCACATCTTGGCTGGCCGCAGAGAAAAGACTGCGCGCGATAGCGTTTATGGTGCGCCCGCCGACAAGCAGCGGCTCGTCAAAACCGCACGCCGCAGCCATCACCGATACCCATTTCGGACACGGAATGCAGTCATCGTCCGTAAAGGCCAGGATCGGTGCTCGAGCCTCCGCCGCACCGCGGTTCCGCGCCGCTGCCGGTCCGGCATTGTCCTGGTGAATCAGCCGTAGCGGCAGCGAAGTTGCGAATTCCCGACAAAGGCCGTCCACGGGATCGACCCCCCCGTCATCCACGATCACCACTTCGAAAGAGGCCCCTTCCTGACGGGCAAGCGCCGTCAGCAGGCGCCGAAGCTCATTGGGGCGGTTGAAGGTCGGCACGATTACGGAAACAGCGGGCAACTCGGTCATGCGCTGGCTCTCCGGGTTTCGCGTGTGGGCCGCAGACTGGGCAGGCGGGCGGTCGTGCGCGCAAGCCAGACACGGAAGTCGGGCGGAAGCGCGAAGTTCCCGCAATGGAAGGCCAGTTCGGCTGGCCGGATGTTGCCGTTGCATTTCGCTTCGGACAGCAGCCTGAAGAAGGCCGGTCCGTCGCGTTCGCGTGCGGCTCGGATGCTGGGCAGAGTCAGGATGAAAGCGGCATAGGCTTCGGGGCTCATCTGCCGGGCATGATCGCGCGCCCACGCGATGTCGCTTCGCCAACCGGACTCGTTAGAGATCCGCGGACGGTCATCGATGCGATAGACGGACAGCGGCCGCTCCCCACCGGCAAAAACCAGTTCGAAGCCTGGAACGCCGGCTACGCGGAGCAGCCAGTCCAGATCCACGTACCGGCTATAACTTCCGTCAAAAGGGCAACTGAGGAAGAGCTGTCTCGGGGCCAGAATTGTTGACGTCTGGACGACCCCATCCCCGGTGGTCGGAAAACGCCGGCGGAAAATATAATCGCCGAGGGGCTGCCCAGGCCTGGGCAGCCGCCTTGGCCAGATGAATTCCGCGCTCTCGGTCCTGGCGACAAAGCGGCAGGTAACGACCGGGAACCGGCTCGCCTGCGCGAGCGCTACCGGAACCTGGGCTTCGAGCTTTCCATCGAACCAAAGGTCGTCATCGTCGAGCAGCGCTACCCAATCCGCACGCGCGGCGGCGATGGCGGCGTTGCGCGCCTCCGCATTTCCCAGCGACCGCGGTGGAACGATAACGCGCAAGCGCTGGTCCTGAATGGCTTCCAGCGTCTCGATCGTCTCCCGGTCCAGGCCATCGACAACGACGATGACCTCCAGGTCGCGAAAAGTCTGCCTCAGCGCCGAACAGACGGCTTCCCGCACCAGCAGCGGCCGCCGGAAGGTCGGCACAACCACGCTGACCTGAGGGCGGTCGAAGGCGTTCTGCCCGCTCACAACGCCGCCTCGTGGATGCGCTGGAAGGCCGGGTTCCGCGCCGCAAGCTCCTCATAGGTGCCGGAACCTGCGATCCGTCCGCCCGCGAGGATGAAAATGCGGTCGCATCGGCGCACGGTGCTAAGCCGATGGGTGATCATGATGACCGTTTTCTGCTGCCCCAGCCCTTCCACCGCTTCCATCACCGCTTTTTCGGTTGCGGTATCGAGCGCGCTGGTTGCCTCGTCGAACACAATCACGTCCGGGTCGCGGTAAAGCGCCCGGGCGATGCCGACCCGCTGCCGCTGGCCGCCGGAGATGCGCGCGCCCCGCTCCCCGACCTCGGTCGCGTAGCCATCCGGCAATTGAGATGCGAAGTCGTGCAGGCGTGCGGCGCGGGCGGCACGCTCTACGGCTTTTGGGTCGATCTCGTCCTCGGGGACGCCGAAAGCGATATTCGCTGCCAAGCTCTTGTCGGCCAGATAGATGCTTTGCGGCACATAACCGACCGACCGGCGCCACCGCTTCACGTTAGCGGCATTGATCTCGACGCCGTCGACGTACATCTCGCCCGACTGCGGCGAAAGAAGGCCGAGAAGGATGTCAACGATGGTGGACTTGCCGGCACCGGTTTCTCCCACCAGACCGACAGTGCTGTATGCCTCGATCTCCAGCGTGAGGTCTTCCAGCGACGGCCGCGCTGCCTGCGGATAGGTGTAGGTGACGTCGCGCAGCGCAATGCTCTTGGCGGGCTTCAGCGGCGGACCATCCGGCAGGGAGGTGAAGAAATTGGGCTGCGACGAGCCGGGCCCGTGCAGATCGGCATGCAGTTCATCCAGGGCGGCACGGCCGAAGCGGATGCGCGCCAGCGACCGAAACACCTGTTGCAACTCGGGAAAAAGCCGCGCGCCCGCAAAGGCATACGCCCCCAGCACGGGCAGCACCGATTGCAGCTGCCCCCCCCGCTCGGCCAGCAGCCACAGCACAAACACGAGCATACCGCCGATCGCGATCCCTTCGAGCGCATGGCGTGGCAATTCAGCGGTGATTTCCGCCCTGGCATGCGCGTCGGCCATGCGCCGGGCCGGCTCGCGGAACCGGCGGAGGTAGGACTCCTCCAGATCGAGAACCTTCACTTCCTTGACGCCGCCGAACGCCTCCTGGGCGACCTGGAAGCGCTCCTGGTTGGCCGCGTGCCGGATCCGCCCCAGCCTGGCAAGGCTGCGGTGCGCCAGCATCAGGATCAGGCCGTAGCTGACAACCGCGATACCGGCCGCGAACAGGGCGCCAACCGGCTCCAGCCAGATCAGCAGGCCTGCGATAGCGATGGCGATGGCGCCATGGGCCAAAAGCCGTATGGCGGCATCGATGGGGCCATCCACCACAATCGCCACTTCCGAGAGGATGGATTTCCCGAGATCCGCCGTGTTCCGGTTGAGAAACCACTCGTACGGCCGCGACAGGTACCGCCCCATCAGCCGGGAGGCGAGGCTGTGAATGCGCATCTTGGTGAATCGGGTCAGCGCGTAAAAAGTTGCGGCGCGAACGCAAACGCCGACGACCACCGTCACAAAGACGATGCCCGCGAGCGCCATGAGGAAGTCCATGCGGGATTCCACCCCTAGCGCCGACCGCAACCCAAGCAGCCGCTCATTGCTGTCGGCCAGGGACGGGTCCGCCAGAACGGACAGGAATGGAAGGACCGACGCGACGCCCAACATGTCGACGAACGCCATGGTCACGGTCAGCGCCGTGAGGGCAGCGAACTGGGCCCGCTCGCGCTTATCGAGCAAATCATAAATACTATGGTACGTATGAAACATGGGGGTGTGTAACGGTCCGGGGGTTCAGCACGCATTAACTCTCATTAAACGAGGAGAGCGCTGGATGGTTCCTGCGCACGCATGAATTAAGAAGTTTGATACTAGCGTAGACGGACCGCGGTCAAGGGCCGGCTTTCCTAGAAAGTGGAAGCCTGCCTGCCGGAGCGCCGCTCCTGAATTAGCCGGGCCCGGCGGGGATCCGATTCGCGAAGGGCCCGCCGCACCGCTGCCGGAGCCGCCATGTAAGCCAGCCAGGGCCACGTGCCGCCGGACAACGGCCGCGCCGCCAGCGCCTGCAGAACCAGCCGCCGGCCGGCCCAGGCATCACCGCTGTCTTCGCTCAGTTCGCGGCGGGCGCTTTCCAACAGATAAAGGTGCTCCAACTTGGCCCGGCGCAGCGCGTGGCGGTTGCGGAAGAACAGCATTTCCCGCGCCCGCATGTTGGCCCTGAAGCGCAGCGAGCGCCGCTCGCCTGGATCGTCTTCATGCACCCGCACCATAACTCGCGGGACGGTAACCATTTCGAAAAGGCGCGCCGCCCGTTGGAAAAGATCCCAATCCTCGATGGCAGGCAGGCTCTCGTCAAAGCCGCCGATAGTCTCCAGCACCTCGCGCCGGAACAGGAGGGAAGAGGCGCCACCGTGCACGACTACCCGCAACAACATGGCTTCGAATACCTGACCCTGAACCGGCGTGCCGACGACGTCGGCGCGGCCATCGGGGCGAATGAATTCGGAGAGCGCATAGCAAAAGCCGACATGGGCCGGTGCTGCTTGCAGCGCCGCTACCTGGGCTTCTAGCTTTCCTGCCTTCCAGGCATCGTCGGAATCGAGGAACGCGACGAACTCGCCGCGTGCTTCGGCAATGCCCCGATTGCGCGCCGCAGCAACGCCGCCGTTCGCCGCCTGGTGCACCACCCTCAGGCGCTTGTCGTCCAATGCTTGAAGACGTGAAACCGTATCGTCGGTCGACCCATCATCAATGACCAGCAATTCGAAATTGTGATGGCTCTGCCTGAGTACGCTTTCCGCTGCCCGGCAAACCAGCCGTGCCCTGTTGTAGGTGGGGATAATGATGCTGACCAAAGGCGAGCTACATCGTTTTGACGCTATAACCTCCCGGTTTTCCGCGTCCCTTGCTGGCCGAGGTGGGCGGCGTGCGAAGCGGTCGCAAAAGCCGGCGCGACTGCGGGCAGCAACCGGCCCCAATGTCCCGAGCAGCCTGTCCCAGGGGCGCCTGCCACCGACCCGCTGCTCGAGTTCGGCCAGCTTTGGCGCGATCAAGCGGTCCGGATCGTTCGCCTCAATAAACCCCAGCGCCTCTATTATCGCGCTGCGGTAAGCGCGGATTCTGGCGCGCGCTTCCAGTTCGGCAATGACCTCTTCCAAAACAGCCGCCCCGGCCGCCAAGCCGTCCGGCGTCAGGCGGCGGCCGCTAAGCGAGCTTTCCCCGGCGGGCGGGCGGCGGTAGAGCGAAAGCCCATTCATTGTTCTGACCGTGCCTACGCCGCGGGCGAAGGCGAGCATTGCCAGTGCGCCGTCGTCGTTGACGGTCCAGTCGGCTTGCCAGCCCCCGCTCATGAGGTAAGCCTCGCGCGACCATAACAGCGCACATGGTGGAGACCAGGCTCCTACCAGCCAGGCTGCAAGCGGATCCTCCGCGCGCGGGAGAGCAGCGCTTGGTGGTGCTGCAACCCAGATTTCCGCGCGCTGTTCGTACCGGTCCCAAGGACATAGCGCCACCAGCGGCTTGTCCTGCTGCCCGTGATCCAGTGCAGCGCCCAGCGCCTCCAGGGCGCGGGG
>CAWEBB010000015.1:0-14210 GCA_963807085.1 uncultured Alphaproteobacteria bacterium
CCCTTTCGTTCCGGCGCTGCGAGATGTTGATGTTTCGGATGGCGGCGCGGGTGATGGCTTCCTGGTGCATGCAGGGCTCTGAGCAATTCTGATCGACGTAGGCAGCGGCTCGAGACGGTTGGATGCACCGCGGACAGGCGACGGCGATCTCGCATTCCGGGGTGTGGCGCCGTGATCTGGTACTCTCAGACGCGCTGCTCGACGAAGTCGCGGGCGGTTGCTGGCGCGAGGCGGGCTCCGAGGCCGAGCAGGGTATCGAACGCCACGGCTGTGTGGCGGCGACGGTTCCACCTGAAGACGAACTCGTCGAGGTAACGCCTGAAGTGCTGGCGACGGAGGCCATGGTAGGTCCCGAGCGCCCATCTCTTGAGGTTTGAAAAGACGCGATGGGTCCAGCGCAGGATGATGTGGGCGGCCATCTTGCCGACGACTTTCGGCTCGTGCACATGGTCGGGCAGGCCATTGTAGCCGGACCATCCGTCCGTGACGACGCGGGCACCGGCGGCGGCGACCGCGACGACGAAGGGCTTGAGCGTGGCGCCGGAGAAGTCGGCGATCGGCGCGAGACGAATGCGGCGCGGCTTGCCTTCGGGCGAGAGCTCCACCGCGCCGGCAACGAGCATCTTGCCCTGCGAGCTGCGGCCTTGACCGCCAGCGGGCGGGTCGTCCTTATGGCGCAAGGCGATCTCGGTCTCGTCAACTTCGACGACGTCCTCGAGAAGGCTTCGCTCGGGATCGACCATGGCGCGGCGGAGCTTCGTCAGGAGCAGCCAGGCGCTCTTGTAGCTGCCCAGGCCCAGTTGGGCCTGCAGTTGCAGGGCGGAGATCCCGTTGGAGTGGCTGGTTACGATATGGATCGCCGTGAACCAGGTCTTCAGCGGCAGATGGCTGCCGTGCATGACCGTGCCTGCGGTCACGGACGTCTGCCGCCGGCAGGCCGCGCACTCCCAGGTGAACGCCTTGGTCTTCAGCAGCCATCCCTTCGTGACGCCACAGCCCGGGCAGACAAAGCCCTCCGGCCACCGGCGACGCGCCAGATAGTCGGCGCAGGCCGCATTATCCGGAAATCGCGCCTCGAACTGGGCGCGGGAGAGCGGGCGGTCATGTTTCCAGCGGCTCGGCATGCGAGAACATTAAGCGAACGCACCTCGCGACGCAAGCGCAGATCACCACATTTTGTGCCGCCGGAGCCAACGGGAGAAGCCTCTTTCTAAAATTGTCACATATATTGCATCCAACGTATTTTTGACAGTTTGATATATAGTATGTCAGATAGTCGATGTGATGAATTTTTCCTCGTAATTGAAATTTGAGGCTTCTCCCTTTCGTTCCGGCGCTGCGAGATGTTGATGTTTCGGATGGCGGCGCGGGTGATGGCTTCCTGGTGCATGCAGGGCTCTGAGCAATTCTGATCGACGTAGGCAGCGGCTCGAGACGGTTGGATGCACCGCGGACAGGCGACGGCGATCTCGCATTCCGGGGTGTGGCGCCGTGATCTGGTACTCTCAGACGCGCTGCTCGACGAAGTCGCGGGCGGTTGCTGGCGCGAGGCGGGCTCCGAGGCCGAGCAGGGTATCGAACGCCACGGCTGTGTGGCGGCGACGGTTCCACCTGAAGACGAACTCGTCGAGGTAACGCCTGAAGTGCTGGCGACGGAGGCCATGGTAGGTCCCGAGCGCCCATCTCTTGAGGTTTGAAAAGACGCGATGGGTCCAGCGCAGGATGATGTGGGCGGCCATCTTGCCGACGACTTTCGGCTCGTGCACATGGTCGGGCAGGCCATTGTAGCCGGACCATCCGTCCGTGACGACGCGGGCACCGGCGGCGGCGACCGCGACGACGAAGGGCTTGAGCGTGGCGCCGGAGAAGTCGGCGATCGGCGCGAGACGAATGCGGCGCGGCTTGCCTTCGGGCGAGAGCTCCACCGCGCCGGCAACGAGCATCTTGCCCTGCGAGCTGCGGCCTTGACCGCCAGCGGGCGGGTCGTCCTTATGGCGCAAGGCGATCTCGGTCTCGTCAACTTCGACGACGTCCTCGAGAAGGCTTCGCTCGGGATCGACCATGGCGCGGCGGAGCTTCGTCAGGAGCAGCCAGGCGCTCTTGTAGCTGCCCAGGCCCAGTTGGGCCTGCAGTTGCAGGGCGGAGATCCCGTTGGAGTGGCTGGTTACGATATGGATCGCCGTGAACCAGGTCTTCAGCGGCAGATGGCTGCCGTGCATGACCGTGCCTGCGGTCACGGACGTCTGCCGCCGGCAGGCCGCGCACTCCCAGGTGAACGCCTTGGTCTTCAGCAGCCATCCCTTCGTGACGCCACAGCCCGGGCAGACAAAGCCCTCCGGCCACCGGCGACGCGCCAGATAGTCGGCGCAGGCCGCATTATCCGGAAATCGCGCCTCGAACTGGGCGCGGGAGAGCGGGCGGTCATGTTTCCAGCGGCTCGGCATGCGAGAACATTAAGCGAACGCACCTCGCGACGCAAGCGCAGATCACCACATTTTGTGCCGCCGGAGCCAACGGGAGAAGCCTCATCTAAAATTTCTCCTATAATCGAATCGTTTTTGGTTTGATAATAGTATTCAGTGTGTGGAAAATTATTCCCTTATTTAATATTTTTATCAAAGGCTCTAACTGAGGCGAATATTTTGTTGATCAGCTTTTTATTTTATTCCGCCGCCACCGGCGCCCCAACATTGCCGTCAATCAGGCTCTCACCCGGCTTCACGATGGTGAACTTGACGGGTTCGGTGGTGACTTCGAAGCCCTCGGGCTCCTTGTCGCTGCCGCTCTCCCCGGCGAAGCGGACTTTGGTGAAGTAGCTGGCTTCCAAATCCCCCTCGTCGGGGAAGTCATCGCGGAAGTGGGCGCCTCGGCTGTTTTCGCGGGCGAGCGCGGCATGGCAGATGGTTTTGGAGATGGTGATTTGGCTCTCCAGGTTCAGCCAGTCGTGCCAGGTCAGGTTGAAGGCCGGGGAGGAGTCGGGGATGCCGGTGGACTGCAACTCGGCGGAGAAATCGTCCAGTGCCACCAGCGCCCGCTCCAGGCTCTCCTGCGTTCGGATGATGCCTGCCTCGTCCCACATCATGTCCAACAACCGTTTGCGGAGGCCGTTCAGGTCGCCCGCTCCCAGCGCAAACGGCCGCAAAGACGCCGCCGCCGCGGCCTCCGCGACCTCAACGTCAGGCTCCCGCCAGCCCGGCTCCTTCGCCACGAACGCCGCCATCTCGTCGCCTGCGATGCCGCCGAAGACGGTGGAGTTGGCGACGCCATTGCCGCCCAGCCGGTTCGCGCCGTGGACGCCGCCCGAGTCCTCGCCCGCGCAGAACAGGCCGGGCAGGGCGGTCGTGGTGTCCACGTTGAAGACAACGCCGCCCATCATGTAGTGCGCGGTCGGCACTACCTCGACCCGGCCGCCCGCCAGGTCGAAGCCGCAGTCGGCGCAGCGCTGCACCATGCCCTTGAAGAGTTTGGCGACCTTCTCCGGGCCCAAGTGTTTCATCTCGATATAGACGCCGCCGTGCGGCGTGACGTGACCGCCCTGCATCTCGCGATAGATCTCGCGGCTGACGATGTCGCGCGTGGCGCGCTCGCCGGCCGGGTGGCGGTCCAGCATGAAGCGGCGGCCGTCATTGTTTAGCAGATGGCCGCCGGCGCCGCGCAGGCCCTCTTCCAGCACGGTGCCGGTCATGCGCGTGTCCTCGCCTGCCAGCAGGCCCGTCGGGTGGAACTGCACCATCTCCATGTCGCGCAGGCTGAGGCCCGCTGCCAGCGCCATCGCCATGCCATCGCACGCCTTGTCGCCGGAGGGGGTGTGGTACTTGTACATAGTCGGGCCGCCGCCTGCCGCCATCAGCACGGCCTTGGCCCGCACCAGCTTGAAGGCGCCCGTGCGCATGTCGGTGAGCAGCATGCCGGCGCAGGCCTTGCCTTCGCGGTCCGGCACGATGGCAAGCGCCCGGTGCTCCTCCAGCTTGTGGACGTTGCGGGCCCAGATCTGCTCGATCAGGCGGGAGACGATCTCGATGCCGGTCAGGTCGCCCTTGTGCGCGGTGCGGTCAAAGCTTTGGCCCGCGAAGGCCTTTTGGTGCAGGGTGCCGTCCGGATTTCGGTCGAAGAAACAGCCGATCTCGTTGTCCAGCTCGCGGATGCGCTCGACCGCGCCGGTAACCAGCCGCCAGGCAAGCTCCTGGTTGGGCAGCCATTTGCCGCCGACGATCGAGTCCATGAAATGGCGCTCGATCGAGTTGGCCGGATTGATGGCGACATTGTAGCCTCCCTGCACCATGCGTGTGCAGCCGCATTTGCCGAGCAGCCCTTTGACCGCGATGGTGATGTGCAGGTCAGGGTTGGCCTGGGCCGCATGCAGCGCCGCCATCAGGCCTGCGCCGCCCGCGCCGATGATGAGAATGTCGGTCTGGAGCGTTTCGATCTTTAGGGCAGTGGCGGAGGTGGCGGTCATGCGAAAGCACTCACGATAAAGGTGATGCCGATAGCGGCGGCGATGGTACCGCCCGCCGCTATCCAAGCCTTGCGGGCGCCGCGCCAGGGCAGAAACTCCAACGCCAGCACGCGCAATCCTGCGAGCAGGTGCACGGCTAGGAGCGTGACCAGGCCCCATTCGGCGATCTTCACCAGTGGCTGGTCGCTCCAGGCGAGAAAGCCGTCGAGCCGGCCTTCCCCCTCGATCGCGAGGCCGAGGGCGAGAAAATGAAACGGCAAGAAAACGGCCAGCAGCACGCCGGAAAGCCGGTGGGCGAAGGCAGCGTAGCGGCCCGCGTGGCGTTGGGAACGGGGGGTTAGCATCTTACGTCGCCGCTGTCGCGGACTTGATTCGGGTCCTCTTTCAGCCAAATGACGTCACTATGAAGGAGGGAAAGCGGAGAGAGGTCCTGGATCACATCCTGGGAAGCCTTGTTGTAAGACCGCATCGCCCTACACCCCCGTCACAGCCGAGACCGCGCGCAGGCCCAGCAACAGCAGCAGCCCCCCGAGCGCGACCAGCGCAAGGTTAATGCCGGACCCCTTCCAGCCGAACCACTCGCGCAGCACATTGCGGAGCCCGATGGGAGCATGAACCGCGGCTGCCGCGACAAACAGGCCATAAAACAGCATCCAGAACGCGCTGCCCTGGGTGCGGACCAGGATCTCCGCGGCCGTGAGCCCGCCGTGGATGGCGTATACCGCCAGTCCCAGATGCACCAGGACCAGCGGCGCCAGCACCAAAGCCGAGGCGCGCTGGGCGAGGAACAGGATCGCCGGGACCGGCATCAGACCTTGCCCCCGATCATGGCCAGCAGCGAGAGCCGCTTCACGCCCGCAATGCTCTGGCTCGGGTTCAGATCGACGGGACAGTGCTCGGTGCAGGAGCCGTGGCTGTGGCATGAGTGACAGCCGCCGCCGGCGCTCGCCGCGGCAAGCACTCCCGAGCGGTCGGCCTCCCGGTCGTCGTTGACCAGGGTCCAGGCGCGGTTGAGGGCGGCGGGGCCGAGGTAGGCGGAGTTGGCGGCGACCACGTCACAGGCGGCATAGCAGACGCCGCAATTGATGCACTCGATGGCGGCGTCGGCGGCCTGACGGCGGGATGAGGCCGGGTCGATGCGGTGGGTGTCTTGCGAGCGGGTGCGCGAGCCGGTCGCGCGGCCTTGCGCCTGCTGCCATTTCTCGAAGAAGGGCGTCATGTCGGTAGCCAGGTCGCGAACTACCGGCAGGGAGCGCAGCGGGCCGATTTCCAACTCGCCCTTGCGGTCGGCGACGGCCTCAACGTGGGTGCGGCAGGTCCAGCGCGGCCGGCCGTTTACGGTCATGCCGCAAGAGCCGCACATGCCCACGCGGCAGGCAAAGCGATAGGCGAGGGTGGGATCCAGTTCGCGCTGGATGTAAGTCACGACGTCGAGCACGGTCTGGTGCTCCAGACGGGGCACCTTAAAGGGTTGAAACGCCCCGTCCTCGCCGCCCCGCCAGACGCGGACGCTGAGGGTATTCTGAAAGGTATTCAACGTTTCGCTCATGGTGGCGCGGAGTATCGTTACGTGCGCCCAAGGAAGCAAGGGGTGGGCATCCTATAATCACAACCGATTCCAGCTCGGCAACCCGAAATCCACCAACCAATTCCGCCGATTTATCAAAGCCTCGGACGGACACTTACACTTTAGTTTTTCCCCTATCACGTCCAACAGAAAAACTTAAGAGGCTTCTCCCTTTCGTTCCGGCGCTGCGAGATGTTGATGTTTCGGATGGCGGCGCGGGTGATGGCTTCCTGGTGCATGCAGGGCTCTGAGCAATTCTGATCGACGTAGGCAGCGGCTCGAGACGGTTGGATGCACCGCGGACAGGCGACGGCGATCTCGCATTCCGGGGTGTGGCGCCGTGATCTGGTACTCTCAGACGCGCTGCTCGACGAAGTCGCGGGCGGTTGCTGGCGCGAGGCGGGCTCCGAGGCCGAGCAGGGTATCGAACGCCACGGCTGTGTGGCGGCGACGGTTCCACCTGAAGACGAACTCGTCGAGGTAACGCCTGAAGTGCTGGCGACGGAGGCCATGGTAGGTCCCGAGCGCCCATCTCTTGAGGTTTGAAAAGACGCGATGGGTCCAGCGCAGGATGATGTGGGCGGCCATCTTGCCGACGACTTTCGGCTCGTGCACATGGTCGGGCAGGCCATTGTAGCCGGACCATCCGTCCGTGACGACGCGGGCACCGGCGGCGGCGACCGCGACGACGAAGGGCTTGAGCGTGGCGCCGGAGAAGTCGGCGATCGGCGCGAGACGAATGCGGCGCGGCTTGCCTTCGGGCGAGAGCTCCACCGCGCCGGCAACGAGCATCTTGCCCTGCGAGCTGCGGCCTTGACCGCCAGCGGGCGGGTCGTCCTTATGGCGCAAGGCGATCTCGGTCTCGTCAACTTCGACGACGTCCTCGAGAAGGCTTCGCTCGGGATCGACCATGGCGCGGCGGAGCTTCGTCAGGAGCAGCCAGGCGCTCTTGTAGCTGCCCAGGCCCAGTTGGGCCTGCAGTTGCAGGGCGGAGATCCCGTTGGAGTGGCTGGTTACGATATGGATCGCCGTGAACCAGGTCTTCAGCGGCAGATGGCTGCCGTGCATGACCGTGCCTGCGGTCACGGACGTCTGCCGCCGGCAGGCCGCGCACTCCCAGGTGAACGCCTTGGTCTTCAGCAGCCATCCCTTCGTGACGCCACAGCCCGGGCAGACAAAGCCCTCCGGCCACCGGCGACGCGCCAGATAGTCGGCGCAGGCCGCATTATCCGGAAATCGCGCCTCGAACTGGGCGCGGGAGAGCGGGCGGTCATGTTTCCAGCGGCTCGGCATGCGAGAACATTAAGCGAACGCACCTCGCGACGCAAGCGCAGATCACCACATTTTGTGCCGCCGGAGCCAACGGGAGAAGCCTCTATAAGTGTCCGTCCGAGGACTTTATGAAATCGGCGGAATCGGTTGTTGGATTTTGGCTTGCGGGCTGGAATCGGCTGTGATTCCCTGTCTGGCACCGAATAGCGAAGAGAGGTGCCCGATGTGGACGGTCGAGAACCGCCTCCGTTACAACCGCGACCACCTGCGGTATCCGAGTGACCTGACGGACGAGGAATGGGCGTTGATCGAGCCGTTGATCCCGCCGGGCAAGCCGGGCGGCGGCAAGCGCACCGTCAACCTGCGCGAGGTGGTCAACGGGCTGATGTATGTGCTCTCTACCGGCTGCCAGTGGCGGGCGATCCCGAAGGATCTGCCGCCGAGGAGCACGGTCCATGACTATTTCGACCTTTGGGCCTGGGATCGCACGCTCGACCGCATCCATCATGCGCTTTATGCGGCCTGCCGGGAGCAGGCGGAGCGCGAAGTCGCCCCCAGCGCCGCCATCATCGACAGCCAGAGCGTGAAAAGCGCGGAAAAAGGGGGGCTTGCATCGACCCGCCGGGGTACGATGCGGGAAAGAAGATCAAGGGCAAGAAACGGCACATTCTGGTCGACACCCAGGGCCTGCTGATGCATGCCCTGGTGCATGCCGCCGATATCCAGGACCGCGACGGCGGCGTGATGGTGATGGCCGCTCTGTTCGGACTCTACCCCTTCCTGCTCAAGCTTTACGCCGATGGCGGCTATCAAGGGGAGCGGTTCCAGGAGGGCGTGAAAAAGGCCCTCTCCCAGGTCAACGTGGAGATCGTCAAGCGCTCCGATCATGCCAAGGGCTTTGTCGTGCTGCCCAAACGCTGGATTGTCGAGCGAACCTTCGCCTGGCTCGGACGTTGCCGCCGTCTGGCCCGGGATTGGGAGTGCCTCAACGCCAAGGCGCTGGCCTTCCTGAAACTCGCCTCGATCCGCCTCATGATCCGAAAACTCTGCAATCCATCATGAAGTTTCCGGACGGAACTCTGCAGTCAGGACTGGACTGTCAATCCCGGAAAGAACTAGCTCGCCCTATTTCTTCTTGCGCCACAAAGCCGACGTGGAATTTTCGCGCACACCACTGCGCAGGAACTTGAACCCTGGCAGCGATTTGGGTGACTAAAGGCTGGATCGGCTCGCCTATCAATGTCTGCACTGGAGGAAATTACCACCGTTAGGCTCACTCAACGAGAGGCTGCTAAGTGCTTGGAGCAGCCATGTGATGTGCCCTAGGTCATCGCCGACGTCGTGCAGTTAGTGGACTCATCTGTCTCGGTCAGATCACTACGCCGGAATGTGCGTGGTCGTGACCTCGATCAGCGCCTTGCCGCCGTCCCCCTTTACCTGGGTGCGTACCACCGTCACCCTTGCGCCCGCACGGACGACCACGGCCTCCGCCTCGATCGTGCCGCCTGTCTGGTTGCGCAGCATGGTGGCGTGCAGATCCACCGTCACCATGAACTTGCCCTCGTTGGCGGTGCCGGCTTGTGCCTGGATCGCCATTTTAGTGGCGGTATTGTCGGCCAGCGAGAGCATGGTGCCCGCATGGATCGCGCCGGTGGGGATTCAGGTGCTCCGGGCGAAGCGCGAGGCGCACCAGCGTGCGCTCGGGCGTCGCCTCCACCGTCTCGAAACCCATCCATTCGGATAGCGGACTTTCCGTCTTAGCGGTAAAGTCAGTCATCAAAGTGTCTCCTGCGGCCGCGCGTTGGAAAGAAGGCGGGACGGAATGACTATCATCGTTTTCGGCTCCATAAACACGGATCTTGCCTTACGCGTCGAGCAGTTGCCGGCGCCCGGCGAGACCGTGCTGACCGCGGACTACCAAGCCATCCCCGGCGGCAAGGGGTGTAACCAGGCCGTGGCGGCGGCGAAGCTTGGCGCGGCCGATGGCCCGCTTGAGCCTATCGACGTACGCATGGTGGGTGCAGTGGGCGACGACGCCTGGGCCGCGATCCCCCTGCAGGCGTTGGAGGCGGCGGGCGTCGACACGCACGACGTCCGTGTGACCGATGCGCCGACCGGGCTGGCCTCGGTCATGGTGGCGGCAGACGGCGAAAACGCGATCATCGTCGCCAGCGGCGCCAACCGGAAGGTGCAGGCCACGCAACTCACCGACATCCGCGCCGGCGACGTGCTGGTCTGCCAGATGGAGGTGCCATTCGCGGAAACCGCCGAGGCGCTATTGGCGGCGAAGGCGGCGGGCGCCACGACCGTCCTGAACCTCGCTCCCTTTGGCGAACTGCCGGAGCGGGCCTGGAGAGCTGTCGACCATTGGCTGGTGAACGAACTGGAAGCCGAGGCTCTGGCCACGCAGGTCGGGCTGATGGCCGTGGTCGATCCCATGGCCCTGACCCGGCACTTGGCGGAACGGCTGCAGGCGACGGTGATCATGACCATCGGCAGCGACGGCGCGGTGGCGGCAGAGGCAGGCGGCACGGGTTGGCGCGTCTCCGCCCTGCCGGTCCGGGTGGTGGACACCACCGGCGCCGGCGACGCCTTCACCGGCGGCCTGGCGGCGGCACTGGCCAGGGGAGGGAAGCTGCCGGACAAACTCAAGCTGGCAAGCGCCGCGGGAGGTTTGGCTTGCACTGGGTTTGGCGCACAGGCGGGATTGCTGAGCGCGGACCGGGTCGCCGAGGTGCAGCACCGCATTCGGATCGAGCGGGCCTGATCGCCGGGCGCTTGACGCTGCCCGCGGTGCGGCGAACACTTCCAGCAACGACAGGAGACGCCCCCATGAAAATCACCGCCATCCGTGCCCATTGGCTGTCCGTGCCCATCCCGGAAGCGCAACAGCATACCAGCGACTTCGGCCGCACCCGCTCGTTCGACGCGACCTTGGTGGAGGTGGAGACCGACGCGGGCATTACCGGCTATGGTGAGGCGAAAGCCGCGGTCGGCTCGGCCGGCACCAATGCCGGGCTGGTGACCATCGTGGAGAAAGAACTCGGCCCGCTCCTGATCGGCCAGGATCCGCGCCAGATCTCGCGGCTTTGGGATGTGATGTATAACGGCAGCCGCGCCCACTACGCCATCGCCCGCGGCCATGTTTTCCCCGTGCTGGGCAGGCGCGGGCACGTGGTCAGCGCGACCAGCGGCATCGACATGGCGCTTTGGGATATCCTGGGCAAGTCACTGAACGCGCCCGTACACCAACTGCTCGGCGGCAGGCGGCACGACAGGATGCCGGCCTATGCCTCCGGCGGCTGGAAGCCCACGGCGGAGGTCGGAGCGGAACTGAAAAGCTATATCGACCGGGGCAATTTCAAGGCGGTGAAGATGCGGGTCGGCTCCGGCGACGGCACGCTGGCCCACTCCATCGAGCGGGTGCACGCCGCGCGCGACTATCTGGGGCCGGAGATCGCGCTGATGTGCGACGCCCACGGCACGTTCACCGTATCCGAGGCAAAGCGCTTCTGCCGCGCGGTCGCCGACTGCAATATCGACTGGCTGGAGGAGCCCGTCACCGCCGACGACAAGCGCGGCCAGGCAGAGGTGCGCGCGGCGACCGACATTCCAATTTCCTGCGGCGAAAGTGAGTTCACCCGCTTCGCCTTCCGCGACCTGGCGGAACTGCGGGCGGCGGATATTTTCCAGCCGGACCTTTCCATTGCGGGCGGCATTACGGAGGCCGTGCGGATCGAGGCTATCGCCGCGGCCTACCAGATCCGCTTCGCGCCGCATCTCTGGGGCGGGGCGCTGTGTTTCGCCAGTGGGCTGAACGTGCTGGCGGCGGCGACCAGCGGCTTTATCGTGGAATATTCGCTGGGCGCGAACCCGATGCTGCATGAACTGGCGGTCGAGAATTTCACGGTCGAAGACGGCTATCTGGAAATCCCGGATCGTCCCGGCCTCGGCGTGACCATCGACCAGGAGTTCGTAGCCACATACCGGGTAGCGCCATAACTCTTAGGCCGCCTCGCGCCGGGACGCCTCCCAGCCGATCATGGCCATCTTGCGCGGCAGGCCCCATTCGTAGTTTCGCAGATAGCCGTTCGAGAGAATGGCCCGGTGGCAGGGGATCAGGTAGCTGATCGGGTTCCGCCGATCGCAGCCCCCACCGCGCGCGCGGCCTTAGGCTGGCCGACGGCCTTCGCCACCCACTGATAGGGCACCAGCCCGCCGTCCGGAATACGCAGCAGCGCCTCCCACACCCGGACCTGGAAGTTGGTGCCGGAGAGGTGCAGCGGGATGCGCTCGCCTCCGTTGCCGAACACCGTGGCGGCCAGGGCCGCGGTTTCCGCTGGCGCCTCTATGATACGCGCGGCGGGCCAGCGCGCCGCCATATTGGCGAACACCTTGACGCTGTTGTCCGTCGCAAAGGCGAGGCCGCAGAGCCCGCGCTCCGTCATCATCACCAGCGCCTGGCCGAAGGGCGAGGCGTGCCAGCCATAGCAGATGGTCAGACCTTCGCCGCGCTTTTTGTAGTCGCCGGGCGTGATCGCCTCGTGCGCGACGAACAGGTCGTGCAGCCTTCCCGGCCCCGACAGCCCCGCGTCGAGCGCGGCATCCAGCACGCTGTCGCTCTCCGCCAGCCGCTGCTTGGCGTAGTCGAGGGTCAGATAGCTGAGGAAGCGTTTGGGACTGACCCCGACCCAGCGGGTGAAGACCTTTTGCAGATGCGCCGGCGCATAGCCGATATGCTCGGCCAGCTCTTCGAGGCTGGGCTGTTCCGCCCGCATGTCGGCGAGCCAGGCCATGGCGGCCTCGATCAGTTCATACTGGGGCGCGGTCGTTTCGGGCGAAAGTTGCATCGTGGCATTCATGGTGCAGAGCCTCCGTGGCTGCTTGATCCGATGAAGCCAAGATGACGTGGAGTGTGTCACCCGGCCACCCGGATCGTGCGCACTCCCGCCGCCGCGCCAGACTCAGGCTTCCGGCCCCGGCAGCTTACCCAATTCCGTCAGCACTTGTTGAGCGATCTGGGTCGCATCGCGCGCCGCGGGAAAGCCCGCATAGATAGCCGTGTGCAGGATTGTCTCGCGGATTTCCTCCACGGTCGCGCCGTTGTTCACCGCGGCCAGCAGATGCACCCGCAACTCCCCCGCCCGGCTGAGCGAGGTCAGGCTGGCGATGGTCAACAGCGAGCGGGTTATAAGGTCCAGGCCGGGGCGCGCCCAGACCAAGCCATAGCCCGCTTCCTCGGCCAGGCGGTTGTAGGCGGCGGTGAAGTCGGTCTCCCGCCCGTCGCGAGCAGCCACATAGTCTTCGCCAAAAATCTCGACGAGCAGCTTGCGGCCTTTGTCGGCGGCGTCGGACATCTAAACCTCGATCACCACATATTCGTCCTCGACCGATACGTCGAAGACCTCAGCCTTGTAGGGTCCTTCTTTCATGCCCTCCTGCACCGCGGCGCCACTGGCGACTTCAACCGGATAGGGACGGACGCGGATTGAACTGGGATCCACCTTGCTCTGCCCGGTCGCCAAATCGAACTCCCAGCCATGCCACGGACAACGCACGATCTGCTGGGCCCGTGAATAGTGGTATTGCCCAGGTTCGCCGAACTCGACCAAGCCAATCAAGCGGCCCTTGCACAGGCTGCCGCCCTGGTGCGGGCAGCGGTCCAGCACCGCAAAAAACGTGCCGTCGATGTTGAACAGCGCGATCTCGCGCTTGCCGGCCGTGACCAGCTTGCGCGACCCTGGCGGCATCTCCGCCAAGGTCGCAACCACATGCTTTTCCCGTTGCCGCCCGCCGCGAGCCGGTGCCGCCATGGCCCTCTCCAGCCCCTAAACCGGTTGCGGCTTGTACAGTTCCAGCGCGTTCTGCAGGAAGTACTTCTGACGGCGTTCCTCATCGATGCGCAGCGGCAGCGCCTGCTCTGGATGGTCGAAGTCCCAGTGCGGGTAATCGGTCGCGAACAGCAGCCGGTCCCAGCCGATCCAGTCGAACATGTCTAGGATGTGCGGCTTGAATTCCGGCTCTTCCATCGGCTGGGTGGTCGCCCAAACCTGGTTTTTCACATAATCCGACGGTTTCTTCTTCAGGTGCGGAACCTCATCGCCCATAAATTCCATCAGCTTGTCCATGCGCCAGCAAAGCGACGGCAGCCAACTGAAGCCGCCCTCGACCAGCACCACTTTCAGTTCAGGCGAGCGTTCGAACGCGCCTTCCATCACCAGGCTCATCAGCAGCGATTGCTGGGCCTGGGCGTGGCCGATCATTTCTTCCAGATAGTAGGAAGGCCAGCCGCGGCCGCTCACCGGCACGCCGCCATAGCCGAAGGCGTAAATCGCTACCGGGAAGCCGTTCGCCGCCGCCGCCTCGAACAGTTTCCAATAGCGCTTTTGCCCGAAGGGCTCAGCCGAACGGGAAGCCGCAGCACCTGGCGGAGTCGGATCTCCCGCCCGCGCCCTCGATCTCCGCGACCGAAACATCCGTGTCTTCATAGGGCACGACGACGGAGCTTTGACGCGCGGCTCCTTTGAGCTCCACTCTGCCACCTGCCAGTCATTGATGGCCCGGCAGAGCGCACCGCCAAACTCCAGGTTCTGCATGCCCTGGCCGGTGCGCAGCGGGTTCAGGGTCGCGAACTGCACGTTCAGCGGGTCCAGATGATGTTCACGCATGAAGGCGAGCGAGGACCCCGCTTGCCGCCGCCCGGCGGGTAGGCGTCACGCCGCGCTGCATCCGGCTGACCCTTCGGATAGGCGGGGCCGGTAATGTAAGGCTGGTGCGCTCGCGAGGCATAGCTGGCCATATAGTCCTGCCAGCGCTTTTCCAGGAACGGGAACAGCTCTTTCTTCATGTCGGCCGGCACCACATGCACATCGCAGTCGGCAATCGCCAACGCAGACTTGGCCTGTGTTTCGGGCG
>CAWEBB010000016.1:0-73777 GCA_963807085.1 uncultured Alphaproteobacteria bacterium
CCCTTTCGTTCCGGCGCTGCGAGATGTTGATGTTTCGGATGGCGGCGCGGGTGATGGCTTCCTGGTGCATGCAGAGCTCTGAGCAATTCTGATCGACGTAGGCAGCGGCTCGAGACGGTTGGATGCACCGCGGACAGGCGACGGCGATCTCGCATTCCGGGGTGTGGCGCCGTGATCTGGTACTCTCAGACGCGCTGCTCGACGAAGTCGCGGGCGGTTGCTGGCGCGAGGCGGGCTCCGAGGCCGAGCAGGGTATCGAACGCCACGGCTGTGTGGCGGCGACGGTTCCACCTGAAGACGAACTCGTCGAGGTAACGCCTGAAGTGCTGGCGACGGAGGCCATGGTAGGTCCCGAGCGCCCATCTCTTGAGGTTTGAAAAGACGCGATGGGTCCAGCGCAGGATGATGTGGGCGGCCATCTTGCCGACGACTTTCGGCTCGTGCACATGGTCGGGCAGGCCATTGTAGCCGGACCATCCGTCCGTGACGACGCGGGCACCGGCGGCGGCGGCCGCGACGACGAAGGGCTTGAGCGTGGCGCCGGAGAAGTCGGCGATCGGCGCGAGACGAATGCGGCGCGGCTTGCCTTCGGGCGAGAGCTCCACCGCGCCGGCAACGAGCATCTTGCCCTGCGAGCTGCGGCCTTGACCGCCAGCGGGCGGGTCGTCCTTATGGCGCAAGGCGATCTCGGTCTCGTCAACTTCGACGACGTCCTCGAGAAGGCTTCGCTCGGGATCGACCATGGCGCGGCGGAGCTTCGTCAGGAGCAGCCAGGCGCTCTTGTAGCTGCCCAGGCCCAGTTGGGCCTGCAGTTGCAGGGCGGAGATCCCGTTGGAGTGGCTGGTTACGATATGGATCGCCGTGAACCAGGTCTTCAGCGGCAGATGGCTGCCGTGCATGACCGTGCCTGCGGTCACGGACGTCTGCCGCCGGCAGGCCGCGCACTCCCAGGTGAACGCCTTGGTCTTCAGCAGCCATCCCTTCGTGACGCCACAGCCCGGGCAGACAAAGCCCTCCGGCCACCGGCGACGCGCCAGATAGTCGGCGCAGGCCGCATTATCCGGAAATCGCGCCTCGAACTGGGCGCGGGAGAGCGGGCGGTCATGTTTCCAGCGGCTCGGCATGCGAGAACATTAAGCGAACGCACCTCGCGACGCAAGCGCAGATCACCACATTTTGTGCCGCCGGAGCCAACGGGAGAAGCCTCTTCTCTATAATATCATTGGTCAATATTTATTGCATCCAAACTGGTATTTTGGAAGAGGATATTTCGGGAATGAACAAAATTTTGATTTTAGAATATGTCAATATCCATGTTTTTCTACTGTGTATTCTTGCATATTTTTTCTTCCTAATCGGTTTGAATTTTGGAGGCTTCTCCCTTTCGTTCCGGCGCTGCGAGATGTTGATGTTTCGGATGGCGGCGCGGGTGATGGCTTCCTGGTGCATGCAGGGCTCTGAGCAATTCTGATCGACGTAGGCAGCGGCTCGAGACGGTTGGATGCACCGCGGACAGGCGACGGCGATCTCGCATTCCGGGGTGTGGCGCCGTGATCTGGTACTCTCAGACGCGCTGCTCGACGAAGTCGCGGGCGGTTGCTGGCGCGAGGCGGGCTCCGAGGCCGAGCAGGGTATCGAACGCCACGGCTGTGTGGCGGCGACGGTTCCACCTGAAGACGAACTCGTCGAGGTAACGCCTGAAGTGCTGGCGACGGAGGCCATGGTAGGTCCCGAGCGCCCATCTCTTGAGGTTTGAAAAGACGCGATGGGTCCAGCGCAGGATGATGTGGGCGGCCATCTTGCCGACGACTTTCGGCTCGTGCACATGGTCGGGCAGGCCATTGTAGCCGGACCATCCGTCCGTGACGACGCGGGCACCGGCGGCGGCGGCCGCGACGACGAAGGGCTTGAGCGTGGCGCCGGAGAAGTCGGCGATCGGCGCGAGACGAATGCGGCGCGGCTTGCCTTCGGGCGAGAGCTCCACCGCGCCGGCAACGAGCATCTTGCCCTGCGAGCTGCGGCCTTGACCGCCAGCGGGCGGGTCGTCCTTATGGCGCAAGGCGATCTCGGTCTCGTCAACTTCGACGACGTCCTCGAGAAGGCTTCGCTCGGGATCGACCATGGCGCGGCGGAGCTTCGTCAGGAGCAGCCAGGCGCTCTTGTAGCTGCCCAGGCCCAGTTGGGCCTGCAGTTGCAGGGCGGAGATCCCGTTGGAGTGGCTGGTTACGATATGGATCGCCGTGAACCAGGTCTTCAGCGGCAGATGGCTGCCGTGCATGACCGTGCCTGCGGTCACGGACGTCTGCCGCCGGCAGGCCGCGCACTCCCAGGTGAACGCCTTGGTCTTCAGCAGCCATCCCTTCGTGACGCCACAGCCCGGGCAGACAAAGCCCTCCGGCCACCGGCGACGCGCCAGATAGTCGGCGCAGGCCGCATTATCCGGAAATCGCGCCTCGAACTGGGCGCGGGAGAGCGGGCGGTCATGTTTCCAGCGGCTCGGCATGCGAGAACATTAAGCGAACGCACCTCGCGACGCAAGCGCAGATCACCACATTTTGTGCCGCCGGAGCCAACGGGAGAAGCCTCTAATTTTGTTTGACATAATGGCAAAGAACAAATTTTCGCAAGAAGTTCAGAAATTAATGGTCATATCCACTCTGCTTATGATTCCGCTAATTATTATAATTTTTGCAGTTTTTTACCAAACTGCAACTCCCAATTTCGCTAGCAGTAAAGAAGAGTATTTGTATTTTTCCATAGTTACATTCACTACACTTGGATATGGCGACATAACGCCATCTGGAGAATTCAAGATTTATGCCGCTATTGAGGCTGGAATCGGCTTTTTCTTTGTACCAATGCTGATTGGGCAATTAATCACTATAGCATCGGAACCGGGATTTATTGTAAAAAAGCCTACTTCAAGTTAATAACTTGGTCTGCGATATGCTGCTTCCTCAATAGCTTTTCGGCAGGCCCAGCACCCGTTCCGCGATATAGCAGAGAGCGAGGTGCGGGGTGATCGGGGCGAGGCGGTGGATGATGCATTCGCGGAAGTAGCGCTCCACGTGGTATTCCTTCGCGTAGCCCATGCCGCCGTGAGTCGTCACCGCAGTGGTGCAGGCCTTGAACGCGGCCTCTCCCGCCAGGTATTTGGCCGCGTTCGCCATCGCGCCCGCGTCCTCGCCCCGGTCGTAGAGCTGGGCCGCACGGAACGCCATCAGGTTCGCCGCTTCCAGTTCCGCCCAGTTTTGCGCCAGCGGGTGCTGGATACCCTGGTTCATGCCGATCGGCCGGCCGAACACCACCCGCTCGCGAGCATAGTCGCTGGCCTTCTGCAAGGCGACGCGGCCCAAACCCACCAGCCCGGCCGCGATCAAAATCCGCTCCGGATTGATGCCGTGCAGCAGGTAGCGAAAGCCCTTGCCTTCCTCGCCGATCCGGTCTTCCACGGGGATTTCCAGGCCGTCGATGAACACCTGGTTCGAAGTCTACCGCCACCCGCCCCATCTTCGGAATGCGTCGGATCTCGCACTTCGAGCGGTCCAGGTCCGTATAGAACAGGGTCAGTCCGTCCAGGGGCCGCTCGGTCTCGCCCAGATCCTTGGTGCGCGCGATCAGCAGGATCTTGTCCGCCACCTGCGCCGTCGTCGTCCAGGTCTTCTGGCCGTGCACCACATAGCGGTCGCCGTGGCGCACCGCCTTGGTGCGCAGGCGCGTGGTGTCCAGCCCCGTATTCGGCTCGGTCACGCCGAAACAGGCGCGGCGCTCGCGGCGGATGATCGGCGGCAGCATGCGCGCCTTCTGCTCCTCCGTGCCATAGCGCACCACCGGATTGAGCCCGAAAATCCCCAGCGAGACTGACGATACGCCGCCATTGCCCGCGCCCGAGCGGCTTATTTCCTGCATCAGGATGGCGGCTTCGGTGATGCCAAGGCCGCTGCCGCCATATTCCTCGGGCATGGCGATGCCCATGAAGCCGGCGTCGGCGATGGCCTGGCAGAAGTCTTCCGGGAATTGTTCGTCGTTATCCCGGGCGAGCCAGTATTCGTCGCCGTATTGCGCGCAGAGCCGCGCGACCGCATCGCGGATCTGGATTTGCTCAGGCGTGAAATCGACGCTCATGAGCGCTTGTGCCCGGCTCTTTCCGCGCCCGCATAGAGCACGCCCTCGCGGATGGCCATGTCGCGGGCGACGGATTCGAAGTCAAACTCCGCCAGACGCTCGACGGGCGGCGGCACGATGGTAAAGTGGCCGTACCGATCCTCGCCGGCGATCAGTTGCACCCGGGTCTCCGGTCCCGACTTGGCCTGCATGGTGGGCGCGATATAGCGGATGGCGGCGCCGATGCGGCGGTCGCCCGTGCGGTTCGGGCCGCTCGCATGGAACAGGTGGCCGTGATGCACGCTCGCCTGGCCGGGGCGCAGCACCACATCGACGGCCTCGCTTTCGTCAACATCCACCGCCAATTCCTGGCCACGGGTCAGCAGATTGTCGGCGGCAAAGGTATCGGCGTGGGGCACGATGTCGATCTTGTGGCTGGCGGGCACAAAGCGCATGCAGCCGCTTTCGCGCGTGGCGGGCGAGAGCGCGACCCACAGCGTGACCTCGTCCGGCTTGTCCAGGCCCCAATAGGTCAAGTCCTGGTGCCAACTGACATAGCTGGTCGTGTTCGCTTCCTTGATGAAATGACCGGAGCCCCACAGCAACACGTCCGGCCCCAACACCGCCTGGGCCGCAGCGACCATCTTCGGGTGCCGCACCAGTGCCGCGTAGCCGGGCAGCAGCGCCGCCGGAAAGCCCCGCACCATGGCGAGTTTCTTTGGGTCGGCGGCGTATTCCGCCTCTGCCGCTTCCAGATCGGCGCGCAGGGTGCGGGCCTCCTCCTCCGTCAGAACGTCGACGGGAAAGACAAAGCCGTCACGCTGATACTGCGCGGCAATGGAGGAGGTAGGGTGGTTCATGGCTGGCATTCCTTTTGCATCGCCGCCGAGCCTAGCGTCCACCCGGTGAGCCAGCAACTAAATCGGCGAGACGGAGCGGCGCTTCGGCGGCCCGGCGAACGGCCGACGCGCCGGCAGGCCCGCCAGCGCCCGGATGAGCACGGCGCGCGTCTCGGCCGGATCGATCACGTTGTCGATGCCGAACCCTTCCGCGGCCTGGGCGGAGCCGATGCGGCCGCGGGTTTCGTCAATCAATTCCTGCCGCCGGGCAGCGGGATCGTCCGCGCGCTCATAGTCCCGGCGGAAGGCGACGTCGATCGCGCCCTCTACCGACATGGCGCAGATTTCCGCCGTCGGCCAGGCGAAGGCAAAATCCGCATCGAAGCTGCGGCCGCCGCCCATGGCGATATAGCCCGCGCCATAGCCCTTGCGCAGGGTCAGAGAGATGCGCGGCACGGTCGCGTGCGCCATCTCGAACAAGAGCCGGCCGCTGCGCCGGGCCAGTCCACTCGCTTCCGCCGCCGAGCCGATGGCAAAGCCCGGCACGTCAATCAGGGTCAAGAGCGGCAGGCCATAGGCATCAGCCAGCGCCACCAGCCGCGCGCCCTTCTCGCAGGCCCTGGCGTCCAGCATGCCGCCCAGATGGCGCGGATTGTTCGCCAGGACGGCGACCGGCCGCCCTTCCAGCCGCGCGAAACAGGCGACGATGTTGCGGGCGTAGGTGGGTTTGAACTCGAACCGGCTGCCCTCGTCGGCGATCACGTCGATCACCTGGCGCACGTCGTAGGTCTGGCGCTGGTCGGCGGGCACCAGGTCGTAAAGCGAGGCGGGGTCGGCCTCGGGCGCGACCGCCCCAGCGAGCGGCGGCGGCTCGTTGGAGTTGGACGGCAGGTAGGAGAGAAAGCGGCGGATGGCGTCCATCGCCTCGGCTTCGGTCTCGACCGCCAAATCGGCGATGCCGTAGCGGTCGGCTTGCAATTTCGCGCCGCCGAGCGCTTCCTTGTCGATCTCTTCGCCGACGCCGGCCTTGACCAGAGCCGGGCCGGCCATTCCCATCTGCGCCCCGCCGCGCAGCATCACCACGAAATCCGCCAGGCTGGCATAGTTCGAGGGCCCGGCGAAGCCCGCGCCCAGCACCGCCACCACCATCGGCGTCCAGCCGGAATTCATCCCCAGCAGGTGAAAGACGCGGGAGCCGGCGGCGAAGTGGCGGGAATTCTGGCCGTCCTGAATGCGATGGCCGCCGCCTTCCACCAGCATCACCAGCGGCATGCCGCTCTCGGTCGCCCGCTGGATCGTGCGGTTGTTCTTGGCGCTGCCCGCCGCCCCGACCGAGCCGCCATGCACGGTGAAGTCGTGCGCCACCACGGCGACCGGCCGCCCGTCGACCATGCCGCCGCCGGTGACGACTCCGTCGGCGGGTGCTTCCAGGTTGGCGTTCCAGGGATTGTCCCGGTGCGGTCCGGCGAGCCCGCCGCTCTCCAAAAAGCTGCCGTCATCCAGTAGCGCGGCGACGCGGGCGCGGGCGGAGAGCTTGCCGTCGCGCTGCCGCTTCGCCATGGCATCCGGCCGGGCTGCGTCGAGCGTGGCGGCTTGTGCGGCGGCGATTGCAGCGGCCAGTTTGCGCACGTCGTTCGGGGCGTCGTCGGAAGTATCGGTCATCGCGGGCGGTTCCGTTGCATGGGAGCCGCCATGTTCCCCTGATAGCATGTCGACAGCAAGCGCTCCGCCGACTTCCCTGTGCCGTCATTGCGAGTCCGGTGTCTGCCGGACGAAGCACTCCGTCGGCCTCGCCCTGTCCGCAGACGCCTGAATTGCTTGTCTGAACCTCTCCTCAGCCTTTCCTGGTAGCCTGAACGGATACGCTGAATGGATACAGGGGCGCAACGGCCCGCTGACCAAGCAAAGGACCCGGATATCTCTCGCCGAACTTCATACAAAACAGAACAAGTGGGTTGATGACGGCAACGACAGGGGCTTTCAGGCGGGAAAGTGGGCGCGCAGGTCGTCGATCTGTTCCGGCGTCAACGGCCGCGTGCGGTGGTTCTGCAACAGCAGGAACAGCTTGGCCGTTTCCTCCAACTCTTCCGTCGCGTACATCGCATCGTCCAGCGACTTGCCCGCCACCACCGGCCCGTGATTGGCCAGCAGCACGGCGGGCGTCTTGGCGATATGGTCGCGGATGGCGTCGCCCAGTGCCGGGTCGCCCGGCCGATAATAGGGGATCAGGGGCAGCGTGCCGATCTTCATGACGTAATAGGCCGTGAGCGGCGGCAGCACATTCGCCGGATCGATGCCGGCGAGGCAGGATACCGCGACCGAATGCGTCGAGTGCAGATGCACCACCGCCTCTGCACCCGCCCCGCTCCTCATAGACAGCGCGGTGCAGGAAGGCCTCTTTCGAAGGCGGATCGCCGGAGATCAGCTTGCCCTGATCGTCCAGCTTGGCAATGCGGCGCGGGTCTAGCCGCCCAAGGCAGGAATTGGTCGGCGTCAGCAGCCAGCCATCGTCCAGCCGCACGCTAATATTGCCGGCGCTGCCGAAGGTCAGGCCCCGGTCGAATAGCGCCTTGCCGTGGGCCGCCATGGCATCGCGCAGTTTCGTCTCGCTCGTGCCGTTCATGCGCTCAATCCAGCATCTCAAACGCCTTTGTGAAAAAATTCTCGGCGCCGAAATTGCCGGATTTGAGCGCCAGGCACAGCCCTTCCGCCTCGCCCTGCACCGCCTGAGTCCAGGGTACGCCAGGGTCGATCTCCGGCCCGATGGCCAGCGCATTGACGCCGAGGCCGCCGACGACCGCTCCCGCGGTCTCGCCGCCGGCCACCACCAGCCGAGACAAGCCTTTCGGCACCAGCGCGGGCGCCAGGCGGGCGAAGGCGTTTTCGATCACATGGCCCGCCTTCTCTGCCCCCAGCACGGCCTGCGCTTCCTTCACCTTCTCCGGCGTGTCGGAGGCGATAATGGCGATGGGACGGCGCCCCAGACTGGCGGCGGCCCAGGCTTCCGCTTCGTGCAGCGCCGCATCGCTTTTCGCCAGGGCCAACGGATCGAGACGGAGGCTCAGGCCGCCCGCCGCCTCAAACGCGGCAATCTGGCCGAGGGTCGCGTTCGAGCAGGAGCCGGCGAAAATCGCGCCATAGCCGTCGCGCGGGTCGAGCGCCGCCGGGTCGTCATGGTCCTCCACCCGGCGCTCCTTTACCCAGGCCCGGCCGAGCCCGACCGCAAGACCGCTGCCGCCTGTCACCAGGATCAGATCCTTGAAGGCCTCGCCCAGCACGTCCAGATCGGCGTCGTCCACGCAATCGACGATGGCGAAATGGGTGTCGGTGCGCCGGTGTTCGACGATGACCCGGCGCACGGCTTCCACGCCGGCGCGCGCCGCCCTTGCGGGGATCAGTCCTACCTTGGCCGCGCTCTGCGCCGCCAGCACCCGCCGCAAATCAGGATCGGTCATGGGGTTGAGCGGATGGTTCTGCATGCCGCTTTCGTTCAGCAGTTTGTCGCCGACGAACAGGTGGCCGTTGAAGACCGTGCGCCCGTTCACTGGCAGCGCCGGGCAAAACGGCACCCAGTCCGCGCGCAACTCCTGCTCCAGGGCGTCGGCCACCGGCCCGATATTGCCGACCGGTGTGGAGTCGAAGGTAGAGCAATACTTGAAATAATAGCGCCGCGCGGTTGTCTTGCGCAGTTCCGCCAGCACCTCCAGCGACTGCGCCACCGCCTCATCAGCCGGGATCGAGCGGGATTTCAGCGCCACGACGACCGCGTCTGCGGCCAGGTTTTCGAACCCCTCCGGCGGAATGCCGATGGTCTGCACGGTACGCAGGCCGCCCTTGACCAGCATGGATGCCATATCGGTGGCGCCGGTGAAGTCGTCGGCGATGCAGCCAAGCCAGAGTGTCATTGCAAGCGGGTTCCAAAGAGCAAGGGGAAGCTGGTCTCCCAGCTTCCCCCAAGCATGACGATTATGCCAGCGGCGATTCCGCCAACGGGTGTCAGGCCAGGCTAGATTAGGCCAGGCTAGATCAGGCCAGCGCCTGCTCCAGGTCGGCGATGATATCGTCGATATGCTCGATGCCGATCGAAAGGCGCACATAGCCAGCCGAAACGCCGGTCGCTTCCTGCTCTTCCGGCGAAAGCTGGCTGTGGGTCGTGGTCGCCGGGTGGATCGCCAGCGACCGCGCGTCGCCGATATTGGCGACGTGATAGAACATCTGCAGCTTATCTATGAAGCTGCTGCCGGCCTCGGCGCCACCCTTCAGGATCATGCCCATCAAAGAGCCGTAGCCGCCCTTCAGATAGGTATCGGCACGGCGCCGCGCTTCGCCGGTCATCAGGCTGGGGAAGATCACCTTTTCCACGGCCGGGTGGTTCTTCAGGTAATCGGCCACTTTGATCGCATTATCGCAGTGTCGTTCCATCCGGAGGCTTACCGTTTCCAGGCCGTGGATCCCCATAAAGGCGTTAAACGGCGCCATCGGCGCGCCCAGGTCCCGCAGCAGCGTCACCCGCGCCTTTATTATGTATGCGACGGGGCCCATTGGCTTGACCGCCTCGGTCCACACCGCGCCGTGGTAGGAAGGGTCCGGCTCGTTTAGATAAGGCTGGCGTGCCTTGTGCGCTTCCCAGTCAAAGTTGCCGCCATCGACGAGCATGCCGCCAATGCTGGTGCCGTTGCCGGTAATGTATTTGGTGGTCGAGTACATCACGATGGCTGCACCGTGCTCCAGCGGCTTGCAAATTACCGGGGCCGCGGTGTTGTCCATAATCAGCGGGATGCCGAGCGGGCGCCCGATGTCTGCGACTTCCTTGATTGGGAAGACTTCCAGCTTCGGATTGGGCAGCGTTTCGGCATAGAAGGCGCGAGTCTTATCGTCGACGGCGCGCGCAAAGTTCTGCGGGTCGCTCGGATCGACGAACCGGCACTCGATGCCAAAGTCCTTCAGCGTGTTCGCAAACAGGTTCCAGGTGCCGCCATAGAGGTCGGTCGAGGCGACGATATTGTCGCCGGCATGGGTGATGTTCTGGACCGAAAATGCGCTCGCCGCCTGACCGGACCCGACCGAGAGGGCCGCCACGCCGCCCTCGATCGCCGCGATGCGCTTCTCCAGCACATCATTGGTCGGGTTCATGATGCGGGTGTAAATATTCCCCAGTTCCTTCAGCGCGAACAGATTTGCGGCGTGCTCCGCGCTTTTGAACTGATAGGACGTGGTCTGATACAGCGGCACCGCCACCGCGCCAGTGGCCGGATCGGAACGATATCCAGCATGTAAGGCAAGCGTTTCGACGTGTTTTGATTCGGTCATACAAAATGTCTCCCTGCGAACGATGTCAGCGATTGGCGTTTGCAAGGTAAGCACAGAACGATATTCAATGCCCGTGGAAAATCCCACACTCGGCCGGGCTCGTAAGGAAAGCGTTATGAAGATTCTGATCATGGACGGTGATGGCATCGGCCCCGAAATCATGGCCGCGACCCGGCAGGCGATGGAGGCGCTGGATGCCCGTTTCGGCCTGGGCCTGAAATTCGAGCCGGTCCCGATCGGGCTGGTATCGCTCAAGGCCATCGGCAGCACCATGCCGCCCGACGTGCTGGCGCGCTGCCGGGCAGCCGACGGCGTGATAATGGGTCCGACCGACACGGCCGTCTATCCGCCGGAGGCAGAAGGCGGCATCGGTCCCTCCAAGATGCTGCGCGCCGAGCTCCAACTTTATGCAAATATCCGGCCGTCCAAGGGAATTCCCGGTTCGTTTGCACCGGACATGGACCTGGTAGTCGTACGGGAAAACACCGAAGGCTTTTACGCCGACCGCAATATGTTCCAGGGTTCGGGCGAGTTCATGCCGACCGCCGATGTGGCGCTGTCCATGCGCAAGATCACGCGCGACGGCTCCACGCGCATCGCCCGTGCCGCCTTCGAACTGGCGAGCCGGCGCCGCAAATACGTCACCGCCGTGCACAAAGGCAACGTCCTGAAGATGACGGACGGGCTGTTTCTGGAATGTGTGGCGCGGTCGCCAGGGAATTCCCCGACGTGCGGTGGGACGACGAGCATATCGACGCCATGACCAGCCATCTGGTGCGCACGCCCGACCGGTTCGATGTGGTGCTCTCGACCAACATGTATGGTGATATCCTCTCGAACCTGGCGGCGGAATTATCCGGCGGGCTGGGACTGGCGGGCTCGCTTAACCGGGGTGACGGCATCGCTATCGCCCAGGCGAGCCATGGCTCTGCGCCCGATATCGCGGGCAAAGGCATCGCCAACCCGGCGGCGCTGATGCGCTCGGCCGCCATGCTGCTTGCCTGGCGGGCGGAGCAGGACGCGAACAACGCCCTGGCGGCGGCGGCCAAGACACTGGAGGACGGCCTGGACGCAATGCTGGCAAAGCCGGAAGCCTGCACCACCGATCTGGGCGGACAGCTCGGCACCGACGCATTTGGCGAGGCGCTGGTGGAGCGGCTTACTGGCTGAAGCGCGAGAGCGCTTTAGCAGTCGGCAGCGGCGATGGGCAGGGTCTGGTTGAAGTGCCGGGGCTGAGCTAAGCTGGATTCAAACCTTTCCATTTTAGCGAGTACCCATTCATGACCAGCTATGAAATTCAAAACCGGGAGACCGTGGCCGAAGTGCCCGGCCTGCGCGTGCGCATCCTGACACTGGCCGAGGGACAACACGTCCCCTGGCACTATCACTCGCAGATCACCGACACCTTCTTTTGCATGCAGGGCCCCCTGCATGTGCAGACTCGGGCGCCGCGGGGCGACTATGTGCTTCAGGCGGGCGAAACCTGCGCCGTGCCGCCAAACACCGCGCACTATGTTTCCGGTGTGGAGCACAAGCCGGCCAAATTCATGATCGTGCAAGGCGAAGGCACCTATGACTACATCGCCGTCGGCGGAGAACACTAAATCGATGAATGCACCGACACCGTTCGCGGACACGAAGGCCGAACCGAAGCGCGCGCTCGTGCCGCGTGACGCCGCCACCCTGATCGTCGTGGACCGCTCTTCCGATGGGGATGCAAAGCGGGAGCCGCGCATCCTGATGGGCCATCGCTCCGGCCGGCACGTGTTCATGCCGAACACATTCGTGTTTCCGGGCGGGCGGGTCGATCCCGAAGACGTCGGCATTCCCACGCACGGCGACCTGCGTGAGCCCGTGATGCAGCGCTTGCAGCGCAAGGCGTCTGCCCGCAAGGCGCGCGCGCTGGCCTGCGCCGCCATCCGGGAGACATTCGAGGAAACCGGCCTGATCGTCGGCGCACCGCACCGGGGCAGTTTTCCCCGGGACAAGATTTCCGCGGACTGGATACCATTCTTCGAGACGGGCATGGCCCCGCGCCTCGACTGCCTGGACTATGTCGCGCGGGCGGTGACCCCTCCCAACAATGTGCGGCGGTTCAATGCCCGCTTCTTCATTGTCGACAGCCGCAATACCAGTGGCAAGTTGGGCGGGTCCGGCGAACTGGTGGACCTGCAATGGATTCCCATCGCCGATGCGCTCGCGATGCCGAACACGCCGGAGCCGACCAGCATCGCGTTGAACGAAGTCCACCGGCTGCTGGCCGAAAGCGATCCCTGGAACCTGCACAGTGGTCACCCGGTACCAGTATACCTGGCTCGCTACGGCAGAGACGTATTGGAATACGACTGAGCCGACCAGGAGCCGCCTCCAAGGTCCTGAAGCTGCCCCTGCCCGTTACCGCGGAGGTTTCTGATATGGTACGGGCGGCGAGGAAAGCGGCCGGTCCGGCTGCGAACCTTCGTCCTCGCTCATGTCCTCGACGCCGCCGGTGCGGGCCAATGCCTCGTCGGCGGCGGCTTCCGCGGCCGTCATGCACCCCGCCACCCAGATGTCGTAAAGCGGGTGCTCCATGGCCGAAAGCGACGGACTGGAGGCGAACATCCAGCCGCGGAAAACGGCCACGGCCTGCTCATCAGCACCGGCATCGACGATCTCCATGAACGCGGCGGCTTCGGGCGGCTCTTCCGGCGGCCGCTTGCGGCAGGCCAGGACGTTGATCGTCAGCCTGCCGAAACGCGCCTCGCCGCCGACCGGAACCCAAATCTGGCTCACCCGGGCGGCGATTTTGTTCAGGGCATGCAGCGCCGCATATTCCTGATCGATGAAAGTCGGCTGCCTGACATGCCGCGGATCCTGTTGGGCGAAACCCGGGCTGGGTCCGGCCAAACACACTGCCGCAACGGCGAGCCCGAGCGCTGAACGAAGTGTGCGCATTCAGCCGCTACTTGTCTTGTCCGCCAGAGAAAATCGCCTGCCCGATCAGATCTTCGAGCACCACGGCGGGCTGAGTGTATTGCAGCTCGCCACCGTCCTTCAGCATGGCCTCGTCCGCACCCGGGGAGATGGCCAGATAGCGGCCCCCCAGCAGGCTTTCGCTTTTGACGGCGACGGCGCTGTCTTCCGGGATTTCGGTCCCGGAACCGATCCGCATCTGCACCAGCGCCAAATAGGTCTTTTGATCGAGGCTCAGGCTGGTCACCTCTCCCACCTTGATGCCGCTGATCCGCACCGCGGCCCCCACCGGAACACCGGCAATGCCGGTGAACTTGGCCGATACCTCATAGCCATTGCCGCCGGAACCGCCTTTGCCGCCACCCTGATAGCTGAACACCAGGAACCATATGGCGACCGCCAACACGGCGGCACCGACGATGCTTTCGATCCAGTTGCGTGACATGTTGATTTGCCTGCCGATCCGCTAGTCGCCCGGCGACCAGGCTTCGTAGTCGCCGCTGGCGGAGGGCCGTCGGCCGCCACTCAAATCATGCCCAGGCGGACGATAGGCTTGGGGTGTGCCCGTCAAGTTCGGCTTGTGCGGTTTCTGCCAAGCATAGCGGCGGTCGCCCGATTTGGGCAGGTCGTCGGTATAGCGATGCAACCAAGCGTGCCATTCCGGGGGCACTAACGAGGCCTCCACCATTTTCGCATAAATCACCCAGCGCTTTTCGCGCTTGGGATTGCGTGGCTTTTTCTCCCGGTAGTACTTGTTGCCGGCATCGTCTTCGCCGACAAGGTCGCCGAAGCGCCAGGTATAGAGCTTGGTGCCGATTGATGTCATGGAGACGCACTGCCAAGGGCTGATGTCCGATGGCGCTCTTTATAGGCGGACGCTACCGGCCCGTCCAGCCGAGTGGCGGCGCGCTGCCGCGGCATGGAGCGGCAGGCGCGCGCGCCCGACGCCCGTGCCGAATTACTCCCAACGACCATCCTGGCAATCACTCGGACCCTACAACCGCGCCTTGATCTTCGCAGCGATCTCGCGGAACGCCTCGGCCTCTGGGCTTTTCGGCTTGGCGACGACGATGGGGCTGCCCGCGTCACTCTGTTCGCGAATCGGCAGGGAGAGCGGCACCGCGCCAAGGAACTCCGTGCCGCTGGCCTTCGCCTCGGCCTCCGCGCCGCCATGGCCGAAGATATGCGCCTCGTGCCCGCAATTCGGGCAGATATACATGCTCATGTTCTCGACGATGCCGAACACCGGCACATTGACCTTCTCGAACATGGCGAGGCCGCGGCGGGCGTCCAGCAGGGCAATATCCTGCGGCGTCGAGACGATCACGGCGCCCGCCAGCTTCACCCGCTGGGCGATGGTGAGCTGCAGCGTCGCCTGTACCCGGCGGCAGGTCGAGCACCAGCACGTCCAGCTTGCCCCACTCCACCTGGAACAGCATCTGCTGCACGGCGCTCATCACCATGGGGCCGCGCCAGATCATGGCTGTGCGCTGGTCCACCATGAAGCCCATAGACATCAGCTTGATGCCGTGCGCCTCCAACGGGATCAGGGTCTTGCCGTCCTTGCTGTCGGGCTTGCGGTCAACGCCCAGCATCAGCGGCACCGAGGGACCGTAAATATCGGCATCCATCAGCCCGACCTTCAGGCCGTCTTGCGCCAACGCCACCGCCAGGTTGGCCGCGACCGTGGATTTGCCGACGCCGCCCTTGCCGGAGGCGACGGCGATGACGGCGTCGATCCCTGCCATCGGCTGCGGGTTCATGGGGCCGCCCGCCTGCGGCCCGCCTGCAGGGCGCGTGCTCGCGGGTCCGCCGCGGGGTCCGCCACCGGGACCACCACGCTGGCTCGCGGTCGGTGGAGGCGGTGGCGCCGATTGACCCGCTTCGGCGGCCGCGGTCAGCACGACCGTCGCTGATATCACGCCTGAAAGCCCGCGCAATGCCTCTTCCGCCGCCTTGCGCATCGGCTCCATTTGCTTTGCCGCCGCCGGGTCGATCGCCAGGGCGACCTGCACATGACCGTCCTTTGCCGCGATGCCGTCGATGTGGCCGGCGGCTTCCGGTACGGCATCTAGGGCGGCGCGAACTTGCTGTTCGGACGGACCGGGCATGGGCAAAACTCCAAGAGGCACAGGTGGGAGCGCAGGTGGATTGCAGCACTTCGGTTGTGTCGACAGCGGCGCCTGTCATATATGAACCCTCCACTGTCGATGGAAGGCCAGCTTCCAACGGGTCACGGCAAGAAGGTTAATGGTACGGATGAGCAATCAGAATGGCGGAGGTCCCTGGGGCGGCGGCGGCGGCCGAGGCGGCGGTCCGTGGGGCGGCGGCGGCGGCCCCTGGGGGCCATCCGGCGGCGGTAATCGCGGTGGCGGCGGTGGCGGTGGAATGACCTCAACCCCCGATCTGGAAGAGGCGATCCGCAAGGGCCAGGATGCGCTGCGCCGCATAATGCCCGGCGGCGTGGGCGGCGGGCGCGGCATCGCCATCATCATCGCGATTATCATCGCGCTCGTGGATCGCCAGCGGCTTCTATCGCGTGCTGCCGGACGAGCAGGGCGTGGTCACGCGCTTCGGCGCCTATGTCGCGACCACGGATGCCGGTTTGCACTGGCACATGCCCTGGCCGATCGAAGAGGTGACACGGCCAAAGGTTACGCGCGTCAACCGGCTGGAGATCGGCTTCAGGTCGGCGGGCGACACCGGCCGCTCCGGACGTCTCGCGGCAGATCCCCGAAGAATTGCTGATGCTGACGGGCGACGAAAACATCGTCGACATCAACTTTACCATTTTCTGGGTGATCAAGCGACGCCGGCAAGTACCTTTTCAACGTGCGCGATCCTGATGCGACCGTCAAAGCGGCCGCGGAAAGCGTGATGCGCGAGATCGTCGGCCAAACGCCGATCGCGGAAGCGCTGGCGGAAGGGCGTGCGCAAATCGAAGCCCGGGCGCAAGACCGATCTGCAGGCGATTCTCGACAGTTACAAAGCCGGAATTCTGATCACGCAGGCACAGTTGCAGAAAGTCGATCCGCCGAACCAGGTGGTGGATGCCTTCCGCGACGTGCAGCGCGCGCGTGCCGACCAGGAGCGCCTGCGGAACGAGGCGGAAGCCTATCGCAACGACATCATCCCGCGCGCCCGCGGTGAAGCCGAACAGATCATCCAGGAAGCCGAAGCCTACAAGCAGGAAGTGGTCGCGCGCTCGACCGGTGACGCGGAACGGTTCGACGATATTTACGAGTCATACCGCAGCGCCAAAGACGTGACCCTGCGCCGGATCTATCTGGAAACAATGGAGGAGGTGCTGGGCAACGCCAACAAGCTGATTATCGATCAAAAGGCCTCCGGTTCTGGTGTGCTGCCCTATCTGCCGCTGCCGGAACTTCAGAAACGTTCGGAAGGCGGCCAATAGGCCGGGCGCAGGAGAGAATTCATGAACCGTACCGTCCTCATCGTCGCCGGCATCCTGGTCATCGTGCTGGGTATCCTGGTCAGCAGCGCCGCTTTTGTCGTGCACCAGACTGAACAGGCAATCGTCTCTGCAGTTCGGCGATCCCAAACGGGTTATCCAGAGAGCCAGGGCTGCATTTTAAGCTGCCGTTCGTCCAGAACGTGGCGTTATTTCGACAACCGTATTCTGGATATCGCGCCACCGCAGGAAGAAATCATCGCGGCCGACCAGAAACGACTGGTGGTCGATAGTTTCATCCGTTACCGGATTTCCGATCCGCTGGAGTTCTATAAGGCCGTCGGCTCCGAAAGTCGCGGCACGGGGCCGGTTGGCAGGTATCGTCAGCGCATCTCTCCGTAGAACCGTGGGTAACGTGCCGCTCGCCGCCGTGCTTTCCAGCGAACGCGCGGATCTGATGCAAAAAATTCGTGCCGACACCAACGAGGCCGCAGAAAAGCTCGGCCTGAACGTGGTCGACTTCCGCATCCGCCGCGCCGATCTGCCTCAAGCCAACGCGGAAGCGATCTACCAGCGGATGCAGAGTGAGCGCGAGCGTGAAGCCAAGGAATTCCGCGCCCAGGGTGCAGAAGTCGCCCAACGTATCCGCGCCCGCGCCGAGCGTGAGCGCACGGTGCTGATCGCTGCAGTCACAGCGGCAGTCCCAGGCACTGCGTGGTGCAAGGCGATGCGGAAGCGATCCGCATCTACGCCGATGCATTCGGCAAGGATCCTGAGTTCTTCGCCTTCTACCGCTCGATGGAGGCTTACAGAAAGGCGCTGAAAGCGGACGGTACCACCATGGTGCTGAGCCCGACCTCCGATTTCTTCCAATATTTCGGCAACCAATCCGGTTCGCGCTCCGCGAACGAAGCCTCGGCTCCGTTGGGATCAAGGTTCGGCTGTACCGGCCGGGACGACACTTCGGCTTCGTCAGGACAAAGGTTCGGCTGCGCCAGCCGGAAGCGAAACTTCGGCTCCACCGGCACAATAAACTTCGGCTCCGCCGGCACAATAACGTCGATCCGTTCGCGGAATGCCGGCCGGTCGTCATGCGCCCGTCACCGCAATGTGACCAGCGCCATGCGTGGGGCGCATCGCTTGAATCCCGGGACTGCGCGCCATATTTGCATGCAGCCGGGATTTATTGGGCGCGCCTCTGTGCGCCGAAGTTTGAGGAGACATACAAAGATGTTGTCGTTTACGCCAAGACGGGCTCTCGGAGCCGGCTTGGCCTGCATGCTCGTTGTCGTCACGGCGGCACCGGAGTGCATTTGCAGGACCGGCACCTGAAAGCTTCGCGGACCTCGCGGAGAAAACACTGCCGGCGGTGGTCAACATTTCCACCACGCAAACGATTGATGCCGGCGCCGGGCCGGATCGGCCACAATTTCCGCCCGGGTCTCCCTTCGAAGAGTTCTTCAAGGATTTTTTCGATCGCCAGCAGCCGAATGAAGGTCCGCGCAAGGCCACCAGTCTGGGCTCCGGCTTCGTAATCGATCCTTCCGGAATTATCGTCACGAACAATCACGTGATCGCCGGCGCCGAAGAGATTATCGTCCGCTTCCAAGACGACAGCTCGCTGCCGGCCGAACTGGTGGGTCATGACGAGAAAACGGACGTGGCGGTGCTGAGGGTAAAGCCGGAAAAGCCGTTGGCCGCTCGTTCCCATCGGCAACAGCAGCAAGTCGCGTGTCGGTGACTGGGTTGTCGCCATCGGCAATCCCTTCGGCCTCGGCGGCTCAGTGACGTCGGGCATCATCTCCGCCCGTCAGCGCAACATCAATGCAGGCCCGTATGACGCGTTCATCCAGACGGATGCCGCCATCAATCGGGGCAATTCTGGTGGTCCGCTGATCAATCTCGATGGCGAGGTTATCGGGATCAACACCGCAATCTATTCGCCGTCCGGCGGCAGCGTCGGTATCGGCTTTGCGGTTCCGACCAGCATTGCGGCAAACGTCATATCGCAGTTGCGCGAGTATGGCGAAACCCGGCGGGGCTGGCTCGGCGTGCATATCCAGACCGTCACGGACGAGATTGCGGAAAGTCTAGGTCTGGGAGAAACCCGAGGTGCCTTGGTCGCCAACGTGACCGAGGACGGCCCGGCCGATAAAGCGGGCATCACAGCCGGCGATGTCATCCTGAGGTTCGACGGAAAGCCCGTCGACAAGATGCGGCACCTGCCGTGGCTGGTGGCAGAAACAGCGGTGGGCACGGAAACCTCCGTCGTGGTCTGGCGCAAGGGCGAAGAGCATGAGCTGACCGTCAGCCTCGGCCGCCTGGAATCCCAGGAAGCCCGAACGGCGATTACAGCCTCGACCAAATCCGGTAGTGCCATGATCGACGAATTGGGAGTGGGTCTCGTGGGGCTGGACGACGCGTTGCGCCAGAAATACCAAATCCCGGAGGATGTGCAGGGCGTGCTGATCACCGAGGTCGAGCCGAACGGCAACGCCGCCGAGAAGCAGCTTCAACCGGGCGACGTCATCGTTGAGGTAGACCAGGATCCCGTATCCTCACCCGGCGACATCGCCAAGCAGGTCGCGACGGCGGTCGATGAAGGGAAGGAATCGGTGCTGCTGCTGATCAATCGCGCCGGCGACCGTCGCTTCGTCGTGGTCTCGGTGAAGACGAGCTAACGGAGATTTATCGCGCTGGCGCCATCAATTCGCCGGCGCGGTATCCTTGAAAATACAACAAGGCTCGCAAGTCGGCGTGGTTCACCTGGAACCGCGCCGCTTTGCGTACTGCGGGCTTGGCGCGAAAGGCGACGCCCATGCCGGCCGCCTGGATCATCCCCAGATCGTTCGCGCCGTCACCCACCGCTAGCGCCGCCTCCAGAGACAATGCCCGCCGCCGCGCTCGCACGGTTCAAGGCCGCCACTTTGGCGTCGCGGTCCAGAATGGGCGGCACGACCCGGCCGGTCAGCCTGCCGTCTGCGATCTCCAGCGTGTTGCCCTGTTGCCGAACGAATCCGAGCCGCTTCGCCACCGGAGCGGTAAAGGCGGTGAAGCCGCCGCTTACCAGCCAGCAGAGCGCGCCATGCGCCGCCATCGTCGCCACCAGCGCCGCTGCGCCCGGCGTCGGCCGCGTTCGCGCCAGGGTCCGCTCCAACGCCGCCTTCTCCAGCCCGTTGAGAGCCGCCACGCGCTCGATCAACGCTTCGGCAAAATCCAGCTCGCCCCGCATCGCCCGCTCGGTGATCGCGGCGATCCGGTCCTTGATCCCGGCTTCCGCCGCAAGCTCGTCCAGGGTCTCGCCCTGCACGATGGTCGAATCCATGTCGGCGATCAGCACAGCCTTGCGGCGCGCCTCGTCCTGGCGATGAAAGGCCAAGTCGGTGCGCAGAGGATACAGAGCCGCACGCAGCGCCGCTTCATCCGCCGCTTGTACCGGCCAGTCGCAGGCCGTACCGGGTCCGAGCCAATCGGGTTGACCCACCGGCCGGGCATGGGCGGCGACCGCAGCGCAGACACGCTCCCATGTCAGCCCTCTCAGCCAGCCTGGCGCCGCAACCAGGGTCAGCATTCCTTTACTCATTTCATAAGCCCCGCTTTCGCCTGCGGTTCACCGCAATTGATCCTATGCGTTGGTGACGGGTCGCCAATGCATTTGCAACAGGCGCCCTTACCGCAGCATGATAGCGCGGCGTTCGCAGGAAAGGATCCGCCTCATGTCAGACCGCCCGAATTTCAACGTATCCGCCGCGCTGGAAGAGGCCGAAGCCCGCTTCGTCGCAGCCAATCCGAACAGCGCCCAAGCCTATGAAGAGGCCAAGCGCTCCATGCCGGGCGGCAACACGCGCACCGTGCTGTTCTACCCGCCCTTTCCCCTGTCTCTGGCCGGTGGCGACGGTTGCCATGTCACCGATATCGACGGCCACCGCTATACCGACTTCGTGACCGAGCAGACCGCCAGCCTCTATGGCCACTCGGAGCCGCGCATTCAGGCCGCCGTAAAGCGAGGCGCTCGAAAAGGCATCACGCTCGGCGGTCCGACGGGGCGGGAGGCCGAACTGGCCGACCTCCTGACCGCGCGGTTCCCGGCGCTGGAGATGGTGCGCTTCACCAATTCCGGCACGGAGGCCAACCTTCTGGCCTTGCTGACCGCCCGCGCCGTCAGCGGCCGGGAAGAGGTGCTGGTGTTCAAGGGCTCCTACCACGGTTCGATTTTCTCCTTCGGGCCGTACGGGCGGGACCTGAACGCGCCCTTCCCGTGGGTGCTGGGCGACTATAACGACGTGGACGGCACCGCCGCCCTGATCCGCGAGAGCAAGGACAGCCTGGCCGCCGTCATCCTGGAGCCCATGACCGGCTCCGGCGGCTGCATCCCGGCGACGCCCGAATTCCTGGCGAGGCTGCGGGAGGTGACGGCGGAACTGGGCATCATCCTGGTGTTCGACGAGGTCATGACCTCGCGCCTCGGCCCGGCTGGCTATCAGGGCGTTTCCGGCGTCACGCCGGACATGATGAGCATGGGCAAATATTGGGCGGCGGCCTGACCTTCGGCGCGTTCGGCGGCAAGGCCGAGATCATGAGCCGCTTTGACCCCCGCCAGCCCGGCCACCTGAGCCACGCCGGCACCTTCAACAACAACGTGCTGACCATGGCCGCCGCGCGTCACGGGCCTGCGCGAGGTCTATACGCCGGAGCGCGCCATCGCCATGAACGAGGCCGGCAACCGCCTGCGCGACCCGCCTGAACGAACGCCTGGAGGCGCACGGCATCGCCGGTCAGGTCACAGGCTATGGCTCCATGATGATGCTGCACCTGACGGACGGGGAATTGAAGGGGCCTGCCGACAGCGGCAAGGTCAGCGCCGAGGCTCGCGGGCTATTCCATCTCGGCATGATCGAGCGCGGCTATTACGTCGCCCGGCGCAACATGATGGTGCTGTCGCTCCCCATGGGGGACGCGGAATTCGACGGGCTGGTGGATGCAGCGGACGACTGGTTCGGGCAGTACAAGGGATTGTTCGGGTAGGCATGGACGCGGCAGGGTTGGTGGCGAAGAGTTCGGCCGAGGTCACGCGTTGTACCTGGGACAAAAACGTGACGGAACTAGCCCGCATTTCTCACCAGCGTTGCCGTCCTCGGCGTAGACGGTTGCTTGATAGCAGTGGCTTGAGCGGGGGATGTGTGGGCGTGCTTGTCCGTTGCGCGTGAGGGGCGCGGTGTTAGCCGGTGCGGGTCCAGAGTTGTTGACGGGCGGGCGTAGGCGGCGCGGCTGCGCGGGTCAGCGGCACAATCGCGTGTGTGCGAGCGCGAATTCGTTGGCATAGGGGCAGGCCGACGCCATGGCGATGCGGATGCGGCGGACGGTGATGGTCACCTGGGCGCCGATTTTCAGCAGTTTCAGACGCAGCGTGCCGCAGGTTGCCTTGGCCAGCCGGGTATGCGCCAGCGCGATCCGGCGCAGTGAGGCCAGCAGCACGTAGGCCATCGAGGCGAACCAGAGGCGCAGTTGGTTGGCCTTCATGGTGGCCGCGCTGGTGCGGTCGGCAAACAGGTCGAGCTGGCATTCCTTGATCCGGTTTTCCATGTCGCCGCGGGCGCAGTAGAGGCGCTCGTAGAGGGTGCGGGCGTCCAGGTCCTTGGCCGGCAGCGAGGTGACCACGAACCGCGGGTTGGCGCCGTTTTCGCCGCGGCCCGGCATCCACTCGGCCTTGGCGACGACCCGCCGGCGGCGGCTCCAACTGTCCCGTGTCGTCCAGCGGAAGTCGGCGAAGCGGCGGGCAGAGTGGCCGGTGCGCCCGGCCTCGTCCTCGGCCCAGGCCAGGTCGACGTAGATCCGGTCCACCAGGCGGCTGTTGCGCGCCAGGCCAAACAGATAATCGACCCTGTTGGCCTCGCACCAGGCCATCAGCGCCTCGCGGGCAAAGCCGCTGTCGGCGCGCAGCAGCACCTTCACCCGCGGCCAGCGTTCCCGGATGTGGGCGACGATCCGGGCGATCTCCTCGACCGCGCCGGCGCTGGCGTCGATGTTCGAGCGCCGCAGCTTGGCCGCCAGCAGGTGATCGCCGCAGAACACGTAAAGCGGCAGGTAGCAGTAACAATCGTAGTAGCCGTGAAAGAAGCGCCCTTCCTGACGGCCGTGGATCGGATCGTCCGTGGCGTCCAGGTCGAGCGTGATGCGCGCCGGCGCGCGCGTATGTGCGTCCAGGAACAGATCGACGAAGGCCGCCTCAATGGCGCCGGGATCATGAGCGATCTTGTGGTAGCGATGCTCTTCTGTGGGTGCGTGCTCCAGCCGGTTCAGCGTGCTCTTGCCGGCGAGCGGCGCGCAAGTGGACCGGTGCGCCTCCAGCTTGCCCAGCACCGCCCCAAGCACCGGATCGCGGCGCAGGTCGTCGTGATCGGCCACGTCCTCGTACCCCAGCGCGATAGCGAACACGCGCTGGCCGACCAGGGCCGGCACGTCGTGAACCACCCGCTCCGCCGCCCGCCCGTCGCTGAAGCAACCGGCAAAGCGCTCGACCAGATTGATCGCCTTGTCCGTCGCGCCCAGCAGCAACGCGCCGGCATCCGAGGTCATCGCGCCGCCGCCGAAATCCGCAACCACCTCGCGGCGATCAAGGCGTGCAAACAGCATCGGTTCCGGGTTACACTCTGTCTGCATCGGGGGCTCCGCTGAAAGAGGAATAAGTGTTTGGTTGCACTTACATTTTTGCCGATTTCAGACCCCGATGCATCTCCCTTTGTGAGAAATGCGGGCTAGCCAGGTGGACACCTCCGGAAACTCTGTCTTTCGATTAATCGCCCATCGATTTCATTGAAAGAAATTAGCGTGAATTTGCCGGATTGCGAGGTTTCCGGAGGTGTCCAGGTTTTGTCACTGGGGTTTTGACCAAGGAGAAATGGCGGAACTGTCGGTTCAAGGTTGGCGTCAAAAACGACCCGGACCGTGTAAAAACTCCAATTTTGCTGTGCATCAACCAGAATTGCGAAAATAACCGCTCGATAAATTACTGATTTCAATGGAAATCATTTTTCGAAAAAAGGCGCGAAACTCTTAACTTGAGCCACTTTTCGGCGTTTTCACACAGTCTGGACCGTTTTCGACGCAACAGCTCTTAACTTCTTACTTGCTGACCCCCATCGCCTGGCGCCATTAAGACGCCTTTAGAAAAGACGGTGCTACTGGTCTGTTGGATTAGGCAGATGGATAAATCCCGATGAAGAACTTCTCTTCCCAGCTGGCCGGACAGATCGGCGAAAGCCTCGTGGTCGCGGAACTGGGGCGACGCGGCATCGTAGCCACCGCATTCGCAGGCAACCTGCCCGACGTTGACCTGTTGGCCTACAGAAACGGACGGACCTGCGCGTTACAGGTGAAGGCTTTAAGGCGAGGCGAATTCGGCGTCAACGCGTCGCACTTCATCGAGGTCGCCCAAGAGGGCGACCGCCAGTCCGTCGTTGGGAGGCGACCGCTCGATCCCGAGCTCATCTTCGTCTTCGTCCGTATCGGCTTCTCGCTAGGCGCCGATCGCTTCTTTATCCTCACGCAGCGAGAGCTGCAGGACGTTCTGGTCGACCACTACACTTCGAATCTCGAGCGACACGGAGGCATACGTCCGAGAAATCCGACTACCACCCATTCGTCCGTGCGCACCGACGAACTCGTGCGCAGGGGGCACGAGGACCGATGGGGCCTGATCGACGAGCGGCTGCCGGCCCATTCGTTCTGACCGATCGTTATCGATCAGGAGACGGGCCAAAACCCACCCAGACCGTGTGAAAACTCCAATTTTGCTGTGCATCAACCAAAATTGCGAAGATCACTGCTCGATAGCTTACTGATTTCAATGGAAATCGTTTTTCGAAAAAAGGCGCGAAACTCTTAATTTGAGCCACTTTTCGGCGTTTTCACACAGTCTGCACCCTTTTGGCACCCTCAACACCCCCTAAAGAATGAAGTCCGCCAGCACCTCGTCGTTGGTGACGTCTTTCATCTGGAAACCCTGTTCCAGCATGCGCTCGAACAGGAAGTCGAAATTGGCGGGGTCCGTCGTCTCGATGCCCAGCAGGATCGAACCGAAGTTCTTCGATGACTTTTTCAGGTACTCAAACCGGGCGATGTCGTCGTCCGGGCCGAGCTGCTCCAGGAACTCGCGCAAAGCGCCGGGCCGTTGGGGCAGGCGCAGGATGAAGTATTTCTTCAGGCCCTGGTAGCGCATGGAGCGTTCCTTCACCTCCGGCAGGCGCTCAAAGTCGAAATTGCCACCAGACACGATGCAAACGATGGTCTTGCCGCACAACTCCGCCGAGTGGAAATTCTTCAACGCATCGATGGAGAGCGCGCCGGCGGGCTCCAGCACGATGCCCTCATGGTTCAGGAACTCGAGCAGGGTTGAGCACAGCCGGTCCTCCGGCACCAGTTGCACCGGTTCGGTCACATTCGCGCGCAGCAGCTCGAAATTGTGCTCGCCGATCAGGGCCACCGCCGCCCCATCCACGAACGTGTCGATGCTGGGCAGGGACCGCCGCTCACCCGCCTCCAGGTTGTCCTTCAGGCTGGGCGCGCCCGCGGGCTCGACACAGATCATCCGCGTTGCCGGCGACTCGCTTCTGAAATATTCCGAGCACCCCGCCGACAGCCCGCCGCCTCCCACCGGCATCAGCATCATGTCGATCGGCCCGATGCGGGCATCGATGATTTCCGCGCCGACGGTCGCCTGCCCCTCGATGATGTGCGGGTGGTCGAATGGCGGGACCATGGTGGCCCCTTCGTCTGCCTCGAACCGGCGCGCGGCGGCATAGGCCTGGTCGAAGGTGTCGCCGATCAGCTTGATCGTGACGTATTCCCGACCGAAGACTCGGGTCTTGTCGATCTTCTGCTGGGGCGTCGTCACCGGCATGAACACGGTACCCGGCGTCTCGAAATGGGCGCAGGCATAGGCGAAACCCTGTGCGTGGTTGCCCGCCGAGGCGCACACAAACTGGGTGTTGGAACCGTGCGGCCGGTCCCCCGCGTCGCCGCGCAGAATGGCCGATATCAGCGTGAAGGCACCCCGCAGCTTGTAACTGCGCACGGGTGTCAGGTCTTCGCGTTTCAGGTAAATGTTCGCCTTGTACCGCTCCGATAGAAGCAGATTGTGCTGCAGTGGCGTCGTCGGAAACACCGCGCGCAGGCGGTGCTGGACGGCATGGACAGTATCGGGAAAGCTCATAATGGCCAGTTCGGGCGAGTGTTGGAGGCTTGCGGGCGGGGCTCCGCACGAAAGCCGCTTCGATAGTCTTGGGAGGGCGCGGACGCAAGGCCGCGTTTCCCTGGCGCCGCTGCGGCGGGACTGGTCAGCCCTTCCGGCGGCCCGTAAGCTTGCCGCCAATCGCGGCCAGACGGCCGCCAGAATTGACCGAGGATATTCATGCCCATTTCCCGCCTGCTCATCGCCAACCGGGGCGAAATCGCCATCCGCATCGCCCGCGCTGCCGCCGACCTGGGCATCGCTACGACCGCGGTTTACACACCCGACGACGAGGCCAGCCTGCATACCCGCATGGCCGATAGCGCCGTGGCGCTGCCGAAGGGCGGAGCCGCCGGCTATCTGGACATGCAGGCCGTGATCGCCGCGGCTAAGGAAAGCGGCTGCGATGCAGTCCACCCCGGCTACGGCTTTCTGGCGGAGCGGGCGGAGTTTGCCCGCTCCTGCGCCGAGGCGGGCCTGACCTTTGTCGGACCATCGAGCGACCATCTCGAACTCTTCGGCGACAAGGGCCGGGCGCGCGCGGCGGCACTGGCCGCGGACGTGCCGGTTGCCCGCGGCTACGACCGCGCCGTGACGCTGGAGGAGGCGCGCGCCTTTTTCTCCGAACTGGGCGCGGGACCGGGTGGCGGCGGCGCCATGATCATCAAGGCCGTGGCGGGCGGCGGCGGACGCGGCACCCGCGCCGTGCTCAGCGCCGACGACATCGACGCCGCCTTCGAGCGCTGCCGGTCGGAGGCCAAGGCGGCATTCGGCGACCAGTCCCTCTATGTCGAGCAATTCCTGCCCCGCGCCCGCCATGTGGAGGTGCAGGTGCTGGGCGACGCCACGGGCCGCGTCGCCCACCTGGGCGAGCGCGAATGCAGCGTGCAGCGGCGCTTTCAAAAGGTGGTAGAGATCGCGCCCGCGCCCGGCCTGGATGCCAGTCTGCGCCGCCAGATCATCGCCGCCGCCGTGCGGCTGGCCGGAAGCGTGGGTTACCGGAACCTGGGCACGTTCGAGTTCCTGGTGGATGCGACCGGCCGCGTCGACGCGCCGCCCTTCATCTTCATCGAGGCCAACGCCCGCCTCCAGGTGGAGCATACCGTGACGGAGCAGGTGACCGGCGTCGATATCGTCCAGGCGCAGTTGCGGCTTGCCGGCGGGGAAAGCCTGGCCGATTTGGGTCTCGATGACGAACGGGCGGCCGAACCGCGCGGCTACGCCATCCAGTGCCGTGTGAACATGGAGACGCCGCTGCCGGATGGCTCGGTCAGGCCGGGCGGCGGCACGCTCAGCGCCTATGACCCGCCGAGCGGCCCCGGCGTGCGCGTCGATGGTTTCGGCTATGCGGGCTATACCACCAGCGGCCTGTACGACTCGCTGCTGGCCAAGGTGATCTGCCATTCGCCCTCCCCCCGCTTTGAGGACGCCATCGCCCGCACAAGGCGCGCGCTGAGCGAGTTCCGGTTGGAGGGCGTTTCGACCAACATTTCCTTCCTGCAGAACGTGCTGGCCTCCGATGATTTCGCCCAGGCGGCCATTCATACCCGCTGGGTGGACGAGCAGATCGCAGCGCTCGCCGCGCCGCCAGCAGAGCAGCGCCAGCGCTATGTGGCGAGTACGCCGCCAGCAAGCGAGGTGGCCGACGGCTTTGCCGGCGCGCGTGTGAGGAGCGACGATCCGCTCGCCCTATTCGCTCACGACCAGTCGATGAAGGCACAAAAAGCGTCGCAACAGAAGGCGCAGGGGCCCGCCCAACCCAGCGGCCCGGATGGCTCCGTCGGCATGGTCGCGCCGATCCAGGGCACCATCGTCGCCATCGCCGTGGCGGAGGGCGATACGGTGCTGGCCGGCCAGCCGGTGGCCGTGGTCGAGGCGATGAAGATGGAGCACGAAATCAAGGCCGACCGTTCCGGCGTGGTCCGCCAGGTGACCATGGCTGCCGGTGACGTGGTGCGGGAGGGCTACCCCATCGTCTTTATCGAAGAACGGGACGTGGAAGGCGCCTATGCGGGCGGCGACGACGCCCTGGACCTGGACCATATTCGCGGCGACCTGCAGGAGGCGATCGACCGGCACGCGTTGACACTGGACGAAAACCGCCCCGGCCCGGTCGCGAAGCGGCACAACCTGGGCTACCGCACGCCGCGGGAGAACATCGCCGACCTGGTGGACGAAGGCTCGTTCGAGGAATACTGGCCGCTGGTGGTGACCAAGCAGCACCAGCGCTATGATCTGGACACGCTGCGCGAGAAATATCCGGGCGACGGCGTGGTGGCGGGCATGGGCGCGATCAACGGCGACCTGTTCCCGGACGAGCAATCCCGCGCCTGCGTCGTCCATTACGACTACACCGTGCTGGCCGGGACCCAGGGCCGCCGCAACCACTACAAGCAGGACCGGCATGTTCCACCTGGCGGAGCGTTTCGGCTTGCCGCTGGTGATGTTCTCCGAGGGCGGCGGCGGCCGCCCGGGCGAGGACGATGACGGCCCGCGCGTCGCGTTCGACACCCCGACCTTCACCCAGTTCTCCAAGCTCTCCGGCCTGGTGCCGATGGTCGGCGTCAACAACGGGCGCTGCTTCGCCGGCAACACGGCTTTGCTGGCATGCTGCGACGTGATCATCGCCACCGAGGCCTCCACCATCGGCATGGGCGGCCCGGCAATGATCGAGGGCGGCGGGCTCGGCATCTACACGCCGGAGGAAGTCGGCCCGATGTCGATCCAGGTGCCGAACGGCGTGGTCGATATCCTGGTGAAGGACGAGGCGGCGGCGGTGGCGACCGCCAAGAAATACCTCTCCTACTTCCAGGGGCCGATCGACGAATGGGAGGAAGGCCGCGACCAGCGCCATCTGCGCCACGCCATCCCGGAGAACCGGGTGCGCCTCTACGACATGCGCGAGATCATCCACACGCTCGCCGACAAGGACAGCGTGCTGGAGATCCGCGAGAAGTTCGGCATCGGCATCATCACCGCCTTCATCCGGATCGAGGGCAAGCCAATGGGCGTCATCGCCAACAACCCGCACCATCTGGCGGGCGCGGTGGACAGCGACGGCGCGGACAAGGGCGCGCGCTTCCTGCAGCTCTGCGATGCCTTCGACATTCCGGTGCTCAGCCTGATCGACTGCCCCGGCATCATGGTCGGGCCGGAGCACGAGAACACCGCGCTGGTGCGCCACTGCACCCGCCTGTTCAACACCGGCGCGAACCTGACGACGCCGCTGTTCACCGTGGTGGTGCGCAAGAGCTACGGCCTGGGGGCGCAGGCGATGTGCGGCGGCTCGGCCCTGGTGGGCTTCATGACGGTCGCCTGGCCGACGGCGGAGTTCGCCGGCATGAACATCGAGGGCGCGGTGAAGCTGGGCTTCCGCCCGGTGCTGGCCGCCATCGAAGACCCGGCGGAGCGCGTGGCCGAGTTCACCCGCCGGGTGGACGCGGCCTACGAGACGGCGCGGGCGGTAAACGCGGGCAGTGGCGGCGGCATCGACGACGTCATCGACCCGGCGGACACCAGGCGCTGGATCGCCAACTCGCTGCGGCGGCTGCCGCCGGTGGCTCCGCGGGAGGGGAAGAAGTACCCTTATATCGATACGTGGTGAGCGGGCAGCGCCCGCAGGCGTTCGTTCCCCAGAAGCGGCAAAGCCGCTATCCGAGGCCTCCGTCCGCTCTTTTCGTTCTTAACGGCCTGCACTTCTAGTATTTTGGGGAACAGGTCGCCATCCGAGTGTTTTGCAATGAAATCGATCGCCCACTCAACCGAAGCTTTATCTAGCAAATTCACATGCCCTCTTGTTCAATTGCCGTTGTTTTAGTGCTGTCACCCAAACTGCGGTAAGGGCTACAGCTTACTCTGCTCTGACCTCACGGGAAGTTCAATGGTATGATGGCCAGCTTCTGATCATGCGGCGCGGGTATTGAACGTCACTCGCCTTACAGCAGCTTAGGGGCGGTTGCGTCGCTTTAGAACGCTCTGACGAAGGTCCGAAAAGCCCGCCTAGCAGGCCCAATATCGCGGCACAACCATGGCAGCACTTGCCTTTTCGCCTTAAGATGCCGTCAAACTCCTTATCTGTGAGAGACAAACACCCATGCCCGACACCGCCGCTCCAGCCGTTCAGTCCATCGGCGACCTGCCGCCTCAGACCGCGGCCTCGCCCGCGAACGAGGCGCAGGCGCGGGCGCGGTTCTCCAACACCGGCAACGCCTTCAACGTCATCCTGCCGCCGGTGCCGGATATGGCCTTTACCGACGAGCCCGCCCGCGCCTTCGCCAAGCAGACGCCGACCGGCCTGATCGCCTGCGATGTCTCGGACCAGATGCAGCGCCCCTTCCCGGCCACCTCGCCGTTCGTGCTGGCCTGTTACGGCAAGGTGAAGGCGGGTGAGACGCTCGCCACGTTCTGAAAGCCTTGAAAGCCGCGGCGTTTTTATGGAAAGGGGGAGGGGCAGGTTCCCGGCCGGAAGATCGGTAGCCGGCGGCAATTCCGGATCGATGGAACATTTCCCCGCCTGACACGTTGGCTAGGTATTGAGAGGGACGCAGCGTCAATAAGTTGGCCCTGCGTTCATACGTTAGACTTAAGTCGGAGGTTATCTCATGAAACCCATCCAAACTCGCCACGTGGCGATCGGAGCTGTCTCGGCTCTCGCCCTGCTGATTGCCGGTCCCACAATCGCCGCGTCCGAAAGCGCGCAGGGCAGCCAGTCGAATCAAACCATCGACATAGCCCGATGGGACAATTCTGCGATATATGACGGCTTGAGCGCCCGCAACCTCCTTGACGAGGATGCCATGGGGCCTGGGGGTGAAGAAATCGGTGAAGTCGAGGACTTTATCATCGGCAAAGACGGAATGGTAAAGGCGGTCGTCATCGAAGGGGGAGGCTTCCTGGACATTGGCGATACCCACGTTCGCGTCCAATGGGACAAGGTCAGCGACGTTACTTCCGAAGGGTTGACCGTGCCGCTTACCGATGACGCTATGGATAGCGGGGATCTGGCCAATATCGACGATTTGCCGCCGGATGCGGGCAATTTCAGAGTGCGCGAGCTGATTGGCGACACCGTTCAGACGAGCGATTTTGGCATGTACGGCTATATCCGCGACGTGATTATGACCAAAGAGGGCAAAGTACAGGCGGTGCTCGTCCAGGCCGACTACAATACCTATGGCGTAGGGGGCTGGCGCGCGATGCCATATTCCGCCGGGTACTATGACCCATCCGCCCCGTACTATACCACGCCATATACGGTACAAGACCTCGACAGCCTCGAGGCAATCGATCGCGACCGCCTGAACCAATAAGCGGGAAAGCAGATTCAAGGTGCCACCTGATTGGACTTAATCGTCCGGCGAGGATGGTGCTTTGGGCGCACTAAACTTCGGCAGCGCCCGATCCAGTGGATCGGGCGCTGCGCTATTTTCCGGCCTTGTCACTCTCGAACGGTCGATGATACAGCCGTTTTCCCAACCGCCTCGCGGTGCCGGCTGAACGGTGCAATCGGCACCATGACCATCACTTCGCCAAATTTGCGCAAGTAGGGTTCGGTTACCGCACCGTTCTCGCAATGGTAGTAGCCCTGATTTGCCGCCGTCGTCGGCTGGTTTGCCCAGGCCGGAGCGTCGATTTTGAGGCCCTTTGTTCGGCCCTGCACCTACATCTTCATAGCCTCTTTGCCGTTTTCGCCTTACCATCCGGCCAAAGTACATTCGACCGAGAGACACCCCCATGCCCGACACCGCCGCCTCCGTTCAGTCCGACGCCTTTCAATCCATTGGCGACCTGCCACCGCAGACGCCCGCCTCCCCCGCGAACGAGGCGCAGGCGCGGGCCCGGTTCTTCAATACAGGCAACGCCTTTAATGTCATCCTGCCGCCGGTGCCTGACATGGCGTTTACGGACGAGCCCGCCAAGGCCTTTGCAAGCCAAACGCCGACCGGCCTGGTCGCCTGCGATGTCTCGGACCAAATGCAGTGCCCCTTCCCGGCCACCTCGCCCTTCGTGCTGGCCTATTATGGCAAGGTGAAGGCGGGTGAGACGCTCACCACCGACTTCACCACCACCGGCGTCGTCGGCTATGTGATCCAGGGTTCGGGCGCGCTCACCTGCGGCGAGGAACAGGTGGATTGGGGGCCGGGAGACCTGTTCGTGCTACCGGGCGGCGTCACACACACCTACACCGCCGCGGCTGAGGATGCCGTGCTCTGGCTCGTCACCAACGAGCCGCAACTGGCGTTCGAGAACCTGCGCGCGCCCGCGCCGGGCGAGGCGCCAACCGGCGTCGTGCACTACCCGGCAACGGAGATCGACCGCCAGATCGGCATCATCGACTCGGTCGGCCGGAACGAGGGGGAGGCGGGCTCGGCGCTGATCTTTTCCTCCGACACGAACGAGGCGAGCCGCAACGCGCTGCCGACCCTCACCGTCGCCATGAACTACCTGCCGCCGGGCGTGACCCAGCGGCCGCACCGGCACAACTCGGTCGCGGTCAGCCTGGTGATCAAGGGGGAAAATTGCTTTTCCACCATCGACGGCAAGCGCAAGGACTGGGCGCCCTGGTGCACCACGATCACGCCGCCGGTCAGCGTGCACAGCCATTCGAACCACGGCGACGAGCGCGCCATGTTCCTGATCATCCAGGACGGCGGCCTGTACTATCAGGGCCGCACCATGGGCTTTGAATTCGTCGAAACCGAAACGGGGATGTGACCGATGACCTTGTCTTTCCGCCCGCTGACCCCCCTGATCGGTGCCGAGGTGCAGGGGCTCGACATGCGCCAGCCATTGGACCCGCACACCGCGCACCAGTTGCAACAGGCCTGGGTCACGCACAAGGTGCTGGTGCTGCACAACCAGCCGGTTTCCGACGATCAGCACGCCGCATTCTCAAGGCAGTTCGGCACATTGGAAGAACATCACCAGAAAATCATCAAGGACAGGGCCAACCCCGCGATCTTCAAGGTCTCGAATATCGACGATGACGGCAATATCCGCCCGCCCGCGACCGACCCGACCATGAAGCAGTTGCTCTCCACCAAGATGTGGCACACGGATTCGAGCTTCCGCGAGAACCCGGCCATGGGCTCCATCCTGCACGGGGTCGAGGTGGTGGACGAAGGCGGCGAGACCTGCTTCACCAACATGGAAGCGGTCTATGAGGCGCTACCCGCCGACCTGAAGGAACAGGTGGAGGGCCGCCGCTGTCTGCACGATTTCGCCTACCTCTCCGTCATTTCCGGCGGTCCCAAGCCCACGGCAGAGGAAATGGCGAAGATGCCGCCGATTTGGCAGCCGATGGTACGGGTGCACCCGGTGACCGGGCGCAAATCGCTCTATATCAGCCCGATCTACAATGAGAAGATCGAGGGGCTAAGCAACAAGGAGGCAAAGCGGCTGCTCGATACTCTCTACGAGATCGCGAGCGAGCCGCGCTTCGTCTACGAGCACAAATGGGCGAAGGACGATGTGGTCATGTGGGACAACCGCGCTACCATGCACCGCATCCTGCCCTACAATCCGACCAGGCGCCGGATCATGCACCGCACCACCATCGTCGGCGACGGGCCGGTGATAGCTGCCTGAGTGCTTTCCAGAAGCCGAGCGCGCCGTCGCCGGCCGCCGGTTCCGGCGCAACCGCCAAACCCCGCAGACAGACGCCGTCGGCCCAGAGATAGCGACGGGATAGAGATAGCGACGGGCCGACAGGTCCCGCTGCTGCCAGCGCTCGTGGTCCGCCTGCCATTCCCGCTTCAAGCGGCCGAGGACCTGCGGAGAGATCTTTGCCTTGCCGAAGCCTGCAGCGCTTGCCCGAAATCGCCGCTGGAGAGCCCGCGCAGATACAGCGTCGGCAGCACCGCATCGAGCGAGCGGGCGCGGCGGGCGAACTTCGGCAGGATCGCCGAGGTGAACCGGATGCGGTCGTCGCCCTTGCCGCCGCGATCACGCACCTTTGGACGCCGGACAGCTACAGGACCGATCCCTGTCAGGATTTCTCGCTCCGGCCCATGTCCGTGACGCACCACGCGCCGGCGGCCGTCTTCTGTTCGCAGGTCCTCATGCTCGGCAAGCAGAGCGGCAATCTCGGCTTCAGCCGCCCGGGCCAGAAGCTGCCGCGCCCCTGAACGCAGAACGGCGGCCAGCGGATCGTCGGTTTCCCCTGGCTGGCGAAGCGTGACAACAGTGAAGCGTGACAACTGTATCGTCCCTCATGGCGTATCGCTCCTTCTCGGGAGATGTGGAAGGCTTCAGATACCTCCACGATACGCCACCCCATTCTCAACACGTCACCCACTTTCGGCCATAGCTCTCGACCTCCCCTGAGCCTGCCGAGGGGTTGCTTTCAGCGTGGCTGCTTTTACCCCTCGACAAACTCAGGGCAAAGTCGCGGTAAGGGAAAGATTGCGCATACATTAATGATTTATCGGAAATTTTCTGCTAAAATCTCTTCACTTTTTTAGCGAATACAATTATATGGAATAAAGCGTGTATCAAAACCATACGGGTACAACGCTCATCAGCGACTAACGAAAATGAAATTAAAGGGGCGAAGCTTGTGAGCGACGTTACTACCTACCCGCCTATTGGCGGCGCCAATGCCGCCGGGGATTTTTCCGCAGCCCTGGCTGCGCTCGATGGCCAGACAGGCATTACCTTCGCGGCCGACGTTCGGATGGACCCGGCCGAACTCGGCAAGGCGGCGTCCGTCGTCTGGGACCCGTCCGGCTTCTATGTTTCGGTCAGCGGCGACACGATCAGGGCGGGCGTCAAGACGAGCGACGGCACCATCGCGCGGTTCTTTGCGGAAGACGACATCTTCAGCGATCTGCAAACTCATCGGGTAGAGTTGACGATCGACAGCGCAACCAATGTTTTTCGCGTCGTCATCGGCGGCCGGACGCTGTTTGAGCAAGCCGATCTCGATCTGGTGCTGCCGGCGACCTTTACCGACACACAGTTCGGTCAGTTGCCCTGGTCGGGCAACACAACGGCCGCTATCGCCAACCTCAGCGCGGAAGCCGCCACTATTGCGCGACCGATCCTGCCGTCCCTGAAAGACAACGGGACGCTATTGCTTACGTTCGATACGCTGGAGCCGCCCGTCGGCCTGATACTGCAGGGCGACGCGACGGTCGGCACGGATGGCGCGCTCTCCCTGGACGGCGACGGCGATTTCGCTGTCCTTAGCGAACAGTACAACCTGGCAAATGCAAACTACCTGTCGGTCGATCTTGACTTTCGTTACGCCGATACCGCCGATACCGGCGGCTCCCGGCTGATCTGGAACCATGGCGCGTTCGGCGTGCAGGTGGATGACAAGTCCGTTACCCTGATGGTGACCGATGACCAGGGCAAGAAAAACTATTTCAGGCAGGACGGCGTCGATCTGTCCGATCTCGACTGGCATCACCTCTCACTGGTGATCGATCCTCAAGGCGGTGCGGCCACCCTCCGCATCGACGATGTTACACTGATCGAGAAGGTTGGAATCGGCCTCTCCCTGCCCGCGACAGCGCGGCCAACGACCATCGGCTCGGATAGCTGGGGCAACAGCCTGAATGGGCAGATTGACAATGTCGCGCTTTCGACCCAACGACCATTGGAGTCCTGGCTGGGCGGGATCGGGGCCGAGCCGTCCGACATTGAAAATTGGGATGCGGTCGGCCTCGCCAATCCTGCCGTTGCCATGAATACCACCGGCTACATCAAATGGGCGGAATCGACGGCGGCCACCTTTATCGACCGCATGAAGGGCGCATTCGCCTGGACGGGAAAGCAGGAAATCCTGTTCCAGGATCGAGACAGCTATCACATCTTCCGCGATGCCGCCATCTTCACCGATCCCGCGCTGGTCAAAGATGTCACCTTCTCCAGCGAAACCTTGCTCAACATCCATCACCTGATCACAGACAGCCGCTGGAACAAAAACCTCATCGACAAGACGCAACAGGAAGAAATCCTGGCCAACTATCGGGATTATTTCAAGATCGAGACCGGGGCGTCCGGCAATTCCGAGCTATGGGGCCGCCTCCACGATACCGATGCATTCTCGCTTCTGGCCCGCTTCGACAGCGATATCGGCATGGATCTCGACGACCTGCGGACGGGCGGCCAGGCTTGGCTGGCGCCCGCGGACTTCAATCTGTCGTTTACCGACCTGGACATGGACCGGAACGGCTGGCTGAAAAGCTTGCCAACCAATGCGGCGGGCGGCGTCGGTACCGCATCGACGGTGGTCATGTGGTATCCGGAGGAGGCTGCTCAGCAACCCGGCAATATCTATGGCGGCACCTTCTATCTGCTGGCGGACGGTAAGGGCACCATCGACCTGCAGCAGGCCGGCCAAAGCACCACCAAGATCGACCTGAAGGGACTGGAGATCGACGGGCCGACCATGATCCCGTTCGAGTACGCACCGGACGGGGAAAGGGTGACCCTGACCATCACCAGCAGCGACCCGAATGGCACAGGCGAATATGTGCGCAACGTCCACATCGTCCACGAAGATCATCTGGAGATGTTTCAAGCGGGCGAAATTTTCACCCCTGAATTTGTGGAGCTGCACCAGGATGCCCGCGCGGTCCGCTGGATGGCGGCCCAGGACGGCAACCACATCGTCCCGAACACGGCGGGTGCCTTCGAAGACGCCCATACCAAGGACTATTACAGCTTCAATCTGGGCACCAACGGCACTCCTGCCAACGGCGTGCCGGTCGATGCCATCATCGAATTCGCCAACAAGACGGGCTCCGACCCGTGGGTGAACGTGAACATCAACGCCTCGGACGTCTATGTCCGCGGCATGGCGGAGTATATCGAGGCCAACTTGGATCCTCGGCTGACCCTGCATCTGGAGTTCGGCAACGAAAACTGGAACGGCGTCTTCGATACCTACCAAGTCTCCAAGGCCGAGGGGCTGGAGCGATGGGGCGAGTTGCGGCTGGAGACGGACAATCAGGGCGGCTTCGTGCGCGATGCCAACGGCGATCTGATCGTGCTGGAGGACGGCTATTTCTTCTCCACCGCGACGGCGTCCAACAATGGCTTCCAGTACCTGGACGATCTGGCGGTTGAATTGGGCCTGGCCCACAATCTGTATTCGGACAATCAGGCCTGGGCTGAATGGTCATCAATGCGGGCGACCGAGGTCGCAGTGATCTTCGATGACGTCTTTACCGCGGCCGACCCGCACAACGCCGACGGCCGGCTCAACAAGGTAATGGGCGCCTTCTCCTCCTGGGACAAGTCGACCGATTTCCTCATGCAGGCCAATGTCTGGCACGAAGCGGAGCCCGGGGGCTGGATCGACCCCGCCGGCGTTTTCGATTCCCTGGCGGTGGCCGGCTATATCGGCGGCACCGCCGGCAACAAGCATTCCGACATGGTGCGCTATTGGATCGACAATTACGGGGAGCAGAAGGCCGCGGAATTGCTGATCCGCCAGCTCAAATCCGACGTCGACCCCTCGCTGCAACTGATCGAGTTTGAACGGAACGACTTTGCAGGCGACAACACGGTCAAGGCGAGTGCCGTTCACTCGGGTATCACCTACTCACCGGACTTGGTCGTCGATGTCTACAACGCGATCTTCGGCAAAGACAAAGCGCTGCGCGACGACATTCAATCGGCAGCAGGCATGACGGGCGCCGAAGTGCTGGTAGGTGCCGACGTGCACAATTACGTCCGCCTCGACACCGCGGCGAACGGCAACACTGTACTGCAGTTGCGCGTCGATCCGGCGAATGGCGACTATGAAACCGTTGTCGAGTTCGACAGCCCGCTGTCGCTGACCATCGAGCAGATGCTGGAAGAAGGCACGCTCTTTGTCCGCAGCGTGCCGAGCATCGGCGAAAGCGCCAACCTGTTGTTCGGCGCCCAAAAGGCGAAGGCGGATGCCTATGGTCTGGATCTCGTCGCCTATGAAGGCGGGCAGCATCTGGCCGCGGCGACCTGGGGCGCCTACCGCGCCAACCTGGCCGATCCGACGCTGACGGACTTTCTGATGGATCTGAACGATTCACCCGAGATGGGTGAACTCTACGGCTATTGGTTCGATGCCTGGCAGAACGCCGGCGGCGCTTTGTTCGCCCACTATGCGGACTATGGCCTGTCATCGCGCTATGGCAGCTGGGGCGCGCTGGAATATCTGGGTGAGCAGAATGATCCAAACGCAGCAACCTACCGCTACGACGCGCTGCAGGAATGGAACCAGCAGGATGCATGGTGGGACGACGGACGCGACCCCACGGCCTTTCTGCACGGCGTCATAGACACCGGCACCGCCGGAGACGAGTTGCTGCGCGGCACGTCGGAGGAAGACATCCTGCTGGGCGGCGACGGCGACGACGAGATCTATGCCGGCCCGGGCAATGACAGGATCGGCGGCGGCACGGGCGCCAATATCGTCGACGCGGGCGATGGCGACGACATTATCCTGCTGGAATCCGTCGCCGACCAAATCGACGGCGGCGCCGGCTGGGACACCCTGCGGCTGGCCTCTGGCCTGAGCGACCTGGACCTGGCGGACCTGAACGCCGTCAATGTCGAGGCGCTGGACCTGCGCAACTTTTCCCAGAGCAATGTCACGATATCGGTTGAAGACGCCTTCGCCTTTACGGGTGACAATCTGCTGACCGTCCACGCCGAAACCGCCGACATTATAGAACTGACCGGCTTTACGCACCAGGGCACCGTTATCGACGAGAACCAAGTGACGAATGTCTACGCTTCAGACAATGCCGCTATCGACATCACGGTCGAAGTGATCCACGCGATAGAGCCGCCGCCCGACGCGATTATACTTTACTGAGGCCAGAGCAGATTTTGACCGACCTGGGTCACCTGCTCTCCGTGGAAACCGGTCTAGAAAGGCTCGTGCGTTTCGGGTTACGCGACGATTCGATGGTATGATTTTTCCAACAAGACCCTGTTGCTATCATGTTTGGGGTCAGAGAGGCCGGAATGCGCGTTCATTCCGGCCTCTCCTTCCGCAGGAAGCTATAGTCATGGGAGCCGGAATGGGTGTGTCGCGTTTCGTGAAACGGGTTGCCGGGTGGGCGCTTCTCATGCTGGCCGGCCTCTCCTCAACGGCAACTGCCGCAGAGAATTTCAAGCCGGGAGTGGGGATTGCCGATCCGGCTATCGCCATCAACGCCAGCGGCTTTGTCAAATGGGGGCAGACGACGAACGCGCCGTTCATCGACCGGATGAAGGGAGCGTTCGCCTGGACTGGTCGCCTGCCGAACTCGCGCGAAAGCTCGGATTCGGTCGTGATGCTGACCGATCCCTCCGCATTTGCCGGAAAAGGGCCCACCCGTGATGTCACGCTCCGCGACGACACGGTCATCGACCTCTACCGGCTGGTGGTGACGGCGGTTTTCAACAAGAAACTGATCAGCCGCGAGCAGAACCAACAGATCCGGCGCACGCCGGAGGCATTCTTCAACATCGAAACGGGGCCCGATGGCCGCTCTTTGTTGGTCGGGCGCCTGCGCGAAAGCGACCCCTTCGTCCCGTTGGTCCGTTTCGACCGCAATATCGGCATGAACCTGGGTGCGTTGCGCGCCAAAGGCCATGTGCAGTTGACCCAGGACGACCTGCGCGTGCCGATCCATGACCTGACGCTGGACGAGAACGGCTGGCCGACGCGCATGCCCACCGACCTGGCGGGGCGCAAGGGAACCGTCTCCACCGCGATCCTGTGGTATCCGGCCCAGGCCGCCAAAGCGCCGGACAGCATTTATTCCGGTACCTTCTATTTGCTGGCGGACGGACAGGGAACGCTCAGCCTGGATCAACGGGGGGACGGCGCCGGCCTGGTTTCGTTGAAGGACGTGCGGATCGATGGCCCGACCGCGCTTGAATTCGAATTCCGGCCCAACGGTCAGCGGGTGAACCTGACGATCAGCGATACCGACCCCGCCGGAACCGGCGAGTATTTGCGCAGCATCCGGATCGTGCACGAACGGCACCTGCCCCTATTCGAAGCCGGGGAGATCTTCACGCCGGAATACACCGATTTCATGGCGGATTTCCGGGTGATCCGCTGGATGCAGGCGATGGAAGGCCCCCGAAATCCTCCCTTTTTCGAAGGACGGTTCGAAGACCGCCCGAAGCCCTCCTACTATTCGTTCAATCTCGGCACCAATGGTACGGACCGGAACGGCTTTCCCATCGACACGATCGTTGCCTTCTCCAACAAGACCGGCACGGATCCGTGGATCACCGTCCCCGACAACGTGTCGGATGCGTTCGCCAAGGGCATGGCCGTCTTCATCGCGGCCAACCTTCACCCGGACCGCAAACTCTATGTCGAACTGGGCAACGAGATCTGGAACGGCATCTTTCCCAGTTACCAATATGCCGCCGAGAGTGCCCTTCGCCGTTGGGGCGAGCTGAAGGTGCGGATCGGCCCCGACGGCAAGCCTGCCATCGCCCGGCCGGGCCGGTTCGTTTCCGATGAAACCGTACGCCAGAGCGGCGCCTCCTCGAGCGGCGAATTGACCGAGTTGCTGGGGTTGAAACACCCGCTGCTGGACGCGAACGGGGGCTGGTCGCACTGGGCCGGGATGCGCGCGACCCAGGTCGGAAAGATATTCGAGGATGCGTTCGCCGCGGCCGACACCGAAAATGGCAAGCGACGGCTCCACAATGTCATGGGCGCTTGGGGCGCGTGGGCGGAAAGCACCGATGTGCTGATGCAGGCCAAGGTCTGGCGGCAGGAAGAGCCCGAAAACTGGATCGACCCGGCGACCGTGTTCGAATCCATCGCTGCGGGAGCGTATTTCGGCGGATATATGGGCTCGCGCCATTCCGATCTGGTTTCCTATTGGATCGAAACAATGGGCCAGGAAGGAGCGAAGCGGATGGCGTTGCGGCATCTGACCGCCGGTCTCGATCCCGACAAGCCTTACATCCAGCTCGACCAGTCGATGATCGCCCGCAGTGGCAGGGTGAACCCCGGAAAGGTCGTTCGCGATGTCGAATACCGGCCGGAGCTGATCATCGACGCCTATCCTCTGTTACGGCACCTGCATCCATCACTTTACCACAAGATCCGCACGGGCCACGGGGTGAAATCGGGCGAGGCGGTGCTGACCGGCGAAAGCGTCAGCCAATATCTGCGGCTGGCAGACGAAGGCGGCAACACCGTTCTGCAAATGAAGACCGGGGACGCCGAATCCAGCTTTCAAACCGTGCAGGCGTTTAAGGGGAAGCCCGGAGAATCGCTGGAACAGATGGTCGCCGGAGGCATCGTTCTGCCGCGCAGCCTGCGAAACCTGGACGACGAAGCGGAGAAATATTTCACCAAACAGGAAGACAAAGCCCGCGCCTATGGCGTGGATCTGGTTGCCTATGAGGGCGGGCAGCACCTTGCCGCCGCAATCTGGGGGCCATTCCGCGCGAACCTAAACAACCGGCCCCTGATCGCGCTGTTGAGCGACATGAACCGGTCGCCGGAAATCGCGGACCTGTACCGGTACTGGTTCGATGCCTGGCGCAAGGCGAGCGGCGCCTTGTTCGCGCACTATGCCGACATTGGCATGTCGTCGCGCTACGGCAGTTGGGGCGTCATTTCCTATCTGGGCGAGGACGACCGGCAGCAGTACAGGCTCGGCGTGCTGCGGGAGGAAAACCGGCGCGGCCCATGGTGGAAGGAAGAGCGCGGGCCCGATGACTTTCTGCGGGGTGTGAGGCTGACCGCTTCGGCGGAAGGCGAACACGTGGTCGGCACGACCAAGGCCGATATCCTGATGGGCATCCATGGCGGCGAGCGCATCACGGCCGGGCCTGGAGACGACACGCTCTATGCCGCGAAGGCCGGGGCGGTTGTGGAGGCAGGGCCGGGCGACGACACCATCCTCATCGCATCGCCGGCGGTGACGATAGAGGGCGGCGAGGGCACGGATACGGTGAAAGTGGCGATGAGCCTCGCCACATTGAACCTTTCGGACCTGAAAGCCGGCGACATTGCAATCGTGGACACGCGGAACGCGGCCCGAACGGAGCTTATCGCCACCCCGGCAGACGTGGTGCGGTTGACGCGCGGCGATAGCCTGCGCGTATTCGCCGAAACCGCCGACCGGCTGCGCTTGCCCGGCTTCGAAAAGCAGGGAACCGGCAAGGGGGACCGGAGTAATGTCACCACCTACCGGGGTTCGGCCGGTGGCCGCGACATCACCCTCTCGGTCACGACGGACCTGCCGCCGGGCGGCTGACATCCGCCCCTAGCTGTGCTGCCTCAACAGGTTGTTCTGGTTTAGGCCGAGTCGGCTGAAAGGCGCTTGATATTTCATGCCGCCGTGTGGTCGAGGCCGATTGCAGAGATGGGTCCAGATCGGCAAGTCAGCGGCGGCGGCCTTGCCGTTGGTCTTCGGCGTTTAGGGTTTTGTCCTCAAATGACGGAGATCGAGGGCTTTGCAGGCTTTGGCGAATTTCTTCGACCGGTAGCAGGAGCCATTGTCGGTCATGATGCCGGAGACGGTGATGCCGAAGCTCCTGTACCAGGCAACGGCGGCTTTCAAGTGCTTGATAGCGCTGCCCTGCCTCTCATCGCCGTGGATTTCGGTAAAGGACAGGCGGGAATGATCGTCGATGGCAACGTAAACGAACTCCCAGCCATTCCTGGCAGCTTGCCGCTGCGCGGGCGCGATTGACCGGTGCGGTCGCCGGTTTTTCGATGGCCCAATTGATTGAATGGGGACGCTCGAACCGGCCAACTTTCTTGATGTCGGTATGAACAGCGGCCATCACAGTATCATTTCCGCGTTCGTTCTCGTGCGGTCGGAATTATTTGCGGATAATGTGAATTCCGCAGACAAAATTGGTGTTTTGATATTATTCGTGAAATATAAGAATATGTATTGGCAAATAAATCCCCAAAGATTTAGTTGCGCGCAGATCCTTAATTCCGTAAGGCTGTAGGGTGCTTTCGTCTGCGAGAAAGGATTTGACACACCAAAAGATCTTAACGTGACCGTTTCCGGTACCACCCTGAACGCTAAATGCACCGGAATGTGAGCGCAAATGAAATCCTGTTAGTTTCCGGATGCCGGGGCCATACATTGGCTTCGGCGTCCAGTGGTCTGATCGAAACACTTGCTATCGCAAGTGCTACATGAATCACCCCGCTAAATCTATGATTTGGTGGTTCGATCCTTAAAGCGCGGCAAAAGCCTGCGTTTGGCCAACGATGCCGCAGGCCACATGAGGTCGGTTGCCTGGCTCGCCCAGGCAACCGACCTCATGTGGCCCGGGGTGTGTCGTCTTTGAGCCGACAGGTCCTTCTCACCGGCTCTTAGAGCGCCGCCTGGCCAAGGCGGAACTTGCGCTGATCAAGCTCAACCCATGCGCAAGCTCATCGTCCTCGCCAACGCGCTCCTCCACGATCGCCGAACCTGGCGCGAAATCAACCCTTGCTCGTAACGGATACTCTAGCGTCGGCGGTTAACATCCTGCTTGTTGCGGACTGGCGTATCGACGACCGTTTCACCGGTCTCCGTATCGACGATCTGGATACGCTCGACGCCCAATGACCTGCCGGCCCGGCTGAGCGGCACGACGATGTCAAAGGGCACGTCGCCGCTCGGCTTGACCTGGCTGTAGGGCGACTTCGCGTCGGACGGGTTTTCGATCTCAACATCCTCCAAGGGATTGCGGATGCGGTAGGCCGCCTGTTGCTCGCCCTGCAACCGCACTTCCCAGGTGCCGCGGCTGCGCGCGAATACCTTGGGCGGAACCGCATTGGCCACCACCATCCGCTCAACCCGGGCACGCCGCAGCTTGCCCTCTTCTGCGTTCAGCATCAGATGCAGCACCGCCACCTGGCTCGCAGGCTGCTGGCGCGTCGCCGTGTTCTTGCGCGTTTTCTCCACCGCGTCCTTGTAGGTGCTGACGGCAGGCGCGTCGTCCGACGGCTTGCCTTGCATCGTCTGCCCAAGGGCGGCGGTCGAAGCAAGCGCTGCGGCCAACATGCCGGCAACGATCGTTGAATATGTCATGGAATGTGTCATGGCGTGTGATCCCAGCTAGCGGGCGCGAAGACGGAGGGCGTTCCGGTGCTGCCCAGGGCCGATAGCACGGACTCCATGACCGCCCAGTCGCCCTGCCCGACCTCCACGACCGTCGAGCCGCCGGCGGACATGATGTCGGTGATACTGTCCTCCGAGCGCCACCAGTTGGTGCCGCTGTTGGCCGTGAAGGACTGGCAATTGCGCCAGGCCGCATTGGTGGCATCACCGGTGCAGGACGCCTGGCTGGTGTAAAGCACCGGCGGCGCCGAGTAGTAACCGCCATCACAGCAATATTCGTCCGGAATGTTGAACAGCGCGTGGGTCAACTCATGCACGACCGTGCGATAGCTGGTCGGCTCGCTGGTCGCCTTGCGGCCCCAACGGCAATCGCGCAGCGGGTTGGTGTGCAGCAGCAGCACCAGATCGGCAAAAGCACCGTCGGTATCCACCTCCGTCGGCCAGGTCACGCTCGGACAGATGCCGGTGGTGGGCGCAGCCGCGCTGCCGGCTTCCGTCATATAGTAATAGTTGAAGCGGCCGAGATTCACGTAGTAGGCATTGTTTTGCCAGTAGCCCTGCTCGATCACCAGCTCGATGTCTTCGAAAAACGCCTGCAGGTTCGCCTGGACCGACAAGTCACCATAGGACGAGTCCGGGACAAACAGAATGTTCAGCGTGCTGGCCTGCGAGGGATCCCACTCGATCAGGCCATGCACCGTGGAGCCCGGCGAAATCGGCGGCGGCGGCGTTGCCGCATCGAACTCCACCGTGCACCCGGCCAAGCCGAGCACCAATGTCGCAGTCAGTAAAGACCGAAGACGGGGATACATCGACAACCCTCCACCTATTGCGTCACTATTTGATATTAACCAATAGCGACGCAATAGCGCAAGCACAATTATTAGCATGCGGATCTGGCAGTCAGTCCGGCAGCAGCCGGGGCCCTGCATCGACCCTTGACGGGCCGGGCTTAAACGCTCTGATGTAAGGCAATTTCGTAAAGTCCGCCTCGCGGCGGGAAGCCATCACCAGGAAACGGTTACTAGGAAATTGTCTATGCCGGCCACCGCCCAAAACCCGACCCCAGACTCTGTCGTCCTGACCTCCGTCGATGAACAGGGCATCGGGACTATCACGCTGAACCGCCCCAAGGTGAACAACGCCTACAACCGCGACGTGATCCAGCAGGCCATTCAGGGAGTGACGGCGTTCGCCAACGACCCGAAGGTTCGCGTCATTGTCGTGCGCGGCAACGGCCCCCATTTCCAGGCCGGCGCGGACCTGAAATGGGTGCGCTCCAATATCGAGCTGTCGCCGGAGGAGAATTTCCAGATCTCGGTCGACACCACCAACGCCATTCGCGGCCTTAACGAAGTGCCGAAGCCCACCATCGCCCTGGTGCATGGCGGTTGCTTCGGCGGCGGCACCGGCATTGCGGCAGCGTGCGACGTCGTCATTGCGTCGGAGGACGCCATTTTCGCCATCACGGAGGCGAAATGGGGCCTGATGGCGGCGCCGATCTATCCGGTGCTGCTCGGCCGGATGGGCGCGCGCCATGTGCGCCGCTACTCCATCACCTGCGAGCGCTTCGGAGCGGCCAAGGCCAAGGAACTGGGCATGGTGGACGAGGTGTGCCCGACCGGCGGCCTGGACGAAGCGGCCGCGCCGATCATCGACGCGATCTTGCAGGCCGCCCCGGGCGGCATCGCCACCTCGAAGCAGTCGATCCTGGAATGCGCGGGCATGGTGGTGGACGAAACCTGGGCACGCGCGCTCGCCCGCGACCATGCCGGCAAGCGGCTGACGGACGAGGCGATCGAAGGCCTGATGAGCTTCATCGAAAAGCGGCCGGCCTCCTGGTACGCTCCTTACGCCAAGAAGTAAGGAAGTGCGTCTGCCTTTGGCGCGATGAGCGCGGGCGCTTGCCTTTCGGGGCGCCTTTCGCCACTATCGCCGCTCAACCGATTTGCGATCCGCATGCGGGGGAGCCGGGTAGCGCCGGCTGAGAGGTCTCGACCAGCAAAGAGACGACCCCACGAACCTGATCCGGCTAGGACCGGCGTAGGGAGACGTGCTTCTTGTCGAACCATTCTGGGGCTAAAGCCCGGCCGTCAATATGGGTGCCCGGCCTCTTCATCGAGGCCGCCGATCTTACCTATGATGGCGTCTCGCTTTTCAAAAATCTAACGCTCGAACTGGCGCCGGGAGAATGGACCGGGCTGTTGGGAGACAGTGGCGTCGGCAAATCCACGCTGCTGCGCATCGCCGCCGGATTGGATGCCGGACCGGGTGATTATGGCGCGCGCCTGAGCGATGGCAGCGCCGCCGAGGGACATGTCGCCCTGATGGCACAGCGCGACGCGCTACTCCCTTGGTTGTCCGTGCGGGAAAATGCCTGCCTCGGCGATCGGCTCCGGGGCAGCGATTCATCGGCGGACCGTGAGCGCGCCCGCGCCTTGTTGGCCGAGGTGGGGCTCGCGGATTATCTGCATGCCAAGCCGGCAACCCTGTCCGGCGGGATGCGGCAGCGGGTGGCCCTGGTGCGCACGCTGATCGAAGACCGGCCGATCGTTCTGCTCGACGAGCCGTTCGCGGCGCTTGACGCGCTGACCCGACATCGGATGCAAGATCTCTCGGCGCGGCTGCTGGCAGGCCGCACGGTGCTGCACGTCACGCACGACCCGCTGGAGGCGCTGCGCCTGTCGCATAGGATCGTCATGCTGGAAGGCCGGCCCGCCCGTATCAGAGACGAGGCCGCCCCTTCCGGCCAGCCGCCGCGGCCGGCCGACGACCGGGAAGTCGCCCGGCGGCACGGCATTCTGCTGAACCAGCTTCTGAATCCGGCGCCATGACCTGGCTTCGCCCCCTTCTCATTGCGGCCGCCCTGCTGGCAGTCTGGCAGGCCATCGTCTGGCTGACGGATGCGCCCACATTCATCCTGCCCGGCCCTGTTGCGGTGCTGGTGACGCTCGCCGAGCGCGCGGACGTGATCTTGAAACACGCATGGGTCACGGGCGCGGAAGTCCTGTTGGGATTGGCGCTCGGCACGGCGCTGGGCGTTGTCACGGCCCTCGCCATGGCCGCAATTCCCGGTGCCCCCCGCTGGCTGCTGCCGGTCTTGGTCGCGAGCCAAGCCGTTCCCGTCTTTGCCATTGCGCCTTTGTTGGTGCTTTGGCTCGACTACGGCATGACCAGCAAGGTCGCGATGGCAACCCTGATCATCTATTTCCCGGTCACTGCTGCCTTCTTCGATGGCTTGCGCCGGACAGAGCCGGATTGGCTGGCGCTCGCGCAAACCATGGGTGCCGGCCGGCTGGCGACGCTCCGCCATATGCGCGTACCCGCCGCTTTGCCCAGCCTGGCTTCCGGCCTGCGGGTCGCCGCTTCGGTTGCCCCCATCGGCGCCGTCGTCGGCGAATGGGTCGGGTCGGAGGCGGGGCTTGGCTACCTGATGCTGCACGCCAACGCCCGCATGCAGACCGACTTGATGTTCGCCGCCCTGTTCGTTCTCACCCTGGGCGCGGTCGCGCTCTATTTCACCCTGGATTGGGGCCTGAAACGCCTCATCCCCTGGCAACCGGAGACTTCTCAAGTAAGGATTCTCAATGCTTCGTTTCATGTTTGTCAAAGGCACGCTCGCCGTCGCCCTGTCCCTCGCAGCGATCGGCGCTCAAGCGGCTGAACTGAAGGTGATGCTGGACTGGTTCGTTAATCCCGACCACGGCCCGCTCTACGTCGCGCAGGAACGCGGCTATTTCAAAGACGCTGGCCTGGAGGTGGTGTTGCAGCCGCCGGCCGACCCTAACGATCCCCCAAAGCTGGTGGCAGCGCGCAAATATGACTTGGCGGTCAGCTATCAGCCGCAACTGCACATTCAGGTTAGCGAAGGGCTGCCGCTGGTCCGTATTGCCACTTTGATCGCGACGCCGCTGAACACGCTGATTGTGCTCAAAGACGGACCGATCAAACAAATAGCCGACCTGAAGGGGAAACGGGTCGGTTTTTCGGTCGGCGGGGTGGAGGACGCGCTGCTGGGCTCCATGCTTCGGCATCATGGACTGAGCATGGCCGACGTTACCCTGGTGAACGTCAACTGGTCGTTATCGCCAAGTCTGATCACCGGCAAGGTCGATGCCGTCATCGGCGGCTACCGCAATTTTGAGCTGAACCAAATGGATATTGCCGGCTACCCCGGCCGGGCTTTTTATATCGAGGAAGAAGGCGTGCCGTCCTATGACGAATTGATCGTTATCGCGCACAAGGACACCTTGGCCGATCCTCGCTTCAAGGCATTCAACGAGGCCATCGAACGGGGCGTGCAATACATGGTCAACCATCCGGAAGAGGCCTGGAAGCTGTTCCTAAAGGGCAACGGGGATCTGGATGACGAACTGAACCGCCGCGCTTGGGCCGACACGCTGCCGCGCTTTGCGTTGCGTCCAGCCGCCCTGGATTTTGGCCGTTACCAGCGCTTTGCCGACATGCTGGTAGAGCGGGGGCTGATCTCCGATGCGCCGCCGGTGGCTAGCTATGCGGTGGATCTGGGTCGTTAAGGCGCGCCGCCGGCCGCCCCGGCCTGTCTTTACCCTGCGGGGACGGGCCTGCCGGTCAGGCTCGCGCGCTCCGAGAGTTCAATCCAGTTACCGTCCGCGTCGCGCACAAAGCTGTAGCGGACTTGGCCGACGGTCCGCGCCGCGGCTCCGACTTCCACGCCCTGGCGTTCGAGTTCGGCAGTCATGCGGTCGCAATCGAAAATCTGCACGGTCATGTAGCGCAGCCCCTTTTCCCGCCAGCCGGGCGCAAAGGGCGCCTCGCCCGCCGACGCTTCGATGCGGCTAGCGCCCAAACGAAACGCGTGCACGCCATCGGCCTCCAGGCCCAGGCATTCCCCGTAGAAGCGGTCGAAGGCGTCCAGGTCGTTCGCCACGACATGCAGGGTCAAGTTCGCAGCGGCTTCGGGGCGCAAGCGCACCGGCACCGCATCCGGCGTCCCCAGATCGGCGCTGCGGGCGGCGGCCAGGGTCAGGCCGCGATAGCCGGCGGCCGGCGCATCCGGCAATGGCGTGCGGGTGTGGTTCACCTTGACGATGCTGTCGCCCTGCCGCCAGCGGTGCTGATGAAAGCCGCCGCCGAGCTTCGCCAGATGGTCATAGGCGAGGCCGACTTCCTCGCCCCAAAAGGCGGTATGGGCGTCAATCCGATTGGTCGCGAAGCCGACATCGAAAGCGGCTTTGGCAAAAACGCGGGCCATGCGAGTTTTCCTCTTCCCGGTCCTCTGCTCAATATCAGTGTCCACGTTCGTGACTGAACCACACGCTGGAAGCGTCCTGCTCCATTTCCCGGCGCAGCTTATAGGCGGCAGAGGTCTGGTCGGCTTCGACGTCGGCCCAGGTCACCGGCTGACCGTCCGGCACGTTGCGCAGCAGTTTGACGTTGTGGGCGAGGCCAAGCGGTAGCATGCCGGCCGCGACCGATGTCTTCGCCGGGCGCAGGCCGCCCGAGACGGTGTAGCCGCCTTCGCCGTCCAGCATCTCGCCGGCTTTCAGATCCCGCTTGGCGAGCGCCACCACGTCGCCGATGAAGTGGCGCGCGACCCCGGTCGCCTCGCCGCGCAGGCCGATGGAGGCGACCGAATAAGCCAGTTCCAGGCCGATCAGGTGCCATTTCTTGTAGAGCGTCATGTAGCGACCGCTCAGGTCGGTCGTCACCTGGTATTCCTCGAAGCAATTGCGGATATAGTCGCTGTCGCCGCGGAAGCAGACCCAGACGCCCTTGCGGATGTCGTTCGCGATCGGCGTGCCGTCGCGTTGCAGGCTGGAGACCACCTCAACCATGCCCTCGCGCTCCAACACGCCGCCTTCGCTCTGGGGCCGCATCAGGGTCGGGATGTCGTCGACCGAGCCAGGCGGCAGCAGCAGCCCTTCCGCCGGCACGCCGAGGCCGGTGGCATTGGCGATGGCTGCGGACTCGATGGCGGGCTTGGAGCCGTCCAGGAAGGCATTAAACATCTTCGGGTTCAGCCGCCCTCGCTCGGCCTGCTCTGCGGTAAGGCCCCAGTAATCCCAGACCGTTTCCGGGGTCGATTGCCGGTATTCCGGCAGCCATTTGTGGCCGCGTCCGGCGGCGGTCACGAGAAAGCCGCAGGTGCGCGCCCAGTCCACCAGGTCGCAGGCGAGCGCCGGCTGGTCGCCATAGGCCATGGAGTAGAGCACGCCCGCCGCTTCGGCCCGTCTCGCCAGACCATAGCCGCAGAAGGCGTCGGCCTCGACCGTGACGTTGACCACATGCTTACCGGCGTCGAACGCGGCCAGGCAGTGCTCGACCGCGGCGGGCGGATAGCCGGTGGCCTCGATCACGATTTCAACTGCGGCATGCTGGATGAGGGCCATGGCATCGTCGGTGACACAGGTCGCACCGCTCCTCGCGGCCTCGTCCAGGCTCGCGGCGGCGTATTTCTCTTGCCCCCAGCCCACATAGTCAAGGTTGGAGCGCGCGTTCTCCGGGCGCAGGTCCGCGATGCCCACGATATGAACGCCCGGCACGCGCTGCGCCTGAGCCAGGAACATGGAGCCGAACTTGCCCGCCCCGATCAGGCCCACGCGGATCGGGTTGCCTTGCTCGGCGCGTTGTTGGAGTTGCAGGAACAGGCTCATAAGCTTTTCTCTCGTGCGCGGGCGACGGCATAACCAGACGAGGCCATATCTTCGGATACAAGCTCCCGTAGCGCTCAGCAACCGGCGCGGCTCGACAGGTGTGGCGGTCCGTTCTAGCGTTAGTGCGGCCTCAACAGGTGGCCAGGAAAACAGCGGAGGTAACAATGCGTTTGTCAACTATCCTACTGGCGGCGGCCGTAGCCGTCGGCCCGTTTGTGATGACTGGGCCTTCCATGGCGCAGAATGTCAAAGTCACGCCGTTGGGCGGCGTCGACGGCGAATTCTGCCGATTGGACCGGGCAATGATCTTCGAAGATCCGAACGGCACGCGTATCCTCTATGACGCCGGGCGCACGGTCGCCGGCGGGGACGATCCGCGGCTTGGCAAGATCGATGTTATTCTGGTCAGTCACATGCATGGCGACCACGCCGGCGACCGGCACATGAAAGCGCCGAACTCCGGCACGTGCGGCATATCGGATTTCTCGGTCGATGCCACACCAAACTCCAACACCGTCAACATTGCGCTGGCGAAGGACGCCGCGATCGTCACGGGGAGTGAAATGCCGCCCTTCTTCGCCGGCAAGCTCAAGGCCAACGGCGGCGATCCGGCAAAGTCGATGCTGGTCCGTTTCGGCGCCACGAAAACGGTTGGCGGTGTGGGCATTTCCACCGTTCCGGCCACGCACAGCAACGGTCTGTCGCCCGCATTTATTGGCGGCGAATTGGGTGAGCACATGAAAGCAGCGGGTATCGGCGGCTATGTCGGCCCGCCCACCGGCTATGTGCTGACCTTCAGCAACGGCCTGGTGGTCTATCTGTCCGGCGACACGGGTATGACCGCGGAGCAGGATGTGGTGGTCCGCGGTCACTATGGTGCCGAACTGACGGTGATGAATATTGGCGACACTTTCACCACCGGCCCGATGGAAGCTGCCTATGTGGTGAACGAGTTGGTCAAGCCCGCGAGCGTCATCGCCTCCCACGCCAATGAGGAAGCAACGACGGACGGTAAGGTCATTGCCGGGACTCGCACTGAAACTTTCATCAACGCCGCAACCATGCCGGTCCACGTGCCGCTCAGCGGCGTGACGATGTCGTTCGACGGGAACGGCAAGTGCGTGGACGGCTGTTAGGGCGGATTTTTTTTGGGCCTGACCGCCGCGAAACCTATCGCATTGCGGCCCCCGCCCGGATCAGCCGCCAGATGGTCTCCGGCGTGGCCGGGCCTTCCAGCGCGGTGACGCCGTAGGGTTTCAGCGCGTCCAGGATGGCATTCGCCACCGCCGGAAACCCGGCGATGGCCCCGGCCTCGCCCGCGCCCTTCACGCCCAGCGGATTGGTGGTGCAGGGCGTGCCGGCCAGCGTCACGTCGAAGCTCGGCAGGTCGTCGGCGCGCGGCAGGGCATAGTCCATGAACGAGCCCGCCAGCAGTTGGCCGCTCTCATGGTCATAGACGACATGCTCCAGCAGCGCCTGGCCGACACCTTGGGCAATGGCGCCATGCACCTGGCCCTGTACCAGCATGGGGTTGATGACGGTGCCGTAGTCGTCCACCGCCGTATAGCGCGCCAGCCGCACGGCGCCGGTCTCCGGGTCGATTTCGACCTCGGCGACGTGGCAGCCGTTGGGGAAGGTGTGATGCTCGCGGGTGAACAACTGGTAGGTGTCGAGTGGCTCGCCCTGCTCGCGCGCCGTCGCCGCCACCTGCATCAGGCCGACGCTCCGGTCGGTGCCTGCGATGGTGAACGCGCCGTCCTCGAAAGCAATGTCGGCCTCCGCCCCCTGGAGCATCTGGGCGGCGATGCGGCGGCCTTTTTCCTTGATCTGCTCCGCCGCCATGAAGATCGCCGTCCCGGCCATGAAGAGTCGCGCGCGAGCTGCCGTGGCCGCCACCCTTGGCGATCAGGTCGGTGTCGCCTGCCCGATAGCGAATGTCCTCTGTCGCGATGCCCAGCAGGTCCGAGATGATCTGGGGAAAGCTGGTCTCGTGGCCCTGGCCGATGGCCTGGGTGCCGGTGGTGAAGGTAAGCTTGCCGTCACCGCCATCGTCTTCGTCGAAGCGCAGTTCGACGTTTTCCTCCGGCGCGCCGAAGGTGGCCTTCATGTGATAGCCGATGCCGAGCCCGCGCAGATTGCCCGCCACCTCCGACGCGGCCTTGCGTTCGGCGAAGCCCTCGGATGCGCGCGCCATGGCGGCCTCGACATTCTCCGGAAAGTGGCCGCTGTCGATCACCGCGCCGACGGCGTTGATGTGGGGCATGGCGCTGGCGGATGGCATGTTCTGCCGGCGGAGGTCCGCCGGGTCGCGGCCGGTCTCCGTCGCCGCCCGGTCCATCAGCCGCTCTATGATGTTGGCGAACTCGGCAAAGCCGGGGCCGCGGGTGACGCCGGTCGGCACGGTGTTGGTGTAGACCGCGCCCACATCCACATGCACCGCCGGAATGCGGTAGGGGCCGCCCGGCAGCTTTACGAACTGCTCCGTAAAGATGCGCGCCATGCTGCCGGTGAGGTATGCACCCAGATTGCCGCGGCTCCACACTTTCAGCGCGGTGATGGTGCCGCCGGCATCCAGCGCCAGTTCGGCGCGCGCGTCGTTGTCCCGCGCCTGGTGATCGGAGACGAAGCCCTCGCTGCGGCTCGCGATCCACTTCACCGGCCGGCCCGCCACCCGCGCGGCCCAACAGAGCAGCACCATTTCGGCGTACAGAAAATTCTTCACACCGAAGCCGCCGCCGACGTCCGGCGCGACGAAGCGAACCTTGGCAGGCTCAACGCCCAGCGTCTCCGCCACCCGGTCGCGGGCGGCGTGCAGGCTTTGGGAGGATATGTGGAGGGTGTAGCGCTCCGTCGCGGAATCGAACATGCCGATGCCGCCGCGCAACTCCATGGCGTTGGTGGCGATACGGTGGTTGTGCAGGTCGAGCCGGGTGACATGAGCGGCGCCGGCAAGGGCCGCCTCCGTCGCAACCCGGTCGCCCACCTGCCACTCCAGGCACAGGCGCTCGGGGTCGGCGGCAGCTAAGGCAGCGGCGATAGTTGTGATGGCGGGCAGAGGAGCGTACTCCACCGCGACCTGGTCCGCCGCATCCTGGGCCTGGTCCCGGGTTCCCGCGATGACGAGCGCCACCGGCTCGCCCACATAGCGCACGCGCTCCTTCGCCAGCGGATACTGGGTCGGATAGCGGAAAGGCTCGCCGGAATAGACATTTACCCGTTCATTGGGCTCCAAGGGGCCAATCCCCGCTGCCTCCAGGTCCTGACCGGTGAGTACGCCGATTACGCCAGGGGCGGCCAGCGCATCGTCGGTGTCCACGCGCCGAATGTCGGCATGGGCGTGCGGCGAGCGCAGCACGACGGCGTGCACCAAGCCCTCGGGCCGCATGTCATCCACATAGCAGCCGTGGCCGGTAACAAATCGGAGGTCTTCGGTCCGGCGGGGCGTGTCGCCGATTTTGAGCTTTGGCATGTGTCGGGCTCCCTGTCTCGGCGAGGCTACCGTCTCTGACGCTTCCGGCAAATCGAGATTGTTTGCAGTGGCACTCGCTGACCATATGCCACCGTGACACGCCAGCCATGCCGCGTCACAAAAGATGCCGTGAACAGCGACCAGCAGGCCCCCAACAGGAAGCTACGCCCCATGCGCGAGTACAAGATCGCCGCCATCCCCGCCGACGGCATCGGACCCGAGGTTATCGAGGCCGGCATTGCCGTGTTGCAAGCGCTGGCGGATCGCATGGGCGACATGCAATTTCGCTTTCAGACCTTTGACTGGGGCACGGACTATTACCGCAGGCACGGCGTGATGATGCCGGCGGACGGGCTGGCGCAACTCCAGCCGTTCGACGCCATCTATTTCGGCGCGGTCGGCGCGCCGGACGTGCCGGATCATATCACGCTTTGGGGCCTGCGCCTCGCCATCTGCCAAGGCTTCGACCAGTACGCCAATGTGCGCCCGACCCGCATCCTGCCCGGCATCACCTCGCCGCTGCGCAACGTAGACGTCGGCGACCTGGACTGGGTGATCGTGCGCGAAAACTCCGAGGGCGAGTATGCCGGCAATGGCGGCCGCACCCACCGGGGCATGCCGGAAGAGGTGGGCACGGAAGTCGCCATCTTCACCCGCACCGGCGTCGAGCGGATCATGCGCTATGCCTTTCGCATCGCGCAGTCGCGGCCGCGCAAGTTCCTGACCGTCGTCACCAAATCGAACGCCCAGCGCTTCGGCATGGTGATGTGGGACGAGATCGCGGCGGAGGTGGCCGCAGAATTCCCCGACGTCACCTGGGACAAGATGCTGGTCGATGCGATGACGGTCCGCATGACGCTGGACCCGCAGAGCCTCGACACGGTCGTGGCCACCAACCTGCACGCGGATATCCTTTCGGACCTGGCCGGCGCGCTTGCGGGCAGCATCGGCGTTGCGCCGACCGCAAACATCAACCCGGAAGGCCGCCACCCTTCCATGTTCGAGCCGATCCACGGTTCTGCCTTCGACATTGCCGGCAAGGGGATTGCCAACCCCGTCGCCACCTTCTGGACCGGCGCGCAAATGCTGGATCATCTGGGCGAGGCCGACGGCGCGGCCAGGCTGATGCGGGCAGTCGATCAGGTCTGCGCCGCCGGCATCATGACGCCGGATGTGGGCGGTAGCGCGACGACGCAGGAGGTCACCGACGCGGTGATCGGCGCGATCAACGGTTCGAACCTTTAGCGGCAAGCCATATCTGGCGCCTTGAGAAAGGAGTACGCTCAGCGGACCGAATTGGTCTGCAAAGGGCACGTTGGGATAAAAAGCTGACCTATTTCTAGAATACTGTTCTGATATCAATAAGTTAAGGGAATGTCGGATTGGAAAATCCCACACCCTTCCCACACACTCCGGCCCCCTTTAGGCGTCCTGTCCTCCTCGACCAGTTAGATCCACGCCTCCAGCCAAAGTCGGGCCTCGGTCCCATCGGCATTGACCAGGATCGCTTCGTGCACCGGTCGGCTCTTGAATTGTTATTTGTATAATAGATGTCGATAGCAAATGGCGTGGCATGGAAGAATCTGAGGAAGGTCTGCCGCCTTCACTGTCATTTTTAGCCATGCACAGCGGCGTGATCGCCCATAATCACTGCTCCTGCTCATCCCTGATCCGGTAGATATCGGTGCCCCACCGTAGATCGCGGACCATGGCAACGTTGTCCGCCGTCAACCGCTGGCAGTGCATGCGCAACCTGTCGCCGATGGTCATGCCCGGCCTGTTCCTCCGTTCCTCGCGCCACCCCATCTCCTGCCGGGCCATCCGGCGCATGGTTGGCCACTCACTCTTGAGGTGCTGCCGAAGCTCGTAGTCGCTCATCAACCCCTCTTCAGCCGCGATTCCGGGTTCTCTCTGCCGGATTTCCTCGACAGTCCGCAATACTGCGCGCATTTCGTCCGTGCTGACCGTGATCTCATCGCCCGAGGTGGAGCGGTTATCGGCAGCCGGCCCCCAATCAAAACCGATCGCTGATCTGCCATTGTCGAGGACCAGCACGGCGTGCTGCTTGAATGGCTCCGCCGCCTCGGCGTTGATGCTGTCGAGCATCCCTTGGCCATCGGGCGTCAGGGCCATGCCCTTGAGTAACATCAGCCACTCAACAGCCATAGCTGCCGCCAGGGGACACTGCATGGTCGGGTGTTTGCCCACGATCAACCGGGCCATGTCTTCCACATACTCCGCATCAAGCACCCTAGCAGTCACTTCTACGTCTCTCCTATTCAGGTTCAAAATTTCGCCCCCAGATCGAACAGGATCTGGAAGCGCAGTTCTTCTTCAGGCAGCACATCCGGCAACACCGTCCTGGTGTCGATCAGGCTCTTGCCCCGGCTGACGAGCTGCCGATCCGGTGGCCGCCGCTCCAGCCCTCACCCATGATCGCGTTGCCATGGTCCATGACGCCGGGCGTGAAGCAGTATTGGGCAACCATCAGCCCGGCCAACCATGATCTCTTGATCAGCACGAAGTGGGCGCGGGGAATATTAGCGGGATTTCCAAAGACATGTATCAGCGTTGACCAAGAAGACCCGCCATCTGCTCGCCAATGGCAATGTTGAAGATGCAGCTATCGTCGGTCACCAGATACAGGTCGACGGTGTAAATACTCCCACCCTCCCTGTCGCCAGAAAGGGCCAAAGTGGACGACTTTTATGCCGCTCGCGAGGGAATTATCCCGACGCTACCGTGGCAAACTCTTCCACCGCCGATTACACGGCGGATACTGGACCGGTAGGACTGGGCGGTAGCCGAATTCAGCCACTTGGTCTACGCTGTGCGAATGGCCGGCGAGCTATTGCAGCGTCGTCGGTTAACCGAACAGGTTCGGATGCCGATTTTTGCTGGCCCCACCGACGCAGATTAGAAATACCAGCTCGACCCATAACCCGCCAACGATGGAGGAAGTGATGACCGCCCCAGACCTCGTCATTCGCAACGGAATGATCTATGATGGCTCCGGCAGTGTGCCTTACCAGGCCGATATCTCCATGGCCGAGGGCAAAATTTGTGCAATCGGCGGCAGTATTCCCGCGGGTAAGCAAGAGATCGACGCCACCGGCAAGATCGTCACGCCCGGATTTATCGACGTACACACCCACTATGACGGGCAGGTCACTTGGTCGAACCGGATCGATCCATCCTCCTGGAACGGTGTCACCACGGTAATGATCGGCAATTGCGGCGTCGGCTTTGCGCCGTGCAAGCCGCATCAACGGGGCAAACTGGTCGAGCTGATGGAAGGCGTGGAGGACATCCCCGAACCGGTGCTGGCCGAGGGCCTGCCCTGGAATTGGGAGACATTTGGCGACTACCTCAACTCCATAGATGGCAAGCCGTTCGACATCGACATCGTTACGCAAGTGCCGCATGCCGCGCTGCGCGTTTTCGTGATGGGCGACCGCGCCGTTGCCCGGGAGGATGCGACGCCGGAAGAGCGGGCAGAAATGGCGGCGCTGGCCGCGGAAGCAATTGAGGCTGGAGCCCTTGGCTTCTCGACCAGCCGCACGATCAACCACAAGACCAAGGCAGGCGTCCACACGCCGACATTGGGTGCGCCGGCCGAGGAGCTGGTCGAGATCGGTCGAGCTATCGGCAAGACCGGTAAGGGCTGGCTACAGCTGATCAGCGATTTCGACGAGCCGGAAGCGGAAATGGCAATGCTGCGCCGCATGGCCCAGGAAAGTGGCCGGCCGATGACCATGAGCCTGATCCAATTCGACAACCGGCCCGAACTCTGGCGCGAAACACTGAACGGCATCGAAGCCGCCAATGCCGCCGGCCAAAAGGTCACCGGCCAGGTGCTGCCACGGCCGATCGGCCTGATGCTGGGATTCGAGATCAGCATGAACCCCTTCATGCTCTGCGAAAGCTGGAAACAGGTCGCGGATCTGGAATTCGAAGAAAAGATTGCGGTGCTGCGCACACCAGAATTTCGGGCAAAACTAATCGCGGAGTTCCCCGAGAACCATCCGATGGCGTATCGCACGGCCAATTTCGACCAACTGTTCCCGCTGGGAGACCCGCCAAACTATGAGCCTGCGCCGGAGGATTCGATCACCGCTCGGGCCGCGCGGGAGGGCGTAACGCCACAGGAAATGGCCTACGACCTGCTCATGGAAAATGACGGCAAGGCAATGCTGTTCACTGCGCGCGCCAACTACTCCTTCGGCGATCTGGAAGTGACAGCCGAAATGATGCAGAACCCGCACACGCTGATCGGGCTTGGGGACGGCGGCGCGCATGTGGGCTTTTTGAGTGACGCCAGCGCCTTCACCTACATGTTGACCGACTGGTCCCGCGACCGCACCCGCGGCGAAAAAATGCCACTCGAGTGGGGTATCAAACGCTTGACCAGCGATAATGCGCATGCCATCGGCCTGATGGACCGCGGCCTGCTGCAGGTGGGCAAGAAGGCGGATATCAACGTCATTGACTTCGACGAACTCGGTATCTGCCCACCGGAAGTGCTCTACGATCTGCCCGCCGGCGGCAAGCGCATGGTGCAACGGACCAAAGGCTTTGAGGCGACTATCGTGTCAGGACAGGTGGTCTATCGCAATGGTGTTGCCACCGGTGCCCTTCCCGGCCGCCTCGTTCGCGGCGCGCAAGAAGCCCCAGAAGAGAGAATTGCCTTCGCGGCCGAGTAGAAAGGTGCGATGTTTCCGGAGCTGAGTTGATCGATTGCCAGTATCGGGAGTGAATCGTCGAAATTGACGGGTCACTGCAGCTTCGCAATCGACGTTAGCGTCTCAATATGCGTCTTTCTCAGGGCAAAATGCGGGCGTAGCGTTTCGATCAGAGGGGTGAGAAGGAAACCGAACATCACGAAGATCCTTTTGGCGAAGAATTTCAAATTCGAATCGATCTCAACCCTCACGGCAACAGCGTCGTGTACCGTGGGTCTACGCCTCGGGGAAAGCGAACCTATCGGCCGGATTGCCAAACGTGGGGATGGGATGACCCGATGGCTGCCTTACGAGGCGGCGAATGTGATGCTGACCCGTGTCAAACAGGACAATTGGCTGAAATCATGGGCGCTTGGCGTTGCAAAGCGTCGAGGTATGCGCAAAGCCAAGGTCGCACTGGCACGTCGGTTGGCTGTTGTCACGCACGCGATGTGGATCAGTGGACCACCGTTTTTGCTGACCAAGCCTCTGTGAAAATTGCTTGGCAAATGTACAGGACATCCAGATCACGGCCCCCGTGCGGTGAGACGCGGGAACGTGTGGACGGGGATGACTGCGCTCGACACCTGGACACCTTATAGCTCGCCGCCTTTGTCGTCTCGACCTGGGCCGCAGGCAGGAACGGGTAGACATCCAGATCCAGTTTGGGCGGGCGGCGTTCGATCCGGCAGAGCACCAGATGTTTGACCGCGTCATAGCCGATCGGGCCGAGATCCAGAGCCTGGCGCACGGCGCTGTGGATATGGTCCATCTCGAAGGTTTCCAGCAGCCGCAAGACTTGGACGTATTCCCGCTTGCCCGGTTTGCCCATCCGGGCCTCCAGCAACCGGCGCAGCGTGGCGAACGCGTCTGGCAGATCCCAACCTTGCAAAGGCGCAGCCTGATCCAGAGCGCCGATCTTCTGCTCCGGCAGTGGCAGGAAATGCATGGGATCGAAGACTATGTCGGCCTTGTCATAGGACCGCTGGTGCCGGGCGATCACCTCCCAGCCGCAGCCGATGACGACCTCATGGACATAGCCGCATTGTTCCCCGTCAGCACCTATGGCACAGATTTGAGGTTGTGATTTAAGGAGGATTTGGGTCTTCGTCGTAGTGACGAAGGAACGAAGATGAAGACCCAAATCCTCCTGAGAAGATCGCCGGCGAAGGCTCCTGCCGAGCAGGTAGTGAAGGACATCCGGCGGGAGACCCGGCGGCATTTTTCGGCCGAGGACAAGATCCGCATCGTGCTGGAAGGCCTGCGCGGCGACGACAGCATTGCCGAGCTGTGCCGCAAGGAAGGCATCGCCCAGAGCCTGTATTACACCTGGTCGAAGGAGTTCATGGAGGCCGGCAAGCGCCGCCTGGCCGGTGACACTGCCCGTGCCGCGACCACCGGCGAGGTGCAGGATCTGCGCCGCGAGGCCCGCGCCCTGAAGGAATGCGTTGCCGACCTGACGCTGGAAAACCGTCTGCTCAAAAAAAGCATGATCGCGGATGGGGGCGACGACGAATGAGGTATCCCGCATCCGAAAAGCTCGAGATCATCAGGATCGTCGAGCAGTCGCACCTGCCGGCCAAGCGCACGCTGGACCAGCTCGGCATCGCGCGCCGGACCTTCTACCGCTGGTATGACCGCTATCTCGAAGGCGGGCCGGAGGCGCTGGAGGATCGGCCCTCGGCGCCAAGCCGGGTGTGGAACCGCATCGGCGACGATATCCAGGACCAGATCATCGAGATGGCGCTGGAACAGTCCGAGCTATCACCGCGCGAACTGGCGGTGCGCTTCACCGACGAGAAGCGCTACTTCGTGTCGGAAGCCACGGTTTACCGCCTGTTGAAGGCCCACGATCTGATCACCAGCCCGGCCTACGTCGTGATCAAGGCCGCCGATCAGTTCCACACCAAGACCACGCGGCCGAACGAGATGTGGCAGACCGACTTCACCTACTTCAAGATCATCGGCTGGGGCTGGATGTATCTGTCGACCGTGCTCGACGACTTCTCGCGCTACATCATCGCCTGGAAGCTGTGCACCACCATGCGGGCCGAGGACGTCACCGACACGCTGGAACTGGCGCTCAAGGCTTCAGGCTGCGACAGCGCCACGGTGCTGCACAAGCCCAGGCTGCTCAGCGACAACGGTCCCAGCTACATCGCTGGCGAACTGGCGGAATACATCGAGGCCCAGAAGATGAGCCATGTGCGCGGCGCTCCGCTCCATCCGCAGACCCAGGGCAAGATCGAGCGCTGGCACCAGACCCTGAAGAACCGCATCCTGCTGGAGAACTACTTCCTGCCCGGCGACCTCGAGGGCCAGATCGAGGCCTTCGTCGAGCACTACAATCACCAGCGCTATCACGAGAGCCTGGACAACGTGACGCCCGCCGACGCCTACTTCGGCAGGGCTGCAGCCATCATCAAACAGCGAGAAAGGATCAAGCGACAGACCATCGAATATCGGCGCTTGCAGCACCGCAAGCTCGCCGCTTAACATCAACCCCCAGACGAGGCCCACACTCCGCTAATTTACGCCGCGAGTCTGTGCCAAATGTTCTGACGACGGACAGGGATGGCTTTCAGCATGTGGCTCACCTCCCGCACCTTCGCCGCCGGTACATGGCTGAAGACGTTGCGGTAGAAATGGAGGACGGGGCTGTTGAAGAAGCCGAGATTTCCGCCGATCCATCCGTCACGGCTCGGGGCGGCGAGTGGGAAGATTAAACGCACGACCGTTGATCAGCGACAACCATCGTGTCCGGCGTATTGCCTCATGAATAAATGTTCCCGCGACGTTGGCTGTCGCCTCACCTGGGATGCTGCCGAGCATCTACTGGTCCGGGACTGCAGCAATAGTGCTTTCCATAGGCGCGTCCGTCGGCGTGGGGAGCTTTCCGGCGGGGCGCGAAGCCCTCAACCAGCGCAGCGCCTCGCCGGAAAGCTCCCCACTCGCGCTGACCGTGTCGGGCTTGCCCAGGACCAGCGCTCTTGCGCTTTCGCGACGCCAGACCTTCAGTCGCCGCTGGACCGTGCGGGTCAAGTTTTCAGGATAGACGCCCGGATGAACAGCCTGCAGGCGGTCGAGGAGTTGCCTTCCGGTTACACCGGAAGGCCTCGAACCAAGCCTTCAGCATATCAGTCACGGCTTCCAGCGGATCCGGGACGGTACGGTAACGTGGCTTGGAGGGTTTGGGCCGTGCCGTCGGCCGAACCTCTTCGCTAGAGCGCCAAGCGATTTTGAGGCTATCGAAAAAGGCCGCGAGCGGCGGAACGCCAGTCTGCACGACGGGCACCGTGTCGGCGATCTGGATGAGCGCCCGCTGGGCTGCGCGAATATCCCGGAGCAGGCTCACAGAATCGAGCGTCGCGTGCTGTGCGTCCAGCGCATCCTTCAGTGCCTGCGGCGTGCGCGGATCGGCGACGAGCCGCGGATGCGGGGTCAGCGGCGCATGATACCGTTTCCGGATCAGTGCGCCGTCACGCTTCTTCTCGGCGAGCCTGAAGGACGGTTGGAAGAAGTTCACGAACAGGCGCATCGGCCGATAAAGGTTCGCGAGCGCCTCTGCCGCCGCAAGCCCTTCGAAGCGACGATAGCCGACCATCCGGCGCACGACCAAACCGTTCTTTTGCTCGATGTGAGCCTGATCGTTCTTGCGATAGGGGCGTGAGCGCGTGAACACCACGCCGGATGCTTCGCACCAGGCCTTCACCGTCTCATTGATGAAGACGGTATCGTTGTCGGTGTCGAACCCGAGGATCGGCAGCGGTGTCACGCCTCGCAGCACCGTCAGCACCTCGGTCAGTAGTTGCTGCTCGCGAAACGGAGCGGCGCGCATTCCGTCCATCCGCTCGCGATGTCGGTCAGCACCAGCGTCTGCGCGAAGCTACCGCTGTTCAGCGGACCGCTGTGCGAGACGAGATCAGCCTCGAAGAACCCGGGCGGCGGGTCGTCCCAGTCGGCGTAGGTCCGGATCGGCACCGCGCGACGGATCGCGGCCGACGGCGCCGTCCGGCGACGACCGCGGCTACCCGCCTGTTTGCGCACCGGCGCGAGGACCCTGTCGATCGTTGCGGCGCTGATCGTTTCCAGCCGGTCCCGAACCGCTGGATCGAGTGCCAGATGCCCATGGCGCTCCATGGCGGCAACCAGCATCGGGATCAGCGGCTTCAATCTCTTGCCGCAGATCCTGTCCGAAGCTTCCCACAGGACAATCAGTGCTTCACGAACCGCATCGTCATACAGCCGGCGCCGCGGCCGGGCCGCTGATCGGTCTTTTCTGCTTCCGCCGCGAAGAAACCCTGCAGCGTGTTTGCGGTGGTAGCCCGTCACCGCCACGAACTCCGTCAGTATCCCAGTTTTGCCTTCTCGCCCGGCCTGATCGTAGCGCACCGTCAGTGCGGCCAGAAGCTCATCGCGCGTCGCCATACTTACCTGCCTCATCACAGCCTCCCCAGCAGACCTGCTCGGCAGCATTTCTACTGAGGCAACGACGCTATCTTCGGCAACATTTCAGGCGAGGCAATGCGCCTTCAGCGACATCGGCACACCGGTGCAACTCGTCCGCGCGTTCGGCGGACGAAAACAATTCGAGCAGGCCGTCCACGAAATGCAAGCAGCACTCTACGACGAGGTAGCGTAATCCCATGTCCGTCCGCACCACGATCAAGTCCATCCAGGACATCATGCGCAGGGACGTCGGTGTCGATGGCGATGCCCAGCGCCTCAGCCAGTTGTGCTGGATGCTGTTCCTGAAAATCGTCGATGACCAGGACGAGGAACTCGAACTGCTGGATGACGCCTACGAGTTCCCTATCCAAATCTTTCGTCAGCTTTCCCAGGTCGAATCCTGCATAGTCCGCCTCATGCTATAGCAATCTCAGCAGTTTTAAGGCCGTAGCTATCGCATCATAGTTCTTCACCCTGAAGCAGCTGAGAAATCCTATTCAATGCTATCGAAGGCCCCGCTGAAGCCGATTAGCGGCACGTTAAAAGTTACCGCCTGCCGCGCCAGGTTCAGCAGGCTGACATTCAGGCTGCCCCCGCGCTTCATGGTGGCGATATTTGCGTCAGAAAGGGCGGTCAGTGCATAACAGCCATTGCCGTCGCAGTTCCGCACAGGGATTTTAAGAAACGCGGCGCCGTCGACTTCCAGGATAATCCCGGCCGGCAGATACAGCCCGAGAGGGATGGTCAGCACCAGCTCTGGCGTTCGCGGCTCAGCGGGAACCCGCACCGCGACGGTGGCGAACAATTGCCCCGTTTCCTGTACCGTCAAGCGTTGTTCCATGGAGCAATCGCCGCCCGATGTGCGGGCAGTGCTGATGCATCGTGTCGCCCAGTTGCTCTCCGATGTGTTGTCCTGCGCCATCACCGCCAGCGGCAGCAATAGGATCGACCACACCAGCGCGGCCAAGCAAACGCTTCCTCTCATCCGGTAGTACCTCCGCTCATTATTTCACTGCCATCAGCATCAACCCTCAAAACGCGATGGCCAACCGGGCGCTTCCGCTCAGGTTGGTGGCGTTCTCGCTGAATTGTGCCAGCGCGTTAACGGAGGCCCGCACACTGTAGGCCGTGAACAAATCCAATCCCAATTCCAGGTCCAGAAACGTGCGGTCCATATCGTTCGTGACGGTGAATGGCAAACCCGCGCCGCTCAGATGGGCCGTCACCGATTGCGAGGGGTCCGTCAGGAACTGGGTTATGCCGATCGAGGCGTGCGGCCGGAATGTCGCCCCGCCAGCCGCAACTACCTCCAAGCCGGCTTCTATGGCCGGTCGGAAGGCCGCGTAGAAATCCTCGCTGCCGTTCACCCGAAGGTTCGCTGCACCCGCGCCGGTTTCGGTAACGCTGCCGGTATCGACAAAGCTCAGGTTGAGGTCGGCAATCGGCTTCAAATACCAGTCCGTGAACTCAAAGGCATAGGCGGCGCGCAACTGGCTGCTGGCGAACCAAAAGTCCTGCTCGCCCTTCGCCGTTACGCCCGGCGACACGTTGCGGTCGATATCGGCCGAGCCGATGCCGCCCCCCAGCGAAACCGCGAAGAGGGCTGGGCCGATCTGGCGTTTGACCACCGCGCCGGCCTGGAACTGGCTGCCGTCGCTGCGCCACAGATCGCCGTCCGACGCGCCGTCCACAAAGTCGTAGCCGAGACCGGCGCCGACTATCCAACCCTCGCTGACTTCGGTCTGTCCGCCGATGCCGATGCCTCCCCAACTCAGGTCGAAACCGCCGCTGTTGCCGGTGGCATCCTGCGAATAGCGCCGGGCGCCGCCGTCAAGCCGCAGGCAGTCGGCCTCGCGGATGAAGCGGTTCGCGCCACTGCGCTCCTTGCAACTCATCAGGCTGTCGGCGAACTGCATACCCGACATCAGGGATGCGGAGGCGCTGACACCATAGGGAGCCGGGCTCAACCCATCCAGGCTCTGACCATAGGCGGCCGCGTCCGCGGCTTCGGCCAGGAACAGCAGCCCGGAGCCCACGCCGCCCGCCCCGTGCAGCGCAGCCACATGGGAGGCGATCTGGGTCTGGTTGCTGCTCAGTTCCCGGGTTGCCGAGGCATTGGCGAAGTCGACGTCATAACTCAGATCGATATGGTCCGCCTGCCGGTCGAGCCGGTATTGGGCAACCGCCGAGGGGCCGACGGTCAGGCGGCCGGCGCTCAACCCGCCGGTGGCCTCGACAAGAGTAATTGACTGGCGGCCAATGCCCGCGGCACCCGGATCACGCACGTGGACGATCACGGTTCCGTCCAGGTCGGCACTGCCGCCGATGGTCAGCAGGTCGGCATGCACGCCTTTGACGGGCCCGGACACATGATTGAGGTCGAAGGCAAGCGTGCCGCTCGGCCCCTGGATCAGGTTCGTATTCAATGCTGTGGTTCCAACGTCCCCCTCTCTGTAGACAATTAACCGGCCGTTATTCAAAAATTCGCCTTTTGAGCCTCCGATCCTGCTTGACGTACCAAGATAGATGCGGCCGCCTTGCAGGTTATGAACTCGGCTATTGCCTGCCGCCATATTGAAGTCGCCGACAATCAAACCAGCATTGGTGACACTTAAGGTTCCGTTGCCGGACTGGCTCAGCGTACCTGTGCCCTGATGAACGACAGCGGTTCCGCCCAGCGAGGTAATTGCGCCGTTGTTGATCAGCGTATTGGCGACGCCGTCCAGAAATTCCACGCCTGCGCCGGACTGGACACTCCCGCCAAAGCCGCCTTGCACAGACGCACCGGCCGCCACGGTTACGTGGCTGCTGCCCGCGCCGACGGGATTGCCATTCGATACGCGAACGCTTTGAACCAAGATGCCGCTGGCATCGGTGCCGGAAACCGCGACCGAGCCGCTGTTGACCTCGACCGTCACGTCTGCACCCGCGCTCGTCAGAGCCGCTGTGCCGCCAGCGCTCTGGGCAAAGATGCCGGTCGCACCGTCGCCGAAGGTAATGACGTTGCCGTTTGAAGTGACACTCACCGGTCCGCCGATGCCATCGCCGCCAACGGAACCGACCAGGGCCGTTGATACAGCAGTTCCCACACCGATGCCGACATTGCCCGCCACGCCGCCGCCGCCGCCGACGCTTTGGGCGAAGATACCAATGCCGTTGCTGCCGTAGGTTGTGGTGGTTGAGGCGTTGGAGTTGACACCAACAAAACCACCGTTACCCGCGTTTCCACCAGGCAGAGCCAAGGTAAAGCCAATGCCGATGGATACATCGGTGACACCATAGCCGTGGTCGCCGAACAGCACCGCGTTGCCTGCCTGGCCGCCACCACCGCCGACGCTTTGGGCGAAGATGCCGTAGGAACCATCGATATCCTGTGAACCGGTGCCGGTCTTGTTGATGCCCGAGGTTGTGACGATAGACGCGCTGTTGTCCGTGTAGACGCTGATCGTACCGCCATCGCCGGCCGCGCCGCCGCCGCCGCCGATGGCGACCTTGCCGGTTGCGCCCACCGTTCCCGTACCGCCCCGGCCGCCGCCGCCGCCCACGCTTTGCGCATAGATGCCCGGCGAATTCAGGCCTTCCGTAATAATGCCGCCAGCCCAGAGCAGCGCAGTAACCTCACCGCCATTGCCGGAGGTGCCTCCAGTGCCGCCAACGTTGATGGTCAAATCTTTAAAGGTGCTGACACGGTCCGTTAGTGGCGGCACATCGGGAATGCCTGCTGCATCGCCGCCGTCGCCACCGCCTCCGCCGATGCTGTAGGCATAGACACCAATCGAACTGTCGCCATGTGTGTGGATGCTGCCATAGTTGATGGCAAAGACATCGCCGCCATGGCTGCCGGTGCCGCCCTTGCCACCGATGCCGATGTCCACATTGTAGTTGGAGCCGCCGCTCGTGTCGCAGTTGACCCCGCACTTCATATTGTAGGCCAAAGTCCACATCGACCCGCCGCTGCCGCCGCTGCCGCCGATACTGTGGGCGTAGATGCCGTGGGAGGCTGCGCCCCATGTCTCGAGAGAGCCGCTTGAATTCAGGGCCTCGACGCTACCGCCGGAGCTTCCGTTGCCGCCCTTGCCGCCAACCCCCATCACCACGTTCAGCGTAGAGCTGTTGCCGGCCGCCAGGGCCTCGACGGAAGCCGCAAACCCGCTGCCGCCATTGCCGCCGGTGCCGCCAACGCTTTGGGCAAAAATGGCATGAGACTGCGGGCTCAACGTCGTAATCCCGTTAGAGCCGCCGTCGTGCTCTGCGACAACGGTGCCGCCGACACCAGTGGATCCACCGCTGCCGCCGACCGAAATGGCCACATTGAGGGTTGTCGACTCGCCACCCGCACCGAGCGTCATGGCGCCGGAGAAGCCGCCATTGCCACCGCCGCCGCCGACGCTTTGGGCAAAAATGCCGTGCGCATTGTCTTGATCGTCGGTGGAGCCGGTGGTGATGGCGCCCGTGTTGATCACATTCACCGCTGCGGCGGTGCCGCCGCTGCCGCCACTGCCGCCGACAGCGACACTGACGGACTTGGCATCCGGTCCGGACAACGTTCCGGCGATGCTTATCCCGCCGGCGCCGCCGCCACCGCCGACGCTCTGGGCAAACAGCCCTATTGCCCGGGAACCGGTCGTGACAATGGCGCCGTCATTGGCAATGCCGGCCGATGCGGCATTACCGCCGCCGCCGCCCGCACGGCCAATGCTTAACGAAAGCGCCCCGGAGTTCCCGCCCGTTATCGTGCCTGCGACGCTCAATCCGCCATTGCCGCCGCCGCCGCCGAGGCTTTGGGCGATCACGGCGTTTGCGTCATCTCCGGAAGTGATGATGTTGCTGTTGCTGGAGTTTGCAACGTACACGTCGGAGCCCGCGCCGCCGCCGCTGCCAGTGCCCCCGAGCGATACCGCTATCCCAGGACCGCCAATAGCGACTGAGCCAGCGATGGACAGGCCGCCATTGCCGCCGCCGCCGCCCACGCTTTGGGCCAAAATACCGTCAGCGTGAGCGCCTGACGTCACAATCTTGGTGTTGTTTGCAATGTTGACGAACGAGCCGGATCCGGCGGAAGCCCCGCTGCCGCCAACCGACACGGCAATCCCAGCGCCACCAAGGTTGACTGCACCGGCAATCGACATGGCGCCGTTACCGCCGCCGCCACCGACGCTTTGCCCCAGAATACCTTGGGCCTTTTCACCGGATGTCGTGATGAGCGCATCGCTGGTGACATACACCGCTGCGCTGTTCCCGCCCGCGCCGCCGCTGCCACCAACCGAAAAGGCTCCGCTCGCGAAGGAACCGCCGCCGGTTACCGCTATAGCGAAACCGCCGTCACCGCCGCCACCGCCCACGCTCTGCGCGAAGATTCCGCGGGACTCCGTGCCTTTGGTGGTGATCTCATTCGCTTTGGATTCGGTGTAGGACGTGTCCACCGTCGTGACGGTTACCGCGCCGCTGTTCCCGCCCAGGCCGCCCGTGCCACCGACGGATACCGCTGCACTTGGGTATGCACTTGCCGAAATACTGACGCCAAATCCGCCGACACCGCCGCCCCCGCCAACGCTTTGGGCAAAGATGCCATGCGATTTCTCGCCAATCGTGGACAGCGTGCCGCCCCGGCTGGCAACCACATCGACCTTGTTGCCGTTGCCGCCCTTCGCGCCGGAGCCGCCGACAGCGACGGCAACGCCCGCGCCAACCGATATCCCGCCGCCGCCATAGCCGCCACCACCGCCGACGCTCTGGGCATAGATCGCACTGGATGCTTCCAGCTTGGTATTGATCAGGGCATGGGTACCGCTTTCGACGGCAGAGTTTATCACCTTGACCGCACCGCCATCGCCGCCGCCGCCGCCATTGGCGCCCACCGTGAACCAGCCCGTGGCGCTGCCGCCATTGCCGCCGCCGCCGCCGATACTTTGAGCCATGATACCGTGCGAGCATCCGGTGCCGCAGGTCTGATCGGCGCCTTGCTTGCTGGACGGGTTGAGCCCGGTTTCAATGGTCGCTGTGTTGGTCACCGTTACCGTGCCGCCGGGTGACGTAGCACTGCCATTTCCGCCCAAAGCCACCATCAGACTAGCGCCTGCACCGCCATCGCCCCCGGTGCCGCCAATGCTTTGCGCCTGGATGCCGTGCGCATCGTTTCCGTAGGTGGATACATGGCCGTTGTTGGTGACATTAACCGTGCCGCCCGCGCCGCCAATGCTGCCGCTGCCGCCCTTCGAGTAAAAAATTCCGAAATTTTGCCCGCCATGGCCGCCGCCGCCGCCGATGCTCTGCGCCACAATGGCAACGGACTGGTTGCCTGTGGTGACAACGCCGGCATTGTTCGCGACATCAACCAGACCGCCGTTGCCGGCACTGCCGCCGGACGCATTAAAGCTGACATAATTGTTGGATGTCGTTCCCCCGGAACCGCCCCTGCCTGCGAGACTCTGGGCCATAATCCCTATCAACTCGGCCCCTTGGGTATCGAGGTTCCCGGCGACGTTCAGCGTTACGGAACCGCCAGGGCCAGAACCGCCGCCATTGCCACCCGATCCGAAGAAGGAACCGTCCGCTCCCTGCCCGCCCGTACCGCCCGCACTGGTGGCGGCCAGCGCATTCGAACTGTCCCCCTTCGTATTGATAACCCATAGGCCGGACAGGTCGACTGTGCCACCGGTCCCCGCCTGACCGCCGTTGCTGCCGGACCCGAACACTTTCCCGGGCCCGCCGTTCCCACCATTGCCGCCGAGGGCGGCAAACACCGCGCCATGGGCGTTTTTCCCTTGCGTGGCAATTGTGAGACTGACGCCGCTGGCGCTTTCGACGGAAAGAATGCCGCCGGTACCGCCTGTACCGGCAGTGCCGCCGGTATTGGTATTGCTGGTACCACCATTGCCGCCCCGCCCTCCCTGGCTGACAGCCAGAATCCCGGAAGAACCATCGCCGGTTGAGAGTGTTGAGGTTGCGCCGGTTCCGATCGTTACCTGTTTGGCGACCAGGAAATAAGCCGCCGCCCCGGTGCCGCCAGCACCGCCCTTGCCGCCATCCCCGGCAGCCCCCAACCCGCCGGTGCCGCCATTGCCGCCGGCGCCTTCGAAAAAGATGCCATGCGAGTTCATTCCATACGTGTTGATGGTCCAGTTAAAGGGATTACCGCCGATTTGAGCAAAGCCGCCGTCGGCGCCGGCGCCGGCCGCGCCCTGCTTCGTGCCATTGCCGCCGGTGCCGCCGGCACCGCCCGACTGCTGGATATGGAGCCCATGCCCGCTGTTCAGATTGCCTGATATCAGTGTCCAGTCACCGCGGTCCGGTGTTACGGTCAGGAATCCGTTGACCGCGCCGCCTTTGCCGCCTGTGGCGCCGCTGTAAGCGTAGTTCTCCCCGCCGCCGCCGCCATTGCCACCCTTTTGGATGATGCTGACAGCGCTCCCCTGTCCACCGCCACCGGATCCCCAATGGGTCCAGATCTGTCCATTCCCGCCGATATACGCCCCGTTCGTCGTGCCGCCGCCGCCGCCATTGCCGCCACTGTAAAAAATATTGCTGCTGCCTTTACCGCCGCCGCCGCCGGTAATCGTGATGATCTCGCCGTGGATGGCCGATGTTGAGGGATTGCCGTCCACGCTGATGCTGCCTGCCGTGCGCAGCGTGATTGGACCGATACTGCCCCCGGAACTTCCAGCCCCCCCGTTGCTCCCGTCGCCGCCCTTGCCGCCCTGGCTGGTGATCAAGGCTCCATGCGCCGTCGTGGTGCTAATCGTTCCCCAAGGGTTCGGGTTTTGCAGAAAATTGAACTCGGCGTTCTTGGTCCCTTGGCCCGATATGACATGGTAAATGCCAACCGCGCTTTGGGCCGGGCCAATAAGACTGGTGAGGCTGCCAACGTCTGCAAGGAGCGAGCTTGTGGCAAAGTCTGTGCCCGAGCGAATACCGGCGGACTGATTGCCTGTGCACGATTGCACTGTTTGTGCTTGGGAATTTGTTTTCGTCGTGCACTTGTCGGGCTTCGCGTCAGCAAAATTTGCCGCCGAGAGCAAAATTAAACCGGCGGCAGGGACAATAAGCAAAGGTGAGTACTGAGAAGAGCGATAGGCCCTTGTATTCCCAAAATATTTGGACAATAACATGGGCGCTTCCTCAACTTACAATAATCGCTCATTGGGGACGATTAAGTGAGCGTATTGTTGCAATTGGATAAATGCAACCTAATTCTCGCGCGCTTGTTAGCGCTAACCTTGACACCTCCCAAAACATCGCGTTGGAGCGAAATTAGTGACTCGATGAACCGACCAGCGGGAATGCGGTGGTGTCCAATTTGATTGCAACTCTTGAAGCGAGCAAATGGGTCTGATGGATGTACCAAACATGGACACCTCCGGAAACTTATCGCTTGGGCGAATTTTGTGGCTCGATAGAGCCATCGGCACGAGGAGTGATGTGATGGCTCGGCAACCGGGTTTTTGGGATGTGGATCATCGGCTGCAGGAGTTGTCCGGCCATGGCGATCCGTTGGAAAAGCTGTCGGCGACGGTCGATTTTGAGATGTTCCGCGCCGACCTCATTGCCGCGCTTGGTGAGCGCAATCCGGCCAAGGGCGGTCATCCCGGCTTCGATCTGATCCTGAAGTTCCGAATGCTGGCTTTGCAGACGATGCATGGGCTATCGCTGGACCAGACCGAGTATCTGCTGCGCGACCGGCTCAGCTGGATGCGGTTCTGTGGCCTCGGCCCCGGCGACAAGGTACCGGATGCCAACACGCTATCGGACTTCCGGGAGACTCTGATCAAAGCCAACGCCTTCGACACCCTGTTCGAGCGGCTGAACCGGGCGATCACGGCGGCTGGTTATCTGCCGATGAGTGGACAGATCGTCGATGCAACGCTGGTGGCCGCACCGCGGCAGCGCAACACCGAGGACGAGAAAGCCCAGATCAAAGAGGGCAAGGCTGCTACAGAAATCTGGCCGGACCAGCCCGCCAAGGCCGCGCAGAAGGACACACAGGCTCGCTGAACGGTCAAGTTCACCAAGGCCAAGCCGGCAGAAGACGGCAGCAAGCCCGTGGACATCGCGATCCCGACGTTCGGTTACAAGTCCCACGTCTCCATTGACCGCCGTCATGGCATTGTCCGCCGTCAGACGGTAACCGACGCGGCGGCGCATGACGGCGCCCGTCTGCGTGAGGGGCTGATCGATCCGAATAATACGGCTGGGTCCGTCTGGGCCGACACGGCCTACCGCAGCCAGGCCAACGAGAATTACCTGGAGCGATACGGCAAGGTCAGCCAGATCCATCGCAAGAAGCCCCGCGGCAAACCGATGCCAAAGCGGACGGCGCGTGCCAACGCCAGGAAGGCAGCGGTCCGCGCCAGGGTCGAGCATGTGTTCGCCTGTAATTACCCACCCCCATCGGGATCGTCAGGTTAGCGTGCAGCGAGGGTTTGGCCGATGGTGTCGAACGGATTGCGGCCTTCGAGGCGGCCCGTGTCGACGGTGGACCGCAGCGCGGCATCGGCCCTGGCTCCCCAAACCGAGCGGAAGCCATTTGTGACTTTCCGGTTGATCACCGCCGGACGCAGGCTCGGCTCGCAGGCGTTGTTGGTCGCATCGACCAGGCCGTCGGGGGCGTCCAGGAATGTCAGCAATTGATCGCGGGCGTTGGCGATCTTGCGCAGAACCTTGCGGGTCACCTCGCAGTCGCTGGTCTGAATGCACGATGGCATCGATGCGCCGCTCCAGGTTGTGCCGTTTTCGTTTGAGGGTAGAGGCGGCTAGGTCTGCGCGAGCCAGGGCAAAGACGTCGTTGAACCAGAATTTCAAGAGCGAGCCCGATACGCTCGGAACCCATCTCCAGCACCCAGGCGGCATCGCGGGCGAGGTGCGCCAACAGGTCTGATGCGCTGCCATGGCCCTGTTGCGCACTGAATAGCGATCCGAGGTCCAGTAGGCTGGACGGTGACCGCCCATGACGTCGCGGACGACGCCCGCGCCACGGCTGAATGCGATCTCATGCACAACGACGTCAGGGCGAGCGGAACACCCAGTGCTGGGCGCCTGACACCCTCGACCCGCACGCCGGTTTCGTCGCTGGCGACGGCTTGAGCCTCGACGTAACCGGGCGATGATATCGGCTTTCGCTGCCTCGAAGCGCGCGCCGCCGCGCTGGAGCAGGTTGCACAATGCGCCTTGGCTAATCGCAAGCCCGAACACATCGGCAAACAACGTCTCCAGACGCTGATAGCCAACATGCTGAAGATGCTTGAAATAGAAGGCTATTGCCGCAATGGCCGGCCCGAAGGGCGAGCCGGTCGCCGCTGCCGGCACCGGCGCCTTCACCCGTGCGCCGCATCCAGGACAGGTGCAGGCCAAACGGAGGTGACGCTCCACGTGCGGACGGATCGGCGGTAAATCGATGCGGTCGTATTCGCCGACGACCTCCGCTGCCATGTCCGGGGTGATGGGATCCCCGCAACGCGGGCAGTAAACGGGGCGATGATCGATGAGGCGGTCGGGATTGTCCGCCAAACGGCGGTGTTGGCCATTGTGGCCGGGCTTCGCGCCCCCGGGCTTGGCTCTCTCACGCCTGGCTTTGGGATCGCTCGAGGGCGGTTTCGACGACGTCCGAGACGTTTTCGGCGGTCGCTGGA
>CAWEBB010000017.1:0-81014 GCA_963807085.1 uncultured Alphaproteobacteria bacterium
CTCCCTTTCGTTCCGGCGCTGCGAGATGTTGATGTTTCGGATGGCGGCGCGGGTGATGGCTTCCTGGTGCATGCAGGGCTCTGAGCAATTCTGATCGACGTAGGCAGCGGCTCGAGACGGTTGGATGCACCGCGGACAGGCGACGGCGATCTCGCATTCCGGCGGGTGTGGCGCCGTGATCTGGTACTCTCAGACGCGCTGCTCGACGAAGTCGCGGGCGGTTGCTGGCGCGAGGCGGGCTCCGAGGCCGAGCAGGGTATCGAACGCCACGGCTGTGTGGCGGCGACGGTTCCACCCTAAAGACGAACTCGTCGAGGTAACGCCTGAAGTGCTGGCGACGGAGGCCATGGGGAGGCCATGGTAGGTCCCGAGCGCCCATCTCTTGAGGTTTGAAAAGACGCGATGGGTCCAGCGCAGGATGATGTGGGCGGCCATCTTGCCGACGACTTTCGGCTCGTGCACATGGTCGGGCAGGCCATTGGAGCCGGACCATCCGTCCGAAGTGACGACGCGGGCACCGGCGGCGGCGACCGCGACGACGAAGGGCTTGAGCGTGGCGCCGGAGAAGTCGGCGATCGGCGCGAGACGAATGCGGCGCGGCTTGCCTTCGGGGTGAGAGCTCCACCGCGCCGGCAACGAGCATCTTGCCCTGCGAGCTGCGGCCTTGACCGCCAGCGGGCGGGTCGTCCTTATGGCGCAAGGCGATCTCGGTCTCGTCAACTTCGACGACGTCCTCGAGAAGGCTTCGCTCGGGATCGACCATGGCGCGGCGGAGCTTCGTCAGGAGCAGCCAGGCGCTCTTGTAGCTGCCCAGGCCCAGTTGGGCCTGCAGTTGCAGGGCGGAGATCCCGTTGGAGTGGCTGGTTACGATATGGATCGCCGTGAACCAGGTCTTCAGCGGCAGATGGCTGCCGTGCATGACCGTGCCTGCGGTCACGGACGTCTGCCGCCGGCAGGCCGCGCACTCCCAGGTGAACGCCTTGGTCTTCAGCAGCCATCCCTTCGTGACGCCACAGCCCGGGCAGACAAAGCCCTCCGGCCACCGGCGACGCGCCAGATAGTCGGCGCAGGCCGCATTATCCGGAAATCGCGCCTCGAACTGGGCGCGGGAGAGCGGGCGGCTGATGTTTCCAGCGGCTCGGCATGCGAGAACATTAAGCGAACGCACCTCGCGACGCAAGCGCAGATCACCACATTTTGTGCCGCCGAAGCCAACGGGAGAAGCCTCTTAACGAAATTAGTGGACGATATTTGCTCTTTCTTATGCAGCAAAGAGCCGAATTCTGATAAAAATGACGAAGATGCAAACCGTCGCTATGAATTATCTTACGACTTGTATATCAAAACACGAAGCTACAGCATAATAAATAAGATTCTCTACTGGCTTTCGCTTATCGGGTTGGCAATAATAATAGCATTTCCTGTGTTTTCAACATTTATAAAAAACGAAATAGATATTGTGCAGATTACTGTCGCCCAAACTACCCTAGCTGCGTTTGTAGCAGCGTGCGCCTTTATATACCGGGACTATAAAAAGAGACAGCTTTATGGGGAAACCATAATGAGGCGACTTGCTTTCTTATCTCGCGTGGATGACGATCTCATTCTATTGTTAATCGACGAAATATCACAAATGGATCAAGGCCTTAGCTTTTTGCGGCTGTTTCCTCACAAAGCGGAAGACGACAAGAATAATCAAAATAGCTAAAAGCTTGTTTTATCTCTGAAACAGAATTGCCAATAGTGTTTCAATTTTCCATCGGATCGCCGCCCACCACAAACGGACCATAAACCGCATGTGCAAGCTTCATGTCCCGAAGGGTATTTGTGGTTTATTGAGGGTGGGATGACTATACCTTCCCTCGACACCCTCCGCGCGCGCGTTCGGCGCGGCAAAGAACAAAACCTTCGTCGCCTTTGCCCAGGCACTGATCCGGATACCGTCGCTCAATCCGCCGGGGGCGGAGTACCGGCTCGCCTGTGAGGTGCTGGGCGAGCGGCTCCGGAGGCGCGGCTTTGACGTGCAGTATATCCGCGGCGAGGGCGCACCCGGCGACTGCGACCGCTACCCCCGCTGGAACGTGGTCGCCCGGCGGGAGGGCGCAAGCCCGGCGCTTGCGTGCATTTCAACTCGCATATCGACGTGGTGGAGGTCGGGCACGGCTGGACGGTCGAACCGTTCGCGGCCGAAGTCCGCGACGGCAAGCTCTACGGCCGCGGCGCCTGCGACATGAAGGGCGGACTGGCGGCCAGCGTCATCGCCGCCGAAGCCCTCATCGAGGCCTGGCCGGATTTCCCGGGCGCCATCGAGATCTCCGGCACGGCGGACGAGGAATCGGGCGGCTATGGCGGCGTCGCTCATCTGGCCCGATGGGCCTGTTCTCCAAGCCGCGCGTCGATCACGTCATCATCCCGGAGCCGCTGAACAAGGATCGCATCTGCCTCGGCCATCGCGGCGTCTGGTGGGCGGAGATCGAGACCCACGGCCATATCGCCCACGGCTCCATGCCGTTCCTCGGCGACAACGCGATCCGGCACATGGGCGCGGTGCTGCAGGCGTTCGAGGCAGACCTGTTCCCGGCGCTGGCCGCGCGCCAACGGAGATGCCCGTGGTGCCGGAGGGCGCGCGTTCCTCGACCCTCAACATCAACTCCCTGCATGGCGGCCCGCCGGAGGACAACTCCTATGACGGCCTGCCCGCGCCGGTGGTGCCGGACCGGGCGCGCATGGTGATCGACCGCCGCTTCCTGATCGAGGAGAAGCTCGCCGACGTGAAGGGCGAGATGCGGGCGCTGCTCGACCGGCTGACGGCGGAGCGGCCCGATTTTCGCTACGGCCTGCGCGATATATTCGAAGTTATCCCGACCCAGACGGCGGAGGACGCGGCGGTGGTGCAGGCGGTCGCCCGCGGCATTGAGAGCGTGTTGGGCAAGCAGGCGGAGTTTGTGGTCTCGCCCGGCACCTATGACCAGAAGCACATTGCCCGTATCGGCCACCTGCGCGACTGCATCGCCTATGGGCCGGGCATTCTGGATCTGGCCCACCAGCCGGACGAGTTCGTCGGCATCCAGGACATGGTCGAGAGCGCCGAGGTCATGGCGCTGGCCCTGGCGCACCTGCTGCCCGGCGGCACACGCTAAACACAAATCCCTCTGCCCATTGTCGGCAGAGGGATCATTTATATCGTCGGAAAGCCGGGGGTGTCAGGCACCCCAAATATCGTCATAACGCGCCGTCCCGTCCCGCTCAGGGTAGTCGCGATAGGTCAATCGGGCGGCAGAACTTTGCTGCCGGGACGTTTCGAAAGTCGCGCCAGTCACCAGAGTACCAGCCGCTAGCAGCATGTGGAAAACCATCAACTCGCCATAGTAAAACCATGCTCCAGCACCCATACAAAAGATCGTTGTCCACATCAATGAAAGCATGGTCATTACCTGAAAACGACGCGCCGGCGCTAAATCCCGCAAAGGATTAAGGTCGGAATTCATTACAACCGAAAACCAGTTCATCTTTCCCTCCGCATTGCAGACAAAAGGAATACGAGGGCCTTTATGATTCAGATCAATCTCTCGAAAATCTTTGGTGTCTGGCGGGTATGGCATGCCGCTGAACACACCAGCTCTTTAGCCCGCCATCTCATTTAATCGCTTTCGGGGCCGCTCTAAGCCACCCCGGCGATCCGGTCCATTTCCTCGCCGGGAAGGCGGAACAGGGCCGCGCCGGCCTTTATCTGGCTCCAGGTCTCGGCGTCCACGTCGATGCCTTTTTCGCCGCGTTCGATGCGGGTGGCGCGCTCCGGGTCGCCCGGCACCAGCACGGGCTCCGCCGGGTTGGCGGGCGGCGAGGCCTTGACATGCGCCAGCGTCTTGTCGACCTCGGAATTGAAAAAGGCGCGGTCGACCAGGCGGCCCGGATCGATCACCACCGACAGCATGCAGTTGATGGTCGCAAGCGGATTGCGCTGGTTTTCCGGCCGGCAGGTGCCGCCACCCGACAGCACGCCCGCGAACATCTCGTTGATCAGCGCCATGCCATAGCCCTTGTGCGCGCCAAAGCTGGTGAGCGCGCCTTTCGGCTCGGTATAGAGCACGTTCGGGTCGCGGGTCGGCTTGCCGGTATGGTCGATCAGCGCGCCCTCTGGTGCTTCGACGCCCTTGTTGCGGGCGACGCGGATCTTGCCCGCCGCGACGAAGCTGGTGGCGAAGTCCAGCAGGGTTGGCGGGTTGTTCTCGGTCGCGGGCATGACGGCGGTGTAGGGATTGGTGACATAGCGGCCGTCCGAACCGCGGAAGGGGGCGACGATGGCCCCGTGGCCGATGACGTTGGTGTGGTGGGTCGAGACCATGCCCGCCGCCGCGCACTGTTCCGCCCAGGCGCCGATGCGGCAGAGATGGTAGCTGTTGCGGATCGCCATGACGCAGATGCCGTGCCGGCGCGCTCGCTCGATGGCGATGTCGAACGCTTCCTTGCCGATGACCTGGCCGAAGCCCGCGTTGCCGTCGACCACGATGACGGCGCCCTCGTCCCGCGCGATTTCGGCGTGCTGGTTCACCTTCAGCGCGCCCGAATGGATGCCGTCGAAATAGTTGGCCAGCATGCCGACGCCGTGGGAATCGTGGCCGGAGAGGTTGGCCATGACCAGGTTTTCGGCAACCAGGTCGGCCTCGTAGTCGGTGGAGCCCGCGGCCTTGCACATGGCTCGGACGGCGGCGCGGAGGTTTTCGGCGGCGATGATGGGCATCGGTCGGTTCTTCTTGGGCTTATCGTGGCGGGGCTGAGACCGGCGGCGCGGAAGGTTCCGGCAGCAGAACATCCATGCAGCATAACAAGCTTGCCGGCAGTAGAAAGCGGGCTGTGGCGACGGTCAAAACTTCCAGGCGCCGGTCAGGGTGACATAGTCGCTTTCGAAGCGATTATCGGCGCTGAAATCGTGCGTCCACTTGGCCGGTATCGTCAGTTTGCCGCCACCGATCGGCGGCACCCACACAAAGCCCGGCCCCATGCCGAACGACTTGGCTCTGAAAGACCCTAGTTTTGCGCCGGAGCCGCTGTCGCCGGTCAACTGGCGGTAATAATAGCCTCGCAGGCCCAGGGCAAAGGTCTCGGAGAGAAACTGATTGGCCGTGAAATCAACATGGAATTCTGTGCCGGTCTGATAGTCGGTAGCGTTGTTCTGTGTGTTCAGCATGATACCCGGCATGACAGAGACTTCCGTGCCTGAGCCTGCGTTGAACCAGGTAACTGCGCCAACCGTGACCGGCTCGGCAAGGCAGGCGTGTTCGAAGACTTCTTCGCCATGCTGGCGGGGCTCAGCGGAACGGCGCATCTGGTGCAGATGTTCGACTCAACCGTGATCCGTGCCCATGTGTCCGCCGCCGGCGCAAAAGGGGGCAAGCGGAGCAGGCGCTCGGGCGCTCACGCGGCGGTTTCGGCACAAAAATCCACCTGAAAACAGACCATGACGGGCTGCCAATCGCATTCGAACTGACCGGCGGCGAAGCTGCCGACAGCCCTATGTTCGAGGCCCTGATCGACGCAGGGCCGGATCAGGCGCCCCGCGCCGTCGTTGCCGACAAAGGCTATGACAGCGACGCAAATCGGGCCATGGCGCGTGAGCGCGGGGCCGTGCCGGTCATCCCGCACCGGTCGAACCGAAAGACCATCCCAGCCCGCTTCGCACGAGCACTCTACCGGGGACGCGCCCGCATCGAACAGATGATGGGCAAGCTCAAACGCTTCAAGCGCGTCGCCTTACGGTGCGAAAAGACCGCCAGAAACTTCCGATCCATCGTCGCCCCGGCAGCCGCCTTCGTCTTGCTCAAATCCGTCCACACGGCCTAGGATCACGCTCGCAGCGCCCAAATTTTTCGTTGCGCAACAAGAGCCCCGCTGATCGACCGGATATTGAAGAGTTCGACCATGACCACCATCGGCCCCTTTGATGCTGTTACGCTGGAGGTCATCTGGCGGCGCATGATTTCTGCTGCCGACGAGGCCGCAAAGACCATCCAGCGCACCAGCTTTTCGACCTTGGTGAACGAATCCAACGATTTCGCCTGCGTCGTCACCGACGCTGTCGGCCATAGCCTCGTACAAAACACCGAGAGCATCCCCAGCTTCAATGCCTGCCTGCCGGTCACCGTCCAGCATTTCCTCCAAACCATCGGTGCGGAGAACATGCGTCCCGGCGATGTCTACATCTGCAACGATCCCTGGGTCGGCACCGGTCACTTGAACGACATTACCGTCGCCAAACCGATCTTTCGAGACGGCAGGCTCGCCGCCTTTGCCGCCTCCACCGCACACGCGCCGGACATCGGCGGCAAGGTGCGCTCGGTCGTGGCCAAGGAACTGTTCGAGGAAGGCTTCCAGATCCCGGCCATGAAACTGCTCGACCGGGGCGAGGCCGACCGGACGCTGATCAAGCTTTTGCGCGCTCAGGTACGCACACCGGACCAGACGGAAGGCGATCTCTGGGCCCAGCTCACGGGCCTGACCCTGATCGAAGCCCGCGTCGCCGCGCTGATGGACGAGTACGCCCTGCCGGATCTCACCGCCTTTGGCGCAGAGATCCAAGGGCGCAGCGAACGCGCCATGCGGGCAGCCATGGCCGAGGTGCCGGACGGTCGCTACGAGGCAGCGTTCGATACCGACGGCTTTGAGCATCCGTTGCACTTCCAGTGCGCCATCACGGTGGAGGGCGACCGGATGAAGATCGACCTGACCGGCACCAGTGCGCAGATCCCGCGCGCCATCAATTGCACCATGAACTATACGTTCGCCATGGCGTCCTACGCCCTCAAATGCGCCCTGTTGCCGGACGTGCCCAACAATGACGGTATCTTCCGCTGCATGGAGGTGTTCGCGCCCAAAGGCACCATCGTGAACCCCACTTATCCGGTATCGGTCGGGGGACGCATGGCGACCGGCCACTATATCCCGGCCCTGATCTTTCAGGCGCTGGCACCCGTGCTGCCGGACAAGATCATAGCCGCCTGCGGCTCGCCGCTCTGGTCAATCATTCAGACCGGCGTGGACAAGCGCGGGCGTACCTACGCCAACACGCTGTTCTTCAACGGCGGCATGGGCGCGCTGCCGGGCAAGGCCGGCGAAAGCTGCTATTCCTGGCCTTCGAACATCTCCAACGTGCCGGTCGAACTGGTGGAGCGGAACACGCCGCTGTTCGTACACTCCAAGAGCCTGCGCGAAGGCTCCGGCGGCACGGGCAAGCACCCGGGCGGGGAGGGGCAGGAGGTGGTGTTCGAGACCGAAAGCGACACGCCCATCGGCATCATCTTCATGGCGGAACGGCTGAAATACCCGGCCATGGGCCTGGAGGGCGGCGGAGCCGGCGCGGTCGGGCAGGTGCTGGTGGATGGAAAACCCGCGGACGCGCGTGCCGATCATCTGCTGACCAAAGGCCGGACGATCACCATGCGCACGCCAGGTGGCGGGGGATATGGTACGAAGACAAGTTAAATAATTACCCATAGAACTGCACTTGAATAGTTGATGCGTGGAGGACTAGGCATTGACCTGATCCCTGCACCCCCTATATGCGGGTATATTCGCCTTTCATACCAAGGAAACCGCAATGGCGTCGCGGAGTATAAGTCGGCGGTTAACCTTGGGTGTGCTGCCTGCGTTGATTTTGGCAGGCGGTGTTACCGGCATGGCCGCGCTAATCGCGACGAAGCCGCAGCTTGCGCCGGTTCCGGCCGAAGAGAAGGTTTGGAGCGTCCGCGCGGCAGAGGCCTCTCCATCGACCGTGCGTCCTACCCTGGTATTCTATGGCCAAGTCAAGGCTCGGCGGGAAGTCGAGCTCCGGCCTTTGGTTTCAGGGCAAATCGCAAAGGTTGGTGGGAACTACAAGGCCGGCGCCTATGTCGGGGCCGGCGCATTGTTGGCCGCCATCGACCCGTTCGAATATGAGGCCGCGCTGGCGGAGGCGCAGGCCGAGTTGGCAGAGGCCGAGGCTCGTGCCGCCGAGTTGGAGACCGACCTGGAAACCGCCGAGGCCATGCTGGAGCGCGAACAGACCCAGCAAATGCTGCGCCAGCGGGATGCGGATCGGTTTGCGAACTTGGAAAAGCGCGGCGCGGTCTCTGGCAAGGCCTATGACGATGCGCAACTGGCGCTGCTGAACGCGATCGAGAGCGTGGTTCAGCGCAAATTCAGCATCAAGAAGTGGCAAGCGACCCACGACCGCCAACAGGCGGTCGTGGCCCGTCTGAAGGTTCGGGTTGAGCGCGCAGAGCGCGACCTCGCGAATACCAAATCCACCGCGCCTTTTGCGGGCTACCTGGCGGATATCGGCGTCGAACTGGGCAAGCAAGTCACAGAGGCCGACCGGATCGCCCGGATCATCGACACAACGCGCATGGATGTGCAGTTCCATGTCGGCACCAAGCGTTTCGGCGAATTGATCGCTGGCGGCGAACTAATCGGCCGCGCGGTCGAGGTGATTTGGCAGATCCAGGGCGCGCCGCAGCGTTTTGCCGGCACGATCACTCGCATCGCACCGGAAATCGACGCGGCGAGCGGGGGCGTCGCGCTGTTCGCGGAGTTGGAGGCCGGGGACGGGAAGGGCACACTCCGGCCCGGCGCGTTCGTCGAGGTGCGCATGAAGGGCCCGCGCTTTGACGATGTGATCCGCCTGCCGGAATTGGCTTGGCGAAACGGCTTTGTCTACATCATCGACAATGGCCACCTGATCGCCCGGAAGGCATCGCTGGTCCAGCGGATCGGGCAGGACGTTCTGGTGCGCGGCGAATTCGGCCAAGATGCGCAAATTTTGGTCACGCCAATTCCCGGCGTCGAGGATGGTACTCGCGTCAAAATCGCAGGCGAGGCGTCCTGAATGGCGGATCCGCAGCCCGCGAGCCGTCGCGAGGGGATGCTCGGGTTCTTCGTCCGGCACCGTACAGCGGCCAATCTGGTCATGCTGATCATGTTCTTGGCCGGCTATGTCGGCCTCAGCCGGATGAACACGCAGTTTTTTCCGGACTTCGGCATCGACATGGTGATAATCAGCGTCCCCTGGACCGGCGCCAGCGCAGCCGATGTGGACGCGAACATTATCGAGCCCATCGATCGGGAAGTGCGGTTCCTCGACGGTGTGAAGAAAGTCATCTCCACCTCAAGGGAAGGCGTGGCCACCGTTCTGGTGGAATTCCACCGGGGAACGGACATGCAAGCGGCGCTGGCCGATGTCGAGACCGCGGTCGACCAGGTCACCACCTTGCCAAAGGACGCGGAAGAGCCCGAGATTCAGCGGATCGTCCGCTATGACAGCATCGCCCGCCTGATGCTGACGGGTTCCGTCGATGAGGCAACGCTGAAACAGACCGCAAAGCAAATTCGCGATGAGCTGATCCGGCGCGGGATCGACAAGGTGGAATTTTCCGGCAGCCGCGACGAAGAAATCATCGTCGATGTTCCGCCGGAGTTCCTGCGCGAACTGGACCTGACCGTCGGCGATATCGCACAGCAGATCGAACGATCGACTCAAGATCTGCCGTCCGGCGACACCCCGACCGCGATCGAGCGCCAGATCCGCTCGCTGGGCGAAATTGCGACCGCGGCGGAGGCGGGCGAGATCGAGATTATAGCGCGGGCCAATGGCGAGAGGGTGCTGTTGAAGGATATCGCCACCGTCAGCGATGCGTTCCGCTCGGAAGACAACACGGTATGGGTCCAGGGCCAGCGGGGGATCGAGCTGCACGTCCAGCGCGCGACAACCGCGGATGCGCTCGAAACCGCGGCCATCCTGGATGATGCGGTTGAAGAGATGCGGCCGACGCTGCCTCCCGGTCTCAGTCTGACCGTCTATAGCGAGGCGGCAAGCCTGATCGAAAACCGCATCGCCCTGCTGGTCAACAACGGTATCGGCGGCTTGATCATCGTGCTGTTGGTGCTGGTGATTTTTTTGAACTTCAACGTCGCGTTTTGGGTGGCCGTAGGGATTCCGACCGCGCTCGCGGGAGCGATGGGCCTCATGCTGCTGACGGGCCAGAGCATCAATATGATCAGCCTGTTCGGCATGATCCTCGTTCTCGGCATCGTCGTCGATGACGCCATCGTTGTCGGCGAGCATGCGGAAATGCAGCGCCGCCGCGGCCTTGCCGGAACCGAGGCCGCCATTCTCGGCGCACAGCGCATGGCGGCGCCGGTCACGGCCTCTATCCTGACGACGATCGCTGCGTTTTTGCCCATGTTCGTGGTGGGCGACATTATCGGAACGATCATCCGCGCCATCCCGTTGGTGGTCGTGGCCGCCTTGCTGTGTTCGATGATCGAATGCTTTTTCGTGCTGCCGGGGCATCTGAAACATGCGTTGCGGGGCGACCCGGAGAAGATGTTGCGCGTGCGCGCGGGCTTCAATCGCCGCTTCGATGCTTTTCGCGACGGGCCTTTCCGCCGCCTGGTCCGGCTGGGGCTGCGGCGGCGCTATTCGACCATCGCGAGCGTCTTGGCGCTGTTGTGTCTTTCGATTGGCCTGATCGCCGGCGGCCGGGTCGGCTTTACGTTTTTCCCGACGCCCGAGGTCGACACGGTCTTCGCCAATGTCAAACTCGTCGCCGGCCATGACCGCGACTTCATGCAGGAAACACTTAGCCGCGTTGAAACCGCGGCCTATGCGGCCGAGGGAGACATCTCGCCGGGCGATCCCTTGATCGATATCACGGTTGCGGTGGTGGGGCAGCAACTGGGCGCCACGGGCCCGAGCGGGCTTAGCCGAGGCGACAGCTACGGCGCTATTTTCCTGGAATTGACGCCTTCGGAGACCCGGGCTATCCGCACGCCGGAATTCGTCAAGGCTTGGCGCGCCCGCATCCCGGCTATCGCCGGCATCGAAAGTCTGAGCGTCACCCCCGCCCAGGGTGGCCCACCGGGACGGGAGATCGACATCCGGCTGTTCGGCGGTTCGACCGATGTTCTGAAACAGGCGGCCGAGGAGGTGCTGGCCCTGGTCAAGTCTATCCCCGGAACTTCGGAATTGGAGGATAACCTGCAGTACGGCAAGGAAGAAATTATCCTGAAGATGACGCCGCAGGGGCGCGCCATGGGCTTTACCACCGACTCCGTCGGCCGCCAGGTACGCGATGCCTTCAAGGGGGCCACCGCGAAGAAGTTCGCGCGCGGCGACGAAGAGGTGGAGATCATCGTGCGCCTGGATGAGGATGCGCTGGGTCGCATGGCGCTGGAAGACCTTTATCTGCGCGGCTCGACGGGCGTGCAAGCGCCGTTAGGTGAAATCGTCACCATGGAGAATGCGCGCGGCTTTTCCGCTATCCGCCGCGAAAATGGCTTCCGGGAGGTCGCCATCACCGGCGAGGTGGACGAGAACGTCGTGAGTGGCGGGGAGGTGCTGGATGCGCTCGACGCCGATATCCATGCCGTTGCGCAAAAGCACGGCTTGAATGTCCGTTATGCCGGCAAGGCGGAGGAACAGGCGCAAACCATGGGCGACATGAAAATCGGCGCGGTCATCGGGCTAGCGCTGATCTATATTATCCTCGCCTGGGTATTTGGCAGTTATTGGCTGCCGTTCGCGGTCATGTCGATCATTCCCTTCGGCATGATCGGGGTCGGCTTTGGTCATTGGCTGATGGGATATGATCTTACGTTTTTGTCGATGGTAGGTATGCTCGGGCTTTCGGGCATATTGGTTAACGATTCCATCGTGTTAATATCGACAATTGATAGACGGCGTCAAGAAATTTGCAATTTGCTGGAGGCCATCGAGCAGGGTACCTGCGAGCGCTTGCGGGCGGTGCTGCTGACCTCCCTCACCACCATCGGCGGGCTGACCCCTCTGATGTTCGAGACCAGTGTGCAGGCACAGTTTCTCATCCCCATGGCCATCACCATCGTGTTCGGCTTAGGCTTGGCAACATTCCTGGTGCTGCTGGTCGTACCAGCCCTGGTAGCGATCGGCGCCGATGCCGGGTCGGCGGCCGGAGGATTGCGCAGAATGGTCCGCCGTACAAACCAGCCAGCGAGGACGCCTGCGGAATGACAGACGGAACCTTACAGAAAGCGGCCGCGGATTGGATCATGCGGGCGGCCCTGAACGGCACCGACATGCCGGAACTCGTGCAGGGCGCCGCCAAGCGCGGCCTGGCGAACGGTGTGCCCCTCAATCGGGTGCATGTCACCTATCGGACCCTGCACCCGTCCTTCGAGTCTGTCAGCGTCATGTGGCAACGCGACGACGGTGTGGCTGTGCAGGAATTCGCCCACGGAATGGCTTTGAACCAGACCTGGACCCGCAGCCCTTTTGCCTTCATGATCGAGAACCGTATTCAATATCTCCGGCGACCGCTCGCCGGGGAGGCGAGGCTGGTGGACTTCCCCATACTCGAAGACCTGGTGGCGGAGGGGGCGACCGACTATTTCGCGATGATCGTCCCCTTCGATAGCCGGGAAATTGCGTTCTCTGGCAATCGGCCGGATGGCATCGCGACGTCCTGGCTCACGGACCGTCCCGGCGGCTTTGCCGATCTGCATATCGAGGCACTGCAGCACTTGGTGCGCCGGCTCGCGGTCGCCTGCAAGCTGGCGATCCGGGAACAGATTGCCCGGAACGTTGCCAGAACCTATTTGGGAGAGACCGCCGGGCGGCAGGTGCTTTCCGGCCAAATCAGGCGCGGTGACTATGAAAGCATCGGCGCCGTTGTATGGAACGCTGACCTGCGCGATTCCACCGGCCGGATCGAGCGGCTGGGCATGGAGCGCTACCTGGCCCTGTTGAACGGGTTCCTGGAATGCGCGGCCGGTGCGGTACAGAGCTATAAAGGCGAAATCCTGAGCTATCCGGGCGACGCGGTACTCGCCATTTTCCGCGCGCCGAACCCCGCAGATGCGGCGACAGCGGCCATTTCTGCGGCGGCGGAGTTCCGGCGGCGTCTGTACGATGTGAACGAGAACCTGGCGGATATCGGAGAGGAACCGATGAGTGCGGGCCTGGGTATCCACAAAGGAGTATTGGCGTTCGGCAATATCGGCACGGGCGGGCGGCAGGCCTTTACGGCGATCGGTCCTGCGGTCAACGTCGTCAACCGGCTGGAACTCATGACCAAGAGCCAAGCCTACCCCATCATCATCAGCGATGCGGTCGCCACCGATCTGCCCAGGGGCACCATCCGGTTATTCCCGTTGGGAGAGCACTTGATCCGGGGCAGCGAGGTCCCCTTGACGCTTTTCGGCGCATTGGATGAGGATTTGCTTCGCTACAATGCGCCCGAAGGCTATTCAGAGGTGGTGTTGACACCTCTTCCTGCGTCGGCGGAACCGGCCTAAATTTCAAGTTTTTCCACAAGGAAGCGCCGATATGATCAGTTTGGCAGGAAAGAAGGCTTTCATAACGGGTTGTGCCTCCGGTATCGGTGCCGCGACCGCCAGGCTGCTGGCCGAAGCGGGTGCCTGTGTGATCGCGACCGACATTAACCAAGAAGGGGTCGCCGCAACGGTCGCCGCCATCAAGGCCGCGGGCGGGCAGGGGGAAGCCCACGCCCTCGATGTATGCGATCCCGATGCCATCACTGCGCTCGCCGAGGCAGTCACGGCCAGCCATGGCGCGATGGATGCTATCGTTAACGTGGCAGGGTGGGACAGGGGTCAGCCCTTCATGGAAAACACGCCGGATTTCATCGAGCACATCGTCCAGCTTAACTATCTGGGCCAGGTGCGGGTCTGCAAGGCGTTCCTGCCGCCGATGATCGAAGCGGGGCAGGGCACGATCGTCAACGTCGCGAGCGACGCCGGCCGGCGTGGGCAGCATGGGCGAAACCGTCTATGCGGGCGCCAAGGGCGGCGTGATCGCGTTTTCCAAGTCTCTTGCCCGCGAAATGGCCCGGAACGGCATCACCGTGAACAGCGTCGCGCCGGGCCCGACCGAAACTGCGTTGCTGGCGGATATGCCGGAACGTCTGCAGGAAAGCCTGAAACGCGCCATCCCCATGCGCCGCTTGGGGCGTCCGGAGGATATCGCCAACGCCAGTCCTGTTCTTCTGTTCCGACCGCGCGAGCTATATCACCGGCCAGGTGCTTAGCGTTTCCGGCGGCCTGACCATGAGCGGGTAGTCCGAGAAGATCCGTGCGATTGCGTCGACCAACATTTTTAACCGCGGCACTAGGCATGGTCTGTCTCGCCATCCTGCTTGGCCTCGGTTTCTGGCAGCTCGACCGCCGCGCGTGGAAGGAAGACCTGCTCGCCACGATCGCCACGCGGCTCGACAAGCCGCCGGAACCGCTGCCACAGCAGCCGGCGCCTGCATGGGAATACCGGCGGGTGCTGGTTCAGGGCGAGGTCGTGCCGGAAAACTGGTTCCGCTTTCCGAACCGAAGCCGGGAGGGAAAGGTCGGCGACGTATTGATGCTGCTGGTGTGGGCGGAGAGCGGGCGGCTGGTGCTGGTGGAACACGGTTTGATCGGCTTCGGCGAGCCATTGCCGACATTGCCTGCTACCGTCGCCAAAGAAGGGATTCTTCGCCTGCCAGCCGAACCCGGTTGGCTCACGCCGGCGAACGATCCGCAGGCCAATCTCTGGTATACCGCCGATTTGCCGGCGATCGCGAGAGCAGCCGGCACGGATCCTGCTTCGGTCCAGCCATTCTATGTGGCGAGCAAAAGCTGGACGCCGCATTTGGCGAACAACCATCTGGCATACGCCGTGACATGGTTCAGCTTCGCCGCCATCTTCGTCGTTATCTTCGTGCTGTTTCATCGCCAGAAAACGGGGGAACGATCCATTACCCGGCGGGCGGCATAGATGATGCACCCCTATCAAACCCTGACCCACGCCTTCGCCCGCCATGCCAAACTGACGTCCGCCATCCGCAAGCTTGCTTGGGATCAGCGGGTGATGATGCCGCCGGGCGGTGCCGATGACCGGGGCGAGGAGTTGGCAACCCTCTCGGCCATCGCCCACGAGACCATCACCGACCCCGCCATCGCCGATGCCTTGGCGACGCTGGACGGTGTGAAACTGGATGAAGTGCAGGCGGCTAATCTGCGGGAAATGCAGCGAATACATGCCCATGCCGCCGCCGTTCCCTCCAACCTGATATCCCGGCGGGAGACCGCAACCGCCCGCTGCGAAGTCCGCGTGGCGAGAGGCACGGGTATCGGGCGATTTCAAAAGCCTGCTGCCGCTCTGGCGGCCGGTGCTGGATGTGGTCCGACAGATCGCCGCCGCCAAGTCAGAGGCGCTCGGTATCCCGCCTTATGACGCGCTGATGGATCCTTACGATCCGGGCCGCGGTCTCGCCCAGGTCAACGCCGTGTTCGACGAGCTGGAGCCGTTCCTCCGCGCCGCAATCCCGCAGGTCCTGGATAAGCAGGGCAGGATGCCCGCTCCCGTCTTGCCGGCGGCCAATTTCCCGACGGAACAACAGCGCGACCTTGCCCGAACACTGATGACAGCGGTCGGTTATGATTTCCGTCATGGCCGCCTGGACGACACCACACACCCGTTTTCCGCTGGCAGCGCCAACGACGCCCGCGTCACCGCCCGCTGGGACGAAGCGAATTTCACCTCGGGCCTGATGGCCGTCCTGCACGAAACCGGCCACGCGCTCTACACCAGCGGCAGCCTGCCGGAGCGGCGCTGGCAGCCGGTTGGCGATCACCGCGGCATGACCATCCACGAAAGCCAATCTCTCTTCATGGAGGTGCTGGTTGGCCGCTCCCGTGCCTTTAGCGGCTTCTGGGCGCCCATTGCGCAACAGACCTTTGGCGGCAAAGGGCAGGGGTGGAGTGCCGATAACCTGCACCGCTATGTGACCCGGGTGCAGCCCGGCCTGATCCGTGTCGATGCCGACGCCGTGACCTATCCCTTGCACATCATGCTGCGCTTCCGCCTGGAGCAGGCGCTGGTCGCGGGCACGCTTGATGCCGCCGACCTGCCGGACGCCTGGAACGAAGGGATCGAACGGCTGCTGGGTCTGCGCCCGCCCAATCCGAGCCTCGGTTGCCTGCAGGACATTCACTGGTACAGCGGCGCCTTCGGCTATTTTCCCAGCTATAGCCTGGGAGCCATGGCGGCGGCGCAACTGTTCGAGGCGGCCGAGTGCGCGCTGCCCGACCTGTATGATTCGCTGGGGCAGGGTGATGTCTCCCCGCTGGTCGGCTGGCTGCGCGAGCACGTGCACGAGCCGGGCTGTCTCTATTCACCCGATGAATTGCTCACCCGCGCGACCGGAAGCCCGCTTGGAACAGAGGCGCTCAAGCGGCATATCCAGCAGCATTATTTGCAGTAACTGTTCCGCCTGAGAGGCCGTGCCTGCGCGCATCGACGCCGGATGGCTTTCAACTCAACAGAAAAGACACCAGCCATGCGTTACATTTCCACCCGCGGCCGGGCGCCGGCTCTTGGCTTCGCCGATGTCACTTTGGCGGGGCTCGCGTCGGACGGCGGCCTCTATGTGCCCGAAAACTGGCCGCAGGTGACACCTGTACAGCAGCGGGCGTGGCGCTCGCTGTCCTACGCCGATGTGGCGGCGCGGGTGATGCTGCCATTCCTCGGCGACGAGATACCGGCGGAGAGATTTTCCGCCATGGTACATGACGCCTACGCCACCTTCCGCCATCCGGCCGTCGCGCCGCTGGTGCAACTCAACTCCAATCTCTGGCTGCAGGAACTGTTTCACGGCCCGACCCTCGCCTTCAAGGACATTGCCTTGCAGCTCCTCGGCCGACTGTTCGACCACATCCTGGCCGAGCGCGGCCAACGCATCACTATTGTCGGCGCGACCTCCGGCGATACTGGGTCGGCGGCCATCGAGGCCTGCCGCGACCGCGACGCCATCGACATTTTCATCCTGTTTCCAAAGGGCAGGGTGTCTCCGGTCCAGCAGCGCCAGATGACGACCGTCGAGGCAGCCAATGTTCACTGCATTGCCGTCGATGGTACGTTCGACGATTGCCAGGATCTGGTAAAGGCGCTGTTCGCCAACTCGGCCTTCCGGGACGAGGTCAATCTTTCCGCCGTCAATTCCATTAATTGGGCCCGCGTGATGGCGCAGACTGCCTATTATGCGTTCGCGGCCTTGCAATTGGGCGCGCCGGATCGATCCATCGACGTGAGCGTACCGACGGGGAATTTCGGCAATATTTTCGCGGCTTACGGCGCAAAACTCATGGGCTTTCCCATTGAGCGGCTGATTGTCGGCTCCAACAAGAACGACATTCTCACCCGCTTTTTCCGTGACGACGATATGCGCCTGAAAGGGGTCAAGCCGAGCCTGTCGCCCAGCATGGACATTCAGTTCTCGTCGAATGCCGAACGGTTGTTGTTCGATCTGTTCGACCGGAACGGCATTGCGACGGCGGACGCAATGCAGCAGCTCCGTCGCGAAGGGCAGATGACGCTCGGCGGAAACCGGCATGCCGCCGCCAAGGCGATGTTCGCCGCCGCCAGCTTTGACGACGCGGCGACGATTGCCGGCATCCGGGATTGGCACGAGCGTGCAGGCCTCGTGCTGGACCCGCACTCGACCATCGGCCTGCTTGCGGCCGAAGCGTGTGCACCGGTACGCGAGCGACCGGTCGTTGTCGGCGCGACGGCGCATCCCGCGAAATTCCCAGATGCGGTGGAACAGGCAACGGGTGCGCGGCCGGCCTTGCCGCCCGCGATGGCCGATCTGTTCAAGCGCAAAGAGCGCCTGACCGATTTGCCGAACGACATTGCCGCATTGCAAGTCCTGGTGCGGGAACGGCGGCGATAGCGGGGACTCCGAAAGCGCTGTTGCGAACATTCGCTACCCGGAAGCGCAAACGCGCTCTTTTCGCCGTCTCTCGGCGTCCGCGTTTTTTGCGGCCAAAACGTACAAGATATATTATGGGAAATTCGAGTGACCGCCAGCGGGACCCCGTAGCGCCACTCGTCAATCTGGAAGCTTCGCCTTTTCAAATAAACGGAAAAAATTAGTGGTCGTAACCTGATGCATCAGTTCAGTTTCGATCCCGCGGACCTCCGCTAGCACACTTGCGGTGTAGGCCGTAAACGCCGGCTCGTTTTTTTTGCCTCGCTTCGGTACTGGCGCCAGATACGGCGCATCGGTTTCCACCAACAGCCTGTCTTCAGGAACGATCTTCGCGGTGTTGCGGATGTCCTCAGAATTCCTGAATGTCAGAATACCGGAGAACGAGACGTAAAGGCCGTTCTTCACGCCGTTCTCCGCCAGGCTGCGGCTGGAACTGAAGCAGTGCAGCAGTCCGGCGGCGTTCCCGTCCCCGCACATCTCGTCCAGGATGGCCGCGGTATCCGCATCGGCGTTGCGCGTGTGGGTAATGAACGGCAGACGCGTCCGGCGTGCCGCCTCGATATGATTGACGAAGCTTCGGCGCTGCAAATCGCGCGGGCTCTTGTCGTAGTGATAGTCCAACCCGGTTTCGCCGATCCCGATGACCCTCGGATGCTCGGTCCAGCCGACGATTTCATCCACGGGCACCACGCCGTGTTCTTCCACCCGATGCGGGTGAATGCCGATCGCGGCGTAGACCTCCGAATACTTGTCGGCGATGTCCAGCACCTTTGGGATCGAGGCGACGCCGGTGCAAATGGTCAGCATGCAGCCGACACCGGCGCTTTTTGCCCGCGCGAGCACACCATCCAGATCGTCGTAAAGCTCCGGAAAATCCAGGTGGCAATGGCTGTCTACGATCATGGTTAATGCGCTTCCTCTACAAACCGCGGAAAGACGCCGTGGGGTTTTGGCAGCGGCGAGCCGGGCGTTAATTCACCCGTCTCTCCCATCGACGCAAACACCCGTTGATCGGCTAGAATATTCAATTGATCCAATATTCTATCCGAGGAGTCTGGCATGAAAGGTAAAGTTGCCAAGGCCAGATGGCGAATCGCTTCCGCCAGCACGTAGAGAACCGTCGCCATCCGCGCCGGGTCGTTCTTGCGCAGCGCCCACGGAGCCTGGTGGTCCACATAGGCGTTGGCGGCGCGCACATTTATCCAAATCGCCTCCAGGACTTCGTGGAATGCCTGCCGGTCCATCAGCGGCCGCAATGTCGGCATCAATCGATGCAGCGGCTCCAGCAGCGCCCGATCCTCGTTCGTTAGGTTGCCTGGCGCCGGCACCTTGCCGCCACAGTTCTTGGCAATCATGCTGAGAACCCGCTGCACCAAGTTTCCGTAATCGTTGGCCAATTCATAGTTCATGCGCCCGACCATAGCTTCGTGCGAAAAGTCGCCGTCACTGCCGAACGGTACCTCGCGCAGCAGAAAATAGCGCACCTGGTCGAGCCCGTAGCGCGCCACCAGATCGTCCGGCTTGATCACATTACCCAAACTCTTGGAGATCTTTTGCCCTTCATTCGTCCACCAGCCATGGGCATAGACCCGCTTCGGCGGCGCGATGCCTGCGGCCATCAGAAACGCCGGCCAGTAGACAGCGTGGAAGCGCAAAATGTCCTTGCCCACCATATGAACATCGGTCGGCCAAAATGCGGAGAACGCTTCAGACTGCTCGTCCGGATAACCAACTGCCGTGATGTAGTTGGTCAGCGCGTCCAACCACACATACATGATGTGCGCGTCGTCATTGGGTACGGGCACGCCCCAGTTGAACGAGGTCCGGCTGACCGAAAGGTCCTGCAACCCGCCCCTGACAAAGCTCATTACCTCGTTGCGGCGGCTCGGCGGGCCGACGCAATCCGGGTTGTCTTCATACCATTGCAGCAGGCGATCGCCCCAGGCAGACAGGCGGAAGAAATAGCTGGGCTCTTCCACCCATTCGACCGGTGCGCCGCTTGGCGCCAGCTTTTGCCCGCTCGGCCCTTCACTCAACTCTAATTCAGCATGATAGGCCTCGTCCCGCACCGCGTACCATCCGGCATAGGCCCCCAGATAGATATCGCCGGAATCAAGCAGCTTCTGCCAGATTGCCTGGCAGGCCTTGCGGTGCCGATCTTCGGTCGTGCGGATGAAGTCGTCGTAGGAGAAATTCATGCGGCCGGCCAGTTCGCGAAAATTCTGGCTGACCCGATCGGTGAAGCTTTGCGGATCGACGCCCGCCGCCTCTGCCGCCTTCTCCACCTTCTGGCCGTGTTCGTCGGTGCCGGTCAAAAAATATACCCGATAGCCATCCATTCGCTTGAAGCGGGCCAGCACATCGCAGGCCAAGGTGGTGTACGCGTGGCCGATATGCGGGTCGTCGTTCACATAATAGATGGGCGTCGTGACGTAATACGGAGTCGCCATGGCGTCCTCGCGTGCGGGGATTGGTGAAATGGTGGTATAGCGCCCGCCGCACGTATTAGAAAGGCTGGCCGTGGACCTCAGGCGGCTGATCCCAGCGTCTCATGGAAGCGGAAGGGTTGGCCGTCCGGTCGGCCGACGAGTTGGGCGTCCCGCATGATCTGCCGGCCCCGAATGATGGTGGCCACGGGCCAACCTTTGGCGTGGAAGCCATCATAGGGCGACCACCCTGCCCGGCTCGCCAGCCATCCGGCGTCGATCGCGCGTTCGGCATTCATGTCGACCAAGGTTAAGTCAGCATCATAACCCATTGAAATACGACCTTTGCCAGCGATTCCCCAGACACGGTTCGGACCATGCGCCATCAGATCCACCAGCCGCAGCAGGGAGAGCCGGCCTTCGTTCACATGGGTCAGCATCAGCGGTAGAATGGTCTGCACGCCCGGCATGCCGGAAGGCGTGGCCGGATACGCCTTGGCCTTTTCCGCTGCCGTATGCGGCGCATGGTCGGAGCCGATGATATCCGCCGTGCCGTCCGCAACCGCCCGCCAGATCCGTCGCCGGTGGGCAGCGTCCCGCACCGGCGGGTTCATCTGCGCATGGCTGCCCAGCCGCTCATAGCAATCGGGCGCTTCCAGCGTGAGGTGGTTCGGGGTGATCTCGACCGTGGCGATGTCCTTGTGCTGGCACAAAAATACCATCTCGTCGCCAGTCGAAATGTGCAGCACATGCACCCGCCTGCCCGCCTCTCTCGCCAGGCCGATCAGCTGCCGGGTCGCGTTCAGTGCCGTGGCGGCGTCCCGCCATTCGGGGTGCGCCAAGGGGCTAGCCGCCTCCTCGGCGATGTGCTTGCGCTCGCGCAGGCGGGCCTCATCCTCGGCGTGGACGGCGACGCGGCGGGTGCCGTTTTTCAGCACCTGGGCAATAGCGCCGGGCTCTTCCACCAGGAGCGAACCGGTGGACGAGCCCATGAACAGCTTAACACCGCAGGTACCGGGCAGCCGCTCCAGGTCGGGCAGCAGCGCCAGATTGTCCGGCGTGGCGCCGACATAGAAGGCGTGCTCGCACCACATCCGGCCTTTCGCCCGGGCAAGCTTGTCGGCCAGCGCCGCCGCCGTGCTGGTGGAAGGGTTGGTGTTCGGCATCTCGAACACGCCGGTAATGCCACCCAAGACCGCCGCCTCCGAGCCGGTCGCGAGATCTTCCTTGTGCTCGCCGCCGGGTTCGCGGAAATGCACCTGGGTGTCGATCATGCCGGGCAGTACGGTCAGGCCGGTGGCGTCGATTTCCTCGCCACCTTGGCCGCTTGCGATGCTGCCGATGGCGGCGATCTTGCCGCCGGTGACGCCGATGTCGGCCGGCAGCAGCCCTGCAGGCAGTACGGCCGTGCCGTTCCGGATGACAAGGTCATAACTCATTTTATCGATCCTAACCCTTTTTCACCCTCCGAGCCGCACTGTTCGAGCATTGACCCAGGGTGCGCTATCCATAAAGAGTGTGGTGGGTGATCATCAAGAGGCCTTGCCATAGCCGCCCGCGCCGGGCGAGTCGAAAACCGCGGCCTGATCAGGCCGCAGCTTGCGGTTGCCTGTCTTTGGCGGCAAAGGCGTCTCGCCACCGTCAGCCTCCCGCAACGCAAAGCGACCGCTCTTGCCTGCCTCGCCACCGAAGACGCCCCAGGGCTGCATCAGGAAGCGCTCGCCGACGCCGTTGAACAGGCACGTATGGCCGACCGGCCGCACCACCCGGCGAATGCCCCGTCCGCCGCGCTGCCGGCCCGCGCCGCCAGAATCCGGCACCAGGCCATATTCTTCCACCAGCAACGGATATTCCTGCTCGATCGCCTCGACCGGCAGGTTGGAGGTGTTGGTGATGCCGGTCTGCACGCCGTCCTTGCCGTCCTTGGTCATGCGGCCGCCGCCGCCGCCGCCGACCGTCTCCAGATAGACATAGCCTTCGCCGGTTTCGGGATGAATCCCGCTGAACACGGCCATGGTGTTGGCACCATTCGGGGCCGCGGTCACCCGCTCCGGCAAGGCGTCGGCCAGGGCGCCGAACACGACGTCGATGATACGCTGGCAGGTATGGGCGCGGCCCGCCACCGGAGCCGGAAAGACGCAATTGATCATGCAGCCTTTCGGCGCCAGCACCTCCACCGAGTCGATCACCGACTGGGTGTTGGGCGCGTTCGGGTCCAGCAGCGCCTTGATGGCATAAGTCACCGCGGCCACGGTCGCGTTGTGGGTGCAGTTCACGTTACCCGGTGTCTGTGGACAGGTGCCGCCGAAGTCGAAGCTGACCTCCCCTGCCCTCGCCGTCACGGTTACGGCGATGGTCAGGTTTTCGTTGCCGACGCCGTCGTCGTCCATGGCATCCTGGAAGCGGTAGACGCCATCGGGGATGTCTGCCAGCGCTTTTCGCATGCGCTCGGCCGAGCGCTCCAGAATCTGGCCGAAGCCCAACTCCACGGTCGATGCGCCGTAGCGCTTGATTACCTCGCCCAGGCGGCGCTCTCCCAGCCGGCAAGCCGCGATCTGGGCGTAGTAATCGCCGCGGCGTTCCACCGGCAGCCGCACGTTCAGCAGGATTAGCTCGAACAGTTCCTCGTCCAGCACGCCCTGCTTGAACAGGCGGATCACCGGCAGCCGCAGCCCCTCCTGATAGATCTCGGTCATACCGCCGCTCATGGAGCCGGGTGCCATGCCGCCCACATCGGCGTGATGGGCGATGTTGGCGACGAAGCCGATTAAGCGGCCTTCGGCGAAGACCGGCAGGGCCAGATTGACGTCCGGCAGGTGAGTACCGCCCGCCACGTGCGGGTCGTTCGCGACGAACAGGTCGCCCTCGCGGATATTGTTGCCGTATTTCTTCAAGAGCGAGCGCATCAGGCCTTCCATGCTGGCCAGATGGATTGGCAGAGAGTTCTCCGCCTGCGCGATCAGGTTGCCGCGCGCATCCATAATCGCGGTGGAATGGTCGTGCCGTTCCTTGATGTTGGTGGAATAGGACGACTTCATCAGCGCGACGAAGGTCTCGTCGGTGATGGAGCGGAGCGCATTTGAGAAAATCTCCAGGCCGATCGGGTCCAGCTGGGTCATGCAGCCTCTTCCTTGCGAAATTTCCCGCCAATGCCGACGATTAGGCTGCCGTCCGTCGCGACCAACGCCCGGTCGCGCGGGTCGAGCGGCGTGGTGGCGTCGAGTTGCTCAAAGATGGCGGGACCGGAGAAAGCCATTCCCGGCAGCAGGTCGCGACGCTCATAGACCGGCGTTTCGTCGACGGGCGCATCGGTCGTGAACCAAACCGCCCGGTATTCCCGTGGTGGCGGCAGCGGCGGTGATGTTGCGGGCCTGGGCGGCAAGGGCGGCTCTTGGTACATGGTCGAACGGGCCGTCAGCCGCAGCGCCACCATCTCCACCGCGTCATGCGGGTTATGGAAGCCATAGGCGAGGTCGTGGGCGTCGAAGAACTTTGCCCGCATCTCCGCCGCTGATGGCACTGCTATCTCCCCTGCCCCGCCCTCGGCGAGCGGCACGGTCAGCTCGAAATTTTGGCCTCTGTAGCGCAAATCGGCGGCCAGGGTCAGGCGCGGTTCGTGTGCGTGCTGCGCGGCGAGCCAAGCCTCGGCTTCCGCCAGCAACTCGCCGACACGGGCGCCTGCGCCGGCCAAAGCCGCATCCTCCACCGGGATCCGCTCGGCGGCGATGAAGTCTTCCTTCAGGTCGGCGACGATGAGGCCCTCGGCGCAGAGAATGCCGGGCGCGGGTGGCACGATCATGGTGGCGATGCCCAACTCCACCGCCACGGGCCGGGCGTGCAATGGGCCGGCTCCGCCGAACGGCATCAGCGCGAAGTCGCCGGGATCATGCCCCTTCTCGACCGAAACGGTGCGGATGGATCGCACCATGTTGGCGACAGCGATATCCACGATGCCCTGGGCAACGCGCTCGACGCTCATGCCGAGCTTGCCTGCGATAGGCTTCAGCGACCGGCGCGCCAGAGCGGCATCCAGCGCCATGCCGCCGCCCAACAACCCGCGCGGCGCAAGCCGCCCCAGCACCAGGTTGGCGTCGGTCACGGTCGGCTCGGTCCCGCCCTGTCCATAGCAGGCGGGGCCGGGTACCGCGCCCGCACTCTGCGGGCCGACCTTCATCAGGCCATCGCGGTCGAACCAGGCGATGGAGCCGCCGCCAGCGCCCACCGTATCGATATCCACCATGGGCAGGCGGATCGGAAATCCCGCCACGATACGTTGGAACGCCAAGGCGGGCTCCGCGCCGCGGATCAGGGCGACGTCGGCGCTGGTGCCGCCCATATCCAGGGTGATCACGTCCGGAAAGCCTGCACGCCGCGCGACCGCCGCTGCGCCCATGGCGCCCGCAGCCGGGCCAGAGAGCGCCGTTCGCACCGGCACCGCCTGCGCGCGCGCCGGCGTCATCAGACCGCCGGAGGATTGGTTAATGCCCAGGCTCGCCTTGGGCGCGCGTTCCGCAACTCCCTTTGCCAGCCGGTCCACATAGCCGGTCATGACCGGTTGCAGATAGGCGTTGATGACGGTCGTGGTAAAGCGCTCGAACTCGCGAAATTCCGGTTGAACCTCGCTGGAAATCGAGAGATGCAGATCCGGCAGGGCCTCGGCCAGGGCATCGCGCAGCGCCTGCTCGTGCTGGGGCAATTCGAACGCGAACAGCAGACACACGGCGCAGGCTTCGGCATCGCTGTCGCGCACCGCCTGAACCACGCGCTCGATCTCGTCCTGCTCCAATTTGTTTACCACGCGGCCACCCGCCGTGATCCGCTCGAACACTTCCAGGCGGCGCTCTTCCGGCACCAACGGCGCGGGCGCATCCAATTGCAGGTCGTACATGTGGGGCCGGACCTGGCGGCCGATCTCCAGCAGATCGCGAAACCCATGGGTCGTTACCAGCGTGACCCGTCCACCCTTGCGCTAAATCAAGGCATTGGTGGCGACCGTCGTGCCATGCGCCACCCGCTGTGCCGCCGCTAGCACCACGGAGGTCGCGGCCTCCATTTCGCGCAGGCCATCCAGGATGGCGCGGCCAGGATCTTCCGGCGTGGATGGCCGCTTGAACAAAGCCTGACGGCCGCTCGCCGGATCGACGGCGAAAAAGTCTGTAAAGGTGCCGCCCACATCGACACCGATCACCCAGGCCATGGCTTGTTTACCTTGTACGCGCGCTCATGCGGCCGATGCGATCAGGTGCGCCTCGTCCTCGATTTCCAGTTGCAGCACGTCGTTGAAGCGGTTGAACGCGCCGCAGAGCGCGATGCGCCAGGTCAGTTCCACGATTTCTGCGTTCGAGAAATGCGCGCGCAGCCGGTCAAAAATGGCGTCGCGGGTGCGGTTCGGATCCAACGTCACCTGGCGGGCGTATTCCACGACCAGCTTATCCACCACGTCCAGTTCGGGATGATTTTCATAGTCCAGCAGGCTCTTGATGCCTTCCTTAGATACCCCCTGGACCGTCAGCATCGGCCCGTGATGGGCGACGCAGTAGTCGCATTGGTTCAACTGCGATACCACGACCAGCGCCAGTTCCAGATAGCGCTTGTTCAGCACCCCTTCCTCACGCAGTTCGGTCAGCATCCGCGCGGCATTGCGCAGGATCGGCGCCCGGTGCGCCAGGGCACCGGCCAAGTGGCCGAACGGCCCATAGCCGGTCAGGCTGTCAAATTCGTCGAGTGCACTCGGGTCAACCTGACCCCGATCAAGATAAGGGATGCGAGCCATGGCGAATGTCCTCATAGAAGTCCGGCAGGGGGAACGTCGCGTATCCTCTCGGATTTTTTGCTCAAGGTCCAGGAAAGGCGCGTGCGTTAGACAAATCGCCATGCCCCACACCACCGCCAAATGATTTATACCGTGACGGTCGTCACTGCGCCAACGGGGTGTTAACGGTTATGCCCTTGAATATCCCTGGCCGGTGTTCACATGTCAGCCGGCCCACACAAGGAATGGAACCCAGATGAAGCGTTTCGCGGTTTTTCTTTTCGCCCTGATCCTGAGCATCGGACCTTTGCATACCGCACAAGCGGCCAGTCAGGAACAGGAGTTTGTGCAAACGGTCGTCGATGAGGCAATCGTTCTGTTGAAAAGCAAGGAATCCCTGGAAGAACGACTGAACGGGCTGCGTGAAATGTTCGTCAAATACATGGATTTTCCGTTTATCGGCCGGTTCGTACTGGGCCGCCATTGGAATCAACTGGATGAAAAAACCCAGGCACGCTACCGAGATGCGTTCCAGGATTACGTGGTGAATATTTATGCGAAACGGCTCAACGAGTATTCCGGGGAGACAATTCAGGTAGCAGGATCTCGCGCCGTCAACGCCATGGACACTGTTGTCAGTTCGGAAATCCGGCGACGGTCGGGACCGCCGGTCGCGCTGGATTGGCGGGTGCGCGAGATCAACGGCAAAGACCAGATCATCGATGTGGCGGTGGAGGGCGTCAGCATGGCGCAATCGCAGCGGGAGGAGTTCGCGACCTTCCTGCAACGCTCCTCCATCGACGACTTGATCGCCCGCATGAAGGCAGAGTCAGGCGCGTAAGGCGTCAAGCAGCAGGGGGTTGACCAGGTCCGGGCGCTCGTATTGCGCCCAGTGGCCCGCGCCGCGGATCAGGAAAAAACTGCGCGCATGGGCCAAGGATTCGAATAATTCCTGCCGGTCGGCCATATAGGGACCGGCGGTCGCGTCTTTCTCGCCGAAAATGCCGGTCACCGGCAGATTAAGGGACGTGAGAACATTGCGCAGGCTGTCGCCCCTTGGGATGGTGTTGCTGCGAATACGGGCCTTGCGGGTGTTCCGTTGCTGAATATGCAGGGCAAGCTCGTCAATGCGGCCATGGTCGCCGAACATAACGACGCCCAGATTGTGCCGGTGCACCGCCTTCATCTCGTGCGGCGTCATGCTGGAGCGCATCTTGCGCAGTTCCGGGCGGGCGTCGTTCAGGCGGACCCCCAATGCGTTGGAGCCGACAACGGCAAAGCCGTCGCAGCGGTCCTGCAGATGGCTGACCGCCTGACCACCTACGATGCCGCCGAACGAGAACCCCGCCAGGTGAAAATGCTCGCGAGGGGCGAGAGCATGCTCGATCGCACCGGCGACCAGTTCGCCGATACTGAAAACATCCCAGCCCTCGGGCGGCGGATCACTATCACCCAGGCCGGGCGTGTCCGCCCCCAGCACCCGATAGCCGGCGGCCACCAGCGCCTGGATGTTTTTGGTCCAGTGGGTCCATGCGCCGAACGAACCGTGCATCAGGATCACCGGCTTGCCATGACCCCATTGCCGGAACCGCATGAAGCCGCCATGCGGCATCGGCGCCTCGATCAGGCGCGAGCCTGCCTCCAACCCGGCGAGAAACGATGCCGGATCGCCAAGATCCTCGTACATCCGGGCGTCTCAGGCGCGCGACTGGGCGGGGGAGCGGGCGGGCGCGACGCCGATCAGCGAGTCGCGAGTAACGAGCGGCTTTAGCTGCTCCTTGCTCCAGCCTTCTGTCCCTTCGGGTTGCATCGGCAGCACGATATAGCGCAGGTCCGCAGTCGAATCGTGCACGCGCACCTCGACAGTATCCGCCAGCTCCGTGCCGAATTCCCGCAACACCTGACGCGGCTCGGCGACGGTGCGCGCGCGATAGGCCTTTTTCTTGTACCAGGCCGGCGGCACGCCCAACACTGAGCGGGGGTAGCAGGAACAGAGCGTGCAGACGATCACGTTGTGCACGTCGGCGGTGTTCTCCACCACCATCACCCTCGGCTGGTGCTCCATATCCACGCCCATTTCATCGCGCAGCACCGTCATGGCGTCGGCCTTCAGCCGGGCCTTGAAGTCCGGGTCGGTCCAGGCGCGCGCGATCAGCTCCTGGCCATTTTCGACCGTCCGTCCTTCCATGCTTTCGATGTGGTTCTGGATTTGCCGGGCCGTCAGCAGCCCCTTTTCGATCAACAGCTCCCGGATGGCCGCTTCCAGGTAATCATATTCCGTATCCGGGTGATCGGGCTGAAAAGTGAGCGAGTGGTCGTGATCCTGGTCATGATCATGATCGTGCGAATGCATGTCAGCCATCGGCTTTCTCCAGCCAGTGATCGTAGATATCGGCGACAATACTATCCTGCGCCGGGCCGTCATAGCTCGCCCACACCTCCGCCGCCGAAAATTTCACCTCATAGAGCGTGCGCGACTCGCCCTTATGGTAGTAGGCGATTTGTTCCGGGTTCGGATAGTCGCCGAAAACCGAAAGCACCTGCCCCCGCTTGCCGCGCAAATAGTGCGGCGTGCGGCAATGACCGGTTGGCGTGTCAGTGCGGACGACGATCCGGTCACCCGGTTGCAAAGAAGCGGACACGGGCGGTTCTCCCCTGTTGGCAAGCGCGCGTTAACGCCTAGTGTAGATGCCACCAACTGTAAGTGACAAATCACCCGATGGAAAGGAACGCCCGTCATGTCTGAAAGAGTGACAACGGCCATGCGCCGGCTGTTCAACGACCCGAAGCTGATCCAGATCCCCGGCGTCGTCGATGCGGCCTGGGCACGGGTGGTAGCGGCGGAAGGGTTTGACGCGGTCTATATGACCGGCGCGGGCACCAGCGCATCTCGCCTCGGCTGGCCGGATGTGGGCCTGCTCACCATGAGCGAGATGGTGGACAATGCCGGCCGTATCGCCGACGCCTGCATCGCGCCGGACGGGCGGCAGCTGCCCCTGATTGCCGACGCAGACACCGGCTACGGCGGTCCGCTGAACGTGCGCCGCACGATCCAGTCCTACGAGCGCGCCGGCGTGGCGGGCGTACACATCGAGGACCAGTCATGGCCAAAGCGTTGCGGCCACTTAGCCGGTAAGGCCGTGATTCCGGCTGAAGATATGTGCATGCACATCAAGGCCGCCTGCGACGCCCGGCGCGACGACGACTTTGTCATCATCGCCCGCACTGATGCGATTGCGGTTGAGGGCTTTCAGGCGGGTCTCGACCGCGCCGCTGCCTATGCCGAAGCCGGCGCGGACGTGCTGTTTGTGGAGGCCATGACCTCCGAAGATCAGTTGCGCACGGCCTGTACCAATCTGGACAAGCCCCTGCTCTACAACATGGCGTCCAGCGGCAAGACCCCGTTTCTGTCGGTCCAGGAGATGCAGGATTTGGGCTTTTCGGCCTGCATCTACCCAAATTTCGTAATGCTTGCCGCAATCCCGGTAGTGCAGGAAATGCTGCGCAAATTGAAGGAAACCGGCGAGGTTAGGTCAGTGATCGACCAACTCGCCAGTTTCCAGCAGTTCTTTGACCTTCTCGGCATGGACCAGGTGAAGGAACTCGAAGAACGCTATGTCACCGACAAAAGCCGCCGAGCGGGCTATTGACGGCTCCCGCGGCTCGGTCAGAGCTTTTTCTGAACGTTTTCGGAGCCTTTTTGGACGGCTTTGCCGCCGGCTTCGATATCCTCGCCGGCGCCCGCGACCGTATTGCAGGCTGCCAGCAGGCCAACCCCCAGGAGTAAAATTAGGACTTTCGCCGCATTTCGCATGAAACTTCTCGCTTTCCTCTTGATTGCACTTCCGAATAGTGGCGCGGCAGCGAGAGGTTCACCGCTACCCGAACCCGCCATGTACGCGCAGTGAGGTAAACCTTGATGCGCTGGATATCTAGCCTTTTTTGCATAACTGCCTGAAATAAGAGAGATACAATGAGCAAACCCTTCCAGATCGGCGTCATGCAGCGCGGCGTCTTTGAATGGAATGACGACATGGTCGCCCGCTTCGACGAACTGATGGAGCAGGCACGCGTACTGAACGCGCTCGGCTACGACTCGCTCACGACCGGCAGCCACTTCGCCACCTGCCCGCATCGCGAGTTTACCCAGATCCCCTATCTCAGCCGTGTCATGGCCGAATGCCCGGACCTGCGCCTGAACGCCGGCATCGTGCTGCTGGCCCTGCATCAGCCATTGGAGGTCGCCGAGTACTTCGCCACCATGGACGTGATGAGCAAGGGCAAGATGATCTTCGGTTGCGCGCTCGGCTACCGCCCGGTGGAGTTCAACGGCTTTGGCGTGCCGGAGGGCAAGGGCCTTGCCCGCTTCCTTGAGAATCTGGAGGCGGTGAAGCGGCTTTGGACCGAGGCCAGCGTCACCATGAAGGGCTCGCACTTCTCGCTGGAAGACGCCAGCATTTCCATGCCGTTCGTCCAGAAACCGCACCCGCCAATCTGGATGGGCGCGAACGTAGACGCCGCCGTAAAACGCGCGGCACGGCTCGCCGACTGCTGGTATCTGAACCCGCACCAAAAGCTCGGGACGCTGAAGCGTCAGATGGACCTCTACCAAGAGGAACTGGGCCGGCTCGGCAAGCCCTTCCCTGCCGAATTGCCGATCCGGCGCGAGGTATTCTGTGCGCCGACCCACGACGAAGCCGTGCGCATTGCCGGACCCTACATGAAGGCCATGTATGATGCCTATGTTGACTGGGGGCAGGATAAGAAAATGGCGGCGGACGACAACGACATCTCCATGGCTTATGACGAGCTTGCCCGCGACCGTTTCATCGTCGGCGACCCGGACGAGGTCGCCGAGGAAATGCTGCGGTACCATGCGGAGCTGGGCGTGAACCACATCATTATGAGCTGCCAGGGCGTCGGCATGCCCCAGACCCAGGTGCTGGAGACCTTTGACCTGTTGGCGAAGGAGGTGTTTCCGAAGGTGCGGGCGGCGCTTTAGACTTGGTCGTTGCCGGGCTTAACACTCCGTTATTTCCGGGCCCGACCCCACCCTCCATCCGCGCGAAGCTCTGATCCGAATCCAGGTTGTAAACCGCAGCAGGGGAACGAAGGGTCAGGCCGCCTGCGCCAGTCCGTTCGCAATATCCATCACCTGCTCCAAGGTTTTGATGCGTTCCGCATTAGAGGCGTTGTCGTCAGTGCGGATGCTGATGCTGTTCACGCCGACCGATTGGTATTTCTCGAACCGCTCGCGCACCATGTCGGGGGTGCCAACCGCCTGGAACTCGGTGATCATCGCGTCCGGCACGCGGGCGGCCGCCTCCTCGCGCTTACCTTCTTTCCAGAGCGCCTGGATCGCCAGCGCGTCATCTTGGTAGCCGGCCCGCTGGAACGCCTCGTTATAGAAATTGGTCTGCTTGGAGCCCATGGCGCCCATCTGAAAGGCGACGCCCATGCGCTTCTTCTCGATGATCGCCTCGACATTCTCGTTGATGGAAACGCTCACCGTCGCCGTGATGTCGATATCGGCAAGCGAGCGCCCTGCCTTCTTCGCTCCCTTGGCGATGAAGTCCAGATGCGCGCCCGGATGGTTCGGCGAGAAGCTGGTGCCGAGCCAGCCGTCGGCGGCTGCGCCGGTGTACTCCAACGCCTTCGGCCCGAGCGTTGCCAGATAGATTGGGATCGGACAGGGCGGGAACTCCAGGCGGATGGCCTTGCCCTCCCCGCCCGGCCGCGGCAGTTGGAAGACCTCGCCGTCGTACTGGATCTTCTCGGCACGGAAGGCCATTCGGCAGATATCGACCGTCTCGCGCAGGCGCGTCAGCGGTTTGGCGAACGAGACGCCCTGCAAGCCCTCCACCACCTGCGGACCGCTGACGCCGAGTCCCAACCGGAACCGCCCGCCGGACAGGTCCCAGAGCGACAGCGCTGTCATGGCGGTCATCGATGGCGCGCGCGCACTGATCTGCATGATCGCGGTGCCGATGTGAATGCGCTCGGTCTTAGCGGCCATGAACGCCAGGCTCGTGGCGGCGTCCTGGGCCCAGGCTTCCGCCGACCAGACGCAATCGACGCCCAACCGATCCGCCGCCTGCACATACTCGACCGCGCCGGTGATGTCACGCGAGGAATGGCTGCCGATGCCGATGGAGATTTTCATGGGTGTTTCCTTGGGGTGATTTTCAACCGCTCGCCGCCAGCGCCTGGTCGGCCAGGGCCCCTGCCCGGCCGAGGTCGTCGGTGCCCAACGGATCTTGGCGAGCTAGGCGCATGTCCTCCACCAGTTGCGCCAGCGCAACGCGATTGGTGGTCTTGCCGACCGCCTCTGCCGTCGCACCCTCCCAGGCCATCAGGGCGGCGCTAGTTGCATGGTACAGTGCGGCCGAAGCCTTGCGGCAGAGATGCTCGCTCTCCGGCTCACGGGCGATGCGCTCTGCGAAGTCGACCGCCTTGTCCATGAGCGACTGGTAGCGGCCACGCACCTGCGCGGGCACGTCTTGCAGCTTCTCGCGGATGCCTTCCTGCAACTCGCGGTGGGCCTCTTCCTTGGCGACGGCGCGCGTGATGATGTCCAGTGCGTTGATGTTGCTGGTGCCCTCCCACAGCACGCCGATATGCGCATCGCGCACCAGCCGCGGGTTCACCCAGTCCTCGATATAGCCGTTGCCGCCGCGGGTCTCCATGGAGGCCCCGGCCACGCCGACATTGTCGCGCGCGCTCTGGTATTTCAGCAGCGGCGTCATGATGCGAAGCTGTTTGGCGGCACGCGCGTCACCCGCCTGCCCCCGGTCCATCATGTGGGCGGTGTAGGCGAACATGCTGACGGCCTGGGCGGTTGGCAGCAGCACGTCCAGCAACTGGCGGCGCAGCAGCGGGAATTCCATCAGGGCCTTGCCAAAGGCGCGGCGGTTGCCGGCGACCGCCTTGGCCTCGTTCCAGCAGCGCTGCATCATGGCGGCGGCGCGCACGCCATGGCTGAGGCGCGAGAGGTTGACCTGGTCCATCATCTGCTTCAGGCCGCGGGTTTCGTCGCCGAGCAGATGGGCGAGCGCGCCGTTAAAGATGATCTCACCCGACGCCATGGATTTGGTGCCCATCTTGTCCTTCAGGCGGGCAATGCGGTAGCGGTTCCGCCTGCCGTCCGGACAGATGCGCGGCATGGCGAACAGGGCCAGGCCTCTGGTGCCGCCGGGCGCGCCGGCCGGCCGGGCCAGCAGCAGCGCCACGTCACCGTCGGTATGGCTACAGAACCATTTCTCGCCATAAAGCCGCCACTCTCCGCCATCGTTCACGGCGGTCAATTCGATTTGGCCGACGTCCGAGCCGCCGGACTTCTCCGTCATGAACTGCGCGCCGGAGAGGAATTGCGCCGGGTCTTGGCTCGTCATGCGGTCGAAATAGAGCGCGTGCGCTTTCGGGTCGGCATAGCGGTTGATCAGGAACGCGGAGGTGTCGGTCGCCGAGATCGGGCACATGAGGCCAAATTCCGCCTGCACGAACAGGTACTGGAAGGCATATTTGGTGATGTAGCTCAGCTTGTGCGGCCAGCCCATCACGCCGCCGCGGTTGGTCATCGCCTGGAAGCCGAAATCGAAGAAGGCGATCTTCTCCATTTCTTTGTAGCTGCCATGATACTCTAACCAGTCCTCGTCCCGGCCGTAGCGGTCGCGGGCATGCAGCACGGGCGGATGCCGTTCCGCTTGCCGGGCGAGCGCGTCCAGCTCGTTGCCGGCGAGTTGGCCGAGACGCCGCATGTGCGGGGCGAAATGCGCACGCTCCTCCGGCCTCATGTAGAGGTCGAGAATGTGCTGCAGGGCCGGGTCGATGTCGTAGAAATTCTGGCCGCTCGCGTCCGGCGCGATATAGTCGGCCGGATCGTGCGAGGCATGCTCGCAATAGGGCACCCAGGCAGGCGACATCAAATTCATTGCGCATCTTCTCGCATATGAGGACCGACGAACGACTTGCCGCCCATGAACCTATTCCGGACACGCCTTTTTGGCAAAGTCCCCATAGCTTTCAGGATATTTGGTCGCCTTCATCACCCAGCCGACGCGGGTTTCATCCCAGCCGTTGATGAAGGACCACACGACCTCGCCTTCCGGTGTAACCTCGAAGGCACGCCCCGCGTCGGTTTCGGTGATCAAGATATTGCCGTTTGGCAATACCTGGTGCTTGCCGCGGTAGGGCGTGTAAAAGGTGTTGCGTTCGTCAGAGGCATAAAGCACGCGGTGAGACTTGTCGGCCGGATTGACGGTGATAATTCGGCTGCCGCCACGATGGCCTTTGAAGCCATTTGCCTCGGTCGCGTCGCCACCCGGGCGGTTATCGAACACCGTGATGGTTCCATCGGCCTGGAAGTCCGGGTCATGCTGACCAATCGTCGGACCCATTAGCCACCATTTAATTGTCTTGGTCTTCCGGTCCAACACCCAAAGCTGGTTAAAGTGGCGGGACGAGAGAAGAATGTCTCCGGCCTCGAACATGGGGAAGGCGTCTGCCATACCGGCGCTCAGCACTTCCGCGTCGTTCAGGTGCATCACGTCGTCCAGCATGATAGAATTGGCGGTCGCCAGCCCGACCAGATCAGAGTTCACCAAGGCGTCGACCAGATCGATCTGCTCCAGCTTCTCGCCCGTCGCGGCGTCAAAGCGTGCAAGCGCGTCGAAATTGAACGACTGGGCGGCAATCTCGTCGTTGTGGTAGCGGTCGTGAAAGACGTAGGTCGGCGTCCAAAGATCGCCATTGTCATCCACGCTGATGGAATGGTGAGTCTCTAAACCGGTTTCGCCAGACAATATCGCCACAGGCAGATACACGCACAATGCCGCGCCCATCCAAGTTCGCGACAAAATCCCCATTGTCGAACAAGATGTCGCCGTGGATCAGGGCGTCATAGGGATACGTCATCACATCCGCCGCTATGGCGAAGAAATTAACTGGCCATTCATAAATTAGGGTGCCGTCCGCCCCATATAGGCGGGCGCCAAGTTTCTGGCCAAACAGGCCCGTCACGAAGGTAACGCCCGGCTGCACCTTCGAGGGTGCCGGCACTTCAATGCCGTCCCTGCCGAAACGGTTCGGCAGCAAATGCTGGGTGGGGACATCGCTGAAATAGGCGCCGGCGTTTCGTTTCAGGTCTCTGGCGGCATCGACTGTCACCCCCACCAGTTTTGCCGGTCCCAAGTGGTAATAGCCGAGCGCCAGACCGGCAACGAACAATAGCGCTAACGCTGAGGCAATGCTGATGCCCATAAAGAAGTTTTGACCGATCCAGCGGAGCATCCGGCGGGCGTCCTTTGTCTTTGGTGTGGAGAGTGCGCTACGATGTAGCCATCAGTTCTCGATATAACGTTTCTGCCTCTGCTCGAAGCCGTGGGTCGTGCTGGGGATAGTCACGTGGGCGGGCCGCTTCGGGTTTGAAGAACGCGGCGACGCTGGCTTTTCGGTCGGGCGCATCGATGCCCAATGCTGCGAACAGACGCTCCGTCGTTTCCAAGCCGTGATTGCTGATCGCTTCGTGGGAGACGACAATCAGCCGCTCGCGCCTGGAAATCAAATACTTGAACCCGACGAGCCAATAGACGAGCCAATAGTCAAGGCTCTCCGCGCTCAAGCCCGCCTGCCGCTCCGCCAGGCCCGGGAACTGGATAGGCCGGTGTAGGTCACCGAATTCCAGATGCCCGATATCGCGCATATACCGCTTCGTGAACGCATCTTCCTTGTGCTGCTGCAGGAAGTTCTGATGCTGCCGCAACAGCGAGGCGGCGTGGGCCATGGGCGCGCGCACCGGCACCACGATGCCGGCGTCCGGAAACATGGCCGGAATCAGATCGAGGCGCGCAATATTGGCATTGTTTTTGGAGATATAACGCCCGCCCGAGGCGCCAGCCGGGCTGCGCAACGCCACGATCTTGGCCATGTGCTTGCGGAAAAACACCGTCGCCTCGTCGTTCAGATCCTCTTCGGTCCAAAGCGCGATGCCTGTCGTGCTGAACTTTTCCGGCCAGAACGCCCTCCACAGGATTTCTTCGAAGGCCTCCGGGCTGTCATAGCCGACCTCAATGCCGTCACCGTGGGCGCGCTCTCTCATGGCGCTGCCCTTTTGGAACCTGCCACTCAGCTTCGACCAAAGGATGGGCGCCATGACAAAGGGCATGTCGCGGTAGGTGTGGCTTGCCAGTTGGGGCAAGCTCGCGAGCGCCGTCAGCAGAATTGTGGTGCCCGCACGCGGCAGCGACGTTATAAAAATGGGCCGGGCGGCACTGCTCTGCGCGCCGCTTTTCGCGAACAGGGAGTCGTCCAGGTCGCCCACGACTTTCTGCACAACAGAGCCGGAAAAGGCGAGCCTGTGCAGAAACCGGTCCAGCCCCGAATAGTCGCTTACCTGGCCCGCCATAGCCACCGCCCCACCACATATCCCGCAATCATAATCACCGAGACGATGATGATCACGTCCCAACGAGACATAAAGTCGATCACCGTCTCCGATCCAGCCAGCCCTGCGGCATCGGCGCCGTAAATCGGGATCGCCGCGGCCACAAGGGCGAGCAAACTTCGGGCGGTGATGGAAACCACGCTGCCCAACAGCGCGATCGCCGCCTTCTGGACCTCTTTTTCCTTGATGTCATCGTCCAGTTCTTTGCTGGACATGACCGTGCCGGCATGTGAGGCGGTCGCCATGGCTTTCTGCGCGGCGGGAACGACGCCCGCTATCCAGAACACCACCACGAACACCAGGATCGATGCGACGGCAATCGCAACGATCATTGTTTGTGCGGCGTCGTATCGGTACCGTCGACCGTGTTAGCCTGCACCGGTTTGGCCTGCGCCGGTGCTTTTTTCTTCCGCAGCATCCGCTTTACGGGGTACCAAAGAAACCCGACGATCAACAGCACCACCGCGCCGATGACAGCGAAGAACGTGCCGATCGCGCTGATCCCCGCGCCAGGGCCGATATAAGCGAACGCTGGCGTGACCATAGTCATAACCAGGGTCGCCGACACTGCGGCTATCGTAGACATACCTATTTTTTCACGCATCGCTTTCCTCGCTCCGACTTCAGTTTTTTTTACCATGCGCAGGTGAACAACGGGTAACGGAACACTCGGCTAATCTGCCCGACGCCTGTATGTGCAGTGATGTACAGTGGACCGGTTTTCCCGCAACCTCGCTAGAAGATCGACCTCTTTACTGTTCCAACCCAAGCTCTCGCCCGCACTGGAAAATATGGCGCGGGCGAAACCGTGTCAAACCTTTGGCAGATGATCGCGTCATTATTTCCTTGTCATCATATTCCTTGTCGTCATCGCGGCGCGGCCGAAACAGGCAACGCCACACCGTCATGGCCAGGGTCGGCACCGCCCTCCAATCCGCCATCTGCTGCAATCGTGATGCCGTGCACGGCGGCGATGTGAAATGTCAGCGGAGAGCGGATCACCTCGTAGCCGTCTTCGCGCAACGGCTCGACCGTGTAGTCGGGAATGCGGTTGGTAATGTCGATGGCGTTGGAGGTCGCGGAAAAGCGCGGCGCCGAAACGGCCCGGTCAATGGGCATGTCGATGGTCGATCACATTCAGCAATCGCCTGCAAGACGCCCATGGCGATCTGCGTGCCGCCCGGGCGCGCCGAGCACCAGGCGCGGTCGCCGCCTTCGAACACAATGGTCGGGCAAAGGACGGAAAAGCGGCTCTTGCCCGGGGCGACCGAGCCCGCCCGACCCGGCCGCGGGTCGAACACCGCCATGCAGCCATTGTACATGAAGCCCAGGCCGTCGGTGATGACGCCCGATGGCATGCCGAGCGAATGGGTCATGGTCACGCAATTGCCGTCTTTGTCCACGACCGCCACATGGGTTGTCTGCGGCGATTCGGCGGCCATTCGCTCCACATGCGCCCGCTCGCCAGCCTTGATGCGCCGCGGCGCATTCGGCGGCGTATTCCTTGCCCGTCAGCCGGTCGAGTGGCACGTTGACAAAGGCTGGGTCGCCGACATGTGCCTCCTTGTCCGCGGTGGCGGTCTTCATCGCCTCGCAGACCATGCGGATATAGTCGGCGCGTGTTATGGCCCATGCCGCCGAGGTCGAAATGCTCCAGGATATTCAGCATCTCCAGCAGCATCACGCCGCCGCCGGGGGGTCGGTTGGACGCGACGCGCAGCCGCGATAGCTTGTCCCGAGCGGATCGGACCGGCCGGTGGTAGGCCTCCAGGTCCGTCTGGCGCAGCAGGCCGCCATTGGCGCGCATATCGGCGTCGATGGCGTCTGCGATCTCGCCTTTATAAAAGATGTCGACCCCATCGCGCCGATGCGGCGCAGGGTTTCGGCCATGTCCGGATTCACGACCCGCTCGCCGATGCGTTTCAGCCGGCGGCCGCCGGGCTCACGGAAATAGATCTCCGCCCGGTCTCGGTGAGGGCCAGCCGTTCGTCTACCTGCACCCGGCCCATCGTCGCACCATGGGTCCAGCAGAAATAGCACATGCGGCCGCACAGCAAAGCCCTGATCGGCCTGGGCGATGGCGGGCGTGACCACGTCCGCCCAGTCCCACGTCCCAAAGTCGCGCACCGCCTCAAAATAGGCCTTCAGCGATGCCCGGCGTCGGTGATCGAGCCATAGCCGAGATCGTTGACATTGTCTTTCAGGACGAAGCCGAAGCCGTCGCGGGCCTCGCCTCGATCAGCAGGTCGTGCCACATATCGGGCGTGGCCTGAGCGGGGTCTTGCCGTGAAAGTCGAGACAGGTATGCACGCCCTTTGCCGGCATATAGACCTGCAGTTGCCGAAGCCGGCGATGCCGCACATCTGCGGATCGACCACGCCCTGCACCAGCGCCGCGGCCATCGCCGCGTCAACCGCATTGCCGCCGGCATCAAGACGCGCGCGCCAGCCTCGGAAGCTTCCGGCTGGGCGGTAACAATCATGGCTTTGGGCACTATTGGGAGCATCGTCTAAGGATCCTCGAACAAGAAAGGCCCCGGACGCATATCCAGGGCCTTTATCAGAGCTGTTAGCGGCTTGCCGATCAAGCCCCGAGGCTGTTTCTAGCGTTGGCCGATCTTGACATAGTCGCGCTGGGCGACACCCGTATAGAGTTGACGGGGACGGTTGATTTTCTGGCTCGGGTCTTCGATCAACTCGCTCCACTGGCTTATCCACCCGACCGTGCGGCCGATGGCGAACAGCGCGGTGAACATGCTGACCGGGAAGCCCATGGCCTTCAGCATAAAGCCCGAATAGAAATCGACATTGGGATAGAGCTTGCGCTGAATGAAGTAATCGTCTTCGAGCGCAATTCGCTCCAACTCTACCGCCACTTCCATCAGCGGATCTGTCATGCCCAATTCGTTCAGCATCTCATGGGCGGCCTTTTGAATCACCGTCGCCCGCGGATCGAAGTTTTTGTAGACGCGATGGCCGAAACCAAACAGGCGGAAGGGATCGTCAGGATCCTTGGCCTTCTTGACCATATCCGGCACGCGATCTTTGCTGCCGATTTCGGTCAGCATCTTCAGCACTTCTTCGTTGGCGCCACCGTGGGACGGCCCCCAGAGTGCTGCGCAACCGGCGGCGATGCAGGCAAACGGGTTGGCGCCTGTGGAGCCTGCCATCCGCACGGTCGAGGTGCCGGCGTTCTGCTCATGATCGGCGTGCAGGATGAAGATCAGGTCCAGCGCCTTGGCCACGACCTCGTTGACCTTGTAATCCTCCGCCGGCACCGCGTGGCACATTTGCAGGAAGTTGGCGGCATAGCCCAGATCATTGCGGGGATACACAAACGGCTGGCCGATGGAATACTTATAAGCCCAGGCGGCAATCGTCGGCATTTTCGCGATCAACCGGTGGCTGGCGACCATGCGATGGTGCGGATCGTCGATGTCGGTCGAGTCGTGATAAAAGGCCGACATCGCGCCGACCACGCCGCACATCACCGCCATGGGATGAGCGTCACGGCGGAAGCCACGATAAAATGTCTGCATCTGATCGTGCAGCATGGTGTGGTGAGTGATGGTGTGCTCGAACGTGTCGTACTGCTCCTTGTCCGGCAACTCGCCGTTCATCAAAAGGTAGCAGACTTCCATATAGTTCGATTGTTCGGCCAATTGTTCGATCGGATAGCCGCGATAGAGCAGCACGCCTTCGTCGCCATCGATATAGGTCACCTTGGACTGACAAGAGCCCGTCGCGGTGTAGCCGGGGTCAAAGGTGAAGTAGCCGAGGTCTTTGTACAAAGAGCGGATGTCAATCACTGGCGCGCCAGCCGTGCCGTGCAGTACCGGCAGTACGGCCTCTTTTCCCGTCGCGCTGTCGCTGATCGTTACCGTATGGTTCGTTCCAGAATCCGGCATCGTTGTCCTCGTTCTTGTCTATGACCGGTCATCGAGATACCGGTCCCGTGGCTTGATGTTTGCGGTGCAGCATAATGGCGCAGTCGATTTATTGCAATGCAAACAATTCGGCCGGCTCCTGCTGAGCCCGAACGCCTATGGATGCTCCACCAAAGTCGGAAATGCAAGACGTTGACTCACACACTTGTTTGTGTTTGCGCTCTTATGCGCGATAAACTCTCGACGCGGCCAAGTATCCGCATGACCTCAAACATGCTGGGCGAAGTGTTGCTGCCAGCGATGGCCGCGCGTAGCGGTTGGGCCATTTGCACCAGCTTCACGCCTTCGTCCTCGGCGACCGCACGCACGGCGGCTTCCAGCGCTTCATCGTCCCAGTTATCCAAGCATTCCAGCATTTTCGCCAAACGGGCCAGCCGTGCGCGCGCATCATCATCCAGGATTTTCTGTGCCTTGTCGTTCAACGGCTGCGCACCGTCACGCGCATAAAATACCGCGCTTTCCGCCAGTTCGACAACCGTTTTTGCCCGGCTCTTAAGGCCGTCCATTCCTGCCAGCAGCCGCTCATGCACCGTAGTGTCCACCGTCTGGCCGTGTTCGCTTTCGAGTAGTGGCTCGATCAGCGCGACCAGCCGCGCATCGTTTGCAACGCGCATGTAATGGCCGTTCATGTTCAGCAGCCGGGGCATGTCGAAGCGCGCGGCCGAGCGGCCGACGGCATCAATATCGAACAGCTCCACCGCCCGTTCGGTCGAGATGATCTCCTCCTCACCATAGCTCCAGCCGAGCCGGAACAGATAGTTCCGCATGGCCTCCGGCAGAAAGCCCATGTCGCGATAGGCATCGACGCCGAGCGCGCCGTGCCGCTTCGACATTTTCGCGCCGTCCTGCCCGTGGATCAGTGGAATATGCGCGAAATCCGGCAGGTCCCAGCGCATGGCCTTGAACACCTGTGCCTGCCGGAACGCATTGTTCAGGTGGTCGTCGCCGCGGATCACATGGGTGATGCCCATATCGTGATCGTCCACCACAACGCTTAGCATGTAAGTCGGCGTGCCGTCGGCCCGCAGCAGGACCATGTCGTCCATCTCTGCATTCCGAACGGTGATGGTGCCTTGCACCAGGTCGGCGATGGTGGTCTCGCCCTCTTGCGGTGCCTTCAGGCGGATCACGGGATCGACGCCGGCGGGCGCTTGCGACGGGTCGCGGTCGCGCCAAGTGCCGTCATAGCGCATGGGCCGCTTTTCGGCACGTGCCCGCTCCCGCATTTCGGCGAGTTCCTCCGGCGAGCAATAGCAGCGGTAGGCATGGCCCGCCTCCAGCATCTGCCGCACGACCTCCGCGTGCCGCGTCTGGCGGGACGCCTGGAAGACCGGCTCACCGTCCCAGTCCAATTCCAGCCAGCGCAGGCCGTTCAAAATAGCCTCAACCGCCTCCGGCGTGGAGCGCTTCCGGTCAGTATCTTCAACTCTTAGTAAGAATTTGCCGCCATGGTGACGGGTAAACAGCCAGTTAAACAGCGCGGTCCGCGCACCGCCGATATGCAGAAAGCCGGTGGGGGACGGCGCAAAACGGGTGACGACTGTCATGCGTGCAGGACCAATTCATTGGATGGAGGCAATCCGCCTGTCAGGCAGCGCGGCCAATTCCGGGCGGTATATCCCCATGCGGGCGCCTTTCGTCAATAGCGCGGGCAGGACGTCGCCTGGGAACTCGCCATGACGCAACCGCTCTGGCTGGCCGGCGAATGGACCGGTGAACGGAAAGGCGCGGCAGGCTGGCTGGCAGCGCTTTGGCAGGCCGAAGCGCACCGGCGCCCGCTTTGGCTCGCCGTGGCATTTGGGGCCGGGACCGCCGCCTATTTCGTCGCGCCGGAAGAGCCGACACTCTGGCTGCCGCTGGCATTCACCAGTCCGGCGCTGGCATTGCTGCTGACCGGCACGGCGGCCGCCTGGCGGGCATTCGCATGGCTGTTGCTGATGTTCGCGCTGGGCTTCGGCTCTGGCATGACCCGGGTCATGCTGGCGGATGCGCCCCGCCTCGACCGTGGGACGCAGCGGTTCGAGGCGGAAGCCTGCATCCGTGAAATCACCCCGCGCGCCACCTACACACAATTGATTGCAAACCGGTGGAGCGGGACGGCTCCCATGCCGGAAGGTTTCGCCGCCAACCTCCGTTGGCGCTCGCCACCCGCCGACCTGCGCGCGGGAGAGCGCATCCGGGCGTCCGTGCGGCTGTTTCCGGTCGATGGGCCCATCTATCCCGGCAGCTACGACCCCCGTCGCATTGCCTATTTCGAGGGCGTTGGCGGCGAGGGCTGGATCGGCCGCGCGACCGAACGCATCGGTCTTTGCCGCCCGCCCACGGGCCTGGAGCATGCGCGCCATTGGTTCCGGGATCGGTTGCTGGAGGCGGTGCCTGGTCCGGCTGGCGGCCTGCTGGTTGGGGTCACGACCGGCTGGCGGGGCGATATCCCGCGCGAGCAGATCGACGCCATGCGGGATGCCGGCCTCGGCCATCTGCTCGCCATTTCTGGCCTGCATGTGGGGCTGGTGGTGGGGCTGATTATCTTGACGGTGCGCTCCACGCTGGCGCTGATACCGGCGATCGCGCTGCGCTATCCGATCAAGAAATGGGCGGCGGCGGCAGGCTTGACCGTCGGCCTGATCTATCTGGCGTTTTCCGGCGGCAGCGTGCCGACGCAGCGCGCCATGATCATGTTGGGCCTGGTGCTGGTGGCGCTGCTGTTCGACCGGATCGAGCTTTCGATGCGGCCGATCGCGTGGGCCGCGGTAATAGTCTTGGCCGTGTCGCCCGAGGCGATCCTCTCTCCCAGTTTTCACCTTTCCTTTGCCGCCGTTATCGGCCTGGTCGCGGTGTTCGAGACCTGGCGGCGGTGGCGCAACAGACATGGCCGGATCGGCCACCGCTGGCCCTGGGCTGCCCGCTATCTGGTCGGCGTGACCGCCACCACGCTGATCGCCACCTTCGCGACCATGCCGTTCGCGGCGTTCCATTTTCACCGCATTGCACTGGTGGGGCTGGCGGCCAACCTGGTGGCGGTGCCGGTGTTTGCTTTCTGGGTGATGCCGCTCCTGTTGGTCGGGGTCGCGCTGTTGCCCTTCGGTTTGGAGGCACTGCCCTGGCAGGCTGCCGGCATGGCGGCCGACCTGATCTATGGCATCGCCGGAACCCTGACTTCCTGGGAGGGCGCCGTCGCCAAGGTGGGGATCGTACCGGAGTGGGGTATCGCACTGATGGCCATCGGCGGCCTCTGGTGGGCGATCTGGCAGGAACGCTGGCGCTGGGCCGGGCTAGCCGTTGGTCTCGCCGGACTGATCGCCCCGTTTGCCGCCTCGCCGCCCGACATGATCCTCGCGGAAAAGCACTTGGCCTTTTACGCAGGTGGCGGGCGTTATTGGTTGCAGGGCAGACAGGGCTTCGTTCCCTATATCTGGTTTCGGGAAACCGGGAGCGCGCCCCTGCCCTGGCCTGAGTTCGAGGGCATCGGCGACAACGGCCGGAGCCTGTTTTGCGATGACCAAGCCTGCCGCTACACCACGCCGGACGGCAGTCTTGCCGCCGTGACGGACCCGGCCGCGGCGGCGGACTGCCGGCAGGCCGCCTTCGCCGTCGGGCGCTGGCCCATGCGCGGCTGCACCCGCTGGCCGCGCTATGGCGAGACCCTGATCATCGAGTTGGAGGACGGGACGGCCACGGTCGAAAGCAGTTGGGGCGGCGAGCGTCCCTGGAATTGAGTCCAGTGTCCCTACTCGCCGCTTGGAGGCGGCATGCGGCGATGCTTAAGTGGGCGAGCCACCCACAACGTCTCACCCATGGAGCCTGTCTATGTCCGCCTATCTGATTGTCCGCGCCGTCGTCGCCGAAGCCGACCGGGAAGCTTTCGACAAGTGGTATGAGGCCGAGCACCTGCCGGATGCGACGAAGGCATTCAGCGCCCTTTCCGCCCGGCGCGGTTGGAGCGATGTGACGCCCAGCCTTCACTACGCCATCTATGAATTCCGCGACCTTGCCCATGTGCGCGAGGCAACGGGCGGCTCGGAAATCAAAGAATTGATCGCCGAGTTCGACCGGGTCTGGCAGGACCGTGTAACGCGCGAGCGGGAAATCATCGGCATCGCCCAAACCCTTTAACTAGGTAGCTCCCTAAACAGGCAGGCCGGTCGGTTCGGTCAGCGGCCAGCGCGGCCTGGGCGCGGTGTCCAGCGGGTCGGATTGGCCCAGCCGGTAACGCTCCAGTCCCGCCCACGCCACCATTGCCCCGTTGTCGGTACAGAGCGATGGCGGCGGCAGGAACAGCGCCATCCCTTCCGCCGCCAACATCTCCTCCATGCGCCCGCGCAGGTAGCGGTTGGCGGCGACACCGCCCGCCACCACCATCCGTTCGCACGATCCGTAGTCGGCGGCAAATCGGACAATCGCGGCCCGGCTCCGGTCGATGAGGACATCGCCGCAGGCTCGCTGAAAGCTGGCGCACAGATCCGCCGCCCGCTGATCGTCGGCGGCGCCTGCTGGCATGGCCTGAATGGTTTGGCGGACGGCGGTTTTCAGACCGGCAAAGGAAAAATCGCATCCGGCCCGGCCAAGCAGCGGTCGGGGCAGCGCAAAGCGGCCGGGATCACCCTGTCGAGCCAGCCGCTCGACTGCCGGACCGCCCGGATAGCCGAGGCCCAGCAGCCGGGCAGTCTTGTCGAACGCCTCGCCCAGCGCATCGTCAATCGTCTGCCCGTAAAGCCGATACTGTCCTACGCCCTCCACCGCGAGCAATTGACAATGGCCGCCGGAGACGAGCAGCAGCAAGAACGGAAACGCCACATCGTCGGACAGTCGGGCTGAAAGTGCATGCGCCTCCAGGTGATTGACGGCGACAAAGGGCTTGCCCCAGGCATAGGCCAGCGCCTTTGCCATGGTCGCGCCAACTATCACGCCGCCGATCAGGCCAGGCCCGGTCGTGGCCGCGACCGCATCCAGCGCCGAGGGGGAAATATCTGCCTTCCGCAGGCTTTGGGCGACCAGCGGCTGCAGGCGCTCCAGGTGGGCGCGCGCGGCGATCTCCGGCACGACGCCACCATAGGGCGCATGCGCCGCCAGTTGACTGAACAGGCAGTGGCCGAGAATTTGCCGGTCGTCGGAGACACACGCAACCGCGGTCTCGTCACAGCTGGTTTCGATGCCCAGTACCAGAAAAGAAATGGTCGTGTCCTCGCGCTATACGCGCTATGCGGGTCAGGGATAGCTCTTGATCGCAGTTGTTATCGGTGCTTGCTAGGGACCTGCCATGCCCGTCAACCGTCTTCCGATCAAAATCGGCACGAGAGGCAGCCCGTTGGCCCTGTATCAGGCCAATGCTGTTGCGGCTGCCCTCAGACGAAGCGACCCGGCACTGGACCGGGAAGATGCCTTCGAAATCGTAGTCATCCGAACAACCGGCGACCGCATTCAACACCAGCGGCTTGCCGAACTTGGGGGCAAGGCCCTGTTTACGCAAGAGATCGAGCGGGCACTCGAATTGGGCGGGATTGATATCGCGGTCCATTCTGCCAAGGACGTGGAAACCGAACTCACCGATGGCACATGCCTGGCGGCGGTTTTGCCCCGCGCGGACCGGCGCGATGCCCTGGTTGCACCCCGCTTCCGCTCCATCGCGGCATTGCCAAATGGCGGCACGGTGGGAACCGCATCGCTCCGCCGCCAGGCGCAATTGCTCCGCCAGCGGCCCGACTTGACCGTCGTTCTTTTCCGCGGCAATGTCGAGTCGCGCTTGCGAAAGCTCGCGGAGGGGCAGGTCGACGCCACGTTTCTTGCTGTCGCGGGGCTACAGCGCCTGGGGAAGGCGGATGTTATATCCGCAATCCTGGAAGCAGACGAGATGATGCCGGCGGTCGGTCAGGGCGCGATCGTCGTTCAGGCAAAAGAAGCCGACTCAGAATTGCTGTCGGCACTGACGGCGATCAACCATGCGGCGAGTGCGGCAGAGGTTCGCGCGGAACGCGCGGTACTGGCCTCGTTGGGCGGTTCGTGCGATACCCCTGTGGGCGTCATGGCTGTCGCCGATACATTCGGGCGTCTGCGTCTCGACGCAGTAATATTGCGCGCGGATGGCAGTAAGGAATGGCGGTCATCTGCTGCCGGAAGCGTAAACGACGCCAATCGTTTGGGAACAGAGGTAGGGACGAGTTTAGCGAACCGATGCGATCCCGATCTCCTCTTACCTCCAAACGGCGCTTCGACCGGATAAGGCCGCTCGGTTCGCGGCCACGCAAGCCGCCGCGGGAACGCGCATCTCCCAAGCTTGTCTTGATGACGCGTCCGGAGGCCGTAACGCCGGCGCTCGCGGCTCGCTTGAAGGCGCGCGGGCGGGGCCTGCTGGTGCAACCACTGCTACACATCAAGCCGTTGCCCGCCGAAATCCCGGCCCCCGAAAATTTCCAGGCCGTCCTTGCGGGCAGCATCGCCGCCGTGCGCATCCTGGCGAAGCGCACCGAAGACCGCTCCTGCCGGGTTTATGTTGTGGGCAAGTCGACCTCCCGCGCCGCTGAAAAGGCCGGATACAGTCACGTTCGTTTGGCCCTGAGCGCCAATGAGTTGGCCGCGATGATTTGGAAGGAGCTGGACCCAAGCGATGGGCCATTGCTCTATGTCGCCGGCCGGCACAGGGCCCGTGACTTGCGCAGGCTGCTTTCGGCGTTCGAACTTGAACTCATCGAAGTCTATGCAGCAGAGAAAACCCCAACACTCCGTCCGGCCGTATGCCAAGCGCTGAAGCGCGGCCAGGTGAGCGAGATCACTTTTTATTCGGCGCGCGCCGTCAATGCGTTTATGGTTGCCGCCCGCCGCGATGGCGTTGCCGATGAAGCGCGCAAAGCGACCGGGTTGTGTCTCAGTCCGCGCATCGCCGCCCGGTTGCGCGCGCATGGCTGGCGCCAGACCTGGGCGGCCCGGCATCCGATCGCTAGGTTGATCGACGCGCGCCTGATCGGAATTCGGGGCAATGACCATTCGGCCGTTCGGAACTCTCCCTCACCTCCGGTAAATCTATCGGTGGACGTTTCCGCGAATTTTGCTTCTTCTAGCCCCTCTTCTTTTCCCTCACCGGCACAAACCGCCGTACCGGAGGCATCTATGACGAGCCCCCCTCCAACGCCATCCACGCCGGGTGGCCCCCCTCCAACTCCGCCCACACCGGATGGGCCGGCCGGTGGCGGCAGGTCGGCACCCGGACCGGGATGGCCCGCCGTCATCGCCGTCGCGATCATCGCAGCCATATTCGCGGGCGTCGTCTGGTACCTAGCCAATGATCGCGCCGCCGAGCTGCAGGCCGAAGTGTCTGACCTGCGGGACCGGATCGCCGCGCTGAACCTGGACCCGGGACAGGCGGACCGGGCCGCTCTGGCCGCCCGGGCAGAGGAAGCCGCCAAGGTTGCAACGGCGCTGTCGGGCGTTGCGGAAAAGGCGGCGGAAAAAGCAACCGTCGAGCGCCTGGCCGATCGGGTCAATTCCATCAACCAAGATTTGCAGGCTACCATCGACACCATGCGCAACAACACGGAGGGCGCCATCGCCGGGGTCCGTGAACAGACGGAGGGCGCCATCGCCGAGGTACGTGAACAGACGGAAGCCGCCATCGCCGGACTGCGCGAAACCACCAAAAATACCGCCGAGAGCGTTCAGACGTCAATTCAGTCGTTGAAATCTGAAAGCGAGGCGCAGAGGCGATCGGTGGATGAATTGTCGGGCAAGCTCACCGCTCTGGAACAGCGCCTTGAGAAGGTCGAGGAATGGACCAAGGGTCCATCGCCCGCGGTGTTGGCCGAACAGTTGATCGCCCTGAGTGAGCTTCGTCAGGTGCTGGACAAAGGCACGCCGTTCGCCACCGCGCTCGACCGCGCAGAGCAGGCTTTGCCCGACGTTGCAACGGCCAGCGGCGATTGGATGAACCGGGCCGAGACCGGGATTCCGACCTATGCAGAACTGGCGGCCGAACTCGCGAAGATCGAGAAGCGTTTGCCGCCACCCCAAAGCGACTCATCGGGCAACGCTGTCGTGGACTCGGCGCTGGGAGTCTTGCTTTCGGGGATACAGGTTGAAGGCAAGGGCGCATTGGTGGATCATCCGAACCGGAAAGCGATTGCGGCCGCGCGCGAGGCTTTAGCCAATGACAATCCGGAAGGCGCATATGAAGCCGTCGCGGCAGTAGCCGATGATGTGAAGGGGCTTGCCGATTGGAGGGCCGACCTGGCTGCCCGCATGCAAGCCGAGGCCGCCATTTCCGATAGGGAAGAACAGGTTCTAGCCACGGTCCGTGGGAGCGTTAAATGATCCGCGCATTAATTGTCTTTGTTCTTATCGGCGCTGTCTTGTACGGCGGGAATTGGCTCCTGGACCACCCGGGCGATGTGTCCATTCAGTTGCCGGGCTTCTTTTCCATCGAGTGGAGCTTTGCGTGGGCGATGACCGTCTTGGCGGTCCTGTTGCTGCTGGCGATCGTTGGCGCAGCAATCGTGTATTTGGTAATCGGGGCGCCCTGGCGTCTGTCCCGCCGGTTTGAACAGCGCCGCAAAGAGAAGGGTCAGCAGGCGATCTCTCTCGGCATGGTTGCGGTCGCCGCCGGTGACCGACAGGAAGCGAAGAAGCAGGCCGAGAGGGCGATGGCGCTGCTGCCCAATCAGCCGATGACGACGTTGTTGGCGGCGCAGTCTGCCCAGATGAATGGCGACAATGCCGCCGCCCAAGGGTATTTCCGCGAACTTGCCGATCAGCCGGAAGGCGCATTCCTGGGGCTCCGGGGTCTCTGGATGCAGGCGATCAAAGACGGCCGCCCGCGGGATGCGCTGCACTACGCCCAGTTGGCGCATGCCCAGCAGCCACATTCGGTTTGGGTGCTGGACAGTCTCTTCGAGTTGCAGACCCGCCTCGGCCAGTGGGAAGAAGCCCATGCCACGCTGACCGCGCTCCGCAAGGCAAAGGCACACGAGAAGGGGCAGCTTGAGTGGGAGAGCGCCTTGGTCGACATCGAGCGCAGCCGGGCGGCCGCGGCGGCGGGCGACATGTCCACGGCACTTCAGACCGCGCAGGCGGCCCACAAACATCTGCCGAAATTTGTGCCGGCGGCGGCCCAACTGGCCTTGATGCATATCGCCAACGGCCGTCGGGGCAAGGCGGAAAAGGTCCTGGAAGAAGCCTGGGCCGTGGAGCCGCACCCCATGCTGGCCGAAGCCTACAAAGGCGTCGTCGACCAGGTCTCGGCCGAAAAACAGCTTGGGCTTGTGCGCAAGTTTACAGAGAAGCACCCCGATCATCCCGAAAGCCGGGTTCTGGTGGCCATGTTCGCGATGGCAGCCGACCAATGGGGCGAGGCACGCAAGGCTCTCGAACCCCTGACACGGCGGGATCCGGACGCCCGGATTTGCCGGCTGATGGCGGAAATCGAAATGCACGGTTTCAACGATGCCGACGCTGCGCGCGAATGGCTGGCGCGCTCGGCCACCGCCACACCCGCATCGGCCTGGGTATGCAGCGAAACGGGCGCGGTTCAGGCCGAGTGGTCCGCCGTTTGCGCCGAGAGCATGCGTTTCGGCACGCTGGAATGGCGGGTGCCGCATCACCTGGTGCCGTCGGTTCCCTCCGTATTGGAAGCCCGGCCCTCTGGCAGCAATCGCAGCGTGACGGTAGGGACCAGAGCCGACACCGCGAGATCGGGCACGGCGCCGGTTGTCGTGGATGCGGTGGCGGAGCCCGTCGAAGCCGATGACGCCAAATCCGAGACGGCTAAATCCGCGATGAAGGCCGCCGGCTAACCTCTCCCGCTAGCCCCAGAGGAAATCATGGACGCGAACAATTTTATCGAACTCCTCGGCGTTCGGTTCACCGAGGTTTCGAAGGACCGCATCCGCGCGGAGATGACAGCCGGCGAAATCCACACCAACGGCAATGGCGTGGTGCATGGCGGCGTTTACATGTCGTTCGCCGACACGCTGGGCGCGCGCGGGGCGATCATGAACCTGCCCGAGAACTGCATGACGAGCACACTGGAATCAAAGACCAACCTGCTGCGCGGTTTGAATGCAGGTAAGATTTTCGGCGAGTCCATTCCCGTCCATGTCGGCCGCACCACTCAGGTCTGGCGCACGACCCTGACCAACGAAGCCGGCAAGAAACTGGCGGAGATTACCCAGACCCAACTTGTGATCGAGACCAAGCCGGACCACCCCGTCACCCAACGCCAGCAGACGACCAAGGCACAGGGCGGAGATCTCTAAGCCTCCATCAGAATGGGCAGGGCCTGCCGGTAGGCAGTTTCGGCCCGTGTCTGGATCTCGGCAGGCGTGCAACTGCCGATGGGGTGTTCCACCATCAGGAACGGGTAGCCCGGCAGACCCAGCATACGGGCAATATTTTTCGCCGTAACCTCGAACGGCTCGGTGCATAGCACCAGAGCGCGCTTGCCCAATTGTTCGAAGCTGATGCCGTCATGCAAACTGCACGTTGAGCAAGAGCCTCAGTCGCCGAGACCGGTAATGAGAAAATCCACCTTTTCCGCCGCCGCTTGCAGGGTTTCGGCCGGGGCCGGCGCGCTGGCGTTGGTCTTGTCATAGAGCGGGATGGTCTTGCACCCTTGCCGTTCTTCAAACAGATCGGCGATGGCCGTTAGCATCAAGGCCGCGTTCAGTTTGTTATTGTGCAGGACGCCGACGGTCTTGCCGGTGAGGTCAGGCAGCGCCGGCGCGCGGGCGTAATTCCGCTCCGGCCCCGTGACGGTGGGGTCATAGAGTTGCATGGCTATCCTTCTATTCTCAGTCGCAATCGATGCACACGCCGATCGGCTTCGACTGCATCAGCGAGCCACGCCCCCTGCTCCAGCTTGGGATAAAACAGGAGTGGCCGCCCGCATCGCCGCCACCCATGGTAATCAAAATGTCGTCCGGTGAGTAGCCGCGATGCAAGAAACCCTCTTCGACGAGCGGGTGTGCGTCCGCGCCGTGTTGTTTCGCGTATTCGCTTTCCCGAAACTTGCCGACGCTCGCCATCCCATCCACCGAGCGCTTAGCCTGGGCGAACAGATAGACCTGGGCGTCGGCCCGGCTCCATCCGGCGCCGGCGACGATGCGCATATGTTCCGGCGAAAGGATGACTGCGCTCTGGCCGAGCGTGATGCAGCCGTAGTTCGCCATGGCATCGGCGACCGAGCCCAGCACCTGCTCCGGCGTGTTGCCACCGTGATTCTCGACGTTGCAGAAGCCGCCGCCGCAGAAAACGGTGACGCTGGAAACGTCGTCAGGATAGTCCAACTCCTCGACCAGCAACGGCCACGGGTTGCCGCGGGCGCGCTCGGCAATGCAGAAGCTGTATTTGCCGGGGTTGCCCTGGGTGGACTTGTCGGAAATGCCGGGGATCATCTGAAAGACGTTGCGCAGGATCAGCCGCGTCGCCCGGCCGATGGTGGCGTTGGCGCGATTGCCGGGGCCAAACAGGTTCACGTCCGCGTTCATGCCGATATCCTCGGCGTACTGGCCGCTGACGATCAGCAACGGCGCGGAGCCACCGGTGGACGCCGTCGAGCCGTGGAAATTGTAGCCGGGCTCGTTCATCGCCTCGAATGCGGCGACCAGCACCGGGAAATACTCGGGCAGGCAACCCGCCATCACGGCGTTCACCGCCGCGGCGTGAACCGTGCATTCCAAGCCGGTAGCGGGGTGCGTAGCGATGACCGTTTCGCGCGGGCGGCCCTCATAGAGCAGCATCGCCTCGACGCGTTCGATGTGCGGCGGCATGACCGGCAGGCCGTCGGTCCAGCCCTGTTCGTAGCAATAATCGATGGCGGCCAGGACATCGTCCGGCACCTCGTGAAGGCGGGCGTGGTCAAAGGGCATGGGAGGCTACTCTCAACTTCGTATCTTGCGCCGGGCGATGCTACACGGGCAGCGGCGCGAAGCCCAGAGGGCCGCTGCCCGTCCGCTATCCGCCGCTATTGCGGGTTGGGCAATGGCGGGATGCTGCGCAGATACAGGATGATGGCCGCCAGGTCATCCGGCTTGATTTTCGCGTAATAGGCATAGCCCATTGGCGGGAACATCTTGCTGCCGTCCGGCCGCGTGCCGGTCGTGATGATCTTCGTGAGCTCCGCGTCGCTATAGTGAGCTATGCCATCCTTATGCGGCGTAATGTTTGGGGCGACCGAGATGCCCCAAGGCCCGGGAAACGTCCCCCCGCCTGCGCCAAGCTGGTTTTCCCAGTCGGGTCCGTGCTGCCCCCGGGGCGAATGGCACTCGATGCAGTGCGCGACCGGACCGGCCAGATAGGCGCCGTACACCGCCGTCACCCCCTCGGGCACGTCCGGCACGTGGTCGACTGGTGGCCCATAGGATACCGGCAAGGCGATGCGGTGGACCGATTTTTTCTCTTTGTGCATCACGGGCTTCACGGTGCGGAGATAGGCAACGATTGCCTTGGCGTCGGTATCGGACAGGTAGCGGTAGAGCGGCACCGGCATCGGCGGCCCTATCAGCGAGCCGTCCGGCCGGATGCCATCGCGGATCGCCCGGATGATCTGTTCATCCGTCCAGGTACCGATGCCTGTTTCCTTGTCTTGGGTAATGTTCGGCGCGTGGGCTTCGAACGGCTCAATGTCGATCACGAACCGGCCTGAAAGTTCTCTGGTCAGGGCGGGTCTGCCGTCCGCTTCGAACGGCGTGTGGCAGTTTCCACAAGCGGCGATCGTGTTGACGAGGTACCTTCCGCGTTCGACCGCGGTTTCCGCGACCGCGGCAGTGGCCGAGGCGATGGCGCAAGCTACCGCAAGGGCCGCCAAAGCAGCAAATGGCTTCGGCATCGGCGTTTTTCCTTTCCGGTGAAATTGCCCGCCCGACAATCGGGACAAGCATACGATCATACACCCGCGAGAATGCCGCACCAACGACAATCGATGCGGTTCGCCCCCTGTTCGACGGCGGTGCGGCCAAGGCAGAACCGAACCAAGCTTGCCGTCCGGCAATCAGATGCCGATAATCCGGCAACGACGACAGCACGGCCCTTCCAAGGCACTCGCGAAAGGCGCGAAGGCAATGAATGATGTTACCGAAGTCCGCCAGATGGCGCGGAGCGTGCTCGACCGGGCGCGGAGCGTCACCGGCATGCTGGCGGAGGCAGCCCCCCGGATCGAGGCGAATAACGGTCTGACCGAAGACGTGGTCGCCGCCATGCACGCCGCCGGCCTGTTCCGCGCGACCCTGCCCCGCTTTCTGGGCGGAGATACCATCGACCTGCGGACCCACGCCGAACTGATCGAGACAGTCGCGGGCGCCGACGCCAGTGCGGGCTGGTGTCTGAGCCAGGGGCTTGGCTGCGCCATGGCCTCGGCGTTCATGGAAAAAGAGGCGGCGGAGCGCTTTTTCGGCCCTGCCGAGGCCGTGCTCGCCTGGGGTGCGGGCATCCAGGGAAAGGCCGTGGCGGTCGACGGCGGCTACCGTGTCACCGGCAAGTGGCAGTTTGCCAGCGGCTCGCGCCACGCCACGATCCTCGGCGGGCACTCCTATGTCTACGAAAGCGATGGCGTCACCCAGCGGTTTCACCCGGACGGTCGCAAGGTGGACCGGACCGCGATCGTCACCAAGGACAAGGCGCACGTGCACTTCGACTGGGACGTGATGGGCCTGAGAGGCACCGGCAGCGACACATTCGAACTGCGCGACCTGTTTGTGCCGGAGGACGAAACCGTGGACCGGGAAGACCGTTCGGCGGCCAACGACCCCGCCCCGATCTTTCAGGTGCCGACCTCTCTGGTCTATGCCATCGGCTTTGCGGGGCTGCAGATCGGGATCGCGCGCGCCGTGCTCGACGATCTGCGTGACTTGGCCAAAAACAAGAAGCCGCGCGGCATGGGATCGACTTTGAAAGACAGCCCGGTATTCCAGACCCAACTCGCCCAGATGGAGGCGCGCTTGCGCTCGGCCCGGGCCTATCTGATGGAGGTGGCGGGAGAGGCCCACGATCAGACGGCGAAAGACGGCTATATCTCCGACGAGAGCCGCATCGCGATCCGGCTCTCTGCGACGCACGTGATCAATGAGGGAGTGGCGGTAACGACGGATGCATACCGCGCGGCGGGCGCCACGGCGATCTTCCCCTCCAACCCATTCGAGCGGCGGCTGCGGGACGCGCTGACCGCCTCTCAACAGGTGCAGGGGCGCATCGACCATTACGCTACCGTCGGGCGGCACCTGTTGGGCCTGCCGACCAACTCCAACCTGTTCCTCTAGGCCGTATCCCGCGCCAACGCGGCGGCGTAGAGTTCCGAAAACCGCAAACAGAGGAAACCCGAGCCATGCCGAAATTCAACCGCACCGTTGAAGACCTGGGCAATATTGTCTGCCTGGAGCACGTCAACACCCGAGTGCCGGACCAGCAATTGGCCGTCAGCTTTTATCTGATGGGGCTGGGCTGCACCCGCGACCCTTATCTGATGGCGGGCACCACCAATATGTGGATCAACATCGGACGCCAGCAGTTCCACCTGCCGACCCATGCAGAGGCACAGGTGCTTAACGGCCATTCCGGCCTGGTGATGCCGGACCGGGCGGCACTGCTGCAGCGGCTGGAAAGCGTAAAGGATGCGCTGGCCGGGACCGAATTCGCCTATGCCGAACGCAACGACCATGTCGAAGTAACCTGCCCCTGGGGCAACAGGATGCGGGTGTTCGAACCTGGGGAACGCTTCGGCGCCATGCAGCTGGGCATGCCATATGTAGAGGTGAATACGCCCCAACGCACCGCCGACGGCATCGCGCGGTTCTACAACGAGATCATCAATTGCACCGCCTGGGTTTCCGAAGATGCCGGCGCAGCCTGCGCCAATGTCTCGGTCGGCGACGGCCAGACCCTGATCTACCGGGAAACGGCGGATGCGATCCCGGAGTATGACGGACACCACATCGCGGTCTATCTGGCAGACTTCTCCGGGCCGTACAAAAAGCTGTTGGACCGGGACCTGATTTCCGAAGAAAGCGACCAGCACCAGTACCGCTTCCTTGACGTGATCGACCCCGACAATGGCGAGGCCCTTATTCGCATCGAGCACGAGGTGCGCTCCATGCGCCACCCCATGTATGCCCGCCCGCTGGTCAACCGTGACCCGCGCATGACCAACCGCAACTACGTGCCGGGCTATGAAGCCATGCCCCATGCGACGCCGTTTGTGGCGTGACGGCCACAGATATTTTTCGAGCCCCGGAAGCATCAAAACAGGAGAAACACCCAGCCATGACAACCTTCGTGCTCATCCACGGCGCCTATCAGGGACCGTGGATCTGGAAGACGGTGGCGGAAAATCTTCGCGCCGAGGGCCATACGGTTTACGTGCCCTGCCTCGATGGCTGTGCGGAGCGGGCGGCGAGTATTCGGCCCGGCATCACCACCGAGACCCAAGCCGAAGAGCTGGTGGAAATGCTGCGCCTGGAGGATCTAAGCGATGTCGTGCTGGTTGGCACCTCCAGCGGCGGCATGGTGCTCGCCCGGTTGGCCGAGCGGGCGCGGGAACGGGTGGCGCGCCTGGTGTTCGCCGATGCGCTCGCGCTGTTTGATGGAGAGAAGATCCGGGACATTGTTACGTCGCCCGCAACCATCGAGGGTGACATCGCCATCGGTCCCGACCGAAACGATCTGGTGACCCGCAGTTTCAAGGACATGGAGCCGGGCCTGCGCGACTGGGCCGCCGACCGCATGACCTTGCACCCGCGCGCCGTGTTCTATCAGCCGGTCGACCTCAACAGCTTCTGGGATCAGAACTGGAACGCGACGGTTATCTATTGCCCGCAGGCGCAGAACCCCGGCCGCCCACACCAGGAGCGCTGCGCCAAGAAGCTGAACGCGCGCTGGCGAGAGATCGACACCGGCCACTATCCCATGCTGACCGCGCCCGACGAACTTGCCCGGCTGATCGCCGAGGCCTAGGCCGCATTTCGTGGACCTGCTCGCCACCCTCCTCGGACTATTGCTCATTACCTATGCTGTGTTCGGGTTGGCCGGCCTTCGCCTGGCGCTCGACCGCCCGCAGGAGCGGCGGGTGGCACCGGCTCTCGGCGCGTTCAACGGTGTTTGTTCGGGCATGACCGGCTCATTGGCGGTGCTCGGCGTGATGTTCTTCAAAGCCAAAGGTCTGTCGCGAAATCAGCTGGTGCAGGCGATGGGCTCGGTTAAGTCCTCTCCCAAGCCTTGTTTCGCCGCGTGGGTTTCTGTGCGCTGCTCGCCCTCGGTAGTTATATCGCGACAAGCGTCGTCGCCTGAACCGGTCCAGCCTCGTGTGCGTATCAATGGCAAACGTCCGACAAGATCTAATGATGGTACGCATACTGATCATGTCTCTATCCTCGCTTTGGCTCGCCAGCTGCTCGATGTTTGGTGTCCGTTCGTCTTACGAGGCGCCGGACTACAGCGTCGTTCAGGCGCTGAGTCCGGCAGCGGAGGTGCGTTCTTATGCGCCGCGCCTGGCAGCACAGGCGACGGTTGAAAACGCGGAGCCGGGAGAGGGCCGGAACGCCGCCTTCCGACTGCTGTTCGACTACATCTCCGGCAAAAACCGCGTGGCGGACAGCATTGCCATGACGGTGCCGGTGGAAACCAACGATGGTCAAAGCATTGCCATGACCGTGCCTGTTGAAACCGCATCGGGTGATGAAGCAGCGACCATGCGCTTTTTCCTGCCGAAGCGGTACACATTGGAAACGGCGCCACAGCCGGTTGACCCGCGGATAAAGATCGTGCCAATCCCGGCAGAAACGCTGGCTGTATTGACGTATAGCGGCTCGACCAGCCCGGAAAAGGCGTCAGAAAAACAGCAAGCGCTGCTGGCCCTGCTGGCGGAGACCGATTGGCAGCCCTCCGGCGAAGCCTCGAGCTTGTTCTACGACCCGCCCTGGACGCTTTGGTTTTTGCGCCGGAACGAGACTGTCATCCCGGTGGCCCGCTAGAACGATGGCCGCAGGGAGGGCATGGTAATCCGAACGGAATTAGCGCGCGTATGCTCCGGTCAGAGGGCGCACCCATGTCTTCGAGAAGCGCGGAAACGTTGATGATAAAAGCTGCGCCGATCATCGTTGCAACTGCCCTGGTGCTCTGCCTCGGCAGCGCCCACGCCGCGTCCGTCCCGTTCGACGGTTCGTGGCAGGAACAGAGATTTTCGCTGTTTTCCAGCAACGACTATGTGTTCACCGGCGACGCGCTGGCGGTGCGGTCGGACGGAACGGCATCGTTGGTCTGGACGGAATTGCCCCCCACCTATTGGCAGGCCCGGGAGGCTTCTTGGCGCTGGCAGGTACAAGAGGGCGTCCCGCCGACGGATCTGACCGTCAAAGGCGGCGACGATCGCGACCTGGCGCTCTATTTCCTGTTCCTGCCGGAGCGGCTCGCCGAAAGCGTCAGGGGCCGTGACCTGACGGATCTGTTGGACGAGCCGGAGGTGCGGGTGCTGGTGTATGTCTGGGGCGGCGATCACCCGCAAAACGCCATCCTGCCGACCCCATATCTCGGCGGGCGCGGCCGAATGATCGTGAAACAAGCGGCGGCAACCGGGTTGGCAAGCGAGGCAGTTGATCTGGCAGCCGATCATTCCGCGGCGTTTGGGGAGCCTGCGCAAAGTTTGGTCGGACTCGCCGTCTCCGCTGACAGCGACGACACCAACTCGCGCATTATCGCGCAGATTGAGAAGCTACGTCTTCTTCACTGACCCACAGTGACCGCGCTACCCGGCGCGTATATATATTTTCCATTTTAACAAAGGCCCTTAATGCCAGGGCCTTCGCAGACAAGATCAATATCAAGAAGAAGCAAGCATTATTGGCCCGCGTGCTTATTCACGCCATTCATGGCAATCTGGTTTAACTTCTCATCCGCGGCGTATTCTTCGTCCAAATTGTTCTGGAGAAGCGGCACGCTCTCGTCATAGTTGAGCTCCTTGGCCCACTGCACAAGCGCGCCGTAACGGGCGATCTCGTAGTGCTCCACAGCCTGAGCGCCGGCGACCAAGCCGGCGGCGAGCAGGTCCGGATCGCCGCTGGCGTCGTCCATTAACTCTTCGGCCTCGTCGATCAGGCCCAGGATCGCCTGGCACTTCACGCCCTTTGGCTTCTTGTCGCCGTATTCGAACACTTTCTTCAGCCGATCGATCTGCCTTTGCGTTTCCTCTGCGTGCGAGCGGAAAGCGTCGGCGAGGTCGGAGTCGTTCACCGCGTCCGCCATCTTCGGCAATGCCTTCAGCAGCAGCTTTTTCGCATAATAGATATCCTGAAGGTGATGCAGGAACAGGTCTTCCTTAGTCTCGATAGCCATGTGTTTATCTCCATGTTGCGATGGACTTTCAACGCCAGCACGGACGAATCGTTCCGGTGGCGCGTCCCGCTGTCGGTGATTGGCGAATGCACCTTGCCCCTTCGCTTGGCTCATGCCGTAATAGTCACAACGGAAATTCCATGAAAGAGGATACGCCACGTTATGACCCTTTCCAGCGTCTCTGACGTCGACGCGTCGAGCGGCAAACACCTGGCTGGCAAGTACGCTATCGCCGGGATCGGTGAGACCGCCTATCTGCGCGGCTCCAACCGCACCACCCGCTCCATGGCGACCGAGGCCATCTCCAAGGCAATGGCCGATGCCGGCATGCAATCCTCGGACGTGGATGGCATGTTGAGCTATTCCAGCGGCGACAGCACCTTCTCGCCATTTATCGCGGGCGACCTTGGAATCCGCCTGGATTTTTACATGGACGTGTTCGGCGGCGGTTCCAGCACGGAAGCGCTAATCGGCATCGCCATGGGCGTGATCGAAGCCGGCATGTGCACGACGGTCGCCATCTTCCGCTCCATGAACGGCTTCAGCCAGGTGCGCATAGGCGGTACCGGCGCCCGCTCGGCCGTGCCGGTGAAGGGCGACGAACTGCATTCCCGCGCCTATGGCTGGCAGGCGGCGGGTCAGATGTTCGCACCCACCTTTATGCGCCACATGTACGACTACGGCACCACGCCGGAGCAGGTGGCCATGGTCAAGGTCACCCACTCCCAGCACGCGGCGCGCAATCCCAAGGCCTACTACAAGACGCCGGTGACGGTGGACGACGTGCTCTCCAGTCGCTTCATCGTGAAGCCGCTGCACCTGCTCGATTGCTGCGTCGAGACCGACAACGCCAATTGCATCATCGTCACCCGCGCCGAACGCGCCCGCGACCATCGCAGCGGCCCGCAGGCGCTGATCCAGTCGATCGTCGGCCGTTGCTGTAAGCCCCGCATCGACATGCACTACCAGGCGGGTCCGATCAGCACGGTTGCCGGTCACTATGCCAAGGACATTCTCTGGCCGAACGCAGGGCTCGGGCCGGAGGATGTGGACGTGACCGGCGCCTATGATGCCTTCACCTTCACCTCCATGCTGCAGTTGGAGGACTATGGCTTCTGCAAAAAGGGCGAAGGCGGACAGTATGTTTCGGATGGCTCCATCAGGCTCGGCGGCAAGCGGCCGAACAATACGTCCGGCGGCCACCTCTGCGAGGGTTATACCCACGGCATCAACATGGTGATCGAGAATGTCCGCCAGTTGCGCGGCGAGATCGACGACGCCTGCCCCATGGGGGCCGATGGCAAGCGCCAGCATACCCACGACCATTCGGAGAACGGCACCTGCCGGGCGGTGAAGGACGTGAACGTCTCCGCCAACCTGGGCTGGGCCATGCCGGGTACGGGCTCCGCCATGGTCATGGTCAAGGGCTAGGGCCGGGGGGGGGGGGGAGAGCGGGCGCACCCTATGAGCCGCCTCACACGCCACCGGACCGCCACCGAGGTAGCATAGAGCCACCATAATGCTGCGCGAGCGATGCCATGGAAGTTCTGAACGTTGTCGGCGTGATCCTGGGGATCGTTTCGTCCGCGATCAGCATCTATGTGTTCTTCATCGACCGGCCCCGCCGGCGGGCGCAGCACGCCGAGCAGGTCATGCATGCCTCACCCAAGCCTGCCCCTCCCCCGCCAACGGCAGACGAGGAAACCGCCTCCCGCGGCTTCACGCTCAGCAAAGTGGGCGCGGTCTTCTGGGGAGTGTTGGGGTTCGGTTGCCTGTCGGAAGGCATGACCTTTGGCGAACCGTTCCTGTTGGTATTGGGCGGTCTGTTTTTTTGGCTCGCCTACAAAATGTGGAAAAGCTAGCCGTTCGGCTGGCGACAACAACCTACTAACTGCTTGCAAACCGAGCAGGAGGAAATGAAATCATGGCAAATCAAATTACCGCCGATCATCTCGGCATGACGCTCACCATCGAAGACCTGGATCACGAGAACAAAGACTTCTTCGCCTATTGCGCAAAGGGCGAATTCCGGCTCCAGAAAAACCCGAACAATGGCCTGGTGCGCTACCCGCCGACCACCCGCTGCCCGTGGACCGGCGATGCAGAGGTCGAATGGGTGCCGGTCGAGGGCAAGGGCACGGTGTACAGCTATAACGAGGTGCATCACGCCATCCAGCCGGCCTTCAAGGCGGTCGCCCCCTACATGCTGCTGCTGGTCGAACTGGACACCCAAAAGGGCCAGCCGAGTGAATTTGAGGGCCTTCGCGTCGCCGGCAATCTGGTCACCCCCGATGGCGAGATGGCGCCGCCGGACCTGGTGAAGAAAGTCGGTATCGGCAGCCGCATGCGCATGGTGTTCAAGAAGCTAACCGACGACATCGCCCTGCCCATGTGGACGCTCGATGAAGACGCCGACCAGCCGGAAAAGCCGTGGCGTTATCCGCAGGAGTAGACCGACAGGCTTTTAATATCTATATATGTGGGATGAGGCTCTCATCCCTTCTTGCTGGCTTCGCCATTGCTGTTGCTTGCAGCAATGCAATTTCAGCCACGGCATTTGCTCTTGATCGGCTGGTCATGACCGATGCCCAGCTTGCCGATGCAATCCGGGACAGCCGAGGCGGTGACAGGATTTTGCTGGCCCCGGGCACGTATGGCCGTGTTCTGATTTACGAGGCTGGCGTAACTGATTATCCCCAGGTGCGGGTTGGCAGTGCTTATCGGGCCGGGGCCGCTCCTAATCTTGACGACTTTGTGACTGTCACTAGCCAAGATCCCGATAACATGGCAACGATCAACAGTGCCGCTATTCGCGCCAATTACTGGCGGTTTGCTCAGTTAAATTTCTTCCCCGGACTTGGCAAGGGTATCAATTTTACAACGTTCGTCAGTACCGGTCATCACGTTGAAGTATTGCGCAGTACGTTTGATAACAACCCATCCGATGAATTATGGACCGGGCAACAGTGGTTAGACAACGCCGCCAGCGCCATTCGTATGAACGGCAGTGACAGCCGTATGGTTGACAATACCGTCCGATGGACCAATTTTGGCTTGGTTCTGCAGCAGGACGCTCATCGCTCGTCTGTTATTGGCAACACAGTGCAGCACATTGCCGGTGATGCGATGTCAAACCAGGCCAACTGCACCGAATTTATCGGAAACAATCTGTCTGACTTCGTCATAATAAACGGCAACCACGACGACTGCTTGCAAAATTACAGCCGCGAAAAGGGCAAAGTCGGTAATGGCGAATTGACTGGAGTCCGGATCGTCGCTAACCGCTGTTACGCCTCTACCGACCCGAATGACCCTATTTACACTCGTACTGATGATCCCAAAATTGTGTTGGACGCGCCTCCCGAGACGTCGAACCCGCAAGGCTATTCTGACTTTGACTCGGAGGCTAATGTTGACTTTGTGGTTGAAGGGAATTGGCTAACTTCTACAGCCTACCACGGTATCAGCTTCAACAAGCCGAATACCAGAGGGATGCTGGTCCGCGACAACAGGATTATCGATATCAACCCGTCAATCCCTCTGCGCGGCGGGTCTGGCTCCAGTCAAATGTGGGTCAGAGTGACGAACGCTCCAACCAACATCGTTATCAACAATGTCACGAACAGAGTCTTCCATGGGCAAGCAGCAAACCGCACAGTTAATTACGCCGACTATAACTCTGTTTTCGTTGACTGGCGAAATAATGACTTGAGTTTGGCTGGTTCGGCTCTCTCTGGCGCCAGCCTCCCGCAACATCAGGGGGGAGCCGGAAGCAATAAACCATGCCATTAGCGGTTCCTTCATGCAAATAGGCATGGCCGAGACAGCAGTGAGGCAAAATTCACCGCCGACGACCCTATTGGATGCGGCTCTCCCCCTGTTCGGCCAGGTCGCGCGCGTCAGGGTAAACGACCGCCCCGGCCGTATGGTCAGCACCGTGCCGGGTTCCGATCGGCAAAACCAACCCTCAAAAACTGCCGGAATCCTTCAGCAACCGATCAGACAGCCGAGGTGCCCTATCCCTTGTCGCGCTTCTCCACCACATCCTTGAAGATGGCGGCGGCGGTCATGGCGGTCGGCCAGCCACTATAAAAGGCCAGATGGGTGATGATTTCCTTGATCTCGTCCACCGACAGGCCGTTGTCCAACGCGCGGTTGAAGTGGCCTACCATCTGGCGCTCCTTCCCCAGCGCGATCAGGGCCGAGACCACCATCAGCGAACGGTCGCGCTTGGAAAGGCCGGGGCGCTCCCAGATATCGCCGAAGACCACGTCCTCGGTCAGTTCGATCAGCTTCGGCGCAAAGCTGCGCAAGGCGTCGCGGGGATTTTGATCAGCCATAATAAGTTTCCTTTCGGTTGTCGCTCGGAACCCCGGCTGTTTACGAAGGCTCCGCGGGAGAGCCTAGCGCCCGGTCGTCCGGTCCGTCCATGGGCATTAGGACCAGACACTGGCTCGCAGCGCCGATAGCGCCGTTCCGGTCAAACAGTTCCGTCTCGGTGGTGGCGAGCCCGTTCTGCCGCCAATGCTGGCGGTTGCGGAAGCCGATCCAGGAACCTTGCGGCGGCCGGGCGAGGCGCACGCTCAGCTCGATATTGGGGAACCACTTGGCCTTTGGCTCGCGCCAGCCGTCCGGACGCCAGGTGCCGCTGGACCAGTCGGCGACGCTGGTTGCAAGCGCCATCGGCGTCTCTCCCGGAAACAGCGGCCGGTCGTAGCGGTACCAGCAAAGCTTGTCGTCGGTGAAGCGCATCGCCGTCACGTCACCCAGCCAGGGATGCCCAGGCCCGATCAGCCTGCCTGGCTTGCCCGTCTCTGGGTCGGCGGGCTTGAAGTCCGGCTCCGGCATCCCCGGGGTCGGCACGCCGCGGGCGAAGGCCGCCTGGGCGGTCGCCTGCAGCTTGCCGCCGCCCCATGCCTCGGCCCGAAGGAACAGGCCGCGCCCGCCCTGGCGCAGGGTCTCCACCCGCACCTCGGTTTCCTTGCGCGGCACGGGGCGCATCAGAAGGATGGAGATCGTCATCGGCAGCAAGGGATTGTCCGGGTTCTGATCCAACGCTTTGGCCCGCAACTCACAGGCGCCCGCCAGCATGGCGCCGACCGCGCCGCCGTGCATGCCTGGTCCGTTGAAGCCGCCGGCGGCCTGCTGCGGAGTCCAGAGATCGCCTTCCACCGCGAAGATGGTATCGCTCGTCATAAGAGGTCTCGTAACATCGCTACCAGCGGCTTGTCAGCGGGCGGCATCGGGTAGTTCTTCATATGGTTCGGCCACGCCCAGGCCAGCCTCTGGCCCTCCAGCGGCTGCGGATTGCCCTGCCAGACCCGGCAGACATAGAGCGGCATCAGCAGATGGAAATCGTCGTAGCTGTGGCTGGCAAAGGTAAAGGGCGCGAGGCAGCTTTCGGCCGTGTCGACGGCCAATTCTTCTTTCAACTCGCGGATCAGCGCGGCCTCAGGCGTTTCCCCTGGGTCGACCTTGCCACCCGGAAACTCCCACAGTCCCGCCATCTGCTTGCCCTCCGGCCGCTGGGCCAGCAGCACCCGCCCGTCCCGGTCCAGCAACGCAACGGCGGCAACAAGGAGAAGCGAGGCCATCTAGCTGCGATAGTCCGCGTTGATCTCGATATAGGCATGAGTGAGGTCGCAGGTCCACACCGTGGCTTTGCCTTCGGCGATGCCGATGTCAACCGCGATCTGGATCTTCTGGCCCTTCATGTGCTGGGCGACCGGGCCTTCGTCGTAGCCTTCCACCACCTTGCCCTCATCGGTGATCTTGGTCCCGCCAATATGGATCTGCAGCCGATCGCGGTCCGCTTTCTCGCCCGACTTGCCGACGGCCATGACGATGCGGCCCCAGTTCGCGTCTTCACCCGCGATGGCGGTCTTGACCAGAGGCGAGTTGGCGATGGTGAGGCCGATACGCTTTGCCGCCGCGTCGGAGGCAGCGCCGGTCACGGCAATCTCGACGAACTTGGTGGCCCCCTCCCCGTCCCTCACAATTTGATGGGCGAGATCCAGGCAGAGCGCGTCCAGCGCCTTGGCGAAGTCCGCCAGCGGGGCATCGCCGGCGGTCGCGGGCGCGGCATTGCCCACCTTGCCGGTCGCACACAGCAGCACCGTGTCGCTGGTGGAGGTGTCGCTATCCACCGTGATCGCATTGAACGAGCGCTCGACCGCGCCCGACAGCAATTCCTGCAGCACGCCCGCGGGGACCGCCGCGTCGGTGCAAAGGAAGGCCAGCATGGTCGCCATGTCCGGCGCGATCATGCCGGAGCCCTTGGCGACGCCGTTGAGCCGCACCTGCTTGCCGCCGATATCGGCCGTTGCCGTGGCGAATTTGGGAAAGGTGTCGGTGGTCATGATCGCGCGGCCGGCATCCGCCCAGTTGTCCGGCCCGATCTGGGCATAAAGCGCCGGGAGCTTAGAGGGGATATGGTCTGCCGGGATCGGCTCCCCAATCACGCCGGTGGAGGCGATGAATACCTCGCCCGGCCTGCACCCGACCAGTTCTGCCGCCTTCCGCGCGGTCGCCTCGACCGTGTCGCGGCCGGCCTTGCCAGTGAACGCGTTCGAGTTGCCGGAGTTCACCACGATGGCGCGGGCCGAGCCGCCCTTGAGCGATTGCTTGCACCACTCAACCGGCGCCCCAGCGGTCAATGACTTGGTCAGCATGCCCGCAACCGTGGTACCCTCTTCCAGCACCCAGAGGGCCAAGTCGTGGCGGCCCTTGTACTTGATGCCGGCTTCGACGGCCCCCACACGCACGCCGGCGATCGGCGGCAGGGAAGGCACAGAGGTTGGGGCGAGTGGCGAGATGGAGGGCATAGCAAGCTCCAAAGGAAGGTCGGATCGGCCATGGAGAGCGGCCGCCCAAAGCCTCTACGGCAACTCGGTCGCGCTGGCAATAACGCTCATAATACCTGCGCGCGGATGCAATTGACCTTTCATTCGGCGATCCGGTCTCGGAGCGTGGTCGGACGCTGGACGGGCTGGCAGATCTGCTGGATTGGGCCACCATCGACACCGCACTCGGCGGTTTTATGCGTCGACAAAGGGCGATGCGCGGTTGCTGGCCCGGAAGGCGAAGATCCACCGGGTGCGCGCACGCATCGAGAAATTGTTCGGCACCTGGAAGCGCAGCTATGGGCTGCGGCGCATGCTCCGGGTGAGTGGCGGCGAATGCCGTCAGCACCAAGCCCGATCAAAGCCGCGCCTCCTCCGGCAAGTTCCCCTGCAGGCTCGCCTGATCGCCGGCAACGAGTGCTTAGAAGCCTCCGCGACCAACCAGTTCGGCAAGCGATGTCTCCGGGCGCGCACCCATGTGGCTGATTACTTCCGCCGCACAGACACTGCCGAGGCGGGCACAATCCCGCATGCTGCGGCCTTGGGTATAGCCATAAAGGAAACCGGCGGCATAGAGATCGCCCGCCCCGGTCGTGTCGACCACCTTGCCGACCGGCTCGGCCGGCACTTCGATCTTGTCACCGCTTGTGACGATCACCGAGCCTTGGGCGCTGCGGGTCAAAGCGGCAATCTCCACGAATGCGGACACGCGGGAGGCGGCTTCGTCGAAGGTTTCAACTTGAAACAGCGACATGATCTCGTTCTCGTTGGCAAACAGAATATCGACCCGGTCCGAGATCAGTTCAAGAAAGGTGTCACGGTGCCGCTCCACGCAAAATGGATCGGAGAGTGACAAAGCCACCTTGCGGCCGTTTGCGTCGGCAATTTCCGCAGCGTTTGCAATGGCTTCCTTGGCTTTAGGCGGATCCCACAGGTAGCCCTCAAGATAGGTCACTTTAGCGGTAGCGATCAGGTCAGGGTCCACGTCGCCGCGATCCAATTCGGTGCAGGCGCCCAGATAAGTCATCATGGTGCGCTGCGCATCAGGTGTGACCAGCACGAAACAGCGGGCGGTCGGCGCTCCGTCTGTTGCAGCGGCCGTGTCGAAATCGGACTCCGCCCGAACGAATATCATGCCGGAAAATCTGGCCCAATTGGTCGTCGCGAACCCGTCCGATATAGGCGCCGTTGCCGCCTAGCGCGGCAAGACCCACCGCCGTATTTGCGGCGGATCCACCAGAAATTTCGGTGGCGGGTCCCATTTTGGCATAGATCGCTTCGGCCTGCCTTTGGTCGATCAAAGTCATAATGCCTTTGTCGAAGCCATTGTCTGCCAAAAAGGTGTCGTCCACGCTCGCCAGCACATCAACGACTGCATTACCGATGCAAACGACGTCCAAAGTCGCGTCTTTCATAAATCGCTCCAGTTGGGCTTTCGGAAATCCAGTGGAGGACTATAGCCTCGAGGCGCGGGAGCTCAACTGGGCTGATCCGCACCCCACGCACACCTCCGCCGCGTTGCCTCTACTCGATCCAGACCCTAAATAGGCCCCGGTGCCAGATAAGAATCGTTCCTACTCATTGCGCGAAAGAATTGTTGCATGATTGCAGACATCGTCCGTGTCGTTGCCCAGCTATCGGACCCTAAACTCTTGCGTCCGGTATTGTTGAGCCTGATCGCCTCGGCTCTGGTGCTAGCGGGTCTGGTCGCCCTGTCTGCCTGGTTGTTAACCGGCGTCGTACCCGAAGGCGGTACGTCGTGGCTTGCGCGGCAATTGGAGGCGGTCGGCTTCTATGAAATCGCCGGCACCTTGCTGATCGCCGTCGTGGCACTGCTGCTGTTTCCCGCCGTTTCGTTAACAATTCAGGGAATGTTCCTCGACAGCGTGACGGATGCTGTCGAAGACCAATACTATCCCCATCTCGCCCGCGGCCGCGATGTCCCTATTATGGAAGGCCTTAGCGCCGCTCTGCGTCTGACGGGGATGGTGTTGTTGGTGAATGTGCTGTTGATACCCATCTATGTAATCCTGCTGCTGCTGCCGCCGACCGGATTTCTCCTCTATCTCGCAGTGAACGGCTATTTGGTGGGGCGCGAGTATTTTGAGGTGGTCGGACTGCGCCGCCGCTCTTTGCCCGAACTCAAAGCCATCCGCCGTCGCAACCGGTTCACCGTTTGGGTGGATGGAATCCTGCTGGTCCTCTTCTTTACGGTTCCCATATTAAACTTGGCTGGGCCGACTTTGGGGACCGCCTATATGGTTCATCGCTACCACCGGCTAAAGACGGAACGATTAGCAACGTCCAAGCCGGGCGGGCATTTTTAGCTCGGCTTCGGCCCGGTTACACGGTCGTCGCAGAGCCTAATTCAACAGTTCAATCGCTATACCAATACCTTGCGATGGTTATGGGGCCGGCCAGGCCGCCGATCACTGTGGAACTCCAGCAGCAGGCCGTGCATCTGCATCGGCCGGTAGACCTTCTTGTGGTTCAACGGGGGCAGGTCCTCCGCCGACACGGCCTTGATGCACCCGGTTGTCAATCAGCGCTGAACTCTGACCCCCAATCGGCGCGCAATTTTGACCCCTTGTCGGTGAACTGATCGACGGCCCGTTTCTCGCGCAGGTGGTGCAGGGAGAGGGGCCTGGCGACGTGCAGTCACCAACGAACGGAGCGGCGCCAGGCCCCTCTTCTGTCAGTTCCGGTTGCGAATGCGCCAGCTGTCGTTGCCGGTCTCGATGATGTCGCAGTGATGGGTCAGCCGGTCGAGCAACGCCGTTGTCATCTTGGCGTCGCCGAAGATGGTCGGCCATTCCGCGAAGGCGAGGTTTGTCGTGACCAGGATCGAGGTTCGCTCGTACAGCCGGCTGATCAGATGAAAGAGGAGCTGACCGCCGGCCTGAGCGAAGGGCAGATAGCCGAGCTCGTCCAGGATCACCAGATCGACGCGGGTGAGCTGATCGGTGAGCCGCCCGGCGCGCCCTTCGCGGAGTTCGGCCTCCAGCCGGTTGACGAGATCGACGGCGCTGAAGAACCGGACGCGGCGTCGGTGATTGACCGCGTTCGCGCCGATCGCGGTGACCAGATGCGATTTGCCGGTCCCGGCGCCGCCGACGAACACGGCGTTGCGCGTCTCGTCGAGGAAGTCGCCATCGTGGAGGCTGCGCACCAGCGCCTCGTTGACCGGAGTGGCGTCGAACTCGAACTCGGCCAGGGTCTTCATCACCGGGAATTTTGCGGCACTCATCTGGTAGCGGATCGAGCGGGCGGTCTTCTCCGCCAGTTCCGCCTTCAGCAGATCGCCCAGGATCTCGACAGCGCCGCGCTGGTGCTGGAGACCGGCGCGCATGATCTCGTCATAGGCGGAGCGCATGCCCGCGAGCTTTAACTCGCGCATCATGTCGATCAATTCATGCCGCTCCACGGACGGCCTCCCCGGCGAGCCGATCGTAGCGGGCGCAGTCGGCGAGTGGCTCGTGGCGAAGTCGCAGATGCGCGGGGAGGACAACCGGCTCCCGGGGCGCCGCCTGCCGGGTCTGACGCGAGAGAATGTTGAGGATCGCATCGGCGCTGCGCAGCCCGGTATTCATCGCTTCGGCGCAGGCTTGCCCGACCGTCTCGACGCCATGGTCCCGGGCGGCCAGCAGCAGCGCGACCATCTGTCGGTCGCCATCGTCAAGACCGGACAGTCGCTCCTGCGCTTTGCGCATCGCGGGCGGCAAAATCAGTTCCTTGAACGGGGCGCCGTTCCTCAGAGCGAACGGGGCGCCGTTCCTCAGAGCGCCAGGTTTGCGTTCAAGAACTGGCACATAATGCCAGGGGTCGTAGATCGTCCGGTCACGTCCAAAGACACGGTCATGCTCGCCGACGATCTCGCCGTCTTGCAAGAGCACAATTCTGGTCGCGTAGGCGCGCAACTGCACCGGACGCCCCGCCGCTGTCGCCGACACGCTGTAGCGGTTGCGGTCGAAGGTCACGAGGCAGGTCTTCGACACCGCGGCCGTAATCTCGTGGAAGCCGCGGAACGGCCCCTGCAACGTCACCAGCGCCGCACGCTCTTCCTCGAAGATCTGCAGGACCGTCCGGTCCTTGAACTCGGGGTGTCGGGCTGATCCGGCATGGGCGGGAACGCGCTCATGCAGCACCGCGTTCAGCTCGGCATAATCGTGGACGCGCAGCCGGGGCGTGAAGTAGCGTTGGCGCGAAAGCTTCACCTGGTTCTCGACCTGACCCTTCTCCCAGCCAGAAGCGGGAGAGCACGCCGTCGGCTCGACCAGATGATGCGAACACATCCTCTCGAAGCGGGCGTTGAAGCGCCGCTCCTTGCCGATCAGGATCGCATCGACCGCCGTCGACATGTTGTCATGGATTCCACGCACGCACGCGCCGCCAAAATGAGCGAACGCCTCATCATGGGCGTCCAACACCATCTCCTGGCTCTCACGTGGATAGGCGATCAGGAACGGCATGCGGCTGTGGCAAAGCCGGAAATGCGCGACCTTGATCTTGGTCGTCAACCCCACCGATCACCACAAACCCGTGGCTCCAGTCGAACTGGCAGGCCTCACCCGGCGCGAACCTCAGCGGAACAAAGGCGTTCGCCAGCCCTGTCGTTCGCGCCTCCCGCCAGCGCTTCGCGTAGCGCCGCACGCTGTCGTAGCCGCCCTCGTAGCCCTCGCGCCGCAGATCGTCCGAAAATCCGCGTCAGCTGAAACCGCTCCCGCTTCGATCTCTTCTCGTTCGTCTCCAGCATCGCCTCAAGGCGATCGACGAACGCTCCGAGCTTCGGAAACGGTTGCGTCGGCCTCTCGCAGCTGAACGCCGTCTCGCATGAGCGCAGGATCTTCCGCACCCAGTTCCGGCTCGGACACCGCTCCCGGCTGATCTGCTTGATTCCTTTGCCATGCACAAAATGGTCACGACGGACCTTCGCAATCGTCTCCACGCACATCATCCCCGATCTCGCCTCGACCTTCTTCTTTGAAAGCCAAAGCCGCTGCACAATCGCAGGGAGGGGTCAATTTTGGACGCCGATATCCCCGCTCAGGGGGTCATTCTTGCGCGCCGATCTACAGCCGCCTCCGCCGGGCCATGGGTGCATCGCTTCATGGTGGCCTGCGTGACCGCCTCAATCGAACTGGCGACGCTCGCCCGTGATGACGTCTCGTACATCACCGGACACTGCGTCCTTGCCCGCGCCAAAGCAGAACTCCGCCACCCGGTCTCGATCATCGATCCGCAAGCGCGGGACACCGTCACCAAAGACCTGATCCCGGACGCCCTGTTTGGCCTGGAATATCACCCGGCTGAGGGCAGCCGATTTCGTTTCTTCGTCGTTGAATGCGACCGCGCCACTGAACCGGCTACCACCAGGCGCTTCAACCGTAAAAGCTGGCTGCGCAGCCTCCGGCAGTATGAGGAATACATCGGACGCTTGCGATACAAGGATCACCTCAAGCTCACCGCGCCGCTGTTGGTGCTGAACGTTGTCACGGACAAGCGGCGCCAGGCGCAGCTTCTCTCCGTCACCGAGAAGGAAGCTGGAAGCGACGGCAATCCATACCAGCTTTTCCAGACGATCGAGGGTTTCGGGCCGATCTTCCGGCCGTCGCAACCGATGGCGGCCTTGCTGGCCGAGCCTCGGCAACGGGCGGGGCGTGAGCCGTTGTGGATCGATCGAGTGTAGGGGGTGGTCAGCAATCCTCTTCCGTCAATCCCGTCTCGCTTCGCGAGTGCATCGTCTAACCGGATAGGTACGGGGCAAAGGCTGCCACCAGCACGATTTCCTCGGGCAGCACCGCCACGCGCAACGTGTATCCCGGAAATCCTTTCACGGTCACTGCGCGCACGTATTCCGGCAGATGCTCGCTTGCGCGTCGCGGCAAGAAGCGTTCATCGAACGCGGCAAAAGTCTCGGTCACTGCACTACGGTATGCGCGCGCGGCTGAGGGGTTATCGCGGTGGATGTAGCGGGTGTCCGTCGTCACAACATTTGGCACAACTCGCGGCGTAAATTAGCGGAGTGCGGGCCTCGTCTGGGGGTTGATGTTAGGCGGCGAGCTTGCGGTGTTGCAATCGCCGATATTCGATGGTCTGTCGCTTGATCCTTTCGCGCTGTTTGATGATGGCTGGAGCCCTGCCGAAGTAGGCGTCGGCGGGCGTCACGTTGTTCAGGCTCTCGTGGTAGCGCTGGTGGTTGTAGTGTTCGACGAAGGCCTCGATCTGGGCCTCAAGGTCGCCGGGCAGGAAGTAGTTCTCCAGCAGGATGCGGTTTTTCAGGGTCTCGTGCCAGCGCTCGATCTTGCCCTGGGTTTGCGGGTGTAGCGGGGCGCCGCGCACGTGGCTCATCTTCTGGGCCTCGATGTATTCCGCCAGTTCGCCAGCGATGTAGCTGGGGCCATTATCGCTGAGCAGCCTGGGCTTGTGCAGCACCGTGGCATGATCGCAGCCCGAGGCCTTGAGGGCGAGGTCCAGCGTGTCGGTCACGTCCTCGGCCCGCATGTTGGTGCACAGCTTCCAAGCGATGATGTAGCGCGAGTAATCGTCGAGCACGGTCGACAGATACATCCAACCCCACCCGATGATCTTGAAGTAGGTGAAGTCGGTCTGCCACATCTCGTTCGGTCGCGTGGTCTTGGTGTGGAACTGATCGGCAGCCTTGATCACGACATAGGCCGGGCTGGTGATCAGATCGTGGGCCTTCAACAGGCGGTAAACCGTGGCTTCGGACACGAAGTAGCGCTTCTCGTCGGTGAAGCGCACCGCCAGTTCGCGCGGTGATAGCTCGGACTGTAATCCAGCGCCATCTCGACGATCTGGTCCTGGATATCGTCGCCGGGATGCGGTTCCACACCCGACTTGGTGCCGAGGGCCGATCCTCCAGCGCCTCAGGCCCGCCCTCGAGATAGCGGTCATACCAGCGATAAAACGTGCGGCGCGCGATGCCGAGCTGGCTCCAGCGTGCGTTTTGCCGGCAGGTGCGACTGCTCGACGATCCTGATGATCTCGAGCTTTTCAGATGCGGGGTATCTCATTCGTCGTCGCCCCCATCCGCGATCATGCTTTTTTTGAGCAGACGGTTCTCGAGCGTCAGGTCGGCAACGCATTCCTTCAGGGCTCGGGCCTCCCGGCGCAGATCCTTGACCTCGTCGGTGGTCGCGGCACGGGCAGTGTCGCCGGCCAGGCGGCGCTTCCCGGCCTCCATGAACTCCTTCGACCAAGTGTAGTACAGGCTCTGGGCGATGCCTTCCTTGCGGCATAGCTCGGCAATGCTGTCGTCACCGCGCAGGCCGTCCAGCACGATCCGGATCTTGTCTTCTGCCGAGAAATGCCGCCGGGTCGCCCGCCGGATGTCTTTCACTACCCGCTCGGCAGGGGCTTCTTGGCGACTTCTCGAGGATTTGGGTCTCATCTTCGTTCCTTCGTCACTACGACGAGACCCAAACCCTCCTTAAATCACAACCTCAAATCTGTGCCATAGGTGCTGACGGGGAACAGTAGCAGAGATGGAGTTGTCTAATCGAGGTTGGAGGGTCAAGCCTCTTTTCGGCTCGAGATACGTTTGCCGGGTGCACGGTTGTCTTCGCGGTCGGCATCAGCCGCCGCATGATGGAGCTTCGCGGGAGGAGCCTTCAATGTGGACGACGCACTTTGCTGAGCCAGCGAGCAGTGTCCCGTAGCATGGTGTAACAGCAGGCGGTAGCGCCGCCGTCCGCCCGCGCGCGCCTCATAGCGCTGTAGCGGGCGGAAGGCGGCGCGGGCGGCCATTGCCGATCTTCGGTAGAGGTTCTTGTTGGGAAACTCGAAACCGAACCGGAGATGACAATGACCGACGATAGGATGGCTTTGATTGAGCTTGTTGAAAACAGTGCGGACGCCGATCTGGTGCGCGACCTGCTGGCCTTTGCGGCCGAACGGCTGATGGAGGCGGAAGTTGAAGGAGCGACTGGCGCAGCGAAGGGGGCCCGCTCGCCGCTTCGGACCGCACAGCGCAACGGCTATCGCGAACGGGGATGGGACACGCGCGCCGGTCGGATCGCTTTGTCGATCCCGAAGCTGCGCAAGGGCTCCTACTTCCCGAGCTTTCTGGAACCGCGCCGGACGGCGGAGAAAGCCCTCGTTGCCGTCATTCAAGAGGCGTATGTCCACGGCGTTTCAACCCGTGCTGTCGATGATCTGGTCAAGGCCATGGGCGCTGGCGGGGTGTCGAAGAGCCAGGTTTCACGGCTTTGTACCGAGATCGACGAACGGGTGCAGGCCTTCCTCAACCGCCCGCTTGAAGGCGCGTGGCCCTATCTCTGGCTCGACGCCACCTACATCCGGGTGCGCGAGGGCGGACGGATCATCAGTCGCGCAGTGATAGTGGCCGTCGCAGTCAATGGCGACGGCCGGCGGGAAATTCTCGGCATCGCGGTTGGCCCATCAGAGGCGGAGACATTCTGGACCGGGTTTCTTCGCTCGCTCGCCGATCGCGGCCTGCGGGGCGTCAAGCTGGTCATCGCCGACGATCACAAGGGACTGCGCGCCGCGGCGAGCCGTGTGTTCAACGCCACCCACCAGCGTTGCCGAGTTCATTGGATGCGCAATGCTTTGGCGCATGCGCCTGCCAAGAACAGAGGCGCCGTCGCCGCCATGCTCAAAACTATCTTTGCCCAGGAGACCAAGGTGGAGGCGGAGAAGCAGTGGCAGGTGGTCGCCGATGCTCTGCGCGAGAAGAACGAGGGGCTGGCCCAGATGATGGGCGCTTCACGGGAGGACGTGCTCGCTTACATGGACTTTCCGCGCGAGCACTGGGCCCAGATTGCCAGCACCAATCCATTGGAACGATTGAATAAGGAGATCAAACGCCGGTCCAATGTTGTCGGCATCTTTCCCAACGACGCGGCCATCATCCGCCTCGTTGGCGCACTGATGCTGGAGCAAAATGACGAATGGGCCGTCGCCCGACGCTACATGGCGCTGGAAAGCCTGGCCCGGATAATCGATGATCACCTCGTCAGGTTGCCCGCCGTGGCGCCCTGATCACCCTCGGACCTCGCCGAGGACCGGCACTCTTACACCACGCACTGGGACATGACCACTGTTTACGGTGTCCTGCGTGATTTCACGTTTGGAAGCGTTCGGCATGGCTGGCTCCGGTTGCTAGGGGATTTCTAGCTACCAATTTAGCAACCACAATGCTGCGTTTCAATGGCGTTCAGTGGCGAGAGCAGCTTTAATAATCGAGGATTTCTGCGGTTTATGGCGGCCAGTGTGTATCGGTGGCATGTCAGAAAATCAAACTTTTAATCAGTGGGTCACAGGTTCGAATCCTGTACGGCCTACCAAGGAAATTAAGGGCTTAAGAGGCAACCGGGACCCGGGGCGCAGGGCTGGGTCCCACTGGGGTCCCAAGCAGACAGGCTTAGCCAGGGTCTCTGCTCGCATTTGCGGGTTCTGTTCGCGTGGCCAGACCCGGTGATGAGCATCAAACCAAGCAAATGGCTCAGCCCAAGTTGCGCCTAGCTCTGATGAGCGCACGAACGGCAAGAAGGTCTCGTGACTCGGTCGTTGCTCCGTCGCTCTTCGCTGCGCGAAGCACGAACGTCTGGTTTTTTGGCTGCGCCGCGGCGTGAAAGCCTGCCGCAATGCAGTAGTTTTCCGCTGTGAGCGTGCGCCGAGATTTAGAATTTTCAACAGTGGGATCTTTACGGGCCTCCGCTTCTTCCTTCTCGAATGGCCTCTCTCAGCTTAGCGTAGGATTTCACACCTTTCCACAAACGACCCCAAGAAGGTTATCGCTTGTTCCCCGTCAGCACCTATGGCACAAATTTGAGGTTGTGAATTAAGGAGGATTGGGGTTCTTCGTCGTAGTGACGAAGGAACGAAGATGAAGACCCAATCCTCCTCGAGAAGATCGCCGGTGAAGGCCCCTGCTGAGCGGGTAGTGAAAGACATCCGGCGCGCAACCCGCCGCCATTTTTCGGCAGAGGACAAGATCCGCACCGTGCTGGACGGCCTGCGCGGTGACGACAGCATTGCCGAGCTATGCCGCAAGGAAGGCATTGCCCAGAGCCTGTACTACACTTGGTCGAAGGAGTTTATGGAGGCCGGGAAGCGCCGCCTGGCCGGCGACACTGCCCGTGCCGCGACCACCGGCGAGGTCCAGGATCTGCGCCGGGAGGCCCCGAGCCCTGAAGGAATGCGTTGCCGACCTGACGCTCGAGAACCGTCTGCTCAAGAAAAGCATGATTGCGGATGGGGGCGACGACGAATGAGATACCCCGCATCTGAAAAGCTCGAGATCATCAGGATCGTCGAGCAGTCGCACCTGCCTGCAAAACGCACGCTGGGCCAGCTCGGCATCGCGCGCCGCACGTTTTATCGCTGGTATGACCGCTATCTCGAGGGCGGGCCTGAGGCGCTGGAGGATCGGCCCTCGGCACCAAGTCGGGTGTGGAACCGCATCGGCGACGATATCCAGGACCAGATCGTCGAGATGGCGCTGGATTACAGCGAGCTATCAGAGAGTGTCCGATCCTCTGTGTATCTGTGATCTGTTCCATGCTTCTTGAGAGGAGCAAGGACGATGACGATTTCGAACGAAGTACTGGACGAACTTCTGAAGGGTTGCGAGCGGCCTGAAGATTTGCTCGGCGATGCCGGGCTGATGAAAGAGCTGAAGATCAAGCTGATGGAGCGGATGCTGGGGGCCGAGCTGACGGCGCATCTGGGTTATGAGGCAGGCAAGGATGCACCGCCGGGCCAGCCGAACCGGCGCAATGGAACCGCCGGCAAACGGCTGAAGGGCCAGGACGGCGAGATGCCAGTTGCCGTGCCTCGGGACCGGGATGGCAGTTTCGAACCTGAACTGGTCAAGAAAGGTCAGACCCGGATCGATGGGATCGATGACAAGATCATTGGCCTCTATGCCCGTGGGCTGACGGTGCGCGATATCCGGGCGCACCTGGAAGAGCTTTACGGCTTGAAGGTCTCGCCCGACCTGATCAGCCGTGTCACCGATGCTGTGCTGGACGAGGTTCGCGAATGGCAATCCAGGGCGCTGGAGCGGATGTATCCCATCGTCATCTTCGACGCGCTCCGGGTCAAAATCCGCGATGCGGACAGCCGCATGGTCAAGAACAAGGCCGTCTACGTGGCCCTGGGCGTTTCACGCGACGGGGTGCGCGAGGTTCTGGGCCTCTGGATTGCCGACAATGAGGGCGCCAAATTCTGGCTCTCGGTGATGAGCCAACTGAAAAACCGTGGCGTGGCCGATATTCTGATCGCCGTCGTGGATGGGCTCAAGGGCTTCCCGGAGGCGATCACGGCCGCTTTTCCCGACGCTACTGTCCAGACCTGCATCGTGCACCTGGTGCGCCATTCCCTGAACTTCTGCGCCTGGAAGGACCGCAAATCCGTAGCGGGCGACCTGCGCCGGATTTATGGGGCTGCCACGGTCGACCAGGCTGCCGCCGAACTGGACGCTTTCGAGGAAAAATGGGCCGGTAAATACGCTTCGATCGCCCCAGCTTGGCGGCGGGCATGGCAGGAGGTGATTCCATTCTTCGCCTTCGATCCGGCGATCCGCAGGATCATTTACACCACGAATGCCATCGAAAGCCTGAACCGGGTCATCCGCAAATCGATCAAGACGCGCGGGTCATTCCCGACCGAAGACGCTGCCACCAAGCTGATTTATCTCGCCATCCGCAACTTCGAGAAAGGCGGCAGGAATGTCAGGGAGTGGTTTGCCGCTCGAAACCAATTCGCTATCATGTTTGGTGAGCGCTTCAACGCGTGACCGTATCTGAAACCCGCATAAGACAGGCCAGATACACAGAGGTCATGACACTCCTTGCTATCACCGCGCGAACTGGCGGTGCGCTTTACCGACGAGAAGCGCTACTTCGTGTCCGAAGCCACGGTTTACCGCCTGTTGAAGGCCCACGATCTGATCGCCAGCCCGGCCTATGTCGTGATCAAGGCTGCCGATCAGTTCCACACAAAGACCACGCGACCGAACGAGATGTGGCAGACCGACTTCACCTACTTCAAGATCATCGGGTGGGGTTGGATGTATCTGTCGACCGTGCTCGACGATTACTCGCGCTACATCATCGCTTGGAAGCTGTGCACCAACATGCGGGCCGAGGACGTGACCGACACGCTGGACCTCGCCCTCAAGGCCTCGGGCTGCGATCATGCCACGGTGCTGCACAAGCCCAGGCTGCTCAGCGATAATGGCCCCAGCTACATCGCTGGCGAACTGGCGGAATACATCGAGGCCCAGAAGATGAGCCACGTGCGCGGCGCCCCGCTACACCCGCAAACCCAGGGCAAGATCGAGCGCTGGCACCAGACCCTGAAAAACCGCATCCTGCTGGAGAACTACTTCCTGCCCGGCGACCTTGAGGCCCAGATCGAGGCCTTCGTCGAACACTACAACCACCAGCGCTACCACGAGAGCCTGAACAACGTGACGCCCGCCGACGCCTACTTCGGCAGGGCTCCAGCCATCATCAAACAGCGCGAAAGGATCAAGCGACAGACCATCGAATATCGGCGATTGCAACACCGCAAGCTCGCCGCCTAACATCAACCCCCAGACGAGGCCCGCACTCCGCTAATTTACGCCGCGAGTTGTGCCAAATGTTGTGACGACGGACAGTCGGAGAGGTTGTAGAGCTCGCACAGCACGAGCGCCTTGAGCATCACGACCACATCCCACGGCTTGCGGCCAGCCTTGGATTTTCGGGCCTCCGGCGGCCGGCGCCAGACCGCTTCCAACTGCGGCCGGAAATACGCCCAGGGGATGGCGTTCAGCTTCACCAGCGGATCCGACTTCGCGTCCAGCCCGGCGTAGCGTTTCGAAACGTCGAAGAAGCCCATCTGGCCCATCAGCACCTCCCAGTCATCGCCCCTATATCGGCGATTCTACCGGGATCCGGCTGGATCGCGACATTTTTCGAGGTGCCCTAGAGTGTGTTTGAGAAGGGGATTGAACGAACCCGCTGCCGCGGGATTTAGAATGTTGTGAGCTTGGAGGTCTCCCGGCTGGGATGATGGCGGTTGTCGACAGCCCCCATCACCAGACAGGAGATACCCCCATGGCTACGATGAGCCCTTTGCGCCGCCGCATGAGCGAGGACATGACGGTCCGCAATCTCTCGCCGGCGACGCAGCGATCCTACCTGCATGCAGTGGCGAAGTTCAGCCGGTATTTCGGCCGCTCTCCGGACCGGCTGGGGCTGGAGGACGTGCGAGCGTTCCAGGTTCACCTGGTGTCGACCGGCATCTCGTGGCCGGCGCTGAACCAGACGGTCTGTGCGTTGCGGTTCTTTTACGGCGTCACGCTCGGCCATGACGAGATCCCCGAGCGCATCCCCTACGCGCGTGAGCCACGCAAACTGCCGGTGGTGTTGAGCGTCGACGAGGTGGTCCGGTTCCTGGAGTCGGTGCCGAGCCTGAAGAGCCGGACGGCATTGACGACGGCCTATGCGGCGGGGCTGCGGGCCTCCGAGGCGGCCCGTCTGAAGGTCGGCGATATCGACAGCCGGCGGACGGTGATCCGGGTCGAGCACGGCAAGGGCGGCAAGGACCGTTACGTCATGCTGTCAGAGCAACTGCTGGGCATCCTGCGGACCTACTGGCGCCTCAGCCGGCCCGGCCACTGGCTGTTTCCCGGCCGCGACGCGAACAAGCCGATCGACGTCCAAGTGCTGTCCGCAGCCTGCCGGTCGGCCCGGACGGCTGCCGGCCTGGACAAGCGGGTGACGGTACACACGTTGCGGCACAGCTTTGCCACCCATCTTCTGGAGAACGGCACCGACATCCGCATCATCCAGGTGCTGCTGGGGCATGCCAACCTGTCGAGCACGGCGCGCTACACGCGGGTCTCGACTGGTCTGATCCGGCGCACGACAAGCCCGCTCGACCGGCTGATGCTGGATCGGATCCCGGATCGGGGTCCGGGACAGGCTCCGGGACAGGCGCTGGAGGTGGTGCCGCCCACATGAGCCGCCGCCATGTCGGTCGGTCTGGAAGTGGCGGACGTCTTCCGCTGGCACGGTGACAGCTATCGCCGTGCCCATGAGGGTCACCTGGGCCGCGTCGAGCGGCGGGTGATGAGCGCCATCGCGTTGTGCCGGACGGCGGCGCTGGGCGGCCATGTCGAGCGCTGCTCGGCGTGCGGCCTCGTCCGTCACGCCTACAACTCCTGTCGCAACCGGCACTGCCCCAAATGCCAAGGACAGGCCCGCGCCGAGTGGCTGGCGGCCCGCCAGGCCGAGCTGCTGCCGGTGCCGTACTTCCATGTCGTCTTCACCTTGCCGGCGCCGGCTGCCGAGATTGCCTTCCAGAACAAGGCCGCCGTCTATGCCATCCTGTTCCGGACCGCGGCCGAGACGTTGCGCAGGATCGCCGCCGATCCCAAGCACCTCGACGCCGAGCTCGGCGTCGTCGCGGTGCTGCACACCTGGGGCCAGACCCTGCAGCATCATCCCCATGTCCATTGCGTCGTGCCGGGCGGAGGCCCCTCGCTCGATGGAACGCGATGGATCGCCTGCCGGCCGGGGTTCTTCCTGCCGGTCCGCGTGCTGTCCCGCTTGTTCCGCCGCCTGTTCCTCGAGCAGTTGCAGGCCGCCTTCGAGGCCGGTGAACTGGCCTTCTTTGGCGCGCTCGCCGAACTCGCAGAGCCCGCCGCCTTTTCCCGGCGGTTGCGCGAGCTGCGCCGCGTCGAGTGGGTCGTCTACGCCAAGCCGCCCTTCGGCGGCCCCGCCCAGGTCCTGGCCTACCTCGGCCGCTATACGCACAGGGTCGCGATCGCCAATGCCCGGTTGGTCAGCATGACCGATACCGCCGTCGCCTTCCGATGGCGGGACTATCGCCACCACGGCAAGCCGAAGGTCATGACCCTTGGGCCGCACGAGTTCATCCGCCGCTTCCTGCTGCACAGCCTGCCGGACGGCTTCCACCGCATCCGCCACTACGGCTTCCTCGCCAACGGTCACCGCGCCGAGAAGCTGGTGCTCTGCCGCAGGTTGCTCGAGGCGCCGTCCCCAGAACCGGCCATCGTACCGGCCGAGGACGCGCCCGCGACGCGGCGGCACGACCGCTGCCCATGCTGCGGCGGCACGATGATTGTCCTCTTAACCCTGCCGAACCCGAAGCCGGGCCGGTCATCCTTCCGGTACGACACCTCATGATGCGCACGATCCGACAGCGCCAGAGCCGTTGCAGCGGGTGTCACAGATGCCCACGGGAGCACTTTGCCCGACCGGCCAGATGCCGACGCCGCGCCACGATCCGACCGCCATCGGAGCGGCTCCTCGCCCCTCCTGCGTCCGGATATGCTCTTCATGTCCCCTGTCACCGGCCACCGCCAAACCCCAACAGCACCGCGCCGAGCAGCCAGATCCGCTGCTCGGGCCCGCTGCCACAGACACAATCCCCATAGGCTGAACCCGCCATCCCGCGGGTTCGTTCAATCCGGCTTCAATGAGGTCGCGCTCGAGCCAGCCTCAAGTCTGTGCCGCGCGACCTCACAGAACCCTCCAGAT
>CAWEBB010000018.1:0-137541 GCA_963807085.1 uncultured Alphaproteobacteria bacterium
CAAAAATATAACGATAAATTTTTTATTAATTTTTACCGTCGTAACGGGAATTTATGCGCTGACCTATTCTGGAGAGATAGACTCAGACGTAGCCCGTTTTGTTGGGGTTTTTGTGATAGGTGTTTCAGTTGTGTCAATGTTTATCTCCCTTCACAAATCTATCGGAGAATTATCAAAAAAATCAATTGATTCCCATAGGTGTGGCCTCGAAATCACAGATGTTCTTCGAAGGTATCAAGCAGGTAGAATAGACATACAACAAGCATCGGATGAGTACGAAGCTGTCATAAGGAATTATGATTTTAATCATGGCGATTGTGACTATCGGACTACGGCTTGGAGCTTCCGAAATGAGCCGGAAATGGCTGACCATGCACGTAGCGCTACAATTTGGAATGGAAAAATCGCCTCATTAATATCTAAAAGAGGCTTCTCCCTTTCGTTCCGGCGCTGCGAGATGTTGATGTTTCGGATGGCGGCGCGGGTGATGGCTTCCTGGTGCATGCAGGGCTCTGAGCAATTCTGATCGACGTAGGCAGCGGCTCGAGACGGTTGGATGCACCGCGGACAGGCGACGGCGATCTCGCATTCCGGGGTGTGGCGCCGTGATCTGGTACTCTCAGACACGCTGCTCGACGAAGTCGCGGGCGGTTGCTGGCGCGAGGCGGGCTCCGAGGCCGAGCAGGGTATCGAACGCCACGGCTGTGTGGCGGCGACGGTTCCACCTGAAGACGAACTCGTCGAGGTAACGCCTGAAGTGCTGGCGACGGAGGCCATGGTAGGTCCCGAGCGCCCATCTCTTGAGGTTTGAAAAGACGCGATGGGTCCAGCGCAGGATGATGTGGGCGGCCATCTTGCCGACGACTTTCGGCTCGTGCACATGGTCGGGCAGGCCATTGTAGCCGGACCATCCGTCCGTGACGACGCGGGCACCGGCGGCGGCGGCCGCGACGACGAAGGGCTTGAGCGTGGCGCCGGAGAAGTCGGCGATCGGCGCGAGACGAATGCGGCGCGGCTTGCCTTCGGGCGAGAGCTCCACCGCGCCGGCAACGAGCATCTTGCCCTGCGAGCTGCGGCCTTGACCGCCAGCGGGCGGGTCGTCCTTATGGCGCAAGGCGATCTCGGTCTCGTCAACTTCGACGACGTCCTCGAGAAGGCTTCGCTCGGGATCGACCATGGCGCGGCGGAGCTTCGTCAGGAGCAGCCAGGCGCTCTTGTAGCTGCCCAGGCCCAGTTGGGCCTGCAGTTGCAGGGCGGAGATCCCGTTGGAGTGGCTGGTTACGATATGGATCGCCGTGAACCAGGTCTTCAGCGGCAGATGGCTGCCGTGCATGACCGTGCCTGCGGTCACGGACGTCTGCCGCCGGCAGGCCGCGCACTCCCAGGTGAACGCCTTGGTCTTCAGCAGCCATCCCTTCGTGACGCCACAGCCCGGGCAGACAAAGCCCTCCGGCCACCGGCGACGCGCCAGATAGTCGGCGCAGGCCGCATTATCCGGAAATCGCGCCTCGAACTGGGCGCGGGAGAGCGGGCGGTCATGTTTCCAGCGGCTCGGCATGCGAGAACATTAAGCGAACGCACCTCGCGACGCAAGCGCAGATCACCACATTTTGTGCCGCCGGAGCCAACGGGAGAAGCCTCATATTTTTATATCTGGCTTTTTCTTTTAACCTGTTTGCGTAATTAAACCGGCTTCCGCGAGTCAAACGCATTCTTTGAACGAGCTTTTCATCTTCGGTTCTCTTGCTCAATTGCGTCCTCCATCGAATGGGCTGCTTTCGTCAGGAAAAGATTAACGAGCAAAGTTGTATTAAATTATTCGTTTGCGTATATTTAGTGTCAATAAATTAGATTGCCCGCCTCACCGACTATCCGCCCTCCCTGATCACGTGATCTTGCCCATACACCACCGGCTGGTTCGTGGAGCCGTCGGTTCAGGTCAGGCATGGTGAACAAATACTCGTCACCGCCGACCTGCTCCATCACCTCCCTCATTTTCCCTCTTCGCGGTCGCGTTGTTCCAATTCCTCAACCTCTGCCGCCATGTTGGGGATCAGGCGGACACGATAGGTCGCGTTTTCGCATTCCAGGCGCCAGACCACTTTGTCCGCGGTCGATGCCTCAGAATTGCGAGTGGCCTTTGCGGGGTCTTCGCAGGCATAGCCCCGCGTCCGGGCTTCCGCCGCCACAATCTGGGCCGCATCTTCCGCGTCTGCGGCCATGCCCGACAATGGCATCATCGGCAGCAAAATACCGAGAATGGCGCCGACAGCGAGTTTTTGGCGAACATTGTTGGCAAAAAAAAGCATGGATACTTCTCCCAGTTGCGCGAAAGAATCTGGAACTTCCGCCCCTAAAATGCCAGCAGGTTCTCCCGGAACCGCGCGTGCTCATACGCCTTCCGCACCAGCCCGCGGTCCTGCAGCGCAGGCACGAGGCCATCCTCGATCTCCGCCAGGATGCGCCTGCTCACATTGGGCATGGTGAACAGGTAGCCGTCGCCGCCGACCTCCTCCATCACCTCGCCCATCCGGTCCGCAACCGATTCGCACGTCCCGCAGAGGCCAATCGAGTAGTCCACCGCGTTGAAGCCCGCCATGGTCTCGCGGATGGAGCGGCCTCTGGCCATCGCCCGGAACTGCTCCAGGTTCAGTTGGTGGCCGTTGGTGGTCACATCATCGGGCAGCGGCTTGTCCAGGTCGAACTGGCCGAAGTCGATATTGGTCACCTTGCCGAAATGGGCCAGCCGCGGCTCGATCTGCGCGTCAGCGTGCGCCTGCCGCCGGGCGCGCCGCTCCTCTGCCTCCGCTTGTGTTTCGCCGAGGATAGGGTTGATCAGGTAGAGGATCTTGCAGTCCGAGGGGTTCCGCCCGGCCGCGATCATGTGCCGGTGCACGTCCTCCCGGTACTCGCGCATGGCCTCGATGCCCTTGGCGTTCACCACAATCGTATCCGCATGCGCCCCCGCAAACCGCCGCCCGCGCTGGGAGCCGCCCGCCTGGGCGATCACCGGCTGGCCCTGCGGCGCGGGGCCGGAGTTCAATGGCCCCCGCGTCTGGTAGTGCTGCCCCTCATAATTCACGGCGTGCACCTTGGTGTGGTCCACCAGCACGCCGCTCGCCCGGTCGGCCAGCATCGCGCCCGGCTCCCACGAGCCCCAGAGCCCGCGGCAGACTTCCATATACTCGTCCGCCATGTCGTAGCGCAGGTCGTGCTCCGGCATGCCGTTCATGCCGAAATTCATCGCCGCGAAATCCGAGCTGCCGGTTACGCAGTTCCACCCGGCGCGCCCGCCCGACACCTGGTCCAGCGTCGCCACCAGCCGGGCCAGCAGGTAGGGGTGATAGGCATAGGTCCCAAAGGTCGGCACGATCCCGATGCGCGAAGTCACCTGGGTCATCAGCGCCGCCACGACCGAGGGGTCCTGCCTGGGCACCGCAATGCCATTCTTCAGGTAGATTTCGGTCGAACCGCCGAAACTCTCACCCACATAGGACGAGTCCTCCAGGAGGATATAGTCGAAACAGGCCCGCTCCAGCGAGCGCGCCACATCCAGGAACAGGTCCGGCTGCATCCAGGTGGTGCCGATATGCCCGGTCCAGGGCTCGCCCCAGGCCTGCACGCTCGACCCCTGGAGAAACCATGCCATGTGGAAGGGTTTGCTGGTCATTCGCCTGTTCCGCCGTTGCAATCGGTTGAGAGGGGATCGTCCATACTGCGAGTTAAGCAACAATCATGCCGCACCGTCGAGGCTTGGCTGCCGAAGAAATGCAAGAGGCGACGTTTCGCAAGCGGCGGCGGCAACAGCCCGCCTGTCACTTTCCCCGCCAAACCCTCCGCCATTTCGCGGAACTGCTTCAGGTTCAACGATACTTGCAAGATTGCACCCTACCTTTTTTGCCTGCCTTACCCTCGCAAATGCGCCGCCTCGGCACCCCGATCCGCACAGACGACACCCTGGAAAAATTACACGGAACTGGCATACTCCGAGGCAATCTTTCTATGCCTGCATCAAAGAACGAGAGAAAGCCATGCCCGATACCATTTCCCCTTTAGGATCCGACCTGATCCCGATCAACGGCCCGCAAGCCTGGCACGGTCAAGACCAGGCCACCTTGGCGGGTGAATGGAGCTATGAACTGACTGCCGCCGACGTGGCGGAAATCGAGGCGGCGCTGGCGAGCGTGCGCGAGATGCCGATCCTCGCGATCGGCAGGGCAGACGTTTCCGCTCCCCGGCCTCGCCAACCGGCTAGAGACGTTCAAACGCGAGATACTAAACGGCCGCGGCTTTTTTCTGGTGCGCGGCCTGCCGATCGAGCGCTATGACACCGCCGACGCTGCCCGCATCTTTTGGGGGATGGGCGCGCAATGGGGCGAGGCCGTCAGCCAGAACGGCAAGGGCCACGTGCTGGGCCACGTGAAGGACCTGGGCCTGGACTACAACGACCCAAAGGCGCGGGGCTATCAGACCTCGGCCCGCCTGCCCTACCACACCGACAGTTCGGACATTGTCGGGCTGCTCTGCCTGCGCAAAAGCAAGAGCGGCGGCGCATCGTCTCTGGTTTCGACGACCACGATCTATAACGAAATGGTGAGGCGCCGGCCGGACCTGGCGGCAGTGCTGATGCAGCCGCTGTACCGCACCCGCTGGGGCGAAGTACCGGAGGGACGCAAGCCCTATTACGGCACGGCGCCGTTCACGGTGGTGGATGGCCGGGTGATCTGCACCTATGTCCGCAGCGCCGTGCGCAAGGCCCAGTTGATGGACGTGGTGCCCCGCGTCTCGCCTGAGCAGGAAGAGGCCATGGACCTGTTCGACTCCCTGGCGAACGACCCGGTCCTGCATCTGGACATGCAGTTCGAGCCGGGCGACATGCAGTGGGTCTGTAACCACTCGGTTGCCCATTCCCGCACCGCCTATGAGGATTTTGCCGAGCCGGAGAAGCGCCGCCATCTGCTGCGGCTGTGGCTCGCGTGCGATGACGGCCCGGCGCTGCCGGCCGCCTTTACCGGCGAGCACCAGGGCCAGACCAGGGGTGGCCGGCCGGACGGGATCAAGGTGCCGGGCGTACCACTGGTGGCGCCGCTGCGCGCGGAGGATTGAGGCGGATTTCGACAACGAAACGCATGGCTGGCAAAGGGCCGTGCCAACCGGATCCGGACGAGCGCGCCGGAACTGCATTTGCCATGGCGGTTTGCCGGCAGCTTCGTTAGTTATGCAGAACGGAACCTGAACGCACGCTCCGCCGGCTCGCCGCCATCCTGTTTACTGATGTCGTGGGTTTCTCGCGGCTGATGGCCGAGGACGAAGTCGGCACCCTGGCCGCGCTGAACCGGCACCGGGAGACCGAGTTGGATCCGGTCGTGGCCCAGCATAATGGCCGCATCGTCAAACTGATGGGCGACGGAACGCTGGTCGAGTTTGGCAGCGTTTTCGACGCCGTCGATTGCGCCGTCGCCATCCAAACGGCGGCGGCCGGTGCCGGCCGGGCCGGCGCGCTCCGTCTGCGTATCGGCATCAACCTCGGCGATATTATTATCCAGGGCGAAGACATCTATGGCGACGGCGTCAGCATTGCAGCGCGGCTCGAGCCGCAGGCCAAGTGCGGCGGCGTCTGCATTTCCTCCGTCGTATACGAGAGTGTCCGCGGCCAGTCCGCTGCCGCGTTCTTCGATGGCGGAGAGATCGAGGTCAAGAACATCCCTCGACCCATCCGGGTCTGGCATTGGCATCCGGACGATGTGTCTCTACCTGCCGTCGCCGGGTCACGCGCCCCGGCATTGCCGGCGCGAACTCGCAAAAGCGAGACAGCCTCAATCGCCGTCCTGCCTTTCAACAACATGTCTGGCGACGCCGATCAGGAGTATTTTTCCGATGGCATCTGCGAAGATATCATCACTGACCTGTCCAAGGTGCCGGGCCTGCTGGTGATCGCCCGCAACTCCAGCTTTTCTTACAAAGGCAGGAACATTGTTCTGCGCACGGTCGGCCGCAAACTCGGCGTCGGGGATGTGTTGAAGGGCAGTGTCTGGCGCGTAGGGGACCGCGTGCGGATCACTGCCCAGTTGATCGACGCTGCCACTGGCGGGCATCTGTGGGCTGACCGCTTCGACCGCGACCTGACCGACATTTTCGCGGTCCAGGACGAAGTCACGCTGACAATCGTCGACGCGCTGAAAATCAAGCTTTCGGCTGAAGAAAAGGCGAACATCGCCAGCACCGGCACCTCGAACATGGCGGCGCACGACAGCTTCTTGCGGATGCGGGATCTCCTGCTGTCGCCGCGGCTGAATCCAAGAAACTGGAAAAGCGCCATGGAGCATGGCGTACGCGCCAACCAGCTAGACCCGACATTTGCGCCGGCCCTTGGGCTTCGGTCGATCTTCCAATGGCTGAATTGGCATAATGGCTGGTCGGGTGATCCGCCCGAGGTCGTCGCGGCAAGGGCCCACATGCTGGCGGACCAGGCTTTGGCCATCGACCCGAACGAGCCGCTCGCCAACAATGCAGCCGCCGTGGCGGCGCGCTGGGCCGGCGATTATGACCGTGCTACAGCGTCTATCGAAAAGACAATGGCCGTCACGCCGGACTCGGGATTGTGTTTGTTTACGCAAGCGGACATTGCTATCGGTGCCGGCCGGCCGGAAGAGGCGGTTCCAGTACTTGAGCGTGCTATCCGCCTCGACCCTGCCTGGTCGCACCAGCACCTGCAGTTCCTCGGCATGGCACACTTTCTGCAAGGTAACTATGAGACCGCGGCGCTGGTCTTTCGCGAGCGCCTGTTGCTGGCTAAGGATACCGATATTGGCCGGGGATGGCTCGCCGCAACGCTCTGCCACCTGGGTGAGACCGAGGAGGCACGGAAGGTTTGGGCCGACCTTCTGACCACCAATTTCAAGTCCTCAATCAAGCTACGCCTCGAACGGTTCCTCTACGCCCGTCCAGCGGAGCCCGAAAACGTCATGGCGGGCCTCGCCAAGGCCGGATTGCCGGCGACGCGATAGCCTAAAAGGCAGGATACATGCCCGGTCGCCTATCACAGACCAACCGTTCAAACTCCGCCGACTTGCGACCTGACCAAAGACCACCTTCCGTATCACGCACCGACACCTCACCAAGCTTCACTCCGCCATATCCGCAAAGCGGTCATAGACCCGCTCGGCTCCCGCTTCCGCCAGGCGCTGCCCGAGCCCCGCGTCCGCGTGGCCGCCGCCGGTGAAGCCCCAGACCCGCATGCCGGCCGCGACGCCCGCCCGGACGCCGTTGACGCTGTCCTCGATCACGACACATTCGGCGGCGGGCACGCCCAGCCGGTCGACGGCATGAAGGAACAGGTCGGGCGCCGGCTTGCCATGCACCACATGCTCGGCGGAATAGACATGCTCACCGAACCAGCCGGCGAGGCCGGTCAGCGCAAGCTTGCGCTTCAGGCTTCGCACGGTGCTGGACGAGGCGACCGCCTTGGGCACGGACAAGCGTGCAAGAACCTGTTCCACCCCTTCGATCGCCCGCAGGTTGGCGGTGAAACGACGGAACGTCACGGCCCGGACCTGCGCCAGAAAGTCTTCCGGAAAGACGCCCGTCCCTCGGCCGGCATGGTCGCTGCGCAGCGCCGCCACGAAGTCCTTGTCCGATGTACCGACGAACCGGGTCAGGTACTCGATATCGTCGTAGATCAGCCCCAGATCGGCCAGAAATTGGCGCTCGACGTCGATCACCAGCGCCTCGGAGTTTACCAACACGCCGTCGCAGTCGAAAATCATCGCGGATGGTGCCATACTGTCAGCCAACCTCGAAAAACACCTTTAGTGGAGACTGCCATACCATGCCGGACGGACTCTCATACTTCATCCCCGCCGATCTACCTGCGCCAATCGACCACCCCAGCGCCTGGTATGGGCCGGAGATGGCCAAGTCGGAGGAATGGATCCATCAGCTCACTGATGCAGACATCGCGGAAATCGAGGCGGCCATGGCGCCACTGGTGGCCAAAGAAGCCGACATCGCCCAGATCAGCCGGGCCGACTTTCCGCTGCCGACGCTCGGGCCGAAGCTGAAAGAGCTCTGCAACGAGGTCATCAACGGCCGCGGCTTTCAACTGATGCGCGGCCTGCCGGTGGAGCGCTATTCCATGCGGGAGAGCGCTACCGCCTATTTCGGCATCGGCACATATTTCGGCAACGCCCGCAGCCAGAACGCAAAAGGCCATGTGCTGGGTCACGTGAAGGACCTGGGCGTGTCCACCCAAGATCCGAAGGTGCGCATCTATCAGACGACGGAACGCCAGACCTTCCACACGGATTTCGACCGATATCGTCGCCCTGCTCTGCCTGAAGACGGCCAAGGAAGGCGGGCTGTCGTCTCTGGTCTCGACCATGACGATTTATAATGAGATGTACCGACGCGCGCCGGACCTGCTGTGGGAGCTGTTTCAGCCGTTCGCCACCGACCGGCGCGGCGAAATTCCGGAGGGCAAGCTGCCTTATTTTGAAATCCCGGTATTCAATTATTACGAGGGGTATCTGTCGGTGATCTATGCCCGCCGCTATATCGAAAGTGCGCGCCGGCTGGAAGATGTGCCACCGCTGACGGAAAAACAGATCGCGGCCCTGGACATGTTCGACTCTCTGGCGGAGTCGCACGACCTTCGGCTCGACATGGATTTTCACCCGGGCGACATGCAGTGGGTGCATAACCACACCAATCTGCACGATCGTACCGCCTTTGTCGATTGGCCGGAGCCGGAGAGGCGGCGGCATCTGCTGCGGCTTTGGCTGGCGACGCCGGGCGCCCGCCCACTGCCGCCGGTCTATGCCGAACGCTATGGCAAAGTAGACATCGGCGACCGTGGCGGCATCATCGTGCCCGGCGCGATGATGAATGCGCCCCTAGAGGCGGTTTGACGGGAGGGGCGTAGAGCCCCCTTGCCGGCTTGCCGGCCCGCGGTTCTTACCAGATATCCGCGAGATATCCTTGAACCACGGGGCTCTGCTTGGGTTCTGGCCGAACCTCTGTCTGCGCGACTGACGTCTCAGCGGAGTGCGAGAACTGGCTCTTCCGCGCAAAAAAGTGTCGGCTGAAGGGCCAGAGCCGATGGCTGCTTTTGCCGACGGGACCGGTCATTTCCGATTCCGCCCAAAATTCCGGCATCAACATTCCTGACATGGCTCAACTCCTTACCAGTGGGGGAAGCCCCGACACGCTCTCTCCTGACCGCCATTCTCAATACGGCCTCTATAAAAGAGATTGCACGACCTTCCCTAAGGCAAGGTTAACAGGGAGACAGAATTACCGACGAGGCCTCTCTCAAAGAGGGATCGCCAACAGCGTATCCACCCGCTCACTGTCAAAGATGACGCGCCTTTCGCGAAACAGCGGCTCCCTGCCGGTCAGGTCGATCACATCGGCATAACGGCCCACGCTGAACACGGTGCTGTCCCCCGCCTGCATGGTACGAACCACCAGGTAATGAGCCTCTGCCCGCACCGCTCGCCGGTCGCTCGCGTCCAAAATGGCCAGCGACGAGACCAGATGCCGGTAGCGCTGCGGCTCGTAGATGTTGGCGTCACGGAGCGCGGTGACCCGGTCGACCAGCATCGCCCGGCTGTCGGCATAGACCAAGCCCAGCGGCAGGCCGCGCGCGTAACTGTCCGCGGAAATGATTTGGTAGAGGCAGTCTTCGGCAAAGAAATCCGGCCATTCCTCCAGCCGGTTGGAATCGATGCAGCGGGCATAGGCGGTGTTGAGCCGCTCCACGGCAAAGTGAATGTCGCGCAGATCCATGTGTGTCAAAGTCCCATCAGCGGCCGGTAAGCCTTCCAGAAGCCGCGCACCGAGGTCTCGGTCGCGCGGGTATCCTGGGTCTCAGCGCCGCTGCCGCCCATCTGCACCAGCGAGCGCTCGTCCGCCGCGCCGGCGATGCCGCGCTGCACGAAGCCGCCGACGCAGCCATCCTCCATGGAAATATAGCCTGCAGGCCCGACCAGGTTGGACTGGCGCTGGCGGCGCAGCAGCATGGCCGCGTCGTCGTCCTCGAACCCGTAAAAGGTCCAGACCAATTCAGTCTCGCCCGGCCCTTTGGGGATCACTTGGCGCACGGCAAGCGCGTTGCGGACCTGCTGCATGACGAAGTTCGGAAACACCGAGAGGATTTGCAGGCTGATGCCGTCGCCGAATTCATCTGTCGCCTCGACCAGGTTCGGGTCGGCCAGGGCAATATCGTCGATCTGCGAGCGGATGCTGCCGCTATTGTACTCGGTCTTGCCCTGGACGTCCTCCGCCCCCTTGGACCAGCTCACATGATGACCGCCGCTCTTGTCCACGATGATGCCGCCCTGCATGGTCAGGCGGTTCAGCTTGAAGGTGGTGAAGAAGGCATGCAGCAGGCTGGCATGATAGCTGTCCTTCACATTCTCCACGTAAAGCTTCCAGTTGTTGTGCAAATACTGGCGGCTGGAACCCAGCGGGCGCAACGGCTTGGCGGTCACCCGCTTCACCCGCGCCAGGATCTCCGGCCCCATATACTCGGCGAGCGCCGGCGTCTCGGCGGAAAATGTCGCGAAAATCAGGCCGTTCAGGCACTCGACGCGCAGCTTGCGCAGGCCGTGCTTTGACTTGTCGAAGCCTTCCGGCATGCCGCCCCTGCCCTGCACGCCGCGCTCGAAGGCGACGCCGATCAGGTCGCCCTTCAGCGAATAGTTCCAGGAATGGTAGACGCAGGTGAGCGAGCGCACACTACCCCGCTCCTTCAGACAAACCAGCGCGCCGCGGTGCGCGCAGCGATTCTCCAGGACGCCGATCGCGCCGTCCCGTGCACGCACAACGATCACTGGCGTTTCGCCGATAAAATCGGTTTTGAAGTCGCCCGGGTTCGGCAGTTCCGCCTCCAACCCCACAAACTGCCAAGTCGGCCCCCAAAAGATGCGCGCTTGTTCGGCAGCATAGATTGCGGGGTCGGTATAGGCCCGGTTCGGGACACGGGTAAGGCCTTCTGCCGGCCATTCGAGGAGTGGACCGGTCGCCGGGGCCGGCGAGGATGCATCGTTCATGCGGCGAAACCTTTGCCTGAGCATGGGCAGGATAAAATATGCAAGAAACTACCAGCCGAACGCGGCCATGCCCAAGACCGTTGTGCCGCTGGCGCCCGGCGCCACTTCTCCGCCGCTGCGATTACGCCACAACCTTGTCCGGAAACTTGCAGAGGTCGGCAACGATACATTTCAGGCATTCGGGCTTGCGGGCCTTGCAGACATAACGGCCGTGCAGGATCAGCCAGTGATGGGCGTGGCGTTTGAAATGCGCCGGCACCCTCTCTTCCAAGGTCAATTCCACGGCTAGAGGCGTCTTGCCAGGCGCCATGCCAGTGCGATTGGCGACCCGAAACAGGTGCGTGTCGACCGCAATTGTCGGCTCGCCCCAATAATTATTCAGCACGACATTGGCGGTCTTGCGGCCGACGCCCGGCAGCGCCTCCAGCGCGACGCGCTCACGCGGCACCTCGCCATCGTGCTCGGCAATCAGCCTTTCCGACAGGGCGATGACGTTCTTCGCCTTTGCGTTGAACAGGCCGATGGTGCGGATATAGTCCTTCAGCCCCTCCTCGCCCAGCGCGATCATTTCCGCCGGCGTCGAGGCCTTCTCGAACAGCGGCCCGGTGGCTTTGTTGACGCCGACATCCGTTGCCTGCGCCGAGAGCGCCACCGCCACCAGCAAGGTATAGGCGTTTTTGTAGTTCAGCTCGGTCTGCGGCTCCGGCGTCCTGGCTGACAGGCGGGCGAAAAACTCTTCGACCTCGCCATCGCTCATCAGCACTGGCTGTGCGGCGCCGCTGCCGGTTTTTTTGGAAAGCGCTTTCTTGGAAAGCGCTTTCTGGGCCCGCGACTTAGCGACGGCTGCATTTTGCTCGGCTTCGACCTCGGTCTCTGCCGGTGCAGCTTTCGCGTTTGAGCCCACTTTCCGCTTCTTTAGCGCCATATTGCCATGTCCGTCCATGTGCTTAGCATAAGTCATGCATCGGGCGCAGAAATTCAGGATCGCCCGTGAATTTTCAGTGCCGGGCGCGCCGGCCCATGTCGCAGGACCGTGACCGCGGAATTGATACTCTCTGGCGGCGACTCTGTCGCAGTACGGGCGCCACCGCAAGTCGCCCCGTCGTGCATATGTTAGCCGCTCTCAATGCGGAGGGGAGATACGTGACGACGGTTGCTGTTATCAATCGCAAATCCGGAACGGCGCTCGGTTTCGAACCGGGAGCGCTGGAGGATTTGTTGGGGCGTGCTTTTGCCGGTGCGGGTCTGGAAGTGGATCTGCAGTTTGTGGAGCCGGAAGAAATTGACGAGGCCTTGGAGCAGGCAGCGCGCGAGAGCGACGGCCTCTTCATCGCCGGCGGTGGCGATGGCACAATCAACACCGCGGCGTGTCACGCCATCGCCCATGACAAGACCCTCGGCATCCTGCCGATGGGCACTTTGAATCGGCTGGCCCACGACCTGCGCCTGCCGCTGGAACTGGCCGATGCCGCCCAACTGATCGGAACGTGCGAGCCAAGGCGGATCGACGCGGCAGAGGTGAATGGCGAGATCTTCTTCTGTAACTCCTTCTTCGGCCTACCTGCCCTCTTTGCCGAGGTGCGGGCCGAAATACGCGGTGCACGCCTGCTGAGCCGGATGCGCCGCTACCTGTTCGATTTTCCGCGGGCCGCCTTCCGTGCGCGGCGCATTGCCGTCACCGTTAATGATGACGCAAAGGACCAAACCATTCGGGGTCTTGCCTTCGCCATTTCCAATAATCCTTACGACGAAGATACCCTTTTAACGCTGCAACGCGGTACGCTCGACAGTGGAGAACTCGGTTTTTATGCAACTAAACACTATAGTGCGCCTGCCGTTTTGTTCTTGCTGGTACGAATCATGTTCGGGCGCTGGGACGCAGATCCTCAGTTCGTGCGCACGCGGGCCAAAAAGATCAAAGTGCGCACGCCCCACAAGCACCTCAAGCTGACCAACGATGGCGAGTTGATGCGTATGGAAACACCCCTCACCTACCGCATACGCCCCCGCGCGCTCTCCGTAGTTGCGCCGCCCTAATGAGTGTGCTGGCCATCATTTCGGACCTGCATTTCGGCACCGTGCCGGCGGGGCTGACAGAGCTGCTGTTAGAGGATATCAGCGCCCAGAAACCCGATGCGGTGATCGTCGCAGGCGATCTGACCCAGCGCGCCCGGCGCCGGGAGTTTGTGGAGGCCGCCGAATTCCTGCGCCGGCTACCGGGGGAACTGCTGGTGCTGCCGGGTAACCACGATATTCCCACCTTCCGCCTGCTGGAGCGCGTATTGCGGCCATTCGGGCGGTACCGCCTGCATATCGGTGCAACCGGCATACAAACGTGCGGGCTGCCCGACTGTCTAGTCGTCGGCATCAACACGACAGCGCGGGCACAGCCACACTTGAAGTGGCAGGAAGGCCGACTTAGGCGGGCCAATGCCCGAAAAGCCTGCCAATTACTCCAGCAGGCGCCGCCCGGCTCTCGGCGGATCATCGTAACACACCATCCGCTGGTCCCGGTTGCCGATATGCGGCGTGCAGTGCCGGCGCGCCGGGCAAAGAGTGCGGTACGGTTGTTCGCCGAAGCCGGAGTGGAATTGCTGGTGTCCGGCCATACCCATTTGCCATTCCGGTTCAATGTACCCATAGAAGCGCCGAATGGGGGCAGGCAGTTGGTCGCCATCGGCACCCCGTCCGCCCTTTCCAGCCGCTTGCGCGGCGAACCGAATGGCTATTGGCTCGTGTCGGTGCCGGGAACCGGCGATGCCCCCATCCGCACGGAGCTTCGCGGCTATGATGGCAGCACATTTGCGGCAGCGGCGCTGCCGGCAGCTGACCTCGACCCAATAACACAGAGCCCGTGACACCCACCTGACGAGTTACGGCCAGCCTCCTATCGCCGTGCCTTGTTTTTTACAGCCATTGCGCACGGCGCCTCATTCTCATAAATAGCCAACTACCGGCCCCCTTGCAGAGACGAGCATCCATGCGCGCAGAAACTCAAACCATCGTCGACGAAATCCGCGAAGCGCTCTCTATCCTCCGGAGGCATCTTTGACTGGGATCGATCACTGGAGAGAATTTCCGAACTGAACGCGCTGACCGAGGATCCCGATCTTTGGAACGATCCGGACAAGGCGCAAAAGCTGATGCGCGAGCGCACCCGACTGGCGGGCGCGATTGAGGGTTATCGGGAACTGGAGAACGCTCTGGGCGATGCAGTAGGGCTGATCGAACTGGCGGACGAAGAGGGCGACCAGGAAACCCTGGAAGCTGCCGAAGCTGACCTGACCACACTGCAGGCAAAGGCCGAAGAGGCCCGGCTCGAATCCCTGCTCTCGGGAGAGGCGGACGCCAACGACGCCTATCTGGAAATCCATGCCGGCTCTGGCGGGACCGAGGCCCAGGACTGGGCGCAAATGATGGCGCGTATGTACACCCGCTGGGCCGAAAAGCATGGCTACAAGGTTGAACTGCTGGAAGAACACCTTGGCGAAGAAGCCGGGATCAAGTCCGTCACGCTGCGCATCAACGGCGACAATGCCTACGGCTGGCTCAAGACGGAATCGGGCGTGCATAGGCTCGTTCGCATTTCGCCGTTCGATAGCCAGGCCCGGCGGCATACCAGCTTTTCCAGCGCCTGGGTTTATCCCGTCATCGATGATTCCATCGAGATCGAGATCGAGGACAAAGACCTGCGCATCGACACCTACCGTGCCAGCGGCGCCGGCGGCCAGCACGTCAACAAAACCGATTCGGCCATCCGCATCACACATGAGCCCACGGGTATTGTCGTCCAGTGCCAGAACGACCGCTCCCAGCACCGCAACCGGGCGACGGCCATGGATATGCTAAAGGCGCGGCTTTACGAGCTGGAACTGAAGAACCGCGAGAACGCCGCCAGCGAGTTGGAAGCCGACAAGTCAGATATTGGCTGGGGCCACCAGATCCGCTCCTATGTCTTGCAGCCCTATCAGATGATCAAGGATCTGCGCACCGGCGTGGAGACCGGCAACAGCCAAGCGGTGCTGGATGGCGACCTGGACCCGTTTCTGGCCGCCTCGCTCGCCGCGAAGGCCGGCGCCAAAAGGGCGGGGGTGGAGTAGTCTCCACCCACGGCTCTTTATTCCGGCGCCGCCTACTTTGACGTAGCAGGGATGTCACTGCCGCGTTCGGGCGATTCCTCCGGCTTCGGTCCCATCCCGACTCGCGCCTTCACGTGTTCGCGCAGCCATTGGAACACGACATAGAGCATCGGGATCAGAAAGACGCCGACCGTCGTGGCGGCCAGCATGCCGCCAAACACCCCGGTGCCCACCGCCTTCTGCGTTGCCTCGCCCGCGCCGCTCGCAAACACCAATGGCACCATCCCCAGCAAGAACGCAGACGCCGTCATCAACACCGCCCGGATGCGAAGCCGCGCGGCTGTTTTGGCGGCATCCATGATCGATAAGCCGCCTGCCCGCTGCTCCACCGCGTACTCGACGATCAGAATCGCGTTCTTCGCGGCAAGCCCGATCAGCAGCACCAGGCCAATTTGGGCGTAAATGTCGTTCGACAACCCGGTGAGCCAGACGGCTATCAAAGCCCCGGTGATGCCGATAACCACCGACAACAGCACGACCGCCGGCATGCTCCAGCTTTCATAAAGACCGACCAGGAACAGGTAGCCAAAAATCACCGCCATTGCGATGGCGATGATTGTTTGCCCGCCCGCGAGCTTTTCTTGGTAGGCGGTGCCGGTCCATTCAAAGCCATAGCCATCCGGGAGTGTGTCGCGGGACACCCGCTCCATCGCCTCTATCGCCTGGCCGGAACTGTAACCAGGAGCCGCCGCGCCGTTCAGCGAAACGCTCCGCAGATTGTTGTAGCGGACAATGGTCTGGGGTCCGACGACCAGCTCCGTATCGACCAGACTGTTCAGCGGCACCATTTCCCCGTCGGCGTTGCGCACATGGATGCGGCCGATATCCCCGACACTCGTCCGATCGCTCGCCTCGCCCTGGATATTAACCTGCCAGGTACGGCCGAACTTGTTGAAGTCGTTAACATAAAGCCCGCCAAGTGTCGCTTGTAATGCGTTGAAGATATCGTTGATTTGCACCCCTAGCGTGCGCGCCTTTTCGCGATCGACGTTCAAGTTGATTAACGGCGTATTGTCGCCCCAAAGGGTGAAGGTATACGCTATTTCGGGTGCCTGGTTGGCGTTCACCAACATACCGCGGACCGCCTGGGCCAGCTCCGCGGTCGATCCGCCCGACAAATCCTGAAGCTGGTATTCAAAGCCGCCCGAATTGCCGAGGCCCGATATCGGCGGCAGGTTGAAAAGCGATATGGTCGCGTTTGGAATTGTCAGCAGCCTGTCTTGCAGCCGCTTCAGCGCCGCGAACACGGTCAATTTCGCCGATTGGCGCTCGTCATACGGCTTCAGCTTTCCGATCACGAGCGCGCTGTTCGACTGGGACAGTCCGTTCAGCAGGCTGAATCCGACCACGGTAAACACCTGCGCGACGGCCGGATCGTCGCTGACGATCCCCTCGACCTTTTCCACCACTTCTTCCGTGCGCGGAACCGACGAGCCGGCGGGCAACTGGATCTCACCCATAAACAGTCCCTGGTCCTCGTCCGGTAGAAAGCCGGTGGGTGTGTACTGGAATAACAGAAACGTTGCGATTGCCAGTCCTGCGAGCGCCGCGATGGATATCACGGAAAAGCGCACGATCCGGTCGACGATATAGGCGTAGCCACCAGTGACATTGTCGATCCGGGCCAGCATAAAGCGGATGGGTGCGGTATGGCGGTCGCCCTTTTTCAGGATCATGGCGCAAAGCGCGGGGCTGAGGGTCAGCGCGTTGATCGACGAAATCGCCACCGAGAAGGAAATCACCACGGCAAACTGCTGAAACAGCGAGCCGACGATCCCGGGGATAAAGGCGACCGGGATGAATACCGATAGCAGCACCAGAGTCGTCGCGACGATGGGGCCGGTCAGGGTCCGCATGGCGGCAAGCGTTGCCTCCTTCGGGTCCATCCCCTCTTCGTCCATGTTGCGCTGCACGCCCTCCACCACGATGATCGCGTCATCGACGACCACGCCGATGGCCAATACCAACGCCAACAGAGAGACGGTGTTGAGCGTCAGCCCCATAGCCGCCATAGCCGCGAAGGTGCCGATCAGCGACACGGGAACGGCAACGGTCGGCACCAATGTCGCGCGCATCGAGCCCATGAAGATGAACGTTACGGCAACGACAAGGACAAAGGCGATCAACAAGGTCTCGTAGACATTGTCGATGCTGGCCTGCACGAACAGAGTCGTGTCGTAGATCACGTCGTAGTCCAGTCCCGGCGGGAAGCGTTCCTTAAGCCTTTCCATCGCTGCCGTTGCGCGTTCGGCGGTGGCGATCGCATTCGAGCCGGGCGAGCCGTAAATGGCGATGCCCGCCGCCGGCTTGCCGTTCAGCCGAGAGTACGCATCTTTGCTCTTGGCACCCAATTCGACCCGCGCGACATCCTCCAGACGCACGGTCGACCCGTCCGGGTTAGCGCGGACAATGATGTTTTCGAACTCGTCCACATCGCTCAAACGGCCTTCCGTTGTCAGATTGATCTGCAAATCCACGTCGTCGCTGATCGGCTCTGCGCCGATACGGCCCACGGCGGCCTGGACGTTCTGAGAACGGATCGCGTCGACGATGTCCTGCGGCGTCAGGTTCAGCGCAATCAGACGGTCGGTCTTATACCAAATCCGCATGGAGTAGTCTTGGAGACCGAACAACTGAACATCGCCGACGCCTTTTATACGTGCCAGCACATCCACTATATTGATAACACCATAATTATTCAAAAATAAGGCATCATAAGTATTATCAGGAGAGTATAAGGTAAAAACCTGCAACATAGAGGTTGATTGCTTTTTTACCTGCAATCCCTGGCGCTGCACTTCCTCCGGCAGCATCGGAATCGCGAGCGATGTGCGGTTCTGCGTATTAACGGTATTCAGGTCCGGATTGGTGCCGACCTCAAAGGTAACGTTCAGCGAATAGGTGCCGTCATTGCCGCTGGTTGACTTCATGTAGATCATGTCGTCGACGCCATTGACCTGCGCTTCGATCACCTGCGCAACCGATTGTTCCACAACCTGAGCATTTGACCCGGGATAAGTGGCCGAAACGCTGACCTGTGGCGGCACGATGTCCGGAAACTGTTCGACCGGCAGCACCCGCTGCGAAATCAGCCCCGCGATGGTAATTACCAGGGAAATGACAATCGCCAGCCTTGGACGGCGGACGAAGATGGCGGATATCATTGCTGCTGGTCTCCGAGCTGCTGGGCAGGCGAGGGTTCAACCGTCATGCCGGGCCGAATCTTGGTCAGGCCCTCCGCGATAACCTTGTCGCCCGCCTCAAGCCCTTCGGTGACGACCACCTCCGAACCGAACTGCTCGCCCAGCTTAACCGGACGCTGCTCGACCTTGTTGTCTTCCCCGACCACCATGACGAATGTGCCCCGCTGATCGACGCCGACGGTCGAGCGCGGCACCACCAGCGCGGATTGCGGCTTGCTCGCCAAGGCAACGACTTGGATAAATTGCCCATCGATCAGCAAATTTTCCGGGTTGGGAAACGTGCCGCGCAGCGCAAGCGTATCGGTGGTCTGATCGACCTGAACGCCCGCGAATGTCAGGTTTCCTTCCTGCTCATACATGGTTCCATCGGAAAGCCGCAGTTTCAGTCGTACCCGATCAAGGCCGTCGCCGCCGTTCGGTGATTGCTTTGCCGTCTCTCGCCGGAAATTAAGTACCTCTTTTTCCGACACGTTGAAGGTGACATACATGGGGTCTTTCTTGACGACCGTCGCCAGAATGCCGCTGTCCGGTGACACCAGATTGCCGGCCTTGACATTTGCCCGACCAATCTGACCGTTTATCGGCGATCTGATCTCGGTATAGTCATAGGTAATCTGCGCTTCCCGCAGCGCCGCTTGATTTTGCAGAACGGAAGCCTGCGCCACCAGATAAGCGGCCCGGCGCTCATCGACCGTCGCCACCGGAATGTTGCCGCGCTCGACCAGCTCTTCGGCCCGTTCTAACTGGACCTTGGTGTTCTCCTGCTGGGCCTTGGCCGCCTCCAGGTTTGCTTTCGCTTCCTGCACCTGAACCGCGAACGGCTCCTGTTCGATCACGAACAACAGATTGCCCGATTCCACCCGCTGGCCGTCTTCGAAGGCCTGTCGTTCCAGAAATCCGGTGACCCGTGCCCGAAGATCGACCCGCTCGACCGCTTCGACCCGCCCGACAAATTCCTTTGACGGCGTAACGTCTTTCACCGCAGCCTCAACGACACCGACCGCCGGCGTCGTTGACGAGCCGGGGCCCGGCTGCGCCAGGGCCGGCGGAATAGCCACTATCGGCACTATCGCCAACACCCCAATCAACCACATCTTCCGCATCCGACCCTCTCCGGTAGCCGCTATTCCTGCACCAGAGCCCAGCCGCCGCCGCCGGTCAATGACGCCAAGCGCGCGGGGGGCAATCCACATCGCGTGACTGCTGGACGAAACCCGTATGCCGGGGCTAGTTTGGCGCTCTTCCACCCGCAATCAGGACGAACCCGATGCCCCGCACCGTTGCCATTCAGATGGACCCGATCGAAAGCATCGATGTCAGGGGCGACAGCAGCCTGATGCTGGCGCTGGAAGCACAGCGACGCGGCTACGAATTGTTCCACTACCTGCCCCGCGGCCTGTCGCTGTTGAACGGCGAGGTTACGGCGCGCGGACGGCCGCTCGAGGTGCGGTATGACCCCGACGATCATTACACTCACGGAAACGAGCACGTGGTGGACCTGACCGGCGTGGACGTGGTGCTGATGCGCCAGGACCCGCCGTTCGACATGTCCTATATTACCGCGACCCATATCCTGGAGCATATCCACCCAGAAACGCTGGTGGTGAACGATCCGAAATCGGTGCGGAACGCACCCGAAAAGCTGTTCGTCACCCACTTCCCCGACCTGATGCCGCCGACCCTGATCTCCAACGATCCGATGGAGATCATGGCCTTTCGGGACGAGCACAAGGACCTCATCGTCAAGCCGCTGTTCGGCAATGGCGGCGCCGGCGTCTTTCATCTGAAACCGGGCGATGAAAATCTGACCTCCCTACTGGAACTCTTCACCCAGATGTTTCGGGAACCCGTCATCATCCAGCGCTACCAGCCGGAGGTGCGCCAGGGCGACAAGCGCATTATCCTAGTGGATGGCGAGGCAGTGGGCGGCATCAACCGCGTACCGGCCGAGGGTGAGGCGCGGGCCAACATGCATGTGGGCGGCCGGGCCATGAAGACAGACCTCACGCCCCGCGAGCACGAAATCTGTGAGGCGATCGGCCCGACGCTAAAGGAGCAGGGCCTGATCTTTGTCGGCATCGACGTGATCGGCGACTACATGACGGAGATCAACGTCACCTCGCCCACCGGCATTCAGGAGATGAACCGCTTCAATGAGGCAAACGTCGAAGCGCTGATCTGGGACGCAATCGAGGCGCGGCTGTAGGGCATCCGTCCTTCAAGTCAGCTCCGGCCGGAGGCTGGCCAGCATGGACGCGCGCAGCAGAAAGGCCCGGCGTTTGGCGGGGTCGGCCATGGTTTCGCGCAGCATGGCGCGGAAAGCCTGCTGTTCCGCCGGATCTGCCGTCTCCAGGTTGCGCTTGTTGCGGATGGTGATCTCGTTGACATAGGCGAGCGCGACCGGCCGGCGCTCGTCCTCATAATGGTCCAACAGGTTCGGTCCAGCCTCATTCTGCATCAGCCGCACGAGCTTTTCCGCCAGATTATAGGCGTCGTGAATGCCGCCGTTCATGCCCATCCCGCCCAGCGGATTGTTGATGTGCGCGGCATCGCCCGCCAGAAACGCCCTGCCCTGCCGGTAGCGCTCGGCCACCCGCTGGTGCACGCGATAGAGCGTGGTGTGCGCGACCTCATAGGGCTCCGGCCGCGGCAACACCCGGTTCAGACGGCGCTGGATCTTGGCCGGATCGAAGATTTCGCTTTCGGGCTCGTCATGGGTCGTCGGGAACATGACCCGCCAGAATTCGGGCGCGCGCAGCAGAAAGAACCATTCCTCCGGGTCGGCGAAATAGTTCACCCAGCAGAGGCCGTCGAAAAATTCTTCGAACGGAAAGGCGGTGCTGACTACCAGGAAGGCCTCCGGCCAGGTAAAGCCCTCGAAGGGAATATCCAGCGCCCGGCGCACCGCGCTGCGGGCCCCATCGGCGCCGACCAGCCAGGTGCCATTCATCGTCTCACCATTGGCCAGGCGCACCGTTACGCCGTCGGCGGATTGCTCCACCTCGGCGACCGCCGCACCGAATCTTACCTCTACCGAGCTCCGCCCGCGCAGATACTCCATCAGGGCGATGTTCAACTTGAACTGCTCGCATTGCAGGCGATAGGGGTGGCGAACCACATCCGCCAACTCGCCGAAGTTGAACCATCCGAGCACGCCATGTTCGCGGTCGCGATACTGAAAGGTGGGCGCGACCAGGCCCTGGGCGATCAGCTTCTCGGTTGCGCCGAAGCGCTCCAGCATGTCCAGGGTCGGCGGATGAAAGGTAGAGGCGCGCAGATTGATCGGCAGGTCCCGCTCGGCCTCAAGCACGATCGCCGGCAAGCCCGCTTCCGCCATATGCGCGGCGACGCTGAGGCCGACCGGCCCGGCGCCAGCGATAATCACCCGTTCGTGACCCATGTGCGTTCCTTGCACGTCTGATGTTCGGCCGGTCCGCATTGCCCTTCTGCCTGCCCACCGTTATGCCTGACAAAACATTCAACCTCACGCGAAAGCGAAAATCATGCTGAAATTCTATTACAATACCGGTCCCAATCCGATGAAGGTTGCGCTCTTTCTGGAGGAAACGGGGCTCGAATATGAAGCCGTTCCGGTCGACAGTCGCCAGGGCGACCAGCACAAGCCCGAATACAAGGCCCTGAACCCTAACGCCAAGGCGCCGACCCTGGTCGATGGCGACGCAGTGGTGTTCGATTCGAATGCCATCCTGCTCTATCTGGGCCGCAAGACCGGCCAGTTTATGCCCACGGGCGACGACAAGGCGCTCGGCCAGATGCTTTCCTGGCTGATGTTCGTAGCCACCGGGGTCGGCCCTTATTCGGGCCAAAGCGTGCATTTCCGCCATCACGCGCCGGAGCAGCTCGATTACCCGATCAGGCGCTATATGTTCGAGGCGCGCCGCCACTACGACATATTGGATGGCCGGCTGGCCGATCGGCCTTATATGCTGGGCGATGAATATTCCATCGTCGATATGGCGGTCTGGGGCTGGGCCCGCCTGATCCCGTTCGTCCTCGGCGAAGAGGTGCCGGCACAGATGCCGAACCTGAAACGCCTGATGGACGAAATCAACGCCCGGCCGGCGGCGCAGAAGGCTGAGGCTATCAAGGAACGCTTCACCTTCAAGACCGAGATGGACGAGGACGCGCGCCGCAACATGTTCCCCAGCGCGTTCGCCTCTTAGTCAAAGCGCTGGCCGAAACCGAAGTCCATGCCGTCCCCGTCTTTACGCCAGATCGATGGCGTGGGCCTTCAAATCTTTCAGCGGGATAATGGCCAGCGTCTCGATATGGGTCGCATGCAGATAGACCGGCGCGGCATAACCGGCGTCGAGGGCTTCGCGCCAGCGCCCGGCGCAGACACACCATCGATCGCCGGGGCGGAGGCCCGGAAAGCCGAATTCCGGTCGGGGAGTGGACAGGTCGTTGCCGGTCTCTTTGGAGTAGCGCAGAAATTCCGCCGTCACCTGCACGCACACCGTGTGGATGCCCAAGTCGCCGGGCCCGGTATTGCAACAGCCGTCGCGAAAAAAACCCGTCACCGGATCGACGCCACAGGGCTCAAGCTCTCGGCCAAATACGTTGAGCGATTCATCCATCAGTCTTCTCCACCGGAGCGGTTCCCGCTCCAAGCCAGCACGCTATAATTATCAAATCCGCAGCAAATTTGCGAGGGCAAGAACGATGAGGCTCTACCGGTGAGAATCCATCAAATCGAAACTGCCGTTCGCACGGCCCTTCGCACAATGTCTCTGATGGTTGTGGACGAGTCCCATTTGCATCGGGGCCACGCCGGAGCCCGCCCTTTTGGTCAGAGCCACTACCATATCTTTGCCATCAGCGAGGCTTTCAACGGGCAGTCGCGGGTCGCGCGACAACGCCTCATCTTTGGCGTCCTCGGCGCCACGGTCGGCGAGGAAATTCACGCGCTGACCATGACCCTGCTGACACCAGAGGAGGCGCGTTAACGTCCGCCCTCCTCCGGCTGTTTGGCGACCGCGACCATGCCCGCGCGTAGCAACCGGTCATGCAGCACATAGCCCGTTTGCAGAACCTGCGCTACATTGCCCGGCTCGACCTCGTCGCTCGGCAGTTCGACGACGGCCTGATGAAAATTGTGGTCGAACGGCTCACCCACCCCAGGCACCGGCCGCACGTGATGGCGCTCCAACACGGAGAGCAGTTCTTTTTCCACCATCGAAAGGCCTTCGATCAGGCTCGCCACCGCGGGATCCTCTAACTTCTCCGACGCGGAATCCAGCGCCCGGCGCAAATTGTCCGCCACGTTCAGCAAATCCCTGGCGAGCCCAACCGCCCCGTATTTGGCCGCTTCCTCGCGTTCGCGCTGGGCGCGCCGGCGGGTATTTTCGGCATCGGCCAGGGCGCGCAGATGCTGCTCTTTGGCCTCTGCCAACTGTGCTGCCAGTTCGGCTATTTGGGCATCGCGCGGATCGGCCTGCTCTTCTGCCTGCCCTTCCGCGGCCGCCTGCTCGGTCTCTGCGGCCGCATCCGGCGCAACGTTTTCGGCCCCCTCCGCCGCTTGAGTTTCGGGCTTTTTGTTGTCGTTCTCTTGCATGTGTTCAACCTAAGAAACGTCGGATCACTTGAGCGGTATAGTCCACCATCGGCACGATGCGGGCATAGTTCAAGCGCATGGGACCGATGACCCCACCGCGCCCAGCACCTTTTCGTCTTTGTTTGCATCCTGATGCCGGCCCAGCGGCGCCAGCACCATGGACCAGCCGGACAAGGCAAACAACTCATGCTCGGCGCCGATAAAGATCTGCACGCCCTCGCCTTTTTCGGCGGCCTCCAGCAACTGTAACAAGGATTCCTTGCGCTCCAGCACCTCGAAGAGGGATTGGAGGCGATGCAGGTCTTCCACGGCTGCCACACCACTCAAAAGCCGCGCCTGCCCCTTCACCACAAGCGTTGCCGCCTGCGGTGCATCATTCAGCCGTACCGCCAGCCCGGATTGGACAACCTTTGCCGCCAGGTCGTCGAGTTCGCCGCGGTGCTGTTCGACCTCATCCAGAATGGTGAGGCGCTCCTGCGCCAAGGTCCGCCCCTGCAGCTTTGCCTGCAGATAGTTGCTCGCCTCAACCAGCGCGGACGCCGGCAGGCCGCGCGGCAGTTCCATGATCCGGTTTTCCACCTGGCCGCGATCGTCGACGATGATAACCAGTGCCTTGGTTTCCGCCAGGCGGACAAACTCGATATGGGCAATCGCGCGCTCGCGACTGGGGGCAATGACGAAGCTGGCGTGGGAGGACAGGCCGGAGAGTAACTCACCCGCCTGCTCCAACATGGAGGGCATGTGATGGCCGGCGGCGGCGCAGCGGGCGGCAATGTCTTTCTGCTCGTCCTCCGAGAGATTGCCGATTTCCAGCAGACCGTTGACAAACAGCTTCAAGCCCGCCCCGGTCGGCAGGCGTCCCGCCGATGTGTGCGGAGAGTACAGCAGACCCAGATCCTGCAGATCGGCCATCACATTGCGCACCGTGGCCGGCGACAGCGACCTTTCGAGCTTGCGGGCCAGCGTGCGGGAACCAACCGGCTCTCCAGATTCCACGTAGGAATCGACCACGAGGCGCAATATCTCGCGCGAACGCTCGTCCAAATCAGTGAGAGACAGTTTGGTCATTCCCAAGAAATGCCATTCAGCTACGGTAGAGACTAGGTTCCCAGGTTCGCACTAGCCCAAGTCAGCACTGGTAAGTAGGGCGCCTGACGCCAACGTCAACGGCTGGAGGCTTTGCTTGGCTCAGCCTTTCAGTTAACACCCTATCATCCTTCCGTCTCTATAGGATTTTCCATGTCGAGCGCCTTGTTCCAGCCCATCGAATTGCGCGGCGTTACCTTGCCGAACCGGATCGTGATCGCGCCGATGTGCATGTATTCCGCCGACGACGGCACTGCCAGTGATTGGCACGTGATCCATCTGGGGAACCTTTCCCAATCCGGCGCCGGGTTGCTGTTCGTGGAAGCCACCGGTGTCGAAGCGCGGGGCCGCATTTCCCACGGCTGCGTCGGCCTCTATTCCGACGCGAACGAGGCGGCGCTGCAGCGGGTTGTCGATATCTGCCGAAAATATTCGTCCATGCCACTCGGCATTCAGTTGGGACATGCCGGCCGCAAGGCCTCTACCAATCCCCCGCAGCAGGGCGGTGCCTCCCTGAAACCGGAAGAAGGCGCGTGGGAGACCATCGCCCCCTCCGCCGAGCCGTTCGGCGAGGGCTGGCACACGCCGCGGGCCATGGACCGGGCGCTGATGGACGAGGTCATCGCCGCCGCTGTCAGCGCCACCGAACGCGCCGCCCGCATCGGCTTCGACGTGGTGGAACTGCACGGCGCACACGGCTATCTGGTCAGCGAATTCCTCTCCCCCATCGCCAACAAGCGCAACGACGCCTATGGCGGCGACATCGCCAACCGCATCAAATTCCCAATGGAGTTGTTCGCAGCAATGCGCGCCGCCTGGCCGGACGACAAACCGTTGGGCGTCCGCCTGAATGGCACCGACTGGGATGACGAGGGCCTGCAGATCGAGGACGCCATCGTTTTCGCCAAGGCGCTGGCGGGTGCGGGCTGCGATTTCCTCGACGTATCGGGCGGCGGCAACAGCCTGGTGCGGCCCCCACTCGCGCCGGGTTATCAGGCGCGCTATGCCGCGCAGATCAAGGCGGCAAGCGGCCTGCCGACCATGGCCGTTGGCATGATCCGCGAACCAAAACTGGCGGAAAGTCTGGTTGGGAGCGGCGACGTGGACATGATCGCGATGGCCCGCGGCATCCTCTACGAGCCGCGCTGGCCCTGGCGCGCGGCGTTTGAACTTGGTGCGGATGCTGCCTACGCGCCACAATATGGCCGCGCCGATCCGAAAAAATGGATCCAGGCGTTTCCGGAAAACCAGCAAGCAGCGGAGTAAACAGCATGGCTCTCACTCTTTATGGGCTCGCGCTCAGCCGCGCCAGCCGGTGCCTATGGGCATTGGAAGAGCTGGGCGTCGCCTATGACCATGTCCCGACCAGGTTCGATGGCGAGAACAGGACGCCGGAGTTCCTGGCGATCAACCCGAACGGCCGCCTGCCGGCCATGAAACATGGCGAGTTCTGCCTGTTCGAGTCCATGGCGATCAATCTTTATCTCGCCCGCACCTTCGGCCAGGGCAGCCTGCAGCCGGGCGGCGAGATCGGCGCGGCGCTGGCGACGCAATGGTCGTTTTGGGTCATGACCGAATGCGAGCAAGCCCTGCTCTACGGCTTGCTGCATACGCTGGGCATTATGGGCTTCGAACAAAGTGCGGCAAAGGTGCAGGAACAGCGTGAGAAGCTGGAAGGGCCGCTCGGCGTGCTGAACGCAGCGCTGGAAGGGCGCGAGTATCTGGTGGGCGACCGCTTCACCATCGCCGACCTGAACGTCGCCAGTGTGTTCTTGTGGGCGAGCATGGCTCGCATGGATTTGTCGCCGCACGGCAACGTCCAGGCATGGCTGGCGCGCTGTGTGGAGCGGCCGGCATGCACGACCGTCGGCGAAATGGCCAAGGCGGAAATGGGCCGGATGGGATGAGCCCCAGCGCTGACATATTGGTGATCGGCGGCGGCGTCGCCGGCGCGTCGGTCGGATATTTCCTTGCCACGCGCGGCCGCCGCGTCGTGCTGCTGGAGCGGGAAGAGACCTGCGGCTATCACACCACCGGCCGTTCCGCCGCCCTCTACTCTCAGGCCTATGGCAACGCCGCTATCCGAGCGCTGACCGTGGCGGGCGCCAACTTTTACAACGACCCGCCTGATGGCTTTGCCGAGCACCCTCTGCTGACACCTTGCGGCGCACTCTTCATCGGACGCGCCGATCAGCAAGCCGCCGTCGAACAGGCCGTGCGGGAAGGCCAGGCGCTGGTGCCGAGCGTGCGGTTGGTGGACAGCGCAGAAGCCCGGCGCATCTCGCCTGCCCTGCGCGCGGATTACGTCGCCTGCGCGGGGTGGGAACCGGACGCCCGCGGCATCGACGTGGACGCCCTGCATCAGGGTTTCTTGCGGGGGCTGCGTGCGAACGACGGCCAAGTGATCGTCAAGGCCGAAGTGCAGGCGCTGGAGCGGAAAGGCGGCCGCTGGCAGGCCCAAACGATGGCCGGCGATTTCGCTGCGCCCATTGTCGTGAACGCCAGCGGGGCCTGGGCCGATACCATCGGCGTGCTGGCCGGGTGCAAACCGGTCGGTTGCGTGCCGAAGCGGCGCACGGCCTTTCTGTTCGCGCCGCCCGAAGGCACGGACGTTTCCGCCTGGCCCCTGACGGTGGATGTGGACGAAACTTTTTATTTCAAGCCGATGAGCGGGTTGCTGATGGGCTCGCCTGCCGACGAAACACCGGTGGAACCGCACGACGCCTATGCCGAGGAACTTGATATCGCCATCGGCGTCGACCGCATCCAGACGGCGACCACCCTGGAAATCCGCGCGATCCGGCACAACTGGGCCGGCCTCCGCAGCTTCGTCGCCGACAAAACGCCGGTTGCCGGCTATGACGGCAAACAAGAGGGCTTTTTCTGGCTGTGCGGCCAGGGCGGCTATGGCATCCAGACCGCTCCCGGCCTGGGCGCAGCCGCCGCCGCACTGATCGAGGGCGAAGATTTGCCCGAGCATGTCCGCCGGCTGGGGCTGAGCGCCGCCGGCCTTTCCCCGGAACGATTGGCCCCGAACGATCGGAGCGTTAGCGTTGAGTAGCAATTTCAAAGCCGTCCTTTGGGATTTCGGCGGCGTAATCCTGACCAGTCCCTTCGACGCCTTCGCCGCCTATGAACGGGAAATCGGCCTGCCGGACGGTTTCATCCGCGGCCTCAATACCCAGAACGCTGACCGCAATGCTTGGGCCCGGTTCGAGCGCTCGGAGATTTCATCGGAGGAGTTTTGTCGCTTGTTTGAGGCCGAAGCTCGCGCTGCCGGCGGAGAACTGCAGGGCCAGCGCATCATCGCCTGCCTGTCCGGCGAAATCCGCCCGCAAATGGTGCAGGCGTTGCGCAATGTTGCCGGCCGCTACATGACCGCCTGCCTGACCAACAACGTGAAGGGCGCGAAGCGCTCCGCCAAAAAACAAACGGCGGTCGCCGAGGTGATGGCGATCTTTGACCTGGTCATCGAAAGCTCGAAGGTAGGGGTGCGCAAGCCGGAACCGGCCTTTTACCGCCATGCCTGCGAGGCGCTGGAGATCGAACCGGACCAAGCGATCTTCCTGGACGATCTGGGCATCAACCTGAAGCCCGCCCGTGCGCTGGGAATGGCGACCATCAAGGTTAGCGATCCCGACCGCGCGCTCGACGAGTTGGAAGTGTTGTTGGGGCATTCGGTAAGGCTGTAGATACCTCTTGATTATTATTCACTTCGGTCGCAGTCTAGCCCCAATGCACCAGGGGGACAACAATGGCTGTCTACCAACATACTGCAATGGCCATACTGAACAAGCAACGACAATGTTTTTACTTTATGGGTATATTTCTTCGGCGCATTGATTTTCTACTTAGCGGATTGTTCAAATGGGCAATAATTTCGTTTATTCTCGCGGTTGTAAGAGCCTGCCCGAAAAGTGGTTGAACGATATCAGTAGGTTGTGATTCACCCTCTTTGCGAAGAGATGGAGGATCAGATGCCCTGGACAGATACCGCTCGCGTTGAGCATAGCCGCAAGACAGGTCGTTATCCAAGCGACCTGCTGGATCGGGAATGGGCGTTGATTGCGCCATTGTTGCCGCCAGCAAAAGCGGGTGGGCGTCCACGCACCACTGACCTGCGCGAGGTGATGAATGCGGTCCTCTATATCGGGTCGAGCGGTTGTCAGTGGCGTGCACTGCCGAAGGATTTTCCGCCGGTGAGTACGGTGCAGGGCTATTTCTACGCTTGGCGCGATCTGGGCCTGTTCGAGACGATCAACGGATTGCTGGTAATGAGCGCGGGAGAGTTGGAGGGCCGGGAGGCCAGCCCAATGGCCGGCGTGATCGACAGCCAGAGCGTTAAAACCACCGAAAGCGGGGGAATTTCGGGTTATGACGCGGGCAAGAAGGTGAAGGGCCGCAAGCGCCACATTCTGACCGACACGCTCGGATTGCTGCTGGTGATCCTCATCCAAGGCGCCGATGTGCAGGACCGCGACGGCGCACCGAGGGTGTTGGAGGCCGCCCGGTTCCGTTTCCCATGGCTGCGCCATGTCTTCGCCGACGGAGGCTATGCCGGGGAGAAACTCCGCACTGCCCTCGCCGGAAACGGCGACTGGACGATCGAAATCATCCGAAGGAGCGCCACGGCCAAAGGCTTCGAGGTCCTGCCACGACGCTGGGTGGTCGAACGCACCTTCGCCTGGCTCGGCCGCTGCCGCCGGCTGGCCAAAGACTGGGAGACCACCATCGAAAGCTCTACCGCTTGGGCCTACCTTGCCAGCATTCGCCTGATGACCCGACGTCTCGCAAGATATTGCTATTGCAACTGAACTTTTAAATCAGGCTCTCAGTGGCGATGATGGCGGAGTATGGGCTGGGCGCGGAGGAAGTGCGGGATGTGGTGGTGAAGGATATGTTGGAGGGGTGAGACCAGACTAACAACCAAAACCGTGAATATTGTATGATCCGACTATTAATGCGCACGTAATGGCCGAATGAGATCCAATATTTTGCTCGAGCATGTGCTTAAACGCTCTCTATCTTGTGGCAACGAGAATCGCCACCGCATTGATAATTCTCTTCTAGTAGTGAAGTTTGCCTGAGCATCCCAACCATCATCTCTTTTAAACTCTGAACGAAATGATGGGCACCTCGAAAAATGTCGCGATCCAGCCGGATCCCGGTAGAATCGCCGATATAGGGGCGATGACTGGGAGGTGCTGATGGGCCAGATGGGCTTCTTCGACGTTTCGAAACGCTACGCCGGGCTGGACGCGAAGTCGGATCCGCTGGTGAAGCTGAACGCCATCCCCTGGGCGTATTTCCGGCCGCAGTTGGAAGCGGTCTGGCGCCGGCCGCCGGAGGCCCGAAAATCCAAGGCTGGCCGCAAGCCGTGGGATGTGGTCGTGATGCTCAAGGCGCTCGTGCTGTGCGAGCTCTACAACCTCTCCGACGAGCAGTTCGAGTACCAGGTGCGCGACCGGCTGTCGTTCATGCGCTTCCTGGGCTTGGGTCTTGAGGATCCGGTTCCGGACGCGACGACGGTCTGGCAGTACCGCGAGCAGCTGGTCCAGGCTGGAGTTGTCGATGAGCTGTTCGGCGCATTCGACGGCTACCTGGAGGCCCAGGGCTGGCTGGCGATGGGCGGGCAGATGATCGACGCCTCGATCGTGCCGGTGCCCAAGCAGCGCAACGGCCGCGATGAGAATGCCGCGATCAAGGCGGGCGAGACGCCCGAGGGCTGGGACGAGAAGCCGGCGAAGAAGCGCCAGAAGGACACCGACGCGCGCTGGACCAAGAAGCACGGCAAGTCGCACTACGGCTACAAGAATCACGTCAACGTCGATCGGCGACACAAGCTGATCCGCCGCTACAAGGTGACGGACGCGGCGACGCACGACAGCCAGGTCATCGACGACGTGCTGGACGACGGCAACACGGCCTCGGACGTCTGGGCGGACAGCGCCTACCGGTCGGCCGAGATTGAGGAGAAGCTGGAAGACCGCGGCCTGAAGAGCCGCATCCACCGCAAGGGCCATCGCAACCGCCCACTCAGCAAGCGCGAGAAACCGGGCAACAAGACCCGCTCGAAGGTCCGCGCCCGGGTCGAGCACGTGTTCGGCGCGCAGACCAACGACATGGGTGGCACGCTGGTGCGCAGCATCGGCATCGCCCGCGCCAAGGCGCGCATCGGCCTGAAGAACCTTGCCTACAACATGCGCCGCGTGGTCCACCTGAACGGCCTCGCCGCCGCCCGCGGGCCGACGTGAGCGGGGTGGCGACAGCAGAAGTGCGTCTGGAGCGCAGCTGAACGGGCAAAAACAACCAAAAAAGGCCGCAAAACGGCGCCCATCGGGGCGTTCAGCGGCGAACGAGGTTCAACATCGGCCCAGAAGCGGCTACGCAGCCGTATTTATCGAAGTGCCCATCAGTAGGTTGTGATTCACCGTCTTTGCGAAGAGATGGAGGATCAGATGCGCTGGACAGATACCGCTCGCGTTGAGCATAGCCGCAAGACAGGTCGTTATCCAAGCGACCTGCTGGATCGGGAATGGGCGTTGATTGCGCCATTTTTGCCGCCAGCAAAAGCGGGTGGGCGTCCGCGCACCACTGACCTGCGCGAGGTGATGAATGCGGTCCTCTATATGGGTTCGAGCGGCTGTCAGTGGCGAGCGTTGCCAAAGAACTTCCCGCCGACAAGCACGGTCCAAGGTTATTTCTACGCTTGGCGCGATATGGGGTTGTTCGCGACGCTCAACGGATTGCTGGTAATGAGCGCGAGAGAGTTGGAGGGCCGGGAGGCCAGCCCGACCGCCGGGGTGATCAACTCTCAGAGCGTGGAAACCACCGAAAGCGGCGGCATTTCGGGCTATGATGCGGGCAAGAAGGTCAAAGGCCGCAAGCGCCACATTCTGACCGACACGCTCGGATTGCTGCTGGTGATCCTCATCCATGGCGCCGATGTGCAGGACCGCGATGGTGCGCCCGCAGTGCTGAAGGCCGCCCGCTTTCGTTTTCCGTGGCTACGGCACATTTTTGCTGACGGTGGCTATGCTGGAGACAAGCTAAGACGGGCCCTCAAGGGCGGCGGCGAATGGGTGATCGAAATCATCCGAAGAAGCGACAGAGCCAAGGGCTTCGAGGTCCTGCCCCGACGCTGGGTGGTTGAACGGACCTTTGCTTGGCTTGGCCGCTGCCGCCGGCTGGCAAAAGACTGGGAGACAACGATCGAAAGCTCCACCGCATGGGCCTACATCGCCAGCATTCGTTTCATGACCAGACGCCTTGCAAGGTACTGCTATAACGGCTGAACTTTTGATGGGGTTGTCTAATCGAGGTGGGAGGGTCAAGCCTCTTTTCGGCTCGAGATACGTTTGCCGGGTGCACGGTTGTCTTCGCGGTCGGCATCAGCCGCCGCATGATGGAGCTTCGCGGGAGGAGCCTTCAATGTGGACGACGCACTTTGCTGAGCCAGCGGTGCAACCCCATCAACGGAATAGCTCGGCCCACGTCCCGGCAGGGACGTCTCAAGCGTTCAGATCTTGAACGCTATCTTCCAGATTTCATGCTGTGGCTCCGGCGCTTCGGTCAAACAACTCGCCGGTCTTGAGCATCGCGTGCATCGTCACGGCCAGTTTTCGGGCTACGGCAACGGCAGCTCGCTTGAAGCCAACCCGCTCCCTAAGCTTGAGGCCCCATGTCCGCAGGACACTGTCGGCCAAACTGCGGGTCAGGATGACCGTGGCGGCTTCGTAAAGAAGGCCGCGCAAATGACGATCGCCTCGTCGAGATATGTGGCCATCATAGTCTACCTCTCCTGATTGGTAGCGACGGGTTGTCAGACCGAGCCAAGCGCCGACGGAGCGGGACTTCTTGAAGTTGCCGGGGTCCTCAATGGCGGTTGCGAAAGAGGTCGCGGTGATCACACCGACGCCAGGGATTGACATTAAAATCTGACACGCTTGGCTTTGACGTGCAGCAGCGACAAGCTGGCGGCCCATTTCCGCAGCACGCATGCGCATGCTGCGCCACGCTTCCAGCATCGGCAGCACGATGGGAGCAAGTCCTTCCTGATCGACAAGCAGGACGCGGACATTTTTCTCAAACGTGCTCCCCTTGCCTGCGGGAACGAGCAGCCCGAATGTCTTCATGATGCCGCGGATCTGGTTCGAAAGCTCGGTGGTGATCCTGACAAGCCTGGTGCGTGCCGCCACGAGAGTGCGGGTCAGCATGCTTTCGAACCCTTTTACCCGCACCTCGCGGAAGAAGCCCGCCTCTGCAAGATGCGCCAAGCCATCGGCGTCGTTCGCATCGGTCTTGTTGGCGGCCATGTCGAGCGCTGCCTTGGCGTGGCGTGCATCAATGCAGATCGCCGGCATCCCCTCTTCTTGCAGCGCATGATAGAACCATACGGACAGAGGCCCGGTCTCGAACACCACGCGTTTTACGGCGGGTGCCCGCTTACGGATAAGTTCAGCAATGATCCTTGGATCGGAGGCGCACCTGCCGCGCCAGATGCGCTTTCCTTCACGGCGGATCGACACCGCTGTCTCTTTCATGGACACGTCGAGACCGATATATTCTTCCATGGCTGTTCTCCATCTGATGCTTGGGCCCGGCGTCCAGTCGTGAGCCCGTATTTCCATCCTATCGGGGAACAGCCGCCCTCCAAGAATATGATCAGTTCAGGGTAACTCGCTCCCGCGATTACCCTATGTGGATGCCCCTCCCGCCGGCATCACAATGTGCCAAGGTGGCGATTGCTTGAATCGACAAAGAGGAAAGGGACACCCATGGCAGAGGTTAGCATCATCGGTTTGGACTTGGCAAAGCACAGCTTTCAGGTCCACGGCGCGGCGGCGGACGGTTCGGTCCTGTTCCGAAAGAAGCTGACGCGGGCGCAGGTTCTGCCGTTCTTCGCGAAGCAGCCGCGCTGCATTGCGGCCATGGAAGCGTGCGCGACGGCGCATGATTGGGGCCGCGAGATCGGGAAATTCAGGCACGAGGTCAGGCTGATCCCGCCAATTTATGTGAAGCCGTTCGTGAAGCGGCAAAAGAACGATGCATCCGATGCTGAAGCCATTACCGAAGCAGCTTCTCGACCGACGATGCGGACCGTCGCGGTGAAAACGAAAGAACAGCAGGCACAGGCGATGCTCTTTCGCACCCGCGATCTGCTGATCCGGCAACGCACGCAGTTGATCAATGCTCTGCGCGGTCACCTTGCCGAGTACGGCAGCGTCGCTCCGAAGAAGACGGTGCATTTGAAACGCCTGGTCGAGATTTTGGAAGACCCGCAGAACGGCCTGCCACCTGTGGTGGTCGAGATCGGGAAGATTTACCTCGACCAGATCGCCGCGCTGACAGAGCGGATTGATAAGCTTGAGGGCACCTCGAAGAATGTCGCGATCCAGGCGGATCCCGGTAGGATCGCCGATATAGGGGCGATGACTGGGAGGTGCTGATGGGCCAGATGGGCTTCTTCGACGTTTCGAAACGCTACGCCGGGCTGGACGCGAAGTCGGATCCGCTGGTGAAGCTGAACGCCATCCCCTGGGCGTATTTCCGGCCGCAGTTGGAAGCGGTCTGGCGCCGGCCGCCGGAGGCCCGAAAATCCAAGGCTGGCCGCAAGCCGTGGGATGTGGTCGTGATGCTCAAGGCGCTCGTGCTGTGCGAGCTCTACAACCTCTCCGACGAGCAGTTCGAGTACCAGGTGCGCGACCGGCTGTCGTTCATGCGCTTCCTGGGCTTGGGTCTTGAGGATCCGGTTCCGGACGCGACGACGGTCTGGCAGTACCGCGAGCAGCTGGTCCAGGCTGGCGTTGTCGGTGAGCTGTTCGGCGCATTCGACGGCTACCTGGAGGCCCAGGGCTGGCTGGCGATGGGCGGGCAGATGATCGACGCCTCGATCGTGCCGGTGCCCAAGCAGCGCAACGGCCGCGATGAGAATGCCGCGATCAAGGCGGGCGAGACGCCCGAGGGCTGGGACGAGAAGCCGGCGAAGAAGCGCCAGAAGGACACCGACGCGCGCTGGACCAAGAAGCACGGCAAGTCGCACTACGGCTACAAGAATCACGTCAACGTCGATCGGCGACACAAGCTGATCCGCCGCTACAAGGTGACGGACGCGGCGACGCACGACAGCCAGGTCATCGACGACGTGCTGGACGACGACAACACGGCCTCGGACGTCTGGGCGGACAGCGCCTACCGGTCGGCCGAGATTGAGGAGAAGCTGGAAGACCGCGGCCTGAAGAGCCGCATCCACCGCAAGGGCCATCGCAACCGCCCACTCAGCAAGCGCGAGAAACAGGGCAACAAGACCCGCTCGAAGGTCCGCGCCCGGGTCGAGCACGTGTTCGGCGCGCAGACCAACGACATGGGTGGCACGCTGGTGCGCAGCATCGGCATCGCCCGCGCCAAGGCGCGCATCGGCCTGAAGAACCTTGCCTACAACATGCGCCGCGTGGTCCACCTGAACGGCCTCGCCGCCGCCCGCGGGCCGACGTGAGCGGGGTGGCGACAGCAGAAGTGCGTCTGGAGCGCAGCTGAACGGGCAAAAACAACCAAAGAAGGCCGCAAAACGGCGCCCATCGGGGCGTTCAGCGGCGAACGAGGTTCAACATCGGCCCAGAAGCGGCTACGCAGCCGTATTTATCGAAGTGCCCTACAGAAAACCATGTCATGATCGATTGCAGGTGCCATTTGGGGCAGACCGACGAATAGGCTGTGCAGCGCTCCAGCTATATGACGCTGGAAACCGTGGTGCCGTCTGCGACCCGTCTGCGCTGATCCCATCATCAGCCTGCCGGCAATTTGGTCTTGCCCCGTTTGGATGCCGCCCCAGGTTCTCATTTATTCGGCCAGGGCTTCGGAGATATACCCAAATCTTGGTGACGGCTGATCGGGCGGCTGCTTGAAGGCCGACGCCGTCGCGGAAGGCAACGCCTTCGATCAGTTCGGGCATGCGGTTTCGGCCGTCGAGCTTTCGCCACTTGGCCTGGGCCGACATCATCAACTTGAACGCCATGGCCAGGCCCGTCTTGCGGCTGAGGCACCCCTTGGTCCGCCTTGTGCGGTGACGGACAGTGGCAAAGGTGCTTTCGATCGGGTTGGTAACCGGTATGTAATTCTCGGTGCCCATGTTCGGCGAGGTTCTTCAGGACCTGGCGTATGCTGCGAGCATCCGGGACAGAGGCACCGGGAGCACGAAGGTGCGGGCAGGCCGATCTATACGATGAGCTGCGAGCTCGTGTTAGTAGCTGGCCGCCTCTGCGACTCGCCCGGTTGCGCCGAGAGCGCGAATCCGTAGTTGTCGTGTCGCCCGCCGCTCCCGCTGTTTTCAACTGGTAAGGGAGGCGCGCATGCGACGCGTAATCGGAATAGATATTCACCGCACCTTCGGGGAGGTGGTGATCTGGGAGAACGGCCTGACCAGGCACGAGGGGCGGGTCGAGATGACCCGAACGGCCCTGGAGGGATTTGGCAGGCAGCTTCTCAAAACGGACGAAGTGGTGATTGAGGCAACCGGAAACTGCATGGCGGTTTCCCGGGTTCTGTCGCCCCATGTGAAGCGGGTGGTGATCGCCAATCCCCTCCAGGTGAAGGCGATCGCCCATGCTCATGTGAAGACCGACAAGGTCGATGCAGCGACATTGGCGAGCTTGCATGCAGCCGGCTATCTGCCGGAGATTTGGACTCCGGACGCGGCGACGGAACGAATGCGCAGACTTGTGGCGCGCCGCTATCAAGTCGTCCGGCACCGCACCCGGATCAAGAACGAGGTGCATGCCATCCTGCATGCGCATCTGATCCCGAAGTGCCCCCATGCCGATCTCTTCAACAAACGTGGCCGTGACTGGCTAACGCGCCAGCCGCTGCCGGGCGACGAGCACGCAGCGATCGCACGCCATATCCGGGAGTTGGACCGGCTTCGGAAGATCTCGCCGCGCTCGACCGTGACATTGCTGCCGATGCGCTGGATGACGAAGCGATCCGGCGGCTGTTGACAATCACTGGCGTCAACCTCGCCGTCGCGGCCGGGCTGATGGCCGCGATTGGCAGCATCGACCGGTTCAACAGTGCCCAAAAGCTCGTGAGCTACTTCGGGCTGAACCCGCGCGTCCGCCAATCTGGTCTGGGGCCCGCCCACTACGGCCGGATCAGCAAGGCCGGGCGCAGCCATGCTCGTGCAATGCTGGTCGAGGCAGCCTGGGCCGCCGCGAAGGCGCCGGGACCACTGCGCGCATTCTTCATCCGCATCCGCGCACGCCGTGGCCACCAGATCGCCGCCGTCGCCGTGGCGCGCAAGCTTACCACTCTGTGTTGGCACATGCTGACCAAAGGCGAGGACTACCGTTGGCTGTCAATCAGCGCTGAACTCTGACCCCCAATCGGCGCGCAATTTTGACCCCTTGTCGGTGAACTGATCGACGGCCCGTTTCTCGCGCAGGTGGTGCAGGGAGAGGGGCCTGGCGACGTGCAGTCACCAACGAACGGAGCGGCGCCAGGCCCCTCTCCTGTCAGTTCCGGTTGCGAATGCGCCAGCTGTCGTTGCCGGTCTCGATGGTTGTCGCAGTGATGGGTCAGCCGGTCGAGCAACGCCGTTGTCATCTTGGCGTCGCCGAAGATGGTCGGCCATTCCGCGGTGGGGGAGAAGCCGTTAATGTAGGCGACCAGGTTTGGCGCGATGTTCTCCGGATCGCCTAGTAGCCGCTGAAAGGTATAAGGGCTGGTATTGTAGAGCGGGTATTGCCGGTACGGGTCTGCCGCCTTGCCAAGAATCCGCTCCACCGCTTCTGCCGGCGTGTTTCTGGCTTCGTGCTGTTCAAATTCTGCTAGCACCGTGTCTTTGGTCGCCTCAAGGACGCAATCCAGGCGGCGCAGGACGACCAGTGGCAGCGTGACCAGCCGGTATCGCGGCGGGCGTTAGGGGCCGCGAAGGCGGTTGGTCGATGTTCCAAATGACGGATGTCAACTGTGTATGGATGTGGACGTTCATTCGGTTCTCAAATCATCCATCATTTGGGTTTTTTTGCCTGGGCAAATTCTAGCCTGATTCTTCCGGGGCACGCGTCCTCTGCAACAATTCCTCAAGCATCTGCTCCACTCGGTTGCCACCCGCCTTGAGCTTACCAGCCGAGCGCAAGTTGCCGGGTGAGCGCAATGGTGCCGTAGCTCTGCAATGTCGTCGTCACGTGGGCATGCCCCAGGCTCTTGCAGAACACTCTGAGCCCACGCCAAGTGTTACACCATTGATAGCCTAGATAAACGAGACAGTGCCTAAAAAGTTGCAGGCGGGAGGAGCGCAGAGCGAGATATGCGAGTCATCTGCCAGCGCGGCATTCCAGGGCAGAAGCCTGTCGGACGGCACGAAGCACCCCCTCACCAAGAACGAGGTGGGGGACGTTTTGGGGGATGAGCTTCGGGCGGTTGCCGCTAAATCATTGTTCAAATTGACTTTTTCTGTCAGACTTGGTGGAGCCGAGGGGGATCGAACCCCTGACCTTCGCATTGCGAACGCGACGCTCTCCCAGCTGAGCTACGGCCCCAAAAGCCAAGGATGCGCCGCCCGTCTGGTTTCGGCAGCGCAGAGCGCACCTTATGGCCGGGCGGGCGCCTTCAAGTCAAGCGGATATCGTGTCGTTTCGGCTTGCGTTCTCGGCGATCCTCGTCAGGCGTGGCGTTGCGCCTGTCCCAGAAGCCACGCCGGCAGGATCGCGAACGCAAAGACCGCTGCCAACGCCAGGAAACAGTCCTGAAAGGCAAAGCTTTCGGCCTGGGCCAGCACAACATTGCTGAGATAGGAAAGCGCCAGACCTTCGCGGACGCCCTCGCTCAGCCCTGCTGCGGTGAGCAGGTCCGACACGCCCGACAGCAGCACCGCGCTGGCATTGTTGCCGGCGGTCTGGGTCGCCGTAAAAGCATCGCCATGAACCGAGGTCTGCATCAACAGCCAGACCACGATGAGGTTGGTGCCGCTCGCCCCGCCCAACTGGCGGATGAAGTTCATGTTGCCCGATCCCTTGGGCAGCTCGGCCGCGGTCAGGGCACTTAATGCCGTGGAGGACAGGGACGGCAGAATGAAGCCAAGCCCGGCCCGGCTGATCACGGCAAAAAAGGCAAAGGTCCAGAAGGGCGTGTTAACGTCGCTGGTCATCATCAAGCCCGTGCCGAGCGCAAATGCCGCCAGGCCCGACATCACCATCAGATAGCCAGGGATCCGATCCGCCAACCGGCCGGTAAAGGGCAGCATCGCCGCCAAGACCAGTGCGGCGGGCGCCATGACCGCGCCCGCGCGGGTGGCGGTGTAACCTTGAACCTCCTGCACGAACACGGGAATGATATATGTCGAGCCGAAATTGCCCGCCCCGAAGACGAAGGCGACGAACACGGCCGCCGCAAAAACCGGGTTCCGGAACAGTTGGACGGCGAGCAAGGGCCCATCGAGCCTGATCTGCCACCAGACGAAGGACGCACCCGACAAGGCGCCGGCACCCAGCATGGTCAGCACATGGTCCGAACTCCAGCCATAGCGGGGGCCGTGCGCCAAACCGGTCATCACGCAGAAGAGGGCGAAGCAGAGCAGGCCGTAGCCCGTCCAATCGAACCGAGGTATTCGCTCCGCCCTGGGTGGATTCGGCATGACGATGAAGCCGCCCAGCATCGCGAGCCCGACGAATGGCAGGGGCAGCAGAAACATCGCCCGCCAGTTGAACGTGTCGATCAGGAACCCGGCGACGGTCGGCCCCAGCCCCGGCGCCAGCACCACGCCGGTGCCGAAGATGCCCATGGCAAGGCCGCGCTTGTCAGGGGGAAAGACCTGGAAGATCGTCACCATGACCAATGGCTGGACGACACCTGCCGCAAACCCCTGCATCACCCGGCCGACGATCAGGACTTCCATGCTGGGCGCGGTTGCCGAGACGATCGAGCCCGCGGCAAAGACGGTCAGCGTCATGGCGAACGCCAGACGTTGACCGAGGGCAGCGATCATCCAGGCATTCAACAATTGACTGGCGGTCATGGTGGCCAGAAAGGCGGTGGCCATCCACTGCGCCTGATCCTGCCCGATGCCAAAGCCGCCCATGACATGAGGCACCGCGACGTTAACCAGGGTCGCACTCATCATCATCGCCGCAGCGCCGCTCAAGCCGACAACGGCGACGAACCATCGGTAGTTGGACCCGTAGCGTTCGAAAAGTTGCTCAATGGTCTGGGAGGCTAGCATCCGGCCATGACCGCCCGAGGACCGGCAATTCCGGATTGGCGGCTGGAGCGACTACCAGCTGATGTGCCCTTCAAGCCCTGTCCTTTTGGATCGAGTTCATGGGGATGGGCCCAGTCTGGCACGGCCAAGCGGCCGCCTTACTGCGGCGGGGGCTCCAAAAATTCGGTTTCGACGAAAGCAATTTCGAAATCGCTGCCGTTCAGCACGTCGTGCTCCACACCCGCCTGCCGGAAATAGGGCTCGCCATGCTTTAACTCGGCTCGGGTGACGTTTCCTTCGACGTCGACCAATTCCAGAAAGCCGTCGCTAATCGGCACCACGACATAATCAAAGGCGTGCCGGTGCCATCCTGTATTGTCGCCCCGTTTCGGAAAGCGCCATTCGGTGACTCGCGTACGGGCGTTCTCGATAAACACCGTCGGCACCGCTGTGCCGGTGTTGGAGGAAGAGCACATTTTTCACCTCTTGTGGGCGGAAGGGGTCAAAGCCTCGGCAAGCCAGCCGAAGTCGACCGGCAACGGCAAACGGGGCGCCATCGGCGACGGCGATAGAAGCTCACCATCACGCGAAGCTTTGTCGGTGCATGACCGTTGGGCGGCAATAGCCCGCAACGCACCATAGCCGCCAATTCGCGGCCGCAGTTGACGCGCTGCATCCAAGGCCTCAATCGCCGCTTCGTCAGCGCCAAGGCAGATATTTGCCATCGCCAACATGTAAAGACGCATCGGCAACAGCGGATCCGCTTCACTGAGGTCCACGGCACGCTGAAAATTTCTAGCCGCGTCGCGAAATTGCCCGGCAGCCATCTGAGTTTGTCCGAGAAGTTCGAAACCCACCGCATAAGCCGGTGACAGTAAAATTGATCTGTTCGCATCCTTGGCCGCAGCGGCATCGTCTTTGGCGACCATCAGATGAAAGAGACCACGGACATAAAAGGCATAGTCACTACGGGGCAACAGTTCGACCACGCGGTTCATGTCTTGTGACAAACGCCCGGCTTCGGCAGCCGGAACGTCCTCAAAGCGCGCCGCCGCCAACCCGATAACGGCCTCCGTGCGCATGGCCATCGCCATCGGGTCGTCAGGCGATAGCTGTAGCGCCCGGTCCATAAGCGTCTGCGCCTCTGCATAGCTCTCCATCGTTCCGCGATAAAAAAATCCCGCCGCACGGCTCCGCAGTTCGGAAACACTGAGACGATCGACCGGCAGGTGTGCAAGCCGGTCAGCGTCAAAGGCATTGATTTGCACCCGGAGATCAACGTCGGCCTGCTCAATCACTGCATCGCAGAACTCGAAAAGGTCTTTCGGATCGCCTTCGTAAGACTTTGACCATACGGCCCGTCCATCATCGACGAGGACCATGGAGAGGTTTAGCCGGCCGCGAGTCCCGGCGATCCTCAGGCGCCCACGCAATACATAGGTCGCGATTTTCGACCGGACGGTGCTTTCATCCAGCACCCGGATACCGGTCCGGCGCGACAAACGCTCCAGCAGTTGGTCGTGCAAGTCTTGCCCGGCGCTGCGCGTCTCCTGATCATCGGGCCCGCAGGTAAACGCTTCCAGCTTGATCGACGGCACGTCGCCATCCAGTGGCTCGCCCCCTTCGTTGGGCCGCCATTGATAAAGCGTGACCGGCAGCGCGATGTTCTTGAGCCGGAAGCTGCCGGCATCGCGGAAACGGTCCTGCGCCAATGGCGAAAACTGATCAAACAGCTCTTTCGAAACCATCAGACCGCCGGGCGGGGCCTCGGTCAGAATACGCTGCGTGAGGTTTACACCGGCCCCGTAAAAATCGCTTTCATCTTCCACGATCTCGCCACGGTGCCCTGCTATCCGCACCCTCATATCCTGGTGACCGGAAAGGCGCAACTGAAGGTCAGTCGCGGCATCGACCAGTGCCTGCGCGGAAGGCATTGCAAAGATCCAGCCGTCGCCCATGCGCTTCATCACCTGGCCTTTGTGGCCGAGGACAATCGGCTCCAGCATCGAGTTCACGCAGTTCCCGCACCAGACCGATTGCCCGCTGCTGATTGGTCTCCATCAGCCGGGTATAGTCGACCAGATCAGCCATCATCAGGTGCGTGACACGCGTTTTCATGGAAGTATGCTGACCTGGGTTCTAGTAAGTCGCGCGGCCGCCCGAAATGTCGAACACTCCGCCAGTGGTGAAGCGGTTTTCCTCAGACGCCATCCAACATACCATCGCCGCCACCTCCTCGACCAGGACGAAGCGGCCGCGGGGAATCTTGGAGAGCATCATGTCGATATGCGTCGGGCTCATCTGGTCAAAGATGCGCGTTTTGGCGGCGGCGGGGGTGATGCAGTTTACGGCGATGTCGTAATCTGCCAACTCCTTGCCCAGCGACTTGGTCAGGCCAATGACGCCCGCCTTCGCCGTCGAATAGGCCGAGGCGTTGGCGTTGCCCTCCTTGCCTGCGATCGAGGCAATGTTGACGACGCGACCATAATTCCGGCCGATCATCTGCGGCAGCACCGCCCGACAGCAATAGAAGACGGCGTTCATGTCCAGCTCGATCACCCGCCGCCACTGCTCGATTGGATAGTGCCAGGTGACGTCGTTGGGGCCGGTGATGCCGGCATTGTTCACCAAAATGTCGATGGTGCCGAGCGCATCATTCGATTCCGAAACGGCCACGTCGATGGCGTCCAGGTCTGTCACATCGCACACCTGTCCAACGGCCTTGTCGCCGAACTCGACCGCGGCTTTCCGCAGTTCTTCCTCGTCGCGGTCCCACATGGAGACCCGGGCGCCGCTTTCGACCATGCGCCGGGTGATCGCCAGGCCGAAGCCCTGGGCGGCACCGGTCACAACCGCATGACGGTCCTGAAGGTTGATCTGATTGGCTTGCATTCCGGACGGGCCTTTCCTGCGGTCCTGTCTTGAGGCTGCATCATCTCTATCAGGCATACCTCAAGTCCGCTACGATATCCGGGCCAAAGAGAAGGAGCCAAAATGTTAGGATTTGGTCGCGATACTGTATCCCGCTGGGTGCACACCCTGGTGATATTGATCGCCGCATTGCTTCCCGCCGCGCTTCCCGCCGCCGCCATCGCCCAAGGCAATCCAGCGGAAACGGCCATCCTGATCCGCGGCGCCGACATTTATGATGGCCGGAACGAGGTACTCACCAAAGGCTCCGACGTGCTGATCCGTGGCAACCGGATCGCCGAGATCGGAGCAGGGCTCGCAATCCCGGCAGGCGCAACCGTCATCGACGGGCAGGGCAAGACCGTCATGCCGGGCCTGATCGACATGCATTGGCATTCCCTGCTTTCTTCGGTGCCGAAGGTGATGGCGATAACTGGGGATTTCGGCGACCTTGTCCTGGCCGGAGCCAAGGCGAATGAAGGGGTGTTGCTGCGCGGCTTTACCACCGTGCGCGACGCCGGCGGTAACTCCTTCCCGATCAAGCGCGCGAGCGACCGGGGCCTTTTCCCCGGCCCGCGCATCTATCCCTCGGGCGCGTTCATCGGCCAGACCTCCGGCCATGGCGATTTCCGTCTGCCGACCGCGGTGCCCACGCCGACGCTCGTGCCATTCGACTACATGGCAGCGACCGGCAACGCCCTGATCGCCGATGGCGTGCCCGCTGTGCTGCAGCGGGTGCGGGAGGTGCTGCGCATGGGCGCCAGCCAGGTGAAGGTCATGGCCGGCGGCGGCGTCTCGTCCCTCTATGACCCGCTCGACACCACGCAGTACACCTTTGAGGAGATGAAGGCTGCGGTGGATGTGGCGCGCACCTGGAACACCTATGTGATGGTGCATGCCTATACCGACGCGGCCGTCCGGCAGGCCATCGAGGCGGGGGTGCTGTGCATCGAGCATGGCCACTTGCTTACTGACGATACCCTGAAACTGATGGCGGAGCGCGGCATATGGCTGTCAATTCAGCCCTTCCTGGATGACGAGGACGCCAATCCGCAACCGAACCCCGACAGCCGGGCCAAGCAGCTTCAGGTCAGCTCCGGCACCGAACGCGTCTACCGCCTGGCAAAGAAATACGGCGTCAAGACCGTGTTCGGCACCGACATTCTGTTCGATGCGCGGCTCGCGACCCGGCAGGGCGCGCAGTTGGCAAAGCTCACCCGTTGGTTCACCCCGCATGAGGCCCTGATGCAGGCGACCTCCACTGCGGGCGAATTGCTGAAACTCTCGGGCGCACGCGATCCCTACCCCGGCAAGCTGGGCGTGATTGAGCCGGATGCGCTGGCCGACGTTCTGGTAGTCAACGGCAACCCCCTCGCCGACATTTCCCTGGTCGCCGACCCGGCAAAAAACTTCGTGGTGATCATCAAGGACGGAACGATCTATAAGAACGACCTATAAGAACCATCTGGCGGCGACATGATCAGGCTGGACGGGCAGCACCCCGCCCCCGCCCGGACAATCGCGCCACCAGCCAGTTATCCGCAAGCGCAAAGGCCGGAGCGTATCGAAGGGCGGAGCAAGCCTTGGGGAGCCCTTCGATACGCGCTCTCGCGAGCGCCACTCAGGATGAGACGGCAATATGATCAGTCGATCCGGTCGAGGGCAGAAGGCGCGCCGACGTCGATTTCCATCAAGTCTTCGCCCCAAATAATCTCGCCCGAGAAGGTCTTGCCGATTTCCTGCACGATCTTTTCGCGCACGCCGGGATGGTCGATCTGGTGAGTGATGTGAGTGAGCACCAGGGTCTTGACGCCCGCTTGGCGCGCCACTTCCGCCGTGTCTTCGTGGTTACCACAGGCCTTGCGGTATTCGGGCGTCGGCTCGGTGCCGCTGTAGAAGTGGTTCATGTGGATGAGCACGTCGCAGCCCTTCGCCAGGTCGATGATGCCGGGGCAGACGCCATCCGAATCGCCCGTGTAGCAGAGGGACGCGCCGTAATCCGAGTCGATGCGGAACGCCAGGCACTTCAGGTAAGGCTGAAAGTGCCACCCCTCCCCGACAGTGATGCGCCAGCCCTTGCCCTCGATCACGTCGCCCACGTCCACCTCCCGCACCCGCGGGTTGGGCTTGGCGCGCGCACCCTCCCCGCCGCGGGCCGCGTAGATGTCGAGGCTGCACTGGTGCTTGGTCCGCGCCTCGATATCCGGGCCATAGACGCCGTCCTCCGCAAATAGCAGGTCGGTCATGCGTTGCAGCGGCGCGGGGCCATAGACGTTCAGGTCGGCGATATCGCCCGCCCCCTGGTCCCAGCGTTGCAATACGAGCCGGCCATAGTCCATGCAATGGTCGTAGTGCAGGTGGGTGAGGAAGCAGTGGGTAACGTCCACCGACCGCCGGCCGCTCTCCAGAAAGCGGTGGTGGGCGCCGGGGCCGTGGTCGAGGATCAGCATGTCGCCGCCGACCTCCACCACATAGCCGGCGGACTGGCGGGTGAGCGAGGGTGCGGGCGTGCCGGTGCCGAGCAGGGTGACTTTCATGGGTCAAACTCCGGGGGGGGGGTTATGACAGATGGCTTTTCTTTCCTACCGCGCTTGCACAGGAAAATAGCGACTCGTAAAATCCGCGATTTCCTCTGCAAGCTAAGGGAACTGACGATGATCCGAGTTTCTCTTCTGACCCTTACGCTGACGTTCTGGGCCGTGACGTCTGCGAGTGCCGGTAATGTCTACGAAATCCGCCACAACTCCTTAGGAGATCGATCGAATTATGCGGTTCTATTTTGGTGCCTGGAAAAGAGTCAAATCCCTGCAAAATATCAAGACACGTCAAAATATTCGCTTGCCAGCAAAGCGTTTCCCGTTAGCAACTCGGGCGCACTGATTATGACTCAGAGGGAAAATACGATCTATCTGACCAGCGAAGAATGTATCGATGCTACGAAGGCAGCTGTTTCCGATATGGGGCTGGATCCGGGCGAGCTTACCTTTACCGCTCAATAGTAATACCCGCTGGCGCCGCACGGCCGGGGCGGCCTCAATGAACGAGTGGCGCCCGGTTCATCATTTGCCGCTGCCGCCTCCGGCAGGTGTGCCCGGCGGCGTCTGGTTAATGTGCGTCGTCCTTGGTGGCGTGCCCTGCCGGACACTATGCTATAGGGGACACAACAGACCCAGGCACAGAGTAGAGAAGCATGATCCCGCGTTACAGCCGCCCGGAGATGGTCGGCATCTGGGAGCCCCAGACCAAGTTCGAAATCTGGTTCGAGATCGAGGCGCATGCCTGCGACGCCCAGGCGAAGCTGGGCGTGATCCCGAAAGACTCCGCCAAGGCCGTCTGGGAGCGAGGGCGGTTCGAGATAAACCGCATCGACGAGATCGAGCGGGTGACCAAGCATGACGTGCTCGCCTTTCTGACCAACCTCGCCGAATATGTCGGCCCCGAAGCGCGCTTCGTGCACCAGGGCATGACTTCGTCGGATGTGCTGGACACCTGCCTCGCCGTGCAATTGGCCCGCGCTTCCGACCTTCTGCTGGCGGGCGTGGACCGGTTGCTGGCGGCGCTCAAGATCCGTGCCTATGAGCACGCCAAGACGCTGACCGTCGGCCGCAGCCATGGCATCCATGCCGAGCCGACGACGTTCGGCATGAAGCTCGCCGGGCACTATGCGGAGTTCGTGCGCAACCGCGAGCGCCTGGTCGCCGCGCGCAAGGAAATCGCCACCTGCGCCATCTCCGGCCCGGTCGGCACCTTCGCCGCCATCGATCCGCGGGTCGAGGAATATGTGGCAGAGCAAATGGGCCTGACGCCGGAGCCGATCTCCACCCAGGTCATCCCGCGCGACCGGCACGCCATGTTTTTCTCTGTGCTGGCCGTGATTGCGAGCGGTATTGAGCGGCTGGCGACCGAAATCCGCCACCTGCAACGCTCCGAAGTGCTGGAGGCGGAGGAATACTTCTCTCCGGGGCAAAAAGGCTCCAGCGCGATGCCGCACAAGCGCAACCCGGTGCTGACGGAAAACCTGACAGGGCTCGCCCGGCTCGTGCGGTCGGCCGTGGTGCCGGCCCTGGAGAACGTGGCGCTCTGGCACGAGCGGGACATATCACACTCCAGCGTAGAGCGCATGATCGGGCCGGATGCGACGGTGACCCTGGATTTCGCCCTCAACCGCATGGCGGGCGTGGTGGAGAACCTTGTGGTCTACCCGGAGAACATGCTGGCGAACCTGAACAGGCTCGGCGGGCTGGTCTATTCCCAATACGTGCTGCTGGAACTGACCCAGGCGGGCATGAGCCGCGAGGACGCCTATACGAAAGTGCAGGAACACGCCATGCAAGTGTGGCAGGATCGCGGCTTCGCTGCCGGGCGCGACGGCGGCTCGTTTCTGGAACGGCTGCAGGGCGACCCGGAAGTCACCTCGCGCGTGCCGCCCGAGAAACTCGCGGAAATGTTTGAGCCCTGGCGCTATTTGGGACATGCCAAGGCGCGCATGGAACAAGTGCTGGGGCCTCGATAGCCAACGCGCCGCCGGGTGCAACCGCTGACAAACCGTTTGAAACCGCCTGTTTCTGGCCTCAGCTCTGCTGCGGTTGGAGTGCCACAAACTGTTCAGAAAGTCGCCCTATGTCATTGTTTTTCAGGATTGGCGCCGTGGTCTGCGGCCTTAGCCTGCTGTCGGTTGGCGCCATAGCTGGTGAGGCGACGGTCACCGGCACTGCCTTCTACCGCGAGCGGATTGCCCTGCCGCCGAGTGCAGTGTTTACCGCGGTGCTTCAGGATAGCTCGCTGCAGGATGTCGCCGCGACGGAGGTCGGGCGCGATGTGATCGACCCTGCCGGGCACCCACCATACCGGTTCGAGATCACGTACGATCCGGCCAAAATCGACCCGAGGCATACCTATACGGTCCGCGCCTCCATCACCGATGGCGAGCGCCTGATGTTTGCGAGCGATAGGGTGCATCCCGTGTTAACACCTGGCGCTGGCAACACTGTCGAGATCCAGATGAAGATGACCGGCAAGCAGACTACCGCGGCGGAACCAAGGCCAACCCGGTTCCATGGCCTGTTCCGCTACATGGCCGATGCGGCGACGTTTGAGGAATGTAGGACCGGCCGGACGTTCCCCGTCGCGATGGAGCGCGATTTCCGAAGCCTTCAACAGGCTTATAGCCAGGTAGTGGTTACGCCGGGCGCTGGCGCATTGACTTCCCTATCCGCCACGATCGAACCACGCCCGAAAATGAACGGAGCCGGCACCGAGCCGACCATGATCGTGCACCGCGTCGATAACGTTCTGTCCGATCAGGATTGCAAACCGCCAATCCCGGACGCCCCCCTAACCGACACGTATTGGCGGTTGAGCGACCTTGCCGGCGAGCGCATCGGCGATGTGCCGGGCGACCGGGACCCATATATCCTGCTAGAATCATCCCGCGCTCGCTATCGGGCGACCGCAGGCTGCAATGGCTTGGGCGGTGAGTATGAGTTGGCAGGCGAAAATGTCACCTTCAAGCCCGGCATCTCTACGCTGATGGCGTGCCCGCCTCCGGTCGATGGGTACGAGAGCGGCCTTAAGCTCGCCCTGTTCAACACCGCCACGTGGGAGATCCACGGCGTTATCCTCTCCCTGATCGATGCCCACGGAAAAGTACTGGCGCGCTTCCGGGCGGTTTATCTTCAATAGTGGTAACCGGCAGTAGAGGTGATCGGCAGCAGAGGTGATTGGCGGCCGATGGCCGCCGCCGCCAAGCGCTGCTTGACCGGACTTGGGCTGCCGGGTTGGATGACGAGCGACCTTCTCCGGCCACCAGGATTCCATCCATGTCCCACGACGAAAAACTCGCCGAACTCGCCCGGCGGCGCGAGCAGAATGGCGGCATGGGCGGCACCCGCAAGCTGGAGGCCCGCCGCAATGCCGGCGTGCTGAATGCGCGGGAGCGGCTCGACTATCTGCTGGACGAAGGTTCGTTCCTGGAGGCGGGGCTGCATGCCTACTCCATCCGCCCGGAAACGCGCGAGAAGTCTCCTGCCGACGGCAAGATCGCGGGCTATGGCAAGGTGGACGATCGCCCGATAGCGCTGGTCGCGAACGACTTCACCGTGCTGGGCGCGTCCTCCAGCCAGGTGAACATGCGCAAGATGGGTCATATGAAAAAGACCGCCCGCGAGCGTGGCATGCCCCTGGTGCTGCTGGGCGAGAGCAGCGGCGGCCGCATGCCGGACCGCATGGGTGCATCGGGCCGTGCCACCATCGGCCAGGACCGGGAGGAATACCGGCGGACGCGCGAGACGCCTTGGGTCTCCACCCTAATGGGGCAAAGCTACGGCTCCTCAACCTGGTACAGCGTCATTTCCGACGCCGTATTCGCGCGCAAGGGCGCGGTGATGGCCGTCACCAGCCCGCGCGTCACCTCGCTCGCCATCGGTCAGGAGATCACGCCGGAGGAACTGGGCGGCTGGAAACTGCACACGCAGGTGACGGGCCTGGTCGATCAGGCGTTTGATACGGATGAAGAGGTGCTGGACGCGGTCCAGCAATTCCTCTCCTATCTGCCGTCGCACAATGGCCTTGCGCCGCCGGTGGCCGACGTGCCGGAAGGCTCCGGCGAGGGTCAGGATAAGATCCTGGAGATCGTGCCCGCCGAGCGCCAGCGGGTCTATGACGTGCGCCGGGTCTTGCGGGTGATTGCCGACAATGATTCGGTGTTCGAGCTGAAGGCGCGCTTCGGCCGCGCGGTCGTGACGGCACTGGGGCGGGTCGGCGGGCGCACCGTCGGCTTTCTCGCCAACAACCCGTTGGTGAAGGGCGGGGCCATCGACCCGGACGCCTGCGACAAGGCCGTAAGCTTCATTGTGTTATGCGACAGCTTCAATATTCCGATTGTCAGCATGGTGGATCAGCCGGGTTTTTTCATCGGCCTGGAAGGCGAGCGCAAGCGGGCACCGGGCAAAATCATGAACTGGATGAACGCATTGGCGCTGGTGACCGTTCCCCGCTTCGCCGTAATCATGCGGAAATCGTACGGGCAGGCCTACCTGAACATGGGAGGCGGCCGGAATGCGGATGAGACCCTGATCTGGCCGACGGCCGACCTGGGCTTCATGGAGCCGCGGCTGGCGGTCAACGTGCTCTATGGCGTGAAGGCGGAAGAGGAGCCTGAGCGCTTTGCGGAATTGACGGCGGAACTGGACCAGGACACGGGCGCGTGGGATCTGGCCGGGCTTTATGAGGCCCACTATGTGGTGGACCCCAAGGAAACCCGTAGCCACCTGATACGGCTGCTGGAGGTCTACCAGGGCAAGCAGGTCGGCCAGCACCTTCTCGGCAACTGGCCGACGACATTTTAGCCTGTTTTCCTGTATCCTCGGAACCGCGCGAGCGGTATCCGGGGCCGCGCCCGCCCGTCCGCCTCACAAAAGCGGTCCCAAACCGCCGCTGCGCGCCGTCCGGGAATGCGAACCGGTTAATCCCGGAACAAATACAGTGGGCTGCTCCACGCCTGGTGGCCGTCCTCAAAAGTGACGCAGACATAGGGGCGCGTGTCGCCCTCCCCTGCCCCATGTAGCGTCAGCAGCCGGCTCCATTTCAGGGTGTTAGCCGTAAGACGCTCCGGCAGTCGGTAGGTGCGCAGGGCCTTGCCGAGACCGCCGCAGTCGAACGCCATGTCTTCTAAGCCGATATCCTCCAGCAGCACCTCGAACCGGCCCTGCGGCGTCTCGATCTCAATCCGACCGGCGTGCGCGTCCTCGAACCAAAGATCCAGGCCGCCGAAGCTGCCCGTCGTCACCGCGCGCCAGGCAAGTCCTGTGTCGCCGCGCGTTTCCAGCGGATTGTCGGCGTTCCAGAAGTTGATTGCGCGCGCCTGGCGGATGCGGTTGCCGTGCACGTATAGGTTGCCGTCCCAGTTAACCATGCGGCCGCGGCCGCGATACTCCGCCCCTTCCCATACGATGCGCACCCGCGCACCCAGATCACGCTTGGCATAGGGCCGGGCGACTTCCACTGTCTCCAGCCCGTCGCGGAACTCGATGCGCTCCACCGGCGAAGTGCTGGAGAGGTCGAGCGTGAAGGCCACCTCGTCGTCCGTCACCGCCACGATGTCGCCCATATAAGCTGTCTGCGCCTGCCAGCTTTGCGTCGGCCCCAGGTCCGGGTTACGCTGGTGGATCTTGCCGCCGGAGGGCATTTCCACCGCCGCTTCCAGAAAGATACGGGCGCCCGTGGTGGCGAAATGGTTGCGGCGGCGGAAGCTCTCGAAGAGGGCGTCACGCGTCAACTCGGGCATCATGTGGCAGGTGTAGCCGCCATAGCAGCCGAACATGCTCGCACCCGGATATTCCGCGCCGAGCCGGCCCTTGTGCCCGTCCGACGCGCCGACAATGCCGATGCGGTAACCCAGCTTCAGCGCGTCCTCCACGATCCACTCGAACGTGCCCCAGGAGGAATGCACCTCGACCGAGGGTTCGAGCGCACCGTCATGGGCGAGCGTCACGTCGGCGTAGCGGCCGCCGCAATGGGCAACCACCAGCGCATCCTCGCCCTGCAGCTTGTCGAACAGGTCCGGCAGGGTGTGAGCGTCAGTTTCCGGTGCGCCCGTGTCGTCGATGAGCACGCGCGACGAGCGGAAGATCGGCCGCCCCTCGTTGCGGTACCAGACATTGTGATCGCCGCCGAGGTTGGTGTTGCCCGACCACTCGAAGCCCGGCAGGCAGACGAATTTTCCGGGCTCGTCGAATTCGGCAGTGAGTTGGTTCAACTCCGCCCAAAAGGCGTCGGTAATCTGGAAGTCGTTGCCCTGATGGCCGGCGATGTCCAGGAAGGCCAGGTCGCGGGCAAACGCGAAATACTCACGGGCGGAATTGGTGCCCACGGTCTCTTCGCTCTGGCCGTGCATGTCGCTCCAGAACTGGCGATAGGGGTAGGAGTCGGAAATCCGGCAGGCATTGCTTTCCGCCAAAACGGCACCCGCGGCGGAGCGCAGTTCCACCACCAGGTCGCATTCTTCCGCGACGCTCAAGCCCTCGATGATTTTGGCGCGCTCGCCGGGCGTAAAGGTCACCGTCTCCGGCAGGCCCGCCACCGGCCGGTCGGTTTTCAGCCGCACGGTCTCGTTGACCTGATCGGAGGGATTGCCCCACACATCCTCAGCCTTCAGGCAGAGCCGGAAGGGCTCGCCCACCGGCACCAGCGTCGGCAGCACGGCCTTCCAGCGCTCCGGCTTGGCCGGCACGATGGCGATGTCCGGCTGCACCGGCAGCTCGACAAAATCGGTGGTGGCGATGGGATCGGCCAGCACCTTGAACTCATAGGTGCTTTCGCAAAAGGTCTGCATGCGGATGCCCGGCCCACCGAAGCGCCGGTCGCCGATGCGAATGGTGATGGTGTCGCCCTCGCTAAGAAAATGCCTGACGACCCGCACGCGCAGCCGCTTGAACCAGGGGCGGATGCCGTTGCGGCTATCATAGTCCAGCGCCAATACCGCGCCGTTCGAGGCCTCAGCCGTGCAATAGCTGGGTCCGTGCGGATCGTCGATCTGCAGGCGCGACTGGTCGCTCGCGGTACGCATGACGATGGCGATACCGCCCTGATCGTCGATGCCGAACTTGCCCGCGGTATAGACCAGTTCGAAGGACTGCCAAGACCCTGCCTCGAAACTGCCGGAAGGCGAGATCGAGGCGGAACCGGCCCATTTGGGCTTGTAAGTGGAGAGCGGCATGGCAAATCCTGGGGCAGCGGAAACACAACCACCAGAGCCTACCCAAAGCCGCGTCCCGGAACAAACGGCCGTTAAGGCGCGCGGCGCGGGAGGGCTCTACCCGACGCTGCCTTCCATAACGCTTGCCATGCGGTGGGCGAAGGCCACCGGATCCGGCAGAGGCTCGCCCTCCAAGATGCGGGCCTGATCTAACAGCAGGAAGGCATAGTCCTCGGCCTTGTCTGCCGCGTCCGGCCCGTCCAACTTTTCCGCCAGACGTTTTACCAGCGAGTGCCGCGGGTTCAGTTCCAAGATGCGCGGGGCGCGTTCCACCTTTTGGCCGTGCAGGCGCATCATGCGTTCCAAGTGCAGGTCCATGTCGTGCTCGTCCGCCACCAGACAGCAGGCGCTATCGGTCAGGCGGTCGGAAACGCGCACGTCTTTCACAGCGTCTCCCAGCGCCAGCTTGAAGGCGGCAATCACGGTACCGATCGCGCCTTCCGGCGCCGCGTCCTGCTGGTCGGCCGCATCGGCGGCCTTTATCTCGGAGAGGTCGCCGCCGGCGCGGGTGGCGGATTTGAAGGGCTTGCCGTCGAACTCGCCAACCGTAGCGCTCCAAAACTCGTCCACCGGATCGGTCAGCAGCAAAACCTCGACGCCCTTGGCCGCGAAGCCTTCCAGTTGCGGCGAACGTTGCAGCGCGTCCAGATCATCGCCGGCGATGGTGTAGATGGCGGTCTGATTCTCGGCCATGCTCTCCACATATTCGGCCAGACTGACCCAACCGTCGCGCTTGGTGGAGCGGAACCGGGCGAGTTTCAGCAGCGCGTCCTTGTTGGCGTGGTCCTCATAGAGGCCTTCCTTCACCACCGCGCCGAAGTTCTCCCAGAATTGCGCGAACGCCTCGGGCTCCTTTTCCGCCTTCCGCGTCAGTTCGCTCAGCACCCGGCGGGTCAGACCGTTGCGGATTTGGCGCACCACCGGGTTGTTCTGCAGCATCTCGCGCGACAGATTCAGCGGCAGGTCCTCCGAATCGACCACACCGCGCAGGAAGCGCAGCCAGCCCGGCAGCAGGTCCTCTACGCCCTCGGTGATATAGACGCGGCGCACGTACAACTTTACCGCATTCTTGCGCTCCGGGTGGAACAGGTCGAACGGCTTCGCCCCCGGAACGAACAGCAGGGCCGAGTACTCGATCGTGCCTTCCGCGCGCCAATGGATCGTCTGCCAAGGGTCATCGAGGCCGTGGCCGACATGGTGGTAAAATTCCTTGTACTGCTCGTCGCTGATCTCGCTCTTGGGCCGGGTCCAAAGGGCGGAGGCAGCATTAACGGTCTCCGGCTCCTTTGCCTCCTCGCCCTCGGCGGGCTCCTCCGCCAGTGCCACGGGAATGGCGATGTGGTCGGAATAGGTCTTGATGATGGAGCGCAGCCGGTGCGGTTCCAGGAACTCGTCCTCGCCGTCGCGCAGATGCAGGGTGATGACCGTACCGGTCGCCGCCTTCTCCGCCGGGCTGATGGAGAAGCTGCCGCGCCCGTCGGATTCCCAGAGATGGGCCACGCTCTCACCCGCCTTGCGCGAGACAACCGAGACCCGCTCCGCGACCATGAACGCCGAATAAAAGCCGACGCCAAACTGGCCGATCAGATTGGCGTCTTTCTTGTCATCCCCTGACAGCTGCTCGACGAACGCCGCGGTCCCCGAGCGGGCGATGGTGCCCAAATTCTCGACCATCTCATCCCGGCTCATGCCGATGCCGTTGTCGGTGATGGTGAGCGTGCGCTCGGGCCTGTTCGGCCGAATCGTGATTTTGAAATCGGTCGCCTCGCCCGCCAGCGCGGCGTCGGTCAGCGCGGCGTAGCGAAGCCTGTCGCAGGCGTCGGAGGCATTGGAGATCAACTCGCGCAGAAACACCTCCTTTTCCGAATAGACCGAATGCACCATCAGGTCGAGCAGCCGTCCGACCTCGGCCTGAAATTCCATCTGCTCCGCGGTTCCGCTGGCGGCGCTGTTCATCCTCTGATGTCTCCTGTAAGGGCAAATGAGTACTTAATAGTCAAAATCTGGTGGCAATATGGCTGCCACCGCGCGGGGATCAAGAGCCATGACACGCAGCATGGCCGCGATCAATCGCAGCGATTTTGCGTCCAGCCATTGCAACCGCACCAGAATCTCCCCATTGTTCAACGCAGCACACGCGGAACCGGAGGCGCCGATGGATAACCCCCAAATTGGGCGGCCCACCGACGATTACCGAAGCCCCTCAAAATCTGGGAGCGGCCGTGTTCTCGCTGTTCTAGGCCCAACCAATACCGGCAAGACCTTCCTCGCCGTCGAGCGGATGTTGGCCCACAACAAGGGCATGATCGGCTTCCCGCTGCGCCTGCTCGCGCGCGAGAACTACGACAAGATCGTGGCACTCCGAGGTGCGGGCCAAGTGGCTTTGGTGACGGGCGAGGAAAAAATCATCCCGCCGCGCCCCCGCTATTATGTCTGCACGGTCGAGAGCATGCCGCTCGACGTGAGGGTGGACTTCCTTGCCATTGACGAGGTCCAAATGGCGGCAGACCCGGAACGCGGCCACATCTTTACCGAACGGCTGATGCATGCGCGCGGCCTGGGCGAAACCATGTTTCTGGGCTCCGAGACCGCGCGGCACCTGATCCGCGCGCTGGTGCCTGGATGCGAGTTCATCACGCGGCCCCGCTTCTCCACGCTCGCCTATGCCGGCCATAAGAAAGTCACGCGCCTGCCGCCGCGCTCCGCCATCGTCGGATTCTCGGCGGGTGAGGTCTACCGCATCGCGGAACTGGTACGCCGCCAGCGGGGCGGCACCGCGGTGGTCATGGGCGCGCTGAGCCCGCGGGCACGCAATGCCCAGGTTGGCATGTACCAGTCGGGCGAGGTGGACTATCTGGTGGCGACCGACGCCATCGGCATGGGCCTGAACATGGACGTTCGCCATGTCGCCTTTTCCGCCCTGCACAAGTATGACGGCCATCGGGTGCGCGACCTGCTGCCGGGCGAGGTCGGCCAGATCGCCGGGCGGGCTGGCCGGCACATGTCGGACGGCACTTTCGGCACGACCGCCGACCAGCACGGCATGGACGAAGGCCTGGTTGAGAAGGTGGAGGCGCACGAATTCGAGACGCTGCGCACCCTGATGTGGCGCAATCACGACCTGGACTTCCGCTCGGTCGAGGCGTTGATTCGGACCCTGGAAGAAAAGCCGCCTTATCCCTTCCTTCGCCGCGCCCGCCGGGCGGATGACCAGCGCACCCTGGACGCGCTCGCCAAGATGGCTCCGGTCAAGGAGCGGGCGCAGGGGTATGACTCGGTCCGGCTGCTCTGGGACGTTTGCCAGGTGCCGGACTTCTCCAAGACGCTGACCGATTCCCACACCCGGCTGCTCGCCCGAATTTTTCAGTTCCGGGCGGCCAGTCAAGGCGACGGCAAGCTGCCGGGCGACTGGGTGGCGGGGCACATCAACCGGCTGAACCGCACCGACGGCGACATCGACACGCTGATGGCGCGCATCGCGGGCACGCGCACCTGGACCTACATCGCCCACCGCACCGGCTGGCTGGACGATCCGGAGCATTGGCGCAGCCAGGCGCTGGCCATCGAGGACAATCTTTCCGACGCCCTGCACGACCGGTTGACCCAACGCTTCGTGGACCGCCGCACGGCGGTGCTGGTCCGGCGCCTGCGCGATGGCGATGAGCTGATCGGCGGCGTGACGCCGGAGGGCCAGGTTGTGGTCGAGGGCGAGAATGTCGGCTCCCTCTCCGGCTTCCGCTTCAAGCCCGATGCAGCCGACCGGGGCGAGGACGGCCGCGCCCTGATAAATGCCGCGAATCGAGTGCTCCGCCAGGAAATCGACAGCCGGGTTCTGCAACTGAACAAGGACAAGCACCGGGCGTTTTCGCTGGTGGAGAACAACCGCGTCGCATGGCATGGCGAACCGGTGGGCGCGCTCGTCAGGGGTTCCGATTGGCTTAAACCCTGTGTCGAACCTATTTCGAGCCCCTTGCTCGACAGCCGCCACCGGCAAATTTTGCGCAACCGGTTGCAGGCTTGGCTGGACGAAGAGGTCTGCCGCAAGCTTAGCCCGCTGCTCCAGGTCCGCAGCCTGGAAGGCAATCCCACCTTGCGTGGCATAGGTTATCGGCTTGCCGAAAACGCGGGCGTGCTGCCGCGCAAGGAAGCACGGCGGGAAGTCGACAGCCTTCCCAAGGCGGAGCGAAAGGCCCTGACGCAAAAGGGCGTGCGGATCGGCCATGATTGCCTGTATGTTCCACAGTTGATGAAAGGCGCCGGACAACGTTGGCGGCTGTTGCTCTGGCAACTGTATTTCGGCGAGCGCGAGACGCCAAGCCAACGTGCGCCCTTGCTGCCAATAGATGCGGACAGCGATCATGATTGGCTGCGGGTGCTCGGCTATGTGGTCGCCGGCCCGCACGCCATCCGTCTGGACAAGTGGGAGGCTTTTGCCGCCGCCGCATTCCGCGGCGCCGCCGGCAGCAGCATCGCTGCGAGCGCGGAACTCGCGGCCATGGTGGGACTGAGCGAAAGTGATTTGCCACGGCTGCTGAACCGGTTGCACTTTTACGCAACGGGTGTTGCAAACGATGATGGAAAACCCTTGTTCGCACGGCGTGGCTCGAAAGATCTCAAGCAGGGGCGGCCACCCAACGGCCGGCCCTTAAAGCCTCCGACGCCGAACCGGCGCGCCAAACCGGATAGCAAGACATTGGCTGGGCACGGCAATTCCAGCCACAACGCCGCCCTGCCCTTCGCAGGCCTGCGCAAGGCCCTTGCGTTGGCGGGGTCATCCTGACCTTATGGCGGCCCTAACGGATCAGGAGAGCACGGAGACCCTGCGCCTTGATAAATGGCTGGTCTATGCCCGGTTCTGCAAGACCCGCACCGTCGCCGCCCATCTCATCACCAAAAAGCGCGTGCGCATCAACCGTGACGTGGTCTCCAAGGCTAGCCGCCTGGTCCGGGTCGGTGATGTGCTCACCCTGCCGCGGGGCCGCGATGTGATCGTCGTGCGCGTGCTCGCCATGGCTGAACGCCGCGGCCCGCCGGCCGAAGCCCAGGCGCTGTACGACGAACTGTCGCCTGCAGACGATCGGCCTAAGGAAAGCTGGCGGAATTGATTTAAAATAGGAATATGAATACCCAATTTCGGGCCAATATATCGTTGTGCGCCGGTCCAACCGCGGCGCCTCTCAGGAGCCTCTGATGACCTACATCGTCAATGAAGATTGCATTAAGTGCAAACACATGGACTGCGTCGAGGTGTGCCCAGTCGATTGCTTCTATGTCGGCGCCAACATGCTGGTCATTCACCCGGATGAGTGCATCGACTGCGGCGTTTGCGAACCCGAATGCCCCGTGGACGCCATCAAACCCGACACCGAGCCGGGGGCGGACGAATGGGTGGAGTTTAACCGGAAATATTCGGAAGAATGGCCCAACATCACCCGCAAAGGGGAGCCGCCGGCGGACGCCGAGGAGTGGGCCGGCGTGCCGAACAAGTTCAAGGATCATTTCGACCCCGGCCCCGGCGAAGCGTGAGAACATAAGCCTGCGAGATGGCTCTCCCTCCGCCGAATGACGCCTTGGAACATGAGGATATCCTAATACACCGCGCGAATTTCTATGCGGCGGGGCCTGGAAACAGGCCTTTTTTTATGGTATGAATTATTTATCGGATGACGATCGTCTGGTGTCCTCACCGACTTCAAAAAGGGGCAGGTGGAAACAGGATAGCTTGAAAACGGGTTGAAGAAGTACAAGATGCAAGGAAGCTGGGTTCAATACGCCAAGGAACGGTGTGTTGGTGACGGGAGAAGTCAATTTTGGACGAATGCAGGACGCGTCTTCGCGATCGGCAAAGGTGTTAAAACGGTGCGTTCGGCGCGCCGTTTCTGCCGAAAAGCCCTTTTTCTGGCTTAGTGCCAGTGACTCGATGCCAGTGAGTGTAGCAGGGTTCAGTGACAGTGGCCGGCCGATATCCGGACGGTGAAGACACTATGACTAGAGGTTATGAGAATATGGGTAAGCAGGCGAAGTTCAAACCAGGCGATCACGTCGTCTACCCGGCGCACGGCGTCGGCATGGTGACCGCGATCGAAACGCGGGAAGTCGCCGGGATGCAACTTGAGATGCTTGTGGTCGAGTTCGACAAAGAGAAGATGACGCTCCGCATACCGGTCGGCAAGGTCGACAGTGCCGGGCTGCGCGGGCTGGCATCGAAAAAGGACATGCAGGATGCGCTGAAGACGCTGAAGGGCAAGGTGCGGATCAAGCGTACCATGTGGAGCCGGCGCGCGCAGGAATACGAAGCAAAAATCAACTCCGGCAATCTGGTTCAGGTCGCCGAGGTGGTGCGCGATCTTTATCGCAACGCCGATCAGCCGGACCAATCTTACAGCGAGCGCCAGATCTATCAGTCCGCGCTGGAGCGGTTGGTTCGTGAGCTCGCGGCCATCGACAGGGTGGTCGAAGAGAAGGCGCAGGAAAAGTTGGAAGGCATTCTGAGCGCCGCCTCGCCGACCGCCGCTTCGCTGGAAGAGGGTGCCGAGGAACCGGGCGAGGAAGCCGCGGCCTGATCCGCCGCAATCGCGCCTGCGCTTGCATCTTAGCCGATCAATGCCGTTGGTAGGCCTCACCCCGCCGGCGGCTTTCTTATTTAGGCGCCCTCGTTCGCAACGCGGATCGGTACATTCCACACATGAGGGTGAAACGGTCGGTTGGGATGAATACAAGCCTGTATCAGAGCCTCTTAACCCGCTCCATATGGATCAGAACCTGAAGTAGACAGTTGGCGATTGGCGGAGCTATGGCTTACACTTGCTGTAGCTTCAGCCGAAATCGCAGGAATGCACCGTTATGACTGTCCTTTCCAAGATGCGAATCGCGCCGTCCGGCAAGCCTCTTGGCGCCGATATCGAAGGCATTGATCTCTCTGCGCCGCTTGCTGCGGAGACGGTCAGTTCCATCCGCGACGCCTGGCTCGATCATCTGGTCTTACGCTTTCGAGACCAGATTCTGACCCTGGACCAGTTGGAGCGCTTCAGCCGCTGCTTCGGCGAACTTGACAAGGCGCCAATTACGCCGCGGACCGGGAAGCCGCACCTGCCGGACCACCCCTACATTGCCGTCATGTCGAATATCGAACGGGACGGACAGCCAATCGGCTCGCTCGGCAATGGAGAGGCCATCTGGCACACGGACATATCCTACAAGGACGAGTGCCCATCCGCCTCCATCCTCTATTCGGTGGAGATCCCGCCCGCCGGCGGCAACACCAACTTTGCCAACATGTATCTGGCTTACGAAAACCTGCCGCCGGACCTGCGCGCCCGGGTGAATGGCGGGCTAATGTGCAAGCACGACGCCTCCACCAACAGCGCCGGCCAGCGCCGGGCGGGCTTCGAGGGCGTCACCGATCCGCGCGAGGTGCCGGGGGCCATCCATCCCGTCGTCCGCACCCATCCGGAGACCGGGCGAAAGTGCCTGTTCCTCGGCCGCCGCCGCAATGCCTATCTCGTCGGTCTGGACCTGGACGAGAGCGAGGCGCTGCTGGATGCGCTGTGGGACGCGGCCACCGACCCAGACTTGGTCTGGAGCCAGCAATGGCAGGTAGGCGATGTGCTGATGTGGGACAACCGCGCCGTCATCCACCACCGCGACGAGTTCGCCGCCACCGACCGCCGCCTGCTCTATCGGACGCAATTACTGGGTGACAAGCCGTATTGAGCCACGGCTCGCAATAACCGGGCAATCATTCCAACCCCTCCAGCGCCTGCAGCAGGTCTGTCAGGATGTCGTCGGCATTTTCCACGCCGACCGAAAGGCGCAGCAGGCCCTTCGGCACGTCAGAATGCGGGCCCTCGATGGTGGCGCGGTGCTCAATCAAACTCTCAACGCCGCCGAGCGAAGTTGCCGGAATCACCAGTTTTAGGCGACTGATGGTCGCCAAAGCTGCATCCGCGCCGCCGGCCACCTCGAACGACAGCATGCCGCCGAAGCCGCCCTGCATCTGCCGGGCGCTAACCGCATGGCCGGGATCCTCCGCCAAGCCGGGATAGCGCACCTGCTCCACCAGCCGATGCCCCAGCAACGCCTCTGCGACCCGCAGCGCGCACTTACTCGCCTGGCGGACGCGCAGATGCACGGTGCGCATGCCACGGATCAACAGCCACGCCTCGAAGGCGCCCAGCACCGGGCCCGACGAATGCCGCTCCACGATCAGTTGCTGCCAGAGGCCTTCCTCTGGCGCGTTCGTGGTCCAAGCGCCCGCCAGCACGTCCGAATGGCCGTTCAGGTATTTGGTGGCGCTTTCAAACACCAGATCCGCGCCCAGTTCCAACGGTCTGGTCAAAACCGGACTCGCTGCCGTGTTGTCCACTGCCAGCAGCGCGCCCCGATCGTGCGCCAGGTCCGCCGCCGCCGCGATGTCGGTCACGGTCCAGAGCGGGTTCGCCGGTGTCTCGATCCAGACCAGCGCCGTCGCACCGGGCCTGAGCGCCGAACGCAGGGTCACCAGATCGCCCGCCTCAAAGAAGGTCACATCGATGCCGAGGCGCGGTGCATTCTCCCTCAACCACTTCAGCGTGCCGAAATAACCTTCGCCCTGCACCGCCACGTGACTGCCCGCCGGCAGGCACCGGAACATGGCGGCAATGGCGGCGAGGCCGCTTGCGAACAGCAGGCATTCGCGGCCGCCCTCCAGCCGGGCGATCACGTCCTCCGCCAGCTTCACCGTCGGGTTGTCCGCGCGGCCATAAACCAGACCCGCGGTCGGCTCGTAGCCCTCTGCCCGCCGGGCAAAGGTGGTCGCCGGTTGCCAGGGCGCGATCACGCCGCCGGTCTCCACATCCAGCCGGTGCAGGGCTTGGGCGGCGACGGTTTCGAGCCGCCATTGCTCGCTCATCGTTTCTATCCCTTTCATCCGCTTGCCAAATGTCAGACCGTACTAACTGCTTGCAAAAACTATTGTAGAATTACCTGGGATGCTGGTTGTTATTTTGTATGTGATGGAGGAAGCAATGAGGGTTTCGAAACATCGCCTGGAAAACATTCGCTTTGATAAATCGAGCAACACCGGCGGCCAGATCGAACCGAAGTTTATCGTGATGCACTACACCGCTGGCGGCTCCATGGAAAGCTCGTTGCGCGCGATCGACGATCGCGGCCTCTCGGCCCATCTCTTTGTGGACCGCGACGGTGGTATCGTTCGGACCGTGCCTTTCAATGTGAAGGCGTTCCATGCTGGCCCCTCCGAATGCGCGGCTTCGTCGGTCTGAACAACCATTCCATCGGCATTGAGATCTGCAATTTTGGCTTTCTCGACAAAAAGATAATGGAAGGCTGGACGCGCCAGGGACTGAGTCGCACCTTCGCCGACCACGAGGTCGTGGTCGCACGGCATAAGAATGGCGGCCCAACCATGGCCTGGGAATTATACCCAGAGCCGCAGTTGCGCCTGGTCGGCGAAATCGTAGTCGCCCTGCGGGGCAAGTATCCCTCGATCTAGGAAGTGGTCGGCCACGACGACGTCGCTCCCACGCGCAAGACAGACCCTGGTCCGGCCTTTCCCCTGTTCCGATTCCAGACCATCGGCGGCAGCGCCGGCGCTACCGGCTCGCTTGCCGCAGACGATCTGGGCGCGTTCGAAGTTGAGGTACGGAATTCCCTCAACCTGCGCGGCGGCCCAGGTACCGATTTCGAAGTGGTCGGCGCACTAATGGACGGCACCAAGTTGCGCGGCCTGTTCGACCTGGGTGACTGGATAGCCGTGGACCTCCAAAGCGACGGAAAAAAAGACGGCTTCGTTCACAGTGCCTTCTTGCGTCGGGTCGGCGACTGACGGCATGTTCCCGTTCACCCCATTATGAGTGAGAGATTGCCGCCCATGTCCCAGTCTTCCGGTACCCATCGCGCCGGCCGCCATTTCCTGCAAATTCCGGGCCCGTCCAACTCGCCCGACCGCATCCTGCATGCGCTGGCCAAGCCGACCATGGATCACCGGGGACCGGCATTCGGCGAGCTGGGCAAGGAAGTGCTGGGCGGCATGAAGCGCATCTTCCAGACCCGGCACCCGGTCGTGATCTATCCGGCCAGCGGCACGGGCGCGTGGGAGGCGGCTTTGGTCAACGCGCTCTCGCCGGGCGACAAGGTGCTGATGGTGGAGACGGGGCAGTTCGCCACCCTCTGGCGGGAAATGGCGCTGAAGCTGGGGCTGAAGCCGGAATTTATCGCTGGCGACTGGCGCCGCGGCGTGGTGCCGGAACAGGTGGAGAAAAAGCTGCGCGCGGACACCGGCCGGGACTACAAGGCCGTCTGCGTCGTCCACAACGAAACCTCGACGGGCGCCACCAGCCGCGTCCACGAGGTGCGCCAAGCCATCGACGAGGCTGGCCACCCGGCCCTGTTCATGGTGGACACGATCAGCGGCCTCGCCTCCATGGACTATCGCCACGACGAATGGGGCGTCGATGTCAGCGTCAGCGGCTCGCAAAAGGGCCTGATGTTGCCGCCCGGTATCAGCTTCAACGCGCTCTCTCCGCGAGCGCTGGAGGCGCGCACGAGCGCGGGCTATCCGATCAGCTATTGGGATTGGCAGGCGATGGTGAGCATGAACGAGACCGGCTATTTTCCCTACACGCCCAACACCAACCTGCTCTATGGCCTGAAAGAGGCCATCGCCATGCTGGAGGAAGAGGGTCTCGCCAACGTGTTCGCCCGCCACGCCCGCCTGGCCGAGGCCGCGCGGCGCTGCGTGCGCACCTGGGGCCTGGAAATCCAGTGCCAGGAGGAGCGCGATTATTCCAACGTGCTGACCGCCGTGCGTCTGCCGGAGGGCCACGACGCCGACGCGCTGCGGGCCACCATCCTGGAGCGGTTCGACATGTCTCTCGGCAACGGCCTCGGCAAGATCAAGGGCCGGGTGTTCCGCATCGGCCACCTGGGCGACTTCAACGAGAGCATGCTGATGGGCACGCTCGCCAACGTGGAGATGGGCCTCGGCCTCGCCGGCGTGCCGCACCGGAAGGGCGGCGTGGATGCCGCCATGGCATTCTTGACCGGCAACGCGGGGCCGGCATGAACAACACCTCACCGTCATTGCGATGAGCCGCAGGCAAGGAAGCAATCCAGGAGAGGCCGCCTCTTGGCCGAACCGCAGCCTGAATTGCTTCTCCCGGCGCAGGGCCGGGCTCGCAACGACACCACTCAATCATGTAGACTCACGCCTATGACTGAAAAAACCGCCAACACCCCCACCTTCGACTACGTCATCGTCGGCGCGGGCTCTGCCGGGTGCGTGCTGGCGAACCGGCTCTCTGCGGATGGCAAGCATACCGTCTGCGTGCTGGAGGCGGGCGGCAAGGACACCGACCCCTTCATCCACATCCCGGCGGGCTTCATGAAGACGCTGGTGAACCCCAAAGTGAACTGGCTCTATCGGCCGAGCCCAGCGAGTGGACCGGCGGCCGCGCGCATCGGCGCGCCGCGCGGCAAGACGCTGGGCGGCTCCAGCTCAATCAACGGCCATATCTACAATCGCGGCCAGCGGGCCGACTATGACGGCTGGGCGCAGCGCGGCAACCGCGGCTGGGGCTATGCAGACGTGCTGCCCTATTTCCGCGCGGTCGGAGCGCAAGATCGGCACAGGCGACGACACCTTCCGCGGCCGCGAAGGCAGCTTCATCGTGACCGACACACCCTGGCACCACGAGCTGTGCGAGGCCTTTATCGAGGGCGCGGTCGGCATGGGCATTCCGCGCAACCCGGATTATAACGGCGCGACGCAGGACGGCGTCGGCTATTTCCAGCGCGCCATCCACAAGGGCCGCCGCATGTCACGCGGCAAGCGCCTTCCTGCACCCCGCCATAGGCCGCAAGAACTTAGAAGTCATCACCCATGCCCATGCGACGCAAATCCTGTTCGACGGCAAGCGCGCGACCGGCGTCGAATATGCCCACGGCGGCCAGCGCAAACAGGTACACGCCCGGCGCGAGGTGATCCTTGCGGGCGGCGTGGTGGCCTCGCCGCAGTTGCTGCAGCTCCGCGGCATCGGCGATCCGGCGCATCTGGGCCGCATCGGCGTCGCGGTCCGGCACGCGCTGCCGGGGGTCGGCCGGAACCTGCGCGATCACTACGCCGTGCGCATGGTGGCGCGGGTCAAGAACACCTGGACCATCAACCAGCGGGCCAAGGGCCTGCTGCTGGTCGGCGAGATCGCCAAATACTTCACCGGCCAGCCCGAGCATTCTCGGCCTGCGCCCGTCGCTGGTGCATTGCTTCTGGAAATCGCATCCGGCGGCCAGCGGCAACGACCTGCAGATGACATTCACGCCCGCCAGCTACAAGGAAGGCGTGCAGAGCCAACTCGACGACTTCCCCGGCATGACCTGCGCCGCCTGGCAGCAGCGGCCGGAAAGCAGCGGCTATGTGCGCGCCCGCTCCGCCGATCCGTTCGAGAAGCCGGAGATCCAGCCGAACTACCTGGCGGACGAGATGGACCGCCGGGTGCTGCTGGGCGGCATGCGGCTCGCCCGCCGGACTGCTCCAGACGCCGCCGATGTGCGCCCTATTTCGAGCGCGAGGAATTCCCCGGCGAGGCGGCGGCAGAGCGACGACGAACTGCTGGCATTCGCCAGCGAGCGCGGCACCACCACCTTTCACCTTATGGGCACCTGCCGCATGGCGCCCGATAACGCGACAAGACCGCCGTGGTCGACGACCGGACTGCGGGTGCACGGCTCGAGGGGCTGCGCGTCGCCGACGCCTCGATCATGCCGACGATGCTGTCGGCCAACACTAACGCCGCCGAGCCTGATGATCGGCGAGAAGGCCGCCGACATGATCCTCGGCAAGACCGCGCCCGAGCCAGTTTTGCTGAAAGACGCCGCCTGAGGCGAGCCGTCCATAGCCGCATTGCGCACGGAGAAGAGGCATGGCTTCATGCCGGCTCTCGTTCTTTACAACCTACCACTTCACGCTCGGCCGTGCCGGATGCCAATCCGGCACAATATCCCTAACCCTTGTAAGTTCGAGATGTCGTTGAATGATAATATCGGCGACGTGAGGGCGGGGTTTTCGGTTCCATCGCCGTTTGCTAATATGGTGCCGTTCGTTCGGCTGGGCGCCAAACCAGCGTATCATCGAGGGCGATCGTATCAAATAGTGTCGACAAGAAAGTAGCATAATGAAATTTCGGGGAATCGCTCTCGGTCTGGCGATGATCGTCGTCACCACCGGCTGCAAGACCACCAACGAGACGGTCGGCGCGGTGGTCGGAGGGATAGGCGGCGCTGCGGCGAGCTACGGCATAACCTCGGCGGTGGGAGGCAATTCCGCCGCCGCCGCCGTCGCCGCGGTCGGCGGAGGCTTGGCCGGTGCCTATCTGGGCAGCGAAATCGGCAGACGTCTGGACGAGGCAGACCGGCAAAAGGCCGAAACCGCGAGCGCGAAGGCCGTGACTAGCGGCAAGACCGGCCAGGCGGTGCAGTGGCAGAGCGACAAAGACCCAAACGTCTATGGCCGGACCAAGGTCGTGGATACAGGCACGATCTCTAACGACAAGGACGGCCAGCCAGCGGTAACGTGGCAGCGCAGCCAACGGCGCGAGCCGATCAAGACGGATACAGAGACAACCAGCACGAAAACCACCGGCACCGCCGCGCAACCGACTGCCCCGACGCCTGCCACACCTACGCCGCAGCCGGCGACCACCCCACCGCCCCAGGCTCAACCGACGCAAACCGCAACGGTCGAGCCGGCGGACGACAAGACCTGCAAGAAAGTGGACGAGGTCGCCTATATCAACGGCAAGGAAACGCGCCAGCAGCGCGTGTTCTGCCAGACGGCGAGCGGCGGTTGGGCGCCGGTCACCGTCTAGCCTCCAGACCGCGGGAAGCGTCGTCGATGCGGGTATTGGGACCGATTTGCGGTTGGACTTTCACCATGTCCGCCGGCCTGCGGCGGTGCTGGCCGTGATGCTAACCGTGGCGCTGCCCATCGTGCTGGCGATCGACGCCGGTGCCTGGGCCGCCTGTTCCGCCCCGTCGAAAGCGATCTGGCAGCCCCTCTATGACACAAAAGGCAAGTCCTTCGCCATGGGCTACCGCCTGATCGAGCGCGGCGAAACCCGCGTTCTGGAGGCGCGGGGCACCATCGAGCGGGGCGAAACCCAGCGCCTGCAGCAGGCATTGGCCCGCCATGCGCCGGTGCATGAGGTGTGGCTCTATTCCGGCGGCGGAGTTTCGGCGGAAGGCATGAACATGGGCCGGCTGCTGCGCAAGCGGGGCATGGCGGTGCGGGTGCCCAAGGGACGCCGTTTGCTTCAGCGCCTGCTCCATGGTCTTCCTCGGCGGCGCGCTTCGGGCGATCGATCCTGGCGCGTACTATGGCGTGCATATGTGGACACGCTGGCGCAAACCAAACACCGAAAAGATCGTCGATGCCGTCCTTGACCTCAGCAAAAAAGCACCCAAAAAGGAGGTTGTGCGCCAGGTGGCGAACCTGTTGCAGTCCATCGAACAGCGCAATGCGGATTACGCGCGGGAGCGGGCGAACTACCTGATCGAAATGTCGGTCTCCCTGCGCCTGATGGTCCCCAACGTTCAAACGAAGGCCGGTACCCAGTACTGGCTATGTCCGGCCGAAATGCGGTCGTTCAACGTCACCATTTGAATTATGAACGTGCTTCTCGGCGCGGCTCCTCCCTTATGGCAGCGTCTCTCCCCGCTCGTAGCGCCGCCAGGCGCTCATTTGCAGGGCGGACGTCTGGCGTGCACGACCACCGGCTTCGTTTTCACCGCAAAAGCGCGGGCGATACCGTCGGCGACCTCGTCCTCGCTGGCGATCGTGATGCCCTCTGCCCCGAAGGTCCGCGCCCAGGCGGCGAAATCGGGATTGGTCAGCCGCGTGCCGTCCATGAAGGCGCGCTCCGGGTAGCGCACATAGGAGTGCATGCCGATGGTGCCGTACATGGCATTGTCGGAGATGATCATGATCGGGCGGCCCCGTACTGGCATGGCGGTCGCCAGTCTCGTTGCCCATCATCAGCGCGCCGCCGTCGCCGATAAAGCAGACCACCTGCGTGCCCGGCCGGCGCAGGCCGCCGCGACCGCCATCGGCATGCCGGAACCCATGGCGCCGACGACCGAGGACAGGAACATCTGGCTCTGGCGGAAGCCGATATAGCGGTGCACGAAGCTGCCGAAATTGCCGGCGTCCGAGGTGATGGTCGCGTCGTCGGCCAGGTGCTTGTCCACCTCGCAGACCACGGCGGCGAAGTTGACGCCGTCCGTGGCCGGCTCCCATTCCTTGGCCAGCAGGTCGTTGTGGATCGTGTTCAGGCCCGCAACCCAGCCCGGCGCTTGGCGCTATCGGCCGGCGCGCCGCGCTTCAGCAGCGCCTTGATCACCTCGTGCGGGCTGGCGGGGATGCCCAGGTCGGGCCGCCAGACGCGCCCCACCTCGTTCGCATCGGGCCAGACATGCACGAAGGGCAGTTGCGGCTGCGGCGCTGTCAGGGAAGCGTGTAGGACTGGCTGACGGTATCGGTCATGCCGCTCGCCGAGCGCGATCAGCAGGTCGGCGCTGCTTCATCTCCTCGATCAGCGCGGCGGCACGCGGATGCCCATATAGCCGCCATAGTTCGGGTGGCGCGCATCGAACAGTTGCGGGCGGCGATGCGCCGGACTGATCGGCAGCACCCATTCCTCGGCCAGGCGGTTCAGGTCGGCGAATGCCTGCGGATCGGCCACCGCATCGGCCAGCAGCGCGCCGCCGACCAGCACCAGCGGCCGTTCGGCCTTACCCAGCATGTCCGAGCAGCCGATCCAAATCGCTCGTCGGTCGCCGCGGCGCGCAGCGGCGGGCGCGGCCGGTCGACGGGTGCGTCGGTCTGCTTCGTCGAACATGTCCTCCGGCAGGATAACGGCGACCGGCCCGGGCGTGCCGCTTTCCGCCATGTGGAAGGCGCGGGCGATGGCTTCAGAGCCGTGTCCGGTTCGTTCACGTCGATCACCTGCTTGGTGATATCGGCCAGCAGCACGGGAATAGTTCTGCTCCTGCAGCGCGAGCCGCCCGAAATCCTGCCGCTCGACCTGGCCGACCAGCATGACCAGCGGCGTGGCGTCGTGATAGGCGGAATGCAACGCCACCATGCCGTTTGAAAGTCCCGGCCCGCGGCGAGACCATGGCCACGCCCGCGCGGTTGCGCAGCCGCCCGTCCGCCGCCGCCATGAAGCCGGCCCCCGCCTCGTGCCGGCAGACCACGACGCGCAGCGAGTTGCGCTCCACCATGCGCGAGGTCAGCCCGATATAACTTTCGCCCGGCACGCAGTAGATCGGTCCACATCGTGCGCCTCCAGGCTTTCGCGAGCAGCCGGGCGACGGTTTGGGCAGAGGGGGTTTGGTGCATGGCGCGTAACTTCCCTGCCCGCACTGCAACGTATGCCCGCGGGCCTTCGTGGTTGTCCGTTAAGATATTACCCGAATTGTAGGACGGTTCGCACAAATGCCAGCCCTTCGGCGTGGCGTTACTCCGCGGCGACGGCCCTCCGCCATGGCAGCCCGCTCCGCCTCGATCTCGCGCGCCTTGGCCTCGATCAGGCCGACCATATGATCGACGATATCCCGGTTTTGCAGGCGGTGGTCGGCTGCCCAGCGACATAGACCATATGCGTGCCCTTGCCGCCGCCGGTAATACCCAGGTCGGTCTCCCGCGCTTCGCCGGGGCCGTTCACCACACAGCCGATCACCGAACCGTCATCGGCGTAGTGATATGCTCCAGCCGTTGCTCCAGCACCTCAACCGTCTTGATCACGTCGAACTGCTGCCTGGCGCAGCTTGGGCAAGAGATGACGTTGACCCCGCGGTGGCGCAGGCCAAGCGACTTCAGAATGTCGAAGCCGACCTTCACCTCTTCCGTCACGTCTGCGCTAAAGAGATACACGCAGCGTGTCGCCAATGCCCGCCCAAAGCAGCGAGCCAAGGCCGATGGCGCTTTTCACCGTGCCGACGCGCTTGCCGCCCGCTTCGGTCACGCCCAGATGGAGCGGATAATCGCAGACCTCCGCCAGTTGCTGGTAGGCGGCGACCGCGAGCAACGGATCCGAGGCCTTGCAGGAAATCTTGAACTCGAAAAAGTCGTGATCTTCCAGAACCTGGATGTGCCGCTGGGCGCTTTCCACCATCGCTTCAGGGCAGGGCTCGCCATATTTTTCCAGCAGTTCGCGTTCCAGCGAACCCGCGTTGACGCCAATGCGGATCGAGCAGCCGTTGGCCTTGGCCGCCCGCACGACCTCGCCACCCGGTCATCTGAGCCGATATTGCCGGGATTGATGCGCAGGCAGGCCGCGCCCGCATCGGCGGCTTCCAGGGCGCGCTTGTAGTGAAAATGGATGTCGGCGACGATCGGCACGCGCGCGGCGCGCACGATTTCGCGCATGGCCGCGGTCGATTCGACGTCAGGACAGGAAACGCGGACGATATCGGCGCCGACGTCTTCGGCCCGCCGGATCTGGTCAATAGTGGCGCGCGCGTCGCTCGTCAGCGTGTTGGTCATGGTCTGCACGGTGATCGGGGAATCGCCGCCGACCGGCACGTGCCGACCATGATCTTGCGGGATGGGCGGCGGCGAATTTCGCGGTAAGGGCGCAGGCTCATAGGAACCTCTCAGTCGGGCAAAGGCGCAATCGGCGGGCGCAACAATCGCGCGGAAACTGGATCTTCACCGCTCTATATGGCAGACAAATGGTAAAGCCAACGTGACCATTGCGCCAAACTGGCGAATGCCGTCGCTCCCGTTACCGTCTCTGCCTTCGCCATGCCGCGCCCGCCAGCATAGTGACATCCGACAGCAGCATCGCCAGGCTCGCCGGCAGCGGAATACGTTCAACCCGTCGATCACGCCTGCATGGGTTGGCACTGGCGCTGGACACCTTGCAGCGGGACCGTGTGTAGCCACACTGGGGGGGTGGCGGCTCTTCCCAAACGTCCCGGCGTGGCCGCGCCGCCGGCTGCAATGCTATAGAATTCTCGCTGATGCCGTAACTTCAGAGCTCCCGAGAGGGAACGACCGCCATGTCCGATCTGCCAGGCACAGTGCATATTCACGAAGAAGGCCCGCGTGAGGGCTTTCAAATCGAACCCGGCCCCATCGCGACCGCCCGCAAGATCGAATTGATCGACGCGCTGTCGGAAACCGGCCTGGAGAAGATCCAGGTGGCGAGCTTCGTCTCGCCGAAGGCCGTCCCGGCTGGGCCGACGCGGACGAGGTGGTGCAGGGCTTCAAGCGCAAGCCCGGCGTGAATACCACGTGCTCTGGCTAAACGAGAAGGGCCTGCAGCGGGCGCTCATGCACAAAAGGAGGGCGCGGGGCTGGACATGTTCGGCTCGATCTCGACCACCGCGTCCGAAACCTTCATGCGAAAAAACACCAACCGCGGCTACGAGGACAATATCCGGGTCCAGGGCAACCAGATCAAGCTATACCAGGAAAACAACATGCCGGTGACGCGGGCCAGCATCATGACCGCGTTCGGCTGCAACTTACGATGGCGAGGTGCCGCTGTCGGCCGTCACCGACGCCTGGTGAAGTGGATCCTGGCGCTGGCCGACGAGACGGGCTGCACATCCAAATCGTAGCCTGGCCGACACGATGGGCTGGGCCAATCCGCGCGTCAAGGAGAGGGTCGGCGCGGTCCGCGAAATGGCTCCGGACGCGCGCATCAGTCTGCACCTGCACGACACGCGCGGGCTCGGCATCGCCAACGTCTATGCGGCATTGGAGATGGGCGTGACCAGTTCGACGCCGCGGTCGCCGGCCTCGGCGGCTGTCCATTCGCCGGCCATGGCAGAGGCAGCGCGGCGGGCAATGTCTGCACCGAAGACATGGTGTTCCTCTGCCAGGAAATGGGCATCGAGACCGGCATCGACCTGGACAGGCTGGTGGAGGTCGCCCAACTGGCGGAAGACATTGTCGGCCACCCCCTTGCCGGCTCCATCATGCATGCCGGCACCCTGACCGAAGCGCGATCAAAAGCAAAAGCAGCGTAGGGCGGCGTCAAACCTCGATGTGGTTCGCATCTCAATGTCATCCTGAGAAGGGGAGCGCTGCGACGCCATATCGAAGGATGGCCGAGGCATGTCCCTTAGCGGTTAGCGATACGCCTCCGCCCGGAAGGTGGCCCGGTGCAGAACTCAGGATAGAGTAACAATGAGGGAACAGGTTCCAGCAGGACTGATCTGATTGGTACCCCGCTCTACGTTACCGATGCGCACCGGCACCCCGAACTCGCGGTTGCAGACCTCGGCGAGCTTTGCCACGCCTTCCTTGATCTGCTCAAAGCTCGGCTGGCCGAAGCAGAGGCGCAGCGAATGCGTGCCGGTATCCGGGTCGGCGACCCACTCCCGGCCCGGGTTGATCATGACGCCCTCGGCCTGGGCGGCGGCAAACAGCTTCGAGGTATCCACTTCCTTCGGCAAGGTCACCCAGATAAAGATGCCGCCTTCGGGCGGGCGGAATTCGACCGACGTGCCGAAACTTTCCTTCAGTGCCTCCTGGATCGCGTCGCATTTCCGCTTGAACAGCGCGGTGAGTTGCTCGACATGGGCGTCGAAATGGGCCGGGCAGAACTCGGCGAGCGTCACCTGCTCCAGCGCACCGCTGCCCGCGTCCGCTTTCAGCGGCAGGCATTGTGCGATGAAAGTCCCAGTCCGCCACCAGAGTAACCGACCGCAGCGCTGGGCCGATAGTCTTGGAGAAGGTGCCGCAATAGACCACGCGCCCGTCTGTATCGAGGGAGTAGAACGCCGGGAGGACGCACTCCACTGAAGGTTAGGTCAGCGTAGCAGTCGTCCTCGAAAATCATGATGTCGTGCTTGCGCGCAATGTCGAGGATCGCGTGACGGCGCTCCAGGCTCATCACCGTGCCGGTCGGGTTCTGCACCGTCGGGATGGTATAGAGATACTTGCAACGCTTGCCCTTGGCCTTGATATCCGCCAGCACCTTTTCCAGCGCGTCCGGCATGATGCCGTCATCGTCCATCGCAACACCGACATACTCCGCCTTCTCGTCGCGAAGCCTGGACATGGTGCCGCCATAGGTGCCTTCTTCGATCACGACCACATCACCCGGCTCCAGCAACGCCTTGTGCACCAGGTCCAAACATTGAAGCGAGCCGGAGCACATCAGGATATTGTCCGGCGTCACATCCATGGCGCACCAGCTTTTCAACCGGCCGACCAGCCACTCGCGCAGGGGCCGGTAGCCCTGCGGCCCGGTCTGGAGGTTGTAGATGGCCAGGTTCTGCCCCTCCTTCTCCAGCGCGCGGGTAGCCGCCGCGATCAGGTCCGGCACTTTCACGGCCTCCGGGGCGTTGTTGCCGCCGACGAAGTAGTAAGGCGCAAAGCCCTTGAACGGCGCGGGCGCCGGATTGGGCAGGCCGGCGCGGAAGTGTTTGCTGTAGTCAAACCCCATGGTGGTTCCTCACTCGTATGTTCTGTTGTCTGTTTCGGGTTGTGTGTTCTGCGTGGTCGCTGGCAATCGCTTGCCCCAAAGCGAACTCCACCTGTCCCCCTTTCGTCAATCAGACGATTGCGTCCGCAGCCGAATATCGCCCTTATGGCTTAAGAAACGGAACAATGAAACGCCTCCGGGAGGTTTAAGGATGGAAACCGCGACCGCCCAGCCGCACGGCTGGTTCCGCACCAATCGGGGCACGGCCGCCCTGTTGACGGGCGGCTTCGCGCGCTGCTGCTCTACCTCTGGCTGCAGGAATGGACCCACCGCAAGCTGCGAGACGGCTTCGTTTTGGGCTTCTTTATGCGCAAGTCCAGTATTCCGGAGGCACCGCTGATCATTACCTTCCTGTTGACGCCGGTCGCGGAAGATAACATCCGGCGTGGCCTGCTGATCAATGAAGGCGACTGCCCGCCTGACCGAGCGGATGCAGGCCGCCAGTGAAGAGCTGGAGGAAGAGGATGCCAAGGCTGTTAGGAAAGACTGATGCCTCGGCCCCTCGGGCGGGACGAAGAGATTGCGCAACGGGGCAAACTCGATCAAAACGTAGGGCAACACCGGGCGGGATGGGCAGCCGAAGGACCATAGACGCGCATGAGCGAACGCATTGCCGTGATCGGTCTGGGCTATGTCGGCCTGCCCGTGGCGCTGGCGTTCGCCAAGGCATTTCCGGCGACCATCGGCTTCGACATCGACCCCCGCCGTGTCGCCGCGCTCGCCCAAGGTGAGGACTGGACCGGCGAGTGCGAACCGGCCGCCCTCCGCGCCTCCCCTCTGCGCTTCACGGCCGCCGCGGACGATCTTTGCGACGCCACCTTCTATGTGGTGGCGGTGCCGACGCCGATCGACGCCAACAAGCGGCCCGACCTCCGCGCCATTGAAAGCGCCTGCCGCACGGTCGGCGGCGTTCTATCCCGGGGCGATATTGTGGTGTTTGAGTCCACGGTTTATCCGGGCCTGACCGAGGAAATGTGCGCGCCCCTCCTGGAGGCCGCGTCGGGCTTGCGTGCGGGCAGCGGCTTTCGCCTCGGCTATTCGCCCGAGCGCATCAATCCCGGCGACCGCGAGCACACTATCGACCGCATCATCAAGGTCGTTGCCGGCGACAGCCCGGAAACCCTCGACCGGGTGGCCGGCGTCTATGGCCGGATCGTGCCGGCGGGCATCCATCGCGCGCCCTCGATCAAGGTGGCGGAGGCTGCCAAGGTGATCGAAAACACCCAGCGCGACCTGAACATCGCCCTGATGAACGAGCTTGCCATGATCTTCGACCGGCTCGGCATCCGCTCGGCGGATGTGCTGGCGGCGTCCGGCACCAAATGGAACTTTCTGCCCTTCACGCCGGGGCTGGTCGGCGGGCACTGCATCGGCGTCGATCCCTACTACCTGACCGCGCGGGCGGAAGTAGCCGGCTACCATCCCCAGGTGATTTTGGCGGGCCGGCGCATCAACGACGCCATGGGCGGCTATATCGCCCAGCGCCTCGTCAAATTGCTGGCGCGGCAGCGCCGGGCGGCGACAGGCGCGCGCGTCGGCGTGCTGGGGCTGACCTTCAAGGAAAACGTGCCGGACCTGCGCAACAGCCGCGTTTCCGATATCATCACGGAACTGAAAGAGTATGGCGCCGATGTGCTGGTGCATGATCCTCTGGCCGAGCCAACCGCCGTGCACGAAATGTTTGGCCTTGCGGTTGCGGATCTGGGCGACTTCCGGGCGCTGGACGGTCTGGTTCTGGCCGTGCCGCACGCCGCGTACCGGCGGCTTGCAATGAAAGAGATTGTTGAGATGCTGAAGCCGAATGGCGTACTGGTGGACGTCAAGTCCATGGCTGACCAGGCTGCCCTCCCGCCCGGCATCGCCTATTGGAGCCTCTGAGGAGAGACCGATGCGCCCAGCGACGCCCTCCGACGGTGTTCATCTCGTCACCGGCACCGCCGGCTTTATCGGCTTTCACCTGGCCCGCCGCCTGTTGGCTGAGGGCCGGCAGGTGGTCGGGCTCGACAGCGTAAATGACTATTACGACCCCGGCCTGAAAGAGGCCCGCCTCGCCAAGCTCGCCCAAGAGTTTCAAGGCTTTGTCAGCCACCGCGTCCATCTGGAAGACCGCGCTGGTCTAGAGCGCGTGTTCGACCAATGCCCGCCCAGCGTCGTGATCAACATGGCGGCCCAGGCGGGCGTGCGCTATTCGCTGGAAAACCCGCGCGCCTATATCGACAGCAATATCTCGGGCTTTGCCAATGTGCTGGAGTGCTGCCGGACGCATGAGGTGGCGCATCTGGTCTACGCGTCCTCCAGTTCGGTCTATGGGCTAAACACCAAGGTGCCGTTCTCGGTTGGCGACACGGTGGACCACCCAGTCAGCCTTTACGCCGCCACCAAGAAATCCAACGAGCTGATGGCGCACACCTACAGCCACCTGTTCCGCATTCCGACCACCGGCCTGCGCTTTTTCACGGTCTATGGGCCCTGGGGCCGGCCCGACATGGCGCTTTTCCTGTTCACTCGCGCTATTCTGGCAGGCGAGCCGATCAAGGTGTTCAATCACGGGCAGATGCAGCGCGACTTCACCTATATCGACGATATCGTCGAAGGAGTAGTGCGCGTGACCGACCGCCCAGCGGGACCGGACCCGGCCTGGCGTGGCGACGCCCCTAACCCTGCCACGTCCAGCGCGCCCTACCGCGTGCAGAACATCGGCAACAATCAGCCGGTGCAGCTCCTGCGCCTGATCGAGGTGCTTGAAGAAATGCTTGGCCGCAAGGCAGAGAAAATCCTGCTGCCGATCCAGCCGGGCGACGTTCCCGCCACCTTTGCCGACATCGAGCCTTTGGCGGAAGACACCGGTTTCCGCCCGCAGATAGGGATCGAGGAAGGTGTGAGGCGTTTCGTCGATTGGTACTGGAAGCACTACGAGACGTAGTGCATTTCTCCTCAATTCTGGCATAATGCCAGGATCCCTCTAACTCTCTGCAACGACTTTCCTACTGGAGCTGGCGGACGGTGGAACAACCGTGTTCAAAGCGTCGTCGTCTCAGGATGCCGCAGCTGGTATCTTTGCTGACGGTTACCGCTCTCGGTATTGGCGGCATGACCGCGGCTTTGGCATCCGAAAATCCGCTCAGCCATGTTAGCGGCGGGACGCTGGGCACGGCTCCCGGGAATGCCCGACTCGGAAAAACGGTCTCGCGCGCGATAGATGGCGACTCCGAAAAGGAAAAAAAAAGCGATTTCATCATTGTCCCGATCCCGGGTGCAAACCCAACGATCGGCGCCAGCCTCGCGCTGGCCGCGGCATACTTTTATACATTGGATGAAGGCAGTCAGGCCTCCTATACCGGCATTGGCGCATTCGCCTCGACCAATGGCAGTAAGGGCTGGGCGTTCAGTCAATCGATTTCGTGGCTGGATGACCACCTTCGGGCAACGGCCGTCATCGGCAATGCCGATGTCCTCTACGACCTCTACGGCATCGGCAGGAGCGCCGGAGGCGACGGCCTGTCGTTGCCGATCGATCAGACGGCTCAAGTGTATGCCGCGGAAGCATCCTATGACGTTTCAGACCATATTTATCTGGGCATTAAGGCCCGTTACCTCGATTCAACATTGAGCTTTAACGCCGCGGAAGCGGCCGGCATTCCCGGATTGCCGCAGCTTGATCTCAGCGTGACCAGTGGCGTGGTGGGGCCGACTATCGATGTTGACCGCCGGGATAGCCAATTCTACCCGCTCAAAGGATTCGAGTTCACATTTGAATCAATGTTCAGCTTCGCGCAAAGTCTGGACGTTTACAGTTTTCGCCGTGACGAGTCAGCGCTAGACTATTTTCTTCCGGTATTTACAGAAGACACTATCGCCTTCCGGGCGGCGGGATGCAACTTCAGCGGTACCGGGCCATTCTTTGAAAGATGTCTGCTTGGTAGCGCGGATGCGCTGCGTGGTTATCCGGTCGGCCAATATATCGACACAGTCTTGTTCTCTTCCCAGGTCGAATACCGCGGCCGGATCAATAATTCATGGGGCTATGTCGGTTTCGCCGGCTTCGGCCTCGTCGGTTCGGGGGTTTCGGCTTTGTTCGACAAGCCCGCCCTGCCCTCAGCCGGGGTCGGGGTCCGCTACCGGGTTTCCCAGGAAAACAAGCTAGACCTCTCGGTCGATGCGGCGGTTTCTAACGACGGTACGTCAATCTACGTTTATTTGGGCCAGAACTTCTGACCGGTTAGCGGCTGGTGCCGAAAACCAACCGGTAGTGCAAGGCTTCGGCGCCATCCAACTCCGCGGCTGCGGCGTTGGCAACGGCGGATACCAATCCGCTCTCACCGCCTTCCAGCGCCACGATCCACTCCACCGTCTGGCCCGCCGGGACCGGCTGCCCCTGGTGTCTGAGCGGCGCGTTTGCAATGTCCAGGTCGTTTTCCAACAGGCATCCGCCTACCATGCCGGATTTGTCGATAGCGCCCGGCAGGATTTCGGCCTCGATATGCGTGCGCAGCGCCGCCTGGGCGTCCTCGCCCACCGGGGCCTGGAGCCGCACCAATGACAAAGCGCCGCCGAAGCCGAAGATCTGATCGACGGTGAGGCGCAATGTATATCGCTGAAACAGGCTGAAGTGCCCCATCACCCGCTTGGACCACTCCGTTTGATCCGCCAGCAAGGCCATGTATCCGGGCGCGGCCAGATCGAGAACGTCCCGCGTCTCGTACCACGCGACGTACTTCGGCGAGAGCGTACCCTCGCACGCCACATAGCGGCGAGACCGCAGGAACCCCGGCAGCCGAGTGCGTTCATCAATGTGCTCGCGGTTATACCATTCGTTGAAGTCCTGCTCGTGCTCCTCTGGCACTTCGGTAAAGGTCATGAGCATACCGGTACCGAGCAGGGGCATCACAAAATCTCCTTAAATGCGCTGCGTTTACAGAGCCTTGACGATGTCCTCGCACATCTTCTTCGCGTCACCAAACAACATCATGGTATTGTCTTTGAAGAACAGGGGGTTATCGACGCCCGCGTAACCGCTGGCCATGGAGCGCTTCACGAACATCACCATGCGCGCATTTTCCACCTCCAGCACCGGCATGCCATAGATCGGCGAGCCGGGGTCGGTGCGGGCGCTAGGGTTGGTGGTGTCGTTCGCACCGATCACGAAAGCGACGTCGGTCGTGGCGAAATCGCGGTTGATGTCGTCCATCTCCAGAACTTCGTCGTAGGGCACGTTAGCCTCGGCCAGCAGCACGTTCATGTGGCCCGGCATGCGACCGGCGACCGGGTGGATGGCATAGCGCACGCGCACGCCTTCCGCCTTCAACAGGTCGCACATTTCGCGGAGCGCGTGCTGGGCCTGGGCCACGGCCATGCCATATCCCGGTACGATAATGACACTGCCCGCGTTTTTCAGCATAAAGGCCGCATCGTCGGCATTGCCCGCCTTTACGGGCCCGAGCCCCGCAGCGGCGGCCCCCGCCCCCGGCCCCGCCGTCTCGCCGCCGAAACCGCCCAACAAGACGCTGACCAGCGACCGATTCATGCCCTTGCACATGATGTATGAAAGGATCGCGCCGCTGGCCCCGACCAGCGCGCCGGTAATAATCATCAGCGGGTTGTCGAGCGTGAAACCGATGCCGCAGGACGCCCAGCCGGACAGCGAGTTCAGAAGGCTGATAACCACGGGCATGTCGGCGCCGCCGATGGGCAGCACCACCATCAGGCCCCAGATCAGGCAGATCAGCACCATGCCCCAAAACAGGCCTTCGCCGCCCCAGCCGCTGAAGGCGATGGCCGCAAAGATCAGGATCAGTGCCAGAAAGCCGTTTACCGCCCGTTGCCCCGGGAAAACGATGGGCGTCCCCGTCATCAGACCGTGCAGTTTGGCGAACGCCACGACCGAGCCCGTGAAGGTGACCGCCCCGATGGTGGCGGACAGCATCATTTCGATCAGGCTGGAGGTAGGCAGATTGTTTCCGGACGGTATGCCGTAAAGCGATGGATCGTGCAGCGCCGCGCCCGCGATGAACACCGCCGCCAGACCCACGAGCGAGTTGAAGATCGCAACCAACTGCGGCAATTCCGTGATTTGTACCCGCAAGGCGACGAACATGCCGATCGCGCCGCCAATGGCGATGCCGCCCAGCACCATCACAAATGTGTCGATCTGGGGAACGAAAAGGGTCGCGCCAATCGCGATCGCCATGCCCAGAATGCCGATCACGTTCCCGGTCCTGGCGCTTTCCGGCGATGCCAGGCCGCGGATGGCCAGGATGAAGCAGATCGCCGAAACCAGATAGGCGATGTTGATAATGTTCGCGCCCATGGTATCAGCTCTTCTTCTTGAACATATCGAGCATACGGTGGGTAATGATGAACCCGCCGAAAATGTTGACACTGGCCAGGATCACCGCAAGGAAGCCCAGGATCTTGGATGTTCCCAGCAATGCCGGTCCGGCGGCGATCAACGCGCCCAGAACGACCACGCCGGAGATTGCGTTCGCGACCGACATCAGCGGCGCGTGCAGGGCGGGGGTCACTTTCCAGACGACGTAATAGCCGACGAAACAGGCCATCGCGAACACGGTCAGGCCAAAGATGAACGGATCGACCCCGCCCGCGGCCTGGTCGGCCAGTCCGGCCGAATGGTTGGCCAGCGTCGCCGCCTCTCCCGAGACGTCTTTGGCCTGCAGGGCCAATTCGTTCAGCTTTTGAGACAGCGCCTGCGCGCCCTCCATCAGCCTGGCCGAATTTTCCTGTTGCGAAGCAGCCATCGTCCTACTCCCCTTTTTCCAGAAGCGCCGGATTGGTGATCGCGCCATCGCGGCAAATCAGAGCCGAGGAGACGATTTCGTCTTCCCAATCGATCGCAAGCGCGCCGGCCTCTTTGTCGACGAGCGGCGTCAGAAAGTTGACAATGTTCCGCGCATAAAAGGCGCTGGCATCCGTTGCCACCGTCCCCGGCAGGTTCGGCTCGCCCACGACCAAAACGCCCTTGTGATTGATGTTCTGCCCGGAGCGCGACGGTTCGACGTTGCCGCCGCGCTCGACCGCCATGTCGACGACGACGGAGCCCGGACGCATGGCCTCCACCATCTGCGTTGACATCAGAACGGGTGCGGGGCGGCCGGGAATGAGCGCCGTCGTGATGACCATGTCCGTTCTGGGCAGGATCTCCAGCAGCTTGTCCGCCTGCCGCACCCGATAGTCGCTGGACATCTCGCGCGCATAGCCGCCGCTGGTTTCGGCCTGCCTGGCCTCTTCCGATTCGACGGTAACGAAGGTGGCGCCGAGGCTTTCCACCTGCTCCTTGGCGGCCGGGCGCACATCCATGGCGGAGACGACCGCACCCAGGCGCCGGGCGGTCGCGATGGCCTGCAAGCCGGCGACACCTGCGCCCAACACCAGAACCCTGGCGGGCGCGACCGTGCCGGCGGCCGTCACCATCATCGGAAAGGCGCGGCCGAACCGGGCGGCCGCCTGCAGGACCGCGGCATAGCCCGCCAGGTTCGCCTGGCTGGAAAGCGCATCCATGGACTGCGCCCTTGAGATGCGCGGCACGAACTCAAAGGCAAAGGCCGTCACCCCTGTCTCTGCATAGGCCTGCAAACGGGCATGATCCTCATAGGGGTTCAGGAGCCCCACCAGCAATGTGCCCTTTTTGGCGCCGCTCAGGGCTTCCGGCGCGGGCGGACCCACGAACGCCAGAATATCGGCCTCGCCCCGCGCTGCCTCTGCATCCTGCGCGATGCTAGCGCCGGCCTCCTCGAGGACCGAGTTCGGGCATCCCCGCTGCATCCCCGGCGCCGGTTTCGACCACCGTCTCGATACCCAGACCGGCGAGCCGCTTGACAGCGTCCGGACTGGTTGCCGCGCGGGTTTCGCCAGCGGGCTCCTTGGCCACAAATAGTTTCACGTCGAGCCACCTAGATTGTTCGGCTTTCCGGGAGACTGAGCCTCTTTGTCTCAATCCGCAACCGCATGCTTAACAACCCAGTACTATAGAGGGAAGAGGATGGTTCGGTCGGAAGCGGGTATTTTGCGCAGCGCGAAAAGGCGCGCCTTCGTCCAGTCGGATGAAACCGCCACCATCTTCGGCGATGTCCATTGTCTTTCAACCATTTGCCGCCAACCTACCGCATGCCGCCCGGGGCCGTTATACTGCCATGCAGGCGATCTTGCCGTGGGTTTACTGCCGGACCTGTCATGTCACTCGAACACAGCCATTCGCCCAAGGCGATCCAGGAACGGATTCATTCGAAAAACAAGAACAGCTATGTAAGCGATTGGATTTTAGGCGGGATCGATGGCGCGGTCACCACTTTTGCCATCGTTGCCGGCGTCGTGGGTGCCGAATTGGAATCACAGATCATCATCATTCTGGGCTTGGCGAATCTGCTGGCCGATGGCTTCTCCATGGCTGCCAGCAACTATAGCGCGGTGAAGTCGGATGCCGATGACGTCGAGCGGCTTTGGGCAATGGAGAAACAGCATATCCGGGAGGTTCCAGAGGGCGAGCGCGAGGAAATCCGACAGATCCTCATCGCCAAAGGCCTGACCGGCAATGCGCTGGAACAAGCCGTCGATGCGATCTGCGCCAATGAACAAACGTGGATTGAAACCATGCTGGTGGAGGAATTCGGTGTCCTGCCCGAGAGCCGCGAGCCCTGGCGGGCGGGCCTTGCCACCTTCAGCGCATTTCTGATCTGTGGCGCCGTTCCGCTCGTGCCGTTTGTCTTCAATGTCGGCGACCCGTTTCCCTGGGCGATCGCCGCCACCGGCGCCGCCTTCTTTGCCATCGGCGCCGGCAAGTCCCTTTGGGCGCTCACGCCGTGGTACCGGTCGGGGCTGGAAACGCTCGCTATCGGCATGGCGGCGGCTGGCGTCGCCTACGGTGTTGGCTATATGCTTAAAGGCATTATTCACTGATGCCACACTTCAGTGAGGGAAAGCCACTATGATCGACTCGCACACCGGCCCCCTATTGCTGCTGGTACAGGCCAATATCGCGGCCGAGCAGGAGGACCGGTTCAACGGCTGGTACTATCATCACGTGCCCAGGCTGCTGGAGATTCCCGGCTGGCTTTGGGGACGGCGCTATCTGAACGTGAAGGGGTCGACCAAATACCTGGCCCTCTATGCGGTCGAAAGCATGGACCAGATGGTCAAAGTCATGGCCGCCGATCCGGCGCTGAAAGACGCTCGTGCGGTGGACGAGCGCGAACGGTTCGATGCCATCCCCGGCAAGTACGACGTGGTCTCCAATGTCTATGAGCAGATCAGCGGAAACCATCTGCTGCATCCGTTCCTTCGCGCTGAGCACTATCTGAGCGTCGTCATGGCCGACTGTAACGACCCGGCGGAGGAAGCGGCCTGGAATGCCTGGTATGACCACAGTCATGTGCCCAATCTGGTGCGCATTCCGGGTTACCTCTCCGGCGCGCGTTTTCGGATCAAGGAAGACGAGCGATTCGGCCCGCGAAAAATGGGCCCGAAATATCTGGCGCTCTATGAATGGGAGGGGGAGCAGTGCCTGGAAACACTGGGCGATCCCGACCGGATGCGACCGGAGGCACAGGCCGAGCTGGCACGCTGGAACGATTATGGCCTGAAACTGGCCGCGAATATGAGCTGGAACGTGTTCCGGCCCGTCGCAACCCACTGGGCCTTTCGCCAAAGCGCCTCGCACGCGGCCGGCCGTAAGTGAAAAAGGCCATCATCTGACCGGAACGAGCGGTTGCAGCTTGGCCAATCGGACCGGGCCGAGCCAGACCCCGCCATTCCTCAACTCCAGGGTGGTGTTCATCTCGTGGCGGCCTTGGGCATTGGGTCGAGAAAACAACCCCAAGCCGATCTGGGCGTAGCCCAGCTGGTCCGGCTTTACCCAGCCTTCCCTACTGGCAATCGTCAGAATGGCGTCAGGGTCCAGGAGTTGCAGCGCCAGCTTGCCGACCGGGCGCATTTCGTCATCGAGCGCCAGGATGCCTTCCGCCGATCCTTGCAGCGCGCCATAGACGATCTTCGACCGTTTCAGTGTCAGTTCGCCGCCGGCATCGCGCCACGCCGCCAGACCTGCCGGCGTGGCGGCTTTGGGCAGAGGTGAGAGCGAACCGGCGAGCGATGCCTGCTCGACCATATCGCCGAACACCGTGGGCGCGGGAAGCCCTACATCAGCAATCCGGATGTCGAAATCGGCGGTGCGCCGGTCAAGCGGCAGCATGATTTCGGCGTGAACCTCCCGCGCGCTGCCTTTGGCCTGGGGGTTTGAAGCACTGTCCCAGTCGATCTGCTGCAAGTGGGTGGTCAGATGCCAGCCGGGCTGATCCTCGCTCGGCGCGATGTCCCCGTCGACTTTCTGCACGTGATAGACACGCTCATTGCCCCCATCGCTCGCGTCGCGCCACCGCCAGTCGGCCGCCGCCTCCGTTTGGAAGGCGAGCGCCTGGGGACGCCAAGCCTTCGATTCGATCCGCAGCGCGGGAATCATGCCGGTCAGGGCTCCCTCCGGCCTGCGATGTTCGGCCGTGACACCGCTGAGGCGCCAGCGGACCCGGAAGGGGAAGCCGGAGCGCCCGCGTTGCTCATAGGAGATGACCGTTCCGTCCTCTGCGGCGCGGGCAATGAAATCGTCGATTTGCCGGTCGCCGAAGCTCGCGACGAACAGCCACCAGATGGTCGCGCCCCCCACCAACGCAAAGGCGAGCAAACCCAGGACCGTCAGGAGAATTCTCATTGCTGCACATCCCTATTCTCGGCTGCCGGCAACGCCTGCAGGGCCGCTTCGAGCCGCTGCTGGAACGCGCGCCGGTTTAGACCGGGCTCGATCGGCGGACCGAAATGCACGCGGATAGTGCCCGGGTAGCGGAGAAAACTGTTCCGCCCCCAATAGCGGCCGGAATCCAGCGTTACCGGCACGACCGGCAGGCCAAGCTGCTTATAGATCGCGGTTACGCCCGGCCGTATCGGCGCGCTCTGGCCGACGGCGACCCGCGTTCCTTCCGGAAAGATGATCAGGCTGAGGCCCTCTGCCACCCGGGCTCTCGCTTCCGCCAGCATCTTGCGCAACGCGGCCGCGTTGGCGGACCGGTTGATGGCGATCTGGCCGGCGCGAGACAGATACCAGCCCACCACCGGCACGCGCAGCAACTCATGCTTGACGACAAAGACCGCGTCGGGCCGGATGGCCGGAAAAAGAAATGTCTCGAACGCGCTTTGGTGCTTGGCGGCGATCAGCACGGGCCCGGGCGGCAGCTCCCCCGTTAATCGATAATCCAGCCCCACGATCACCCGGCAAAGCCACAGCACGGCGCGCGACCAGATCGTGCCAACCCGGCGCGACCAGTGCCGCGGCCCCAGCAGCAAGGGCAACCCGCCGACCGCCACCACGGCGGTGACGGCATAGAAGCAAATGTGAAAGCAGAGCGACCGAAAGGCCCGCATAGCACCTCTGACGATTTGATCGGATTGCATGCCCCGCGGGCGTCCTGATCTAGCCATGAAATCACTTGTTGGATCGTTCAACCCCACCGGCGGATGGCGCCTATCGGTCGGCGCCGAAACGCTGGTCAGTGGGCCACCCAGGCCCAGATCAGCTTTATGTACTCTCCGATGACGAGACGCCAGCCGTTCGGCTTCCACCACCACCCCTCGCTCGGCGCATCGCCGGATGAAACGGGATGCGGAACCACAATCACGTCCGTCATGGCGCGCCGGAACAGTTCCAGGCTGCGGGGCATATGATACCAGGATGTCACCAGGCGTATCCGACGCAAGCCGTGCTCGCGTGCCCACGCGGCCGCGATAGCGGCGTTTCCGGCCGTATCGGGCGCGGCGTAATCCAGATCGACGCAACACGGGTCCGCCTTCCGCTCCGCCAGCGTCTCCAGAGCTGCCAGGGTCGTATCGGGATAAACCCCGGTGATCAGCAACCGCTTCCCGCCCGCCGCCAGCAACCGGAAGCCGGTCGCCACCCGGTCCGCACCGCCCGTTGGCACCACGATCCCCTCGTCTTGGGCGATGGGCGGCGGTGGCTCGTTGCCGGGCAGCTTGGCGATAAACGCCGCGAGACCGATCAACCATAGCAGGCAGACAAGTTTGACGAGCTTCAGCACCAATGCCCGGCGGCCCTACAGCAATCGCCGCAACCGCCGTTTTGCGGTCATGCCGGCGACGATCACCGTCAGCGCGATCAACCCAACCGGCACCAGCGCGAGCCAAATCCAATCGAGGCCCTGCAAGCGCAGCACCGGCATGAAGGCATCATCCATCTCCGCCGAGGCTTGGCCGAGCGCCCACAGAAACGAACCGGCAAGGGCGAATCCCAAACCGGCTGCGATCGCGGCCGAGACCGCGGCCTGCCGCACCAACCCACCGGCAATGAAGTCATCGCCCGCGCCCAACTGGTGCAGCAGGGCAACGGCTTCGCGGTGGATCGTCAGGCGCGACAAGGTCAAAAAGACCGCAGTCAGTCCGGTAACCGCCAGAACCAACATCAACTGGGCAGCCAAGCCGCCCCGAAGCCAGGCGGTATAGTTGATTAACCGCTCCCGCCAGACTCTGTGGTCATCAACGATGGCACCCGGCGCGGTGGCCTCTATCAGTTCTCTCAGTCCGCGGATCTCCGACTGCGCGCCTTGCCTCAGGCGCACATGCAGCACCCGCGGCAGCGGCAATTCCCTGGCGCTGGCGGTACCGCCCAACCAAGGGGCGAGCAAGGCAACGACCTCGTCAACCGAAAGCAACTCGGCCTCCGCAACGGCGGGCTCGGCGCGCAGCTTCATCTGCAATGCCCGGGCACGGATGGCGTCGGTGCCCGGATGGTCGCTCGGGGCGATCTGGACCGTCACGACGCTTGGCGCGCTATCTTCCCAACGGTCCAGCGTGCGATCCACCGCCAGCAGCGCCGCCAGAGACAGCGCCGCCAGGAATGTGGCAAGCCCCAACACCCATGGCAGATAGCGGCTGGCTGCGTCCGCGCGGAAGATGCGCCCACGACTACGCACCTGCGCCCCCTCCCCCGCGGGCGAGTTGCGCCGCCTCTGCCGGTTCTGTCGGCACCGTTCCAACCGGCACCAACCGGCCTCCTTCTAGGCGAATTTCCCGGTAGCCGAGCTGCCGGACCAGCATTTGGTCATGCGTCGCGATCACAACAGTGGTGCCTTCACGATGCAGCGCCTGGATCAACCCGATCAGACGCAGGCCGATCTCCCCGTCAACGCTGCCGGTCGGCTCATCCGCCAGCAACAAGCGCGGGCGCCCGATCACCGCCCGGGCAATGGCCACGCGCTGTTGCTGCCCGCCCGACAAGGTCGGCGGTAGCCAGTCCAGGCGCTCGCCGAGCCCGACCCAGTCCAGCAACTCCCGGGCAAAGGACAGGCGGTCTTCCATGGGGGTTCCGGCGACCTGCAACGGCAGCATCACGTTTTCCAGCACGGTCAGGTGATCGAGCAGGCGGAAATCCTGAAAGACCATGCCGATTTGCCGCCGCAGCGCCGCCCGCGCCGGCCGGTCCAGCGCCGCCACATCGTAGCCGAGCAGGCGCAGGTCTCCGGCGGTGCGCTCCAGCGCCAATCCCATTATACTGAGAAGCGACGTCTTGCCCGCGCCGCTCCCCCCGGTGATGAACGTGAACGATCCAGCAGGCAGGGCGAAGGTTATACCCTCCAAGGCCGCTATCCCACCCGGATAGTGGAGGGAGACGCCGTCCATGCTGACGACGGCTGTCGGCGGCGAAGGCATGGCGACGCCAGACGCTAAGGCGCCGTTCGCATCATCCGATCTGTCTGCTTCAGTCATTCGCGGGTTAATTCGCGCATACCGGTGGCGCTCCATAACGAAAAACGGTAAATTCCGCCTCGTTTGTTCGCCGCTCTTCGCGTATTGGCGTCCGCCGCTCTTCGCTTGTTGCGAGCGCTGTCATTTGATCATCCGAGGCCACAGGATACCCAGGCAACATGGAACTTGTTTGTCCCAAATGTGAAACGCATTTCTTTGTAGCCGACAATGCCATCGGGCCCAATGGGCGCGAGGTTCGCTGCAGCGTATGCGGAAACACATGGAACGCCAAACCATCGGACGCCGTAAAGGTAGCCGTTGCGGCCCAACAAGCACCCGCTGCCAAGCCCGCCACGCCGGCCCAGCCCTCTACGCCCGCCACATCTGCCAAGCCTGCCGGTGCGTCGGGCGCCTCCAGTGATGACGAATTTCACTGGCCGCCGGACGCGACCACCGAATTGGCTGCGGAAAACAAGCGGCCGGAAAAGCCTGCCGCTTCGGCATCCAAACCGGCCTCCGCCGGCGGGCAATCGGCATCCTCCACCTATGCGTCTCCGGTAGAGGCGTCGGCCAGCCAGCCATCCGAGCGGCGCGGCGGCAGCAAGCGACTGGTGCTCGGTATTTTGCTGTTGATCTTTGTCGGCCTCACCTACGGCCTGCGGGAGCAAATCGTCGAGGCATTTCCTAACGCCGCCCAATTGTACGCATTGGCAGGGATTCCGGTCAGCGGGCAGCAAAGCCAGCTCAGCGTAACCGAGGTGGAACTCACGCCCATCGAGCAAGATGGCAAGGCCATGGTTCGGGTTGCGGGCTATGTCGGCCATAACGGCGCCGGTCCGACGCCCATCCCTCGGTTGGAAGTGACCCTGATCGGCAACGATGGTACCCAGCTATTCCGTGAGACCTTTGCCCCGCCGCAGTCGGTGGCAGAAAGCGAATCACCCGTGCGCTTCCAATACGATATCCCGGTTGCCGCGACCGCCGTCGGCAATGTCGAGGTTCGCCTGACCCCAGTGACAAATGAGTGATTGAATAGCGCCCGGCAACAGGAGGTGGAGATGCGGCAACAGGTAGAGGATCTACGCGCGGAAGCCGCGGACTTTTATGCTTTTCTCGACCGGCTCAGCCCGGCAGAGTGGGAAATGCCCACTCCTTTCAAGGGCTGGACACCGAACCAGGTCGTCGCTCACCTGCATATGGGCGATTGGATGGCGGCGCTTTCCATGACGGACGAGGCCGCCTTTGAAGCGACGCTCGCCCAACGTCGGAAGCTGCGTGACAGGGGGATGACCGGCTCGGACACGGTCGGCCCCAAGATGGAGAAGGGCCGGGCCTTGCGCGAGCAATGGCATCAGTTCCACCAACAGCTATGCGGCCTGTTGGAGCAGCGCGACCCGAAGGACCGTATGAAATGGGTCGGTCCTTCCATGAGCATAAGGATGTGCGCGACCGCCCGGCAGATGGAAACCTGGGCGCACGCACAAGACGTGTATGACTTGCTGCGCGCGCCGCGCCAGCACCATGACCGGATCAGGAATATCGCGGAAATCGGCGTTCGTACCTATGGGTGGACCTTCGTCAATCGCGGCGAGGAGCCGCCCGGCCCCGCCCCCTTTGTCCGTCTGACGGCGCCATCCGGTGACGTCTGGGAGTGGGGCGACGAAATGCCGGCCAACAAGGTCGAGGGATCTGCCGTGGAATTCTGCCAAGTCGTGACCCAAGGGCGGAACATCGCCGACGTCAACCTGATCGTCACCGGCGAACCGGCCGAAAAATGGATGGCGATCGCCCAGTGCTTTGCCGGCGATCCAAAAGACCCGCCCGCCAAGGGCGAGCGGGCCTGGAACTAACGCTGCGCATAACCCGACCCGGGCGCCCTACTCCGCCGCGCGGTCCTCAAAGGTTTGAAAGAAGCGCTGCTTCGTCGCCTTCTGGTTTTCGTAGATGGAGCCCTGGTGCCTGGCGGCCGGCAGCGGCAGGCGCACCGGCACGGGCTCCAGGCGCGGCGTTTTCGTGCTGACGCCGCGCACCATGCGCGCTTCATAGTCCTCGAACGAGCCTTTCCGGCTAACCAGCGGAAACGCATCTGCCGCGGCATATTCGGTCAGCAGCAGCCGACGCGGCCGGTCGGACGTGTTCATGGCCGAGCCGTGAACGGCCCTGACATGATGGATGCTCATGGAGCCCGCAGGACCCGTGAGCATGTGCGCCTGGGAAACGTCGTAGCTCTGATCGTGGGGATTGAACGCGCCGCAGAAATAGCCGTCCGGGTCGTGATGGTCATAGACCGGCCCCTTGTGACTGCCCGGCACCACCAGCAGCGGCCCGTTGCTCTCCTCGCAATCGTCCAACAGGATGCCGGTTGCCAGGACGTCGTCGTTCGTATGCGGATAGAACGCCCAGTCCTGGTGCCATTCAACCGGCGCGCCATAGCCGGCTGCTTTCATGTTCATCTTGGCGCCATAGATGCGAATGTTCTCTCCCAGCAACGGCACCAGCACGTCGGTAATGTCGCTATCGGCAAACAGATCCCCAAAATAAGGGAAGTGCTTGTGCGGCTCCTTGATGCGACGGACGCGCGGGTTCTGCGCGCTGTGGCTGTCCTCCAGATCGTAAATCTCGTTGTGTTCGGCGATTTCGCTGGCCCGGGCGATTATCGCTTCGGTTTCTTGGCGCAAGCGGGTGAGTTTGTCGGTGCGTAGCACCCCTTCGACCACGAGATAGCCAAGCTCGAAATACTGCTCGATCTGTTGTTTGGACAGCTGAACGCCCATTGTCACCTACTCCTTGATCTGAGAGCGATGGTAGCGGGTATGGAAAACGGCTGCTATGGCAATGTGCCCAGGTCCCGCAAATCGGTCCCGTCGGGCAGGCTCAGATCCTTGACCGTCGCGTTGGTCGCGATCACCCGGGCATAGGCGGTGCGCTCGGTCGTGCGCTTGTCCACCAGGATGCGCTCGAGGGTCGGCAGTTGCGAATAGGCGTAGCCGAGGTTGACGCCCACCAGCTTGTCCGCATCCACCGCCGGGTCGTAGATATCCAGGTCGAAGCCCGCCGCCAGCAGCTTGCGCGCCAGGTCGATATTCGGGCTTTCGCGCAGGTCGTCGGTGCCGGCCTTGAACGCCAGCCCAGCCAGCAACACCTTCGCGCCCTGCGCCAACCCGTCTGTGGCGTATTCGAAAAGCCGATGCTTGTGCGCCTCGTTCGAGCGCAGCAGGCTGTCCACCAGGTGGGTGTTTGCCCCGCAATCGGCGGCGATATACTGCAACGCCCGAACGTCTTTCGGTAGGCACGAGCCGCCGAAGGCGCCGCCCGGCCGGGTGTAGTAGTCAGAAATATTCAGCTTGGTGTCTGACTTGAAAATCTCGTGCACCTGGCTCGCCTTGATGCCGAGCGAAAGGCAGACCCGGCCGATTTCATTGGCAAAGGCGACCTTCACCGCATGCCAGCTGTTGTCCACGAATTTGGTGAACTCCGCCTCGCGGAAGCCGACATGGAAGGTCGGCGCGTCAATATTGCGGTGCAGTTCGTCCATGGCCGCGTTCGGCTGACCATCCGCCGTGCCAACGACCACCTTGGGCGGCTCGAAATAGTCTTTGACGGCCGAGCTTTCCCGCAGAAATTCCGGGTTGTAGACCAATTGCACCAGCCGGTCGGCCGCATCGCCCAGCCGGGCGCGGAACAGCGGCGAAATCAAGCCTTCCATGGTGCCCGGGCGAATGGTGGAGCGGTATGCCACCGTCAGGGGATCGTCCGCTTCGGATCGATGGCCGCCGCGATCTGGCGGGTTACCTCGATAATGTAATGCATTTCATGCGAGCCATCCGCAGCGGAAGGCGTGCCGACGCAGACAATGGCGATATCCGTTTGGTCCAGATGGCCATTGATGCCTGTATCGGCTTTAATCAGCCCATCCGCCAGCCCCTTCTGCAGCATCTCTTCCACGCCTGGTTCGATAATCGGGGGAATGCCATCGCCGATCTTGCGGACCTTCTCCTTGCTTACATCGATACCGATGACACGATGGCCTTCGCTGGCAACACAACATGCCGCGGTGAAGCCGACGTAACCCAGACCAAATATTGCTACTTGCATGATTGCTCTTTCCTGTGGTGGCAGACTTATTTTTTACTACTCATTGCTTATTCGATTGCTGAGGGCAAGGCGACCAAGCGGCGCGATCAAGCCAGCTAGGATTAGGAATTGACGGTATCGATGCCGAGTGCCTGGCGCAGCATCCAGATGCAACGCTGCGCCCGCAAGCGCAGCATCGTGCCCGCGGCGCGCCGGCGTTCCACCCAATTTGCCAATCTGGGCGATCGGAACAAAACAGGCAGGTGCACCACCGACGAGCCGAGAACGGCGAAGGCGCGCACGAACCACCGCACTCGTGCGCCTGGACCGGTCCCGTTCAGATAGAAGCCTTCGTCGGTCATCCGCCGCCATTTGCGCTTGAGCGCCGGCCAGTCCTGCCGTGTCGGATGGCTCACCGCCAGGTTGTCGTCATAGAAGATCTTGTAGCCCTTTGCCCGCGCCCGGAAGCACCACTCCATATCCTCGGAAAGACCGTGAATCATCGGTCCCGCGTCCGCAAATACGCGCCGGGTCGTCAGCAGGTTGCCCGAGCCGGAAAAGCCCTTCTGCTCGACATACATCTGCTGACGGAAGGCAAAGACTTTCTCGAACGCCTCGGCACCGGAACGCGGCGGGGGTGTTTCGTCGAACGTATCGACGCGACCGCCGACCAGTTTGTCCTCACCGACCAGTTCCAGCGCCCGCGCGAGCCAGCCCGGCGACGGCCGGCAGTCTCCATCCAGAAACAGCAGGTTTGGCGCGCGCGTCTCCGCCACCCCCCGATTGCGCGCGTAAGCCGCCCCTTTCCGGCTTTCCTGCACAAACCGGAAATCCGGAAATTCCTCCGGCAGAGTGCCAAGACCGCCCGGCGTATTGTTATCAACGATCACTACCTCGACATCCGGCCCCGGTACCTGGGGCACAAGAGCGGTCAAGGTGGAGCGCAGCCGTTCGGTGTCGTTATAGTGCGGGAGAATGACCGCAAGCGTTGGCGAACGAACGGAATCAGGCGCGGTCAAATCAACTTCGCTCATAAATGATCTCCAATAAATGGGGCGCCTTGCCGGACGCTTCGCTCGTTGGGGTTGTCGTCATATGCTATAAACTTCAGCTAGCACCAACCGAATTTCCATTTAATAGCACCCATAAGTCGCAAAGGCGCGCCATTACGCCAAATTGAATTCGGACGCCGGTGAGGCTAATAGGCACGCGCTGCGGTCGGTCTTTCCGATCCTGCCAAAAGGCCAGAATTCAAAGTGTAAAGAGAGAGCGGTATGCCGGAGATAACCGTGGGAGTGGTGATCGTCACGTTCAATTCCGGCTCGGATGCCGTCGATTGCGCCGAGACATTGCTCGCTTCCGCGCAAAATTCCGGAACTCCACTCAGAGTTGCTCTGGTCGACAACGCCTCCGCGGATGACACGGTTCAGCGGCTTCGCGCCTGGATCACCGGCGAAACGCCTCGTGAAATGCAGCCGGAAATGCCGTTCGCCGTCGAACCCGTCGCCAAGCCGCTCGCCTATTGGGAGGGCGGACCGGACCTGGCGCCGGCCGCCAGCGAGGCCGCCCTTCAGGTCGGCCTGATTCAAGCCGAATTCAATTGTGGCTTTGCGGGCGGCGTGAACATCGGTCTTGCCTATCTTGCGCAATTCCCGGACATTCAGCATTTCTGGATCCTGAACCCTGACAGCCTGGTGGCGCCGGAAACCGTTGGTATTTTGGCCAAAAAGCTGGCGGACAGCACCCCCTATAGCCTGATGGGCGGGCGCGTGAACTATCTAGACCCGCCAGACCTCATTCAGACAGACGGCGGCCTGATCAATTGGAAGACCGGCGTCACCCGCAACTACAATTTGGGCAAGATCGACGAAACCGTCGAGCCGCCGACCTTTTGCGAATTAGACTTCATCACCGGTGCCAGCATGGTCGCCAGTCGCACATTTTACGAGCGCGTCGGACCGATGCGGGAGGATTACTTCCTTTATTATGAGGAAGTGGACTGGGCGATGCGCCGGGGCAACCTGCCGCTCGCCTATTGCAAGGGGTTTGATGTTTTTCACCGGGCCGGAACTTCGATCGGCTCTCCCACTTTGAACCGCCCGGCCACACCCTTCTCTCAATATTTCAAACACCGCGGCCGCATTCGCTTTTTGCGCCGCTTCCGGCCGGCCAGCCTGCCGTTCGCCTATGTATATTCCATGGCCTATACGATGCGCATGATCCTGATGCGGGCCTGGCCAGAGGCATGGGCCGTCATTGCCGCATCGCTCGGGCTCAAAGCACCCGCTGCCATCCGCAAGCGGCTCGGGCCCGCAGCCGCCGAACTGGCGTTCGGCCCGGCACAGAAAGAAACGGGCGCTCCCGCCGTTGAAAACCGCGTGCGCTCCCGCTACAGCTAGCGTGAGCCAGTGCCCGCCATCCATGTACCCTGGTCGGGCCCCCGGGAGGAGCCAATTTCTATGGAATATCGCAATCTGGGCCGTTCCGGCCTGCGTGTTTCGACCGTCGGCCTCGGCTGCAACAATTTCGGCATGAAGCTAGACGAAGCCGGCACCAAGGCCGTGCTCGATGCCGCCTTTGACGCCGGCATCACACTGTTCGATACGGCGGACATGTATGGCGGCGGCGGCGGTTCGGAAACGCATATGGGCGCAGCGATGGGCTCACGGCGCAAGGAAATCGTGCTGGCCACCAAGTTCGGCTGGGAGATGGATGCGGAAGGAAACAAGCGCGGCGGCTCGCGCCAATGGATCATGCAGGCGGTTGAGGACTCACTGCGGCGCCTGCAAACCGACTGGATCGACCTTTATCAGTTGCACAAGCCCGACCTGCTGACCCCGATCGACGAGACCCTGCGTGCCCTGGATGATCTGGTACGTGCCGGCAAGGTCCGTTACATCGGCTGCTCCAACCTGCCGGCCTGGCAGATGGTCGAGGCGCACTTTGCGGCGGAATTGGCCAATATCGGCGGCTTCGTCTCCGCCCAGGAAGAATACAATATGCTGAACCGGAGCATTGAAGCCGATGTGCTGCCGGTTGCCCGCAGATACGGCTTTGGCCTGCTGCCCTATTTCCCGCTGGCGAGCGGCCTGCTCACCGGAAAGTACCGGCGGGACGCCATGCCGAAGGGCGCGCGGCTGACAGACAATCCGCAATTCGCCAACCGGGGTTACATCAGCGACGCCAACTGGGCCAAGGTCGAAAAACTGGATACGTTCGCCAGCGAGCGCGGGCACACGCTGCTGGAACTGGCATTTTCGTGGTTGCTGGCAGAGCCTGCGACGGCCAGCGTTATCGCGGGCGCGACCAAGCCGGAGCAAATTGGAAGCAACGTCTCCTCGGCCGGATGGACCCTGACGGCGGACGAAAAGGCGGCGGCGGACGCGATTGTCGCTTAGCGCTCTGGCACCGCTCAGCCCGCCTGAAAGTTCGGTTTCCGCTTTTCAATGAAGGCACGCACTGCCTCGTGATGATCGGCGTGGGCGGACAGCGGCACCAACCGCTCCGCCTCCCGGTCGAGCGCGGTTTCGTAGTCGATGGTGACGGCATCGTCCAGATTGTCCTTCATCGCCGCCATCGCAGCGGCGGGACCACTTGCCATGTCCTTCGCCATTGCGAACGCCGCACTTTGCAGTTCCGCATCGGGCACGACCTTGTTGACGAGTCCAAGTCGTAGCGCCTCCCCTGCCCTCACCCGCTCGGCCGTAAACATTAATTCCCGCGCCTTTGACGTGCCGACAAGCTGGGTCAGCATCCAGGCGATGCCATAGTCACCGGAGAGCGCCACGTGCCGGTAACCGGTGGTCAGAAAGGCGCTCTCCGCCGCAATGCGGATATCGCAGGCCATGGCGAGCGCCATGCCCGCCCCTGCCGCCGCACCCGGCAGGGCCGCAATCGTGGGCTTGCGCACGGCGCGGATGGCGCCCGTCAGCCCGCGCTGCCGCCATTTCAGATCGGCAATCCGCTCTTCCGGCGTCATTTCGGTCTTACGGTTGCCGCCCATGCCCTTCACGTTGCCGCCCGCACAAAAGGCCGTGCCCGCGCCGGTCAGAACAATCGCCCCGACCCTCTCGTCCCGGCCCCGTTCTTTGATCTGTTCGCGGATGAAGGGCGTGATCTCGTCGCCCATCGCATTGCGCATCTCCGGGCGGTTCAAGGTGATAATCGCCACCCGGTCGCGGATTTCGCACAGCAGTGTGGAGGCGCCGGTGTCGATTTGTACGGCGTCGGGGGCAAGCTGGTCTGCCATGGGGTTCTCTTTGTGGGTTCAGTGATCGGCTAATCATGTCTACCACTGAACGGCTGTATTGCCGATGGCTGATGGCCGGCCGGGGCTTTCAATCTGTGGCGCGACGCTTTGGCCGGGTTTAAGTTATCATACCCAAGCGTCATTTCTAATCCACGGTCGGCAATTTCTGCACGCGAAATCCAGGAGAGAAAGTCCAATGGATGCGGACGCGGTTCTTTTAGCCAGAATTCAGTTTGCCTTTACGATTGCATTTCATATCGTTTTTCCGACCTTTACTATTGGTTTGTCTGCGTTCATCGCAACACTGCTCATTCGCTGGCGTATGACGGGCGCAGACCATTTGCACAGGCTCGCCCGGTTCTGGACCAAGATTTTTGCGGTCTCTTTCGCGATGGGCGTCGTCTCTGGCATCGTGCTGTCTTACCAGTTCGGCACCAACTGGTCGGAATTTTCCGTGGTGGTCGGCAATGTCATGGGACCGCTGCTCGGCTATGAAGTGCTGACCGCTTTCTTCCTGGAAGCCTCATTCCTGGGGATCATGCTGTTCGGCTGGCAGCGCGTCTCGCCGAACCTGCACGTCGCGTCGGCGATCATTGTTGCGGCCGGCACCGCCCTTTCGGCTTTTTGGATTTTGTCGGCCAACAGTTGGATGCAGACGCCGGCGGGCCACGAGGTGATCGACGGCATCGCCTATCCGGTCGATTGGCTGGAAGTTATCTTCAACCCCAGCTTCCCGTACCGCTTCGCGCATATGTTCACGGCGACCTATCTGACCACGTCGCTCGTGGTCCTGGCGGTCGGCGCGCGCTATTGGGTCGCCGGCCGTTTTCCCGACGAGGCGAAAACCATGATCCGCATGGGTTTGGGCATGGTCATTCTGCTGGCGCCGCTGCAATTGCTGATCGGCGACCAGCACGGGCTCAATACAGCCAAATACCAGCCGACCAAGATCGCGGCGATAGAGGCGCATTGGGACAGCAGCGAAACCGGCGATCTGGTGCTGTTCGCCTGGCCCGACGAGGAGCGGGAGGAAAATCTTTATGAGATCGCCATCCCCAACCTGGCAAGCCTGTTGATCACCCATTCGCTCAGCGGCAAGTTTGACGGCCTCAAAGACGTCGCGCCCCAAGACCGACCGCCGGTCAAGCCCGTCTTCTTCGCCTTTCGCGTGATGGTCGGCCTGGGCATGCTGATGATCCTGATCGGCGTGGTGGGCGCCTGGCTCTGGTGGAAGGGACGCCTGTTCGAAACCCGATGGTTCACGAATCCGATGCGGTTCGTCTGGCCGATGGGCTTCGTGGCGGTCCTGGCCGGCTGGTGGGTGACGGAGAGCGGCCGCCAGCCCTGGGTGGCTTACGGTATCCTCCGCACCATCGATGCCGCCTCGCCCGTGGCCTATAACACCGTCCTGACCAGTCTGGTCCTGTTCGTCATCGTCTATACCTGCGTGTTTGGGATCGGCATTTTCTATATCAACCGCCTGATCGTCAGAGGGCCGGCGGGAGGCCCCGGAGAGACGCGCGAGGCCGAGGGCGCTGTCGCCAATCGGCCGATGTCCGCGGCCACCGGCGCGGCCAGAGACGCAATCAGCGGGAGGGACTGACCGTGGAGGATACCGCCACCTGGCTGCCCGTCATCTGGGCCGCATTGATCGGAACCGCGGTCTGCCTGTACGTCATTCTGGACGGTTTCGACCTGGGCCTGGCGATCCTGTTCCCGCTGTTCCCGGAAGAGTCGGCCCGGGACACGATGATGAATTCGGTCGCTCCCTTCTGGGATGGCAACGAGACATGGCTGGTGCTGGGCGGCGCCGGCCTGTTCGTGGCGTTTCCCTTGGCCTATGCCATTATCATGCCCGCGCTCTATCTGCCGATCATCGTTATGCTACTGGCGTTGGTGTTCCGGGGCGTGGCCTTCGAGTTTCGGTGGGTGGCCAAGCCCCGCCATCGCCTATGGGACCTCGCCTTTGCCGGTGGCTCCACCATTGCGGCCTTCACGCAAGGGCTGGTGCTGGGCGGCTTTCTGGAGGAAATCGTTGTCGTCGATCAACGGTTTGCCGGCGGCACTTTCGACTGGTTCACGCCGTTTTCGATATTTACCGGCCTGAGCGTGGTGGCGGGCTATGCGCTGCTCGGCGCGTGCTGGCTGAACATGCGAGTGGCGGGAGACGTAGCCACCCGGTCCCGGTCGCTCGCGCGGACCCTCCTCATGGTGGTCGTCGGCGCCATGGTCGTCGTCAGTATCTGGACGCCGTTGGAGTTCGGGCGCATCGCCGACCGCTGGCTCTCGTTTCCGAACATGGTCTATCTAGCACCCATTCCGGCGACCGCGGCGGCCTGCGCCTATCTGGTCTGGTGGTCGCTCGCCAGGGGTAAAGAAGTCATGCCGTTCCTGGCTGCGATCGGCCTGTTTCTGACAGGCTTTGCCGGCCTCGTCATCAGCAACGTGCCCTATCTGGTGCCGTCGTCGATCACGGTCTGGGAAGCCGCCGCCGCACCGGCTTCGCAGTGGATGATGCTGGTGGGCACGGTCATCCTGCTGCCGATGATTCTGGGTTACACCGTCTTCGTCTATTGGACCTTCCGCGGCAAGGTGCGGCCGGGCGAGGGATATCATTGAGGGCGGGCGGCGTCGCGACGGCCGTGCACCCGCCCGCCATCATCTCAGGCGACCTGTGCGCGGATTGGGGATTTTCGGTGAGTTCAGAAATCTGCCCCGGTTTTTGCACTGCTGCAGAGACGATGGGCATTAATCAGCATCGGTCCTTGCGTCGAGCAGGCCGTTTACGGTCGCAATCAGGTCCCAAACAGGCGGGAGCAAGATCGCCGAACGCCAGAACCTCTTGCTCGATCCGCCTCGATTGAAAGGTGCTTGGCGATGCCGTGTCGCGGGTCTACCGTGACCTGAACGCGAATGAGGAAATGCCATGCAGGATTCCGCCACTCTGGATTTAGACACTCAGGATTTCACGGTCGAACCCTTATCGCCCGTGCTCGGTGCGGCGATCGTCGGGCTCGACCTGACGAAACCGCTGAACGTTGAAACCAAGGCGCGCATCGGTGGTGCCTTCGACCGGCATCACGTGCTTTGCTTCCGCGACCAGTCCTTGACGCAAGAGCAACAGTTGGAAGCGACCCGGCAGTTTGGCGAGTTGGACGTGCACGTGCAGTCCAACCGCTCGTCGGCCATTCCGCTGATCCACGTCGTCTCGAACATGGACGAGAACGGCGTGCCGCGCCAGGCCATCGCCGCCAGAGGCAGCGTGCATTGGCATTCCGACAAGTCGTATCGCCGTGAACCCTCGCTCGCGACATTCCTCTACAGCCTGGAAGTGCCCGGCGAAGGCGGTGAGACTCAGTTCGCCAATACCCTGATGGCATTCGACGCCTTGCCGGAAGACCGCCAACAGGAACTCGCCCAGCTAAAGGTCGTCCATTCCTGGCCCAACTCCAAGTTGCGGGCGAGCGGCAAACCGGCCACGGCCGAGGAAATCGCCAATTGGCCGCCGATCGCGCAGCCGCTCGCCCAAATCCATCCGCCGAGCGGCCGCAAGGGCCTCTTCATCGGGCAGCATGCGGCCTATATCGAGGGCCAGGAAGAAAAAGGCCGCGCCTTGATCGAGGAGTTGGAGGCTTGGTGCACCCAAGACCGCTTCGTCTACAATCACCATTGGCGGGTCGGCGATCTGCTGATGTGGGACAATCGCTGCCTGTTGCACCGGGCCGCCCCCTATGACGGCGACCGATACCGCCGGCTGATGCACCGCACGGTCACCCAGGGCGCCGCCTGCTTTTAAGGAGAACACCAGATGGAAATAGTTCCTAGCGGCAAGGCTCTTGGCGCGGAAGTCCGCGGCTTTGATCTTTCGGAGGCCTGGACGCCGGCGCGCGCCACCTTCATCAATGGCGCCTGGCAAGAGCATCTTGTTCTGCTGTTCCGTGGCCAGTCTATCGGCGACGAGCACCTGCTCGCCATGGCGGAAGCTCTGGGCGGCAGCCAGTCCACCGGCAGCCGTGCCTATTGGTTGGAGGCCGGCTACACAGAGAAATCCGGCCGCGTGTCGGCCCTGCCCGGCATCTCGATAATCTCCAACCTGGACGACGATGGAAAGCCCGCGCTGAAACACGCGGGCAGCGGCAGCCAGGAATTGCTGTGGCACACCGACAACTCCTATGTCGACAGTCCACCCAAAGGCAGCATCCTGCATGCGCTGCGGGTGCCGGTAAACGGCGGCGGCCACACATCCTTTGCCAATCAATATCTTGCCTACGATAACCTACCAGATGACGTAAAGGCTAAGATCGGCGGTTTACATACCAAACAGGATGCGAGCCGCAACACCGCCGGGGGTGCCCGCCCGACCAAGTCACTGCCGACCCGGTACGAGGAGGTCGAGGGGCCGGTGCATCCGCTGGTGCGCGTGCATCCGGGCACAGGCCGCAAGGCGCTCTATCTGGGCCGCCGCTACGCGGCACCCTCCAGCCACATTCTGGAGATGCCGAACGAAGAGGGCGAAGCGCTGCTTGACTATCTCTGGGAACAAGCGACCCGGCCGGAATATGTCTGGACCCAGAGCGACTGGCAGGCGGGTGATGTGTTGATGTGGGATAACCGCTGCACCTTGCACGCCCGTACCGAGGTCGATCCCTCCCAGGCGCGTGTCATGCACCGGACCCTGGTAAAGGGCGAGCAACCGATCGCCGCTTGACGATTTGTGAAACATTCCGAAGCCCCAGAACGGGACTACTTCAGTAACCCAGCCAAATCGCGGCGCCGGCCGGATGGGAGGATGAACGATGATCGAACCGAAATCCGCCGACGAATTCGTCGTCGTCTCGAACGGCATGCTGGGCTATGGCTTCCGCGAGGCAAGCCTGCACGATGCCGTTGCCGCGGGCGTGGACCTGATTGCGGCGGATGCGGGCTCCAGCGATCCCGGACCCTACTATCTCGGCACCGGCAAGCCGTTCGTCGGCGAGGCCATGACCAAGCGCGACCTGAAACTGCTGGTCAAGGCGGGCTACGACGCGGGCGCACCGCTGATCATCGGCTCGGCCGGCGGCGCGGGCGGCGACATGCAGGTGGATTTTTTGCTGAAGCTGTTGCGCGAGGTGCTGGCCGAGCTCAACATCACCCGCAAAGTCGCCGTGGTTCGCACCGAACTGGACAAGAGCGTGGTGCAGGATGCGCTCGCCGACCAGCGCATCCAGACCTTTGAAACCAACCACCCGCTCAGCCCCGCCGATATCGACGCCGCCTCGCATATCGTGGCGCAGATGGGGTGCGAGGCCTATTGGCCAGCGCTGCGCGAGAATCCCGACATCATCATCGGCGGCCGCGCCTGGGACGTGGCCAACATCGCCGCGCTGCCGCTCATGCAGGGCTATCCGCGCGGCCTGACCCTGCACATGGGCAAGATCGTCGAATGCGGCAGCCTGGCGGCAAGACCTACCGGCGGCGGTGACCTGATTCTCGGCCGCCTGCGCGACAATCATTTTCTGGTGGAGCCCACCCATCCGGACAAGGCCTGCACCATACAGAGCGTCTCCGCCCACACCTTCTACGAAAAGACCGATCCCCTGATGCTGAAAGGCCCCGGCGGCACGGTCGATCTCACCAAGACCGTGTTCGAGCAGCACGACCCGCGCCGGGTCAAAGTCACCGGCAGCGCCTATCACGAGGCCGACAAATACACGGTCAAGCTGGAGGGCGCGCGCCTCGCCGGCTACCGGCAGATCACCATCGGTGGCGCCCGCGATCCGCGCTTCATCGCCCAGATCGACGATATCCAGCAGACAGTGATGCAGAAAATCCGCGAGAGCCAGCCCGGCACGGTCCGCGACGACCAATATTCCGTCACCTTCCACCGCTATGGCCTCGACGGCGTCATGGGCGCATGGGAGCCGGTGAAACAGCCTGCCCACGAACTGGGTGTGCTGATCGACGTCATCGGCGAGACGCCCCAGATCGCGGAGGCAATTTGTGGCTTGGCGCGCGCTGCCATCCTGCATGTGGCCTATCCGGGGCGCCAGGCAACCGCCGGCAACATAGCCTTCCCCTTCTCCCCCGCCGAGATCGATGCCGGGCCGGTCTACGAGTTCAACATCTACCATCTGATGGAAATCGATGATCCCGAGCATTTCGGCAGGACGGAGTGGCTCTCGTGAGGATGCTTTCGGAAGTGGCGGAGGTGATCCGTTCCAAGAATGCCGGGCCGTTCGTGGTGACGTTCGACATTCTGTTCGCCTCGAAGGAGGATTTCGAAGCCGTGCGCGACGCCGGCCTGATCGACCGGGCCAAAGTCTGCGAACTCTACAACGTCTCCGACAACGAACTGCTGGGCTTCGAGTTCTACCCGTTCGCCAACGCGATCAAGTTTTCGATCCAACGCCCGGTCAGCGCTGGCGGCCCCGGCGACGCCGACGCCTATGGCGCCCAACAACACGCGCCCCTGCTGGACCTGCCGGCATTGCCCGGTTAGGCTGGTCATGTTCTGTGTTCGGCAGTTCTGCCGTTCCTCGAACATAAGCAGACGCACAGACGTCCGGAGGAAACCTATGTCCCGTATTTCCCGTTTTGGCGGAATGCTTTGTGGCGCCTTGGCGCTGGCGGCCACGCAGACCGCTGCCGCTAGAGAGTTAACGTTCGCGATCGGCCTGCCCCCGAACCACACATGGTCGCAAACGATGAAATACGTCGCCGACCGTCTGCCGGAAGCGACCAGCGGCGCGCTGACGGCGGAGACGTATTACGGCTCGCTGCTGAACCTGAAACAAAGTCTGACAGGCCTGCGCGATGGCGTCGCCGACGTCGGCATGATTGTCCCCGGGTACCACCCAGCAGAATTGCCGGATACCAATCTGATCATCGACCTCGCCATGCTCGGTAAGGATGGCATCGTCCTTTCCGCTGCGGTATCGGACTACATGTTCAACTGCGACCCCTGTTTGCAGGAAGCGCAAGCCCAAGGCTCCACTTTCGTGGCCATGACGGCGAACGCGCCCTACATGCTGCAGACCATCGAGCCCATGACCAAGCCGGAAGACCTGAAGGGGAAGAAGATCCGCAGTTTCTCCGCCTTCGGCCGTTGGGCGGAATATGTCGGCGCGATCAAGATGTCCATGTCCGCCAACGACATCTACGATGCCCTCAGCCGCGGCACCCTCGATGCCAACCTGCACCCGGCCGCGGAACTCTATAACCTGAATTTCGCCGACGTGGTCCAGTACGTGACGCGCCTGCCGCTCGGCACTTACAACGGCAACCAGTTCCAGGTGAACAACGATGTCTGGCGCAGCCTCACCACCGAACAGCGCCGTGTCATCCTCGACCTGTTCGGCGAGGCGGCCGCCCATACTGCCGTGGACTTCCAGGTATTTAGCGATCACGTCCTGGACGTGAAGGCGCCGGAAAACGGTATCGAGGTTCTCGAACCCTCCCCGGAACTGGTGGCGCTGACCAATGAGTTCATCGAGCAGGATCTGAAGTCCCTCGCTGCCGAGACCGAAAAGAACTACGGCATCACCGACGCGGCGGAGAAGATCGAGACGTTCGAGGGTTACATCCAGCGCTGGCGCGACCTTCTCGGCGAAATCGATCATACGGACAAGGACGCCGTCGCCGACCTCTTCCATCGCGAAATCTGGAGCAAGCTCGACGCGGCCACCTACGGCATGCAGTAACGGTTCGGACGGTCCGGCCAGGCAGCCGGGCCGGTCTTCCTTACGCTCTTCCCATGCGTTTCAGGCTTTTCAGTTGACCGCGGCTGCGTGTGCGGAAAGGAGCCAATCGTGTACCAAGTCGGCAAGGCGCTCTCGGTTTTGGTGAACGTACTCGCAGCGATCAGCGCCGTGGCGGCGGCGCTGATGATGCTGCATATCACCCTGGACGTGATCTTGAAGGAGTTGTTTAACTTTCCGTTGCCGGCAACCTTTACCATCGTCTCCAATTACTACATGCCCGCCGTCGTGTTCCTGCCGCTTGCCCTCGCCGAAAAGCGCCAGGTGCACATCTCGGTCGAGGTCTTGGTGCAGTTCCTGCGCCCCCGCATGCAGCGCATGCTGGCGGTGCTGACCTGGCTGATCGCGGCCGGCATTTTCTGCATTCTGATGTACCAGTCCTGGCTCGATTCCCTCGACAAGACAACCTTCGGTACCTTCATCATGGAGCAGGACTACAAGGTGCCGATCTGGCCCACTTTCTTCCTGTTGCCCGTCGGCTTTCTCGCCATCGTCGCCGTTCTGGTCTACCGCGTTGCCGTTGCCGTCTCGGGAAGCAAGGACGGCCTCGGCGGCACAGAACATGACGCTTTCCGCGATCACCTGGCCGAATAGGGCTCGAAGCGATGGACCGGCTTGAAATCGGCCTGCTCGGCATCGCGGTTCTGATGTTGCTGATCCTGCTGCGCACGCCGATCGGCATTTCGCTGGTCGCAGTGTCGTTTGCGGGTATCTGGGCGCTGGTCGGCATAAAGCCGGCGTGGGGCATCCTGACGGCCGTACCGTATGATTTCGGCACGAAATGGGCGTTGACCAGCGTGCCCATGTTCCTGCTGATGGGCTTTTTCTGCTTTCATGCCGGGCTCACCAAGGGTTTGTTCGACGCCGCCCGCCGGTGGCTGTCGGCATTGCCCGGCGGCCTCGCCATCGCCACCGTTTTCGGCGCGGCGGGCTTTGCGGCCGTTACGGGCTCCAGCGTCGCCTGCGCCGCTGCCATGGGACGGATCGCCGTGCCGGAGATGATGCGGCAGCACTACGATGCGACGCTCGCCACCGGGACGGTTGCGGTCGCAGGCACCATCGGAGCGTTGATCCCGCCCTCCATCCTGATGATCCTCTATGGCATCTTTGTGCAGGTGCCGATCGGCAAGCTGTTCATCGGCGGTGTCGGCGCAGGCATCTTGACGGCGTTCGGCTATATCGCCGTTATCTACATCCGCACCAAATTGAACCCGGCGCTCGCCCCGCCGGTGACGGAGGTGTCTTCCTGGGGCGACCGCTTCCGCTCCCTGCTCGACACCTGGCCGGTGCTGCTGCTGATCCTAGGGGTGTTCGGCGGGCTGTTCGGCGGCATCTTTACGCCGACGGAGGCAGGGGCGGTCGGCGCCTCAATGGCACTCGTCATCGCCCTCGCCAAGCGCGCTTTTTCCTGGGAAATGTTCAAGGACGCCCTGCTCGAGACGATTCAGACCACCGCCGCCATTTTCGTCATCGCCATCGGCGCGAACCTGCTGACGCGTTTTCTGGCGCTCAGCGGCACGGCGAACTTCCTCTCCGACCTGGTCATTTCCATCGGCGCGGACGAGGTGATGCTGCTGATCGGCATTGCGGCGATTTACTTGGTGCTGGGCATGTTCCTGGAGCCGTTGGGCGCGATGCTGCTGACCATCCCGGTGCTGCTGCCGATCCTCAACGACGCCAACATCGACCTGATCTGGTTCGGCGTGGTCCTGACCAAGTTCCTGGAGATCGGCATGATTACGCCGCCAATCGGCCTGAACGTGTTCGTGATCAAGGGTGTGGTCGGCGACCTCGCAACAACCACTCAGATATTCAAAGGCATTCTGTATTTTCTGGTCGCCGATCTGGTCGTGGTGGCGCTGCTGATGATCTTTCCGGACATCGTGCTCTACCTGCCGAGCCTCCTGGACCAGTAATCCGTTGCGTGCCGGCGTCCGTGCTTGCCGGCTATGTTGCTGGTGACCTTACGCCGTCGGGCGCGGAATCCAGCTTGGCGCCTCGCCCGCATATTCCGCGCCCGGATTGCCGCGGATCGTCGTGCGCCACATAATCCGGTCGTGTTTCTCTGCATCGAACCAGGTGGCCGCATGAATGGTGCAGCGATTGTCGTAAATGATCAGGTCGCCCGCCCGCCATTCGTGCGCATACACGAACCGCGGCGCTGTGTAGTGGCTCATCAATTGGTAAAGCAGCCGTGCCCCTTCTCCGTCCGGGCCGGGCTGCAGGCCCTCGAACGGGCCGTCGATCCAGTCCATCTGGCCCGCCTCGCACAGGAACAGCGCTTTTCGCCCGGTCACCGGGTGCCGCCTGACAACCGGTTGGCGCTGCGGGCGCCGGTGCGGTACGACCGGCTTCGGCCGTGCGCCGCGGCGTGCGTCCGCCTCCGTCCGGCCGGTGTTCGGCCGGGCGTGGATGCCGACAAGACCGTCGGCGATTTCCGTCAAGTCCGGCGGCAGGGCCTCGTATGCGCCGACGCCATCCGCATAGAGCGTTTGCGCCTGATCCCCGGGCGCCGGACGCACGCAATAAAACAAGGAAACGTCCGGGGGCGGCCGCCGGTAGCTTTGGTCCGTATGCCAGCCGCGCCGGTGCGGAAACTGGACCGGCAGGCCGCCATCGGCCAGGCGCGGCGGGTCGGGCAGCGCCGGCGGCGCGCGGTCGAAGGGCGGCGTGTTCGACACGACGAAGATTTCGGGCACCGTGGGGTGCACCTGATGGCTGGCCGTCAGGGTGCCGCGATAGTCCTCCACTTCCGCGCCGAACAGGCGGCTGAGCCGCACCAGCAAGTCGGGATTGACGGTCATGCCGTCCAGCCCGCGAACCAGGAGCAAGCCTTTGGCTTCGTGCATTGCCTGCGGCAGCCATTCCGGCAGCGCCTCTGCCCGACGGACAAATTCGGCGGCCTCCGCTGTGTCTGTCGAAACAGCCCGGCCCATGCCGCTGTCGCTGAGTGGGCCTTCACCGATTGCGACCGTATTCACCATATTCTTCCGCCCGCGTGCAGCCTTCATTCCCTATTTTCGCTTGTAGCTCCCGTCCGGCAGCTTGAAGTAAGTACCTGCCGGTGCGCCTTGCTCTGCGAGTTTCTTCGCAAACAGCTTGCCGACCTCTTCGACCGGCACGTTCTCCTCTCTCGCGCGCTTTTCATAGACCTCCCGCCGCTGCTCGTTCACATCCCGGACAAGGGACACCGCACCCGCCGGAGCCCCGGCGCCGCGCAGTTCCAGATAGCCGTCATAGCGCTCGGCGATGACGCCGTCTTTGCGATACTGATCGAGAAGCGTTTGCGCCGGCGCCGTGGCCGGCTGCGCCAAGGCGAACGTGACGACCACCACTGCCAGCCCAAAAATTTTCGCTATCCACCCCATTGCCGTATCCTTTCTGTGCGCGCTTTGGAGCATTAGAAAATATCCGGCCGGTTCTGGATATCCTGCTCCGCCTGTTTTTCCAGCTTGACACGGACTTCCGCGTCGATCTTTACGTTCAGGTTAATGGTAATCGGCTCTTTCGGCGCTTCAACCTTCACCGTGGGCTGACAGGCGAGCAACAGCAGCGCCGGTCCGGCGCAGGCCAATAACAGTCGTCGGCTGATCATCCTTAACGAACCTCGTGCTCGGCATGCTTTCCGTACGATCATACAGTATGGCGAGCGTTTCGCATCAAAGAAACCATGCGCCGGAATCGGAGTTTTCAGACCCTCACTGGCCGAGACCGCCCCTCAATAGGTCGGCGCTGATGCGCTCGCCGGCCTGGATAGCCTCCAGGATCGGCTCCAGCCTGCCACTCAGATTGATGTTGAAAACGAACGGATGTCCGTCGAGAACCGCAGGGTTGTTGCCTTCCAGGCGGATGGCCAGACTTAATTCCCCGTCCAGCGGCTTGGAAACGTCGAGGCTGAGCACCTTGTAGTGGAAATCCTCCAGCGTGCGCACCGCCAGCTCCACCTGCTCGCCGGCGCTGGTGAGCGTGTCCCGGGCGGCGCCGAAATTCACCTGAAGCACGCCCGGCTGCTGTCCGTCCAGATGCCCGTTCCCGATGGCGATGCCGGCCGGCCGGATGCGGACCGGGACCGTGCCGGAAAGCAGACCGGTGCCGCTCAGACCCTCGATCTTCCATTCCCGCAGCAACCGCTCCAGCGGCAGCGCGGCAATTTCCACCTGCAGATCGGCGGCCCCGTCTCGGTACTCCGCCCGCCCAACCGTGACCGTTCCCCCGGCAAGGTCGGCGCTGGCCTCCCGCAGAACGATCGTCTGGCCACGGCTACCCTTGGGGATGGCGAAAATGGCCCGCACATTCTCCAGCGGCACCCCTGCCACCACCCGGCGCAGCGTCAGCGTCTGCTCGCCGGCGGTCGCGAGCGGCCGCACCGACGGCAGGGTGATGGTTCCGCTCAACCCCTCGGCCTGAACACCGCTCAGGTTGGCGGAAACATCCTCGAGAACAACCCGCGCTGTCAGGCTCGGCGCCTGCGCAGGATCGATACCAGCGGTTCCGGACACGGTAACTTTCCCTGTTACTTCTTGGATAGTCCTGAGAGATGAAGATAGGTTTTTCGGCTGAAGGGCGCCCGGCATGAAGGAGAAAGCCGCCGGCCCGTAGCGGACGTCGGCGCTCTGCCGCTTCACATCGGCGGTCAGCATCAGGGGGACGCGGGCGCTGCCCCCGTGCATAGAGGCATCGCCGGAAAGCTTGACCGCGTTCCCAGCCCTCTCGCCTTCCAGCCGGAGCGACACGGGCGTGAATCGGCCTTGGCGGAGCAAGTCACTGACATTCATCGTCAGCGACACCGGTCCATCTGCGAACGGTAATGTCACGGCGGCGTCTGAAATGCGAATGTCCGCCTCCGGCACCGTGGCCGCAACACCTGTCAGCGATACGCCGCCACCGACTATCGGTTGTGGTTCCTGTATTCCCTGCGCATTGATCTCCGCTGCCGCTCGCTCCCAGGCAACAGAAACGGGTTTCGCGCCCTTGCCCGTCATCACCTCGCCCTGCCCCGGCGCCACGACGAGTTGCGCCAACAGGGCGTTGCTTTCGTAGCGGAGTTGATCTGCCGTAAGGGCGAGCGGCTCCACGAACGCCGCCGCGTCCGGCACGCTTAGCCCCGTCGCCGTCGCCGACAGGCCATCGGCATTGAGTATCGGCGCCGACACTGGGCCGGAGAAATCGAACGGCGTTGCTGCTTCCAGCCGATCCAGCGCTGCGGCCGATGTGGTGATGCCGCTCGCAGACAGTGATGCAGTACCGTTGAATTTCTGAGGGTTATCAAAAGATCCTGAACCGGCAACTTCAATATCGACCACGTCCGCGTACCCGCTGTTTTCGCCCACTCTGATGGGGATCGAGCGTGCCTGCATTCTTGCCTGGTGCAGCCGTACCGTCGCAGCCCGGCCTTCGCCTGCGGCGTCGAACGTGAGCGTCGCCTCTCCCTCTGCCAGCCGGGCGCTGGCCAACACCGAACCCGTCCAATCGCCGGTGATGACACCATCGGCGAGAGCCACGGAGGCTTCGGCCTGTTCAATATCGACCGTCAGCGCTTGCACCGGCGGAAGATCTAGGGCGATTCGCTCCAGCGTTTCCGCCGTTACCCCGGTCACGGCTACCGAGGCGGACGTGGGCAGCACGAGCGCGATGGCGCTGCCGTCACCCTCGACCCGCAGCGGGAGGGTCCCGGAGAGGAATTCATCGGCAAATGGACTTTGCACTTTGTCCAGGTCCAGCCGGGCCTTCAGGGCAAAAGGCATGGCCAGCCAGGCTTTACTGTCCAGTACCGCCTCTTGCGGCGCGGCGATCTGGCCGGTCAGCACGTACCGGACCCTGCCCTGTTTCAGCAACGCAGCCGCCCGCTCTGCCAAAGCTCCGGCCTCGGAAAGCGCCGAAGCGTCGGCTTCCCCAGTACTTTCCAGTACAACCAGATTCGCGCCGTCCCGCTCCTCTGTCCGCACGCTCAGCGCCGCCGTCGCATAGGCCGTATGAAGGTCGCCGTCGATATCGGCCGTGAGGCCAGCCGCACCAGGGGTCACCTCGCCCGTCAGTTTCAGAACGCCGTTACCGGCGGGTGTTCCGCGGAATTGGATTTCCGCATCCCGCAGTTCAACAGGGGGAAGGTTGGACGGCAGAACGAGTGGATCATTGGTCGCCGGTTCCGCTGGCGTTGTGCCCAAGTTCTCCGAAGAAACAAGCGTATTCAGCTCTGTATCGTCAGCATTTTGTACGACTAATTGAAGTTTTGTAACCACCACTCGTTCGAGTTCCCCACGCACGAGACGGAGGGGTTGAAACCGCAATTCCACCCGGTCCGCCGATGGCAGGTCCGGCCCAAGGTCGACGTTCTCGGCAACGATCCGGTGCAGGTCAACCTCCGTGACCGCCAGTGAGGCTTGATCGAACCCATAATACGCCAGGGCATACTCGCCGGCCGCCTCCAGCACCGAGACGCGCCACACCACCAGCGCGCCGAGCGCAACTGCCAGGACCAACAGCAGGCCGAGCAGGAGATTGCGCAGCGTTCTCACCAGTTAGGTATTCCCTCGCGCCGTGGTCTGGTTAAATGTTCCAATACCGCAATCACTCAATGGCCGGACATTGGCAGGGCCAATACAAGTGGCAGGATCAACCGTGGAGAGACTATCATGAGCGAACGCAAACTGCAGGGTAAAGTGGCCCTCATCACCGGCGGCGCCCGCGGGCTCGGACGGGGATATGCGCTGCGCCTCGCCAGGCTGGGGGCGGACGTCGCGATCATTGATCGGAATTTGCGCGCGGCAGAGGTCTATGCCTTTGAACGCGAACAACTCACGGCCGCGACCGTGATGGCCGAATGTGAGGCGCTTGGCGTCCGCTCCATGGGTCTGGAGGCCGACCTGACCGACCGGGCGGCGGCCAAGAAAGCAATCGACGAAATCGCATCCGCCATGGGGCGGCTCGATATCGTCGTGGCGAACGCCGGCGGCGGCACGGTCCTGTTTGCCGATGAGCAGAGCAGCAGCAGCGCCGGCGGCTCCAACGAGGTGCTGGACCAGGTGACGACCGGCACGCCCTCCGACACGCCGGAGGAAATGTTGACCCGAGTCGATGGATATCAACATCAAGACCTGCATGTACACTTGCATGGCCGCGACTCCGCACCTGAAAGCCGCGGGCGGGGGTCGGATCGTGACTGTGTCCTCGACCGCCGGCGTGGATGCCAGGGGCGCCTACCACCCCTATGGCACCGCCAAGGCGGCCATCATTCACTACACCCGCGCGCTGGCGCAGGAGCTGGGCCCCTTCAACATCAACGTCAACGCCATCGCACCCGGCATCATCCGCACCGGCCGCCTCGGCGACCGAGCCGCCGTCGCGCGGGAAAAGGTGCCGCTGCAGCGCGAAGGCACGATCGAGGATTGCGCCGGCGTCGTGGAGTTTCTGGTGACGGATCTCTCCGCCTATGTGACCGGCCGCATCATCCTGATCGACGGCGGAATGTTGCATTGAGCGAGCCCTGATCGCCTGACCCGAAGCGCCTTCACCCATGTCCTTCCCCTCAATCCGCACCCTTGTCGGCCTTGGCGCCGGGGCGGTTTATGTCTGGCGCGTGCAGGAGCCAAAGGCATCCTACGCCGTGGTCTACGATATTACGGACTGGACGACGGACACACTCTCCCGTCTGTTCGTCACCGGCGACGCCGCGACCGAGTTCCTCCGAAACGCGCTCAACCTGGTCCTGGTCGATCAGCTCGAAGGGTTTCTGATCGGCATCGCGGTCGCCACCCTGCTCTCCGCCGTATTCTGGCCGTTCAAGGCAGGCGGACGGTGGTGCTGGGCCAAGATTCATGGGAGACGCAGACGCCGCCAGGGAAAGGCCGAGGCCGCCCATCTGGAATACGGACCACCGCCGGGGGAGCGGAATTCGCGCAGGTAAAGCGTACCTCCCCGGTCTCGTTCCTGGTTTTCAAGGGAAGTCGTTACATGCATGCTTGATCGTCGGCACGCTTCCGGGCACGTTTCCGCCTCCGATCGCTCCGCCCCCGCCCATCCAACCCCTGAACCACCGAGTTTCCTGATGCCAACCGCCTCTCTCGACAACACGCCCGATCCGATCACCGTTTCGGTTATTCAGCACCGGCTGACCGCCATTGTCGAGGAGATGGGCGAGGCGATGCTGCGCACCAGTTACAGCCAGATCCTGAACTCATCGCGCGACTTCTCCACCGCACTTTGCGACGCAGAGGTCCGGCTGGTGGCGCAGGCGGAACACATCCCCGTGCATGTCGGCGCCCTCACTTGGGCGCTGAAGGAAGTGGTAGAACGCTTTGACGGACAAGTGCAAAAAGGCGATCTCTATCTTCTGAACGACCCCTATCGCGGCGGCTCCCATCTGCCGGACGTGACGGCGTTCGTGCCCGTATTCGCGGGCGAGAGACTGCTGTTCTGGACGGTCAACCGCGCCCACCACTCCGACATCGGCGGCACGACTCACGGCGCCTACAATCCCGAAGCGACAGAGATCTTTCACGAAGGCATCCGCCTGCCGCCGATCAAGCTGTACGACCGGGGGGTCTGCCGCGATGATCTGCTGGATATGCTGGCGCTGAACGTTCGCCTCCCCCGCGATTTCCGCGGCGATCTGGCCGCACAACTCGGCTCCGTGCGCCTGGGCGAGCGTCGGATGGAGGCTCTTTTCGCCGATTTCGGTGCGGACACCGTCACCGCCGCGGTCGAACAAATTCTGGACGGGGCCGAACGCCAGGCCCGCGCGGCGATCGCCGAATGGCCTGACGGCGTCTATGAAGGCTCCGCTTGGCTCGACGATGACGGCTTCGGCCGGGAAGACATCGAGATCCACGCGAAGGTCACGGTTGCCGGCGAGGCAATCGAGATCGACATGACCGGCTCCGACTTTGAAAGCCGCGGCTTCGTCAATTCCAGCCACGCCAACACCCAGTCCGCTATCGCAATGGCCTTTTCCTTCCTGCTGGACCCGGCGACGCCGAAAAACAGCGGCACCATCCGGCCGCTGACGGTGAAGCTGCAACAGGGCACCATCGTCTGGCCGAACGAGGGCCTGCCCGTCACCATGTGCACCAGTCATTGCGGCAACGAGATCATCGAGGCGGTGATCGTTGCCCTTAGCCAGGCAACTCCGGAACGGGCGATGGGCGGCTGGGGCCGCCGCCTGCGCCTCGCGATCCAGGGAGACGACCCGCGCACGGGCAAGCGCTTCATCTGGCACATGTTCCATGCGCGGCCGGGCGGCGGCGGCAGCATTAACGGCGACGGCTGGCATTGCGCCGGCGAATGGCATTCGGCCGGCGGCTTGAAGTTCGGCTCGGTCGAGGTGGCAGAGGTACGCTTTCCGTTGCTGTTCAAAAGCCACGAGTTCCGGCCGGGCTCCGGCGGCGAAGGCCAATACCGGGGCGGCCTGGGCGCCGTGATGGAGATGCAGGTGGAGACCGCCGGCCCCGCCCGCGCCAACACCGCCGGCGACGGCATCCGGCATGGCGCGCGCGGCATCGCGGGCGGCAAGGATGGCGCGCCCCACGACTACCGCCTCCGCCATGCGGCGGACGGTGGCGAGACCCGGCTAAAGAGTAAGCTGGTCGGCGTACCGGTCCAGCCCGGCGACATCTTCTATGTGCAGTCAGGCGGCGGTGGCGGCTGGGGCGATCCCGGCAGGCGCGACCCCAAGTCAGATGTTGAGGACAGAGATCGCCAGTTGAATTGAACATATGGCAATTTGGTGTAGATCCTCGCTCGGGAACGTTTCTTCGGAAAATTCTTCCCAGATCAAGCAGCCAGACCCCGGTGGTCGAAGTCCGCTGGCCCATTATCCAAAAAAAGGCTAGGTGGATGGCGCATCAGGCTCGGGAGGCCGGACGCTCCGGCCCGAAATACGGTGCGGCAAGAATGCATGATATGGTCTGGTGCCGATCCGTCGTCAGTACCGTTATGTAAGGTTGGAACAAAGCCCTATGGCCCACAACAATGATCAGAAGCTTTACTCGGTTTTGAACAGGAACAATGGAATGCACGGAAACGGCCACCCCACGGGTTCGGCGTAAAGCGGGTCCGTGTTGAAATTTTCGCCTCTGCTTTGGTTGCTTATCTTGATGGCGGTCGTCTTTGGTGTGTCGGTACAGCCCGCACTGTCCCAGGAGAACGGTCAGCCTGAAGAGGACGCTTTGTCCGCAGAGAACGCACAGGATAAAATATGCTGCTCTTACGACGTCAGCCTGGACGGCTCACCGAATGAGGAGATCACGGACACGTTGGAAAGCGCGCTGTACCTGTATCGCTTCCAGGAAGCCGGCGCGCCAAGCATTCCCTTGCTGCGGCGGCGGGCGGAAGGCGATCACGACCTGGCAAAGCGGGTGCTCCAGTCCTTCGGCTATTACGAGGCCAAGATATCGTCCGAGGTGCAGCCTGCCGAAGACGATGTCTCCGCGACGGTCACCCTGACGATCGATCCCGGCCGCCCGTTCATCCTGTCGCAGCATACGATCGGCATTCCCGATCGCCCGCCGAACGCACGGCCCCCCCTCCCGGACATTCGCGACCTGGGTTCCCCCGTCGGCGAGACGGCCGTTGCCCAAGAAATTTTGCTCGCGGAATCGGCGGTCCGGCGGTTTCTCCGGCGGAACGGCTACCCCTACGCCGCCCGGACCGATCGCGATGCCGTCGCCGATCTGGAGCAGGCGGAGATCGCGGTGCACTCAACCTTCAAGGCGGGCCCGAAACTTGATTTCGGGGACGTATCTTTCGAAGGCATTCCCGATGTGGACGAAGCCTACCTTCGCACCTATCAGCCATGGAAAGAGGGCGATACGGTGGATGCGACGCAGTTGGCGGAATACCAGCAGGAGCTGATCGGGACAGGGCTGTTCAACGCCGGTTCCGTCACCCTGCCCGACACCCCACCGGAAGGCGATACGGCCCCGGTATCCGTGGTGATGGAACAGCGGCCGTTCCGCACGTTTGAAGCGGGGGTTTGGTATTCCACCGACAAGGGCCCGGGCGTGCTTCTTGACTTCGAACACCGCAATCTTTTTGGGGCGAACGAAACGGTCAATCAACTGCTCGAAGCCAGCGCGGAAGACCAAAGGGCGGAGACGCGCTTTCGTAAACCGCAATACAAGCGGCCAGGCCAGGACCTGATCGCCGGGCTCTCACTGCGCCATATCGAAAGCGATGCCTTTGACGAGACGGGCGGCACGATCAGCGCGGGCCTGGAACGGGAGCTGACGCCACACCTGCGCGTGGGCGCAGGCGGACTGATCGAGGTTACGGAGTTCGAGCACAAGCAATGCCAGCGGGCTGGCGATTTTGGGCGGTATTCCAGCATTTATGGAATACGATACATCGAACGACATTCTTAACCCGACCAGCGGCATCCGCAGCCAGGCGCAGGTGACACCATTTGTCGGCACCTTTGCCGGCGAATTTACGTCCTTTTTAAGCTCCAATCTTACCGGCTCCACTTATATAGCGTTGGATGACGAGGACCGCTTTGTGTTCGCCATTCGCGGGCGGGTCGGCTCCATCCTGGCGGGGGACATTTCGGACGTTCCCGGCGGGCTGCGCCTGTATTCCGGCGGCGGCGGGTCGGTGCGCGGTTATCAGCAGTATTTTATCGGACCTCTGGACTCACAAGGCGACCCGACCGGCGGCCTGTCTGTCGTCGAAGCGGGCGCCGAGATGCGTGCCAGGATTTTTGGTGATGTGGGGGCGGTGGTTTTTCTGGAGGCCGGCTCTGTCGCGGATACGGTGGCGCCCACCTTCTCCCAAGGGGTTCAGTACGCGGCCGGCACCGGCCTGCGCTACTATTCGCCGATCGGACCGATCCGCGTGGATGTGGGTGTGCCGCTCAATCCGCGTAGGGTCGACAACAAGTTTGAGGTCTACTTTTCCATCGGGCAGGCGTTCTGATGCGGTTCTTGATCGTCGTTCTGGTGTTCACCGTCGGCATGCTGGTGCCCGACAATGCCACAGCGCGGTTTTCGCTGCTGGGGTTGAAAAACTCGCTGGTGCAGTTCGCCCTGGACCGGATCAACGTGCCAGGCTCGCTGGTCATCACTGTAGAGGGCGTGGAAGAGGATAAGGAAGGCGCTACCGACCTGGTTGGTCTGGCGGTCGCCGACGGCGACGGTGTTTGGCTGCGGGCAGAGCGAATTTCCATGGGCTGGGTGCCCTCGCGCCTTCTGAAAGGCGAACTGGCGATCACCAAGCTGGTGGCAAGCAATGTCCAGGTCTTGCGTGCGCCCAATCCGGGACCGGAAGAGAAACCGCCAGAGGACGAGGAATCCGGGCCGGTCGAGATCAAATGGCCGCGGGCGCCGCTCACCGTCGTGGTGGTGGGGCTACGCCTGAACGGCGTGACAGTCGCGTCCGGTGTGATCGGGGATCAGCCCGTGGCGTTCGATGCCGAAGGCAGCTTGCGGGATGAAGGCGACCAGCAAACGGCGACCTTTAATCTGACGCGCACGGATGAGGTGGCGGGCCAGATCCGGCTGGACTACCAGCGTGATTTTGAGGCAGAGACCCTGCGTCTTTCTCTCGATGCCAATGAAGCGCCCGGCGGACTGGTGGCCTCGCTCGCCGGCCTGCCGCCCGAGTCGGCGGCGGAGGTGCACATCGCCGGTGACGGGCCGGTGCTGGACTGGCAAGGCGATTTGCGCGCCGACATCGGCAATTTGGGCCGGATGAACGGCCAGATTACGGTGCCGTCAGTTCAGCCGGCAGAAGTGCGTCTGGATGTGCAAGCCACGGCGCAAGGTGAACTGCAGGCAGCCGCCAAGCCGCTGCTGGATGAGCCCGTAAACCTGAATCTCGATGTCCTGGCAGAGCCTGACGGGCTGGTGACCCTGCACCGCCTTGACGTGCAGGGCGACTTGGGCTCGGTGTCAGCCAAAGGTTCGTTCGATGCGAACGCCGGCAACGTGGATTTGGCCGTCGACGCCACCCTTCCGCATATCGGCGAGCCCCTTCTTCCCGGTGCGACGGCTCAAGACATAGGCTTCAAAGGCACAGTTTCCGGCCTGGTAGATGCGCTGGACGTCTCCGGCAAGTTGCAGATCGCCAACATAGAGAGTCCGGACGCGAGGGTGGCCGATCTGGCGGTGCAGGCGGATGCTCACCTTTCGCCGGAGACAGTAGACTTTACCGTCACCGGCAACGCGGCGGAAATTACCGCCGACAAACTGGAATTGACCGAGGGGGCACCGGTAACGCTTGATATTGCGGGCCAACTGAAAGGGAACAGCCTGACCCTCCAAAAGGCGGAGGTAAACGGGCCATTGCTGCACGCGAACGCCGAAGGCAAGGCGGATCTGGCCGGCGGTCCCGTCGCCCTGACATACAGGGCAGAGGCTGGCGACCTGACCCCGATTGCCGCCGCCTATGGCGCAAATGCCGGCGGGGCGTTCATTGTCGAGGGCGAGATTTCCGGCGCACTGGCCAAGCCGACCGTCGAGGGGACGGCGTCGCTCCGGCAACTGATGCTGGACGGCCAGCCGGTCGGTGACGTGGAATTGCAGCACGATGTGGCGCTGGGGCAGACGATTGAAGGAACCGCCCAGGTTCGTGCATCGACCGAACCCTATGGCAAGGTCTCGGCGGATACGGCTTTCCAGTTGGATGGAAACCAACTCACCATCACCAAGCTCCAGGCAAACGGCCTGAGTGTAAACGCGAGCAGCGACGGCACGGTGACGGTCGATCTGGAGAAGACCCTGATTGACGGCCGCCTGCAATGGAAAGCGGATAGCCTGGAGCCCGTCGGGCGGGTGGCAGACGTTCCTCTCGCGGGCAGCAGCACCGGCAAACTTCGGCTCAGACCTCTGGAAGAAAAGCAGGCGGCCGACCTGACAGCGAACATCTCTGGCCTGCGCTCCGGGGAGATGACGGCCCAAAGTATCAACCTGGAAGCCGCCGTGCGTGACGCCTTTGCCGAGGCGCCGGGCCTTCGGGCAGACGTGAGCGCGCAGGCCGTGGCGGCGGGAGGCGTTGACCTGCCGAAGCTGGCGCTTAGCGCGAACGGCACGTTGGCGGCGCTCGACCTCACGGCCACGGCGGCCGGAACGGCGCCGGACGGCAAGGAAATCGCCGCCGACCTGGCGGCGCGGCTCGGGCTAGCCGGGTCGGTCCAGACGATCCGGGTTTCCCGGCTGGACGCACAATACGGGCCGGAGCAGGCGCGGCTCGCCTCTCCCCTCAACCTCAGAATAGAAGGAGCCGTCATCAGCGCCAAAGGGCTCGATCTCGACGTCCCTTCCGGAAAGGTAACGGGGGATGTAACCCTGGACGGGAGCCGTCTGCGCGGGAATGCGGCCGTCACGCTCGCCGATTTGGGGCGCTGGGCCGAGCTGGCGGACCTTCCGGTAAAGGGCGGCAAGCTGAATGCGACCGCGGAATTCGACACCAAACGGTCGGCGACGCTGAACATGTCTATCCGTGATCTGGCCACCGATGAACTGCCGCCCGGCGCGAGCGGCCTGAACGCCGACATTGCGGCCGACTGGAACGGCAGGGAGGCCGTCGCCACCGCCACGGTCACGGGCGGGTTCGGCGAACCGCTCAAGGCGAACGCCCGGATGGCGTTGCGGCCGTCGTCGGGACTGTTGCCGGTGCCGAACAAGAATGCCCCCTTGGAGGGAGCGGTCGAATGGGCTGGGGATCTTGACGCGCTCTGGGCGATGGTGCCTGCGCCCGATCACTACCTTCAGGGCAAGGCGGACGTGGACCTGAAAATCGGCGGCACCGTTTCCGAGCCAACCGTGGCAGGCAAGATCGAACTGACCGATGGCCGCTATGAAAATCTGGAAACCGGCACCATTCTGGCCGACCTCCGCGCCTCGTCCGAGGTGGCGGCAGACGGCAGCTTTGTGGTGACGGTCGCCGGCAATGATGGAAGCAATGCGCCGGTCAATGCCCGCATCGCCGTCGCGGGCGATAACCTCAACGCCAGAATTCAAACCAAACGGGCAACCTTGGTGCGCCGGCCGGATGTGGAGGCGGCCATGACAGCCAACATTACCGCGACCGGTCCGTTGCTAGGGCCGACGGTTGCGGGCGAAATCTTGGTCGATCGGGCCGAGGTCCGGTTGGTGAACGCCATGCCCCCCAGTATCGCGACATTGGGCGACGTGCGCATCAAGGGAGCGCCCGCGCCGCGGAAGAAGCCCCCCACGGATAGTCCTATCGAGCTGGACCTGCGGGTTCATGCGCCGGGCAACATTTTCGTTCGCGGCCGGGGGTTGGACAGCGAGTGGAAAATGGACCTGGAGGTGGGCGGCAACTCCAGTAAGCCACGGGTGACGGGCAGCATCGAAAAAGTCCGCGGCCAACTGGTGCTGGTCGGCCGAGAATTCGAATTGGACACGGGTAATATTTTCTTTTCCGGAGTGACGCCAATCAACCCGGATATCGACGTGAAACTGCTGCGGGAAACGGACGGTATTCGCGGTGGCATCGCGGTCACCGGCCGAGCATCCGATATCGACGTAAGCTTCGTCTCGACACCGTCCCTGCCCCAGGGCGAGGTCATGCCGCGGCTTCTGTTCGGCCGCTCGCGCCAGTCACTCACGGCGTTTGAGGCCATCCAGTTGGCGAGCGGCATCGCGATATTACTCGATGGATCCGGCGGCACGGTCGATCAGGTGCGCAGTGCGGTGGGGTTGGATGTCCTGCGCCTGGAAGACGACGACGACGGCACCGGCATTACGGTCGGCAAAAACGTGGCGGATGGAGTTTTTGTTGGGGCGACACAGCCGCTCGACGGCAGCGGACCCAAGGCGAAAGTCGAGATAGAAGTATTCGAGAATCTGGCGGTCGAGACCGAGGTAGGCAGCCAGGGTTCCGCCAGTGTCGGCGTGAAGTGGAAGCGGGATTTCTGACCACCGCTGCAAATCATTCCCCCGCCGGTCGCGCGCCCACTGAAATACCCGATCATGCCGGTGTCGTGCGGCCGTCAGCGCGGTTCATTCGCAATGCAAGCGTATGACGCGGGGTGCACCGTTGCCGGGTTCAGCCGAACAAGAACTCTATGTGCCTATCTGGGAATCCTGGATCGACGATTGCGGTAAGGAGTTGGAATGAACAACAATCTTCAGAGCCAGCCGGGCCCGCATCCAACCGTTTCCAAGCCGCGCGCCGCCAAAGGGGCGCCCAAGGGTTCCAGGGCCGGAACCCGCCGGCGATCATCGGACTTTTCCATTCTGACAATCGGGTTTCGCCCCCTGTTTCTCGGCGCGGGCATTTGGGCGGTGCTGGCGATGGCGCTATGGTTGATGTTCTTCCGCGGCCAAGTCGATCTGCCGACGGCGTTCGACCCGGTCTCCTGGCACGCCCACGAGATGCTGTTCGGCTATTTGGCCGCTGTCGCCGCCGGGTTTCTGTTGACCGCCGTACCGAACTGGACAGGCCGGCTGCCGGTCGCCGGCGGCAGCCTCGCCGGATTGGCGGCGCTTTGGCTAGTCGGCCGGGTCACCGTGGCGGTATCCGCTCATCTCGATCCTGTCACTGCCGCCGTGCTGGATCTCTCGTTTCTAAGCGTGCTCGCGGCCGTCATCGCCCGTGAAATCATCTCGGGCAGGAATTGGCGCAACCTGCCGGTTCTCATCATCCTCGCCACCCTCATCGCCGGCAACGCAGTGTTCCATTGGGAAGCGGCAACCGGCGAATATGCGGCCGAGGGCCTGGGCTTTCGCATTGGACTGGCGGCGGCCGTCATGCTGATCGTCGTTATCGGCGGCCGCATCATCCCGTCGTTTACCCGGAACTGGCTGGTCAAGCGCGGCGAGGCGGCGCGGCCGGCGCCGTTCGGGTGGTTCGACCGCCTGACCATCGCTCTGACCGGCGCCGGGTTATTGGCCTGGCTGACACTGCCGCACATGCCGGAACTGGGTGTGGTCTTGCTGGCCGTCGGGATCGTGCAGCTCCTGCGCCTATGCCGGTGGTGCGGACACCGCACGGGCGCGGAGGCGCTGGTATGGATCCTGCATGCGGGCTACACCTTTGTTCCGATTGGCTTTTTGGCGATCGGCGTGGCGATGGTCTGGCCGGATTATCTGGACCCGATCGCGGCCCAGCATCTGTGGATGGCCGGTGCCATCGGTGTCATGACCCTGGCCGTGATGACACGCGCGACACTCGGTCATTCCGGGCGCGAACTCACGGCCGGCGCGGGCACGACCGCAATCTACATGGCCGCCATCGCCGGCGCGATCGTCCGTCTGTTGCCGAGTTTCTGGCCGGAATACTCCATGATTTTCTACGATGTGTCCGGCCTGCTTTGGTGCCTGGCGTTCATCGGTTTTGTGCTGCTGTATTGGGGGGCATTGGTCCGGCGGCCGAAAAAAACGTGATGGGTCCGGCAACCTCGGAAACCCGGCATCCCCCGGGTTTAATCCTCGAGATCTGCGATCCAGGTTTTCGCCGCCATGGCCTGGGGCAGGCCCAGCGTGCCGATGGAAAGCAGGGCTACCTGCTGCAAGGCGGCGGCCTCGATGCCTTCGGCCTTGGCACGCCTTGTGTGCGAATGCACTGCGCCCTCTGAGCCGGCCCCGACCGCCAGCGCCAGCTTGACCAGGCGGATTTCCCGCTCCGTCAGGGGCCCGGCGTCTGCCGTGGCTTTGCCCAGTTCGCTGTAAGCCTTCCAGATTTCGGGATGTTGTTCGGCTAATTCTTGCGGGGCCTGGGGCATCGTCTTCGGCATCACGGGTATCTCCTTTGAAACATCTGCGGGCGAAACGTCTATAGATCCGGATCGTCGATCAAGGGCGTCGGCTTGGCGAGTTTTGCCAAATCGTCCCGGTCCCGGATCGAGACGGTCGCGCCCTCTACGGTTACGCCATAAGGCTGCAGCGCCTTGAACGCCCGTGACAGGTTTTCGGGCGTCATTCCAAGATAAGAGGCAAGCCGCCGCTTTTCGATACCCAGTTCGAAAGAGGTGCCGCCACCGGACAGGTCCATCTGTTGCAGCAGATAGTTGGCGAGGCGCTCGATTGAGGTGCGCAGTTTCAGACTCTTCGCGCTCTTGATGACCGAGCGGTAGCTGTAGGCCAGATCGGCGACCACGGCGCGGGCAAACGAGCTATCGGCGTCGAAAACCGTGCGAACATCGACGGATGGCAACAGGACGATTAGGGTTTTTTCCAGCGTCCTGGCCGACATCAGATAGGGCGCATCCCTGAGCGTGGCTGCCAGAATAAAGGTCGACACGGGCTGAAGCATCGCCATGGTCGTCTCGCGCCGGTTCCAGGATGCGAACAGTTCGACACTGCCTTCGATCACGATATGCAGAAAATCGCTCGGCTCCCCCTGGGAAACAAGCTCGATCTGTGGCGGGAAGTTCTGGACATAGGCCGCCCGCATCAGCGCATCGAAGTTGGATTTCTCCATGGCATGAAACAGCGGGAGGGAGCGGACTTTTTCGAACCGGGACAATTGCATGAGTACTCGTTGGTCGGATTAACGTAACGCGTCGCGTCAGAGCCAAAAGATAGTAGCTTGATAAATGTCAATGTCAGAGCCGAATTTTTCCACCTCCCTGAAACAATTATATCAGCGCACGAAGCCATATTTCTGGATGGCTCGGTTATTTCCGAATCGTTGCAGCGTTATTTGATCCATGTCAAACGCCGCGCGCCCCGAAAGCGTACTTCGTGTTCTCGGCTATTTCAGGCTTCACGTTTTCTAACGAAACAAATAGGAACCGAGATGCAGCTTCTCGATGGCGCCTCCGGCGCGGGCCAGAACCGCGCGCTATGGCTAAGCACAGTCGCCTTTACCGCCTGCTTCGCGGTCTGGACGATCTTTTCGATCATCGGCGTGGCGATCAAAGACGAACTTGGCCTGAACGAGTTCGAGTTCGGCCTGCTGGTCGCGACGCCGATCCTGACCGGCTCGCTCACCCGGCTGTATCCTGGGCGTCTGGACCGAGAAATACGGCGGGCGGCTGGTCTTCTCGCTCCAGATGATCCTGGCCGCCGCCGGCGCCACCTGGATGCTGACCTGGGCCGACAGCTATGTGATGTATCTGATTGCGGCGCTGGGCATCGGCCTTGCGGGCGGCTCGTTCATCATCGGCGTGGCCTATGTCTCGCGGCTGGTATCGAGGCGGGGCATCAAGGCACGGCGCTTGGCATGTTCGGTGCGGGCAATGTCGGCGCGGCGGTCACCAAGTTCGTCGCTCCCTTCGTCATGGTGGCCTATGGCTGGCACGGCGTGGCCCATGTCTGGGCTGTCGCGCTGGCGGTCATGGGCGTGCTGTTCTTCTGTCTTCGCCAAGGACGACCCCGAACTGGTCGAGCGCCGCAAGACCGGCGCCAAAGCCCCGAGCTTGGCCGAGCAGTTCGCGCCGCTGAAGAACCTGCAGGTCTGGCGCTTCTCGCTCTACTATTTCTTCGTGTTCGGCGCCTTCGTCGCGCTGGCGCTGTGGACTGCCGCACTACCTGATCGACGTCTATGAGCGTGGATATGCGGACCGCCGGCATGGCCGCGGCGGCGTTTTCGCCTCTCGGCCTCCCTGTTCCGCGCCTATGGCGGGCATCTGTCGCGACCGGTTCGGCGCGCGGACAGTGATGTACTGGACCTTCGGCTTCGCGCTGATCCTGCTGTTCATGCTGTCCTACCCGCCGACCGACTACGTCGATCCAGGGCAAGGACGGCCCGATCGCCTTTTCGACCCGGATGGGCCTTTGGCCGTTCGTCGCCGTGCTGTTCGTGCTCGGCTTCTTCATGAGCCTCGGCAAGGCGGCGGTGTACAAGCACATTCCCGGTCTACTATCCGGAGCATGTCGGCGCGGTCGGCGGGCTCGTCGGCATGATCGGCGGCCTCGGCGGCTTTATCCTGCCGATCGTCTTCGGCGCGGCTGCTCGACCTGACCGGCATCTACACCAGCTGCTTTGCCTTGCTGTTCGTTCTGGTCGGCATCGCGCTTGTCTGGATGCACCTGTCGATCCGCGCGATGGAGCGCGCGGCGCATGGCGCCAGCGCTCGACGAACTGCCGCAGCTTGCCGGAAATGCAGGAGATCCACGATCCGGGCAAGCACGGCGCATGCCGCGCACGCTGGAGGATTGGCATCCCGAGGACCCGGCTTTCTGGCAAGAAAAGGGCCGGGCCATCGCACGTCGCAACCTCTGGATCTCGATCCCGGCGCTGCTGCTGGCCTTCTCGGTCTGGATGGTCTGGTCGGTGGTCGTCGCGCGGCTGCCGGCCATCGGCTTCGACTTCACGCCGGGCCAGCTGTTCTGGCTGGCGGCCCTGCCCGGCCTGTCGGGCGCGACGCTGCGGATCTTCTACAGCTTCATGGTGCCGATCTTCGGCGGCCGGCTGTGGACGACGCTGTCGACCGCCTCGCTGCTGCTGCCGGCCATGGGCATCGGCTACGCGGTGCAGAACCCCGAGACACGCCTTACCTGATCTTCCTGACGCTGGCGCTGCTGTGCGGGCTTCGGCGGCGGCAACTTCGCCTCCTCCATGGCCAACATCGCCTTCTTCTTCCCGAAGGCCGAAAAGGGCAACGCGCTGGCGCTGAATGCCGGGCCTCGGCAATCTGGGCGTCTCGGTCATGCAGTTCCTGGTGCCGATCGTCATCACCACGGGCGTGTTCGGCGCTATGGGCGGCAAGCCGCAGGCCATGTCCGACGGCGGCCAACTGTGGATGCAGAACGCCGGCTTCGTCTGGGTGCCGTTCATCCTCGCGGCGACCGTCGCGGCCTGGCTCGGCATGAACGACATCGCCGACGCCAAGGCCAGCTTCAGCGAGCAGGCGATGATCTTCAGCCGCAAGCATAACTGGCTGATGTGCGTCCTCTACACCGGCACCTTCGGCAGCTTTATCGGCTATTCGGCGGGCTTCCCGCTGCTGACCAGGCTGCAGTTCCCCGACGTGAACGCGCTGCAATTCGTGTTCCTCGGGCCGCTGGTGGGCGCGCTGTCGCCGCGCCGGAACCGGCTGGATCAGCGACCGTTCGGCGGCGGGCGGGTCACCTTCTGGACCTTCGCCTGGCATGATCGTGGCCGTCTTCGGCGTGATCTTCTTCCTGCCGTCGGGCGGCGAGGGCGGCACTTCATGGGCTTCTTCGCCTGCTTCATGGCGCTGTTCTTCCTGACCGGTGTCGGCAACGCCTCCACCTTCCAGATGATCCCGGTGATCATGGGCCGCGAAGTCCCGCGCCTGATGCCGGAACTGGACGCCGAAGCGCACGCGGCGCCAGGCCGAGCGGGAAAGCGCGGCGATCATCGCCTTCACCAGCGCCATCGCGGCCTACGGCGCCTTCTTCATCCCCAAGGCCTACGGCACCTCCATCGCCATGACCGGCGGCCCGGTGGGGGCGCTCTGGGCGTTCCTGGGCTTCTACGCTGATCTGCCTGGTGATCACCTGGGTCTACTACACCCGCCGCGGCGGCCTGCTGCACGACATCGAACGCGCGCCAGGCGCACACCGCGCGCCGTTCCCGCAAACCTGCTTGCCTGAAAGGACGAGCACGATGAGCCACCTGCTCGACAGACTGAACTTCCTGCAGAGCAAGGAACTGGAACAGTTCTCCGACGGTTAGGCGCAGACCACCCGCGAAAACCGCGACTGGGAGGACACCTACCGAAACCGCTGGCGGCACGACAAGATCGTGCGCTCCACCCACGGGGTGAACTGCACCGGGTCGTGTTCGTGGAAGATCTATGTCAAGTCCGGCATCGTGACCTGGGAAACCCAGCAGACCGACTATCCCCGCACCCGCGCCCGGCCTGCCCAACCACGAACCGCGCGGCTGTGCGCGGGGCGCCAGCTACAGCTGGTATCTCTATTCCGCCAACCGGGTGAAGAACCCGCTGATCCGCGGCCGCCTGCATGAAAGCCTGGCGCAGGATGCGCGAGACGATGAGCGCCGGTCGAGGCCTGGACCACGATCCAGAACGACCCGATCCTGCGCGCGTCCTATGTCAAGACCCGCGGCAAGGGCGGCTTCGTGCGCGCCAGCTGGGACGAGGCGACCGAGATCGTCGCCGCCGCCAACGCCTATACCGCGCAGGAAATACGGGCCCGACCGGGTCTTCGGCTTCTCGCCGATCCCGGCCATGTCGATGGTCAGCTATGCCGCCGGCTCGCGCTATCTGAGCCTGCTCGGCGGCACCTGCATGTCGTTCTACGACTGGTATTGCGACCTGCCGCCGGCCTCGCCGCAGACCTGGGGCGAGCAGACCGACGTGCCGGAAAGCGCCGACTGGTACAACGCCGGCTTCCTGATGCTCTGGGGCTCGAACGTGCCGCAGACGCGGACGCCGGACGCGCATTTCTACACCGAAGCCCGCTATCGCGGCACCAAGTCGGCGGTGGTCAGCCCCGACTATTCCGAGGCCGCCAAGTTCGGCGACATCTGGCTGGCGCCGAAACAGGGCACCGACAGCGCGCTGGCGATGGCGATGGGCCATGTGATCCTGCGCGAATTCCACCTCGACCGGCAGGCCGAGTATTTCGAAGACTATGGCCGCAAATACAGCGACATGCCGATGCTGGTCCGGCTGGACGAAAAGGACGGGCGGCTGGTGCCCGGCCGCTTCCTGCGCGCGGACGATATCGACGGCAAGCTCGGCGAAACCAACAATCCCGAATGGAAGACGCTGGCCGTGGATCGACGTAGCGGCAACGTGGTGGCGCCGAACGGCTCCGTCGGGTTCCGCTGGGGCCAGCAGGGCCATTGGAACCTCGAGGAAAAGGCGGCCGGTGCGGAAACCGAACTGCAGCTCTCGCTGATCCTGGACGAAGACCACGACGAGATCGTCGAGCGTGGACTTCCCCTATTTCGGCGGCGAAGCCACGAGCCACTTCGTGCGCTGCGAGCATCCGGGCGTGCTGACCGCGTAACATCCCGGCACGCCGGCTGCAACTGGCGGACGGCGAGGCGCTGGTCGCGACCGTCTTCGACCTGTTCTGCGCGAACTACGGCCTTGATCGCGGTCTCGGCGGCGACTGGGTGGCGAGACTCCTATGAGGAGGATCTGCCGTTCACGCCGAAATGGGCGGAGAAAATTACCGGCGTCGCCGCGGACAAGATCACCACGGTCGCCCGGGAATTCGCGCGCAACGCCGAGAAAACCAACGGCAAGTCAATGGTCATTCTCGGGTGCCGGTATCAACCACTGGTACCATATGGACATGACCTATCGCGGCCATCATCAACATGCTGGTGATGTGCGGTTGCGTCGGCCAGTCGGGCGGTGGCTGGTCGCACTATGTGGGGCAGGAAAAACTGCGCCCGCAGACCGGCTGGCTGCCGTTGGCCTTCGCGCTCGATTGGGGCCGCCCGCCGCGGCAGATGAACTCCACCGCGCCTGGTACGCCCACACCAACCAGTGGCGCTACGAAACCGTGACGGCGGACGAGATCCTGTCGCCGACCGCGCCCGAGCCGGCGACTGGGACATCAGCCTGATCGACTACAATATCCGGGCGGAACGCATGGGCTGGCTGCCATCGGCGCCGCAACTCAAGACCAACCCGCTGGAGGTGCCGAAAGCCGCCAAGGCGGCCGGCATGGAAGCCAGAGACTACGTGGCGGAGAAGCTGAAGTCCGGCGAGTTGCAGATGTCGTGCGAAGACCCGGACGCGCCGGAAAACTGGCCGCGCAACCTGTTCGTCTGGCGTTCCAACATCCTGGGTTCGTCCGGCAAAGGGCATGAGTATTTCCTCAAGCACCTGCTCGGCACGGCTCACGGCATCATGGGCACCGATCTGGGCGAGGAAGGCCGGCAAAGGGCGAAGGAGGCCGTCTGGCACGACGAGGCGCCCGAGGGAAAGCTGGACCTGCTGGTCTGCATCGACTTCCGCATGAGCACGACCGCCGTCTATTCCGACATCGTGCTGCCCACCGCCAGTTGGTACGAAAAGAACGACCTGAACACGACGGACATGCACCCCTTCATCCACCCGCTGCAGGCGGCGGTGGATCCGGCCTACGAGTGCAAATCCGACTGGGAGATATTCAAGGCGATCGCCAAGAAATTCCAGGAAGTGGCGCCGGAAATCCTGGGCAAGGAAACCGATGTAGTGGCCGTGCCGATCATGCACGACACCGCCGCCGAGATCGCCCAGCCGGAAGTCCTGGATTGGAAGAAAGGTGAGTGCGAACTGATTCCTGGCAAGACCGCGCCCAACTATGTCACGGTCGAGCGGGACTACACCGCCATCTATGACCGATATACCGCGCTCGGGCCACTGATGGACAAGCTCGGCAATGGCGGCAAGGGCATCAACTGGCAAACCCAAAAAGAGGTTCAGCTTCTGCGGGACTTGAACGGCGAGTGGCTGGACGGACCCGCCGCCGGTTGCGCGAAAATCGATACCGATATCGATGCGACCGAGGTTGTTATGTCCCTCGCGCCGGAAACCAACGGCGAAGTCGCGGTCAGGGCGTGGGAGGAGCTGGGCAAGGTGACCGGGCGCGACCACACCCATCTGGCCATGCCGAAGGAAGACGAGAAGATCCGCTTCCGCGATATCGTCGCCCAGCCGCGCAAGATCATCTCGTCGCCGACCTGGTCTGGCATCGAAAGCGAGCATGTCTGCTACAATGCGGGCTACACGAACGTCCACGAGCTGATTCCCTGGCGCACGCTGACCGGCCGGCAGCAGCTCTACCAGGATCATTTGTGGATGCGCGCCTTCGGCGAGGGCTTTGCCACCTATCGTCCGCCCGTCGACCTGAAGACCATCACCGAAGCGGTCAAACAGGAAGTGCAGGACGGACGGCCGCACGTGGCGCTGAACTTCATCACCCCGCACCAGAAATGGGGCATCCACTCCACCTATACCGACAACCTGTTGATGCTGACGCTCAACCGGGGCGGTCCGGTGATCTGGATTTCCGAGAACGACGCCAAGACCGCAGGCATCGTCGATAACGACTGGGTCGAGCTTTATAACGCCAACGGCGCCCTGACGGCGCGCGCGACCGTTTCCCAACGCATCAAGGACGGCACGGTCTTCATGTACCACGCCCAGGAAAAGATCGTTAACACGCCCGGTTCGGAAATAACCGGCCGGCGGGGCGGCATCCACAATTCCGTCACCCGCACCACGCTGAAGCCCACCCACATGATCGGCGGCTACGCGCAGTTGAGTTACGGCTTCAACTACTACGGCACCGTCGGCTCTAACCGGGACGAATTCGTCGTCGTTCGCAAAATGCACAAGGTCGACTGGCTCGACCAACCCGCCAGTCCAAAGCCCGACAGTGAAAAGGAGATCGCGGTATGAGAGTGCGTGCTCAAATCGGCATGGTCCTGAACCTGGACAAATGCATCGGCTGTCATACCTGCTCTGTTACCTGCAAGAACGTTTGGACCAGCCGCGACGGGGTAGAGTACGCTTGGTTCAACAATGTCGAAACCAAGCCGGGCTTGGGTTACCCGACGGATTGGGAGAACCAGAAGCGCTGGAACGGCGGCTGGCAGCGAACCCGTGGCGGCAAGCTTATGCCGAAACAGGGCTCGAAATGGCGGATCCTGGCGAACATTTTCGCCAACCCCGACCTGCCGGAGATCGACGACTATTACGAGCCATTCACGTTCGACTACGACCACCTGCAGTCGGCGCCGGAGATGGACGCGTTTCCAACCGCCCGCCCCCGGTCGAGAATTACCGGCGAGCGGATGGAGAAGATCGTCAAGGGCCCGAACTGGGAGGAAATTCTCGGCGGTGAGTTCTCGAAACGCGGCCAGGACTACAATTTCGAGGGCATTCAGAAGGAGATCTATGGAGAGTACGAAAATACCTTCATGATGTATCTTCCCCGGCTCTGCGAGCACTGCCTGAATCCGTCCTGCGCGGCCAGTTGCCCGTCCGGTGCGATCTACAAGCGCGAAGAAGACGGCATCGTTCTGATCGACCAGGAAAAGTGCCGCGGCTGGCGCATGTGCGTCTCCGGCTGCCCCTACAAAAAGGTCTATTACAACTGGAGCACCGGCAAGTCCGAGAAGTGCACGCTCTGCTATCCGCGCATCGAGAGCGGCAACCCCACGGTCTGCTCGGAAACCTGCGTCGGGCGCATCCGCTATATCGGCGTCATTCTGTATGACGCCGACCGCATCGAGGAGGCCGCCAACGCCGAGCTGACCACCGACCTTTATGAGGCGCAGTTGAGTGTCTTTCTGGACCCGAACGACCCGGCGGTGATCGAGGCCGCCCGCGCCGATGGCGTGCCGGAGGATTGGATCAAGGCGGCCAGGGAAAGTCCGATCTGGAAGATGGCCATGGAGTGGAAGGTTGCCTTCCCCCTGCATCCCGAATACCGCACGCTGCCGATGGTCTGGTACGTGCCGCCGCTCTCCCCGATTCAAAACGCGGCGCAGGCGGGCCAGATCGGCATCGACAACGACATGCCGGATGTCCGCTCGCTGCGCATCCCCGTCAAATACCTCGCCAATATGCTCACTGCGGGCGAGGAAGAGCCCGTGGTCCTGGCGCTGGAGCGCATGCTGGCCATGCGGGCCTATATGCGGTCCAAGACGGTGGATGGCGTCATCGACGAAGGCATCGCCGAGCGGGTCGGGCTGTCGGGCCGGATGATCGAGGAAATGTACAAGATCATGGCGCTCGCCGACTTCGAGGATCGCTTCGTCATTCCGACCACCCACCGCGAACAGGTCGAAGACGCCTATGACCTGCGCGGCGGCTGCGGCTTTACCGACGGGAACGCCTGTTCGACCGGCACCAGCGGCCGCTCTCTGTTCGGCGGCAGGAAACGGCCGCTCAAAATGACATCGGAGGTAAGGTGATGGACCGCACACTCAAAGCCATTTCTTTGGTGCTGAGCTACCCGACCTCGCAACTGCAGGAGGCCATGGCCGACATCGGCGGCGTCCTGGCGGCGGACAGGCGATTGACCGCCGCGGCCAGGCGCGACCTGCGCCCGTTGGTCAATGACCTCGCCAGCCGCGATATTTACGCGCTGGAGGAGGAGTTCGTGAACCTGTTCGACCGGTCGCGCACCCTGTCGCTGAACCTGTTCGAGCATGTCCACGGCGAAAGCCGCGACCGTGGCACCGCCATGGTCGACCTGGTGGAGATGTACCGGGAAGCCGGCTTCGAGCCGACCACGACCGAGCTGCCCGACCATCTGCCGGTGCTGCTGGAATACCTGTCCATCCGGCCGGAGGCGGAGGTCAGGGAAATCTTGGCGGATGCCGGCCACATCTTCGTTGCCCTGAAGGAGCGGCTGGAGCGCCGAAAAAGTGTCTACGCCGCCGCTTTCGAGGCATTGAACCAACTGGCCGGCGCCCCGGCGAACCCGGAGGCGGCCGACGAGTTGCGCAACATGCCCGACGATGATCCGGACGACTTGGAAGCGCTGGACCAGGTTTGGGAGGAGACCGAAGTCACCTTCGGTCCCGACCCGAATGCCGGCTGCCCGGTCAGCCGTGACCTGCTCGCGCGGATGGCGGTTCCCCCCGCCCCGCAAGCCTGAGGACTGCAGAGATGACCTATTTTGTCTTTGGTGTGATGCCTTACATCGCCCTGACCGTGCTGGTCATCGGCTCGATCATCCGGTACGAGCGCGATCCCTTCACCTGGAAATCGAGTTCCAGCCAGTTGCTGCGCCGAAAACAACTTATCTGGGGCTCCATCCTGTTCCATGTGGGCATCATCATCGTCTTTTTCGGCCATTTGATCGGCATGCTGACGCCCGTGGCGCTTTTCCACCTGCTCGGCATCAGCTATGGCATCAAACAGGTGCTTGCCATCGTCGTCGGCGGCATTGCGGGTGCGATGGCCATCGTCGGCGCCGCCATGTTGCTGCACCGGCGGCTGCTGGATCCGCGAGTCCGCGCCAACTCCACCTTTGCCGATACCGGCATTCTGATCCTGCTGCTCCTTCAGATCGTCATCGGGATGGGCACGATCCTGGTTTCCATCCAACACCTCGACGGAGCGGAAATGGTGAAGTTCATGGATTGGGCGCAGGCGATATTCACCTTCCGGATGGATGCCTGGTACATCGTCGCCGACGTGCATTGGGTATACAAGCTGCACATCTTGCTCGGGTTGGCGATCTTCATCCTGTTCCCGTTCACGCGGCTGGTGCACATGCTGTCCGTGCCGCTGCGTTATCTGTGGCGGCCAGGCTATCAGATCGTCCGATCGCGCCGCCGCACGCCGCTGCCCAAGCGCGACAGCAATGTCAGGCCAGCGGAGTAAGCGCAATGAATGTCATATCGAGCACCGCATCCACTCCCCTGTTCCCGGACATTGTCGTCAACGGCGAAGTGGTGCCGAGCGCGGCGGTCGCCGCCGAGACCCAGAACCACCCGGCGCCGCCCGGCAAGCCAGGGGTCGCATGGCGGAAGGCGGCCAACGCGCTCGCCATCCGAACGCTGCTGCTGCAGGAGGCGAAGCGGCGTCAGGTCATCGCCGACCCCGCCGAACTGAGCCCCGGCCGCTTCGAGACCGAGGAAGAAGCGCGCATCCGGGCGCTTCTCGAAGAGGCCATCGCCGTCGAACCGCCGGATGAAGCCGTCATCCGGACGGAATGGGAAAAAAAGCCGGAGCGGTTCCGCTCGCCGCCGCTTTGGGAGGTTTCACACATCCTGTGTTCCTGTGACCCCGAAAACGCGGCGGCGCGCCAGACCGCATTCGCCCGGGCCAGCAAGCTGACGGAAGTGGCGCAGCGTGATCCCAAGAGGTTCGACCGGCTGGCGGCCAGCGAAAGCGACTGCCCGTCCAAAGCGAGCGGCGGCGCGCTGGGGCAACTGGGGCCGGGTGACACGGTGCCGGAATTCGAGGCGGCGCTGAAAGAGCTCACCGAAGGCGCAATCACCCCGGAACCGGTGCTGAGCCGCCATGGTTACCACGTCATCCGGCTGGATGGGCTCGCGGAACCGCAGGTTCTGCCGTATGCGGCGGTCCGCCAACACATTGCCGACGCGCTTGAAAAGGCCGCCTGGACACGCGCGGCGCGGGCCTTTGTCAATGACCTGGTGACATCCGCCCAGATCTCGGGCGTGGACATGCAGCCCGTCTGAGCCGGTATCGCGACGATGATCCTGCCCACCGAACATTCTCTTGCGGCCGAAGACTACGCCCCGGCGAAGCTTGGGGAATTCGAGAACCCGTTGGATTTCATATGGGAGGATCATCGCCGCGAACGGCGGATCTGCGCGCTGATCGACAAGATCGCGACGGCCGATCCGCCGGATGCGGCAAGTGTTGGCCATGTGCTGCGCTTTCTGACGAAAGACCTGTTCGCCCATATGGAGGATGAACATAGCGGCCTGTTCCCGTTACTGCTCCGGCGCTGCAAGCCCGAAGACGAGATCCAAAAGATCGTCGGCCGCCTCCGCACGGAACACGACTGCCAGGCGGCGTTGGCGCCCGGCGTGGAGGCCGCGCTTGCCCATTCGCTAGCCGAGCCCCGACAACTGAGTGATGAACAACGTGCGGCGCTTTCCGCGTTTGCCACCCACGCCCGGCGTCACCTGATCGCTGAAAATGCCATCGTCTTGCCGATCGCGCGCCGCCGGCTGACAACAGACGATCTGGCGAACTTGCGCCGCCGGATGTTGGAGGCGCGTGGCTTGATGCCTGGGACGGAAACCAAATATGGCGGGTGAATCGTTGCAAGACCGAAGAGTTAGAGCATCCGCTCTTCCGGCTTGATCAGGTGCCGGGGCTCCTCGCCCCGCATCGCGCGGGCACAATTTTCCACGGCGCGCTTGGCGGCCACGCCGCGCCAGGCACCGACCGAAGCCGAATTGTGCGGCGAGCCGATGACGTTCGGCAAATCCAGAAACGGATGAGCCATTTCGAACCGGCCATGCCGCACCGGCTCCACCCACCAGGCATCGAGGCAGGCCGCAAACGACGGATTTGCCCAAAGGTGGGCATAAAGCGCCGCCTCGTCGATGATCTCGCCCCGGGCGAGGTTCACGAGAATGGCGTCCGGCTTCATTAGCGCCAGCTTTTCGGCGTTCAGCAGCTTTTCGCTGGTGCGCGTGAGCGGCAGGCTCAATACCAGCACATCGGAGACCGCCAGCAACTCGTCCAGTTGATCCGGCGTGCCGATCCAATCGACCGGCTCGTCGGTCTCGCCCGAGCGCTTGATGGCGTGCACCTTCATGCCGATGCCACGCATCAGCCGGGCCGTCGCCACACCAATGCCGCCGAAGCCCAAGATACCTGCGACGCCGCCCGCCAGCATTTTGTTGCGAACGAATTGGTTGAATTCCCCGGTTTTCAGCTTTTCATGCTCGATGAACAGGCGCTTGGCGGCCGCCAACGCCATGGCGAGCCCGTGTTCCGCCATCGGCTCGGCGAAGGCGCCGCCATTACCGGCAATCGGCAGGCTTTCCGGCAAGTGCGCGAGCGGCAAATAGTCGACGCCGGCGGAATGAAACTGCAACAGCCGGCAGTTGGGCGTCAGCAGGTCGCCCACATCGTCCGGCAGGCGGTTTATGTGCGTGGCGTAAACGGCGGTCGCCTCCCGCAGCGCCTGCCGCGCTTCGTCCTTGCCCAGGTCGTCCAGATAGACCACCCTGCCCGCCTCACTCCCAGCCTCACTCAGCGTCTGCTCGATCAGACGCCGGCGGTTTTCATCGGCGTCGGCGGCAATGGCGAGGACGGGGCATTTTGGGGGCAATGGCTGTCTCCTTGGGAATGGCACCACTCGAGTCCGTGTAACGCATTTCGCCCCCGCCGTGCAATGCGGCCAGCCGAAATGCTTATCTTCTTCAACACCCGTTTCACGCGCCGCGGAAAGTTCTGTATACTGAAGAAAGCCTCGTGTGGACCACTCGAACGTCGAAGGACCGCGGCCATGATCACGCCATTTGAAGGCGCTTCCGTCTGGAACGGCAGCGATCTCGAAGCCGACCAGAGGTGGCGCTGGCCATGGGCGGCGGCGGAAGTGGCGGAGATCGAAGCAGCGCTCGCCACCGCCAAATCGGCCGGGGCCGACTGGCAGGGCGTGATCCGAGAGAATTTTCCGCTGCCAACCGTCGCCGACAAGCTGGCGGCCGTGGCGGAGGAGTTGGAGAACGGCCGCGGCTTCGTCTTGTTGGAAGGCCTGCCGGTCGAACGCTATACGGAGGACGACCGGCGCTTGATCTGGATGGGCATCGGCCATTGGCTTGGTACGCCGGTGCCCCAGGACAATTCCGGTCAGATGATGCGCGACATCCAGGCGGAGCCCGGCGACCTCGGCGCGCGGCACGAGCGCATGCAGAGCAAGGACGGCGGTGAGTTTCTTTCTTCGAAGGCGCGCACCTACAGTAACGGGTTGCTGCGCTACCACACAGACCGCACGGATGTGGTCGGGCTGTTGATGGCGCGCCGCTCGGCCTCTGGCGGCGAAAGCCGGATCGTCAGCACCGCCGCCGTACACAACGCCATTCTGGCGCGCCGCCCCGACCTGCTGGAACTGCTCTACCGACCGATCTACCGCTCGCGCCTGGGCGAGGAAGCCGGCGGCGGAGACGAAGTCTACCCCCTGCCCGTCTTCGGCGTGGAAAACGGCAAGCTTACCAGCCACTATTCTCGTACCTATGTCGAGGCCGCACAGTTGATGGCCGACACGCCGCGCATGAGCGATGCCCAATGGCAGGCACTGGACATGCTGGCGGAAGTCGCAGACGAACTCGCGTTCGGAATGACGCTCGCGCCGGGCGACATGCAATTCATCAACAGCCACATCACCTATCACGCCCGCACGGCCTTTCAGGACGACCCCGGGTCAGGCCAGGCTCGTCTGCTGCACCGGCTCTGGCTCACCATGCCGAACAGCCGGGCCTTGCCGGCCGATCATGCGGTACTATGGAAGAATGTGACGGCCGGCGCACCGCGCGGCGGCATCACCGTCGGCTGAACGCTACCGGCATCCGGTATGAACCCAGCCGGAATGGCGCGCCCGGCAGGATTCGAACCTGCGACCTCTCGCTCCGGAGGCGAGCGCTCTATCCACTGAGCTACGGGCGCTTCTGGCGCAAATCCCGATCCGGTTGTATCGGGCGCGCCAAGCGCCGAGCATTTAGCAGGCTCCCGGCCCCATTGCAACGCAACTATTCCCGAGTGGGCGCGCTTATTGCAGGGCGGCGCACGCCTCCTGGATGAGCTTGCCGCCCTTGTGCAAATCTGCCTCCGGCGCGACGAAGCTGGCCCGGAAATAGGGCGAAAGGCCATAGGCCTCGCCCTGCACGACTGCGACGCCCACATCGTCCAGCAGATAGAGCGTGAAATCCTGGTCGGTCTCGATCAGCTTGCCGCCGGGCGTGCGCTTGCCGATGGCGCCCGCACAGGAGCAGAAAATATACATGGCTCCTTCCGGCGAGTCGCAGGAAAGTCCCGCCGCGGCGTTCAGATAGCCCAGCAGAATGTCCCGGCGCTGCTGCAGGTTCGCTGTACGGTCCTTGATCAACTCCTGCGGACCATTCAGCGCGGCAGTGGCCGCGGCCTGACCAATGGCGGAGACACCGGCGGTGCTCTGGGACTGCATTTTCGACATGGCGGCGATCATCTCCTCCGGCCCGCCCGCAAAGCCGACCCGCCAGCCGGTCATCGAATACGCCTTGGAGACGCCGTTACAGGTGATCGTGCGCTCGCTCAGGTCCGGACAACCTGAGCGATGGTGGCGAATTTCCGGCCGTCGAACAGCAGATGCTCGTATACTCGTCGGTCAATATCCAGACATGCGGGTGCTCGCCAGCACCTCACCAAAAGCCCGCAATTCGTCGGCCGTATAGGTAGCACCGCTCGGGTTGTTGGGTGAACACAGCACCAACCATTTGGTGTTCGGCGTGATCGCCTCCTCCAACTGCTCCGGCCGCATCTTGAAAGCCTGGTCTGCCCGCACGTGACGGCGACCGGCGTGCCGCCCGCCAGCTTCACGATATCCGGATAGCTGGTCCAGTAAGGGGCCGGCACGATTACCTCATCACCCGCCCCAACGCTCGCCATCAGGCAGTTGAACAGAATTTGCTTGGTGCCGCGCCAGCGGTGATCTGTTCGAGCTCGAAATGCAGGCCATTGTCCCGCGCAAACTTCGCTCATACCGCCTCGCGCAAAGCCAGCGTGCCGTTGATCGGCGTGTAGCGCGTGTCGTTCATCTCCATCGCGTCCAACACGGCCTGTTGACATGGCGCGGCGTCGGGAAATCCGGGCTCCCCGGCGGTGAGTTTGACGATATCGCGGCCTTCGGCCTGCAGTCGCGCACGCGCGTGGTGGCGAGCTGGCTGGGAGAAGGGCGTCAAAGCGGCTCATGCTGGGGGGCAAGAGGGGGAGCAGACATTGGCTGGCTATACAGGTCCAGCTTTCAGAATATAGGTTGCGCCTGCTACACACCTGTAACCCAGCAGTCAAGGCGGTTCACGCAGCCGGCCGGAAACATGCAGGCGGAACTAGCTGGGTACCGGCCGATAATGACCGAAAACAGATTGAAATCCTATGCCAATCCGCATCTCTCACCTGGACCATTTTGTGCTGACCGTCGCCGATATCGGACGTACCTGCGATTTCTATTAAGTCGGTGCTCGGCATGCGGCGAGCCCTGTTCGGCGGGGGCCGGATGGCCTTGCATTTCGGCAACAAAAAATCAACCTGCATCAGGCCGACACGGTAATCGATCCAAACGTCCGCCACGCCACCCCCGGATCAGCGGATTTGTGCTTTATCACGACAACGCCGATCGCGAAGTGGTCGATGCAGCGCCATTAAACGAAGCAGGGGTGCCGATCATCACCGGACCCGGAGAGCGGGCCGGGCGCACGAACGGGCGACTGATGAGCATTTATTTCTATGATCCGGACGAAAACTTGATCGAAGTCGCCAACGAGAACGAGGTAGTTGAGCTGCGGCTATTTATGAGTGGCCACACCCACATGATCATAGGAGCGGCCACCACACAGCACGATGGCGTCAAAGGCAATCCCATCCTCCAATAGTCCTTGAACTATAGCCGCCCGGTCCCATAACGATCGCGTTGTTTTGGTGGCCGACGGAGTCATGAACGCGCCGATGCCTGATAGCCACGCCCATCAGCATCGGATCTGAGCTAACGCCCAGATTGCTCGAAAGCTGTACGGCGAATGGAGCCATCAGCACTGCAGTCGCTGCATTGTTGAGGATATTGGTAATGGCGATCGTCGATACCATTAGAGCAACCAACGCGCCGCTCGATTTCGCGGGAGCTGGTCCAGATCGAGAGACAAGAATCGGACGAAATCGGCGCGAATTGGATTTCAGCGAGCGCAACCAAATTAGAGACCTACGACACCGGATGACGCTGTGCGGCAGCAATCTGAGACAGGCGACCCTTTCCACCCAACTGCAGGGTCGCGAAATCACGGAAAA
>CAWEBB010000019.1:0-17035 GCA_963807085.1 uncultured Alphaproteobacteria bacterium
TGAGTGTCCGTCCGAGGACTTTATGAATCGGCGGAATCGGTTGTTGGATTTTGGCTTGCGGGCTGGAATCGGCTGTGATTCCCTGTCTGGCACCGAATAGCGAAGAGAGGTGCCCGATGTGGACGGTCGAGAACCGCCTCCGTTACAACCGCGACCACCTGCGGTATCCGAGTGACCTGACGGACGAGGAATGGGCGTTGATCGAGCCGTTGATCCCGCCGGGCAAGCCGGGCGGCGGCAAGCGCACCGTCAACCTGCGCGAGGTGGTCAACGGGCTGATGTATGTGCTCTCTACCGGCTGCCAGTGGCGGGCGATCCCGAAGGATCTGCCGCCGAGGAGCACGGTCCATGACTATTTCGACCTTTGGGCCTGGGATCGCACGCTCGACCGCATCCATCATGCGCTTTATGCGGCCTGCCGGGAGCAGGCGGAGCGCGAAGTCGCCCCCAGCGCCGCCATCATCGACAGCCAGAGCGTGAAAAGCGCGGAAAAAGGGGGGCTTGCATCGACCCGCCGGGGTACGATGCGGGAAAGAAGATCAAGGGCAAGAAACGGCACATTCTGGTCGACACCCAGGGCCTGCTGATGCATGCCCTGGTGCATGCCGCCGATATCCAGGACCGCGACGGCGGCGTGATGGTGATGGCCGCTCTGTTCGGACTCTACCCCTTCCTGCTCAAGCTTTACGCCGATGGCGGCTATCAAGGGGAGCGGTTCCAGGAGGGCGTGAAAAAGGCCCTCTCCCAGGTCAACGTGGAGATCGTCAAGCGCTCCGATCATGCCAAGGGCTTTGTCGTGCTGCCCAAACGCTGGATTGTCGAGCGAACCTTCGCCTGGCTCGGACGTTGCCGCCGTCTGGCCCGGGATTGGGAGTGCCTCAACGCCAAGGCGCTGGCCTTCCTGAAACTCGCCTCGATCCGCCTCATGATCCGAAAACTCTGCAATCCATCATGAAGTTTCCGGACGGACTTCAGAACAATGATGAGGCCGATGATAGGCCCGAGCCACGGCACCCTGGCGTAGTCGGGACTTCGATCAAGACCGATCCACTCCCAAAAACTCGATCGCTTATCCTTCAAACTCAATTCACGGACCCCCGAATACATATGCCCACCCAGGGTGCCGAGTAATTGCCAACAGGTCTAGGAGCATATGAAATGTAGCGGTTGCCGAACCTCTCCCCGCGTGGCAGAGGTGCCAAGCAGAGGCTATATTTTCAACTAAAATTAGGCAGTTGGTTCCAATGAGCGACAAGCAATGGCAATTCTGGATCGACCGCGGCGGTACGTTCACCGACATCGTTGGCCGCCGCCCGGACGGTCGCTCGTCACGCACAAGCTGCTGTCGGAAAATCCGGAGCGCTACGCGGACGCCGCAACCCAGGGTATTCGCGAGTTGCTGGGCATCGAGACCGGCCAGCCGATCCCCGCCGACCAGATCTCCGCCGTAAAAATGGGTACCACGGTCGGTACCAACGCGCTGCTGGAGCGCAAGGGCGAGCGCACGCTGCTGGCGATCACCAAGGGATTCCATGACCAGCTCCGCATCGCCTACCAAAACCGGCCGAAGCTGTTCGACCTGAACATCAAGCTGCCGGAACTGCTCTATTCCGACGCCATCGAGATCACCGAGCGCCTGGCCGCCGACGGCTCCACTGTCACGCCGCTGGACGAGGAACAGGCCCGCAAAGACCTGCAAGCCCAATACGACCAGGGCTACCGCGCCGTCGCCATCGTCTTCATCCACGCCTACCGCCACGGCCAGCACGAGGCGCGCACCGCCGAGATCGCGCGCGAGATCGGCTTCACCCAGGTCTCTGCGAGCCACGAGGTCAGCCCGCTGATCAAGATGGTTTCCCGCGGCGACACCACTGTGGTGGACGCCTACCTCTCGCCCATCCTGCGCCGCTATGTGGACCAGGTGGCAGGCGATCTGGGCGGCGCGGCGCTGCAATTCATGCAGTCGAACGGCGGCCTGGTCGCCGCCGAGCGCTTCCAGGGCAAGGACTGCATCGTCTCCGGCCCGGCAGGCGGCGTCGTCGGCGCGGCCAAGGCGGCGGAGATGGCGGGCTTTGAGCGCATCATCCTGTTCGACATGGGCGGCACCTCCACCGATGTCAGCCACTATGCCGGGGAGTACGAGCGCACCTTCGAGACGCTGGTGGCGGGCGTCCGCATGCGCGCGCCCATGATGCAGATCCACACGGTCGCGGCGGGCGGCGGTTCCATCCTGGTGTTCGACGGCTCGCGCTATCGGGTAGGGCCAGAGAGCGCCGGCGCCAATCCCGGCCCTGCCAGCTACCGCCGCGGCGGACCGCTGACCGTAACCGACGCGAACGTCATGCTGGGCCGCGTGCAGGCCGACTTCTTCCCGAACGTGTTCGGGCCGAACGGCGACCAGGCGCTGGATTTCCACACCGTCAAACGCCAGTTCGAGGCGCTGTCGGCAGAGATCACCGAGGCCACCGGCGACACCCGCACCCCGGAGCAGGTGGCGGAGGGTTTCCTTGCCATCGCGGTCGACAACATGGCGAATGCCATCCGCGAGATCAGCGTGCGCCGCGGCTATGACGTGACCCGCTACACGCTCTGTGCCTTTGGCGGCGCGGGGGGGCAGCATGTCTGTCGCATCGCCGACGCGTTGGGGATGACGTCGATCTTCCTGCACCCGTTCGCCGGCGTGCTCAGCGCCTATGGCATGGGCCTCGCCGACCTGCGCGTGGTGCGCGAGCAGAGCGTCGAGACCAGGCTGGAGCCGGATGCCGTCGCCGGAATTGAACGCACTCTCGCCGCGCTGGCGGAGGCGGGCGAGGCTGAGATGACGGCCCAGGGCCTGCCGACGTCGGCGGTGCGTACCGAATACCGCCTGCATCTGCGCTATGAGGGCACCGATGCCTCCCTGGAGCTGCCGTTCGAGCCCGACGCCGAGGCGATGCGCGAGGCGTTCGAGGCGGCGCACAAGCAGCGCTTTGGTTTTGTCATGCCAAACAAGGTGTTGATGGCCGCCACCGCCGTCGCCGAGGTCATCGGTGAGACCGAAAGCCCGGACGAACCGCGCCACCCGCTTGCGCCCGAGGACGCCCAACCCATCGCGCGCCGTCCCGTTTGGGCGGGAGGCAAGTGGCGGAACGTGCCCTTCTACCAGCGTGACGCGCTCACCCCCGGCACCAAGGTCCAAGGCCCCGCCGTCATCCTGGAGCCCACCGGCACCATCGTCATCGAGCCCGGCTGGGAAGCCACCATGACCGAGCGGCTGCACCTGGTGCTCGACCGGGTCGAGGCCATGGACCGCGAGCACGCGATCGGCACGGAGGCCGACCCGGTGCGGCTGGAGCTGTTCAACAACCTGTTCATGTCCATCGCCGAGCAGATGGGTGCTGCCCTGGAGAACACCGCCTATTCCGTGAACATCAAGGAGCGGCTGGACTTCTCCTGCGCGATCTTCGATCCGGACGGCTTTCTTTGCGCCAACGCCCCGCACATGCCGGTGCACCTGGGCTAGCATGGGCGAGGCGGTGCGCTCCATCATCCGCACGCGCCGGGAGACGATGAAGCCCGGCGACTTGTTCGCCCAGAACGCGCCCTATAACGGCGGCACCCACCTGCCGGACATCACGGTGATCGCGCCGGTGTTCGAGGAGAGGGGCGAGATCATCTTCTATGTCGCCTCCCGCGGCCATCATGCCGACATCGGCGGCAAGACCCCCGGCTCCATGCCGCCGGACTCCAAGCATATCGACGAGGAAGGCGTGCTGATCGACGATTTCCTGCTGGTCGACGGCGGCAAGTTCCTGGAGAAGGAATTCGCCGAGTTGATGCTCAGCGGGCCCTATCCGACGCGAAACGTCGACCAGAACATCGCCGACCTGCGCGCCCAGATCGCCGCCTGCGAGCGCGGCATCCAGGAGGTGCGGGGCATGGTCGACCAGTTCGGCCTCGACGTGGTCCAGGCCTATATGCGCCACGTCCAGGACAATGCGGAGGAGCAGGTGCGCCGGGTGATCGACGTATCGGCGATGGCTCTTTCAGGTACGAACTGGACGATGGCAGCCATGTGCAGGTGGCGGTCTCGGTGGACCAGGAGAAGCGGACGCGCCAGGATCGACTTCACCGGAACGAGCGAGCAGCAGCCGACGAATTTCAACGCTCCCGCCGCGGTGGCGCGAGCCGCGGTGCTTTATGTTTTCCGCTGCCTGGTGGCCGACGACATTCCGCTGAACGACGGCGTGCTGAAACCGCTGGAGATCGTGAACCCCGAGGGCTGCATGCTGAACCCGCGCTATCCAGCCGCCGTGGTGGCGGGCAATGTGGAGACTTCGCAGGTCGTGACCGACACGCTGTTCGGCGCGTTGCAGGTAATGGGGGCCGCCCAGGGCACGATGAACAACTTCACCTTCGGCAACGAGCGCTACCAGAACTACGAAACCATCTGCGGCGGCTCCGGGGCGGGGCCGGGCTTTGATGGGACTTCAGCGGTGCATACGCACATGACCAACACGCGCCTGACCGACCCGGAAATCCTGGAGTGGCGCTTCCCGGTGTCGGCTGGAGAGCTTCGATATCCGTAAAGGCTGCGGCGGGGCGGGCAAGTGGCATGGCGGCGACGGCATCATCCGCCGCGTGCGCTTCCTGGAGCCGATGACAGCGGCAATCCTCTCCAACCACCGTCGTGTGCCGCCGTATGGGATGGCTGGGGGAGAGCCCGGCAGACTCGGCGAGACCTACGTCATCCGCGCCGCGACGGCTCGCGCGAGGACCTGGGCGGCCAGGGCCAGACCGAGATGGGCCGGGCGACATGATTCGTGATCGAGACGCCCGGTGGCGGGGGGTATGGGAAAGTGCCCGGGTAGCAGGCACGCTGGGAATATTTGACACTGGTATTGTTTATTACGCCTGGCAAAGATTTCCCGCATCTCAACCAGTTCCTGACTCCGCAACAGCAAGGCGCTGCTTGGCATTGACGTTCACCAAAGCCTGTTCACCCTGCGAGGCTGCGAATTGATTCCAATACAGATCATCTCTCTCAAGGAGTAAAGCTATCCTGAGAAAGCATGCCAAGACAGTTTTTGGCGTTGGGTTTGCAGTGTGTATGGCAACTCCTGCATGTGCCCTAACCTGGAACGTCGAGTCTGATTTCTCTATGAGCGCCAACCCCAATGGGCCTTGGTCTTAGAGCCTGCCCGAAAAGTGGTTGAACGATATCAGTAGGTTGTGATTCACCGTCTTTGCGAAGAGATGGAGGATCAGATGCCCTGGACAGATACCGCTCGCGTTGAGCATAGCCGCAAGACAGGTCGTTATCCAAGCGACCTGCTGGATCGGGAATGGGCGTTGATTGCGCCATTGTTGCCGCCAGCAAAAGCGGGTGGGCGTCCACGCACCACTGACCTGCGCGAGGTGATGAATGCGGTCCTCTATATGGGTTCGAGCGGCTGTCAGTGGCGAGCGTTGCCAAAGGACTTCCCGCCGACAAGCACGGTCCAAGGTTATTTCTACGCTTGGCGCGATATGGGGTTGTTCGCGACGCTCAACGGATTGCTGGCAATGAGCGCGAGAGAGTTGGAGGGCCGGGAGGCCAGCCCGACCGCCGGGGTGATCGACTCTCAGAGCGTGAAAACCACCGAAAGCGGCGGCATTTCGGGCTATGATGCGGGCAAGAAGGTTAAAGGCCGCAAGCGCCACATTCTGACCGACACGCTCGGATTGCTGCTGGTGATCCTCATCCATGGCGCCGATGTGCAGGACCGCGATGGCGCGCCCGCAGTGCTGAAGGCCGCCCGTTTCCGTTTTCCATGGTTGCGCCATGTCTTTGCGGACGGCGGCTATGCTGGAGACAAGCTGAGACGGGCCCTCAAGGGCAACGGCGAGTGGATGATCGATATTATCCGAAGAAGCGACAGAGCCAAAGGCTTCGAGGTCTTGCCTCGACGCTGGGTGGTTGAACGGACCTTTGCTTGGCTTGGCCGCTGCCGTCGCCTGGCAAAAGACTGGGAGACAACGATCGAAAGCTCCACCGCATGGGCCTACATCGCCAGCATTCGTTTCATGACCAGACGCCTTGCAAGGTACTGCTATAACGGCTGAACTTTTAAGTCAGGCACTTACGGGTATTATGATGTGGCTAACAACCCAGCTTCATTCACACTGTTTACTCAAGCTTTATTGGCAAACAACGGTTACACCGGCTTGGACTTGTGGACAATCGATCCTTTTAGCCCGCGTGTAGGTCAAAATAGTTCGGTCGACCGGATCAACGGTACGGCGGGTCGACAAGGATGCGGTGCGGTTGCATCCCGGCGACGATGGAGCCGCCGGTGTGATCCGTTGGACAGCGCCTGCTGATATTGCGGCTTTGTATCTTGATGCAGTATTTCAGGGCCTCGATCACACCTCGACAGACGTCCATATCTCTCTGAACGGTGCGGATTTGTTCAGCGCCAACATCGCGCCGCTGCCGCGGTGCGCTGGGGCGACATAGAAAGTTATGCACCCACCAGCCCGCTGTCCGTTTCGGCAGGGACAATCATCGATTTTGGGCCGGTTATGGGAACGGCAAAACACCTACCAGCGACACCACAGCCTTGCGGGCCGCTAAGCATCAGTTACTGACGAACTATACAACAGTGTGCGGGTAGTACGTTGAGTTTGCTGGCTATTATCCGTCGTCCGGGTTCCCTCGCCGGGATTGCCGTTTCCGGGTGGTTCCGATTGTCTTTCCCGTGGCCCTGCCGGCACACCTGCCGTTTGCTCTCGCTGGCTTGTTCGCGGATTCTTGTGCTTGGCACAAGGCGGCGCGGGTCGCGCTGCGATGACGGCCAGTAGCAGTATTCGGGGCGGAGCCTGACTTCGACAGCACTAGCGCTGTGCAAGCGACCTGACTGACCCGGAGATTTTTGGGCGGGTGTTCCCGGTCCGGCGCTGGAGGGCTTCTCCATCCGTCGAGGCAGCGGCTGCGCAAGCAAGCACCATGGCGGCGATGGCTCCGGTGCAAAGTGCGCTCCTGAAGCCGATGATGACCGCCATCCTCTCTAACCACTGCCGGCCATGGCCCTACTGCACGGCCGCGGCGAGCCAGGCAAGGTCCGCGAGACCTACAACGTCATCCGCGCAGCCGACGGCTCCGGCGAGGAAATGGGCGGCGAGGGCGCAGCTGGACCTCACCGCCGGCGAATATTATCCGTTCGAATCCGCCGGGCGGGCGGGGGGGGGTATGGACAGATAATACCAACGGCATCGATTGATGACTTTGAGGAGATCTCCCGGATCGGGCAAAATCGTGATTTATTCTGGTCGAAGGGCTTCGCCTCGGAGATATGCCCAAATCTTGGTGACGCCTGATCAGGCGGCTGTTTGAAGGTGGACGACGCCGTCGCGGAACGCAACGCCTTCGATCAGTTCGGGCATGCGGTTTCGACCGTCGAGCTTTCGCCACTTCGCCTGGGCCGACATCATCAGCTTGAACGCCATAGCCAGGCCCGTCTTGCGGCTGAGGCATCCCTTGGTTCGCCTTGTGCGGTGGCGGACAGTGGCAAAGGTGCTTTCAATTGGGTTTGTTGTCCTGACATGTTTCCAGTGCTCGGCCGGAAAGTCGTAGAATGTCAGCAGCGCATCACGGTCCTTGACCAGCTTGGCGGCCGCCTTGTCGTATTTCACGCCATATGTTTCGGCGAAGAAGTCGAAGGCTGCCTCCGCTTGCTTGCGGGTTTCGGCTTGCCAGATGTCATGCAGATGGTCCTTGGCCTTCGGCTGCACGGATTCGGCATCGCATTCAGGACGTTCATCGTTTTGTGCAGCCAACAACGCTGTTCTCGGGTGGTGGCGAAGACCTCGCGCAGCGCCGCCCAAAAGCCAGCGCACCGTCGCCGATGGCCAGTTTCGGTCCTGGGTCAGCCCGCGGCGCTTGAGGTCGAGCAGTAGCTCGCGCCAGCTTTGCGTGCTCTCGCGGAAGCCGTCGGTCATGCCAAGCAACTCCTTCTGGCCAAATTCATCGGCGCCGACGATCACCAGAACACATTGCTTTTTCTTCTCCGCTTCTGGGTTTGAAGTACACGCCGTCGGCCGAGATGTAGAGGAAACGGCGGGTGCTCAGGTCCCGCTTCTGCCAGGCGTCATCGTCCTCCCGCCAATCCGCCTTCAACCGGGAGATGGCCGCCGCGGACAGGCCTTGGCGCCGGCCCCAGCAGGGCAGCCAGGGCTTCCTGCAAATCCCCGCTGCAAATCCCCGCTGGAAACGCCCTTCAAGTACAGCCACGGCAGCAGGTCCTCGAGCGACGTCGCCTTGCGCAAGTACCGTGGCAGGATGCTGGCGTGAAGGTGATCTTGTCATCGCCCGTCCCACGATCCCGTACGCGTGGCACCTTCACCGGTATTGCGCCGACGCCGGTCAGGACGTTGCGTTCCGGCAGATGACCATGGCGGACGAGCCGGGCGCGACCATCTGCGGTTTTCTCGTCGGCATGCGCCGCGAGAAGGGCAGCGAGTTCGGCCTCGTTCCGGCGGACGGCGGCGGGCGGCTGGCATCTTCGGGATTGACGGCCATGCGGGATTACTCCTTCGCTCACTCAGCGCTCGTGATCGTATTGTTGGCCGTATCCGATGGTGAAGCGGCATCTTTCCTTCTGCTTCACCACCCAAGGCGTTGCAGAACTGCATGCGGAAGGTGACGCCAGCCATTGGTGCCGTGTCATAGTCGGACGAGTCGATTGAATTGCCATTGCGGTCTTCGAGTTCCAATTCCCCGGCAAACTTCATGCCGGCGAAGCCGGATATCGACACCAGGGGGCTGAATGCGTAATTCACGGTGGCAACCAGCGGAAAGCCTTCATTCTGACCTACTCCCCCGGGAGCGGGGCCGTTGTCATCCAGACGGAAGCGCACGGACTCATACCGGCCAGTCAGGCCGAAGCTGAGATTTTCGTTGGCTTTCCAATCGAGGGTGAGACCGCCGCCGCGAGATGCCGCCAGGCCCCGCCCAGTGGACAGGCGCAACCGGTCGGTAATCTGCCAGTCGATCAGCAAAACCGGGAAGACTGTCGAATTGTCTTCGATTTCAGAGAACCAGCCCGCGCCCGGCCCGATCGCAAATGTGTCCGTGATCTGCCACATCGCGCCGGCAATCACGCCTTCCGTGCGGCCATCGTTGAGAGACGCGCCCGCTTCGGCATTGGTCCGTATCGACGGGATGACAAAGACCTCCACGTCCTCCAGCGGCGAAAACCGAATGGGCAGGCTGACGCGCAGATCCCGGATCCGGTCCCAGGGGTTGCTCCCTGCGAGACCGGAGGAACCGGAAAACCCGTAATAGGTTTCACCGCCGCCTAGGGCAAGGGCGATACCGGTTTTCCGGTCCCAGGAATAGCCAATGCTCGGACGGACAAACCACTCGCTGACGTCGAAATCGCCGCCATTGTCCAGGTCGGTTGAGAACTGATGCACCGCACCGCCCGCAACGCCGACCGTCCAACGGCCGGAGGTCCGCTTTTCTTCCTCTGCTGCCGATGCGGCAACAGTGCCCGCTGCCAAGGGCAGGATCAGGGCGGATCGTATCAGGAATGTGAACATTTTGCTTGGTTCCAAGCTTAAGGGATGGCAGTTGCCGGTTGGCTCAAGGGAGGGGGGTGAGATGTTGGCCGTGCGCCAAGTCAAACGGCGCACGGACGTCGCGGAGCTGGCTTGCAGAACAAAAAAATCGGGCGGTGCTCCGGCCGTCTGAAGCACCACCTGGTCCAAGCATTAGGATGCTGTCTTAACTGTCTTTTATTGGGGCTTGGCGCCAAGCCACGCCCAGGCCTCGTCTTCACGGTCGGCCGGGAAGGTGCGCACATCCATGGCGGGGAAGGCAGGGTTCATCGCCTCGGCGATCTTGGCCGTCCATGTGGGAGCGCCGACCACCGCATAGCGCTCAACCTTTTGCAGGGCCGCCAATTTCATCGGCATCAGGCCGCCCTGCATGAAAATGCTCGGATCGAAGCCGCCGAAATGCTTCATCCGGTTCAGCATGCGGACCTTTTCGTGACCCTCGAGGAAATCATCCACTGTCTTGATCACCGCCGGCATTTCTTCGGCCGAAATCATGCCGTTCAACTCGAAGGCCAGGACGTTGTCCTTCGTGGTCGGCAGGAAGCGAAAGGCGGGCTCGGCGGCCGGCGGTGCTGCCGAGACGTCGGCGGCCCATTCGATGGCGGCGTCCCGCTGCTCGGGCTTGAAAATCTTCAGCTCCAGGGTCGGCAGCAGCGGGTCCGCAAACCGCGCCGCGACCTGCCAGACTTCCTTGTCGGAGATGATGGCGCATTTCGCAAACTGGTGGATATGGCCGAGGAACGCCATGTCCGCCTTGGCGCCTTCGACGAGGGCATTGGCGCTGACGTCGGAAAGGCCGGTCATGTCCACGACGGCCGACAGCCGATCGTGCTGTGCCAGTTTCTCGTCGAAGATCGCCCTGTACCTGCCGACATCCTCGACCGTCATCATGTCGCTGAAGTGGATGGCGATGACATGATCCGGGGCAGAGAATTGCTCAAACATGGGAGACTCCTTCTTCGGGGGTAGACAGAGCCGGCCGTGGCACGCCTTGCGGGCGCGGGTGCCGGTCCATTCTCACGGCGAGGCGCTCCCCTAGGATGAGCAGCGCCGGCGTCAGAACCAGGGTAAGAACGGTGGCGACGGTCAGGCCGCCGGCAATGGCGCTGGAGAGCTCCGTCCACCACTGGGTGGAGGGGGCGCCGAACGCCATCTCGCGGCCGATCAGGTCGATGTTGACGCCGATCACCATGGGCAGCAGGCCCAACACGGTGGTGATGGACGTGAGGAAAACCGGGCGCAGACGCTGGGCGCCGGTGCGCAGGACCGCCTCCAGCGGTTCCTCGCCGCGGCGGCGAAGATCGTTGTAGGTGTCGATCAGCACGATGTTGTTGTTGACGACGATGCCGGCGAGCGCGATGACGCCGATGCCGCCCATGACGATGCCGAACGGCCGGCCGGTGACCAGCAGGCCGAGAAAGACCCCGGCCGTGGAAAAGACGATGGCCGACAGCACCAGGCCCGCCTGATAGAAGCTGTTGAACTGGGTGACCAGCACGCCCAGCATCAGGAAGATCGCGGTGACGAAAGCGCCCGCCAGAAAGATCATCGATTCCTGCTGGTCTTCGCTTTCGCCGGCGAAGTCAAAGGAAACTTCTTCCGGCAAGTCGGCCGCGGCCAGCGCTTCCGACAGGCGGCTGACCTGCGCCGCCACCTGCTCGCCTTCGGCGACATCGGCCTCGATCGTCATGACGCGGCGGGCGTCGATGCGCTTGATGGTCCCGGTCTTGGGCACGGGTTGGAAGGTGACGAAGTTCTGGATCGGCACCATGCCGTTCGCGGTCGGAATCCGCAGCTCGGTCAGCTGTTCCAGCGTCCGGCCGTCCCGCGGGAAGCGGATCCGAATGTCGACTTCCTCGTCAGTGTCATTGGGGCGGTACTCGGCAACCGGAACGCCGACGGTGAGCAACTGCACCGCCTGCCCCAGCAGGGTCACGTCAGCCCCATAACGGGCGGCCTCGCTGCGATCGACGGCCAACTGCCATTCAACGCCTGGCAAGGGCCGGCTGTCCTCGACGTCGGCGAAACCGCCCAAATCACCCATGATCGAGCGCACCTGCCCAACCGCATCGTCCAGCAGGGCGGGGTTTTTAGATGACACGTGCAGCTGTACCGGCTTGCCGCTGGTCGGCCCCTGTTCCTGCTCGCGCACCTGAATGATGACGCCGGCAATGTCGGCGGTCCGCGCGCGGAGCTCCTGGATGATCTCAGAAGCGGGCCGACGGATCTCCCAATCGATCAGCTCCAGTTGAATGACGCCAATCACGTCTTCCGCCGTGTTCTGCCGCTGCTGCTCGCCCAGCGTGCGGGCATAGACGCTTTCCAGCTCGTCCATGTCGAGCACACGCTGTTCGACGGCGGCAACCAAGGCATCCTTTTCCCAGATCGAGAGATTGTCGCGGGATTTGACCTGGATCTGCACGAACTCAGGTTCGATCGATGGGAAAAACTCGACGCCGCGCCCGAACGCGCCGTAAGCGCCATAGGCGCCGATCAGCATGGCGAGGGCGGCCAGCAGGGTCAGGCCCGGGCGGCGCGCGAGCGGGCGCAGCACGCGGACATAGGTACCCGTCAGGCCGGGAAGCTCATTCAGATCGCCGCTTTCGGCGATGGCGACGGCGCTGTCCTGTTTCTCCATGCCGGCCCGGCGCTTGCCGATCATCCCGCCCAGCACCGGGATGAACACCAGCGCCATGAACAGCGAGGCGGTGAGCGTAATCAGCACGGTGATCGGCAGGAACTTCATGAATTCGCCGACAACCCCGCCCCAGAACAACAGGGGCAGGAACACGGACAGCGTCGTCGCCGTCGACGTGATGATTGGCCAGGCCATGCGCTTGGCGGCCTCCGCATAGGCGGCTTTGGGCGAAGCGCCCTCTGCGAGCCGCCGGTCCGCCAGTTCCGTCGTCACGATAGCGCCGTCGACCAGCATACCCACCACCAGGATCAGGCTGAACAGCACGACGATATTCAGGGTCAGGCCCATGAAGCTGATGACGGCGATGCCCGCCAGGAACGAGCCGGGGATCGCCAGACCCACCAGCAGCGACGTTCGCACACCCAGCGCGCCAACGATCACGATCATCACCAGCAGGACCGCGGTCATGACGTTGTTTTCCAGATCGCCCAGCATGTCGCGCACCTGCTCGGATGAATCCTGCAGGTAGTCGATGGTCACTGATTCCGGCCAGCTCTCGCGGGAGGAGTCGATGACCGCCCGCACCGCCGCCACGGTGTCGATGATATTGGCGCCCGACCGCTTTTTGATTTCGAGCGCGATGGACGGCTGGCCATTGATGCGGGCAAAGCCTTGCGGGTCCCGGAACGTGCGACGGACCGAGGCGACATCCTTGAAGGTCACGACGGTGCTGCCGTCGACCTTGATCGGCAGGTCGAGGACGTCGCTAACGTCTTCGATGGTGCCCGGCACCTTCAGCACCAGCCGGCCCGCCCCGGTATCGATCGCGCCGGCGGCCACCAGCCGGTTGTTGCGTGCCACCTGGTTCAGCAGCGTCTCGAACGAGATGCCATAGGTCTCCAGCATGGTTGGGTCGACCAGCACTTCGAGCATCGCCTCGCGCTCGCCGCCGATATCGACTTCCAGCACGCCCGGGATCGCTTCGAGGCGGTCCTGTAAATCATTGCCCAGGCCGACCAGGGTCCGCTCCGGAACCGGGCCGGAAAGCACGGCGGTCAGGATCGGAAACAGCGCCGTGTTCACCTCCTGGACGACCGGCTCCTCGGCCTCCTGCGGCAGTTCCACTTTCGCCCGGTCCACGGCTTCGCGCACATCGTCAAGCGCCGCGTCGGCATCGAAACCGGCGGCGAATTCCAGCATGACGGAAGCGTGTCCCTCCGATGCGGTCGCGTTCATCTCCTTGATGCCCTCGACCGACTGAAGCTCGGTCTCCAGCGGCCGCACCAGCAAGCGTTCGGCGTCCTCCGGCGCGATGCCGTCCAGCGTCACGAACACATAGACCATGGGGATCGGAATATCGGGCGACGACTCCTTGGGGATCGTCATATAGGAAACCGTGCCGAACGCGAGAATGACCAGGAACAGGAGAATAATCGTGCGTGTGCGTCCGAAAGCGGCGTCGATCAGGCTGTGCATGGCCTAGTTCCGCTCCAGGGCGGCATACGTTACCCGGCCGCTGTCCATCGACGTGCGGCTGGTACGGTCCGCGGTTCCCTGCGGATTGGTTTCGTCCGGTTGCCGCTCCACCGGCCGGACCTTGGCTCCCTCGTTGACGAAGCCCTGGCCGACGGTGATCAGACGCACGCGGTCAGGCAGGCCTGACACCCAGACCCCGTCCGTCTCCGCCCGGACAACCTCCACCGGAAAGAATTCCACCCGGTCCTCGCTATCAACGGTCTTGACGCCCAGGACACCGGCCGTGTTCAGGGCCATGATGGCGGGCGACACAAAGTGCGCCGGCACCTCACCGGCCGGCAGCCGGACCTCCGCGCTCGTGCCGGACGGCAGGCTGCGGTCGGAGTTGGGCACCTCAATTTCGACCGGGAAGGTGCGGGTTTCCGAATTGGCGATTGCCGAGACAAACGTCACATTCCCGGTTCGCTCCGCGCGCGAAATGAACCGGACCGTCGCCTGCTGCCCCAGCCTGACATCGCCGATTTTCTGCTGTGGAATTTGCACGCGGACCTTCAGGGGATCGTTGTCGACGATCTGGGCCAGTTCGCCGCCGATTGCCACCGCCTCTCCCAGTTCCACCGAGATTTGGTTCAAAGACCCTTCAAACGGCGCGGTGATCCTGGTGTCGGCGATCTCCTCGCGGATCTGTTTGACGGCGGCCTCTGCTGCCTGCATTTGCGCGAAGTTCTCGGCCAGCCGCGCTTGGGTCACGTTGTTGTTCTTCATCAGCTTTTGCGCTGCCGAATAGTCGCGTTGGCGCTGGACCAGCGCCGCCTCCGCCTGAGCGAGCCGGGCCGGACGGTCGCCTTCGTCGAGTTCGACCACCAATTCGCCGGCCTGGAGAAGGGCGCCGCGCTGCTGCGGCAAGGCCACGACCTGCCCCGAGGTTTCGGCGCGCAATACAACCGTGCGGTTCGGCCCGACTTCCGCCTGGCTGACGATGAAGCGCGTAACCATGCGGACCTCGGACAGGGCGGTTTGCACCGCCACCGCCTTGGAGGCCGCTGCCTTTGGCGCGGTCCGTTGTGCCGGGGGGGCGCCGTCCAGCATCCCGCTGGCCATCCAGCCCACCACGGCCACGGCAGCGGCAACCGCGATCCAGGGCGCCCAATGGCGTCTGCGTTTGCCGCCGCGGCCGGAAGCGTCATATCCTTGCGGCAATTGGAGTTCGTCAGTCATATCATTTTTACCGTTCAAAACATTCTGAACAAATAGAGGTAATCTGTACGCCGGAAGCCTCATGTTCGGATCAACTGCCGGGCGTTGAAAACTGTTCGATCAGGTCGTCGTAGCTGCGGCGCAGCGCCTCGTAGAACGCATCCAGCTCGTTCAGCCTGGTGCGGCTTTCTGCCTTGTTGCCGGGTAGATCGCCCAGGGTTTGCCGGATGACCGACTGGGCCTTGGACAGTTGCTCCGACTGCACCCGCAGCAAGCGCTTATAGGGGGTGGACGTGATCTGGAAATAATCCTGGCGCTCACCCGACCGGCTTATGCGTTCAATGATGCCGAGGCTTTCCAGCAGCCTTGTATTGGTGCTGATGCTGCCCCGGCTCACCTGAAGACGCTTGGAGAGGTCGCCGAAGCTGATCGGGCCGCCCTCGATGATGATCAGCCCCATGATCCGGCCGGCAATCCGCGACAGGCCCTGTGCCTGCGCAATCAGGCCGAACCGCTCGACGAACTCGTCAATCATGCTGCTAGTTTCTGTCTTCATGTCCCTTATTTGTGTGTTCTGTTCGTTTAGTCAATATTGAACATGAATTTTTCCGAATGAAGTTGAGATTAAGTCATGCGACCGTCACTCTTGCCGCCGACCGCGCGCGCTGAAGAGTCATTCAGAGGTCTGGCGGCCAACATATCAAAGAACGATCCTCTCCACTTCATACAGCGACACGGCACCTGATACCAACGGCACTGGTCATCGACCCATATGAGCCCGGTCACGCCAGCCGATAGAGCGGATTGTGTCTGGCTGTGCCATTAATCGGTTCCAAGGTTCACACCCAGCCTCGATAATGGCTTCCAAGTTCGGGAACACCCGATTTGAGAGCCAATTCTGCCGCAGATACTGCCAGATGTTCTCGACCGAATTCAGTTCAGGCGAGCGTGACGGCAAGAGAATGATGGTGAGGTTCGTCGGCACCCTCAGACAAGGTGTCCGATGCCAACCGGCCCGGTCCATCAGGACCGCGCCATGAGCGCCTTTGGCGACCTGGGAACTGATCTCGTCGAGATGCAGTTGCATCGCATGGGTATCGGCATAGGGCAGCATCAAGGCCGCGCCCTTGCCCCGCATCCGGCAAATAGCGCCGAAGAGGTAGGCGTTTTGATAGCGTTGATCGGCGGGCAATCGCGGGCGCGACCCCTTCCTGGCCCAAATCCGAGTGCGGCCATTCTTCTGACCGATACGGTTCGGTGCGCTTACGCGGCCCCACTGGGGCCACGGTCACACCTCACCGTCCTGAAACCAAACCTCGATGCGCCGGCCTTGGGGCAAATGGCCTATGTGGGCTTTGAGGGTGCGGCGGAAGGTTTTTTTAAATCCTCTATGACTTGAGGATCTTGGGCCGGATGCAGCGGCCTGCCGGTGATGCGGGAAAACGACAGCCGGGCCAGCAGGGCCGACATACCGCGTTCGGAATAAACCGCGCCAAACCGCTCTTCGATCACCTGTGCGAGGTCGATCCGACGCCAGCGAACAACGCCATGAACTTCAGGGTCGGGACCTGCCTCGACGATATCACGAAGCTCCATCAACTGCGCGTCGGATAGCCGGCTGGGGCCGCCGGGCCGTGGCCGGTCGTTCAGCCGGCCAGCTTGCCGAGCGCCTGCTGCGCCTCGATCTCGTTATCCTCGATGAGCTGGGATACCTGCCGTTCAGCCCATCAGGCGGCGCCTTGCTGTTCCATTTGCTCAGCAAGCTTTATGAGCGCACCAGCGTGGTCATCACGACCAACCTGAGCTTCTCCGAGTGGGCGGATGTATTCGGCGATGCCAAGATGACAACGGCCTTGCTGGATAGGCTCACCCATCATTGTCACATCCTGGAAACCGGAAACGACAGCTTCCGCTTCAGAGCAAGTTCCGCCAAGCGCAAAACCAGAAAGGAAAATGCCATCGCTTGACCAACCTCCCGCACCGCGGGACACCCAATCCACCCGGGTCAATTCTCGATGGAAACCAAGGGTCAATTGCAAACGGAATTCAACACCATGGCGCGCGTGCGGTACTGCCGCACGTCCTGGCTCAGGATACGCCGCTCGGTCGGTGGGTCCGCAACTTAACGGAGCGAACGCATAAGGG
>CAWEBB010000020.1:0-159760 GCA_963807085.1 uncultured Alphaproteobacteria bacterium
CATATGGGTTCGAGGTACACGCCGTCGGCCGAGATGTAGAGGAAACGGCGGGTGCTCAGGTCCCGTTTGCCAGGCGTCATCGTCCTCCCGCCAATCCGCCTTCAACTGGGAGATGGCCGCCGCGGACAGGCCCTTGGCGCCGGCCCCAGCAGGGCAGCCAGGGCTTCCTGCAAATCCCCGCTGCAAATCCCCGCTGGAAACGCCCTTCAAGTACAGCCACGGCAGCAGGTCCTCGAGCGACGTCGCCTTGCGCAAGTACCGTGGCAGGATGCTGGGCGTGAAGGTGATTTTCTCATCGCCCGCCCCACGATCCCGCACGCGCGGAACCTTTACCGGTAAAGGGCCGACGCCGGTCAGGACGTTGCGCTCCGGCAGGTGACCATGACGGACGAGCCGGGCGCGACCATCTGCGGTTTTCTCGTCGGCATGCGCCGCGAGAAGGGCAGCGAGTTCGGCCTCGTTCCGGCGGACGGCGGCGGGCGGCTGGCATCTTCGGGATTGACGGCCATGCGGGATTACTCCTTCGCTCACTCAGCGCTCGTGATCGTATTGTTGGCCGTATCCGATGGTGAAGCGGCATCTTTCCTTCTGCTTCACCACCCAAGGCGTTGCTAGAACTGCATGCGGAAGGTGACGCCAGCCATTGGTGCCGTGTCATAGTCGGACGAGTCGATTGAATTGCCATTGCGGTCTTCGAGTTCCAATTCCCCGGCAAACTTCATGCCGGCGAAGCCGGATATCGACACCAGGGGGCTGAATGCGTAATTCACGGTGGCAACCAGCGGAAAGCCTTCATTCTGACCTACTCCCCCGGGAGCGGGGCCGTTGTCATCCAGACGGAAGCGCACGAACTCATACCGGCCAGTCAGGCCGAAGCTGAGATTTTCGTTGGCTTTCCAATCGAGGGTGAGACCGCCGCCGCGAGATGCCGCCAGGCCCCGCCCAGTGGACAGGCGCAACCGGTCGGTAATCTGCCAGTCGATCAGCAAAACCGGGAAGACTGTCGAATTGTCTTCGATTTCAGAGAACCAGCCCGCGCCCGGCCCGATCGCAAATGTGTCCGTGATCTGCCACATCGCGCCGGCAATCACGCCTTCCGTGCGGCCATCGTTGAGAGACGCGCCCGCTTCGGCATTGGTCCGTATCGACGGGATGACAAAGACCTCCACGTCCTCCAGCGGCGAAAACCGAATGGGCAGGCTGACGCGCAGATCCCGGATCCGGTCCCAGGGGTTGCTCCCTGCGAGACCGGAGGAACCGGAAAACCCGTAATAGGTTTCACCGCCGCCTAGGGCAAGGGCGATACCGGTTTTCCGGTCCCAGGAATAGCCAATGCTCGGACGGACAAACCACTCGCTGACGTCGAAATCGCCGCCATTGTCCAGGTCGGTTGAGAACTGATGCACCGCACCGCCCGCAACGCCGACCGTCCAACGGCCGGAGGTCCGCTTTTCTTCCTCTGCTGCCGATGCGGCAACAGTGCCCGCTGCCAAGGGCAGGATCAGGGCGGATCGTATCAGGAATGTGAACATTTTGCTTGGTTCCAAGCTTAAGGGGTGGCAGTTGCCGGTTGGCTCAAGGGAGGGGGGTGAGATGTTGGCCGTGCGCCGAGTTCAAACGGCGCACGGACGTCGCGGAGCTGGCTTGCAGAACAAAAAAAATCGGGCGGTGCTCCGGCCGTCTGAAGCACCACCTGGTCCAAGCATTAGGATGCTGTCTTAACTGTCTTTTATTGGGGCTTGGCGCCAAGCCACGCCCAGGCCTCGTCTTCGCGGTCGGCCGGGAAGGTGCGCACATCCATGGCGGGGAAGGCAGGGTTCATCGCCTCGGCGATCTTGGCCATCCATGTGGGAGCGCCGACCACCGCATAGCGCTCAACCTTTTGCAGGGCCGCCAATTTCATCGGCATCAGGCCGCCCTGCATGAAAATGCTCGGATCGAAGCCGCCGAAATGCTTCATCCGGTTCAGCATGCGGACCTTTTCGTGACCCTCGAGGAAATCATCCACTGTCTTGATCACCGCCGGCATTTCTCGGCCGAAATCATGCCGTTCAACTCGAAGGCCAGGACGTTGTCCTTCGTGGTCGGCAGGAAGCGAAAGGCGGGCTCGGCGGCCGGCGGTGCTGCCGAGACGTCGGCGGCCCATTCGATGGCGGCGTCCCGCTGCTCGGGCTTGAAAATCTTCAGCTCCAGGGTCGGCAGCAGCGGGTCCGCAAACCGCGCCGCGACCTGCCAGACTTCCTTGTCGGAGATGATGGCGCATTTCGCAAACTGGTGGATATGGCCGAGGAACGCCATGTCCGCCTTGGCGCCTTCGACGAGGGCATTGGCGCTGACGTCGGAAAGGCCGGTCATGTCCACGACGGCCGACAGCCGATCGTGCTGTGCAAGTTTCTCGTCGAAGATCGCCCTGTACCTGCCGACATCATCGACCGTCATCATGTCGCTGAAGTGGATGGCGATGACATGATCCGGGGCAGAGAATTGCTCAAACATGGGAGACTCCTTCTTCGGGGGTAGACAGAGCCGGCCGTGGCACGCCTTGCGGGCGCGGGTGCCGGCCCATTCTCACGGCGAGGCGCTCCCCTAGGATGAGCAGCGCCGGCGTCAGAACCAGGGTAAGAACGGTGGCGACGGTCAGGCCGCCGGCAATGGCGCTGGAGAGCTCCGTCCACCACTGGGTGGAGGGGGCGCCGAACGCCATCTCGCGGCCGATCAGGTCGATGTTGACGCCGATCACCATGGGCAGCAGGCCCAACACGGTGGTGATGGACGTGAGGAAAACCGGGCGCAGACGCTGGGCGCCGGTGCGCAGGACCGCCTCCAGCGGTTCCTCGCCGCGGCGGCGAAGATCGTTGTAGGTGTCGATCAGCACGATGTTGTTGTTGACGACGATGCCGGCGAGCGCGATGACGCCGATGCCGCCCATGACGATGCCGAACGGCCGGCCGGTGACCAGCAGGCCGAGAAAGACCCCGGCCGTGGAAAAGACGATGGCCGACAGCACCAGGCCCGCCTGATAGAAGCTGTTGAACTGGGTGACCAGCACGCCCAGCATCAGGAAGATCGCGGTGACGAAAGCGCCCGCCAGAAAGATCATCAATTCCTGCTGGTCTTCGCTTTCGCCGGCGAAGTCAAAGGAAACTTCTTCCGGCAAGTCGGCCGCGGCCAGCGCTTCCGACAGGCGGCTGACCTGCGCCGCCACCTGCTCGCCTTCGGCGACATCGGCCTCGATCGTCATGACGCGGCGGGCGTCGATGCGCTTGATGGTCCCGGTCTTGGGCACGGGTTGGAAGGTGACGAAGTTCTGGATCGGCACCATGCCGTTCGCGGTCGGAATCCGCAGCTCGGTCAGCTGTTCCAGCGTCCGGCCGTCCCGCGGGAAGCGGATCCGAATGTCGACTTCCTCGTCAGTGTCATTGGGGCGGTACTCGGCAACCGGAACGCCGACGGTGAGCAACTGCACCGCCTGCCCCAGCAGGGTCACGTCAGCCCCATAACGGGCGGCCTCGCTGCGATCGACGGCCAACTGCCATTCAACGCCTGGCAAGGGCCGGCTGTCCTCGACGTCGGCGAAACCGCCCAGATCACCCATGATCGAGCGCACCTGCCCAACCGCATCGTCCAGCAGGGCGGGGTTTTTAGATGACACGTGCAGCTGTACCGGCTTGCCGCTGGTCGGCCCCTGTTCCTGCTCGCGCACCTGAATGATGACGCCGGCAATGTCGGCGGTCCGCGCGCGGAGCTCCTGGATGATCTCAGAAGCGGGCCGACGGATCTCCCAATCGATCAGCTCCAGCTGAATGACGCCAATCACGTCTTCCGCCGTGTTCTGCCGCTGCTGCTCGCCCAGCGTGCGGGCATAGACGCTTTCCAACTCGTCCATGTCGAGCACACGCTGTTCGACGGCGGCAACCAAGGCATCCTTTTCCCAGATCGAGAGATTGTCGCGGGATTTGACCTGGATCTGCACGAACTCAGGTTCGATCGATGGGAAAAACTCGACGCCGCGCCCGAACGCGCCGTAAGCGCCATAGGCGCCGATCAGCATGGCGAGGGCGGCCAGCAGGGTCAGGCCCGGGCGGCGCGCGAGCGGGCGCAGCACGCGGACATAGGTACCCGTCAGGCCGGGAAGCTCATTCAGATCGCCGCTTTCGGCGATGGCGACGGCGCTGTCCTGTTTCTCCATGCCGGCCCGGCGCTTGCCGATCATCCCGCCCAGCACCGGGATGAACACCAGCGCCATGAACAGCGAGGCGGTGAGCGTAATCAGCACGGTGATCGGCAGGAACTTCATGAATTCGCCGACAACCCCGCCCCAGAACAACAGGGGCAGGAACACGGACAGCGTCGTCGCCGTCGACGTGATGATTGGCCAGGCCATGCGCTTGGCGGCCTCCGCATAGGCGGCTTTGGGCGAAGCGCCCTCTGCGAGCCGCCGGTCCGCCAGTTCCGTCGTCACGATAGCGCCGTCGACCAGCATACCCACCACCAGGATCAGGCTGAACAGCACGACGATATTCAGGGTCAGGCCCATGAAGCTGATGACGGCGATGCCCGCCAGGAACGAGCCGGGGATCGCCAGACCCACCAGCAGCGACGTTCGCACACCCAGCGCGCCAACGATCACGATCATCACCAGCAGGACCGCGGTCATGACGTTGTTTTCCAGATCGCCCAGCATGTCGCGCACCTGCTCATGAATCCTGCAGGTAGTCGATGGTCACTGATTCGGCCAGCTCTCGCGGGAGGAGTCGATGACCGCCCGCACCGCCGCCACGGTGTCGATGATATTGGCGCCCGACCGCTTTTTGATTTCGAGCGCGATGGACGGCTGGCCATTGATGCGGGCAAAGCCTTGCGGGTCCCGGAACGTGCGACGGACCGAGGCGACATCCTTGAAGGTCACGACGGTGCTGCCGTCGACCTTGATCGGCAGGTCGAGGACGTCGCTAACGTCTTCGATGGTGCCCGGCACCTTCAGCACCAGCCGGCCCGCCCCGGTATCGATCGCGCCGGCGGCCACCAGCCGGTTGTTGCGTGCCACCTGGTTCAGCAGCGTCTCGAACGAGATGCCATAGGTATCAGCATGGTTGGGTCGACCAGCACTTCGAGCATCGCCTCGCGCTCGCCGCCGATATCGACTTCCAGCACGCCCGGGATCGCTTCGAGGCGGTCCTGTAAATCATTGCCCAGGCCGACCAGGGTCCGCTCCGGAACCGGGCCGGAAAGCACGGCGGTCAGGATCGGAAACAGCGCCGTGTTCACCTCCGAGGACGACCGGCTCCTCGGCCTCCTGCGGCAGTTCCACTTTCGCCCGGTCCACGGCTTCGCGCACATCGTCAAGCGCCGCGTCGGCATCGAAACCGGCGGCGAATTCCAGCATGACGGAAGCGTGTCCCTCCGATGCGGTCGCGTTCATCTCCTTGATGCCCTCGACCGACTGAAGCTCGGTCTCCAGCGGCCGCACCAGCAAGCGTTCGGCGTCCTCCGCGCGATGCCGTCCAGCGTCACGAACACATAGACCATGGGGATCGGAATATCGGGCGACGACTCCTTGGGGATCGTCATATAGGAAACCGTGCCGAACGCGAGAATGACCAGGAACAGGAGAATAATCGTGCGTGTGCGTCCGAAAGCGGCGTCGATCAGGCTGTGCATGGCCTAGTTCCGCTCCAGGGCGGCATACGTACCCGGCCGCTGTCCATCGACGTGCGGCTGGTACGGTCCGCGGTTCCCTGCGGATTGGTTTCGTCCGGTTGCCGCTCCACCGGCCGGACCTCGGCCCCCTCGTTGACGAAGCCCTGGCCGACGGTGATCAGACGCACGCGGTCAGGCAGGCCTGACACCCAGACCCCGTCCGTCTCCGCCCGGACAACCTCCACCGGAAAGAATTCCACCCGGTCCTCGCTATCAACGGTCTTGACGCCCAGGACACCGGCCGTGTTCAGGGCCATGATAGCGGGCGACACAAAGTGCGCCGGCACCTCACCGGCCGGCAGCCGGACCTCCGCGCTCGTGCCGGACGGCAGGCTGCGGTCGGAGTTGGGCACCTCAATTTCGACCGGGAAGGTGCGGGTTTCCGAATTGGCGATTGCCGAGACAAACGTCACATTCCCGGTTCGCTCCGCGCGCGAAATGAACCGGACCGTCGCCTGCTGCCCCAGCCTGACATCGCCGATTTTCTGCTGTGGAATTTGCACGCGGACCTTCAGGGGATCGTTGTCGACGATCTGGCCAGCGCCGCCGATTGCCACCGCCTCTCCCAGTTCCACCGAGATTTGGTTCAAAGACCCTTCAAACGGCGCGGTGATCCTGGTGTCGGCGATCTCCTCGCGGATCTGTTTGACGGCGGCCTCTGCTGCCTGCATTTGCGCGAAGTTCTCGGCCAGCCGCGCTTGGGTCACGTTGTTGTTCTTCATCAGCTTTTGCGCTGCCGAATAGTCGCGTTGGCGCTGGACCAGCGCCGCCTCCGCCTGAGCGAGCCGGGCCGGACGGTCGCCTTCGTCGAGTTCGACCACCAATTCGCCGGCCTGGAGAAGGGCGCCGCGCTGCTGGCAAAGCCACGACCTGCCCGAGGTTTCGGCGCGCAATACAACCGTGCGGTTCGGCCCGACTTCCGCCTGGCTGACGATGAAGCGCGTAACCATGCGGACCTCGGACAGGGCGGTTTGCACCGCCACCGCCTTGGAGGCCGCTGCCTTTGGCGCGGTCCGTTGTGCCGGGGGGGCGCCGTCCAGCATCCCGCTGGCCATCCAGCCCACCACGGCCACGGCAGCGGCAACCGCGATCCAGGGCGCCCAATGGCGTCTGCGTTTGCCGCCGCGGCCGGAAGCGTCATATCCTTGCGGCAATTGGAGTTCGTCAGTCATATCATTTTTACCGTTCAAAACATTCTGAACAAATAGAGGTAATCTGTACGCCGGAAGCCTCATGTTCGGATCAGCTGCCGGGCGTTGAAAACTGTTCGATCAGGTCGTCGTAGCTGCGGCGCAGCGCCTCGTAGAACGCATCCAGCTCGTTCAGCCTGGTGCGGCTTTCTGCCTTGTTGCCGGGTAGATCGCCCAGGGTTTGCCGGATGACCGACTGGGCCTTGGACAGTTGCTCCGACTGCACCCGCAGCAAGCGCTTATAGGGGGTGGACGTGATCTGGAAATAATCCTGGCGCTCACCCGACCGGCTTATGCGTTCAATGATGCCGAGGCTTTCCAGCAGCCTTGTATTGGTGCTGATGCTGCCCCGGCTCACCTGAAGACGCTTGGGAGGTCGCCGAAGCTGATCGGGCCGCCCTCGATGATGATCAGCCCCATGATCCGGCCGGCAATCCGCGACAGGCCCTGTGCCTGCGCAATCAGGCCGAACCGCTCGACGAACTCGTCAATCATGCTGCTAGTTTCTGTCTTCATGTCCCTTATTTGTGTGTTCTGTTCGTTTAGTCAATATTGAACAAGAATTTTTCCGAATGAAGTTGAGATTAGGTCATGCGACCGTCACTCTTGCCGCCGACCGCGCGCGCTGAAGAGTCATTCAGAGGTCTGGCGGCCAACATCTCAAAGAACGATCCTCTCCGCTTCATACAGCGACACGGCACCTGATACCAACGGCACTGGTCATCGACCCATATGAGCCCGGTCACGCCAGCCGATAGAGCGGATTGTGTCGGCTGTGCCATTAATCGGTTCCAAGGTTCACACCCAGCCTCGATAATGGCTTCCAAGTTCGGGAACACCCGATTTGAGAGCCGATTCTGCCGCAGATACTGCCAGATGTTCTCGACCGAATTCAGTTCAGGCGAGCGTGACGGCAAGAGAATGATGGTGAGGTTCGTCGGCACCCTCAGACAAGGTGTCCGATGCCAACCGGCCCGGTCCATCAGGACCGCGCCATGAGCGCCTTTGGCGACCTGGGAACTGATCTCGTCGAGATGCAGTTGCATCGCATGGGTATCGGCATAGGGCAGCATCAAGGCCGCGCCCTTGCCCCGCATCCGGCAAATAGCGCCGAAGAGGTAGGCGTTTTGATAGCGTTGATCGGCGGGCAATCGCGGGCGCGACCCCTTCCTGGCCCAAATCCGAGTGCGGCCATTCTTCTGACCGATACGGTTCGGTGCGCTTACGCGGCCCCACTGGGGCCACGGTCACACCTCACCGTCCTGAAACCAAACCTCGATCGCCGGCCTTGGGGCAAATGGCCTATGTGGGCTTTGAGGGTGCGGCGGAAGGTTTTTTTAAATCCTCTATGACTTGAGGATCTTGGGCCGGATGCAGCGGCCTGCCGGTGATGCGGGAAAACGACAGCCGGGCCAGCAGGGCCGACATACCGCGTTCGGAATAAACCGCGCCAAACCGCTCTTCGATCACCTGTGCGAGGTCGATCCGACGCCAGCGAACAACGCCATGAACTTCAGGGTCGGGACCTGCCTCGACGATATCACGAAGCTCCATCAACTGCGCGTCGGATAGCCGGCTGGGGCCGCCGGGCCGTGGCCGGTCGTTCAGCCGGCCAGCTTGCCGAGCGCCTGCTGCGCTTCGATCTCGTTATCCTCGATGAGCTGGGATACCTGCCGTTCAGCCCATCAGGCGGCGCCTTGCTGTTCCATTTGCTCAGCAAGCTTTATGAGCGCACCAGCGTGGTCATCACGACCAACCTGAGCTTCTCCGAGTGGGCGGATGTATTCGGCGATGCCAAGATGACAACGGCCTTATTGGATAGGCTGACCCATCATTGTCACATCCTGGAAACCGGAAACGACAGCTTCCGCTTCAGAGCAAGTTCCGCCAAGCGCAAAACCAGAAAGGAAAATGCCATCGCTTGACCAACCTCCCGCACCGCGGGACCCCCAATCCACCCGGGTCAATTCTCGATGGAAACCAAGGGTCAATTGCAAACGGAATTCAACACCATGGCGCGCGTGCGGTACTGCCGCACGTCCTGGCTCAGGATACGCCGCTCGGTCGGTGGGTCCGCAACTTAACGGAGCGAACGCATAAGGGCACTTCGATAAATACGGCTGCGTAGCCGCTTCTGGGCCGATGTTGAACCTCGTTCGCCGCTGAACGCCCCGATGGGCGCCGTTTTGCGGCCTTTTTTGGTTGTTTTTGCCCGTTCAGCTGCGCTCCAGACGCACTTCTGCTGTCGCCACCCCGCTCACGCCGGCCCGCGGGCGGCGGCGAGGCCGTTCAGGTGGACCACGCGGCGCATGTTGTAGGCAAGGTTCTTCAGGCCGATGCGCGCCTTGGCGCGGGCGATGCCGATGCTGCGCACCAGCGTGCCGCCCATGTCGTTGGTCTGCGCGCCGAACACGTGCTCGACCCGGGCGCGGACCTTCGAGCGGGCCTTGTTGCCCTGTTTCTCGCGCTTGCTGAGTGGGCGGTTGCGATGGCCCTTGCGGTGGATGCGGCTCTTCAGGCCGCGGTCTTCCAGCTTCTCCTCAATCTCGGCCGACCGGTAGGCGCTGTCCGCCCAGACGTCCGAGGCCGTGTTGCCGTCGTCCAGCACGTCGTCGATGACCCGGCTGTCGTGCGTCGCCGCGTCCGTCACCTTGTAGCGGCGGATCAGCTTGTGTCGCCGATCGACGTTGACGTGATTCTTGTAGCCGTAGTGCGACTTGCCGTGCTTCTTGGTCCAGCGCGCGTCGGTGTCCTTCTGGCGCTTCTTCGCCGGCTTCTCGTCCCAGCCCTCGGGCGTCTCGCCCGCCTTGATCGCGGCATTCTCATCGCGGCCGTTGCGCTGCTTGGGCACCGGCACGATCGAGGCGTCGATCATCTGCCCGCCCATCGCCAGCCAGCCCTGGGCCTCCAGGTAGCCGTCGAATGCGCCGAACAGCTCACCGACAACGCCAGCCTGGACCAGCTGCTCGCGGTACTGCCAGACCGTCGTCGCGTCCGGAACCGGATCCTCAAGACCCAAGCCCAGGAAGCGCATGAACGACAGCCGGTCGCGCACCTGGTACTCGAACTGCTCGTCGGAGAGGTTGTAGAGCTCGCACAGCACGAGCGCCTTGAGCATCACGACCACATCCCACGGCTTGCGGCCAGCCTTGGATTTTCGGGCCTCCGGCGGCCGGCGCCAGGGCACTTCGATAAATACGGCTGCGTAGCCGCTTCTGGGCCGATGTTGAACCTCGTTCGCCGCTGAACGCCCCGATGGGCGCCGTTTTGCGGCCTTCTTTGGTTGTTTTTGCCCGTTCAGCTGCGCTCCAGACGCACTTCTGCTGTCGCCACCCCGCTCACGTCGGCCCGCGGGCGGCGGCGAGGCCGTTCAGGTGGACCACGCGGCGCATGTTGTAGGCAAGGTTCTTCAGGCCGATGCGCGCCTTGGCGCGGGCGATGCCGATGCTGCGCACCAGCGTGCCACCCATGTCGTTGGTCTGCGCGCCGAACACGTGCTCGACCCGGGCGCGGACCTTCGAGCGGGTCTTGTTGCCCTGTTTCTCGCGCTTGCTGAGTGGGCGGTTGCGATGGCCCTTGCGGTGGATGCGGCTCTTCAGGCCGCGGTCTTCCAGCTTCTCCTCAATCTCGGCCGACCGGTAGGCGCTGTCCGCCCAGACGTCCGAGGCCGTGTTGCCGTCGTCCAGCACGTCGTCGATGACCTGGCTGTCGTGCGTCGCCGCGTCCGTCACCTTGTAGCGGCGGATCAGCTTGTGCCGCCGATCGACGTTGACGTGATTCTTGTAGCCGTAGTGCGACTTGCCGTGCTTCTTGGTCCAGCGCGCGTCGGTGTCCTTCTGGCGCTTCTTCGCCGGCTTCTCGTCCCAGCCCTCGGGCGTCTCGCCCGCCTTGATCGCGGCATTCTCATCGCGGTCGTTGCGCTGCTTGGGCACCGGCACGATCGAGGCGTCGATCATCTGCCCGCCCATCGCCAGCCAGCCCTGGGCCTCCAGGTAGCCGTCGAATGCGCCGAACAGCTCACCGACAACTCCAGCCTGGACCAGCTGCTCGCGGTACTGCCAGACCGTCGTCGCGTCCGGAACCGGATCCTCAAGACCCAAGCCCAGGAAGCGCATGAACGACAGCCGGTCGCGCACCTGGTACTCGAACTGCTCGTCGGAGAGGTTGTAGAGCTCGCACAGCACGAGCGCCTTGAGCATCACGACCACATCCCACGGCTTGCGGCCAGCCTTGGATTTTCGGGCCTCCGGCGGCCGGCGCCAGACCGCTTCCAACTGCGGCCGGAAATACGCCCAGGGGATGGCGTTCAGCTTCACCAGCGGATCCGACTTCGCGTCTAGCCCGGCGTAGCGTTTCGAAACGTCGAAGAAGCCCATCTGGCCCATCAGCACCTCCCAGTCATCGCCCCTATATCGGCGATTCTACCGGGATCCGGCTGGATCGCGACATTTTTCGAGGTGCCCGCCAGACCGCTTCCAACTGCGGCCGGAAATACGCCCAGGGGACGATGGCGTTCAGCTTCACCAGCGGATCCGACTTCGCGTCCAGCCCGGCGTAGCGTTTCGAAACGTCGAAGAAGCCCATCTGGCCCATCAGCACCTCCCAGTCATCGCCCCTATATCGGCGATTCTACCGGGATCCGGCTGGATCGCGACATTTTTCGAGGTGCCCTAATGAGGATTGAACGAACCCGCTGCCGCGGGATTTAGAATGTTGTGAGCTTGGAGGTCTCCCGGCTGGGATGATGGCGGTTGTCGACAGCCCCCATCACCAGACAGGAGATACCCCCATGGCTACGATGAGCCCTTTGCGCCGCCGCATGAGCGAGGACATGACGGTCCGCAATCTCTCGCCGGCGACGCAGCGATCCTACCTGCATGCAGTGGCGAAGTTCAGCCGGTATTTCGGCCGCTCTCCGGACCGGCTGGGGCTGGAGGACGTGCGAGCGTTCCAGGTTCACCTGGTGTCGACCGGCATCTCGTGGCCGGCGCTGAACCAGACGGTCTGTGCGTTGCGGTTCTTTTACGGCGTCACGCTCGGCCATGACGAGATCCCCGAGCGCATCCCCTACGCGCGTGAGCCACGCAAACTGCCGGTGGTGTTGAGCGTCGACGAGGTGGTCCGGTTCCTGGAGTTGGTGCCGAGCCTGAAGAGCCGGACGGCATTGACGACGGCCTATGCGGCGGGGCTGCGGGCCTCCGAGGCGGCCCGTCTGAAGGTCGGCGATATCGACAGCCGGCGGACGGTGATCCGGGTCGAGCACGGCAAGGGCGGCAAGGACCGTTACGTCATGCTGTCAGAGCAACTGCTGGGCATCCTGCGGACCTACTGGCGCCTCAGCCGGCCCGGCCACTGGCTGTTTCCCGGCCGCGACGCGAACAAGCCGATCGACGTCCAAGTGCTGTCCGCAGCCTGCCGGTCGGCCCGGACGGCTGCCGGCCTGGACAAGCGGGTGACGGTACACACGTTGCGGCACAGCTTTGCCACCCATCTTCTGGAGAACGGCACCGACATCCGCATCATCCAGGTGCTGCTGGGGCATGCCAACCTGTCGAGCACGGCGCGCTACACGCGGGTCTCGACTGGTCTGATCCGGCGCACGACAAGCCCGCTCGACCGGCTGATGCTGGATCGGATCCCGGATCGGGGTCCGGGACAGGCTCCGGGACAGGCGCTGGAGGTGGTGCCGCCCACATGAGCCGCCGCCATGTCGGTCGGTCTGGAAGTGGCGGACGTCTTCCGCTGGCACGGTGACAGCTATCGCCGTGCCCATGAGGGTCACCTGGGCCGCGTCGAGCGGCGGGTGATGAGCGCCATCGCGTTGTGCCGGACGGCGGCGCTGGGCGGCCATGTCGAGCGCTGCTCGGCGTGCGGCCTCGTCCGTCACGCCTACAACTCCTGTCGCAACCGGCACTGCCCCAAATGCCAAGGACAGGCCCGCGCCGAGTGGCTGGCGGCCCGCCAGGCCGAGCTGCTGCCGGTGCCGTACTTCCATGTCGTCTTCACCTTGCCGGCGCCGGCTGCCGAGATTGCCTTCCAGAACAAGGCCGCCGTCTATGCCATCCTGTTCCGGACCGCGGCCGAGACGTTGCGCAGGATCGCCGCCGATCCCAAGCACCTCGACGCCGAGCTCGGCGTCGTCGCGGTGCTGCACACCTGGGGCCAGACCCTGCAGCATCATCCCCATGTCCATTGCGTCGTGCCGGGCGGAGGCCCCTCGCTCGATGGAACGCGATGGATCGCCTGCCGGCCGGGGTTCTTCCTGCCGGTCCGCGTGCTGTCCCGCTTGTTCCGCCGCCTGTTCCTCGAGCAGTTGCAGGCCGCCTTCGAGGCCGGTGAACTGGCCTTCTTTGGCGCGCTCGCCGAACTCGCAGAGCCCGCCGCCTTTTCCCGGCGGTTGCGCGAGCTGCGCCGCGTCGAGTGGGTCGTCTACGCCAAGCCGCCCTTCGGCGGCCCCGCCCAGGTCCTGGCCTACCTCGGCCGCTATACGCACAGGGTCGCGATCGCCAATGCCCGGTTGGTCAGCATGACCGATACCGCCGTCGCCTTCCGATGGCGGGACTATCGCCACCACGGCAAGCCGAAGGTCATGACCCTTGGGCCGCACGAGTTCATCCGCCGCTTCCTGCTGCACAGCCTGCCGGACGGCTTCCACCGCATCCGCCACTACGGCTTCCTCGCCAACGGTCACCGCGCCGAGAAGCTGGTGCTCTGCCGCAGGTTGCTCGAGGCGCCGTCCCCAGAACCGGCCATCGTACCGGCCGAGGACGCGCCCGCGACGCGGCGGCACGACCGCTGCCCATGCTGCGGCGGCACGATGATTGTCCTCTTAACCCTGCCGAACCCGAAGCCGGGCCGGTCATCCTTCCGGTACGACACCTCATGATGCGCACGATCCGACAGCGCCAGAGCCGTTGCAGCGGGTGTCACAGATGCCCACGGGAGCACTTTGCCCGACCGGCCAGATGCCGACGCCGCGCCACGATCCGACCGCCATCGGAGCGGCTCCTCGCCCCTCCTGCGTCCGGATATGCTCTTCATGTCCCCTGTCACCGGCCACCGCCAAACCCCAACAGCACCGCGCCGAGCAGCCAGATCCGCTGCTCGGGCCCGCTGCCACAGACACAATCCCCATAGGCTGAACCCGCCATCCCGCGGGTTCGTTCAATCCGGCTTCAATGAGGTCGCGCTCGAGCCAGCCTCAAGTCTGTGCCGCGCGACCTCACAGAACCCTCCAGATTCACGCAATTCAATTTGTCTGATTCATCGATTGCCGACTGAAACGGAGGTCGGCGATGTCCACGAAGATGAACGAGGCGGATTGGGAGTTGGCCCTGGAGGTGTTCCGGGCGTGCCTTCCTGCGCGCGGCGCCAAGGCCAAGGATGACCGGTTGTTCCTGGAAGCGCTGCATCACTTCTGCATCACTTCACTGTCCACAACATCACCTGGCGGGCGCTGCCGGAGCGTTTCGGGCATTGGAACAGCGTTTGGAAGCGCTTCGACCGGCTCGGCAAGGCAGGCGTGTTCGAAGACTTCTTCGCCATGCTGGCGGGGCTCAGCGGAACGGCGCATCTGGTGCAGATGTTCGACTCGACCGTGATCCGTGCTCATGTGTCCGCCGCCGGCGCAAAAGGGGGCAAGCGGAGCAGGCGCTCGGGCGCTCACGCGGCGGTCTTCGGCACAAAAATCCACCTGAAAACAGACCATGACGGGCTGCCAATCGCCTTCGAACTGACCGGCGGCGAAGCGGCCGACAGCCCCATGTTCGAGGCCCTGATCGACGCAGGGCCGGAGCAGGCGCTCCGCGCCGTCGTTGCCGACAAAGGCTATGACAGCGACGCCAATCGGGCCATGGCGCGCGAGCGCGGGGCCGTGCCGGTCATCCCGTACCGGTCGAACCGAAAGACCATCCCGGCCCGCTTCGCACGGGCACTCTACCGGGGACGCGCCCGCATCGAGCAGATGATCGGTAAGCTCAAACGTTTCAAGCGCGTCGCCTTACGCTGCGAGAAAACCGCCAGAAACTTCCGATCCATCGTCGCCCTGGCAGCCGCCTTCGTCTTGCTCAAATCCGTCCACACGGCCTAGTGCTCGAAGTCTCCCTCCATCCAACTGTTGATCAGGCGGTAGGCGATCGAATCCCGCCGCGGGAACTTTACACCCGCCGCTTCCGGGTCGTCCATCTGGATGCGGTGCAGCCACTTCGCGTCCTCGATTTCCTCGTCCTCCAGCACCAGTTCCATGTCCTCGGCCCTGGCATGGAAGCCCAGCATCAGCGAGGCCGGGAACGGCCAGGGCTGCGAGGCCCAATAGTGCACGTTCTCCGGCAGGCAGGTGACGCCGACCTCCTCGAACACCTCGCGCGCGACCGCTTCCTCCAGGCTTTCGCCCGGCTCGACAAAGCCGGCGAGCGTCGAATACATGCCCGGGATGGGGAAATTGGTCGACCGCCCCAACAGGCAATGGTCGTCCTTGTGCACCAGCATGATCACGGCCGGATCGGTGCGCGGGAAATGCGGCGTTTTGCAATCGGGGTTTGTGCATTCACGCTGGTTGCCGGCCCGGCTCGTCTCCGTCGGGCTGCCGCAAACGCCGCAGAACTGGTGCCGGGCATGCCAGAACATCAGGCCGCGGGCATGGGCCAGTATCGCGCCTTCGCTCGGGTCGATGGCGGGCCCGAACTTGCGCAAGTCTTCGAACGCGCCTTGCGCCTCTAACAGCGGATGCTGATAAGGGTCTTCCTGATGGGACAGATCGATAGCGAAATAGGCCTGCCCGTCCTTGATACCCAAAAGCGTGACATGCCTGCCGCCATCCAGCAAATCGCGCGCTTCGGCGACGGTGGGGAACAGTGCCCGCGCGTCTTCGGCATGGGTCAGGTTCTGGTTGCGCCAGACTGGCACCAGCCGTGTTTCGGCATTGGCCAGGCGCTCTGCCAGCCAGGGTTCGTCCGACCGGCGATGGTTCATGCGGTCCAGGGGCGCACCCGTGTACCAAAGACGCTTGTTCATGGGATCATTCCCTCAATGATATTCGAGTTTGTTTAGTGCAAGGGGTATCGCAGCTTGCCGGACGGAGCAATTGTCAGTCGGGCTAAACACGCCAAAAGCTTGGCACGAACAGAACCAGGATCGTAAAGAATTCCAGCCGCCCGAACAGCATCCCGGCGGCCAGCGCCCATTTTGCCGCCGCCGGCAACGCAACGAACGTGCCCGAAGGACCGATGACGTCACCAAGACCCGGGCCAACATTCGAAATCGCCGTTGCGGCGCCGGACGTTGCTGTCAGGAAGTCCAGACCCATGACGCTGAGCGTGATGGTCAGCACGGCGAACCCGGCGGCATAGACCAGCGAAAACGCCATCACCAACTCGACGACGTCCGAGGAAATGGGCCTGCGGTTGTAATAGGCGATGAAGACCCCATGCGGCTGCACCAACTGCTTTAACTGTGCGCCGGCCGCCGCGAACAGGATCTGAAAGCGAAAGATCTTGATCCCGCACGTCGTCGACCCCGCGCAGCCGCCGATGAACATGATGACGAAGAAAACGGCGGGCGCGAAGCTTCCCCAGCGGTCGTATTCGTCAGTCGCGTACCCGGTGCCGGTCATGATCGAGGTGGCATTGAACGCGCCCAGCATCAGCGCGCGGCCAATGCTCTGATCCAGAAACATTACCTGCGCGAAACTCAATCCCAAGATGACGGTGCCGAGCGTGCCGAGAAACCAGCGCACCTGCAGATCCTCCAGCAGGGGGCGCGGCCTGCCGCGCACGGCCTGGAGGTAGAGCACAAACGGCAGCGAGCCAGCGATCATGCCTACGGTGATGATCCAATGGATCAGCGGGTCGGTGTAGAGGCCGACGGATTGGTCGGAGGTGGAGAAGCCGCCGGTGGCGAGTGTCGTCATCGCATGGCAAACCGCATCAAACGGCGTCATGCCGGCCAGCCACAGCATGACCGCCCAACCGGCGGTCATCGAAACATAGATCGACGCGATCCAGCCGGCGAGCGGCGCCGCGCGGGGCAGCGCTTTTTCGGTGCGGTTTGAGGACTCCATGCGGAACAACTGCATGCCGCCGACCTGCAGCATTGGCAGAACGGCCACGGCGGTTACGATGATGCCGATGCCGCCCATCCACTGGAGCAACGCCCGCCATAGCAGAATGCCGGGCGGGGCATGATCGAGGCCGATCATGACAGTGGAACCGGTCGTCGTGATGCCGCTCATCGCCTCGAAAAACGCGTCCGTGTAGTTGAGCGGTACCTCCATCAGAATGAAGGGCAATGCTGCGAAAATCGTCGCGACCAGCCAGCAAAGCGCCGTCACCAGGAATGCCTGACGCAATCCCAGCCGGGGCTTGTCGGTATATGTCGCAAAGGCCAGCGCGCCGCCCACAAACACGGTGGCCGCCGCCGCAAACACAAAGGCGCGCCAATGCGCATTGCCGAGCAAGATGTCGACAATGGCCGGTATCAGCATCACACCCGCCAGCGCCGTCAGCATGATGCCGACGATGAACAGCACCGGCCGCAGATCGATTACACTTGGAAGACCCCGCTCCATCGATTTTGCCTGCTCAGTGGATCCGGGTGGTCTGCTGCGGCAGATCCAGCGAGAAGGCGGGCACGATTGCGTTAAACCGCTCGCCCGCGCCGGTGGTCATCTCATAATGTCCCGACATGATGCCGCCGGGCACGGCCAACGGGGCGCCGCTGGTGTATTGGAAGCGTTCGCCGGGCTCCAGGGTGGGCTGCTCTCCGACCACGCCCGCGCCCTGCACTTCCTCGATATGACCGGCGCCATCCACGATCCGCCAGTACCGGTTGATCAGTTGAACCGTCTCGGTTCCCTGGTTTTCGATGGTAATGTGATAGGCCCAAAAATACTTGCGCTGGTCCGGCTGCGAGTGGTCGGGCAGATATTCCGTCTCTACGGTGATCGAGACCGAACGTGTCGTTTCGGCATACATGAATCAGACCCCGCGGCCAGTCTAGAGCATCGCCCGATCAAATCGGATCGCTATCGCGATCAATTTGTCGGGGTAAGATGCTCTAATTCATACATTTAGAGCAGATTCACCCGATCCGGACGGATCGGGATCTGCTCTAGCACAAACCCATTTCGCCCGAACGGGCAGGGACGGCACTTCGCCGTCCGGCATCCGCCTTATAGCAGTACTGGCTGAAACTGAAACCACGTCCGTCAGGGCCATTCCCCCGGCGCTTGTTGCCGGGCGTGCCGGCGGAGAGAACAGGCTCAGGCCGCTCGGCTCGCCTTGGCGCGCTGATCAGCGCCAATATTCGCGGCGACCGCCGCGGCCTGTTCCACGTCGGCCCAAAGGTCTTCCGGGTGTTCCAGCCCGACCGAAAGCCGCACGAGCCCCTCGGTGATGCCCGCGGCTTCCCGAGCTTCAGGCTCCAACACCCGGTGTGTGGTCGTGCAGGGGTGGCAGGAAAGCGATTTGGTGTCGCCCAGATTGTTGGACAGATCGACCAGCTTCAGCGCGTTCATGAAGGCAAAGGCCGCGGGGCGTCCGCCGGCCAATTCCACGCTCAAGACGGTGCCGTACAGGCCATCCATCTGGGCGGCCGCTACCACATGGCCCGGATGGCTCTTGAGGCCGGGATAGGCAACACGGCTCACGTTCGGCAGAGCATCCAGCCTTTCCGCCAGAACCTGCGCGGTTCGGCTCTGCTCCTTGACCCGCAAGGGCAGGGTCTCGAGACCCTTCAGCACCACCCAGGCGTTGAACGGGCTCAAGGCCGGACCCGTGTGGCGCACGAACGGTTGCAGATAGTTTTTGTCGAATTCCGAATCGCACAGCACCGCCCCGCCCAGAGTGCGGCCTTGCCCGTCCAGATGCTTGGTCGTGGAGTAGACGATAACGTCCGCGCCTTGTTCGAGCGGTCGCTGCAGGATGGGCGTGGCGACGACGTTGTCGACGATCAGCCGCGCGCCTGCCTGGTGGCTGAGGTCGGCCAGCGCCCGCACGTCGATGACATCCAGCGTCGGGTTCGTCGGGGTTTCGACGAACACTGCTTTGGCAGGCCTGGCGAGCGCCTTGGCCCATTGCGCCAGGTCCGATGGCGGCACCAGATCGACCTCGATGCCCCAGTTCGGCAGGATCTTCGTCAGAATGTGCAGGCTAGAGCCGAACAACGTGGAGCCGGCAACGACGCGGTCTCCGGCCCGCAGAAAACATGCAAGCGAGGCGAAAATCGCCGCCATGCCGGATGCCGTAGTGCGGCAAACGTCGGCTTTCTCCAAGCCCAGCAGCCGCTCTTCCAGCATGGTTACGGTGGGGTTGGCATAACGGCCATAGAGGTAGCGCTGGATATCGCCGGCAAAGGCGGCGTCGGCCTGTTCGGCCGTGTCGAACACGAAGCCGGAATTGAGGAACAACGCTTCGCTGGTTTCGGCGTTGTCGCTGCGATTGACGCCGGCGCGGACCGCGCGGGTTTCGGGGCGACAATTTGCAATAAATTCTTTGTCTGACATTGGTTTTCCGATCCCATCCACAAGTGGCCGGGACCGAGACTGCGAGTAACCTGCTCCAGGTCCGACATAAACGCCGGCCACGTTTGAAGCAGGCCGGCACAGATATGTCCCGACCGTTTAGCGAGTTTGTTTAACGTGGCCGCAAGCTGGTCGTGCAAATCACCACGTGCAGCAGGAATATCAAAAAACGCGGGCGAGTCAATCCGGCACGCTGCAGGAACCGCCGCCGAGCACACAAAATTTTGCACAGTGCGGATGGTTCAGGCGCACCGGGCCGCTCGCCTCCGCCAATGTCTCGCCCAACTCAAAGGCGGGGTCGTAGGGCAGCAGCGTGCAGGCAACCACGGCAGCCTTCTCCGCGCCCCGGCGCTTCACGACCATGCGGCTGGAGGCGCACATGATGTCCTGCGGCCGCTTTCTGAGAATGCGCCAGCAGGCGGTGGTAATTTCCGGCACGTCCGCCGCCAGGTCCATTTCCGGGAACAGAATGAGGCTCGCCGGGTTTGAGGGATCGACCGGCCAGCCTTCCTCGCCGATCAGCCGGCCGAAGCCGGCGCGAACCTCCGCCTCGCTTTCCTGCCAACAGGTGCGGCCGGCGATGCTCAGCCGGAAGCCGTTGGCTGCGATCCAACGAAGGCCGAGAATGGCGGGATACCAGCTGCGCGGCCCCCGAATTCGCTCATGCAGCCGTTGCGTGTAATGGTCGAGCGACACGCGCAGGCTCAGGCGGCTGCCATACCGCGCCTTGAGGGCCAGCAACTGCTTCTTCCGCCTCATCATCGGGCGCATGGCATTGGTCAGGACCAGGGCCTCGAAGCCGCGGCCCAACACTTCTTCCAGAATGGCGGCGAATTCCGGGGCCATAAAGGGCTCGCCGCCGGTAAAGCCGATTTCCCGGACGGGCAGTCCGTCCCGTTCGATCTCGTCCAAATAGGGCAGCACGTCCGCCAGCGTCAGATAGACGAGCCGATCGTTTTTGGGCGAACTCTCGATGTAACAGTTCGTGCATTCCAGATTGCAGACCGTGCCCGTATTGAACCACAGCGTCGTGAGCCGATGCAGCCTGACACTCGCCCTTTCCGCTCCATCGGCGGTACGCAGGGGGTCGCTGAATTTGGCAGGCGCGATCATATCAGATAGAGGAACGGTATCAGGCATGGGAGGCGACGTCCGGCGGTAACGAAAGAAGGGCTGGGATGAACGAGCCAAAGGCTATTGCGTCGAAATGCACACACGGAAGTAACAGATGGGTGAAGCAAGTGACTAGCGCTTCAGCCAGCCGCCCATCCGCTCGAGCGCTTCCGCTATATCGTCCCTGGCGCCGCAATAGGAAAACCGTACCGTGCGGTTGCCGCGATCGGGATCAAAGTCGAGACCGGTGGTTATCGCCACCCCCGTATCGTCGAGCAGCCGGCGGCAGAAATCGGCGCTGTCATTGGTCAGGTCGCCAATGTCTGCATAGATGTAAAATGCGCCGTCGGCCGGCGCTAGATTGCTGATGCCGATTTCCGGAAGCCGTGTTAGCAACAATTCGCGATTGCCGGCATAGACCGCCTTGTTCGCCTCCAATTCCTCAATGCAATCCAGCGCGGCCAGCGCCGCCGTCTGAGAGACGCCGGGGGGGCTGATGAAGAAATTCGCCGCCAGCCGGTCGATCACGCCAAGCAGGTCTTGCGGGATAACCATCCAGCCGATGCGCCAGCCGGTCATGGAGAAATATTTGGAGAAGCTGTTGATCACGATGGCGCTGTCGGAATAGGCGGCCGCGGTCGCGGCGCGCTGGTCGTAGACCAGGCCATGATAGATCTCGTCGCTGATCAGGCGGATGCCGCGCGCGTGGCACCCCTCGGCCAGTGCTTTCAGGGCCGGGGCGGGCAGCAGCGAGCCGGTGGGGTTGGACGGGCTGGCGGCCACGACTCCGGCCAGGTCCGGCACCTCGTCCAGCATGCCCGCGTCAATCTGATAGCGCGTATCGGGACCGGCCGGAACGCGCACCACCTCGATGCCCAGCGCAGAAAGAATGTTGCGATAGCAGGGATAGCTCGGGTCGGTCAGCAGAACCCGGTCGCCCGGCTCGAACGCCGCCAGAAAGCTGAGCAGGAATGCGGCGCTGGAGCCCGTCACTACGCCGATCCGCTGTGACGCAAGGGTGACGCCGTACCAGTCCTGATAATGGCGCGCGAGACGCTCACGCAGGGGCGCGATGCCCAAAGTGACCGTATAGCCCAGAACCTCCGTGTCGATCGCGCGCTTCGCCGCCTCCCGCGCGCCTTTGGGCGCGGACGTGCCCGGTTGGCCGATTTCCAGGTGAAGGACATCGTGCCCGGCTGCGGCGCGCTCGGCCGCCTGCGCCATGACGGTCATCACCAGGAAAGGAGAAACCGCGGCGCCGCGGCTGGATGGCTCGAAGATGCTGGGCTCGCTCTTGTTTTTGCTCACGTTCGGGCACCCTAGCCGGGCGAGTCGGCGACAGCCGCAAAGCCGTTGCCGCGCGGATCGGCGATCGCCGTGCAGGTGAGCGGATAGTTAGGCAGGCCCTGGGTGCAAACCACGCCATTGACGCGGCCGAGGCTCGGCACGATTGTTTGCGGGCCTGCGGCCTGCGCGCCCGCGCGCGGTTGTGCGCCACTTTCGACCAGAATGCCGCCGTCAGGTCCGGGCAGCGCCCGGGGCTTCTGCATTGCGTCGGCAAACGGGATGTCGTCGTCCATGGTCTCCAGCACGATCGCACTGGGCACGCCGGGCGCACCAGCGCCGGCCAATGCAACGAACATCACCTTGGTCGGCTTGTTGGTTAGAATTGCCGGGCTGGTCGAGGGCATACCCGGCACCGGCAGTAGCACGCCCGATGCCACCTTGCCCGTGCCGAAAGGCTCTCCCATCGTGATCGAGCAGGCGACGGCACCGCCAAACCGGTCGACGGCGACAATACTGGTTTCGGCGCTGGCCGACGCGGGCGCGGTGATGCCGGCCTCTGCGAGCAGCCGCGGCAACGCTTCCACGCCCTGTTCTTCCAGTTGGGGCCAAACGGCGGCCTGCGTCGGTCCCGTCGAATCGGGAAAGGGAGAAAACGCCAGATCTTGATAGCCGAATTCTGCCCGCAGGCTCTCCTGCGCTGCGGGCAGCGCGCCACGCCATTCGGCCTTGTCGACGGCGATGCCCGCCTGCTCCATCGCATTCCACATCTGGTTTGCGGCCAGGCCGGTATAAAATGCGCCCGCCCCATTCTGACGGATCTGGCTCAAAAGGCCTGCCAATTCCACATTTTGCATCTGGTCGCTCACGGCCGGTTGGGCCCCGAACAGCGCCTTGACCTCGTCGCTCGGCTCGGGATTTTCGCGCCAGTCCTGGGCGAATGCTTTCGAGACGCGCACGCCGAACCGGGCCATGGCTTCCGCGTGGCCGACCGATTGCCGCCACGGCAGTTGGCCAAATCTGGCATGAACGGCGGCAAAGGCGCGAACAGCCGCCGGCGACTGGAACCGATAGGCTTGGTGTTGATCCTCGGCCGGGTCGTAGCCCAGGCAGACGCCGCTCGACAGCAAGCCGGCCGCTGCGGGTTTGACCACCGCCAGGGCAAAAAACATGCCGGCCGCGGCATCGCCGGCGGTGCCGCCCGCTGCCAGCAGGTCTCTGCCCACCAAAGCTGCATACGGTTCATCGGCGACGGCAGCGCCGGCGAAACCTTCGACAAATCCCGGATCGCCCAGGCTCAAATCCTTGCTGCACGCCGTGACCAGCAGCGCGGCCATCATGGCTATCAATTGACGTCGCGGGCCCGGCCACTTAGCTAAGCGGGGAATGGACGGCGCGGCTGGAGCAGGTATGAGCATGGTTCTCCAACGAATCTGTTGCTTTTGGTGCCGCCGGATAACGGCGACGGCGACCCTGTTTGTGTTTTGTATAACCATCTTGCTGCCGGCGAGCCCGGCCTGGTCCCAGCGCACCACCATCATTCGCGATGCAGAGATCGAGTCTAACATTCAGAAACTGGCGGCGCCACTGCTCCGGGCTGCGGGTCTTTCGCCCGACAGCGTGCGCATTCACCTGGTTCAAAGCGATCAACTGAACGCGTTCGTGGCGGGCGGGCTGCAGATCTTTCTTTATACCGGGCTCTTGCAGCGTGTCGAAACGCCGAACCAGCTAAAAGGCGTGTTGGCGCATGAAATCGGACATATCGAAGGCGGCCATCTGGCCCGAGCCCGCGAGGAACTGGAAGGGGCGTCTGCGACCGCCATTCTGGCAGCGATTCTAGGTGCGGCGGCGGCGATCGCTTCCGGAGACGGCCGGATCGGCGGCGCTGTCATGGCCACCGGGCAACAAATGGCGTTGCGGAATTTCCTGCGCTACAGCCGCACACAGGAATCGTCGGCCGATCAGGCGGCCGTGCGCCTGTTGGACGCAACCGAACAATCCGCCCTGGGGCTCGATGAGTTTCTGACCGTCCTCGGCAATCAGGAAGTTCTGCCGCCGTCCCAACAAGATCCTTATATGCGGACGCACCCCTTTTCCCGCGATCGTGTAGCCGCCCTGCAGCGCCACCTGGAGCGCTCGTCTTATACCGATGCTCGCGACAGCCAAGCCGAACTGGCCCGGCACGCGCGGATGCAGGCGAAACTATCCGGCTTCCTCGATCCCACTTCGCGCGTTCTGGCGAAATATCCCGAGAGTGATCAAAGCTTGACCGCCCTTTACGCCAGAGCCGTCGCCTATCATCGCCGGGGAGACTTTACCGCCGCCGACAGGGCCATTGGGGAGCTTCTGAAAATGCGGCCCGACGACCCGTACTTTCATGAGCTGAAAGGTCAGATCCTCTATGAACGGGGCGACACCGATGGCGCCATCAACGCCTATCGCACCGCGGTCGGCCTGTCGGAAAAAGAGCCGTTGATCGTGTTTGCCTACGCCCAGGCCGTCGCCGCGAAAGCCGATCGCGCGCAGTTGGCGGAACTGGTCCCCCTGATGGAAAGGGCGCTGGACAGAGAGCCGGAGAATGGCTCGGGTTGGCGAACCTTGGGTATCGTATACGGCAAAATCGGGGAAATGGGCGAGGCGTCTCTGGCACTGGCCGAATCGGAATGGCTGTATGGCAATGCCGACCGCGCTGCGCTGCAGGCGCATCGGGCTCAAAGTGATTTGAAGCGGGGCTCATCCGAATGGCTCAGGGCCGAGGATTTGCGGCTGGCCGCCGAGCGTGCAATGCGGGAAGAGGCCGAGGGCCGCCGGTAACTTCCCTCACATCCCTGTGACAAGCGCCCTGTGCAGCTTGCGCCCGGCGGCTTACTGCAAGATGGTGGCATCATCTCGAAAAACGGAAGGATACCCAATGCGCAGCATCCTGGCGATGACCGCGGCAGCCCTGGTGGCCCTGTTGACGATGACCGGATTGGAGTCGGCGCCGGCTCGCGCGGATGATGGGCCGAGTGGGATTGACGAAAAGCGGGTCGAGCAGATCGTGGAAAAGCTGCTGCGCGAACGGCCCGAGATCATCGTGGACGCGCTGACCGCCTATAAACAGAAACAGGAAATGGCCGAGCAAGAGCGCCAGGTAAAGGCGCTGAGCCTGAAACGCAAGGAACTCTTCGAGAAGCCGGGTGACCCCTTTATTGGCAATCCCGATGCGGCGATCACCGTTGTTGAATTCTTTGATTACAACTGCGGCTACTGCAAGCGGGCCGTGAAGGACGTCAGCGCGCTCGCCCGAGAGAACGAGGACGTCAAGGTCGTCTTCAAGGAATTTCCGATCCTGGGCGATCCATCCGTTGTGGCGGCGCGTGTATCGCTCGCCGTTAACGAGGTCGCACCCAAGAAGTACGGCGAATTCCACGACAAGGTGATGACCGGCCACGGCTCTTACGACGAGGAATCATTGCTGAGCCTGGCCGGGGCGCTGGGAATCGACACTGCGGCGGTGAGAGAGAAGCTGGCGGACAAGGCGATTGCCGACGCGATCCGCGAAAACTATCAGTTGGCTAAGGAACTCGGCATTCGCGGCACACCGACCTTCGTCATCGGCGACGAACTCGTCCGCGGCGCCGTGAGCCAGGAGGCATTGGAACGCGTGATCGCCCGGCAACGGGGGTAGGGTTGACCCGGCCAGCCGACGCTGGCCGGTATTGTAAGCCGGCTTATGTTGCGCGGGCGGCCTGTTCCATCTTGGAAAGCGTGGTGGTGGTCGAAATGACGTCCGGGTCCTGACGAACCTCGATCAGCGCGGCCTTGCCGCTCGCCAGTGCGCGGTCGAGCGCGGGGCCGAAATCCTCGGTTTTCTCCACCAATTCGCCGTGCCCGCCATAGGCTTGCATCAGCGCGACGAAATCCGGGTTGTGCAGGTCGGTGGCGATGTAGCGCCCGGGGTGGTGCTTTGCCTGGTGCATGCGGATGGTGCCGTACATGCCGTTGTTGAACACCAGGATGACCGGCTTCGCGCCATAGTGCATGGCGGTCGCCAGTTCCTGGCCGGTCATCATGAAACCCCCATCGCCGACAAAGCCGAACACCCGCTTTTCCCGGAAGGCCAGCGCCGCTCCCACCGCCGCCGGCACAGCATAGCCCATGGCGCCCGAGGTGGGCGCGGCGAAGGTGCCTTTCCGGCCGAAGCGCAGGAAGCGCATGGGCCAGCCGGAAAAGTTGCCGGCGTCGACCGTCACGATGCTGTCGGCCTCCATCCGCTCCTGGACCGCCGCCATGCAGGCGCCCAAGTCGAGCTGCCCGCCATACTCTCGGGGCGTCGCCCATTCCAGGAAGTCGGCCCGACGCTGCTCGGTCCAGGCATCCCATTTGGTGCTCGCGACCGGCTCCAGAGCCGCCGCCGCGGCGGCGAAAGCCTGCTGACCCGCCTGAATGCCCAGCGCCGGCTGATAGACGCTGCCGATCTCCTCCGCGCTTGCGTGGATATGGACCAGCTTCATGTGCGGGTTCGGCGGCCGGATCAGCTCATAGCCCTGGGTGGTGATCTCGCCGAGGCGTGCGCCGGCGACGATCAACAGGTCGCAATCCTTCACGGCCTGCGCCAGCTTCGGGTTGGTGCCGGTCGAAAGATCGCCGACATAGCGCTCATTGTTCTGGTCGAAGAAGTCCAGGCAGCGGAACGAGGCCATGGTCGGCAGATTGTTGGCCTTGGCAAAAGCCTGGATGTCGTCGCTCGCGGTCTGGGTCCAGCCGCCGCCGCCGACCAGCAGCATCGGCTTTTGCGCGTCGCCCAGCATGCCCCGCAATGCCTGCATGGCGTCCTGGCTGGGAAAGGAGCGGTGCGCGGCGAACGGCGCGGTATCGGCTACCGCGACCCGGTCGCGCAGCATGTCCTCCGGCAGCGCCAGCACCACGGGGCCGGGGCGGCCGCTGGTCGCGGTGTGGTAGGCTCGGGCGACATATTCCGGGATGCGTTCGGCATCCTCGATCTGAGCGACCCACTTCGCCACCTGCCCGAACATGCGGCGGTAGTCGATCTCCTGGAACGCCTCCCGGTCGAACTGGTCGCGCGCCACCTGGCCCACCAGCATGATCATGGGCGTCGAGTCCTGCATGCCCGTATGCAGTCCGATGCAGCCGTGGCACGCGCCCGGTCCGCGCGTCACCATGACGATGCCGGGCTTGCCGGTCAGCTTGGCATAGGCCTCTGCCATGTTGGCGGCACCGCCCTCGTGCCGGCAGGTGTAGAGGTTGAAATTCCGGTGGTCGTGCAGCGCATCCAGCAGGGCCAGATAGCTCTCGCCGGCCACGCAAAAGGCGGTGTCGGAACCATGCAGCCGCAGCGCATCGGCGAGCACCTGGCCACCGGTTCTGGTGTTGGCGGGTGCCGGTGTGTTGTTGGTGGCGGCGTTCATCGGGACGATCCTCTTATGGTCGGCGTTCGGCGTTGGTGACCTTGTCGGCCGCAAAGAAGGACACGTCAAGGCAGGGACACGACAAGCCAGGCCCCAAACCTATGGCACGCTTCATCCGCGGCGGTTTGATCTTGCGGCAACCAGTCATCTGCCTGTGGCAGGGCCACTCGGTAGATTCTCAGAGCAATACAGGGCGATACCGGGAGCGTGTGCTGTAAATGGTTGCCATCCGGCACAGAACGACCATTGCGACCTGGCTGCTGATTTGTGCAGCAGGCGTTTTCGCAATGGTTATTATTGGCGGTATTACCCGGCTGACCGAGTCCGGTCTTTCGATGGTGGAATGGCGCCCCCTGATCGGCGCCTTGCCGCCGTTCTCGGATGCCGAGTGGGCGCGCGTGTTCGATCTTTACCGGCAGACGCCCGAATACCGGTTCATCAATGCGGGTATGTCGCTTGCCCAGTTCAAGATGATTTTCTGGTGGGAATATGTCCATCGGTTGAGCGGGCGGTTGATCGGCGTCCTCTACGCTCTGCCGTTTTTCTTTTTCCTGATCAGAGGCTGGCTCACCAAACGGTTGGCCTTGCGTCTCGCCGGTTTGCTGCTGCTGGGCGGGCTGCAGGGCGTGATCGGCTGGTGGATGGTGAAGAGCGGCCTTGCCGATCGCACCGATGTCAGCCAGTACCGGCTCGCGGTCCATCTGCTGCTCGCGCTCATCATCCTGGCGATGTTGTTCCATTTGGCCCTGTCGCTGCTGATTCCCCCTAATCAGCGTGTTCGAGTCAGCCGCTCGCTCACCTGGCACTCGTGGGGCCTGGCGGGTGCGGTATTGCTGACGATCGGCGCCGGCGCCCTCGTGGCCGGTACCGACGCCGGTTTGATCTACAACTCATTCCCGCTCATGGGCGGACGGTTCGTGCCGGCGGAATACGCGCATCTGAGCCCGTTCTGGCTGAACTGGTTCGAAAACCCGGCGGCGGTTCAGTTCAATCACCGCTGGCTTGCCATCGGTACGTTCTTTCTCGCGATTGCGCTGTGGTGGCGCACCCGGCGAGCGCGCCTGAACCGAACGGCTTTGGCCGCGGTGACCGCGATGATCGGCTTTGCGTCCGTGCAGGTGGCGCTGGGCATTTCGGTCCTGCTGACCAACGTCCCGTTGCCTCTTGCCGCGGTCCATCAGGCGGTCGCCGTCCTGTTGATGCTGACGGCCATTGCCCTCGCATTCTTGATGCGCGCGCGATCGGCGACGGCCGCCGTTCCCATGGCGGCCGTGCCTGCGTGATCGAGCAGGTGCCCGAGAAAATGACCGGGCCGACAGACCCGCGCATCGCCGCATTCGAGGCCGGGCTGCAAGCGCTTTCGGCGCGAGATGCGGCGATTGCCGCCGCGGTGGCGGAGGTAGGCCCGCCGCACTTCGAGATCCGCCCGCACGGCTTTCCGACCCTGATGCGGGCAATTGTGGCCCAACAGGTCTCGGCGGCCTCCGCCCGGGCCATTTTTGCGCGCCTGGAGGCCGCGGTGCAGCCTCTGACGCCGGAACGTCTGCAACAGATGGGTGCGGAGGCCGTCAGGGCCTGCGGCTTCTCCCGTCCGAAGATCAAATACGCCTTTGCGCTCGCGGACCATGTGCTCGATGGCCGGCTGCCGCTTGACCGTCTGGACGCCATGGCCGACGACGAGATCATTGCCGCGCTGACTGCGGTACCGGGAATCGGCCCCTGGAGCGCAGAGGTTTATATGATCTTTGCCATGGGCCGGCCTAACATCTGGCCGGCCGCCGATCTGGCCTTGCAGGCGGCGCAGCAACGCCTGGACGGGCTGGACGAAAGGCCGAAGCCGAAGCATTCGCGGGAATTGGCCGAACGCTGGATGCCGTGGCGTTCCGTGGCGGCCGTTACGCTTTGGCATTACTACCGCACGATGCCTTAGAGTTGCTGTGCTTCGAAGATATTGGGCGGCGCAACCAACGCCGACTGCGCGGGGATAAGCGCCAGTTCCGCCTCGGTCTCAGCCAGGATCGCGCGTACGGATGCACAGGCGAGGCTGAGAGCCCGCGGCGTATCGGGCTGCTCCAGGCAGCGTGCGAGGAATACCGCACAGAAGGTATCCCCCGCGCCAAACGCCGGTCCTTTAATTCTTGGCGTAAGAACCGACCAAGCGGCATCCGGGGTGACGGCCAGTGTCTCGATCATGCCCGCTGTGAAGGCCAGGCCCGTCACCACGACCAACTTAGGCCCCGACGCCAATAGCTGCTTGGCCGCAGTCAAGACGCTTTCCCGCCGGTCACACGGCGCGCCGGTCAGCAGTTCCAGCTCGAACCGGTTGGGCGTGACGATATCTGCCGCCGGCACCAGAACCTCGCGCATGACCGCCGGGATATCGGCCTGAACGAACAGACCCTTCGGGTCATCCCCCATGACCGGGTCGCAGACGAACAAAACATCGGAGGATACCTCCCGCGTTTTGTCGACCGCACGAAGCACCGCATGTCCATTCTCGGCCGTGCCCAGATAGCCGGAAAGGACTGCCGCGCATTCACCGAGAAATCCGCTGGCGGCCAGGCCGTCGACCAAGCCGTCGATCTCTGCCGCCGGCGCCGCGCCGCCCGAAAACCCGCCGTGTGCGGGGTGATTGGAAAAGCGCACGGTGTCGATGCGCATTACATCCCGGCCCATCCGCTGCAGGGCAAAGGCGGCGGCGCTGTTGCCCACATGCCCATGGGCAACGCTGGACTGGATCGAAAGGACATAGCGCATGACGGTTCCAACGGGGTGCAGCCGGCCAAAGCCCCGGCTATATAGGGCGGCATCGTCATTAACTAGCCGCGATACACGATAGGAAGCGAAAACCAATGTCCGCCGCCCCCGCCGCCCGCGCCGCCGAGACCATCCGCCCGCGCCGCAGTGTGCTCTACATGCCGGCCAGCCGCGCCAGTGCGCTGGAAAAGGCCAAGAGCCTGCCCGCCGATGCTCTGATTTTCGACTTGGAGGATGCCGTCGCGCCGGACGCAAAGGACGAGGCGCGTGCCATGGCCTGCGCCGCCGCATCGTCGGGCGAGTACGGCAAGCGGGAAATCGTCATCCGAGCGAACGGCCTGGGCTACCCCTTGGGGCTATCACGACATCGCCGCGGCGGCGAAGTCGGGCGCGGCGGCGGTGCTGATCCCCAAGGTGGAAAGCGCCGCCATGCTGGTCCAGGCGAGCCAGATCATGGACGAGGCGGGCGCGCCTGCCACGATGAAACTGTGGGCCATGGTGGAAACGCCGCTTGCCATGCTGCAAATCCAGGACATCGCCCGCATGCCGCGGCTTGGCTGTCTGGTTATGGGCACCTCGGACCTGGCGAAGGACCTGCACGCCGCGCACACCCGCGACCGGCTGCCGTTCATGAGCGGGCTGGGGCTTTGCCTGCTGGCGGCGCGGGCATACGGCCTCGCCATTCTGGATGGGGTGCACCTGAACCTCGGCGATGAGGCGGAGTTCGAGGCACATTGCCGGCAGGGCCAGGAACTGGGTTTCGACGGCAAGACCCTGATCCATCCGAAACAGGTGGAGCCCGCCAACCGCCTATTCGCGCCGTCTTCGAGGGAGGTGGAGGACGCACGCCGCATCGTCGCCGCCCATGCCGAGGCCGAGGCGAAAGGGCAGGGGGTGGTGCTGTTGGACGGGCGATTGATCGAGAACCTGCACGTCGAAGGCGCTCACCGCACGCTCGCGCTGGCCGATGCGATAGAGGAACTCTCGGCACGGTAAGCATGGTTGTATCCCCGGATGCCGACCAAGCGGCTTCGGGGATACAGTGCGTTTTGCTACCGCCCCTTGAACTGCGGCTTGCGCTTCGCCATGAAAGCCGCCACGCCCTCGGCGTGGTCCTCGGTGCACATGCTGTCGGCGATCAGTTCGCCCTCCATCTGCATCTGGCTTTCCATGGTCAGGTGGTTGGTGGCGTTGAACAGCTTTTTGGCGTTGGCGTAGGCGTGGGTCGGCCCTTCGGCCAGACGCTTCGCCAGCTTGGCCGTTTCCGCCTCCAGGTCGGCGCGCGGCACGATCCAGTTGATCAGGCCCAACTCTTTGGCCTTCTCCGGCCCGAAACGGTCGCCCAGAAAGGCCAGCTCGAACTGCTGTTTCATGCCCAGCGTGCGGCCCAGGAAATAGGACGAGCCGCCATCCGGGCTCGCGCCGATATGGCAATAGGCGAGCGTGAAGATTGCATCGTCCGCCGCAATCGCCAAATCGCAGGCGCCGACCAGACCCATGCCGGCGCCTGCGGCCGCGCCCTGAATCGAGGCCACCACCGGCTTGCCCATGCGGCGCAGCGCGAACAGCGGCAAATGCAGCAGGTGGATGCCCTCCATGATGATATTCCGGCGCTCAGCTTCCGGCATATCCAGCCGCTCCTGCATCACGCGGATGTCGCCGCCCGCCATGAAGTGGTCGCCAGCCCCCTTGATCACGACGCAGCGCACAGCGTCATCAAACTCCAGTGTGGCAACGACCTCGCGGAACCGGGCGCGGAGTTCCGGGGTAAGCGCATTGCGTACCTCTGGTGCGTTCAAGGTAACGGTAGCGACACCGTCAGTAACGTCGAGCAATACCGGTTCGCTCATGGGAAGATCCTTTACGGGTTCGGAGACACGGGTTCGTTATTGGGAAGTTAACACCGGATAATATAGCTATTGCGTAGAAAAAGCGTCACGCAGAGAGCGGGAAGGAGCCAGAGCATGCTGATCCGCAATCGACTGTCATGGGAACTGCCGGAGCGCGAGGCGACGCCTGAATCGGTGTTCCTCAACCGCCGCGCCTTTCTGGGCGCAAGCGCGGGACTGATCGCCGCCGCCGCCCTTCCGGGCCGCGCACGCGCCGCTACGGATCAGGTCAGCAGTGCCGATCTCTATCCGGTGCCGCGCAATGACGCCTATACCCTTGACCGGCCTATTACCGACGAGCAGGTGGTGACCAATTACAACAATTTCTATGAGTTCGGCAGCCACAAGCAAATCGCCCGCGCCGCGCAAAAGCTGCAGGTGGATCCTTGGAAGGTCACAATCGACGGCATGGTCGAACAGAAAATAGAGATCGATGCCCATGATCTGATGCGGAAAATGCCGATGGAAGAGCGCCTCTATCGCCATCGCTGCGTCGAGGCGTGGTCCATGGCGGTGCCCTATAGCGGCTTTCCGCTCAAGGCGCTGGTGGATATGGCCCGTCCGCTCGGCTCCGCGAAATACCTGCGGATGGAGACCTTCGTTGACTCGGGCATCGCCAGCGGCCAGCGCGCCTTCTGGTACCCCTGGCCTTATGTCGAAGGGCTTCGCCTGGATGAGGCGCGGAACGAACTGGCCTTCATCGCGACGGGCCTGTACGGGAAGCCGATTGCAAAGCAGAACGGCGCGCCGCTGCGCCTCGCGGTGCCGTGGAAATATGGCTTTAAGCACGTGAAATCCATCGTCCGCTTCCACTTCACGGACGAAATGCCGGAGAGCTTTTGGATGGAGGTTCTGGGTGCCGAGTATGGCTTTTGGGCCAACGTCAATCCCGGCGTGCCGCATCGCCGTTGGAGCCAGGCGGAAGAACGGCTGATCGGCACCGACGAGCGCCGCAAGACCCTGATGTTCAACGGCTACGGCGAACAGGTGGCGCATCTCTACGAAGGAATGCCGCAGAAGGTGCTTTATTTTTAGCCTTTACTTTTAGCGTCGGCGCTCACTGGCCGTCCGCCTCACCCGAGGCCAGTGTCAAGCCTACAATGCCGATGACATTGAAGCTGAGGAATAAGAACCGCAGCGCGTGCGATGGCTCGCCCAGCAGCCAAATTCCCAACACGAAGGTTCAGACCGCACCGATGCCCGTCCAAACCGCATAGGCGGTGCCGACGGGGAGTTCCCGTTGCGCCAGCATCAGCAAAGCGCCGCTGATGAACATGCAGACGGCGGCGAACACCAAGGGCCACAGCTTCAGCCCTTCGTCGGTCCAGCCGAATTTCAGCCCGATCGGCCAACCCCATTCGAAAATTCCACCGAGGACTAGGCTGTGCGGACGAATTGAATCACGTATTGTTTTTAATATTCACGTGGTGCGATTTGTCTAAGAGCGCGTTTGAGAAGTGTCACGGCGGAGTTATTCACATAGCACAATAACAAGAATTCGCACTATCTAATTGTGAGGCTTCTCCCTTTCGTTCCGGCGCTGCGAGATGTTGATGTTTCGGATGGCGGCGCGGGTGATGGCTTCCTGGTGCATGCAGGGCTCTGAGCAATTCTGATCGACGTAGGCAGCGGCTCGAGACGGTTGGATGCACCGCGGACAGGCGACGGCGATCTCGCATTCCGGGGTGTGGCGCCGTGCTCTGGTACTCTCAGACGCGCTGCTCGACGAAGTCGCGGGCGGTTGCTGGCGCGAGGCGGGCTCCGAGGCCGAGCAGGGTATCGAACGCCACGGCTGTGTGGCGGCGACGGTTCCACCTGAAGACGAACTCGTCGAGGTAACGCCTGAAGTGCTGGCGACGGAGGCCATGGTAGGTCCCGAGCGCCCATCTCTTGAGGTTTGAAAAGACGCGATGGGTCCAGCGCAGGATGATGTGGGCGGCCATCTTGCCGACGACTTTCGGCTCGTGCACATGGTCGGGCAGGCCATTGTAGCCGGACCATCCGTCCGTGACGACGCGGGCACCGGCGGCGGCGACCGCGACGACGAAGGGCTTGAGCGTGGCGCCGGAGAAGTCGGCGATCGGCGCGAGACGAATGCGGCGCGGCTTGCCTTCGGGCGAGAGCTCCACCGCGCCGGCAACGAGCATCTTGCCCTGCGAGCTGCGGCCTTGACCGCCAGCGGGCGGGTCGTCCTTATGGCGCAAGGCGATCTCGGTCTCGTCAACTTCGACGACGTCCTCGAGAAGGCTTCGCTCGGGATCGACCATGGCGCGGCGGAGCTTCGTCAGGAGCAGCCAGGCGCTCTTGTAGCTGCCCAGGCCCAGTTGGGCCTGCAGTTGCAGGGCGGAGATCCCGTTGGAGTGGCTGGTTACGATATGGATCGCCGTGAACCAGGTCTTCAGCGGCAGATGGCTGCCGTGCATGACCGTGCCTGCGGTCACGGACGTCTGCCGCCGGCAGGCCGCGCACTCCTAGGTGAACGCCTTGGTCTTCAGCAGCCATCCCTTCGTGACGCCACAGCCCGGGCAGACAAAGCCCTCCGGCCACCGGCGACGCGCCAGATAGTCGGCGCAGGCCGCATTATCCGGAAATCGCGCCTCGAACTGGGCGCGGGAGAGCGGGCGGTCATGTTTCCAGCGGCTCGGCATGCGAGAACATTAAGCGAACGCACCTCGCGACGCAAGCGCAGATCACCACATTTTGTGCCGCCGGAGCCAACGGGAGAAGCCTCCTAATTGTATAAAAGCCGAGTGAAATGCACGAGGGAAGAAGTAGTAGTTGCAGAAAATGCCGAATCCATGCATAATGGTGCATAGATCGGAGGTGCGTTATGTTCATTGAATCGATCGAGTTCTTTCTAGTTTTAACGTTGTTGACGGCCCTTCTCCTCGTAGCGTTGGCGCCAGTTATTGAGCGGCAAGGCGGCCAGTCGGGCGTCACCGGGACGCTCATCGTGGTGTTCATCCAGTTTGGCTTGGTTGCGGTTGCTGGTATCGTTGCGGCCTCGTTTCTGGGTGTTTTCTTGGCGGTTGTTGCGCTGGCAATGCTGGTTTGGGCCGGCATTGCCTACCTGATTTTTCGGCGGCAAGTGGCGGCAGACATCGCTGATATTCGGGCGAACTCCGCCCTTAACGTCCGGTGCCAATTGCCGATCGCGTCTCGTTAGCGGCCGTGATGTGGATGTGCAGGACCGGGTGAGCACTTGGCGTTCGTCGTTGATCTTTACGTATGTGACCAAGCCTTCAAACGGCGAGTTGAAGACTCGGGCCCGAGCGCGCGGGAGCGCTTACTATGTTATTTATTGGAGGAGCGGACTTGCCGTGGCGGAGCCGACCGTCGCAATAACCTGTGAAGATGGCGACGATGCTGTTTGCCTGGCAGACGGGTCAGAGCAGGGCTCCAATGACACTAATGATCCGCCGGCCCGGGTGCGCGTTGTCAACCTGATCACTTCTTCCGGCTCGCGCGTTCGCATTGCGACCGTGATGGGCGCCGCGCTCAACGCTTCCGGCGGTCCCACTGTCTCGCTGTCGGCGAGCGGGGCCGGCGTCAGCTTGTCGTTCCCGGACGCATCCTTGATGAATCAGACCGCCACGGGCACTTACCGCTGGATCTGCGAGCCGGAAGAAGAAGAGTTCGAAAATGCTTTCCTGAGCAACGTATGAGCGCGGCCCTCAAAGGAACCGCGGCAAACTCGGGGGCGGACAAACCAGGGACGGGCCGATTGTGCCGTCCCTGGTCACCCGATCAGAGCCCCAGCGTGCCCTTGCTCACGATGTTGCGCTGGATTTCGTTCGAGCCGGAATAGATAGAGGCAGCCCGCAGAAAGGCGTAGTTCGGCATCAGGCCGTTGAAATATTCTGCGCCCACCGGCTCCTCGTTCCAGCCGAACCGCAGGGCCTCCAGGTTGAAGGGCGGCTGTAATAGGCGCCGGCCTCTGTGCCGATCTCCGTCACCAGTTGCTGCACTTCGGAGCGGCGCACCTTGATCATGTTGGCCGCCGCGCCGATTTCGTTGTTGGCGCGATAGGCCGACAACGTTTTCAGCACGAACTGCTCGCAACTGATCATCTGGGTTTCCGCGTCCGTCAGCTTGCGGCGGAAATAGTCGTCGTCGATCAGGCGCTGACCATCGGAATCACGCTCCTGTCCGGCAATATCCTTCACCCGGCGGAGCGCCACCTTCACCTCCGCCATAGAACCGCCGCCCATGCGCTCGTGCCCCAACAGGAATTTGGCGATGGTCCAGCCGCGGCCTTCCTCACCCACCAGCGAGCCCTCGATCGGCACGCGCACGTCGGTATAGAAGGTCTCGTTGGTGTGGTGCAGGCCGTTCAGGGTGATGATCGGCCGGATCTCGACGCCCGGCGTCTTCATGTCGAAGATCAGGAAGCTGATGCCGTCCTGCTTTTTCGGCTCGTTCGAGGTCCGCACCAGGCAGAAAATCCAGTCGGCATGGTGGGCAAGCGAGGTCCAGATCTTCTGGCCGTTGATCACATAATGGTCGCCGTCGCGCACCGCCCGCGTTTTCAGGCTGGCGAGGTCTGACCCCGAGCCGGGCTCCGAATAGCCCTGGCAGAACACGCGCTCGCCCGACAGGATTTTCGGCAGATGCTCCGCCTTTTGCTCCGGCGTGCCAAAGGCCATCAGCACCGGTCCGGCCATGTTCAGGCCAAAGCCGGAAAGCCGGGGCGCGCCGGCAAGGCCGGCTTCTTCGTCGAAAATATAACGCTGCACCGAGTCCCATTCGCAGCCGCCATATTCCTTTGGCCAGTTGGGCGCGACCCAGCCTTTTCCGCGAGGATCTTATGCCAGCGCATATAATCCTCTTTCTGCATTTCCATCCCGGCCAGATGCTTCTGGGCGATGTCTTTCGGCAGGCTCTGGTCGATAAATTCGCGGACTTCCTTGCGGAAGGCTTCCTCTTGCGGGCCGAACAACATGGGGCTAATTCCTCGCTCGTTTTGTGCTGGTGTTGAATGCGAGCTTAGGGCAGAGCCCTGCATCCCGCCAGTCACAATTGGCCAGTCGCCGGGACGGAACGCCGAAGAACTGGACGCTGCCCTGGGCCGGCGGTACGATTTTCGAGCATTGCTCGCGCTTATTGGGAAAGCCATCATGAACGATCCTGACCGCATTACCTCGATTGAGCAGTTGGAAGGCATTTATGGCTTTCCGAAGGGCGGCGCGGTGGCGAAGGAGATCGACCATATCTCCGACCATTACCGCGCCTTCATCGAGGCCTCGCCCTTCGTCATGGTGACGACGGTCGCGGACGAGGGTACCGACTGTTCCCCCGCGGCGACCCGCCCGGCTTCGTGCGCGTGGTGGATGAAAAAACGGTGATGCTGCCGGACCGCAACGGCAACAATCGCGCGGACAGCCTGCGCAATATCGTGCGCGACGGCCGCTGCTCACTACTGTTCCTGGTTCCCGGCATCGGTGAGACCCTGCGGATCAACGGCCGGGCGCATCTCTCGATCGAGCCGGCGCTGCTGCAAAGCTTTGAGATGCAGGGAAGGCTGCCGCGCTCCGTAATCGTCGTGAGCGTCGAGCGGGTTTATTTCCAGTGTCAGAAGGCGCTGGCACGGTCCCGCCTGTGGGATCCTGAGGCCCAGGTGCCGCGCTCTGCCCTGCCCAGCACCGGCACTATGATCAAGGCGCTCATCGAGGATGATAAATTCGACGCGGCGGAATATGACAAGGGCTATCCGGCCCACATGGCCCGCACGATCTACTGAAGAATTCATAATGCGAAGAGCATGCTCCTTGTTGATTGCTGCCGGTTTGGCGGCCGCTACGCTGACGTGGCAGCCGGCATTGGCGGAGGTCGGGATCACCTACAATGCGGCCGCCAAAGCGCTGTTTTCGCTTTCGGTGCCCGACAATTGGGTCGTCACGACGGGCGCCGCTGCCGAAGGAGACGAACGGTCCCGGATTATCGGCCTGCATCCGGAAGGCGACATGTCCCTCTGGGTGGGGTTCTTTTCGCCCAACGAAGTGACCTCGATGGCGGAGGCGGAGGCCTATGTCAAAGGCATGGGCGCCAGCCTCATCGACAACGCAAAGGTAGAGCGCGGGGCGGATGGCATGCTCGGCGACATGCCGGCCCGCTATTACAACGGCCGTGGCACGCGCGACGGGGCGCCCGTGGACTTTTCGGTAGGTTTCGTTGCTCTGCCGGGCGAGCGTGTGCTGATCGGCGTGTTTGTCGGCGAATATGGCGCGCGCGAGACCTATCATCCGCAGGTCAACACCATCGTCCATTCCATCAAGGCAGGAGGGACGGCCCGATGATCAGGGACACCTCTTCGCTGATTCTGGTGCTGGCCAGCGGATTGACGCTCAGCGCCTGCGAAACCTCCGGGAGCAGCGGAGCATATTACTACGACCCCTATCCGTACCGGTCGGGTGTCTACTTCTATGATGACCGCTACTACCGTCATCATTACAATCATGATCGTCCTAATCATCGCCCTGACCGGCCGATTAGGCCGCCAAGCGCCCGCCCGCCCGTCCGGCCTCATCCTATGACAACACGGCCGGGCGGCGGTGGCGGCTTTCGGGGCGGACGGCGATAAGACCGGTCACTCATACCACCGTTATGCTTTGTTTTAACAAGGCCCTCGCAGAGTAGGATTGTAGTCATGAAATTTCGGACTTTGGGCCGCTCGGGCCTGCGCGTTTCGGCCGTAGGGCTCGGCTGCAACAATTTCGGTGGCCGACTGGAGCTGGAGCAGACCCGCGCCGTCGTCCACGCTGCACTGGATGCGGGTATCACGCTGTTCGACACGGCCGACCGTTATGGCGATTTCGGCGGCTCGGAAACCCAGCTCGGCCAGGTTCTGGGTGAGCGGCGCAAGGATATCGTGCTCGCCACCAAGTTCGGTGGCGCCATGTCTGCCGACGGACCGCGCAAGGGCGCGTCCCGCAAGTGGATCACGGAAGCGGTGGAGGATTCGCTCCGCCGGCTGCGCACCGACTGGATCGACCTCTACCAACTGCATTTCCCCGATGCGAACACGCCGATCGAGGAAACGCTGCGGGCCCTGGACGACCTCGTGCATCAGGGCAAGGTGCGCTATATCGGCAGCTCCAACCTGCGCCCGTGGGAGATGGTGGAGGCGAGCTTCACGGCGGAAATCAAAAACCTGGTGCCGTTCGTCTCGGCTCAAGAGGAATACAGCATCCTGATCCGCGATATCGAGGCCGACCTGTTGCCGGTCGCGCGCCGCTATGGCTATGGGCTGCTGCCCTACTACCCGCTCGCCAACGGCTTGCTGACGGGCAAGTACAGACGCGGCGCCATGCCGGAGGGCGCGCGCCTGACGCTTGACCCGAACAAGAGCGACAACCGCTATATCAACGACAAAAATTGGGATCGGGTGGAGAATCTTACCGCCTTTTGCGAGGCGCGGGGCCACACATTGCTGGAGTTAGCCTTCAGTTGGCTGCTGGCGGAGCCGGCGACCTCCAGCGTCATTGCCGGCGCGACCCGGCCCGAGCAGATAAACGCCAACGCCGCCGCGGCGGACTGGGTGTTGACGCCGGACGAAAGAGCGGAGATAGACGCGATTACCGCGTCGTAATACCAGTTTCCTCGGCCCTTCCGGAGGATCTCTAGATGCTGCAAGAGTTTAAGAAATTTGCCCTGCGGGGCAACGTTTTGGACATGGCGGTCGGCATCATCATCGGCGCTGCATTCACGACGATTGTGACATCGGCGGTCGATGATATCCTCATGCCGCCGATTGGTCTGTTGCTGGGCGGGGTGGATTTCTCCGACCTGTTCATCAATCTTTCCAGCACGCCCGTCGATTCGGTGGCGGCGGCGAAAGGCGCGGGCGTCCCGGTGATCGCCTACGGCCTGTTTCTCAATGCGCTCATTTCCTTCGTCATCGTCGCCTGGGTTTTGTTCCTGCTGATCCGCGGCATGAACCGGCTGGCCGAGACCAAAGAGGAGGAGCCGGGCGAGCCGGCGACCCCGCCTAGGCAGGAAGTGTTGCTGGAAGAAATTCGCGATCTGTTGAAGCGCCAATAACCCGAATCCACTGCCGTTCCAGTCAAGCTGCTCGGCTGGGCTGGGACGAACGTTCCCTTCTTGGCTCGAACGCTGCTGCTGCTCGTTCCCGGCGGTTGATAGCAACGGCATGTCTCACTTCGCGTTCGGCGATGTTCGGCGTATAAGGACGCCCGGCGGCACGAAGTATTCGATCAGGAGGCCCCTCGTGGCAGCATTACAGCCGGTGCGCGGCACTCGCGACCTGCTCCCGGAAGACAGCTGGAAACACAACCATGTCGTCGCCAGCGCCCGCGCGCTCGCCGCGAATTATGGCTATGGCGAGATCGCGACGCCGATCTTCGAGCAGACGGAAGTGTTCGCCCGCACACTCGGCGACGCCTCCGACATCGTGACGAAGGAAATGTACACCTTCACCGACAAGGGCGGCGACAGCATCACCCTGCGCCCGGAGGGAACGGCGGCGGTCGCGCGCGCGTTCATCGCCGGCAAGATGAACGATCAGTTGCCGCTCAAATTCTTCTATCACGGCCCGATGTTCCGCTATGAGCGGCCCCAGAAAGGGCGCCTGCGCCAGTTCCACCAAATCGGTATCGAACTGTTCGGCGTGGCCGATCCGGTGGCCGATGTGGAGGTCATCGCCTGCGGCGCACAGATTCTCGAGAGGCTCGGCGTGCTGCAATGGTGTCAGTTGGAACTTAACACGCTGGGCGACACCGAAAGCCGCGATGCCTACCGTGCGGCGCTGATCGCTTATTTCGAGCAGTTCAGGGAGCGGCTTTCGGACGACAGCCGGGAACGGCTGCACCGCAATCCGCTGCGCATTTTGGATTCCAAGGACGAGGGCGACCGGCTGATTGTGGCGGACGCGCCGCTCTTCGCCGACTTCCTGACCCCGGCGGCGCAGGAGTTCTTCGGTAAGGTGAAGGAAGGGCTCTCCGACCTCGGCATCGCCCTTCACCTGAACGAGCGGCTGGTGCGTGGCCTGGATTATTACTGCCATACCGCCTTTGAGTTCACCACCGACCGGCTGGGCGCGCAAAGCGCGGTTCTGGCCGGCGGACGCTATGACGGGCTGATGAAACAGATGGGCGGCCCGGCCACTCCCGGCGTTGGCTGGGCGGCAGGCGTTGAGCGTCTGTCGATGCTGGCCGAGGAGTGGCCGCCCACGCCGCGGCCCATCGCCTTCATCCCCATGGGCGAAGAGGCTGAACGCCGGCTGCGGCAGGAGGCATTCAAACTGCGGGCGGGCGGCATCGCTATCGAAATGGGCTATAGCGGCAATCTCAAGCGGCGGCTCAATCGGGCCAACAAGGCGAATGCGCGCCTCGCCGTGATCGTGGGCGACGACGAACTGGCGGCAAGCCAAGCCACGATCCGCAATATGGACAGCGGCGAACAGCAAACCGTGGCACTGGCCGAGCTGGCCGACCATCTCGCGGACGCGTCATTCGGCGGGTTAGGAAACACGTGAACCTAGACGAGAAACTGAACCAGGTGCTGGTCCGGGTGGATGAGCTCGCCTCGCGGCTTGCGACCGAGACCGATCTGCCGCCCGCGGAAATGATCAAGCTTTCCAAGGAGTATTCCGACCTCTCCCCGGTGGCCGAAACGATCCAGGCGCTGCGCCAGATGCAGGCGGAAATCGCGGAAAGCGAGGCAATGCTGGCCGACCCGGAAACCGACGCCGATATGCGCGAACTGGCAGAGGAAGAACTGGAGACCCTGCGGGAGCAACTGCCGGACCTGGAACAGGCGGTTCGTGTCGCCCTCATTCCGAAAGACGACGCCGACGCCAAGAACGCGATCCTCGAAGTGCGCGCCGGGACCGGCGGCGATGAAGCCGCATTGTTCGCCTCCGACCTTTTCAGCATGTACCGCCGCTATGCGGAACTGCATGGATGGCGGTTCGAGCCGCTGGCGGTCTCGGAGAATGATTTGGGCGGCTACAAGGAAGCCAGCGCCACCATTTCGGGCACAGACGTGTTCGCCAAGCTGAAATTTGAAAGCGGGGCCCACCGCGTGCAGCGCGTGCCGCAGACGGAGGCGAGCGGGCGCATTCATACTTCGGCGGCCACAGTGGCCGTGTTGCCGGAGGCCGAGGAGGTCGATGTCGATGTCAACACCGAGGATCTGCGCATCGACGTTTTCCGGGCCTCGGGCGCGGGCGGCCAGCACGTAAACACCACGGAATCGGCGGTGCGGATTACCCATATGCCATCTGGTATCGTCGTTTCCATGCAGGACGAGAAATCGCAGCACAAGAACCGCGCCAAGGCCATGACGATCCTGCGCTCGCGTCTTTATGAGCATGAGCGCCAGACCCTGCACGACGAGCGGGCGTCGGACCGGAAAAGCCAAGTGGGCTCCGGCGACCGGTCCGAACGCATCCGCACCTACAACTTTCCGCAGGGGCGGGTTACCGACCATCGGATCGGCCTGACACTCCACAAGCTCGACAAGGTGCTGTCAGGGGAGGCGCTGGACGAAATCATCGGTGCGCTGATCGCCGAGGATCAGGCAGAACGGCTCACCACGCTGGCATGAGCGGCTTGGAGACGGTTGGCGAGGCACTGACGCGGGTCGCCACTGCGCTGGCGGCGGCCGGTTTCGCGGCGGCGCGGCGGGAGGCGCGGGTGCTGCTGGGAATCGCCGTGGACGCGGAGCCTTTGGCACTGCTGACCCAACCGGAGCGCCAACTGGACCACGGGCAAGCAAAGGCACTGGAAGCAATTCTGCAGCGGCGCCTGGCCGGAGAGCCCGCGAGCCGCATCCGCGGGCAACGGGAATTCTGGAGCCTGAACTTCACGGTTGGGCCCGGCGTGCTGGATCCGCGCCCCGAAACCGAATTGATGGTCGAGCGGGCGCTGGCGCATGTCGGCTGTCGTCGGATGGAACCGCTGCGCATTCTCGACCTCGGGACGGGGACCGGCTGCATCCTGCTTTCCCTGTTGCACGAACTGCCGCGAGCCTTTGGTGTTGGTTTGGATTCGTCATCGGAGGCGCTGGCGGTTGCCAGGGAAAATGGATCGCGATTGGGTTTTGCAGGGCGCGCCGCATGGGTGTGCGGTCGCTGGCTGGCGCCGATCGGCGGCGGATTCGACCTGATCGTGGCCAACCCGCCCTATATTCCGGCCGGGCAGGTCGCGACATTGGATCGCAGTGTCCGTCAGTTCGACCCTCGGGACGCGCTGGATGGTGGTCCGGACGGCCTAGCCTCGTATCGGCAAATCATTCCCCAATTGCAAGGGATTCTGCGGCTTTCCGGCGGCGCGCTTCTGGAGGTCGGAACGGGGCAGGCGGGCATGGTGGCATCGATGGGCCGAAATCACGGTCTTGCCGCCCAAATTACCGGCGATCTGGGTGGGATTCCCCGCTGCGTCGGTCTTTTTACCAAATTTTGAACTTGCATTGAGATTATTCGCAGCTAGCTTGTTACCAGCGCGTGTCCGATGGGATGGCGCGTGGGAGGGGTTTGGCGCGTTGCTTTGACCCTCGCTGCAATAGTTCGACGGATACGGTCGGTATCCTTGGGAGCATGGCAGCAGCTCGTTCGGCTTCAGGTCGAGCAAAACTCGGTTCACGCATAAAGACGACGGATTGATGAGACAAGGAATGTCTTCACGCCGGGCGCGTGGTCGCGGTAATTCGCGCGGGCGCCAGCAAAACATCCGCAATCAGCAGATGGATTCGAATGGTCCTAGCGGCCGTATACGAGGAACGCCGCAACAGGTGCTCGACCGTTATCTGACTTTGGCGCGTGATGCGTCTTCGGCAGGTGATTTGGTTCTTGCGGAAAACCTGTTCCAGCATGCGGAGCATTATACGCGTATGCTGAGTGCTGCGGCGTCATCGCAGCAACAGCCAAACCAACAAGGCCAGCAAAACCAATCAAATGGCCGGGACGACCAGCCGGACCCGGACAGCCAGGATGACGGCGACGATGGGCGCAATGCTCGCGTCGAGCGGAACACCCGCGACGAGCGGCCTGATCGTCAAGAGGGCCCGCCTCACGGCGATGAACGGCAGCAGCCTGCGGCGGCAAGCAATAGCCAGTCTGAGCAAGCGCGCGCGCCGGCCAGTCCGCCGGAATGGTCGGCAAACGATCAATCGGCCGAGGGTGAACAGCCGGCCGCACCGCCACGCCGTCGCCGTCGCAGCCGACTGCAGCGCCAACAGGAAGAGGAGGGCGGCGATACCGGCGCCGAGGCCGACAACGCTCCAAAGAAAAAGGCCGCAGGAAATGGCGCCGACGGAACGAGCGGTGACAAGAATCCGGCGCCGCCAATCGACCTTTCGTCCGCCGCCTCCACGCCCGACACGCCAGAGGCCCGATCAAAAGCAGACGACCCGACATTGGCCTGAACAGTTTTAAGAGCGCCAACAAAGCAACGCCCGGAGCTTTCTTCCGGGCGTTGCTTTTGGGTCTGTGCCGTCGCTGTGCCGCTCTATCCGGCCTTCGCCCTCTGCTCCTGACGCTGGCGCAGAAAATCGGCCAGCGCCGAGTCTTTTGGATCGGATAGCATAATTTGTAGGGTCACGTACTGATCGCCGCCCGCCTGGCCATCCGGCTTCGGCACGCCCTTGCCCCGCAACCGAAGCTTTGCGCCGCTGTTGCTGCCCGGCGGCACTTGCATCGTCACGGGGCCATCCACGGTTTCAACCGTCACCCGTCCGCCCAGCACCGCTACCGGCAAATCAATAGGCTGGGTTACGTGAATATCGCGGCCTTCCCGGCGCAGGTTCGGATGGGGCATGACGCTGATATTGACGATGACGTCACCGCGACTACCATCCATGGCTTCCGGGCCCTGGTTGGGCAGGCGCAGCTTCGTCCCGTCCTCGGTTCCGGGTGGGATATGGACATCCACGTCCTTGCCGGAGGGCAGGGTCAGGCGCTGGGTGCCGCCCTTGATCGCGAGAGTGAACGGGATGCGAATTCGAACCACATGGTTGGCGGCGACCACGTCCTCGTCTTCATCAAGATCCTCGAAGCGATAGCCGGAACGGGCACCGCGTTGGCCGAAAATACCGAATATCTGGTCGAACAGGTCATCGCCCCCCGCCTGCTGGCCCTGGCCGGGGCGACCCGCGCTGTGGCGGAACCGGAAACCGCCGGTGTCCCCGCGCATGCCGTCCATCCCGCCCTGTGAATAGGCGCCGCGGGAATAGCCGCCTTGAGCATAGGGGCCTCTCGGACTGCCGTCGGCCCCAATTTCGCCGCGATCGAACTGGCCGCGTTTCACCGGGTCCGAAAGCAGATCATAGGCGGCGGAAACGTCCTTGAAGCGTTTTTCAATATCCTCGCGTCCCGGATTCAGGTCCGGATGCAGTTCCTTCGCCAACCGGCGATAGGCCTTTTTGATTTCATCGGCCGAAGCCGATCGGGACACGCCCAAGACACTGTAAGGATCTCGCATTGCCGGCGTCCGGCCTCCAAATCGTGTTTCTTTATCATACTTGTATCGCCCCTGCGCCGCTACTCTTTCGACGCTTCGGACAAATAACAGGTGGGAATTTCAGATTCGTTCGGCAAGACCGCGGCACGATGCAACAGGCGCGAAAGCTGGACTTGGCGGCGCAACCGCGTTGCATTGGCGGTCCTACCGAAACCAGAGGCCGCACGTCCCATGGATGCACCCACCGACCCCATTGCCACCTTCAAAGAATGGTTCGCCGCCGCAACCGAAACCGAGATAAACGACCCGAGCGCAATGGCCGTTGCAACCGTCGGCAGCGATGGCATGCCGTCCGTTCGCATTCTGTTGCTGAAAGATGTGGATGAGAACGGTTTCGTGTTCTACACGAACCAGGAAAGTCGCAAGGGGCGTGAACTCGCCGAACGCGGCAAGGCTGCGCTCTGCTTCCATTGGAAATCGCTGCGCCGGCAGGTTCGGGTCTGCGGCCTTGTCAGCGTGGTCGATAACGCCGAGGCCGATGCCTATTTCGCGACCCGTCCCCGCGGCAGCCAGATCGGCGCCCATGCCTCGTTGCAATCCACGCCGCTGGTGTCGCGGGCGCTGCTGGAGCAGCGGGTTGTCGAAACCGAGGCGCGCTATGGACCGGGCGAGGTGCCGCGTCCGGCGCACTGGGGCGGGTATCGGCTGACGCCGACCGAGATCGAGTTCTGGCAGGACCGGGAATTCCGACTGCATGACCGCTTCCGCTTCACGCGCACAAGCACCGGCTGGTCGGTCCAGCGACTTTTCCCGTAGGCGGCGGTCCAGTGAGAGAAACGGTTGGGCCGGGAATAACGGTTCAAGCCGCTTATTTCATCTTCTGTTCTTTGAAAACGACATGCTTGCGTGCGATCGGATCGAACTTCTTCAGTTCCAGCTTTTCAGGCTTGGTGCGGGGATTCTTTTTGGAGACATAGAAGTAACCGGTATCGGCGCTGCTCACGAGCTTGATTTGAACGGTTGCCGGTTTGGCCATGGCGATAACCTTCAGAATGACAGTGTCTGGCAGATGTATGGCGATTGCGAGCCGACGGGTCAAGATCGGCGACGATAGTCCCTATGCGTTCTTGCTACCGCCGCCTTCATGATGGGGGATAGCGCCAGTGCGTAGGCGGTCGGCTCCAGCAGGACCCTGGCAGCGAGTGTGACGTCGCTCTCCGGCGCTTCCAAACTGGGAGGGCAGGAGCGGCGCAGGGTTGTCGCCAACCCCAGATCCACGCGGTCATAGCGGTGCCAATCCCGAAATTGCCGCACGAGCTGGTCCTGTTGGTCACGCAACGCCGCGACGACATCTCCCGTGAGCGGCGTCGAGGTGCAGATATTCGGCAACACCCCTAAACCGTCGAGCACATAGCCCGATGGCGTCAGCATTCGCGACCACGTGATGATCAGTTCGCCGCCGTTGGGCATCTCCTGCAGGTTCTGGACAGAGCCCTTGCCGTGACTGACGCTGCCGAGGATAATGGCTCGGCCTCTGTCCTGCAACGAAGCGGCCAGCATTTCGGAGGCCGAAGCCGTGCGGCCATTGGTCAGGATGGCGAGCGGCACGCCCGCGGCGATCTCGTGAGAAGTCCGCTGCAAATGCGCTGTTGGCGGCCGGGTGCCGGCCCCGGGTGGTGATAAGCGGGCCGCTCCCCAAAAACAGGTCCGCACTTTGCAGTGCCTGGTCCAACAGGCCGCCGGGATTGTCCCGCAGGTCCAGAACCAGACCCGCGAGCCGCCCGTTGTTCAGGGTGGTCAGCCGCTCAACCTCGTCTTCCAGATCCGCTGAGGTTTCGCGATTGAAGTTGCGGATACGGATGAACGCGATGCCGCCCTCCAGGCGACTGACCACGGTTGGCGGCACGATATGCACGCGCTTGAGCGACAGGCGCACGCTGGACCGGGAGGTTGCCTTGAGAACATCGACGACGGCAATGCTGCCGACGCGGCCCCGCAGCAGGTGAACGATCTGCAAAGGCGTTCGACCCTCGAGCGGCTTCCCATCGACATAAGTAATGGTGTCGCCCGGCTGCAGGCCGGCTTCGGCGGCCGGCGTGTTCGGCAGGGTTTCCGCGACAACGGTGCGGTCATCGTCGGAGCGGATGGTGACGCCGATCCCGCCAAAGCCGTCGCGGCTTTCCCGCTGATCCCCGGCAAATTCGGCATTCTCATAGCGGGAATAGCGGTCGAGGGTGCTGACCAAGCCATCCATCAGCGTATCATAAATCTCGTCCGGCGGCGTGGCGGCCGATACGGGTGACGCTTCGCGGGAGGCACCCACCACGTCTGCGGTGAGCGCGGCCCATCCGTCGGGGTCGTCTCTCGCCGGGCGGGGGTAGCGTTGTATTTCCTTGCCTTCCTTCAGCAGCACAACGGCATCGGGCCGGGTGGCGACCTGCATCCGGCCATCGATCACGCTGAGGCGGTCCAGGCCGGCGAGCGCGATGGTGTCCATACCGATCGGTTCGATAAAGTGCGCCTGCACGTGACCATATGCGGATTCGAACAGCTCCTGTGCGCTGTCGTGGGAATAGGCCTGCTCGCCCCGGTTGCCTGTGCTGCTGCAGGCGCTCAACAGGCAGAGGGCAAGCAGCAGCGGCGAGATCGTGACCATTGCCCGTTTCGCCGCCGAGCGGCGCATTAGGCTGCTGGCGAACGTGCAGAACTTGGCACGGCTGCTGAACACGGCGCAATCCATCGGGTGATAATAGCAGACCCGGGGCGGTCTCTCCACCAAAAGTGGATTTTCGCCACGGCCCGGCGCGTCGCTGCGCGCATGATCAATGTCGCCGCGAACCTGGCCCGGGTCATGCGGGGATCGTTGCTCACGGTCAAACCTTTCGCTTGCGGCGGGCGGTGCGGGCCTTTTGTGGGCCGCGGCCGCCAGCCCCCCGACTGCCACGCCTCCCGTCACCGGGGTGGCGACGGGCGGCATTCGCCGGCACGCTGACAGCTGCGGCGAAGATCAGGCCGCCACTGATCGGCTCGGCTGCTTTCAGGGTTACTTCCAGGGCATCGCCGAGCCGGAACTCCAGTCCCGTGTGCCGGCCGATGAGCATGTGCCGGCCCGAATCGTGCTCCCAGTAGTCGTCTGGCAGCAGCGCCCGGGGCACCAGACCTTCGGCGCCGACATCGTCCAGCCGCACGAACACGCCGGCCTTGTGCAGCCCGGTCACCCGGGCCTCGAAGCTTTCACCGACCTTGTCGGAGAGATAGGCCGCGGCGAAGCGATCCTGCGCCTGGCGCTCGGCAGCGGCGGCGCGGCGCTCGGTCATGGAAATGTGCTCGCCCACCGAATCGATGCGCGCTGCGAAATCCGGCGGCAGACCACCTTCGCCGAGGCCGAGGCTGGCGACCAGCGAACGGTGGACGATCAGGTCGGAATACCGCCGGATGGGCGAGGTGAAATGGGCATAGCGGGCCAACGCCAGGCCGAAATGGCCGATATTGTCGGGGTGGTAGACCGCCTGGGCCTGCGCGCGCAGCACCAGTTCGCTGACGAGCGCAGCATATTCGGTGCCTTCGGCCTTGCGCACCAGGTCGGTGAATTGGCGCGGACTGGTTATCGCACTGGCCGAGGCCTTGATGCCCATCTCACCCAGCACGCCGGTCAGGGATTCGATCCGCTGCGGGTCCGGTTTGTCATGGATGCGGAACAGGCAGGGCGCGTGCCGGTCGGTCAACGTTTCGGCGGCGGCGACATTGGCGGCGATCATGAAGTCCTCGATCAGCCGGTGGCTGTCCAGCCGGGGGCGGGGCAACACAGAGCGTATCCGACGGCGTTCCTCGTCCATTTCAAAGAGCCGCTCCGCCATCTCCAGCTCCAGCGGCCCACGCTTTGCCCGGGCCGCGGCCAAAGCCCGATAGGCCGCATAAAGCGGTTGGATGACGGGCTCCAGCAATGGACCGGTCTGGTCGTTGGGCTTGCCGTCGATGGCCGCCTGCACTTCCTCGTATTGCAGACGCGCGGCGGAGCGCATCAGACCCCGGATGAAGCGGTGGCGGCGCTTCTGTCCTTGTGCGTCGAAGTCCATGACCGCGGCCATGCACGCCCGGTCCTCGTTCGGCCGGAGCGAACAGAGATCGTTCGAGAGCGCCTCCGGCAGCATCGGCACGACGCGGTCGGGAAAGTAGACGCTGTTGCCGCGTCTCTCCGCCTCCCGGTCCAGGGGCGAGCCGGGGCGGACATACCAGGCGACGTCGGCGATGGCGACCGTGATGCGCCAGCCGCCGCCCTCCAGCGCTTCGGCGTGGACGGCATCGTCGAAGTCACGGGCATCGGCGCCGTCGATGGTCACAAGCGGCAGATGGCGCAGGTCTTCGCGCCCGTCCGCCAGGCTGACCGGCCGGGCGACATTGGCCTCGGCGATCACCTCGGCCGGGAATTCCACGGGAATGTCATGCTCGGCGATGGCGAGCGCGCTGATGGCGTTCGGCTCGTCCAGGTGGCCCAGAACTTCCGTGATCGTCGCGGACGGAATTGCGCGCCGGCCCGGTTTGGCAGCGGCCCAGACGATGCTGCCGGTCGCCGGCGGCGGGCCTTGGGAGACGATACGGTAGTCGTTGCGGTCGCCGCGATTGGCCGATCGCAAGAACTTCGCGCCGTCCTGTTCGGCGACGACAGAGAGAAAGCGGCGCGGCCCGGATTTCAGGTGCCGGACGACTTGGGCGGTATAGCGCTGGTCGCCGGTCTTGGTCAGCCGCGCCAGCACCTTGCTGCCGACGCTGATATCGCGGGCGTCCCGGTCGTTGGCGTGGAAGAGGATGTGCGGCGGCTCCTCGTCGCCGCGCCAGCCGGCCGGCTGGGCCAGCAGGTCGCCATCGTCGTTCACACGCACCACGTCTACCACCGTAACACTGGGCAGGGTGCCCGGCGCGCCCATTTTCTTGCCGCGGCCGCGCTCCAGCAGTCCTTCGTCCTCCAACTCGCGCAGCAGGTTTTTCAAGTCAATGCGGGCCTGGCCTTTCAGCTTGAAGGCGCGGGCCAGGTCGCGCTTGTCCATGTGCCGGTCGGACTCGCGGATGAAGGCCAGCAGTTCGTCGCGGGTGGGAACGGGGGTGGTCATGCCATATCCCCTTCATCCTGAGCCGTGCCGCGAAGCGGCGCGTTTCGAAGGTTGTGGTGGCAATTTTGCTGAAAACCGCTTCGATTGCCCGCTGCGCGCACCCCCAGGGTGAAAGATGCAGGGAAAGTAGTGCAGAGGCGCACGGAAATCGGAGTCACTCCACCGCCTTCTCCGCCGGTTTCCTTTTGGCGGCGGGTTTCTTCTTGGCGGCTGGCTTTTTCGCCGCGGCCTTCTTAGTGGCTGTCTTTTTCGCAGGCGCTTTCTTTGCCGTCGCTTTCTTGGCCGGGGCCTGCTTGGCGGTTTTGGCGCCGCCTTCTGCGTCCTTCGCAGCGGCAGCCTTGCCCTTGGCCTTGCCGCCGCCTGCAGCTCGCGCTTCCTTCGCGGCGATCAGTTCCTGCGCTTCTTCCAGGGTGATCGTGTCCGGGTCGTTCGCCTTGCGCAACGATGCCATGGTGCGGCCATGTTTGACGTAAGGCCCGAAACGGCCCTTGTTCAGCGTCACCGGCTTGCCGTCCGACGGGTGATCGCCCAGTTCGCGCAGCACGCCGGTGCCGCCGCCTTTCTCTGCGGCTTCCGCCAGCAGTGCGACCGCGCGGTTGAGGCCGATGGTCAGCACGTCATCGTCGCCTTTCAACGAGACGAACTTCTTATCATGGCTGATATAGGGGCCGTATCGGCCAATGGCCGCCGTGATTTCTTTCCCGCTTTCCGGGTGCAGGCCCACCTCGCGGGGCAGCGCCAACAGGGCCAGCGCCATCTCCAGGTCGACGTCGTCGACCGAAGTGCCGCGCAGCAGAGAGGCGCGTTTGGGCTTTTTGTTCTCCTCCGTCGCCTCGCCCAACTGCACGTAGAGGCCATAGGGGCCCTTGCGCAGGGAAACAGGCTGGCCGGTTTCCGGGTCGGTCCCCAGTTCCTTCGGCAGGGCGACCTGATCGTCCTCTCCCGGCACCGCGAGTGCGCGGGTATAGCTGCATTCCGGATAGTTCGAGCAGCCGATGAAGGCGCCCGTCCGCGACAGGCGCAGGCCGAGCCGGCCGCCACCGCAGGCCGGACAGGAACGGGGGTTGGCGCCGTCCTCGGCCGGCGGGAAAAAGTGGCGGCCGAGTTCTTCGTCCAGCGCGTCGATGACCTGGCGTATGGTCAGGTCTTTGGTTTCCTCGACCCTTGCGAAGAAAGCGTCCCAGAACTCCCGCAACAGGGAGCGCCATTCCCGCTCGCCATTGGCGATGTCGTCGAGCGACTGCTCCAGATCGGCGGTAAAATCGTATTCCACGTAGCGCTTGAAGAAGTTTTCCAGAAAGGCCGTCACCAGCCGTCCGCGGTCCTCCGCCGTGAAGCGGCGCTTTTCCAGGCGGACATAGTTCCGGTCCTGCAATACCTGCAGGATCGAGGCATAGGTGGACGGGCGGCCGATGCCCAGTTCCTCCAGCCGCTTGACCAGGCTGGCCTCGGTGAAGCGGGGCGGCGGCTGGGTAAAGTGCTGCTCCGGCGTGATTTTCTCGGCGCTGACCGGCTGACCTTCCTCCATGGGCGGCAGCAGACGCCCCTCGCCATCCTTATCATCGGCGGGGTCGTCCACGTCTTCCTGGTACAGCGTCAGGAAACCGTCGAAGCGGATGGTGGTGCCGACGGCGCGCAGCATCGCCTCCCGCTCGCTGGCGGCGATATCCACGGTTACCTGGTCCAGCACCGCGTTTTCCATCTGGCAGGCGAGCGTCCGCTTCCAGATCAGCTCATACAGCGCGCGCTGGTCCGGCTCCAGCAGCCGGGCGATCTTGGCCGGGTCGCGATTTACGTCGGTCGGTCGGATCGCTTCGTGCGCTTCCTGGGCGTTCTTCGAGTTGTTTTTGAAGAAGCGCGGCTTCTCCGGCAGGTATTGCTCGCCGAATCGGCTGGCGATCAGGCCGCGCGCCTGGTTCAGCGCCTCGCCCGACAGGTTCACGCTGTCGGTCCGCATGTAGCTGATCAGGCCGACGGTTTCGCCGCCCAGGTCGATGCCTTCATAAAGGCGCTGGGCGAGCCGCATGGTCTGGCTGGCGGAGAAACGCAGCTTGCGGCTCGCCTCCTGTTGCAGGGTAGAGGTGGTGAAGGGCGGCGGCGGATTGCGCCGGACCTGCTTTTTCTCGATCTTCTGGATCGTGAAGGACGATCGTTGCAGCGCGTCAACGATTTCGTCCGCCTGTTCCTTGCTCCCAATGGCCAGCCGGTTCAACCGCTTGCCTTGCCATTGCGAGAGGCGGGCGGTGAAACCTTTGTCCGCGGCGGTTTTGCAGGCGGCCTCGACCGACCAGTATTCCTGCGGGACGAATTTCTCGATCTCGCCCTCGCGCTCGCAGATCAGGCGAAGGGCTACCGATTGCACACGCCCGGCCGAGCGGGAGCCGGGTAGCTTGCGCCAGAGAATGGGGGAAAGCGTGAAGCCGACCAGATAATCCAGCGCGCGGCGGGCCAGATAGGCCTCCACCATTTCCTGGTTCAGGGCGCGCGGGTTGGCGATGGCGTCCAGAATCGCCGACTTGGTGATCTCGTGAAAGACCACCCGCTCGACATCCATCGAGCCGAGCGCCCGGCGCCGGCCCAGTTCTTCCTTCACATGCCAGGAAATAGCCTCGCCCTCGCGGTCGGGGTCGGTGGCGAGCACCAGCCCGTCGGCGCCCTTCAGTGCGCGGGCGATTTCCTTGATGCGTTTGTCGCCGTCACTGTCGACATCCCAGTCCATGGCGAAATTTTCGTCCGGCCGGACCGAGCCGTCTTTCGACGGCAAGTCGCGGACATGACCATAGGAGGCGAGAACCTTGTAGTCATCGCCCAGATATTTGTTGATCGTTTTGGCCTTGGCCGGCGATTCGACGACGACGACTTTCACGCTTCACCTTTGACCGTTTTCGTGCGCCCTATCGCAAAGAAACAAACTGCCCCGGATGGCGTTCCAAATGGCCATCAAGTTCCAGTTCTGCGAGGAGACGTGCCATTTCCGTTCCTGACAAGTGACACCGGCGGCACAGTTCGTCAACGGTTACGGGTGTGCTGCCCAGCGCTGCCAACACCTTGGTCGAGCCGTCCTCGCCCGCTTCCATCGGCTGATCGGCAACGTCTTCCGGCCTTTTCGGCAGCAGCCCGGCGAAGGCGGCGACGGGCATGGGCTCATAAAGTGCGCTACCAGGCGGCGGCAGCGCGGCCAGCACGTCTTCCGCCGTCTCGATAAAGTGTGCGCCCGCCTTCAGCAATTGGTTCGGCCCGGCGGCGCGCGGGTCCTGGGGCGAGCCGGGCACCGCGCCCAGCTCCCGGTTTTCTTCCAGCGCATAGCGCGCAGTGATGAGCGAGCCGGAGCGCTGTGCCGCCTCCACCACCACCACCAATTGCGCGAGCGCGGCTACGATCCGGTTGCGCCGCGGAAAAAGCTCCGAGCGTGGATCGACACCCAAGGGCATTTCGCTCACCAACGCGCCTTTTGGACAGAGGGCTGCCGCCAGCTTCTCGTGTTCCGGCGGAAAGATCCGGTCCAGCCCGCCCGCCAGCACCGCGACCGTGCCGGTATTGAGTGCGCCCCGATGCGCCGCGCCGTCGATGCCGCGCGCGAGGCCCGAAACGATGACCAGCCCCCTGTGGCCCAGTTGCTCGGCCATGGTTTCGGCGAGCCGCATGCCCGCGGCCGACGCATTGCGCGCGCCGACGATGGCGACGCACGGACGGTTGAGCGCTTCGGCGTCACCGAGGATGGCGAGCACCGGCGGCGGCGCCGCGCTGTTCGCCAGCAGTTCGGGATAGTCCGGATCACCCAGCAGCAGGAAGCGGCCGCCCATCGCCTTGAGCGCCTTGCCCTCGGCTTTGATGGTGGACATGGCGACCGGCCGCCATTCCTTGGCAATATGCTGGCGGACAAACTCGCCGTTCTTCAGCACGCGCCGGGCGGAGCCGAATTTTCCGATCAGACTGGCAAAGCGTTTCGGCCCGATCTTGGGGCTGCGCGCCAGTTGCAGGCGGGCAAGACGCTCTTCCTTGTCCGTGGCGTGGTCTATTAGTGCCTCCGTCTCCGCTGCGAAGCGGGTTGGGAGGCATCATCCGCCGGCAATGGTTAACAGGTGGCTAATCCCCCTTGCCGATCTTCGGCTCCTCGCCGCGGACGATGCGGCGGATATTTTTCCAATGGCGCAGGATCACCAGCACGGCAACCAGCGCGGCCACATCCCGGACTTGCGGGAGCGAGAGAAAGTGCGCGGCGATGGGCGCGCTCGCCATCGCCAGCAACGCGGCCAGCGACGATATCCGGAACAGCAAGGCCGCGGTCAGCCACATCAGGCAGGCGACCACTCCCACGGCGAAGTCCAAGGCCAGCAGCACGCCGAGCGTGGTCGCGACACCCTTGCCGCCCCTGAACCTCAGCCAGACCGGGAAGCAGTGGCCCAGCACCGCGCCTGCCGCCGCGAACACCGCCATGTCCGGGCCGAAGCGCCAGGCGATCACCACGGCTGCCGCGCCCTTGCCGGCATCCAGCAGCAGCACGGCCAGCGCCAGCAGCTTGTTTCCGGTGCGCAACACGTTGGTCGTGCCGATATTGCCGCTGCCGATCTTGCGGATATCGCCATGGCCGGCCAGCCGGGTCAGGACCAGGCCAAATGGAATGGAGCCGAGCAGATAGGCCAGCACGAAGCCCGCATAATATGGCCATTGGTAAAACGCGTCACCGAGCAGGTCAGGCATAGCTGCTGCTCCCTCTCTCATCCTGAGTAACGGCGAGCATAATCCACCGCATATAGAAGGGCGGGTGGTATGGCAAATGGCGCCTCTTGATACGCCCAGCACAAGACCAGGCTACGCGGGATCATATTGAGAGGGTACCTAAAATCAATGTGATGCCCTAATCGATCGCCTGATAGACGATGCGGCCGTCCACGACTGTGATGCGTACCTGGCCTTGAGCCGGACGGCCATCGTAAGGGGCATTTTTTGATTTGCCGGCGCTGTTTTTCACGTCAATACGGAAGGGCCGATCGAGGTCAAAGATGATCAGGTCGGCCGGCTTGCCGATACCCAGTGTTCCCAACGGCAGGCCAAGCAGTTCCGCCGGTGCGACGGTCATCTTGCGCAGCAGGTCGAGCAGTGGCAAATGGCCGTCGTGATAGAGTTCCAGCGCCAGCGGCAGCAGCGTTTCTACTCCGGCAATTCCCGGTTCGGCTTGGCCGAACGGAATGCGCTTGGATTCCTGGTCGTGCGGCGCGTGGTCGGAGGCAATGACGTCGATGGTGCCGTCGCGCAGCGCCTCCACCACAGCCAGCCGGTCGCTTTCCGCGCGTAGCGGCGGCGAAACTTTGCCGAAGGTGCGGTACTCATCCACCGCGGTTTCATTGAGTGCAAAATAGGGTGGGGCGGTCTCAGCCGTCATGCGCAGGCCCTCTGCCTTGGCCTGGCGGATCACCTCCAGCCCCTCCGCGGTCGAAAGGTGGGCCGCGTGATAGCGCCCGCCGGTCAGTCGCACCAAGCGGCGGTCGCGTTCTAGCATCATCGCTTCGGCGGCCGGTGGAATGCCGGCCAGGCCCAGGCGCGTTGCCAGCTCGCCCTCATTCATGTCGCCACCTTTGGCCAGGGCGGGCTCTTCCGGATGTTGGATGATGAGAGCGCCGAACGCGCTCGCATACGAGAGCGCATGTCGCATAACGCGGGCGTTGCTGATGGTGCGGATGCCATCGGTGAACGCCAACGCGCCGGCTTGCTGCAGCAGGCCCATCTCGGTGATCTGCTTGCCCTCGAGGCCGCGGGTGGCCGCCGCGTAGGCGAAGATTTTCACCAGCTTCACCTCGCGCGCGCGTCGGGCGACGAACTCAACCACCGCCACGTCATCAATGACGGGCAGGGTGTTCGGCAGGCCGACCAGCGCGGTGATTCCGCCCGCGGCGGCGGCGCCCGAAATGCTGTCGATGGTTTCCTTGTGCTCTTCACCCGGCTCGCGGAACTGGGTCCGCATATCCACCAAGCCAGGCGCGAGGCAGTGACCTTCGCAGTCTATTATTTCCAAGTCGCTCGGCAATTCGCCGGGCCGCACATGCGCGCCGCAATCGGCGATGGCTTCGTCAATGACCAGCACACCGCCACGGGTGTCGAGCCCGGAGACCGGGTCTAGCAGGCGCGCGTTGACGAAGGCGCGGCGCATTATTCGCTGTCCTCCGGAAAGGAGGCGAACTCGCCTTCGCTGTTGGCAACCAGATTGCGGGTCAGCAGGTCCAGGCAAGCCATGCGCACGGCCACGCCCATCTCAACCTGCTCCGGGATCACGGAGCGGTTGATGTCGTCCGCCACGTCCGAATCGATTTCGATGCCGCGGTTCATCGGCCCCGGATGCATGATGAGAGCGTCCGGCTTGGCCGCGCGGAGCTTCTCTGCGTCCAGGCCATAGTAGCGGAAATATTCACGCCGCGACGGGATCAGCGCGCTTTCCATGCGCTCTGTCTGGACGCGCAGCATCATGACGATGTCGGCGTCGGCAAGGCCCTCGGCCATGTTGGTGAAAACATCGACGCCCAGCCGGTCCACGTCCGGCGGCAGCAGCGTCGGCGGGGCTACGACGCGGACATAGGCGCCCATGGTGTGCAGCAGCAGGATGTTGGAGCGGGCGACGCGGGAATGCGCCACGTCTCCGCAGATCGCCACGTTCAGCCCTGCCAGCTTGCCCAGGCGGCGGCGGATGGTCAGCCCGTCCAGCAGTGCCTGGGTCGGGTGTTCGTGCCAACCGTCGCCCGCATTGATGACGGAGCAATCCACTTTCTCGGAGATCAACTGCACTGCACCGGAATAGGGGTGGCGTACCACCAGAATATCCGGATGCATGGCGTTCAGCGTCATGGCGGTGTCGAGCAGGGTTTCGCCCTTGTTGATGGCGCTGGCTTCAACTGCGATGTTGATCACGTCCGCGCCGAGCCGCTTGCCCGCCAGCTCAAAGGACGTGCGCGTGCGCGTCGAGCTTTCGAAAAACACGTTGATGATCGTGCGCCCGCGCAGATCGCCGCGCTTTTTATGCGGGCCGCGGTTCAGATCAACGTAGCTCTCGGAAAGGTCAAGAATGGTGGTGATGGCATCGGGGCCCATGCCTTCGATGCCAAGGATATGCTGATGCGGAAAAACGATGTCGTTCATAAGACCAGCCATGTACCCGCGTGTCGGCAAGGGGGCAAGCGGCAGCAGGCACAATCGTCAGCGCAGTATCCTTGGCCAGAGCATACCGGGGCGCTCTCGACCCTGCCAACACCAGCGCCGGTCAGCAATGCCGTTTAGGTCTGCTTGCGAAAGGTGCTTTTCGTCCAGATCTTGCCGTTCTTCAGGCGGATAACGTCGAGCCCTTCAACGTTCACCTTGCTGCCGTCCGATCTGGTGCCCGTGAAACGCCGCTCAGTGACAGCCTGGTCGCCCTCAATGGTGTGAATCGGATTGTTCCAATGTATGTCCGGCATTTCCGCGATGGCCTTGGCGAATGCAGCACGCACCGCCGCCTGCCCTTCAAAGCGGAGCCCCTCAGGCTCTGGGCCGGCTGAAGCCAGAAAGATGCAGTCGTCGGTCATGCGGCTCATCACGCCGTCGAGATCGTGCCGATTGAAAGACTGTGCGAACTCCTCAAGCAAATTCCATTTAGCTTTCTGATCGAGCACAATTGAGCCCTTCGTCGATTAACACCGCCGTACAAGCAGCACAGGCGCGAAGCGTTGCATGCCTCCGGTCGCGCCACAAGGGATAAGAAGCAAAGGGGGAATACCAAGCGACAACCCCGCCCACACCCAGCCGCCTCCGGTCAGTCACAAGGGGCGGCAGGGGTTCACCAGGTGATAGGTTCGCCGTCGTAAGCGAAAAAGCCGCCCGTTTCCGCAGGCGTCAGTCGGTCGAGCGCAGCAAGCATTTTGCCGGCGCTTTCGTCCGGCGTGAAGGTTTCACGGTTGCCGGCGAAGGGCGCGCTCAAATCGGTCTGGACCGTGCCGGGGTGCATCGCGACTACAATGGCTTGCGGGTATTTGCGCGCGATCTCGATTGCGGCGACCCGGACAATCTGATTGAGCGCCGCTTTCGAGGCCCGGTAGGAGATCCAGCCGCCCAACTGGTTGTCCCCGATTGAGCCGACGCGGGCCGACAGCGTCGCGAACACGCTGCGGCGCTCGCGCGGCAGCAGGGGGGCGAAGTGCTTAAACAGCAGCGCCGGGCCGATGGCATTGACGGCGAAGGCATTCGCCATTGCCACAGGATCTAGGCGGCGGAGCGTCTTTTCCGGCCCGGCCGGCTGGCCGTCCGCGCCCGTCACCGACAGCGTGCCGGTGGCGTCGAACAGCAGGTCAATCGCGCCGTATTGTTCGCCCACAACCTTCGCCGCCGCCGAAACGCTGGCCTCGTCAGTCAGGTCTATCGCCGGATCGCTGCTGCGCGACAGGCGCACGACCGCGGCGAACCGGGGGTCGCCTTCAAGCCGTTCGGCCACAGCGCTCCCAATGCCGCCAGTAGCACCGAAGACAAGGGCGGTGAGGGTCGGGTGATTGGTCATGCTTGCGGATGTGAGGCGTTGGCATCCTCGGCACAAGGAAGTCTCGCGGCGGCTAAAGCGCCAGCGCCCAGCCCGCGACCACAGCAACGCTCACCATGCCGACCAAGTGTTGCAGGGTGATGGCGCTTGCCGTGGTGCGGCCGTCGCCGGCCATTTGGCTGGCCAGGACATAGGCGCTGGGCGAGCATGGCAGGGCGGCGGAGACCACCAAGACCTGTGTGATGAGCAACGGTATATTAAGCAAGGAACAGCCTAGCCACATGAGCGCCGGCATGACCGCCATTTTCAATGCCGTTGCCAACAGGGTCGGCGGGCCGGATTGGCGCAGGCTGGCGAACTCCAGCGCCGCACCGGCGGAAAGCAAGCCAACCGGCAATGCTGCGTTGCCCAGCAGCTTGAACACGCCGAGCGCTGCCACCAGCGGGCCTAACCCAACGATATTGCAGAGCACGCCCATGCCAACGGCGATCACCACGGGGTTTTTCGCCACCGCCATCGCCATCTGCGCAGGCGAGCGGTGCACGCCGGCGGCCCGTGCAAACACGACGATGGAAGTGGTGTTCGAAAGCGCAGGCCAGACCGAAGTCATGACAACGACGAAGGGCCAGGCCGCCTCGCCCAGCAGTGCCGGCACCAGCGCAATCATAATGACGCCGTTCAGGCGTATCGTCGCTTGGTGCACGCTGGCGGCCGTGCGGGGCGGGCTGTGGGTCAGCCAGCGCGCGAGCCAGTAGGCGATGGCGCCCAGGCCCATGATGATGCCGCAGATCGGCAGCAGCATCGCTAGCACCTCGGCCAGCGCCACCTCGCGGACCGAGACGTGGTGGAACACCAGCGCCGGCAGGAACAGGTAGAAGACGCTCCGCTCCGCCGTGCTCCAGACCGGGGCGGGAACGCCCCGTAGTTTCAGGCCATAGCCGATGGCTATGGCGATGACGACCGGCAGGATTGCCAGCGCAACGGTCAGCACGTGCCGTCCGGCTGACCGTCCTTCGGCTCCGGCTCTTCCTCCGGCACCGCCGGGCGGATCAGGAAATCGAGGCATCCCTGCAGGATGAAGGCCGCGGCGGTCTGGTCGATCAGCTCCTTGCGGCGGATGCGCGAAAGATCGGCTTCCTCCAGCAGCAGGCGCTCGGCGGCGACGGAGGAGAAACGCTCGTCCCAAAGCGCCACCGGCACGTCGAAATGGCGGGCGAGATTATGGGCGAACTGGCGGCTTGCCTGCGCGCGCGGGCCCTGGCTGCCGTCTTGGTTCAGCGGCATGCCGACGACGATGCCAGCCACCGCCTCGCCCTTCCATAGGGCCTCCAGCCGCGCGGCGGTGTCGTAAAAGCGCTGGGCCCGCCGCACCACGCCCGCAGGGCTTGCGATGCGGCGGCCGGGGTCGGAGAGCGCCACGCCGATTTTCTTTGCGCCCACGTCCAGCCCGGCCAGGCGCGTGTGACGCGGTAGCCCGGCGAGGTCGCTGGGCTTGCAAATCCGGGAGTGCTGGCTAGAGATGGGCAGAGCCCTCCTGACAAACGGCAATCAACTTAAAGGAACGCGCATATGGCGCTGGATCAGGCGACGGTGGCGCGGATCGCCAACCTGGCCCGCATTAAGGTGAGCGACGACGAACTGCAAGCCTGGGCGAGCGACCTGTCGGCTATTATCACCTTTGTCGAGCACTTGGACGAGGTCAATGTGGATGGGGTCGAGCCGATGACCGGCGTCGGCGATTTCCCGCTGCCCATGCGCCGGGACGAGGTGACGGACGGCGGCGACGCCGACCGCGTCACCGGCAACGCGCCGGAAGCCTTGGATCATTTCTACGCCGTGCCGAAGGTGGTGGAATAATGGCGGCGCTTACCGATCTGACCATTGCCGGCGCGCGCGCGGGTCTGGACGCGGGCGAGTTCTCCGCGCGCGAATTGGCTAAAGCCCATATCGCCGCGATGGAGCAACACCGGACGCTGAACGCCTTCATCACGGAAACGCCGGAGCGGGCGCTGGCCGATGCGGACGCCGCCGACGAGCGCCGGGTCAAAGGCGAGAGCGCCGGGCCGATGGACGGCATTCCGATCGCGATGAAGGACCTGTTCTGCACGGAAGGCGTACGCTCCACGGCGGGCAGCCATATCTTGGAGCCGTTCGTCCCGCCCTATGAAAGCACCGTGTCTGCCAAGCTGAAGGCGGGCGGCGCGGTCATGCTGGGCAAGGCGAACCTCGACGAGTTCGCCATGGGTTCGGCCAATATCACATCCTACTATGGACCCGTTACCAATCCTTGGACGGCGGCGGGCGGCGACAACCGACAGCGGGTGCCGGGCGGCTCGTCCGGCGGCTCGGCGGCGGCGGTGGCCGCACGCATCGCCATTGCGGCGACGGGTACGGATACCGGCGGCTCAATCCGGCAGCCCGCGAGCTTCTGTGGCATTGTCGGCATGAAGCCCACCTATGGCCGCTGCTCGCGCTGGGGCATCGTGGCGTTTGCCTCTTCGCTGGACCAGGCCGGGCCCATGACCCGCACGGTCGAGGATGCGGCGACCATGCTGCAGGTGATGGCGGGGCATGACGCGAAGGATTCCACGTCGGCCCCTTATGACCTGCCGGATTTCGGCCAGAAGCTGCGGGCGGGCGTGAAGGGCCTGAAGATCGGCGTGCCCAAGGAATACCGCGTCGACGGTATGCCGGCAGAGATCGACCGGGTCTGGAGCCAAGGTGCGGACTGGCTGCGGGCGCAGGGCGCAGAGATCGTCGATATCAGCCTGCCGCACACGAAATACGCGCTGCCGACCTATTACATCATCGCACCCGCGGAGGCGTCGTCGAACCTAGCTCGCTATGATGGCGTGCGCTATGGCCTGCGCGTGCCGGGCCGCGACCTGAAAGAGATGTACGAGAACACCCGCGCCGAGGGCTTTGGTGCGGAGGTGAAGCGGCGGGTGATGATCGGCACGTACGTTTTAAGTGCGGGCTATTACGACGCCTATTACCTGAAGGCGCAAAAGGTGCGCTCGCTGATCCTGCGGGACTTCACGACGGCGTTCGAAAGCGTGGACGCGATCCTGACGCCGACCGCGCCGAGCGCAGCGTTCGTGCTGGGTGAGAAACAGGACGATCCGGTGGCCATGTACCTGAACGACGTTTTCACCGTGCCGGCCAGTATGGCGGGCCTCCCCGCGATTTCGGTGCCGGGCGGGCTTTCGGACGAAGGGCTGCCGCTGGGGCTGCACCTGATCGGCAAGCCGTTCGACGAGGTCACCTTGTTGCAGGCCGCGCAGGCGTTGGAGGAGGCGGCGGGGTTTGATGGAAGGCCGGGCGGATTTTAACACCAGCCGCCATTGTGGGCCCGCGAAGCGGGCGAAGCAATCCAGGAGCGCCGAGTGAAACAGCCGGCTTTCTACATCATGGCGAGCCAGCGGAACGGCACGCTCTATACCGGGGGTGACGGCGGATTTGGTTCGCCGTGTTTGGCAGCATCGGCAAGACGTCGTAGATGGCTTCACGAACGATATGGCTGTAAGTTGTTGGTATGGTATGAAGTGCACGATGAAATGACAATGGCCATTACGCGCGAAAAGCGGATCAAAGACGGGTCGAGGAAAAGCAAGCTCGCACTGCTTGAGGTCAATAATTCGCAGTGGCGCAACCTGTTCGAGGGTTTTGCTAGCGGATAAATGGGTCTGGATTGGTTCGTCGCCTTCGGCTCCTCGCTATGACGGCGCTTGATCGTTCCAACCGTCATTGCGACCCCGACTTGATTGGGGGGAAGCAACCAGGGGGGTGATCGCTCGGCAGCGGTAGATGGTTAAGACTTGGGAAACATCAATATGGCAGAGCTTCTAGAAGAACCAAAGCGCCTGAAGGGCGAGAGCGGCGAGTGGGAGATGGTGATCGGGCTCGAGGTGCACGCGCAGGTCATCTCCAACGCCAAGCTGTTTTCCGGCGCGGCGACCTCGTTCGGCGAGGAGCCGAACAGCCATGTCAGCCTGGTTGACGCGGCCTTTCCGGGCATGCTGCCGGTGCTGAACGAGCGTTGCATCGAGCAGGCGGTGAAGACCGGGCTCGGCATCAACGGGCAGGTGAACCACTATTCGCGCTTTGACCGGAAGAACTATTTTTACGCCGACCTGCCCCAGGGCTATCAGATCAGCCAGTACGAGCACCCGATCGTTACGGGCGGCTATATGGATATTGAGCCCGACGGCGAGGTGCCCAAGCGGATCGGCATCACCCGCCTGCATGTGGAGCAGGATGCGGGCAAGTCCATGCACGACCAGCACCCGACCCAGTCCTATATCGACCTGAACCGCTCCGGCACGGCGCTGATGGAAATTGTCTCCGAACCGGACATGCGCTCGGCCGAGCAGGCGACGGCTTACCTGAACAAGCTGCGCCAGATCCTGCGCTATCTCGGCACCTGCGACGGCAATATGGAGCAGGGCTCCATGCGCTGCGACATCAATGTGTCGGTGCGGCAAGCCCGGCGAGCCGTTCGGCACCCGCTGCGAGGTGAAGAACGTCAACTCCATCCGCTTCATGCGCCAGGCCATCGAGTACGAGGCCAAGCGCCAGATCCGTCTGATCGAGCAGGGCGGCGCGGTCGAGCAGGAAACCCGGCTCTACGATCCGGGCCGCGGCGAAACCCGCTCCATGCGCTCCAAGGAGGACGCGCACGATTATCGCTATTTCCCGGACCCCGACCTGCTGCCGCTGCGGCTGAACGATGCGCTTCATCGAGCGGGTGCGGGCGGACATGCCGGAACTGCCGGACGCAAAACGCGCCCGCTTCGTCGCGCGACTATGGCATCTCCGACTATGACGCCTGGGTGCTGACGGCCGACCAGGCGACGGCCGGCGTTCTTCGAACGCTGGTGCAGGGCCGGGACGCGAAACTGGCCACCAACTGGATCACCGGCGACTATTTCGCCTATCTGAACCGGGAAGGCTTTGACGTCACCAACGCGCCCATCGGCGCGGAAAAGCTGGGCGGGCTGATCGACCTGATCGCCGACAACACCATTTCCGGCCGCATCGCCAAGGACGTGTTCGAGGCGATGATCGAAACCGGCAAGGACGCCAGCGGCCATCGTCGAGGAAAAAGGTCTGCGCCAGATTACCGACACCGGCGCGATCGAGGCGATCATCGACGAGGTGCTGGCCAAGAACCAGGACAAGGTCGAGCAATACCGGGCCGGCAAGGACAAGCTGTTCGGCTTTTTCGTCGGCCAGGTGATGAAGGCCACCCAGGGCAAGGCCAACCCGGCCGCAGTCAACGAATTGCTGCGGCCGAAACTGGACGGATAGCCATGCTCAGGCCGCCTGCATCTGCCGCATTTGCCGGTCGGCCAGGCTGAGCGGCAGGGCGGCGGGCGCCGGCAGGCCCAGAATGGCGGTGAGCTGGTCGCGCGTCTTCTTGAGTTGGCGCAGTTCGCGCGCGTCCTCGCGGTCGTAAATTTCCACATGGCCGAGACGGATTTCGACCAGGTCCAGCAGCGTTTCCAGGCTTTCGCGGCTCAGGCTTTCGGTGGGGGTGATCCGGTGGTGCCGTGCCATGATGTTCTCCATTTCGTTTGATTAAAGACGAAATTAGAGGAAGTTCGCTAAAAGTTCCCTAACCGTACGCAACGGGAACAAAAAATTTCAATCCATCTTCTTTTTCAGGATCCGCCAGCCGACCAACAGGATTGCGGCGCCGATAACCGCCATGATGATACCGCCGATGCTGAACTTCTCCATCGGACCAAAGCCGAGCTGGGTGGAGAGCCAGCCGCCGACAATACCGCCGACGATGCCGATCAGGATGGTGACGATCAAGCCGCCCGGATCCCTGCCGCGGCACTACCCATTTGGCCAACAGACCGACGATTAAACCGGCGATGATGGTGCCGATAAACCCCATGATAGGTACTCCCTGTTGAATGGCGGTTTCTTAACGGTAATTTGCTATCCAACCAAGACAATATGCAGATAGCGGGGGCCGTGTGCGCCGCGGATATTCACGGCTTCGATATCCGCCGTGCCGCTGGTGCCCGTGACAAGGGAAAGAACCCGTGGCAGGGCGGGCGCGCCAGGCGCGAACACGCTTTCCAGGTAGCGGCCAATCTGCTCCCGCCGCACCACGGCAATATGATGCAGGGCGAGAAAATTGTGCAGCATCGGCGTATCGGGGCCAGAACGGAAGATCAGGCTGCCGGTTTCGGCGACGCCGCCCTCCGCGAGGGTCACGGCAACAGGTTCATTCGGGCCGATGTCCGTGCTGGTCCGCACGCTGCCCCAGTCGAGAGCCGCCAGCGCCGGCGCGACGGCGACCTCGCTCGCGAGGCCCGAGCGCTCCAGATAGGCGGTGACGGCGTGCGGGCACGTCGTCCAGCGAAGCCACCTCGTCCACGGTCGCAGTCAGGCGCTCAGAGGAAGCCATGGCCTTGAAGCGGGCGACGGTGTCTTGTTCGGCGATGGTTGGCTGCGTCGTGCTCTCATCCGGCAGCAGGGCGTCGCGCTCGGCCCGGATGGCGGCCCGGACGGCGTCGGCAGAGAGCGGGGCGCCGCCTCTCGCCTCGGCAATGCGGGCGAGGATGCGGCTGCGGGCGTTGCTCATTGCCGGCCCCGTTTCCGTTGTTTCCTGTATTGCTCCATGAAAGTCTTGCCGGTCGGTGTGGGGAAGTCGCGCTCGCCCGTCCAGCCGCCGGCAAGAGGCAGGCGGTTGATCATGGGCTTGCCGCTGGCGAGCGTGCGCAACGCCCAGGTGCCCCACTTGGTCAGCGTCTGATAGAGCCCAGGGCCAGCCTGCCACTTTGGCCCAGATGGTGACCGCCAGCCGGGCGGGCCTCGGCATCAGCTTCCGCCGCCAGGTATCGTCCCGCAGCGAGCGGATCAGGTCCGGCAGGGGAATGTTGACCGGACAGACTTCCTGACACCGGCCGTTCAGGGTGCAGGCATGTGGCAGATCCCGGGCGGTTTCCAGGGACTGCAGGACAGGGGTCAGAACGGTGCCCATCGGCCCCGGATAGGGCGAGCCATAAGGATGGCCGCCGATGACACTGTAGACCGGGCAATGGTTGATGCAGGCGCCGCAGCGGATACAGCGCAGCATCGGGCGCATCTCGCCAGCCAGCATGCTCGTACGGCCGTTGTCGACCAGGACGATGTGCATTTCCTCCGGCCCGTGGCTTTCGTCGGCGCGGCGGGGGCCGGTGAAGAAGCTGGTGTACTGGGTGAACTCGATGCCGAGCGCGGCACGGGCCAGGAGGCGCAACAGCACCAGCGCGTGCTCTGGCGTCGGCACGACTTTCTCGATGCCGGCGGTGACGATGTGCATGCGCGGCAATTCGGTGGTGAGCTCGGCGTTGCCCTCGTTCGTGACGGTGCAGACCGAACCGGTGGAGGCGATCAGGAAGTTCGCGCCGCTAATGCCCACATCCGCGCCGACATATTTGGATCGCAGTTCCTGGCGCGCGCTTTCCACCAGCACGCCCACGTCCCCGCTGATCTTTGGTGCTTTGTGATGTTCGGCGAAGAGGTCGGCCACTTCCTCACGCGTCTTGTGCATGGCGGGGATGACGATGTGGCTAGGCGGCTCGTCGGCAAGCTGAATGATGTGCTCGGCCAGGTCGGTCTCTACGCGCTCGATGCCGGCATCGGCCAGCGCTTTGGGCAGGCCGATTTCCTCGCCCAACATGGACTTGACCCGCGTTACTGACTTGGCTTCGGCCTTGCGGCAGAGGTCGATGACGGTCCGGCAGGCTTCCTCCGGCGTTTCGGCCCAATGGACGACCGCGCCGGCGGCGGTAGCGTTCTGCTCGAACTCCGTCAGATAGTGATCGAGATGGGCGAGCGTGTGGTCCTTGATACGTGCGCCGGCCTCGCGCGCCGCTGCATATTCCGGATATTTGGCCAGCACCTCCAGGCGGCGGCGTTGCAACAGTCCGATGGTACGGTCAAGCCCGACCTTCAGGTTCGGGCGGGCAAGCGCGTCGCGGACTTCGCTTTTGAAATTGCCGGCGGAGCGGTTGGCGGTGCTCATCGCTTCTTCTCTGGCCTGCCGGGGCCGCCGTTTGAGCCGCCTCCTGAGCCGCCGAGCCCTGGCCCATCGCCCATCCCGGCCAACAACTCCGCCGGATGAAACACGCGGATATCGCCGCGGCCTTCGCGGCTGAGCCTGCCCGCCATGTTCATTAGGCAGCCGAGATCGGCCGCCAGCAGCGTATCGGCTTTCGTTGCCTGAATTTGCCGAGTTTTGTCGGTGACGATCGCGGTGGAAATGCCCGGATATTTGAGCCGCGAAGGTGCCGCCGAAGCCGCAGCAGGCGTTATCGCCCTCCAGCGGCACCATGGTCAGGCCGTGGACGTGCTCCAACAGGGCGAGCGGCTGCGTGTAGACGCCGAGTTCGCGCAAGCCGGAGCAGGTGTGCTGGTAGGTGGCCGTGCCCCTATACTCGACGCCCCTGGGCCTCCAGCCGCGCACGTCATGCAGGAAGCTGAGCAACTCCCAGGAACGCGCTGCAAGGTCTTGCGCTTCCGCCAGCCATTCGGGCTCGTCCGCGAACAGTTCCGGGTAGTGCGTCTTGACCGTCCCCAGGCAGGAGCCGGAGGGCGCCACCACATAGTCGAAGCCGCGGAAAGCCTTGATCACGGCCTTGGCGAGCGGCTTGGATTCCTCACGCGCGCCGGAGTTCAAGCCGGGCTGGCCGCAACAGGTCTGGGTCTCTGGCACGCTGACCCGACAGCCGGCATTTTCCAGCAGTTTCAGCGTGGCAAAGCCGATCTCCGGCCGGATCGTATCGACCAGGCACGTGACCAGCAGGCCCACATAGGGTTGGTCCTCGTTCATGGGGAGCTTTTACCCTCTGTGCCTAGCCCTGGCGAGAGGGGGAAGCGGCGCGGGCGAGGCTGCGGGCGCTGAATGCGGCGATCGGGCCGAGCGCCAGGAAGTGCGCCAGCATCACGCCATTGCCGCCTTGGGTAAGGGCGAGCGGCCAGGCCAACGCCGCGAACACCGCCAGCAGCAGCCAGGAATCGCGGGCGCGGTGAGCCTCCAGTTGCCGGGCGGTCAACTCCATCCACTGCCCTGCGACAAAGCAGCGGGTGGCAAGAACGAAGCCGGCGATCAACAGGGTCGGCGCGGCGTTCGCGTAGTCCGGGCCGTAGAGCAGGCGTACGATAAGCTCGCCGAACAGCGTAAACGCCAACAGCCCGCTGGCGGCGATCGCGGCAAGGCAAAGGCGGAGGTGCGTGCGTTGCCGCCGCCACTCGGGCGAGTCGGCAGGCAGAGCGGCCAGGCGCGGCTGGAACCATTGGGAGAGCGTCTGTGCCGCCATGCTGGCCAACTGCAACAGGCGGAGCGCGGCGTTGTACAGACCGGCCGCGGCCTCGCCCAGCAATGCCCGGACCAGCAGCGTGTCCAGGTGGGCATAGAACACCCCGGCGGATTGGGAGGCGATGAAGGGCAGTATGTTCTGGCAGTGAGGGTCGGCGGCGCCAGCCTGCGGCAGCGTTTTGTGGGCGCGGATGAATAGGACCGCCAACTGAAAGCCACGCGCCATCGCCCAAAGCAGTCCAACTTGCCACGGACCTAGTCCCGGTATTGTGGCGGCAAGCGCGATAACGCCGTTTGCGATGAGGATCGGCGGAAACGCATTCTTTTCCTGGCGAACGGCGCGGAAGGCGGAAATCCGCAACTCCACGAAGGCGGCGAGGACCAATGCGATGTAAAGCGTGACCGGGATCGACTGGCGCGCCGGGTCAAACGCATAGGTGGCTAGGCCCGCTGCTAGCGGCAGCACCAACGCAGCCAGCAAGACCCGATCGCAGGTGCGCATGGCGGCGCGCAGGGTTTGAGGCGCGCGGCCGCCCTGGTCGAGAATAAAGGCAGACAATCCCGCCGCCGGCAGGAAGGCGATCAGGCTGGCGAGCGCGAAATGACTGGCGAACTCGCCGAAGGCGTCCGGCTCCCACCGGGCGGCCAAAATCAGCATGGCCAGCCCGGGGCCAAGCACACGGGCCGCCTGGCTCGCGACGAGGAGGACGGCATCGCGGGGGACGGGCGGCATTTTCAATTAGCGGCTTCCCGGGCTGGCCGCACGCATTCTCGGCCTCATTCCCGCCAGTATTCGGGTAGGCAAGCCCGACCGTTACTCGCCTTAGCCCCATAGTTCCTTTGTCGGCGGCTCGACTTCGCTGCCTCGGTAAACCATGCCATGCTCCCGGTCCTCCGCCAGCAGCAGCGGGCCGTCGATGTCGATTACCTCCGACATGGCGGCCACAAGGGTCGCGGGCGCCATCGCGAGCGAGGTGCCGCGCATGCAGCCGGTCATGATGCGCAGGCCGCGCCGCTTCGCTTCCGCCGCTACCGCCAACGCTTCGGTCAATCCGCCGGTTTTATCGAGCTTGATGTTAACATATTCATAACGGCCCTCCACCACGGCGAAGCTGGAGCGGTCGTGGAAGGACTCGTCTGCGCAGAGCGGTACCGGATGGGCGAAGTTCGCCAGGCAGGCATCATCGCCCGCCGCAACCGGCTGCTCGATCAGATCGACGCCGTATTTGGCAAGGTCGTGGCACAGCTTCTCGACGCCGTCCGACGAAGCGCCTTCGTTGGCATCGACGATCAGTTTCGCATTCCGCGCCGCTGCACGCACCGCGCCGACGCGGTATTCGTCGTCGCCGTCGCCCATCAGCTTGAGCTTCAGGACCGGCCGCCAGGCTTGCTCGCGCGCGGCCGCGCCCATCTCGGCAGGCGCGCCGCTGGAAAGGGTGTAGGCGGTGGTCAGCACCGGCGGCGCGGGCACGCCGGCCAGTTCCCAGACGCGCTTGCCGGCCTGTTTCGCCTCCAGGTCCCAGAAGGCGCAATCGACGGCGTTGCGCGCGGCGCCCGCTGACAGCAACCTTTGCAATTCGGGTCGGCCCGCGCCCGAGGCCACGGCCTCCGCGATGCTTTCGATCTGGGCGAGCACGCTTTCCATGCTTTCACCATAGCGGGGATAGGGGAAGCTCTCTCCCCGTCCGGTGATCCCATCCACCTCGATCACCGCCTCTATTACCGGCGAGGTGGTGTAGGTGCCGCGGGAGATCGTGAAGGGATTTGCCAGCGGGAAAACGCGTTCCCGCGCGGAAAGCCGCCTCACAGCCGGGCCAGCCGGTCGACAACCGGACCGGCGCCGGTCTTCAGCGGGTCGATACAGGGCAGGCCGAACCGGTCCTCGTGCTCCTTCAGATAACGTTCCGCCAATTCCGGCTCCAGCAGGTGCGTATCGATGCAGATGCCGACAAAGCGCGCGTTCGGATTGGTAAGCGACGCGATGGCCGTGTAGGGGCGGAAACAGCTCTCCAGCGAAGGAATTGGCGCATGTTTCAGGCCGCGCATATGGGTGCGGGTTGGCTCGTGGCACAGCACCATGGCGTCCGGTTGCGCGCCATGCACCAGGCCGACGGTGACCCCGGAAAAGGCCGCGTGGAACAGCGAGCCCTGGCCCTCGATGATGTCCCAGTGGTAAGGGTCCGCCTCGGGCGAAAGCCATTCAACCGCGCCGGAGATGAAATCGGCGATGACCGCATCGATGGCGACGCCGCGCTCCGCAATCATGATGCCGGTCTGGCCAGTGGCGCAGAAGCTGACATCCATGCCGCGCGCCTCCATTTCCTTGGTGATGGCGAGCGCCGAGTATTTCTTGCCGACCGAGCAATCGGTGCCGACCGTCAGGCAGCGCTTGCCGCTGCGTTTGGCGCCGGTGCCGGTCTTGAATTTCTGGTCCGTGTAACGCACGTCGTACAACGCCGCGTCGTGTTTGGCCGCCGCCTCCGCCACCGCGGGAATCGAGCCGAGGCGGGTGTGCAGGCCGCTTGCGACGTCCATGCCGCGCTCCATGGCCTCGACCAGAACCGATGTCCAGTGCTCCGGCATGGTGCCGCCGGAGTTGGCGACGGCGACGATCAGGGTTTTCGCACCCTTGGCGGCGGCCTCCGCCACGGTGACGTCCGGCAGGCCGACATCGGCGTTGCAGCCCGGCAGGCGCAACTGACCGACGCACCAGTCGGGCCGCCAATAGGCGATACCGTCCGCGGTCTTGGCCGCCAGTTGGTCGGGCACATCCCCCAGAAACAATAGGTAAGGCCGTTGCATCGTCTCTCTTTCGCTTGGACTTGCCGGGCGCTTCTTGCGCCCAAGCCGCCATGAAACACGCAGTTTCCGGCGCACGCAATGGCCGACCGCCTCGCGTCATGTCTTGCAGGCAGGGCAAATCGCACGGCACTGTGCCCCTGGAGCCGCACTACCCGACCGACAAGATCGCCCGAGCGACAAGAGAAAAAGGAATGGTGAGAGCCGCATGAGCGACGGCCAAGCCCACGCAGCACCCGACAGCGGGCCATCGCTCGCCGCGATTCCGGCGCTGGTCTGCGGCGTGCGGCAGGCGGCATGGCGGGCGGCGGACGGTGCGGCGACCACCATGCCGTTGCGCGACGCGGCCAATCTCGCGAATGCTGACCCGCCCCTGGTCTGTCACCGGCTGACCACCGCCGGGCGGATGCGCCAGAACGATTTGCGCTGCTATGATCTGCTGGAACTGTTTGCCTTTGCCCGGCCGGCCATGCCTTGCGTGCCGACGCCGCGGGGACTGGCCGCCGCTCTGGCCCTTCCCGCACGTGCGCACCTTGCGGACGAGCCGCAGATCCTGGCGGATGCGGCAGCGCTGCTGTTGCAGGAAATCGCCGCATCCCGGGAAAAGACGCTCGCGCCGCTCGCCTGGCAGATGGCGCGGGGCGGCTGGATCTGGGGGCCGCTGGTGTTGGCGCGAACCGGCCTGCCGGAAGGCAACACCGCGGGGCGCGCCCGACATGCCATGCAAGCCTGGGAGCGGCGGCCGTCGTGGGAGGAGCGCGCGCCGGACGGCCCGCCAGGCAGCGAGCCTATCGACCCCGCCGATGCGCGCCGCCGCTTGACCGAACTGCTGGGCGCACGGTCAGAGCAGCGGCCGAGCCAGGCCGACTATGCCGATGCGGTGACGGCGGCATTCCAGCCACGGGCATTTGAGGGCCAGCCGAACATGGTGCTGGCCGAGGCGGGCACCGGGATCGGCAAGACGCTTGGCTATCTGGCGCCGGCGACGCTATGGGCCGAAATCAACGAGGCGCCGGTCTGGGTCTCCACCTATACCCGTAATCTGCAACAGCAGATCGACCGGGAGCTGGACCGGCTGTTTCCGCTGCCGGTCGACAAACAGGCGCGCGTCGTCGTGCGGAAGGGGCGGGAAAATTATCTATGCCTGCTGAATTTCGAAGAGGCCTCGGGCTCGCTGTTCGCGCAGGGGCCGGACGCGGTCGGCCTGGGCCTGATGGCACGCTGGATCGGCGCGACGCGCGACGGCGATATGGTGGGTGGTGACCTGCCCGCCTGGCTGATCGACCTGGCCGGTTGGCGCCTGTCGCTGGGCCTGGCCGACCGGCGGGGCGAGTGCATCTATGCCGCCTGCGCGCACTACCGAAAATGTTTTATCGAGGGCAGCATCCGGGCAGCACGCCGCGCCGACGTGGTGATCGCCAACCACGCGCTGGTGATGGCACAGGCGGCGCTCGGCGGGGCGGAAGAGGGCTATCTGCCCACCCGCTATGTGTTCGACGAGGGCCACCACGTTTTCGATGCGGCGGACAGCGCATTCGCCGCCGCCATCACGGGGTTGGAGGCGCGGGAGTTGCGCCGCTGGCTGCTGGGCTCCGAAGGCAGCATCTCCAGCCGCGCGCGCGGCCTGCGCCGGCGGCTGGAGGACCTGCTGCCCGCCGGGCAGGAAGCAACGGACGTGTTGGACGCTGCGCTGGTGGCGGGCGCGAAGCTGCCGGGCGAGGGCTGGCTGCAACGATTGATCGACGACAAGCCGCAGGGACCGGCGGAGGCATTCCTCGCCCATGTGCGCCAGCAGATACGGGCGCGGGTGCCCTCGACCGACGGGCCGTTCAGCCTGGAATGCGAGGCCCGGCCCACGGTCGAGGGGCTGGAGGAAGCGGCGGCGAAGCTCTCGGCGGCGCTGGAGGGAATCCGCGAGCCGCTCGCCAAGCTGCGTTCAATGCTGCTCCGCCGCCTGGACGACGAGGCCGACGAGCTTGACCAGACCGCACGCCAGCGGATCGAAGGGCTGGCGCGCACGCTGACCCGCCGCGGCGAGCACCAATTGGCCGCCTGGTCGGACATGCTGACCGCGCTGGCGGAAGAACCGCTGGAGCAGTTCGTGGACTGGTTCGCCCTCGACCGTCTGGGCGGTCAGGAGCGGGACGTGGGCATGCATCGCCACTGGCTCGACCCTAGCATTCCGTTTGCGGGAGCGGTGGCGGAGCCGGCGCACGGGGTGGTCGTTACCTCGGCAACCCTGCGCGACACCACCGGCCAGCCGGAACGGGACTGGATCGCGGCGGAAAGCCGAGTTGGTGCGCCGCACCTGTCGGTCAGCCCGATCAGGGCGGCAATGGAATCGCCCTTCGACTATGCAGCCAACACGCGCGTGTTCGTCGTGGGCGATGTGGCCCGCAACAGCGCGGATCAGGTCGCCGCCGCCTATCGCGTGCTGTTCCAGGCGAGCCGGGGCGGGGGGCTGGGTCTGTTCACGGCGATCCACCGCCTGCGCGCCGTCCATCAGCGCCTGGCCGGCCCGTTGGAAGAGTCCGAGATCGCGCTCTATGCCCAACATGTGGACAAGCTCGACACGGCGAGCCTCGTCGATATTTTTCGGGCCGATGAGGATGCCTGCCTGCTGGGCACCGACGCGGTGCGGGACGGCGTGGACGTGCCGGGCCGGGCGCTTCGCCTGATCGTGTTCGACCGGGTGCCTTGGCCCCGGCCCGACATTCTGCACAAGGCCCGGCGCAAGGCCTTTGGCGGCAGCCGCTATGACGATCAGATCGCGCGCATGCGCCTGCGCCAGGCTTTTGGGCGGCTGGTGCGCCGAGGGGAGGACGCGGGTGTTTTTGTCATGCTGGACTCCGCGTTGCCCTCGCGGCTGGGCACGGCCTTTCCGCCTGGCGTGGAGATCGAACGGGTGGGACTGGCCGAGGCAGCGAGCCAGGTGCGGGCGTTTCTGGCGGATACGGGCATAATAAAGGGTGGGTAAGCCTTGACGCGGCGGCCTGGGCGGCCTTAATCGGCATGGCTTCCGTACGATGCTCTGGTGGCCGTTCCGGCTATCGCATTTCAGAGCTGTCGCATTAAAGCGCTGTCTCATTCCAGAAAGGCGTCCCGCCCCGTGTCCAACTCCTCCGTTCTCGACCACCATTCCGCCCTGATTTACGTCATGGTGCTGATCTCCGCCTCCGACGGGGAAATGACCGACGCCGAGCTTTCCACCATCGGCAGTATCGTGCAGCACCTGCCCATATTCCGGGACTATGACGTGGATTTGCTGCCGAACGCCGCCAACAATTGCACGGCGATGCTGGACAATGACGAGGGGCTGGAGACGGTGCTGGCCTTGGTGGAAGCCGCCCTGCCCAAGCCCCTGCACGAGACGGCTTACGCCTTGGCCTGCGACGTGGCGGCAGCGGACGCTACCCTCAGCCAGGAAGAGTTGCGGCTGCTCGAGATCATCCGCCATACGCTGGCGGTGGGACGTTTGCCGGCTGCGGCGATCGAGCGCGGCGCGCAGGCGCGGCATGCGACGCTTTAAGACCAGAAGCTATTCGGCTCCCTGCTCATTCTCCAGCCGTTCGGCGATCTGCTTTTTCAGCAGTTCGATATGCAGCCGGGCAGTGTACGCATACTCCCGGTAGGCGAGGGGGAGATGCAGCGCCGCGATATTCTCATCGATCTGCTGGAGCCGGATATTGAGGGCGGAGAGCACCTCCGGTTCCGGCTGCGCGTGCAACTGCCTGTCGATACGGCGGATGTCGTCATAGTACCGATAGACCCTGCTGCGCATCTGCCAGGCATAGAGCGCAGGCAGAAGCCGGAATGCGGGCAGGAGCAGGAAAATGATCGGCAACAGCAGGATCGCGAACCGGTTGATTTGAGCCACGACCCAATACGGCAGGAGTTTCTGTAGCGAACTGGGGCCGTCCTCCATCAACTGACGGGCGTAATCGTCCGCCGGCAGCGAAATGGCATCCATCGACGGGAATTGGTTTGAACCCGTGATGGCATCCTGGCGCGAGTGAATCTCGCGGGCGGCTTCGACCAGACGGTCGACCAGCGACGGGTGCAGGTCATCTACCGCGATAATCTGGGCGACCATCGCCAACATGGCGGTGTCGCCGGGCGGCACCGTCGGCAACATCCGGATCGCGCCCGCCGGCAGGTTCACCACCTGGGACTGGGCCAGGCGGCGGGAGATCGCCTCGATCAGGTCCAGTCTCAGCAGTCGGATCTCGTCGGAGCGGAAAAGCGGCTCCAGATAGGGCGCGCTCAGCGGCGCAACCAGCAAGGCCGCATCGATTTCCCCGGCGAGCAATGCCTCCATCGCCTCTGTGTTGCCGAAGGACAGAAGTTCGTTCGCACCCGGCGTGATCTGTGCGGCCTGGGCGAAGGCCAATACGGCGGCGCGTGTCCCTGAACCTTCGCCGCCGCCGGCGATCTTCAGCCCTTGCCAGCTTGCGGGATTGGCGGCGATGTCCCGGTCGGCGCGGACGAACACGAACAGCGGCTCGAGGAACACGGCCCCGAGGCTGTCGGCTCCTTCCGGTCCTTTGACGCCGCCCTGCAACAAGGCGGCCTGGGCTTTTCCCTCCGCCAGCAGCCTCACGTTTTCGACCGAGCCGCCGGTGGTCAGTATTTCCATCCGGATACCGTCGCGCGCCAGGATCGCCTGGTATCGCTTGGCGATGCGCTCATAGCCGCCGCCTTCGGCGCCCGCGGCAAATACCAGATGCTTGGGCGGCCACAGATCGCGGGCCAGCCAGACGATGGCGGCGCAAGCGACAGCAACCATGACGAATGCCAGGGAAACGCGCATTACCGGACTACCCGGCTGTTAGCTTGATGCGATGCTGAGATGCTACCCGACCTAATCCGCGCCCTTCATCCGCGCAAAGCCCGCCTCGATATCGGCGATGAGATCAGCGGGATTTTCCAGGCCGATATGCAGGCGCACCAGCGGTCCCGGCGGGTTCCATTCGGTGGCGGTGCGGTAGTTTGAGGGGTCCGCCGGGATCAGCAGGCTTTCATAGCCGCCCCAACTGGAGCCCATGCCGAACAGCTCCAACCCGTTGAAAAAAGCCGCAAGTTGCGCCTCGCTCGCCGGTTGCAGGATGGCGCCGAACAGGCCGCTCGCGCCCGTAAAGTCGCGCTTCCAGATACGATGGCCGGGGTCGTCCGCAAGGGCGGGATAGAGCACCTGCGCCACCTCCGGCCGGGATTGCAGCCAGCTTGCAACCTCCATCGCGTTGGCCTGGTGCTGCGCCAGCCGTACCGCCATGGTGCGCACGCCGCGGGTCGCCAGATAAACGTCGTCCGGCGCGGCGGCGACGCCGAGCAGACCCCATGCCTCACGGATGGGGCCGTAGGTGGCTTTTGTGCAGGTAATCGCGCCCAGCATCGCATCGGAGTGGCCGACAATATACTTGGTGGCGGCATGGATGGAAACATCGCAGCCGTGCTCGAACGGCTTGAAGTAGAGGCCGGTCGCCCAGGTATTGTCGATCATCACGGTGCAATCGCGCTTGTGCGCGGCCGCGGCAATGGCCGGAACGTCCTGCATTTCAAAGGTTTGCGAGCCGGGTGCTTCCAGATAGACAACCTTCGTGTTGTCCCGGATCAGATCGGCGACGCCCGCACCGATGGCCGGGTCGAAGAAGGTGGTGGAGACGCCATAGCGCGGCAGGAACTTTGCGGCAAAGTTCCGGGCGGGGCCATAGACGCAATCGGCCATCAACACATGGTCGCCCTGGCGAACAAAGGGCAGGATGGCCGTGGTAACGGCGCTGAGGCCGGACGGGCAGAGCACGCAGGCGTCGGCGCCCTCGATCTCGGCCAGCACGTCCTCCAGCGTAAAGGTGGTGGGCGTGCCGCGGCGGCCGTAACGGGGCTCGCGCTCCCCCTTCTCCCGCTTGCGGTCTTCATAGGAGGGCGAGAGGATGGTGGAGGCGCGAAAGACGGGCGTGTTGACGACGCCGAAATGGGCCTGGGGGTGGCGGCCGGCATGGGTCAGGACGGTTTCCGGGCTCTTGCCCTTTAGCTCTTTGCTCATAGTGGATCTTTGCTCACGGGGGTATGGCGCGTTTGTAAAGGGATCAGGTTTCGACGGGTGTATCCAAGCGGCTGCCCCACTCGCTCCAGGAGCCGTCGTAGATGGCGACGTCGTCCCGGCCGATCAGGTAAAGTCCCAGCGCCAGCGTGCAGGCGGTCACGCCGGAGCCGCAGGTAGTGGTGATCGGCTTGCCTTCTGTGATGCCTGCTACGTCGAAGGCGGTCTTAAGTTCATCGGCGGATTTGAAGACGCCGTTCTCGCCCAGCAGTCGGGGAAAGGGCAGGTTGAGGCTGCCGGGAATGTGGCCGCCGCGCATGCCTTCGCGGGGCTCCGGCTCGGTCGCGTGAAAACGGCCGAAAGCCCGGGCATCCAGGACCTGTTCCGTAGGGTGCTCGATATTGGCGAGAATCTGCTTGCGCGACCGGATGCGTTCCTTGGCCTTCGCGGCCTGAAACGGTTTCGCCTCGCGCGGGATGACTTCGGACGTGACCGGCCGGTCTTCGGCCAGCCATTTGCGCAGGCCGCCGTCCAGCACCGCAACGTCGTTGTGGCCAAAGATGCGGAAGGTTTGCCAGACGCGCGCGGCACCGGTCGGGCCGACCGTGTCGTAGACCACGACCCGGTCGTCACTGCCGATACCGAGCGCGCCCACCTGCTCCGCGAATTGCTCCGCGTCGGGCCACATGTGCGGCAGGTCGCTGTCCTGGTCGCTGATCGCGTCGATGTCGAAAAAGATCGCGCCGGGAATGTGGCGCTCTTCGTATTCTGCCCGGGCGTTGCGGCCCGAGGTGGGCAGGTGGTGCGAGGCGTCGACGATCTTGACGTTGGGGTCTTTAAGATGCTCGGCCAGCCATTCGGTGCTGACGAGCGCGTGCGGGTTGGCGTAGTCGGCCATGGGGTTCTCTCTTTTCCTTCATCCTGCGCCTGTCGAAGGGTGACCATCTTCCTGATACAACACCCTCCGACAGACTTAGGGTGAAGGGGATGAGGGCTTCGCTGCTATTCGTCGAAAACGATGTTGATGCGGCGGTTCCGCTTGCCCTTGTTCTCGATCTTGGAGACGCGGACTGGCCCGATTTCGCTGGTGCGAGCGACGTGGGTGCCGCCGCAGGGTTGTAGATCTATGTCACCGTCGCCGACCGCCATCAGGCGGATGCGGCCCGTGCCTCGGGGCGGCTGCACGGACAGCGTGCGCACCATGTCGGGGTTCGCGTCCAACTCGCTCTCGTCGATCCAGCGGCTTTCGACCGGATGGTCGGCCGCGACCAGGGCATTAAGCTGGGCGGTCAGTTCCGCCTTGTCGTAGGTGTGCTCGCCCGAATCGAAGTCGAGCCGGCTTTTCTCTGCGCCGACCGCGCCGCCGGTCACGCCGTGATGCACCATGGAGCAGAGCAGGTGCATGGCCGTGTGCATGCGCATGTGCTTGTAGCGGCGGTCCCAGTCGATGCGGGCGGTTAGTTTCGTACCCGGCGCGGGCAGGGGAGCGCCCTCGGCTGTCATGTGAATGACATCGTCGGGGCCTTCGCCCTTGCGGGCCTCGGCGACGGGTATCTCCGTGCCGTCCGCAGCGATCAGCACGCCCGAAATCGCCCGGCTGGCCGCCGCCGGTCGGATAGAAAACCGTCCGGTCCAGCACCACGCCTTCAGGCCCGGCGCTGACGACGCTGGCTTCGCATTCTTTCGCATAGGGGTTTTCGCGGAAGACGAGTTCCATGAGGGGCTCTCTGTATTCGGGCGGCTGATCGGCAGTCTATCGAATGAATCTGGCTCTGAGTAGCCGCGCCTTTCTCCGAAAGGGTTATCATCGCGAGGCCTGAACTTGTTCGGGGCGACGCGATCCAGGCCGCGCAGGGGCTTGGCTCCGCCGTTGCTGGGTTGCCGCCCCGCCCCTTGGCGGCTCGCAATGACGGCGAGGCAGGTTAGTTGTCGGCCAGCCGCTCGCGCAGTTCCGTCTTCAGCACCTTGCCGTAGTTGTTCTTCGGCAGTGCGTCGATGAAGCGGTAGGACTTGGGCCGCTTGAAGCGGGCCATGTTCTTCAGGCAGAAGCGGTCCAGGTCTTTTTCGCTCAGGCCTGCGCCTTCGCGTGCGACGACGAAGGCCACTACGTTCTCGCCCCATTCCGGGTCTGGCTCCCCCACGACGGAGACCTCCAGCACGGCGGGGTGCAGCAGCATGACCTCCTCCACTTCGCGCGGGTAGATGTTGGTGCCGCCGGAAATAATCATGTCCTTGGAGCGGTCTTTCAGCGCCAGATAGCCGGCCTCGTCCAGCACGCCCACGTCGCCGGTGTGCAGCCAGCCGTTGCGCAAGGTCTCGGCGGTGGCCTCCGGGTTGCCCCAATAGCCAACCATGACCGGCTCGCCGCGCACGCAGACCTCGCCCAGCTCGCCGGGCGGCAGCGGTTGGTCGTCGGCGTCCATGATGGCGACTTCGGTATTGGTGAAAGCCCGCCCAACCGAGGCCAGGCGATCGTCAAAGCCGGGTGTGCCGGCCCGCTGAAACTCGTGCCGGCCGAGCGCCGTGATGGTCATCGGGCTCTCGCCCTGGCCGTAAAGCTGGGCGAGCTTCGGGCCGAACAGGTTAAGCGCCTCCTTCGCGTCCGCCACATACATGGGGGCGCCGCCATAGACGATGGTGCGCAGGTTCCTTGTGTCGCCTTCCAGAACGGCAGGATGCTCCAGCAGACGCTTCACCATGGTGGGTGCGGCGAAAAAGCAGAGGTCGGTGGTGGAGGCCAGCAGTTCCATGATCTCCGCCGGGTCGAACTTGCCGCTGGCCGGGATCACCTGGGCGGCGGCCTGGGCGACGAAAGGCAGGCTGTAGAGCCCGCCGCCATGGCTCATGGGTGCGGCGTGCAGCCAGTGATAGCCTTCCTCCACCCGGTCGATATCCGAAAGATAGCCCTGCAGGCAGGCGAGCAGGTTGCGATGGCTCAGCATCGCGCCCTTGGGCCGGCCGGTGGTGCCGCTGGTGTAGAACAGCCAGGCTAGGTCTTCCGACTCGCGCAATTCCATGGTCAGCGGCGCCGAGTCGAGCATGGCGGCGTAGGTGTCGCTGCCGGCCGTGATCATCGCCCCGCAGTCCGGCAGGTCGGGCAGCAGGCCGTTCAGATCGTCCGTCAGGTCGGCCGTGGTGAAGCCGATGCGTGCGCCGGAATCGCTGAAGATATAACGGAAATCGCTCACGTGCAGCTTGGCGTTGATCGGCACTGCGGCCAGGCCCGCATGCCAACAGGCCCAGAGCATTTCGATAAATTCCGGGCAGTTGCTCATGGCGAAGCCGACGCGGTCGCCGGGCTGGAGACCTGCGGGGCCGCGCAGCCAGCCGGCGATGCGCGCGACGCGCTCGCCAAGTTCGGCATAGGTCGCGTATTCTTCCATGCCGACCCGAACCGCCACATTCTCCGGTCGGGACCGGGCCGCCCGGTTCATTAACGCCGCCAAATTCATTCCCGATAACTCCTTCAATCTTCGCCCGAGAGAGGCGCAGAAAATTATATCCAGGCTATCGGCACGCGGCTATTGGCGGGACCCATGAACGGGCGGCCCGCTCTGCCCGGGCAGATGGGCCAACTCGGGCAGCCGGCAGACAATTTGGGCGCCGGTAATGGCAACACCGAAGGATTTACCGTGCTCCAGCGCCGACGCCACGTGCAGGCCGACAATGGCATAGCGGCCGCCGCGGCGGACCATGATCGGCGAGCCGCTGTCACCCTGGATTGCGTCGCAGTGATGGGTGAAGGCCCGTAGACCGGCGAGGAACCCCATGATCTCGCAATTGCGGTCGCGGGTCAGAATATGCGCCCGGTCCTGGCTGTAGCCTGCTTGGATATAGCGTTGGCCATGCTTCATGTCGGCTTGCCACGTCTTCGCTCCAAAATTTTCGAGCGGCATAAATCCGACCTGTTTGCCGATGGGCTCGGCCAGGTGAATGATGGCCCAGTCCTCCGCCGCCTCGTCTCGGATGCCGGGCCCGACGCCGCGCGCGCCATGGCGGCTGATGGAGACCGCTTGGCTGTGCGCCAGATAGGAGCCACGATTGTATCCGGCGAGGAAGTGGATATCGCTCGCGGGCCTCATGCCGCCCCGGCCGCCGCGGGAGCGCAGGCAATGGGCGGCCGTCAGCACCTGCCGCTCGCCGATCAGCACCCCGGTACAAAAGCCGCGGCCCGCATTGTTGACCCGGCCAATGGTGCCCCAGGGATATGTCGTGTCCTCGACCATCTCCCGATTATCCGCTCCAGCGATTCCGGGGCGGGTATTCCCGGCCGCCAGCGCGGAAGCACTCATCGTCAGCAACAGCCAGATGAGTGACGTTCCCAAAACCAACAGCACGGCCGTGCGCGAGATGCTTGGTTTCGGGCGCACCAGCGCGGTGCAATGTGGGGGACAGCAAGAGAAGACAGGGCGGGGTATTATGAACCTGCCAATGGTTGGTTGGAAAACACGCCTGCGGATTGCAATTAACAGCAACCGCCGAGCGAGCGCATCGTGAACATGTCCAGCATAGCACGATTTTCCAGCCTGGGCGAAGCGGAGCGGGCGCCCTTGCAGCGCATGCCGGTTGCATTTGCGGCAAGATTTGGAAAATATCCGCGCCAAAGTCTGTGACCACAGGATGGAATTGATATGAACGCAACGGCTGCTGCAACTCATTACGACGCCATCGTCGTCGGAGCCGGTTTCGCCGGCATGTATATGCTGCACAATCTGCGCAAGCAGGGCTTCACCGCCCGGGTCTATGAGGCCGGCGGCGATGTCGGCGGCACCTGGTACTGGAACCGTTATCCCGGCGCGCGTGTCGATATCGAGAGCATGCAGTATTCCTATTCCTTTTCGGAAGAGCTGGACCAGGAATGGAAATGGTCCGAGAAATACGCGCCACAGCCGGAAATCATGCAATATGCCAGACATGTTGCCGAACGCTTCGACCTCCGCAAGGATATCCAGTTCAATACCCGCGTAACCGCCGCCCATTACGATCAGAAGTCCAAGCGGCTGGATGGTCCAGACTGACCAGGGCGATAGGGTGCAGGCGCAGTTCTGCATCATGGCGGTGGGCTGCCTGTCGGCCGCGAACAAGCCGCCCTTCGAGGGTCTCGATGACTTCGAGGGCCCCGTCTATCACACCGGCGAGTGGCCGCATGAAGACGTAAACTTTAGCGGCAAGCGCGTTGCCGTCATCGGCACGGGCTCCAGCGGTATCCAGTCGATCCCGATCATCGCCGGGCAGGCGAGCCAGCTCTATGTCTTCCAGCGCACGCCGAACTATACGGTGCCGGCCTGGAACTCGCCGGTCGATCCCGAATGGGAGGCCGAGGTGAAGGCCGACTATCCGGCCATGCGTGCCAAGGCCCGCGCCCGGCCGACTGGCTTTTACTTCAACTTCAACACCACGCCGGCGCTGGAAGCGAGCGAGGAAGAACGGCGCGCGACCTATGAGGAATTCTGGGCCCGCGGCGGCCTGCCGTTCCTGGGCGCCTATGGCGACCTGCTGTTCAACAAGGAAGCCAACGACACCATCGCCGAGTTCGCCAGGGAGAAAATCCGCGAGATCGTGAAGGATCCTGAAACGGCGGAACTGCTCTGCCCTAAGGACGTGTTCGGCTGCAAGCGGCTCTGCGTCGACACCGGCTATTTCGAGACCTACAACCGCCCGAACGTGAAGCTGGTTGATATCGCCAGTCCGGCATCGAGCGGATGACGCCGAAGGGTGTGGTGGCCAACGGCAGCGAGTACGAGGTGGACGCCATCGTCTGCGCAACGGGCTTTGCGGCGATGACCGGCTCATACGACAGGATCGACATTCGGGGCCGCGATGGCCTGAAGCTGAAAAAGGCCTGGGAGGCGGGACCGCGCACCTATCTGGGGCTCTCGACCGTCGGCTTCCCGAATTTCTTCATGATTACCGGGCCGGGCTCGCCCAGCGTGCTGGCCCAAATGATCCAGTCGATCGAACAGCATGCCGACTGGATGGTCGACTGCATTGCGCATATGCGCGACGTGGGCGCGGAGGCGATTGAGCCGACTTTGGAAGCCCAGGATGCCTGGGTCGAGCATGTGAACGAAGTGGCGGCGATCTCGCTCCGCTCCACCTGCTCCAGCTGGTATGTGGGCGCGAATATCGAGGGCCGTCCGCGTGTGTTTATGCCTTATATCGGCGGCTTTCCTGTCTATGTGCAGAAATGCAACGAGGTGCAGACCAACGGCTATGAAGGCTTCACCTTCGACGGCGCCCCGCCGGCCAACGCGCCGAGCCCGAAGTGCGCGAGACCGAGCGTTGGCGCGTGCCGCTGGACGTAGACGTAATCTCGCCCGCCATGCTGGCCTCGAAGATGGTGCCGGTGGTTTAGGGGCGAACATGTGTCTGGGGCAGGTGGGGCGGGATCATACCGTCAGCACCGCCTCGACTTCGGCATCGCTCGGGAAGCGGCCGGTATCGTGTTTGGAATAGCGGCAAGTGCCATCGACGACGATGTCAAACACGCCGCCAGTGCCTTTGGTGAGGGTGATGTCGGCCTCCGGCGCCTTGGCCAGTAGCAGATCCCGCGCACGGCGGGCTCGCGGCTCATAGTTTCAGGGCGCACACCAGATGATTTCGATGCGCATGGAACTGCGCTCCCGTGGTTGTTGCGTTGGTGGGAAGGTGGCGGCGGGCTGGGGGCAGGTCAAGGGCGAGTGTTTCAGGCGTAGCGGGCGACGCATTACCTCGCCGGGGTAGCTTCCTACACCACCTTCCAATGCGCGAGCGAATAGGGCGGGTCGTTATCCGTGTGGTGCTCGAATACCACCTCCACGTCCGAGCCGATCACCACGTCCTGGTGCCGGTCGCCCAGCAGGTTGCCGATCATGCGGATGTTGTCCGGCGTGGGGCAGCTCCACCAGCACGGTGATGTAGGGCTCGCCTTCCAGCGCCTTGAGCGCCGGGTGCACCGGATGCCAGGCGCGCTCCCAGGAATAGATCTTGCCCTTGCCCTCCACCTGAACCCAGTCCAGGTCGAACGAGTTGCAGTGGTGGCAGATCCATTCCGGGCCGAACTGGTGCCGGCCGCAGCCCTGGCACTTCTGCACCAGAGCTTTTCGTTCTTCAGGCCGTCCCAATAGGGGGCGGAGAGGTTGTCGCTCTCCGGCACCGGGGCGGCAGGCCTTCGGGCAGATAGTACTTGCCTGCTTCGCTCATAGAGCGTGGCCTCCGAGCCGAAGATACGGAACTGGATACCGGCGTCACCATCGGGCCGGAGCACACCAGCGACACGTCGACGTTCGGCACCTGCGCGGTCGAGGTGCCGCGCAACTGGCGTACCGCCTCGATCGGCAGTTCGAGACCGTGCATGTAGCACTCGGCCAGGTTGCCGCCGGAGGTGTTGAGCGGCAGCTTGCCGGTCGGGCGCGATCAGGTTGTCCAGTTGTAGAACATCGTTGGCTTCCTCCGCCTTGAGCAGGTCGTGCTCGACCAGGCTCATCAGCACGCCGCCGGTGAAGTTCTCGTAGGACTGCACCACGTCGACGTCCTTCGGCCCACAGCCCGGCATTCGCCCAGAGACGCGGGGCGACCGTGGTGAAGCTGCTGCTGGCGTAGGTCGGCGCGTTATGGGCCGGAGCGGCGCAGCGGTGGTCCGAGCCCTGGGCGGCGCCCAGCAGGTAGGCCGGCTTGTGCGGCAGGTCCTTGGCCCGTTCCGCCGACATGAAGATCAGGGCGGCGGCGCCGTCATTCTCCAGGCAGCAGTCGATAGAGGCGGAACGGCTCCACGATCCAGCGGGAGTCGTCGTACTTGTCCTCCGTCAGCGGCCGGCCGTGCATGACGGCGCGCGGGTTCTGCTGGGCGTGGTGGTAGCTGGCCATGGAGATGGCGCGCAGCGCCGAGCGCTCGACCCCATGCTCGTGCATGAAGCGCATGGCCTTCATCGCGTAGCGCTGGCCGGGGCTCATCACGCCGTAGGGAAAGACGAAGGCGTTGTCGCCGCTGACCGTCTTGGCTCGGCGGCCGCTGCGCCGAAGCGCTGGAACTGGCCCTGCGCCAGCGCTCGGAAGACGACGATGCAGTCGGCATAGCCGGCCGCAATCGCCGCCGCCGCCGTGCCGATGGCGGCCGAGCCGCCGCCACCGCCGCCGCCCCATTGCATGACCGAGTATTTCAGATCCTTGGTGCCCAGCGCTGCCGCCAGCCGCGAGGGCTCGTTCCGGTCGTTGGAGTAGGAGCAGAAGCCGTCGATGTCCTTGCGGGTCGATGCCGGCGTCCTCGGCCGCATTCAGGATTGCCATCAGGGCAAGCTTGAATTCCGGGTCCGGCGACTGGCCGTGCTTGTAATAGGTGGTCTCGCCGATGCCGGCGACACACACCTGGCCGCGAATACCTCGTGCCATGGGGTTTCCTCTTTCTGTGAGATCGTATTTTGTTTTTTATGATCGTATTCAGGCGCCCACGAACTTGGCGTCGCGCTTCTCGCGGAAGGCGGCGACGCCTTCCTCGTGGTCCTTGGTCATGCCTGCTTTGGTCTGGACATCCGCTTCCAACTGCAGTTGCTCAGCGTAATTGTTTTCCAGCGCGGCCCAATACATCCGGCGGATCATGCCCAGCGCCTTTGGCCCGTCGGCCAGGCGGCGGGCCATGGCCGTCGCCGCTTCCATCACCGCCTCGTCTTCCACCACGCGGTTGACCATGCCCCATTCGCCCGCGGTTTCGGCCGGCAGGCGCTCGGCCAGCAGCGAAAGCTCCATGGCCCGGCTCATGCCGATCAGGCGCGGCAGGATCCAGGATGAGCCGCAATCCGGCACCAGGCCGATGCGGGCGAAGGCCTGGAGGAAGTAGGCGGATTTCGCCATCACCTTGAAATCACACGAAAGCGCCAAACTCATGCCTGCCCCGGCGGCGACGCCGTTAATGGCGGCGACGGTGGGAACGGCAAGCTCGCGCAGGCGGATGAAGGTAGGATTGTACCAGCCAACCAGATCGCTGTCGGCCTCGCCGCGGACCTCCGCTTCCCGGTCGCGCGGCGGCCGGTCCGGATCGTTCAGGTTCGCCCCCGAGCAGAAACCGCGGCCGGCCCCCGTGACAAGCAGGCAGCGGGCGGTCTGATCCGCGATGGCCGTATCGAGCTTGTCGAGCGCCGTACTCATATCCTGGCGTAGCTTGAGGCCAAAGGCGTTCAACGCTTCCGGGTGGTTCAAGGTCAGGGTGGCGATGCCGTCTTCGACATCCAGCAGGACACGGGCGTCTGCCATGGGTTCGGGGCTCCTCTGGGCGGATTTGGTCATTGGGCCCGAAGTGTAGGCAGAGATCAGCGTGGACGCTATCCCCAACGGGAACGGCCAGGACCTGTTCGATCCTGGCGGCCGGTTGTGGGGAAAGAGGTTCATTCGGCCGGAGCCGTGAGGATTTCCTTTAAAAATTGTCCTTCCGCTTGCGGATCTCGGCGAACACCGCGGTGGGGTCGGCGCCATCCATGCCGACGGCTGCCTGCAATGCCGGGTCGTCGGCCCGCAGGAACGGATTGACACCACGCTCGTCGCCCAGGGTGGAAGGGATGGTGGGCTTGTCATCCGCGCGCAAGGCGTCGATCTCTGCCGCCCGGGATTTCAGCGCGGCATTGTCCGGGTCGACGGCAACCGCGAAGCGCGCGTTCGACTGCGTATATTCGTGGCCGCAATAGATGCGGGTTTCATCGGGAAGCGCGCGCAGCTTACAGAGCAAATCCCAAAAGCCGGGCGGATTGCCCTCGAACATGCGCCCGCAGCCGAGCACGAACAGGGTATCGCCGCAGAACAGCGCATTCGATTCCGGAAAATGGAAGGCGATGTGGCCCGTGGTATGCCCGGGCGTTTCGATGACGGTCGCGGTCTGGGTGCCGACGGAATAGGTGTCGCCCTCGCTCACCAATACGTCCATGTCGGGAATGCGCTGCAACTCGGCGCGCGGGCCGACGATCGGGCAGTTCCACTTGGCCTTCAGTTCCTGATTGCCGTTGATATGATCCGCATGATGGTGGGTGTTCAGGATCTGGGTCAGTTTCCAGCCCTGCCTTTTGAGTGCCGCTTCGACAGGAGCCGCCTCGGCAGGATCGATGACGGCGGTGTCGCCCGTATCCTTGTCGTGCGCTAAATAGACATAGTTATCGCTGAGCGCGGGCACGAGAACGATTTCTAGGGCAGCCATGGCTACACTTCCTTCAGTGGCGTCAGAATGGAATTTCTGGCAATCCTAGCATCCTGGAGACCGAATGCGAACCGACGTCGAACAATTGCGCGAATTCTACCGCTCGCCCTTGGGACTGATTGCCAGCCGGCGCCTGAGCGAGCGGGTGCGGGCGCGCTGGCCGGATGTGAAGGGCATGCGGATCGCGGGCGTCGGCTATGCCATTCCGGTGCTCGCGCCGTTCCTGGAAGAAGCAGAGCGTGTCGCCGCCTTCATGCCGGCGAGCCAGGGCGTCCACCGTTGGCCGGTCGCCGGCCCCAACTTGGCGGCGCAAGTGGAAGAGGTGGACTGGCCTGCCGCCAATTCCCTGTTGGACCGGCTGATCCTGCTGCACGCGCTGGAAACGGCCTGGGATTTGCGGCCGTTTCTGCGGGAATGCTGGCGGGTGCTGACGCCGGGGGGGCGGCTGCTGGTGATCGCCCCAAACCGGCGGGGGCTATGGGCGCTGCGTGACTGCATTCCATTCGGTTATGGCGGCCCCTATACCGGGCGGCAATTGCGCCGCGTATTGCGCAACAACCTGTTCGAGCCCTTGGAAACCGAGCACGCCCTGCATGCGCCGCCGGCACTCGGCACGGCGTTGTTGCGGAGCGCTGCCCCGCTCGAACCGCTGGCGGCGCGCTGGCTGCCCCGCTTTGGCGGCGTGGTCATCGTAGAGGCGGAAAAGAGCGTGGGCGGTGCGGTCCCGGCAACGGTCCCGATCCGACGCTATCTGTCCGAACTCGGCCAGCGAGCGCTTGCCCGGCGCCCTTCGGCGGGAACGCGCTATTTCTCGACGATTTCCAGCAGTTCGATGGTAAAATTCAGGGTCTCGTTCGGCCCGATATCGTTGCCGGCGCCCTGTTCGCCATAAGCCAACTCTGACGGGATCCACACCTCATAGGTTGCGCCGACCGACATGAGTTGCAGGGCTTCCTGCCAGCCCTGAATAACCTGGTCGACGCCAAAGGTCGCGGGTTCGCCACGGGCGAAGGAGCTGTCGAACACCTGGCCATTCAGCAGGCGGCCTTCATAGTTTACCTTTACGGTATCAGAGGCCGCAGGCTTCGGGCCGTCACCCGCCTCCACGACCTTGTACTGCAGACCACTGTCGGTAATTTCAACGCCTTCCTCTTTTTGATTCTGAAGGAGGAAGGCTTCGCCTGTGGCCTTTGCCTCGGCGCCAATCGCCTCCTGTTTGCTTTGACGCGCGGCCTGCATTTCCTGCACGGTCGCCTGCATCTGCTCCGTGGTGAGACGGGGCTGCTCGCCGGCGAAGGTGTCGCGCAAAGCCTGTGCGAACGCGTCGACATCCAGGTCTTGGCCAATTCCCTGTTCCATTAACCGCTGTCCAAGTTGCAGGCCGACCAAATAGCTGAAGCGCTGGTCGAGGGTTTCCAGCGGTGGGGCGTCCTGAGCGCTGGCAGCGGGAGGCAGTAACAAGGGGACGGCAATGACGGATGCGCCAAGGGCGGCAAAGAATCGTGACATGATGGTATGGCCTCTCGCAAGCGGGATCGTTCGGACGGTTGAAAACAGACGATCTCCGGGGAAAGACCCAACTCAACCCGTAAGAGCCGTCGCGCCGGAAGCTAGGGATGCTACCCCGCGATGACAAGGGGTAGACCGAGGATAAGGCAGCGCCCCCACGCACACGGATGCGTCAGTTCGAGGAAGGCGTCAACCGCCCGCCAGGTTAACCTAGGGGCGCGATGGACAACAGGTCCGGCTCCCCGTGCTCCGGTGCTCGGGCCAGGTTCGCGACGCCGACGCCGATCAGGCGATAGGGCGTGCCGTTCGATTCCCGGGCCAGCAGCATCTGTGCGATTGCCTCGATCGCCTCCCGGTCGTCGATGCGCTGGGGCAAGGTATAGCTGCGGGTGAGGGTGCGGAAGTCGGCCGTTTTGAGCTTCAGCGTCACCGTCGCACCCCGATCGCCGCTGGCCTGCAGACGGTCCGCCACACGGACGGTGAGCGGCGAAAGCCGCCGGGCCAACTCGGCGGGGTCGCGGATTGGATCCTCAAAGGTGGTTTCGGCGGAGACGCTTTTCGTGGGGCGGCTCGCGCGAACCCGACGGCGATCGATACCGCGCGCGTAGTGGGCGAGGCTCTGCCCGAAGCTGCCATAGCGCCGCGCCAGTTCCTGTAGGGGAAAGCTGCGCAATTGGCCGATCCGGGTGATGCCGTCTTGCGCCATGCGCCGCTGGGTTGCCCGCCCGACGCCGTGGATAATGCCGACCGGCTTGGCTCGCAGGAATGCGCCGGCCTCGGCTTGGCCGATGACCGTGAAGCCCCGCGGCTTGTCCAGGTCCGATGCTATCTTGGCCATAAACTTGTTCGGGCCCGAGACCGATCGAAACCGTCACGCCCAGCGTGGCTTCGATGGTCGCGGCGAGCCGGGCGAGGGTGAGCGCCGGCGGTTCTGCAAGCTCGTGCGGCGTGTTGAAATCCAGATACGCTTCGTCGATGGAAACCGGCTCGATCAGCGGTGTCGCCTGACGCATCAGCGCCCGGATTTCCGCGCCGACCGCCTTGTACTTCGCCATGTCGGGGCGGATCACCGTCGCATGGGGGCAGGCGGCGCGAGCCTTGAACATGGGCATGGCGGAATGGATGCCATACTGCCGCGCCATATAGCAGGCGGCGGCGACCACGCCCCTGCGCCCGCCGCCGATGATCAGCGGCAGCAGGCGCAATTCCGGTGCGTCGCGCTTTTCCACCGAGGCATAAAATGCATCGCAATCCAGATGGGCGACACGGAGGTTGAGAAGGTCCGGGTGGCTGACCAGCCGGGGGGAGCCGCAGCAGGGGCAGCGCGTGCGGCTCTCGACCGAGCGGCCGGCCACGGCATAACAGTCCCGGCAGAGAGTCGCCATTTTCGTTCGTCTTTCAGCCCCTTACGCCATATGCGGACAAATTTCGGCGATTGATGAAGCAAATCATTAAGGAATCCTGCGGTATTATTGTTTTAACCAAGCACGAGCACAAAGTGATTGTGTTATTGTGTGTTCGGCTATTGTACTCGATTTTCTCTTTCTGACACGGGCTTGAGGCCAGCGCATGGGTAAAACGATCCTGATCGTGGAAGACAATGAGTTGAACATGAAACTGTTCAACGATTTGCTCTGCGCCCACGGGTTCGAAACGCTCCAGACCAACGACGGGGTTAGCGCGATGCGGATTGCGCGGGAAGAACAGCCGGACCTGATCATCATGGATATTCAGCTTCCGGAAGTCTCGGGTCTGGAGGTGACGAAATGGCTGAAGGCCGACGACAGTGTCCGCCACATTCCCGTTGTCGCCGTCACCGCCTTTGCCATGAAGGGCGACGAGGAGAAAATCCGCCGGGGTGGCTGTGAGGATTATCTGCCGAAGCCGATCAAGGTTGCGACCTTTATCGAGGCCGTTCGGCGCAATTTGAACCTTTCCAATTAACCTCTGATTTGCTGATTTCCCCTATTTTTAAGAGAGCCGCTGAGGGACTGGCGCAGTCGTCGCTTCGACCCCAAAGCAGACGCGGCCGGCGGGGTTTGACTGAATGACAGCGCGTATTCTTGTGGTTGACGACAATGCCGCGAACCGGGCGTTGCTGCACGCGAAACTGACGGCCGAATATTACACCGTGACCTGCGTCTCGAGTGGGGAGGCCGCGCTGGAATCCGTGCGTGAAAGCGCACCGGACGTGATCTTGCTGGACGTGATGATGCCCGGCATGAACGGCCATGAAGTCTGCCGCCGGCTCAAGACCGACAGCCGGCTCAGCCATATTCCGGTGGTGATGGTGACCGCCCTCGATACGCCGGAAGAAATGGTGCAGGGGCTGGAATGCGGCGCGGATGACTTCCTGACCAAGCCGCTGGACGATCTGGCCTTGTTTGCCCGTGTACGCTCGCTGGTGCGACTGAAGCGGGTGCTGGACGAATGGCGTTTGCGCCAGCCGGAAGCGTTGGGCGACGCCGGCGGCGAGGCGCTTGCCGACGAACCCGTGGATGAAGCGCGATTGCTGCTGCTGACGGCTAGTGCCGACGTGCGCCGCGCCATCGATGCGGCGGCCAGAGCGCTGTGCCATCAGGTGCGCTGCGCAAGCGGTCTGAGCGGGGAAGACGTCGCGGCGGCGACGCGCGGCTTTGACCTGATCCTGGCGGACCTAAGTTGTCCGTCGACCGACGCCCTTCGCTTGTGCTCTGAAGTGCGCTCCGACGAGGCGAGCCGTCATGTGCCGTTCGTCCTGATTGGCGAACGGGCGCAGCGCGAGCAGCTTTTCAAGGGGCTGGACCTGGGGGCGAACGAGTATCTGCTGTGCCCGCTCAACCGGAACGAGGTCACGGCGCGCCTCGCTACTCAGGTGCGGCGGCACCGGCTGCAGCAACGGATCCAGAGCCGGCATCGGGCGAGCCTGGATCAGGCCATGCATGACGCGCTGACCGGGCTCTACAACCGGCATTACATGCAGCGGCACCTGCCGCGGCTGCACGCGCGGGCGCAGGATTCGGGGCGGCCGCTGGCACTGATCGTCTGCGATTTGGACCATTTCAAGGCGGTGAACGACCGCTATGGCCACGCCGCGGGCGATGCCGTGCTGACGGCGGTGGCCGCGCGGCTGACCGCGGGCGTGCGCGCGCCGGACATGGTCACCCGTTTCGGCGGCGAGGAGTTCATCGTGCTGTTGCCGGATACCGACCTGGAGGCGGCGTCGGGCACGGCGGAACGACTGCGCGAGGCGATCGCCGCTTTGCCGGTGGATCTGCCGTGCGGCGCATCCATCTCCGTCACGGGCAGTTTCGGCGTTAGCACCGTGCTATGGGACGAGAGCACCACCGAAGCGGCGATCTGCCGCGCCGATGCCGCCCTCTATCGGGCCAAGCGGCAAGGCCGCAACCGGGTGGTAGCATCATCGGGCGGGTGTCAGGCCGCCGCCGGCCCGCCGGTTGCGCCTGCGCTACGCACGGTCGTCTGACCGTCGTCGGCCCGCAGACGTTACACGCTATGCCGGCTTTTTCAGCATGAAGGCAGAGCGCTTGCAGTAGGCGACCTCCACGCCCTTCTGGTTGAAGCCGCGATGCTCGAATAGCACGACGCCGGCGTTCGGGCGGGACTTGCTCTCGCGCTTTTCCAGCACCGTGGTCTGGCTGCGCACCGTGTCGCCGTGGAACACCGGCGCGCGGAAGGCGACATCGGTCATGCCTAAATTGGCGATGGTGGTACCCAGCGTCGTATCCTGCACCGAGACGCCGATCACCAGCCCCAGTGTGAACAGCGAGTTGACGATGCGCGCGCCGAACTCGGTCTCCTTGCCGAATTCCTCGTCCAGGTGCAGCGGCTGCGGGTTATGGGTCAGCGCGCAGAACATCACGTTGTCCATTTCCGACACGGTGCGGGTCAACGCGTGATCGAACACCTGGCCGATCTCAAACTCTTCGAAATACAGGCCTGCCATGGGGCGGCTCCTCTTCTGTCTGGGGCGGGATCAAAGACCGTTGATGTGGCTTCGGATCAAACTATCCAGGTCGTCCGCTGGCGGGAAGCCCATCGCGTCGGCCCGCGGCGTAACGAAATGGGCCGGCCACGAGCCGACGATGCCGTCGATGGCCGGATCGTGCCGGAACCTGACCAGGCCCGTATCGCCGCCGGCACGGCTCAGCGCCGCCACCATCTGGCGCACGGTGACAGTGATACCCGGCACGTTCACCACCCGCCAGGGCGCGAACGCGGCCTCTTCCAGGTCGAGCGCGTGCACCAGCGCTTGTGTGACGCTGGCGGGCGAGGCGATCCAGAGCGCCAGGTCCGGGCTCACCGGGCAGATGCTTTCCTCGCCCGCCAGGGGCTCGCGCAGAATGCCGCTCGCGAAGCTGCTGGCCGCCGCGTTCGGCTTGCCAGGCCGGATCACCACCGTCGGCAGGCGCAGCGTGCGGCCCTGGACATAGCCCTTGCGGCTGTAATCGTTTACCAGCAGCTCACCCAGCGCTTTTTGCGTGCCATAGGAGCTTTGCGGCATTGTCGCGGTCCGGTCGTCCACGCTGTCGACCGCGCCGAACACGGCAAGCGAGCTGGTGAACAGGAACTTCGGGCAGGTGCCGAGCCCGCGGCAGCGGTCCAGAACTGCCCGCAACCCGGTCAGGTTTACCTGGTAGCCCTGTGCGAAATCCGCCTCCGCCCCGGCGGAGACAACGGCGGCCAGGTGAATGACGGCGGTGGTCTCGGGCGTGATTGCCTGTGCCAGAGTTTCGGTCAAATCGCCGGTCAGCACCTTCGCGCCGGCGGGCGGGTTTGGCGGCGGCACCAGGTCGGCCAGCACCAGCTTTTCGCCGCGGTCTGCCAGAATCTCGGTCACGCGCCGGCCCAGAAACCCGCCTGCGCCGGTGATGGTAATGGTCATGGGCTCGCCCTATGTGTCATGCTGCGGCACCATTCGAGTGGCCTCGCCATCTCTTTTATCATGAGGACTGCCGCTTCATGCAAAGGCAGAAACCGCTTTTTCACAACTCCGCCGGGAGAATGCCATGTTGCCGCTAGAGGGCGTCCGCATTCTGGCCGTGGAGCAGTATGGGGCCGGGCCGTTTGGCACGCTGCAACTGGCTGACCTGGGCGCGGAGATTATCAAGATTGAAAACGCCGGCGAGGGCGGCGATGTGGGCCGCCATGTGCGCCACCCGCAGGATCCGCTGGCACAGGGCGACTCCCTGTTCTTCCAGGCGTTCAACCGCAACAAGCGCTCGATCACCCTGAACCTGAAGAGCCCGCGCGGGCAGGAGATTTTCCGCAGGCTGGCGGCGGATGCCGACGCGGTGTTCAACAATCTGCGCGGCGATCTGCCGGGCAAGCTCGGCCTGACCTATGACCAGCTGAAGGACGTAAACGAACAGATCGTCTGCGTGCATCTGTCGGCCTATGGCCGCGAGGGCGAGCGGGCGGCATGGCCCGGCTATGACTATCTGATGCAGGCGGAATGCGGCTATCTCGCCGTGACGGGAGAGCCGGGCGGCCCGCCTTCGCGCATGGGCCTCTCGCTGGTAGACCTTTCCACCGGCCTGCAGGCGGCGATTGCGTTGTCCTCCGGCATTGTCGGCGCACGGGCGAGCGGCAAGGGCGCGGATTACGACGTTTCCCTGTTCGACGCGGCCATGGCCAACATCGCCTATGTAGCCGCCTGGTATATGACCATGGGCGTGAACACGACGCGCGAGCCGCGCTCCGCCCATCCGAACCTGACCCCCAGCCAGCTCTACAAGACGAAGGACGGTTGGATTTTTCTCATGTGCAACAAGGAGAAATTCTGGCCGGCGCTCTGCGCGAAAATCGGGCGGCCGGAATGGACGACGGAGTTCCCCGACTTCGCCAGCCGCCTGAAGCATCGGGACAGGCTGACCGGGCTTCTGGACGAGGCGCTCTCGGGCAAAACGACCGCGGAGTGGATGCAGGCGTTCGGCGGGGCGGTCCCCGCCGCACCCGTGAACGATATCGGCCAAGCGTTGGAAAATCCCTTCGCCCAGACGACCGGCCAACTGGTGCGCTACGCGGCGCCGGACGGGACGGCGGTCGGCTCCACCGGCCCGGCCATCCGCATGCAGGACCTGCCGCCGATGGTGCATGCGGCCCCAGCGCTGGCGGCGGACCAGGAAGCGGTGCTGGGCGAGTTGGGGTTCACGGCGGACGAGATCGAGGGACTGCGCCGGGAAGGGGCGCTTTGATCACGGACTTCTTGGGCAAGAACACCTTCATCACCGGCGGCGCTGCCGGCTAGGGCATGACGGTGGCAGTTGCGGATATGAAGGAGGACGCAATCGAGCCTGCCGTGGCGGCGATCAAGGCTGAGGGCGGCGAGACAAAGTTGGGCCTATCCACTTATACCGTCCGACCTATGAAATGACCTTTTTGACCCAAGGCTGGAGGCACAGGCTTTGAATTCGATGCGGTCGGTCCGCGAGGGCGTTCCAGGCATCGCAGCACGCCTTCACGATGTCTTCCGGGTCCGACCAGAGTTGGAGGGAGAGAAAGCGCTCCCGGAGGAACAGCCAGACCCGCTCGATGGGATTGCATTCGGGAGCGTAAGGTGGCTGGTGGAGCAGCGTCACATTATCGGGCACGGTTAAGGCAGCGGTGGTGTGCCACCCGGCGCCGTCGAGAACCATGAGTGCATGCTCGTCCTCGCCCAGGGTTTTGGCGAAGTCTTCCAGGAAGCGATCCATCGCCTTGGTCGAGACCGTCGGCAGGATCAACGCAAAGGCCGCTCCGGTGGCGGGCTCGGCAGCGGCGAAGATATAGGTCCAGTCGAACCTTTGATCGCACAGCCCGGGCGGGCGCTGTCCTTTCAGCCACCAGCGATGACAGAGGCGCCCCTTCTGGCCGACGCGCGCCTCGTCCTGAAAGAACAGGCGGACCCGCTTGGTCGGATGGGTCGCGGCGATTTCCTTCAGACTGTCGCGGAGCCCTTTTTTTGAAAGCGTTCCTGCGCCTGCCGATCGCCCTTCGGGTGGAAGGGCCGCGCCTTCTGTCGCGACAGCCCCATACGCCGCAGCAGCCGCGTCACGCTGTCGGGATGCATCGTCTTGGCGAACCGCCGGAAGATCCAAGCCGCCAGGGCTTCGCCCGTCCAGGGCACACGCCGTCCACCTCCGGCTGCGGGCCTTTGTAGACGGCATTGGCCAGAACCGCCTGCTCGCTTTCGGTCAACCGTTCCCGGCGATGGCCCTTCGGGCGGTCGAACAAGCCATCGACGCCCTCGGCGTTGTAGCGGATGACCGCATCGCGCAGGGCCTGGCGGTCCATCCCCGCCAGACGCGCCGCCTCGGCCCGGCTCATACCGTCCAACGCGTGAGCAATCGCATAGGCACGCGCCGCCGCCCGACCGTTGCGACAGCGCCGCGCCCAACGCCGTAGCTCCCCGGCCGTCATGACATCCGTTATCTTGAGCTTTCCCGACATGCTCTCCCCCTCATCTGGTGGAGCATGATCGAATCACACACCCGCCCGCCTTGGGAAGCCCTTCGCAGAGTCAATTCATCAGTCGAGCGGTATTACTCTGCAGCAATTCGGACGTCCGCCAGGGTGGTCATCTGCAGGACGCGCGCAACGAAAATTGGGTAGGATGCTTTAACCCTTGAATTGAGAGCAGATTCACCCGATCCACTCGGACCGGGATCTGCTCTAGCGCTTGCAGCGATAAAACCCCCGAAAACCGGCGGTCAGGCCCGCATCCAGTTCCAGCGTCATGTCAGCCTCCTGCCACGCGCCGTTCGGGGATCCGCTCAGCGAGCCGCCGCCCGGCGCGCTTACCTGTATGGAAATGCCCTCATCCTGAAGCGCCACACCGGCCGCGATGTCGTCTCCGGACGGCACTTCCACCCGCACCAGATCACCGCCGAGCTTCACCAAGCCGGCCGTGCCTTCATCCACGGGACCGATCGCCAGGACCGCCGGACTGTCGGAGGTGTAGGTGAAGATACAGGAGGGGCCGTCGGGAAATAGGCGGGCGATTTCCCCTTCAGTCATGAAGCCCGGATCCAGAACCGGTACATCGGCCGTGGAGAGCGCCTGCTCGAGACTCGACGATCTCGCCCACAGCCGCCTCTTGCGGTGCTGATACCACGCCTGACACCTCAATCTCATTGATGAGATAGCGCATCTGCGCAATTTCCTTGTCCTGTGCGTAGATGATCTCATCGGCCAGCTTGCGCACACGCGCATCCTCGATGTTGGCGCGGCTCGAGGTCATGATCGCGATCGAATGGTGCGGGATCATGGCCCGCATAAAGCTGGTGTCGCCGACCGTTGTCTGGCTGCGCACCAACCAGAGCGAAGCGGCGAAGGCCAGGACGGCGCCCGCGAAAATCGCGGCGTTGATCGTCTTGCTGGAATACATCGACAGCATGAACCCCAACATGATGATTGCCATCGTTGCGCCCATCAAAATCGCCATATAGGCCCGCGTTTCGGACCAGAAGACATGAGTCCAGAGATAGGTGTTGAGATACATCAGAATGAACATCACGACCATGGAGGTCGCGATCATTGCGGCAAATCTCCAATACGACATGGTATTTCCTCTCGCTTGTGCAGCGGTCGTCCGGTTCCGGCGCCACCAACCATCACCTAACGAGCTTCCAGCGCTGGAAGGTTCCGCACATTTCTTTGGCAGTGCCGATTAACGAGACCTGTGTGCGGATCGACAGCCATGGGTTCGTCTCGTGACGAGCGAAAGAGGGTCGAAGCCGAGCAACCGGTCAGACGTCTCCATATCGGTCTGTGTCCGCTCATCCCGGATTAGGGCGTTGGCGAGGAGCAGGACCAGCCTTGTGCACTCACCGGCCCCGAATCTTGGCCCGCCATCCGGCGGCGTTCCGCGGAAATTGCGCAGGCGATTCTCGGCGCCAACGCCGCGCCGTCGTGATGGCGTGCGACCGAAACCCGAGGCGGGTGCAGTTCGGCGTTTGGCGTGCTTGCGACTCCCGATTTGATCGGCGCGAGGCAATCCATCCGCCTTTAACTTTTCTTACCGCCGGTGAATTGCCTCGCCGCTCTTGGCGCGGCTTGCAATTTCACCGGAGGGTGAGAGTTACGATGATTGAGCCGATATACGCTACCCTAGTGACGCCCGGTGCTCTTTTGCGTTCTTCACATAGCCGGCCGTCGCCAGCTTGTGACGCTCGATCTCTTCGGCTGAGAGATCTCGCATTTTTTTGGCGGGCGCACCGGCCCATAGTTCGCCCGACGGCACCACCTTGCCAGGCGTCACCACCGCGCCGGCGGCGACCATGGCGTCGCTCTCCACCACCACACCGTCCAGCAGCAGCGCGCGCATGCCGATAAAGGCGCGGTCGTGGATGGTGCAGCCGTGGATCACGCACTGGTGGCCGATCAGGATGTCGTTGCCAATATAGGTGCCGAAGCGGCCGCCGGTCACGTGTACCACCGTGCCGTCCTGCAGGTTCGTGCGCGCGCCGATCTTCACCTCGTGCACGTCGGCGCGGACGACGGTGTTGTACCAGAGGCTGGCCTTGTCACCGATTTCCACGTCACCGACGACGATGGTGCCGGGCGCGAGGAATACCTCGCGCCCGATTTTCGGCGTGATGCCTTTGTAGGGGAGGACCAGGCCCTCCCGCTGTAGGTCAACGCTCATGAGATTGGTCCTCAAACAGAGTTACGGGTAGAGCGGTTCCAGGCGTAGCCCTTCGGTCTCGTCGAGCCCAAAGAGCAGGTTCATGTTTTGCAGCGCCTGGCCGGAGGCTCCCTTCATCAAGTTATCGATGACAGAGACCAGCACCATCTGCCCCGGCACGCCAGCGGAGCCTAGCCCGATAAAGCAGTAGTTGGAGCCGCGCACCTGGCGGGTTGCCGGCCAAGCGCCAGCGGGCGTCAGGTGGACGAATGGTTCGTTTGCATACGCGTTTTCCAGCGAGGCGCGCAGGTCACCCTCGGTCGCGCCGCTGGCTGGGCGGATATAGGCGGTGCACAGCATGCCCCGGTTGATCGGGATCAGGTGGGGCGAGAACACCACGTGCATCGGCTTGCCGACCGCCTGCGACAGGGTCTGCTCGATCTCCGGCTGGTGGCGGTGCTTGCCCAGATTGTAGGGATGGAAGCCGTCATGCACTTCGGAGAAGATCAGGTCCAGCTTGGCCGAGCGCCCGGCGCCCGTGACGCCGGACTTGGCATCGACGATGATGCCGTCCTGCTCGATCAGGCCGTCGTTCAACAGCGGCAGCAGTGGCAGCGCCGCACAGGTCGGGTAGCAGCCCGGATTGGCAATCAGCCGCGCGTTGCCGATGGCGTTGCGCGCGATCTCGGTCAGGCCATAAACGGCCTCTTTCTGCAATTCCGGGGCGTAGTGCTCGTGACCATAGACTTTGGCGTACAGGTCCGTGTCCACCAGCCGGAAGTCGGCGGAGAGGTCCACGATCTTCAGATGTGCCGGCAGCTTGGCGATCACCTGTTGCGTGGTTGCGTGCGGCAAGCAGCAGAACACGGCGTCGATGCCGGACCAGTCCACCTCGTCGATCTTGACCAGGGTCGGCAGCTTCTGCGGCAGCGTGTGCGGGTAGACCGCCGTCATCTCCTGCCCGGCATTGCTGTCGGCGGTGAGTGCTGCGATGCGGAATCGCGGATGCCCTGCCAGCAGGCGCAGCAGTTCTGCGCCCGTATAGCCGGAGGCACCGAGAATCGCGATGTTGATGTCCTTTTGCATCGCTCAACACTCCTTGGGGGTTGGGGGTGAGAGGGGCAGCCGCACCATAGCGTCTGCCCGGAAAATGGAAATGCGCCAAAAGAAAAAGGGGCGCCGCACGCGGCACCCCTTCCAAAACCGAGCCATAGAACCGGCGGGTTACCGCTTGGAGAACTGGAAGCTGCGTCGCGCTTTTGGCTTGCCGTATTTCTTGCGCTCCACGGTGCGGCTGTCGCGGGTCATGAAGCCGGCGGCCTTTAGCGGCGAGCGCAGGCCTGGCTCGTAGTTGACCAGCGCCCGGGAGAGACCATGGCGTACCGCGCCCGCCTGCCCCGATAGGCCGCCGCCCTTGACCGTACAGATGACGTCGAACTGGTCGCGCCGGTTCGAGGCATCGAAGGGCTGCACGATGATCTGGCGAAGCGTCGGGCGCGCGAAATATTCGTCGCTGGTCTTGCCGTTGACCGTGAACCGGCCGGCGCCGGGACGAACCCAGACCCGGGCGACCGCATCTTTGCGGCGGCCCGTGCCATAGGACCGGCCCTGGCTGTCGATAACGGGTTCGGCCTGGGGCTCGTCGCCCAGCGCGGCGATGGTGCCGTCCGCGGCGGCTGCCGCTTCCCCTTGGGAACGGCCCAGCGCGTCTTTCAGATCGGCCAGTGAGGTGCGTTCGTCTGCCATGAGAGACTAGTTCCTCGTGTTTTTTCTGTTCTGGGCAGCGAAGTCGATGGTTTCGGGCTGTTGGGCGGTGTGCGGATGGTCGGGGCCCGCATAGACATGCAGCTTGCCGATTATTTGACTGCCGAGCTTCGTCTTTGGCAGCATCCGCTCAACGGCCTTTTCCACCAGGCGTTCCGGCTGCTTGCCGGTCAGGATCTGGTCCCAGGACCGTTCCTTGATGCCGCCCGGATAACCGGTGTGCCAGTAGAACTTCTTGTCCTGCCGCTTATTGCCGGTGATCGCGACTTTCTCCGCGTTCACGATGACGATATGGTCGCCGCAGTCGATGTGGGGCGTGTAAAGCGGTTTGTGCTTGCCGCGCAACCGCATGGCCACGGCCGAAGCGAGGCGACCCAGGACCAGGCCGTCCGCATCGATCACGTACCATTTCCGCTCTATATCGGCGGGCTTGGCCGAGTATGTGTTCATGGTCTCGCTGATGTCTTGTCTGTGATGATAGTATTGCGGATGATAGTATTGCGTGCGCCTGCCGGATGCGAGAAACGCCGCTCGACCGGTCGTTGCGCGTGAGCCGGGCTTGTGACGGATTTCCGGAATCGTGTCAACAACTAAAATTTTCGGCGCTAAATCAGATAGATAAAACTAGGTACTGAGGTATGATGATGGATTTTTCCGCGGCGGCGCCCCACCTTGTTTTGACCCGCTCGTTGAATTTGTGACTTCACATCTTGTTTTTTTTGGTTATGCAAACGCCGAATCAGTGCTTGTTTGCACCTGTGCGGCGCCCGGAGCGCCTGCTTCGGGCCGCCCCTTAAGGAGGATTTGATGGCTCTTCGCAATGACGCCAACGATATCTTGTTGCGCGAAGATCTGGGCAGAGTTGCCGTTCTGACCCTGAACCGCCCCGAAGCGCGGAATGCCCTGTCGGAAGACATGCTGAATGCCCTGCAGATGGCGTTCGGTCGGAATTCGGGATAACACCGAAATCCATGTGGTCGTGTTGCGGGCGAACGGTCCCGGCTTTTGCGCGGGCCACGACATCCGCGAGGTCCTGGATAACCATGACCGGGACTATTACGACGCCCTGTTCGCCCGGTGCTCCAGAATGATGACCACGATCAAGGAACTGCCGGTTCCCGTGATCGGCGCGGTGCAGGGCACGGCGATGGGCGCCGGCGCTCAACTGGTGGCCAACTGCGATCTGGTCGTCGCGTCTGACGAGGCGCGCTTTGCGACTCCCGGCGTGAATATCGGCCTCTGGTGTTCGACCCCCATGGTGGCGGTCTCGCGGTCCGTCGGCCAGAAGGCGGCCATGGAGATGCTGCTGACCGGCGACATGATCGATGCAGAGACCGCGCTGCGCTTCGGTCTGGTCAATCGGGTCGTCCCGCACGAAGCGCTGATGGACGAAACCATGACGCTGGCGGAAAAGATCGCCTCACGCTCCCGCCTGGTGGTTGGGCTCGGCAAGGAAGCCTTCTACCGGCAGAGCGAAATGGAGCTCGCGGATGCCTATCGCTATGCCAGCGATGTCATGTCGCACAACATGATGAAGGACGACGCGCTGGAAGGGTTGAATGCCTTCCTGGAAAAGCGCCAGCCGAGATGGTCTAACAGGTAGGCCTTATTCTCGTAAATTCCCCTGAACCTAATTACCCTTGAAGACCCTGGGCGCGCCTTCGCGGTAGGCGCGCACCGCCGCTGCTGCGTCTTCGGTCTTGGGCGCCGAGGATGTTCTGGTCGAAATCCATATGCATGACGGACCGGTCGAGCGCCGATGAGATGGCGTTGACGCTGCGCTTGATCATCTGGGCAGCGACAGGCGGCTGGCCGGCATAGTGTTCGGCCCATTCCCGAGCCTTGGCCATCAGGTCGCCCGTCTCCACCATTTCGTCCAGCACGCCCCAGTCGAGCAGGACCGGTCCGTGCACGTGCTCGCCGCCGATCACCAGCCGCTTGGCGCGGGCGGGTCCGACCAGATGCACGCAGAGCGGCAGGCTTTGCCACATCAGATTGATGCCGATCAGGATCTCAGGATATGACATGAAGCAATCCCGCGCGCCAATGCGGAAGTCCAGGGCCGTCGCGATGCAGGCGCCGCCGCCCATGGCGGCACCCTTCCAGGCGGCGATGGTGATCTGGTCCATGTCGAGCAAAGCCTGAATGCAGCGCTCGCCCATGCGCCGTCGGCGGCGGTGCAGGACCAGCGGCTGGCCTTCGGGACCGCCCCCGTCCAAATCGCGGGCACTCAAGTCGGCGCCGGAGCAGAAATGTTTGCCGGCGCCGGTGAAGATCACCACCCGTGTTTCGGCGTCGTCGCGGAAACTGTGGGCCGCGTGCTCGATTTCGGCCAGGTGCCCGTAATGGACAGCGTTGGCGACCTCGGGCCGGTTGAAGGTGACGGTCGCGACGTGGCCTTCGCGGGCGACGGTGATGTATTGGTAGTCCATGGTCAGGCATCCCTGCGGCGGTGGTGGGATGCATGCTAGTCGATCTGACCGCCTCCGATCACTCATTGATGCCGCCGCTGTCACATGCCGGCCGCAAACTGCTGCACCACCCCACCCTGCACGCAAACACCCACGGACCGGATTGGCTCACCGGGCCGGACACGGATCGATTAAATCCGGCGTGGTCAGATTTCCGCCGGCCGTTTGGCGGTCAGCATGTAGTTGATCACCGCCGGCCCTCGCGCCTGCCAGCCGTGCAACGGGTGCAGGTTCAGGCCGGTGACATCGGTAACGGACAGTCCATTCTGCCGCAGGGGCGCGGCCAGTTCCGAGGGCTTGGCAAATTTGCGCCAGTCGTGAGTGCCGCGCGGCACCCAGCGCAGAACGTATTCTGCCGCGACCTTGCCGAACGCCAGCGACGCAGCGTTGCGGTTCAGGGTCGAGAGCACCAGCAGCCCCCCCGGCCTTACCAAACGGCAGACGGTGGCGAGAAAGCCCGCGGGACTATCCACATGTTCGACCACCTCCAGACAAATCACCAGGTCGAATGCCCGGCCGGCAGTGGCCAGGTTTTCAGCGCTTTCCAGGCGGTATTCGAGGGTCAGATCCTGCCCTTCGGCGTGGGTGCGGGCTGCGGCGATGCCGTCTGCGACCAAGTCTATGCCCAGCACATGCCCGCCCATTCTGGCAAGCGGCTCCGTCGCGAGGCCGCCGCCGCAACCGATATCCAGGCAGGCAAGGTTGAAAAGGGGTTGGTCGGAGTTGCGCTGCTGAGAGCCATCGGGGCGGAAATGGCGGACGGCCTGGTCTCGAATATAGCCGACGCGCGCCGGGTTGAGGCGGTGGAGCGGCGCGAACGGGCCGTCGGGGTCCCACCAGCGCCGCGCATGCCGCGCGAATTGCGTCAGTTCGGCGGCGTTGCCGCTCTGCGGCGCTGTATCAGCTTTAATGTTGGTTGTGCGCATTGTTGGTTCCTTGAGGTCGCGCGAAAGCCTCACTATGCTCCGCGCCTCCATACCCTCAGTGTCGCTTTCGTTAGGGGACCCCGCAAGCCGTGGCCCGCATCGTACAAAAATTCGGTGGAACATCCGTTGCCGACCTGGATCGTATCCGCAATGCGGCGCAGCGCGTCAAACGCGCCTATGACGCCGGCGATCAGGTTGCCGTGGTGGTGTCCGCCATGGCGGGCGAAACCAACCGGCTGGTCGGATTGGTTCAGCAGGCGTCGGCCCTGCATGACGCGCGCGAGTATGACAATGTCGTCGCCTCGGGCGAGCAGGTGACGTGTGGCCTCATGGCGATCGTGCTGCAAAGCATGGGCGTGCCGTCGCGCTCGTTCCTCGGCTGGCAAGTGCCCGTCAGGACAGACGACGGTCATGGCCGCGCCCGCATCGAGGAAATCGACCCGGCCAACCTGCTGCACCGCATGGAAAAAGGGATCGTGCCAGTGCTGGCGGGCTTTCAGGGCGTCACGGCAAGCGGCAGCATCACCACGTTGGGCCGCGGCGGCTCCGACACATCGGCCGTCGCGCTGGCGGCAGCGTTGGAGGCGGCTCGCTGCGATATTTTTACCGATGTCGACGGCGTTTATACCTGCGATCCCCGGATCGTCACCAAGGCGAAAAAGCTTGAACGCATCACCTATGAAGAGATGCTGGAGATGGCCTCCCAGGGCGCCAAGGTGCTGCAGACGCGGTCGGTCGAACTCGCCATGAACCATCGGGTGCGCGTGCAGGTTCTGTCGAGCTTTGTGGACGAGCCCGGGACGCTCGTCGTGGATGAGGAAGAAATTATGGAGCACGCTGTCGTCAGCGGCATCGCCTACAATCGCGACGAGGCAAAGGTTACCCTGCGCCAGGTCTCGGACCGACCAGGCGTTGCCGCCGCCATTTTCGGGCCGCTGGCCGACGCCGGCATCAATGTCGATATGATTGTCCAGAACGTCTCTGCCGACGGGCTGACGACCGACATGACCTTTACGGTCGGCAAGTCAGATCTGGCGCGGGTCGACGCGTTGCTGAGCCCGAAGAAAGACGAGATCGGCTTTGCCGAAGTCATCAGCGATCCGGGCGTGGTCAAGGTCTCGATCATCGGCGTCGGCATGCGCAGTCACGCCGGCGTGGCGCAAAAAATGTTCGCGACGCTCGCCGAACGCGGAATCAACATCCAAGTCATCTCTACTTCCGAGATCAAGGTGAGCATTTTGATATCGGAAGAATATGCCGAACTGGCGCTGCGAGCACTGCACACGGCCTATGACCTGGACGCAGCCTGAACGAGAGGATTTGGCCTTTGACCAGCGACAGCCGGAGGGCGGCAGAGGCCATGCTTGAGCGGCTGTCGGCACGGGGCAACGCGTTTCTGGGTTCGAGCATACCGGTAATGGGCGGTGCGATGACTTGGGTGTCCGAGCGCAACCTCGTCGCCGCGATCAGCGATGCGGGCGGCTTCGGCGTGATTGCCTGCGGGGCGATGGAGCCTGACCGGCTGCGCAAAGAAATCCGGGCGACCCAAGCGCTGACCGATGCGCCGTTCGGCGTCAACCTGATCACCATGCATCCGGCGCTGGCGGACCTGATCGACGTTTGCCTTTCCGAGCATGTGAGCCATGTGGTGCTGGCGGGCGGCCTGCCGACGCGCGCTGCCATGCGCCGGGTGAAGGAAGGGGGGCCGAAACTGATGTGTTTCGCGCCGGCCCCGGTGGTGGCGCGCAAGCTGGTGCGCGACGGCGCCGACGCGCTGGTGATAGAAGGGTCGGAGGCGGGCGGCCATATAGGCCGGGTTTCGACCAATGTTCTGGCCCAGGAAATCCTGCCACTGGGGCAGGACGTGCCCGTGTTCGTCGCGGGCGGCATCGGCCGGGGCGAAGCGATGCTTTGCTTCATGGAGATGGGGGCGGCCGGCTGCCAGTTGGGCACCCGGTTCGTTTGTGCGACCGAATCCATCGCGCACCCGGCCTTCAAACGGGCCTTTCTCAAGGGAGAGGCGAGAGAGGCCCAGCCGAGCGTTCAGGTTGATCCGAGCTTTCCCGTCATTCCCGTCCGGGCCCTGCAAAACCGGGCGACGGCACGATTTATCGAATTCCAGCAAGAGACCATCGCCGCCGTGCGCGAAGGCAAACTGGAAACGAAAGAAGCGCAATTGAAGATCGAACATTTTTGGGCAGGGGCTCTGCGCCGGGCGGTGATCGACGGCGACGTGGAGAACGGATCGCTGATGGCCGGGCAAAGCGTCGGTATGGTCAAGCAGGAACAATCGGTTGCGGCGATTCTGACCGAGCTTCGCGATCAGGCTATGGCGGTATTGGAAGCGCGCGTGGCGGGCGGATAAGACAGCGTGCAAATCCGGGCGTTCGCGCTGTCCCGCCGGCCGGCCGCGCGTTGGCAGCGTTGATCTCGGCCAATTCGCGGGTTAAAGAGTTTGTAACCTAGTGGGCCCAAAATACCTGCGGGTACTAACAAGGTTCGCGGTAATGATAGGGATTATCATCATTGTCTTCCGAACGTTCTATGCTGCCCCTCAACGCTGAGCAGCAGCATAGTAATCCTGGAAAACAAGAATGCCAAGATTCTCTCGATCTGGTATTGGGCGGATGGTTGGCTGCTGGCCGGACAGCTTGTGGATACAGCCTCGCAGAACTGTCGGATGCGTTGCGACTGCAGCCGTTTTACTTGGAAGCGCTGGAACGGGAAGACCGCTCAAGCCTGCCGGCGCGGCCGTATGTCAGTGGCTATGTGCGCAGCTACGCTTTACGAGTGGGGCTGGATCCGCGGGAGGCGAACCTCCGCCTGCAGCATGTCTGGCCGCAGGAGGAGGAGGCGATCAACGCCGCCAAAGCGCTGCGGTTTTCCGAGTCACAGAAGGAGCGGCGCTTTAACGGGCGGGGATTGGCGACCATCGCGGTCATTGCTTTAGTCGCGGGCTACGGGTTCTGGTATTCCGAAGCGGTGCGGGAGCAGGAGCCGGCCTCTCTGAGCCCGGTGGCGGAGTTGGAAGAGCCGCTCGACAGCGCGGACGCGGCGGCTCCCCCCGATCAGCAGCCCGACCCGGTGCCCGAAGTCGTGCTTGGCCCCTTGGCGCCAGTCCGTCTGCCGCATTTGCGTGCCGAGTATGTGCGGGGATTGTTTGACCAACCACCTTCTCGCCCGGCGGCCCGGCCCGGCCCCGCGTTCGAGCCCTTGCCCAATGGGCCGTTCCCGCGGCCTCGACCTGATACGGCGGTGGCCCAGGTCTGGACCCGGCTCTATGGCCACCCGAGCCAGGCGATCGACGATGCTCCGGCCGGGCATGGAGTTCCCGCAGGGCAAGGCGTTCTCGCGGAGCAGGGCGTTCCCGCAGCGCAAGGTGTTTTTGCGGCGCAAGACGGGAATCAGCCCGGCCACCATCGCCGGCTCGCATCGGGCGGCGGTTTGCCGGCCAAGACCGAACTCTCGGCCTACCTGCCCAAACTGCGGCTCCGGGATGATCTGGGGCCGCTAAATCCACAGCTTCCCGCGGTGATGGCTACCGCCTGGCGGCAAGAGCCGACCAGCGACGGCGTCGCCGCGGAGCCGGTACCGTACGGCCGCACCCAGGCGTTCGCTGCCGTCCCGCCCGGTGGGGATGCCGACCCCGCCGGCTCCACCGCCTCCGGCAAGCATGCAGATGCCGCCGCCACAAGCCCGCCCGCGCCGGACACGATCAGCCGCAAAGCCGAGATCATGTTGACGGCTGCCGGAGCGGCAAGCTGGATCGAGATACGGAATGGTGCCGGTGACGTGGTGCTCTCGCGCCTGTTGGAAGCCGGGCAGTCCGTCGCGGTGCCGGAAGAGCCCGGGCTGAAACTGACAACCGGCAACGCCGGTGCGCTGCTGATCACGGTCGATGGAGAGCGCGCGCCCGCGCTGGGCAAGAGCGGGGCCGTCGTGCGCGGCGTGCTATTGGAGCCGACGGTATTGCTGGATAGGCGTGGATAGCAGGCTGCCAGCGGTATCACGCCAACGGCGGTAGTACCGATGACATGCGTAAAGAGAAGACCTGCCCGTCCGCGCTGCTTCACGCTGAGTTGGCTATCCGCATTAACCTATCCGCTTCTCCGCCATCGTGCTTATGGGATGGTCCGCCCCTCTCCGGAGCAATCGTTTAGAATGCTTCTGTTTCGAGCGAGAGAGGAACGCAGCGATGTCGATATCTGTGCTTGGAATTGATCTTGGCAAGAATGTTTGCAGCCTCGTCGGGTTGGATAAGGCAGGCGCTGTCGTCATGGGCCGGCGCCTTCGACGTGATGGCGTTGTGGAGTTAGTCGGCAAGCTCCCAGCCTGTATCGTGGCGATGGAAGCATGCTGCGGGGCGCACCATCTTGGGCGCGAGCTTGAGGCCGCGGGCCACACGATCCACCTGATGTCGCCGGAATATGTTCGGCCCTGTGGGAAAGCAAACAAGAACGACGACCGGGACGCCGAGGCGATCGCGGAAGCGGCGACGCGCCCGACGATGCGCTTTGTGCCGGTCAAGAGCGAGGTGCAGTCGGACATCCAAGCTTTGCATCGCGCGTGCTCGAGATTGGTGGCAGAGCGCACGGCGCTGATCAACCATTTGCGTGCTCTGCTACTGGAGCGCGGCATCTTGGTGGCGCAAGGGCGTCGCAAGCTGGAGAACGCCTTGACAGTCTTCGCCGACGAGGATGACCCTCGGTTGTCGCCGCGCATACGGCTTTTGGTAGAGGAATTACGCGCCGAATGGCGCGGGCTCAACGGATCGCCGCTTTCGATGCGGAGTTCGCGGCAATGGCGCGCGAGGATGAAGCGGCCCGTCGGCTTGCAACAATCCCAGGGATCGGCGTCATCAACGCCACTGCGCTGATGGCGGCAGTCGGCGATGGTCGCAGCTTCAGACGTGGGCGCGACCTTGCCGCCTGGCTGGGGCTGACGCCGCGGCAGGTGACCATCGGAGGCAAGCCGCGACTGCTCGGCATATCCAAGCGCGGCAACCGCTATCTGCGAGCGTGTCAATCAGCGCTGAACTCTGACCCCCAATCGGCGCGCAATTTTGACCCCTTGTCGGTGAACTGATCGACGGCCCGTTTCTCGCGCAGGTGGTGCAGGGAGAGGGGCCTGGCGACGTGCAGTCACCAACGAACGGAGCGGCGCCAGGCCCCTCTCCTGTCAGTTCCGGTTGCGAATGCGCCAGCTGTAAAACTCGGCACTTGATCTGACGGACAGGCTACTCAGCAATGCTGAGAGCGGGTTTGTAGCTGTCAGATAAATCCGGCGTTCGGATGGTCTTTTCAACAGCGATGTGCAGCGTTTCCCGGAAGGTTTGCATGGGTGTCTTGCCATAGCAATACCTCCCAGAGTGTGGCCGTTGTTCGTTGTATTTTGCTAGCCAATAATCCAGGTCTGTCTGGAGTTCCTCAACAGAGCGGTAAAGTTTCTTGCGGAAGGCGATGTCGTAGAACTCATCCTTGATGGTCCGGTGGAAGCGCTCGCAAATACCGTTGGTCTGCGGGCTGTTCGCCTTGGTCCGCGTGTGGTCGATGTCCTCGACGGCCAGGTAGAGCTGATAGGCGTGGTTTTCGACCTTGCCGCAATACTCGGTGCCGCGGTCGGTCAGGATGCGTAGCAGGGCGATACCATGCTCGGCGTAGAACGGGATCACCCGGTCGTTCAGCAGATCGGCCGCCGTGATCGCCGTCTTTTCCGTATAAAGCTTGGCCTGAGCGGTGCGGGCGTAGGTGTCGATGAAGGTCTGCTGATAGATCCGCCCAACGCCCTTCATCGTGCCGACATAGTAGGTGTCCTGGCTACCAAGGAAGCCCGGATGGTCGCTCTCGATCTCGCCGTGGGCTGCCCGTTTCTGCTTGGCCTTTTCCAGCGCCGCCAATTGCTCTTCGGTCAGGAGAATGCCTTCCTGGGCCGAGCGGGCCTCCAGCGCCTTCAGCCTTTTCTTCATCGTCTCCAGGTCATGGCGCAGCCAGATCGAACGCACGCCGGACGATGAGACCATCACGCCCTTCTGCTGCAGTTCCCAGGACGCCCGCTTCTGGCCCAGCGCCGGGTTCTCGATGGCCAGATCAACGACGGCTTTCTCCACGTGCTCGGGCACCCGGTTCTTCAGCAGCGGCTTGCGGCGCGAGAGATCAATCAGCGCTTCGGCCCCGCCCTGCTCATAAAGATCGCGGAACCGGTAAAAGCTGTCCCGCGAGTACCCCATCACCTTACAGGCCTGGCTGACGCTGCCGAGCTGCTTGGCTAGCTCCAACAGCCCCAACTTTGGTTTGATGATCTTATCTTGAATGCTGGTCATGGATCGACACTCCTCATTTGCGCTCCAGTGGAGCAAGAGTGGCAGATCAAGTCACGTGCTTTACAGCTCATCTTCTGGGCCTCGATGTATTCCGCCAGTTCGCCAGCGATGTAGCTGGGACCATTATCGCTGAGCAGCCTGGGCTTGTGCAGCACCGTGGCATGATCGCAGCCCGAGGCCTTGAGGGCGAGGTCCAGCGTGTCGGTCACGTCCTCGGCCCGCATGTTGGTGCACCGCTTCCAAGCGATGATGTAGCGCGAGTAATCGTCGAGCACGGTCGACAGATACATCCACCCCCACCCGATGATCTTGAAGTAGGTGAAGTCGGTCTGCCACATCTCGTTCGGTCGCGTGGTCTTTGTGTGGAACTGATCGGCAGCCTTGATCACGACATAGGCCGGGCTGGTGATCAGATCGTGGGCCTTCAACAGGCGGTAAACCGTGGCTTCGGACACGAAGTAGCGCTTCTCGTCGGTAAAGCGCACCGCCAGTTCGCGCGGTGATAGCTCGCTGTAATCCAGCGCCATCTCGACGATCTGGTCCTGGATATCGTCGCCGATGCGGTTCCACACCCGACTTGGTGCCGAGGGCCGATCCTCCAGCGCCTCAGGCCCGCCCTCGAGATAGCGGTCATACCAGCGATAAAACGTGCGGCGCGCGATGCCGAGCTGGCCCAGCGTGCGTTTTGCAGGCAGGTGCGACTGCTCGACGATCCTGATGATCTCGAGCTTTTCAGATGCGGGGTATCTCATTCGTCGTCGCCCCCATCCGCAATCATGCTTTTCTTAAGCAGACGGTTCTCGAGCGTCAGGTCGGCAACGCATTCCTTCAGGGCTCGGGCCTCCCGGCGCAGATCCTGGACCTCGCCGGTGGTCGCGGCACGGGCAGTGTCGCCGGCCAGGCGGCGCTTCCCGGCCTCCATGAACTCCTTCGACCAAGTGTAGTACAGGCTCTGGGCAATGCCTTCCTTGCGGCATAGCTCGGCAATGCTGTCGTCACCGCGCAGGCCGTCCAGCACGATGCGGATCTTGTCCTCTGCCGAAAAATGGCGGCGGGTTGCGCGCCGGATGTCTTTCACTACCCGCTCAGCAGGGGCCTTCACCGGCGATCTTCTCGAGGAGGATTGGGTCTTCATCTTCGTTCCTTCGTCACTACGACGAAGCCCCAATCCTCCTTAATTCACAACCTCAAATTTGTGCCATAGGTGCTGACGGGGAACACGCCATCGACCGGCGCTACGGCTTCATCCGGGAATGCGCTGTGACATCGGCTGCGGAAGCGGACGGGAACATGCTCCGGCGGCTAGTGACGACGGCCAACACCTCTTCGGAGGTTTGGGCCGACACCGCCTATCGCTCGCGGCAAAACGAGGAATGGATGGCTGCCAGGATGCTGACCAGTTGCATCCATCGCCGCAAGCCCAATGGAAAGCCGCTGTCGAAGGCGACGGCGCGAGCCAATGCCAGGAAGTCATCCGTGCGGGCGCGCATCCAACATGTCTTTGCCCATCAAAAGACGCGCGTTGGCCTGTTCATCCGCACCATCGGCCTGGCGCGGGCCGAGGCGAAACTGACGCTTGCCAACCTCGCCTACAACTTCGACCGCCTCGTCTTCCACGAACGCCGTGCTGTAATGGCATAAGTCTGTCCGGAAACAGCGCAATCAGCCCCAAAAGCCCCTATCAAAATCGCTAAACCCACCCAAACACGACGAACCAGCCGCTATTTCCAGTACAATGACCAAAACAAACCAACGCTAGAACTGGTTAATGCGGGTGCCCAGCTTGCTTGCGGCGATTTTAAGCTGCCGCTTCACCCTGAGCCTGTCGAAGGGCGAAGTGCCACGATGAAAGATACCGTTCGACAAACTCAAGGGTCAGGGAAAGGTCCAGGGACAAGACCCGATGCGGGTACCGGTCTGCCTGGGCGTCATTGCTTCTCCCCGACCTGATGGGGGCCGTTTGCCTCAGTCGTTCAGCGCCACCAGATGGCCCGGCTCGATCTCTTTCATCTCGACCGGCGGCGGTTCATAGCCGGGCGGCTTTACCGGTGAGGGAATTTCGTCTGTATTCAGAGTCCGGTCGGTGCGCCGCAGCACAGGGTCGGCAATCGGAACCGCCTTTAGCAGCTTCTGCGTATAGGCATGTTGCGGGTTTTCGAACACCTGCCGCCGGGTGCCCAGTTCCACCAGCCGGCCCAGATACATTACGGCGACCCGGTGACTGATGCGCTCGACCACGGCCATGTCGTGGCTGATGAACAGATAGGCGATGCCGAATTCTTCCTGAAGGTCCATCATCAGGTTGATCACCTGGGCCTTGATGGTCACGTCGAGCGCGGAAACGGCCTCGTCGGCAACGATCAGCTTCGGCTCCAGGCCCAGCGCACGGGCAATGCAGACCCGCTGACGCTGACCGCCGGAAAACTCATGCGGGTAGCGGCTGGCGTGTTCCGGCAGCAGGCCGACGCGCACCAACAGGTCCGCCACCTTGTCCCGCAGGTCCTTGCCTTTATAGAGGCCATGAATGCGCATCGGCTCGGCGATGGCGTCGCCGGCGGTCATGCGCGGGTTGAGGCTCGCGAACGGATCCTGAAAGATCATCTGCATTTCGCGGCGCAGGGGGCGCATGTCCCGCGCCTTCAGGTGGGTAATGTCCTGATTCTCGAACCAAACACTGCCACGGGTGATCGGAACCAGTTTCAGAATGGAACGGCCGGTCGTGGACTTGCCGCAGCCGAACTCGCCGACCACCGCCAGCGTTTCGCTGGGGTCGATATGGAACGTGATATCGTCCACCGCATGCACGCGTCCGCTCAGGCCGCCGAACACGCCGGAGCGGATGTCAAAACGGGTGATCAGGTTTTCGACCTTCAGCAGCGGCTCGGTATGGCCATTGGTGCTCATTGTTTGTCGCTTCCTTTGCCATCGGCCCGTCTGGCGCTGTAGGGGTCTTTTTCGGGCGGCCCCTGGTCGGGCGCGAGCGGCATGGGCTCCTGGCCCGACAGGGCGGTGGTCGGCGGGACAAGCTCCGTCGCCTCGGCCACGCCAAAGTCTTCGGGCACGAACGTGCCGGTCTTCCCGACATCCGGGAATTTCTCCGGCCTGTCCTTGCCGTTCATGGAGCCAAGCCGCGGCACGGCGTTGATCAGCGCCCTGGTGTAGGGATGTTGGGGATCGTGAAAAATGGTTTGGGCATCGCCCTGTTCCACAATGACGCCCTTGAACATCACGACGACCCGGTCGGCGACCTCCGCCACGACGCCCATGTCGTGGGTGATGAACAGCACCGCCATGCCGATTTCGTCCTGGAGTGTTTTGATCAGGTCCAGGATTTGGGCCTGAATGGTCACGTCCAGAGCGGTGGTCGGCTCGTCGGCGATCAGCAATTGCGGCCGGCAGGAAAGCGCCATGGCGATCATCACGCGCTGGCGCATGCCGCCCGAAAGGTGGTGCGGATACTGCTTCAGCTGCTTTTCGGGCTCCGGAATGCGCACCAGCTTCAACATTTCCAGCGCGCGGGACTCGGCCTCTTTCTCGTTCATGCCCTGGTGCAGCATGATGGCTTCGGCGATCTGAAAGCCGATCGTGTAGACCGGGTTGAGCGAGGTCATCGGCTCCTGAAAGATCATGGAGACGGCATTGCCGCGAATCTGGCGCAGTTCGTCATCCGGCAGTTTCACCACGTCGACGACCCGATCGTCGGGCAGGCGCAAATGGATGGCGCCGCTTGGCATTTTTCCGCCCGAAGCATCGTTCAGTCGCATCAACGCCATGGCCGAGACCGACTTGCCGGAGCCGGACTCGCCGACAACCGCTACCGTCTCGCCCTTGTTGATATAGAACGAAATTCCATCGACCGCCTTGACGGTTAAATCTTCCAGCGGGAAATAAACACGCAGGTCTTGTACGTCGACGACGCAGTTCGTTTCCATGCCCTGTTCTACCATGTTAGGTTGTTAGCGGCCCCTCTAGCGGCCAGTTTGACGAAAACAGTTACGCGGCTTGGGCATCCTGCGTCAAGGCGAACGCATCGGCCAGCAACTCATACGAGCGACAGCGGGCGCGGAAGTCGTGCGTGATCGTCAGGATCACCACCTCGCCCACGCCGTATTGCAGCGCCAGTTCCTCGAGTTGGTTTTTGCAGTGCACCGGGTCGCCGACAATCTGCTGTCTGCGGGACTGGGCGATGCGGCCGCGCTCCCAGTCGCCGATATCCGCCAGCACCGCGTCGGCCTCCTCGGGCGTTGGGAAGGGCTGAAAGATGCCGCGGTCGATGCGCAGCCGCCAGACGTCCCGGCCCTTCGCCAGCTCTTCGGCCTGCTCGGCGGTTTCGGCGCAGATCACATGCACGCCCAGGCTGCCCGTCGGCTGCGGATAAGCCTCAGAGGGGCGATAGTTCTCCTGAAACGCCTCCATCACCTTCGCGCCGACCCCGCCCGCGATGAAGTGGGCAAAGCAGAAGGGCATCCCCAGTACAGCGGCGACCGTCGCCGAATAATCCGATGAACCCAGGAGCCACATCTCGGGAATGTTTTCCGGCCGGGGCACGACATGCACGCGGGCGAATGGGTGACCCTCCGGCAAGGAGTCCCGCAAATAAGCCTCCAGTTCCTGCACCTGGCGCGGGAAGTTGTCGACATTGCGCATGCCGCCTTCGGGCGCCAGCGCCGCCGCCGTCAACTGATCAGAGCCGGGCGCCCGGCCAAGTCCCAGGTCGATCCGGCCGGGGTAGAGCGCCTCCAGCACCGCAAATTGCTCCGCTACCTTGTAGGGGGAGTAGTGCGGCAGCATCACGCCGCCGGAGCCGACGCGGATGCGCCGGGTTTCATTGGCGACGCGCGCGATCATGATTTCGGGCGCGGCGCACGCTAGACCCTGGCTGTTGTGATGTTCGGCGAACCAATAGCGGTGATAGCCGAGCCGGTCGGTCACTTTCGCCAGTTGGATGCTCTCGTGGAGAGCATCGGCATGGCTACGGCCGGAGGCGATCGGCGATTGGTCGAGAACGGAAAGAATCATCGAACGGTTCCATTTTGAGCTTGATCGTTGTAGGCCGCCGCAACCCCCGTTGGCGCAGAGGCCTACCTCGCTTAAGATGAGTATAGCGAATTCAGGCTCCGGAGCTAAGCATGACTCTTTCCCTCGACGGCAAAGGCGCAATCGTCACTGGCGGCAGCCGCGGCATCGGCTTCGCCATCGCCCAGGCGTTCGCCAGGCATGGCGCTTCGGTCTCGCTGTGTGCGAGGGGGGCAGAGGGCGTGGAAAAGGCGGTGGCCGCGCTGCGCGAACATGGTGGCAAAGTGCATGGCGAGGTCTGCGACCTATCCGACAAGGCGCAGATCGACACCTATATCGACGACGCGAATGACGCCATTGGCGGCGCGAACGTGCTGGTCTGCAATGCCTCGGGCTTTGGCCGCAGCGACGACGAGGAAGGCTGGGCCGCCGGCCTGAACATCGACATCATGGCAAGCGTCCGGGCGAGCCACGCCGCCGCCCCCCTGATCGCAGCCAATGGTGGCGGCTCGATCATCCATATCTCCACCATCTCCGCATTCGGCGCGAGCAAGCGCACGCCGCCCTATGCGGCGGTCAAGGCCGCGCTGAACAACTATGCACTCAGCCAAGCCGCGATGCTGGCCAAGGACCATATCCGGGTGAATGCAATCTGCCCCGGCTCCATCGAGTTCGAGGGCGGGGTCTGGGATATCGCCCGGCAGCAGAACCGATCACTCTATGACGGCATCCTTGCCTCCATTCCGCACGGTCGCATGGGCGAGCCCGAAGACGTGGCCGACGTCGCGCTGTTTCTGGCGAGCGATATGGCCCGCTGGGTGACGGGCGCTATCATTCCGGTCGATGGCGGCCAGTCGCTGGGCGGATAGCAGTCTCGCATCTACAGGATATTTACATGACCTATGAACGCATCGGAGTGATCGGCGCGGGCGCCTGGGGAACGGCCCTGGCGCTGGTCGCCGCGCGGGCCGGGCGCGACGTGACCCTCTGGGCGCGTAGCAGCACTCATGCGGCGCGGATGGCGGGCGAGCGCGAGAACGCACACTATCTGCCAGGGATCCGATTGCCGGACGCGATCACGCCGACCAGCGAATGCGAAGCCCTGGACGACGCTGACGCCGTGCTCCTGGTGACACCGGCGCAGACGTTGCGCGTTGTGGCCGGCCAGTTCGCGGAGATCCTGCCGGACCTGTGCCCGGCGGTGATTTGCGCGAAGGGGATCGAGTTTGAGACCGGCCTGCTGATGAGCGAGATTCTGGCCGATGTCATGCCTCGTCAGCGGATAGCCGTTCTATCCGGGCCGACCTTCGCCGCAGAGGTGGCTCGCGGCCTGCCGACGGCAGTCACGCTGGCCTGCGAGCAGATGGCCGTCGCGATGGAGCTCACCGAAAGCCTCGCCGCGCCGTTTTTCCGCCCCTATGCCAGCGGAGACGTGATCGGCGTTGAAATCGCGGGCGCGCTGAAAAACGTGATGGCCATCGCCTGTGGCGTGGCGCGAGGGCGGGGACTGGGCGAGAACGCCCGCGCCTCGCTGATCACGCGCGGGCTCGCGGAATTGCAGCGCCTGGTGGTGGCCAAGGGCGGCATGGGGCCGACGCTGATGGGGTTGAGCGGTGTCGGCGACCTGACGCTGACCTGCTCGACCGAACAGTCCCGCAACTTCGCCTTCGGCGTTAAGATCGGCGGCGGCATGCCGGTGGCGGAGGCAAAGTCGCGCAAGGACGTGGTGGTCGAGGGCGTGCATACGGCGCGGGCGGTGCCGGACCTGGCGCATTCGCTGGGCATCGAGCTGCCGATCTGCGAGGCGGTCACCCGGGTGCTGCACGAGGACAGCGACATCGACCAGGCGATGACGGAACTCCTGTCGCGGCCGCTCAAAAGCGAAAACTCTTAGGATTGCTGGTCGCTGATCAGCTTCAGCCCGACCGTGCCGACGGCGATCATGCCGAGAAAGACCAGCTTCAGCGCGCTCATCGGTTCCTTGAACCATAGAACACCGACCAGCACGATCAGCGCCATTCCGGCACCGGCCCAAATGGCGTAGGCGATGGTGAAGGGGATGCTCTTGAAGGCGAGCGACAGTGCCCAGAAACAGATGCCGTAGCTCAGCATTGCGCCCGTGAAGATGAAAGGCTTGTCCGTAGGACCGCCCGACATCTTCAGCAGGGTCGTGGCGACCACTTCCAGCACCACGGTGACGGCGAGTAAGAGCCAAGCCAATCGGCGAACCCTACCAGCGCAGACGACCGAACAGCCGCCGCTTGCGTGGGAACTCGTCCTTTGGCTGGTCGTCTGCGGGTGTTTTGTCCTCGGCCGGCTCTTCCGCGGACAACTCTTCCTCGGCCGGCTCGTCCTCGGCCGGCTCGTCCGGCGATCCTGCGTCTTTGACCTCTGACGGCTCGGATACCGGCTCGTCCTGCCGGTCCGCCATGGCCTGCTCGGCTTCCGTCTGCGGTTCCCATGGTTCCGCTGCTTCGGGAACCTCGGGCTCAGTCGTCACCGACGCAATTTCTTCGCGTTCGGTCTCCAGAACGTCCGGCGCCGGGTCTTCGGGCAGTTGATCCACGGCGAGCGCCACAGGTTCCATCGGCTCGGCCTTTTCATCCGCGTTCAGGCCCATCAGCGAGCGGGCAAAGTCCTCGGGTGCGAACGGGCGCATGTCGTCCGCCGTCTCGCCGACGCCGATGGCGTGGACAGGCAAACCGAATTTCTCCGCCAGCGCCACCAGCACGCCGCCGCGCGCGGTGCCGTCCAGCTTGGTCACGATCAGGCCGGTGATGTTCACCATTTCGCGGAAAGTCTCGACCTGGGCGTGCGCGTTCTGGCCGGTGGTGGCGTCGAGGATCAGCACGGTGTCGTGCGGCGCCTGCGGATCGAGTTTCTTGATAACTCGGGCGATCTTTTGCAGCTCGGCCATCAGATTGTCTTTGTTGTGCAGACGGCCGGCGGTGTCGATCAGCAGCACGTCGGCGCTGCTTTTCCGCGCCTGCTCCAGCGCACCGAAGGCCAGGCCCGCCGCATCCGCCCCGTGCTTGCCCGAGACGAACTGCGAGCCGGTGCGCTCGCTCCAGATCTGCAACTGCTCGACGGCGGCGGCCCGGAAGGTATCGCCCGCGGCCATCATTACGGATTTGCCTTCGGCCCGGAACTGCTGGGCAAGCTTGCCGATGGTCGTGGTCTTGCCGGTGCCGTTAACGCCGACCACCAGGATCACGTGGGGCTTGTTGGCCGCATTGAGCTCTAGCGGGTGCGCTACGGGCTCCAGCATGGCCGCAATGTCTTCGGCGAAGGCCTCGCGCACCTCCCGGTCCGTCACTTCCTTGTCGAATTTCTCCCGCGCCAGGTTGGCGGTCAGCTTGGCGGCGGTGGCGGGGCCGAGGTCCGCCATGATGAGGACGTCTTCCAATTCCTCCAACGCCTCGTCATCCAGCCGGCGGCGGGTGGCAAACACGCCGGTAATGCTGGAGGTCAGCCGCTCCGTCGAGCGGGAGAGCCCGGCTCTCAGGCGGCCGAAAAAGCCGCGGCGCTTCTGTTCGTCAGCCATAGTTGGTTAAGCAGTCTTTGCAATAAGGTGATGGTCGGCAATGCCGGTCAGGCGCATCGGCGCGATCGTGCCTTCCGGCAAGTCGTCCGGCGTCTTGACGGGAGCAAAGCCTTCGGTCCGGCCGAAGCCTGCACGCTCCACCAGCACGTTATCCTGTGCACCGAAGCGGCTGGCGAGGTGAGTCTGCACCGCGGCTTCTCCGGCGGCACGCAGGCGGGCGGCGCGTTCCTTGCGCATATTGCCGGGCATTTGCGGCATGCGGGCGGCGGGCGTGCCGTCGCGGGCGGAGTAGGGAAAGACGTGCAGCCAGGTCAGGCCACATTCCGCGACCAGGTCGAGCGACTGTTGGAAATGCTCTTCCGTTTCGGTGGGGAAGCCGGCGATCAGGTCCGCGCCGAAGGTGATATCGGGCCGCAGCCGCCGTGCCTCCGTGCAAAAGTCGATGGCTTGGCCGCGCAGGTGCCGGCGCTTCATGCGCTTCAGGATCAGGTCAGCACCCGCCTGTAGCGACAGGTGCAGGTGCGGCATCAGCCGGGGCTCGCCGGCAATCAGACGCCAGAGGTCGACATCGACCTCCGCCACATCCAGCGAGGAGAGGCGCAGGCGCGGCAGGTCCGGCACCGAGGCGAGCAGGCGGCGGATCATTTGGCCGAGCCGCGGCTGGCCCGGCAGGTCGGCGCCATAGGCGGTCACGTCGACGCCGGTGAGGACCACTTCCTTGAAGCCCTGCGCGACCAGTGTCCGCACCTGCTCCACCAGCACGCCGATGGGGACCGAGCGGTTCGGACCGCGGCCATAGGGGATGATGCAAAAAGTGCAGCGATGGTCGCAGCCCTGCTGGACCTGGACGAAGGCGCGGGCGCGGCCGTCGAAGCCGTCGATCAGGTGCGCCGCCGTCTCCCGCGCCGCCATGATGTCGTTGACGAGCAGGGCGGGGCCATTGGGCGCCAACGCCTTGCGCAGCGAGCCGGTCTGAAGCTTCTCCTGGTTGCCCAGCACCGCATCCACTTCCGCCAACTCGCTCCAGTTGGCGGGCGCGATCTGGGCGGCGCAGCCGGTGACGACGATGCGGGCGGAGGGATTCTCGCGCCGTGCCTTGCGGATCGCCTGGCGGGCTTGGCGCTCGGCCTCCGCGGTGACGGCGCAGGTGTTGACAATGATGGCGTCGGCGTCTTCGGGTGCCAGATTGCGCATCACCTCTGCCTCATAGGCGTTCAGGCGGCAGCCGAAATTGATCACCTGGGGGCCGCTCATGATGCCGCCTCGTCTTCGCTCTCGTCGAGCAGTGCAGGGTTGATGGTGCCCTCATAGATCAGCGTCGCGGGGCCGGTCATCAGCACATGCTCATTGGCTAGCCATTCCATAAACAGCGCGCCGCCGTCCATGTCGATGCGGATCTTGCGGCCGGTAAGCCCGCGCCGGGCACCGGCGACAACGGCGGCGCAGGCGGCCGAGCCGCAGGCACGCGTGATACCGACGCCGCGCTCCCAGACGCGCAGGCGCAGCGTATCGGGCGCGGTGACGCTGGCGAAGCCAATATTGGCGCGAGCCGGAAACATCGGATGATGCTCCAGACCGGGCCCGAGGTCGGCGAGTGCGACGGCTTCGGCATCGTCAACGAAAAAGGTTGCGTGCGGGTTGCCGATATTGGTGGCGACCGGGGCCGGCACGTCGTCCCGGCCCAGCGGCACGGCCAGCGTGTCCGTTTCACGCGCCAACGGGATGCTCTGCCACTCGGTGCGCGCGACCCCCATGTCGACACTGAAGCCATGTTTAGAGCGCGCGCCTTGTAGCAGGCCGGCCACGGTTTCGATCGTAACCCGCTCGCGGCCGGTTTCGGCGATCAGCAGCTTGGCGATGCAGCGGGTGGCGTTGCCGCAAGCCTCGACCTCGGCCCCGTCCTGATTGTAGATTTCCATAAAGGCGTCGGCCGCCGGGTCCCTTGGCGGGCGGACGATGATGCACTGATCGCAGCCGACGCCGGTATGGCGGTCGGAGATGCGCCGCACCTGTGCCTCGCTCAAATCGAGCGCGCGCGTGCGGGCATCCAGCACGACAAAATCATTGCCGAGCCCGTGCATCTTGCGGAAGGGGAGCGGTGGGTGCGTCATGACGCTGGGATATAGGACTGGCGCGGCGCAATGTCTATCGGCGCCTCTCCAGCCGGGCAGGGCCGGGCAGGAAGCTCATGCGGCCCTCCTCGCCAAAAGGGATTTATCTGTCCAAGAGATTTTTATAGACGACGCCATCTTTCATGATGGCGACGAAGTTCGTATCAGGGAAGGCTACCAGTGCAAGATCGTTGAGTGGGTACCGTCAACAAGAAGCAGGTCCGCGAGCGCGCCTTCCTCGACGACGCCAACGCGGCCCGGATACGGTGAGCGCGGCCCGGACATAGCCAAGAGTTCGGCATTATTACGCGTGGCCATTGGCAACGTTTCCGCAGGCGTGGACCACCGTTCCATCTTGGCGAGTTGCTTACCCTGCTTTGTCGCGAGCACAGGGTCAAAGAGGGTATCGGTTCCCCACGAGAGCTTGATGCCAACCTTTTTCGCCAAATCGTAGGCTTTGTCTGTGCCGTTCGTCATCTCAAGCTGCTTTTTTCGGTTTGCCAATCCTTCCGGGAACGGAATTGCATCCTCATCATTCAGGAAGGGCTGCATGCTCCACCAGATATCCGCCTCCTTCACCATTCAGGCGGTTTCTTCGTCGGCAAGTTGGCCATGCTCGATGCATTGAACGCCGGCCCGTATCGCCTGCTGGATGGCAGCAGGTGTATAGGCATGCACGGTCACGTACGTATTTCAGGCGGCAGCCGCCTCGACCGCGGCACGCATTTCTTCTTCCGTGTACTGCACAACGTCTAGCGGATCGTAGTCGGAGGCGACACCGCCCCCAGCCATTAGTTTGATCTGGCTCGCCCCGCGCATCAATTGCTCGCGTACGGCGCGCAATACTTCTGCGCGACCATCGGCGACGGCGGCAAAGCCAAGCTTTTCGGTGAAGTCATGCCTCTGTTGGGACCGGCCGGAATGTCGTGTGCGGCAGACCGGAAGTCACCATGACCAGAGGTTTGGGAGATTGTGGCTTCCGACGGCCAAACTCGCGGCCCGGGAATTACCCCCTCGTCGATGGCCTTTTTCAGCCCGAATGTTGGCCCGCCCGCGTCGCGGACCGAAGTGAATCCCCGCATCAGCGTTGCCGTGGCGCCGCGTCCGGCTACCAGAGTGACATAGTCCGATGGCGCGCTCATCAGCGCCTGAAGGGGCGCATCCGACATCATCATGTGAACATGCGCATCGATCAGTCCGGGCATTAATGTGCGTCCTTTGCCCGTGACGATCACGGTGTCGGCGCTCCGGTCTACAGAAATCGGATCGGCCGAAATTTCTGCTATTATATTACCCTCTACAAGCACGTTCAGGGGCCCTGACTGAGCATCTGCGGTGCCGTCAAAAACCATGACATTCTGGAACGACGTAGCGTTGGTGCGCTCAACCTAGGGTGCGACATAGCACATGTCTTTGGGGCCGAACGCGTCCTTGTGGTCGCCATAACCCCAGTGAGGGCGCCTAACGGTTAGCCCGGGCGATGGCGATCATCTCGTCCAGAACAATTTCCGAAAGCCGCTTGTGCTCGCTTTCCGGCTCCGGGCGACCCGCGCCTTGCATGGCGATGTTGATTTCTTCCAGGTCGTGCCATTTGGAGCGCAACTCGACCTTGCAGGATGTGCCGTCCTCGACCTGCCGTGTGCACTGGTCCAGGTCTTTGACCAGCACCGAAAATGCGCCGCGGCTGTTACGATAGCGCAGGATCCGGAATTCGATGGTGTGAAGTGTTGGGTCCGGCCCTTTCACGCGCCGGCGCTCTATCTTACGCGCTTGGCAACCAAGAGCTGCACACCATCCGGGCCGACTTTTTCGGCGTGCATGGTGCCGCGCGGCACCTCGCAGACCTCTCCGGCGGTATAGGTGGCGGGCTTGCCGTCGATGGTCAGCGTGATCGAGCCGCCGGTCACCATCAGCCGCGCGTCAAAATCGTGGGCGTGCGGTTCCGGGCCGGTGGCGACGGTGAGGTCGCGCTCGTAAATCTCATTGAAACCGGCGGCTTTAGCCTCGGCGGTGAAGGTTTCGGTGTTCATCGTCATAAATCCTTCGGTTCGCGTGATTAAGCGGGTTTGCGGGCGCGCGCGTCGATGCGCGTCACGCGGAGGTCGCGGCGGCTGCGGAGCGAGTTGATGGTGCGCTCGCGGAACTCGTCGCCGACGAGGACATGAATGCCGGGCCCGGCGAGCGGGGCATTCGCCGCCATCTCGATTTCCGTGTCAATCTCAGGGCCGGGCTGCTCGACCTTCTCTTCCAGCGCCTCGATCGCGAAGCCGGCAGCTTCCACATCCCGGCGCGTGTCCGCCGCCGAAGCGAGGAAGCTGTCCGCGGCGCTCGCCGCCCACATGGCGGGATAGTAGGGCGGGCCATTCGGACCATCGGCGATGAAGGACATCGCCAGGATGCCACCGGGCTTCAGCACCCTAAAGGCCTCGCGGTAAAAGCCGGGCTTGTCGGCGATGTTCATGATGACGTTCTGCGAGTAGGCACGGTCGAACGAACCGCCCGAGAACGGCGTCGACAGTGCGCTGCCATGATGGATTTCGACCACGTCGGCTTGGCCGGTGGCTGCCGTCAACTGTTGGGCCGCTTCGCAGAAAACGGCGGTCAGGTCGATGCCAGTCACGTGGCAGTCATAGTGCGCGGCGATCCAGCGCGCCGGCCCGCCGATGCCGCAGCCCAGATCCAGGATCCGCTCACCCGGCTGTGGCTCCAGTAGGACAACCATTTGTCGGGTCGCCGCCAGGCCCCGTCCATGGAAATGGTCGAACGGCGCCAGGGCATCCGGCGTTGCGGTCGCACCCGGCCCCAGCGCTGCCAGTATGCGGGCGGCTATGTCGTTGCCGCTCCCGCTGTAGTGCGCTTCGATACTCTTGAGACCGGGCATCGGCAAACTCCTGAGTGTTTGGCACTACTCGGCCGGGACGGCTTCGGCGACGTGGCGGCGATAGGGCAGGGTCATGGCCGCGACAAAGACCAGCGAGGCGCAGCCGAACAGCGTCCAGAAGAGCGCGTAAAAGCCGCCGCCATAATCGTGCATGTACCAGATGGTCGGCACCGCCATCGAACCCACACCCAAATTGAGAATGTATTTCAGCGAGAACACGCGTCCGCGCACGGCGTCTGGCGTATAGCGGGTGATCAGCGTGTCGGTAATCGGGATTTGGCCAAAGACGGCCAGCATCATCACGAAGCTGGCGGCGAACAGAGGCCAGCCGGTTTGCATGGCGACAATCGGCATCATCAGCACCTGCAGGCCGATGGTGGCGAGCAGCACCGGCTTGACGGCGAACCGGTCGATGGCGAGGCCGCTGGCGAGTTGGGCAAAGCTGGCACAGGCATAGACCAGTGCCGCCAGGGCGGTGAAGCCGATCAGATTGTCCGCCACGTTGGTCAGGCGCTCGTCGAACAGCTTGGGCAGGGCGACGGTGGTGGAATTGAACACCAGCCCGCCGACCAGGGTCATGACCGCAACCACCCCCAGCACGCGCTGCCAGCCGGGCATGAAGGCCACGGGCTCCTTGCGGGTCTTCGGGCCGGTGGGTGCAACCGAATAACCGGCCTTGGCGAAATAATAGAAGGCGACGCCCAAGCCGATGCAGAAGATGCCCGGCACAATGAAGGCGATCCGCCAATCGAATGCGGCGATCAGGAAGCCGGTCGCGAGCGGCGCGACGGCGACGCCCATATTGCCGAAAATGCCGTTCACGCCGAGGCGCAGGCCGAGCCGCGGCGCGCCCTGGACCAGCATGGCGATGCCGACGGGGTGATAGATGGCGGCGAACAAGCCGACCAGCGCCAGGCTGACGCCGATCATGGTCACGCTGGTGGACAGGCCCACCAGGATGATTGCCGCGCCAATGCCGATAAAAAACACCACCAGCATGTTGTTGCGGCTCCACCGGTCGCCGAGCCAGCCGGCGCCGAGCGCCGCCGCACCGAACAGGATGAAACCGGGCGTCGCCACCGCCAGCAGCGCGCCATAGGACATGTCGAATTCGCTGGCCATGGTGATGACGGCCGTCGCGAAAATCAGCATGCAGAAATGGTCAACGAAGTGGCCCAGATTGAGGAACCACACCCGCATCCGTTCAGTGTTCATGGCTCTTTCATTCCTTCCGGCTCCAGAGTTTGCGCGGTTCGCTCAACGGAGTCACGTAGGATTTTTTAGCCGCGGCTAGCCGATCTGCCGCGCCCGGTAGCCGAGCATGCCCGCGCGCTCGTAGAGCCAGGGATATTGCTTCACCATCATCTGCACCCGGTTCAGGCGGAACGCGAACAGGCCTATCGTAACGATCACCGCCGCGTCGATCAGATAGCCGGAGAGCAGCAACATGCGGTCGTCGAACAGGGCATAGATGAAAAAGCGCGAGACGACGGCCAGCAACAGGCCATACGCCACCACCTGCCATAGCGGTCGCCAGGTGCGGGCGATAGCCTGGCCGGTCATGTAGCCGGCCCCGCCGGTCAGGATCAGGGTGACGCCGATCCAGACATCCAGCGTCGTGCCGAGCAGGCCTTCTAATAGCCCCTCCATCAATGGCCTCCCTCCAGATAGGCGGCGCGCACCTCTTCGTTGGCCAACAGCTCCCGGCCGGTGCCGGACAGCGTGATGCGGCCGTTCACCATCACATAGCCGCGATGGGCAAGGCGGAGCGCGTGAAAGGCGTTCTGCTCCACCAGGAACACGGTCATGCCGCGCTCGGCGTTGACGGCGGCGATGGCGGCGAAGATCTGCTTCACGATCATGGGCGCGAGACCGAGCGAGGGCTCGTCGAGCAACAGCAGCTTCGGGTCGCTCATGAGTGCGCGGGCGATGGCCAGCATCTGCTGCTCGCCCCCGGAAAGCGTGCCGCCCCGCTGCGCGCGCCGCTCCGCCAGGCGAGGGAAAAGCTCGAACGCCGCCTCCAGATTGCGCTGGAAATGGCCCTCGGGCGCGGTGATGGCGCCCAGTTGCAGGTTTTCCAGCACCGTCATCTTGGGAAAGATGCGGCGGCCTTCCGGCGCTTGCGCGATGCCGCGCCGGACGATGGCGAAGGTCGGCTGTCGCGTGATGTCCTCGCCTTCGAACACCACGCGGCCGTTGCGCGCCCGCGGGTCGCCGCAGATCGTCATGAGCAGAGTGGACTTCCCGGCGCCGTTCGCGCCGATCAAGGTGACGATTTCGCCGCGCCCGACGGTCAGGTCCACGCCATGCAGCGCCTGGATATTGCCGTAGAAGGTTTGGACGCCCTGAATTTCGAGGATCGCTGTGTCCGACGTTTCCGGCATCAGATTACCTCGATCTCGTCGTCTTCGTCGGCACCCAGATAGGCGCGGATCACGGCCGGATCGTTGCGCACGAACTCAGGATCGCCGTCGGAGATCTTGCTGCCATAGTCGAGGACAATGATGTGGTCGGAAATCTCCATCACCACGCTCATGTCGTGTTCGATCAACAGAATGCCGATGCCGAGCTCGTCGCGGATGCCTTGCAGCAGCGTGTTGAGCTCATAGCTTTCCCGCGGGTTCAGGCCGGCCGCTGGCTCGTCCAGACAGAGCAATGCCGGGCGTGTGCACATGGCCCGTGCGATCTCCAGCCGCCGCTGCGCGCCATAGGGCAGGCTGCCGGCATCCTGGTCGGCCCGGTCCTCCAGCCGGATACGGGCGAGCCAGGAGCGGGCGAATTCCACCGCCTCGCGCTCGGCGGCCCGGTAGGAGGGCAGGCCGAAAAGGCCGGCAAACGAGAATTTGCTGGCCCGCATCAGGGGGCCGTGCTGGGCGACCAGCAGGTTCTCCAGCACGCTCATGCGCGGGAACAGGCGGATGTTCTGAAAGGTGCGGGCGACGCCGGCATGGCGGGCGATGTCGAAGCCCTCCATCTGCTCCAGCAGAAATTCCCGCCCGCCCCGGTTCAGTGTCAGGCGGCCGACCGTCGGCTTGTAGAAGCCGGTCAGGCAGTTGAAGACGGTGGTCTTGCCCGCGCCGTTCGGCCCGATAATTGCGGTGATGGCGTTGGCATTTGCCTCGAACGACAGATCGTCGATGGCGGTCAGGCCGCCGAAGCGCATGGTCAGGTGTTCGATTGTCAGCAGGGGAGCGGTCATGAAGCGGCCCCTTCCTCGCGCTGCTTGAGCCGGATCGTGGGCTCGCGCCGGCTCAGGAGGCCGCGCGGCCGCCAGACCATGATCAGCACCATGCCCGCACCGAAAAACAGCATCCGGTATTCCTGCAATCCACGGAACCATTCCGGCAGGCCGATCATGACGATGGCGGCAATGACGACGCCCATCTGGCTGCCCATGCCCCCCATGACGACAATGGCAAGAATGATGGCGCTTTCGATGAAGGTGAAGCTTTCGGGGCTGATAAACCCCTGGCGGGTCGCGAAAAACGCGCCGGCGAAGCCGCCGAACATCGCGCCGGTGGCAAAGGCCGAGAGCTTGACCGCGGTCGGGTTCAAACCGAGCGCGCGGCAGGCGATCTCGTCTTCGCGCAACGCCTCCCAGGCCCGGCCGATGGGCAGACGGCGCAGGCGCAGCGTCGCCCAATTGGTAATCAGCGCCAGGGCCAGAATCAAATAGTAAAGGAAGATCAGGCGGTGCATGGACGAGTAGTCCAGGCCGAAAAACTCGTGAAAGCTGGCATCGCCGCTGCGGGAGAATTCCAGCCCGAACAGGGTGGGCCGCGGGATGCCGGAAATACCGTCCGGGCCGCCCGTGACCTTGTACCAGTTCAAGAGGATGATGCGGACCATCTCGCCGAAACCGAGCGTGACGATGGCCAGATAGTCGCCGCGCAGCCGCAGAACCGGAAAGCCCAGGATGACGCCGAACAGGCAGGCAAAGGCGCCGGCGAACGGCAGGGCCATCCAGAAGGAAAAATCCGCGTGCATCGCCAGCATGGCGAACGAATAGGCGCCGATGGCGTAAAAGGCGACATAGCCGAGATCGAGCAGGCCAGCCAGCCAACCACGATGTTCAGGCCCCAGCCCAGCATGACATAGATCAGGACCAGGGTCGCCAGGTCCACCACCGTTCGGTTGGCGAAAGGCAGGAACGGCATGATGACTGCAAAGGCGATGCCCGCCATAGCGATATAAGGCAGGAAGGTATGGATGCCGTCGCCGAAACCGGCGAGCGCATTAGAGACCGCATTCGGTTGGCCGGCCCCCTTGCGCGACCGCCAGGCGATCAGCGTCAGGCGGCCCGCGAAGACGATGCCGCCCACGACGGGCACCCAGATCATGCGCGTGTCGATGCCGAGGGAGGAGCCCTGCTCCACCGTCTCAAAGCCCACCAGCGGGATCGCCAGAACCATGGCGAGCAGAGCGGCGGCGCCAGCTTCCTTGAGACCAGCTTGCAGCGCCATCAGACCTTCTCCACTTCCGGCCGGCCCAAGAGGCCCGTGGGGCGGAAGATCAGCACCAGCACCAGAATGGCGAAGGCGGCCACGTCCTTGTATTCAGTGGTGAAATAGCCTGCCCAGAACGCCTCGATCAGGCCGATCAGGATGCCGCCCAGCATCGCGCCCGGCAGCGAGCCGATGCCGCCCAGCACCGCCGCCGTGAACGCCTTCAGCCCGGCCAGAAAGCCGATGAAGAAGTCGATCACGCCGTAGTAGAGCAGGAACATGATCCCCGCGATCGAGGCGAGCGCCGCGCCGGTGACGAAGGTCAGCGAGATGGTACGGTCTACGTCCACGCCCAGCAGGCCGGCCATGCCGCGGTCCTGCTCGCAGGCGCGCTGCATGCGGCCGAAGTTCGTGCGCTCCAGCAGCATCCAGAACGCCACCATAAGGCCGAGCGTCAGGCCGATGATCAGGATCTGCATAAAAGAAAGGACGACCGTAAAGCCGTCCTTTTCCATCAGCGTGACGCCGCCGGAGATCAGCGGCTGCATGGTCTTGACGCGCGCGCCCTGCAGCAACTGCACGAAGTTCTGCAGGAAAATCGACATGCCGATGGCGCTGATCAGCGGGGCGAGGCGGAAGGAGCCGCGCAACGGGCGGTAGGCGATCCTCTCCACCGTCCAGCCATAGGCGGCGGTGAAGATCATGGCGCTCGCCAGCATGATGAGCAGGATGATCGGGACGAACGCGATGCCGGTTGCCATCACCGCCAGGAAGGCGATCAAGGCCACGAACGCCCCGATCATGAATACTTCGCCGTGGGCGAAGTTGATCATGCCGATGATGCCGTAGACCATGGTGTAACCGATGGCGATCAACCCATAGATCGAGCCAAGGGTCAGGCCGTTGATCAACTGTTGGGCGAAATACTCCATGGGCGTTCCGCTGTTCCGACTAATGGTTTTGCCGCGTAGTAATCATGCTGTCGATGGGCCGTCAAACACGCAGATAGTTTCCGATTCCGGCAGAACGAGACAGAGCCGGGACCGTTGCGGCCGCCGCGATTGTACACCGCAGTGTGAACCGTCTGTGCATGGAATTCCGTTCGGTCAGGCTGTTATAGACATTAAGTCCGCAAGGGGAAGCGGTGAAATTTCAAGGAAAACGACGATGCTATTCGGATATTTCGGGGCTGAAAAATCGGGGGATGGAAAGCGGCGGGTTGTGGCGCTGGCGATGCTGCTCTGTTTGGTGACGGCCCCCCAGACGGCCGGGAGCCAGCCCAGGGCAAGCGATCCCGCAGCCTCCGCGATCGTTGCGGGCGGCTGCTTTTGGTGCGTTGAAGCGGACTTTGATCGTGTGCCCGGCGTGCTGGAGACCGTTTCGGGCTACACCGGCGGTCATGTGCCGAATCCGACTTACGAACAGGTCGGCGGCAAAACCACCGGCCACCGGGAGGCCGTGCGCATCCGCTTCGATCCCGCAGTGATATCGTATGAGCAACTCATGGTAGCGTTTTGGCGATCCATCGACCCGACCGATGACGGCGGCCAGTTCTGCGACCGGGGCGAGCCCTATGAAAGCGCGGTGTTTGTTTCGGGGCCGGAGCAACGCCGGATCGCGGAGGAAACCAAGGCACAAGCCGAAGACGACCTCGGCCAGCCCATCGTGACGCCGATCGAGGATGCGGGCATATTCTATCCGGCCGAGGGCTATCACCAGGATTATTACGAGAAGAACGCGTTAACGTATAAGTTCTACCGCTGGCGGTGCGGCAGGGACGAGCGCGTCCGGTCCGTATGGGGCGATGCGGCCTATACCGGCATACCGGATCACTGATCGAAAACGCAAAGCGCTTGCTTTTGGGGCGAGTTTCGTGGTGAGGAGGTAAAAAATTCGTTAATATTTCCAAAATTCGGAAGGCATGAAGCATGGCCAATCCCGCCACCGTCCCCGCAAGTCCTCCGCCCGCGAAATCATCTTCTACGCTACCTCCCTTCGATTGGGCCGACCCGTTGCTGTTGACGGGCCAGCTCTCCGAGGACGAGCGGATGGCCTCTGACATGGCCAAGCGCTTCGCGGACGAGGAATTGTTTCCCGGCGTGCTGGAGGCGAACCGCAATCAGACCTTCGACCGCAATGTTTACAAGAAAATGGGAGAGGCCGGCTTCCTGGGCATCGGTCTGGAAGGCTATGGCTGCCCGGGCGGCTCGGCCGTCATGTATGGGCTGATCGCGCGCGCCGTGGAGGGCTGCGACAGCGCCTATCGCAGTGCGATGAGCGTGCAGTCCTCGCTGGTGATGTGGCCGATCTACACCTATGGCACCGAAGAGCAGAAAGAGCGCGTTCTGCCGAAGCTCGCCTCTGGCGAATGGGTCGGCGCGTTCGGCCTGACCGAGCCGGATCACGGCTCCGACGCGGGCGGGATGAAAACCCGCGCCAAAAAAGCCGACGGCGGCTATGTGTTGAACGGCGCCAAGATGTGGATCACCTCCAGCCCCATCGCCGACGTCATGGTCGTCTGGGCCAAGGACGAGGACGGTGACATTCGCGGCTTCATCGTCGAGCGCGGCATGAAGGGCCTGTCGACGCCCAAGATCGAGGGCAAGTTTTCACTGCGCGCCTCACCCACGGGCGAGATCGTGCTGGACAACGTTTTTGTGCCGGACGCCAACTACATGCCGGGCGCCAAGGGGCTTGGCGGACCGTTCGGGTGCCTGAACAAGGCCCGATACGGCATTTCCTGGGGCGCGATGGGCGCGGCCGAGTTCTGCTTTCACGCCGCACGCGATTACACCCTGAACCGCAAGGCATTCGGCCGGCCGCTCGCCGCGAATCAACTGGTCCAGAAAAAGCTGGCCGACATGCAGACCGAGATCGCGCTGGGCCTGCAAGCCTCGCTCCAGGTTGGCCGCCTGATGGACGAAAATGCCGCAGCGCCGGCGATGATCTCGCTCGTCAAACGCAACAATTGCGGCAAAGCGCTCGATATTGCGCGGGTGGCGCGAGATATGCACGGCGGGAACGGCATTCATGACGAATACCATGTCGTCAGGCATATGATGAATTTGGAAGCGGTAAACACCTACGAAGGTACGCATGACGTGCACGCGCTGATTTTGGGGCGGGCCATTACGGGGATGCAGGCATTTTCCTGACACAGCGCGCCGCAAATCGTGTAACAGCATGCATTACGGTTCACAGCATGACCGAAGATATGTGCAGTTATTCGGGTAGCGATAGGGTTAACCAAGGGCGTAAGCGTCCGAGAAGCGCCGACCGGAGAGACAAAGTCCGCCGGTAAAGGTGTGCCGAATTAGGGGTAGTGATTTGGAGGCGTTGAATAATCCCGGTCGCCGAGAAATGACGGGCCGAGCGGTCGGCCGTCGTTTTCTGTTTCTCGGCGGCCCGTTTGGTCCCTTTTTCCGGCAGGTGGCGCAGCGGCTGAAGCAACAGGGCGCGGCCGTCTTGCATGTGCATCTGCATGGCGGGGACTGGCTCGACTGGGGATTTCGGGATGTTGCCGTCTATCGCGGCCGGCCGGAAGATTGGCGCAAGTGGCTGGTCGCGTTAATGCGACGCCATCAGTTCACCGACGTCGTGACCTATGGCGACTGCGGCTGCTACAGTCGCGTCCTGCTGAAGGAAGCCGCGCGCCGGGGCCTGGTGCGGCACGTCTATGAGTTGGGTTACGTTCGGCCATACTATATTACCTTGGACCGTAACGGCGTCAACGGTTACTCCAGCCTGCCGTTGGAGCCGCAAGCTTATCGGAATGCGGAAGAACAGACGGCGCTGCCGCCGAAACGTTTCGGGCCGATGATGCCCTATCATGTGGGTTATACCATCGCCCACTGCCTGGCTCATTATGCCGCCAAACCGCTCTATCGCCGGTATAATGCGAATTGGCCGTCCTCGCCGCTGAGACAGGCGCTCGGCTACCTGACCCGTGTCAGCATGGACCGGCTGACCCGGCGGCGGCAGCGCAAGGCGGAGCACGAGGTAATCCATGGCGAAGCGCCGTTTTTCCTCTGCGCGTTGCAAAAATCGGGCGACACCCAGATCGAAGAGCATTCCGACTTCAAGAATGTCGTACAATTCATCAACTTCGTGACCGAAAGCTTTGCCCGTTACGCGCCGCCGGACGCGAAGCTGGTTTTCAAGGCCCATCCGCTGGACTATGGCATCGAGCCGCAGGAGATGGCGGTTTACTTGGCCGGCAAGGCGCATGGCATCGAAGATCGCCTTGTTTTCCTGCCGACGGGTTCGTTGACGGACCTGATGGCCACGGCCCGGGGCATGGTGACCGTGAACAGCACCGCCGGCCTGACGGCTGCCATCAAGGCGCTGCCGACCATTGTCATGGGCGAAGCGTTCTACAAGGTGCCGGGTCTGGTCAACACGGGCAGCCTGGATCACTTCTGGCACAGTCCGAAGCGGCCGGATTGGACGTTGGCCGAACGGTTTCTCGCAGTCGCGGGTGCCCGCACCCAGATCAATGGCAGCTACTATTCTCCGGCCGGTCGCAGGCTGGCCGTCCCGGTCGCGGTCGAACGTATGCTGGAGCGCGAGCCGGCGCGGCAGCCCCAGAGCGCCGACGTGGTGGACGCGCGGGAAGAGGCCGCGAACGCCCTCGTTCTGCTAAGGCCGCATGGGAAAGCGTCGCAGGCCAGGCTCTCGTAGCGGGGCCGCCAGATTCGCCCATTCCTCCAAAAGACCGCGGGTCTTGCGCGGATCGATGATCTCCTCGATCCAGAAGGCTTCGGCTGTGCGGAAGGGGCTTCGCAGCTTTTCCAACCGTTCTTCGATTTGCTTTAACTCTTCCGCCGGATCGTCCGCCGCCGCGACCTCGGCGCGATAGGCGGCCTCGATCCCGCCTTCCAGCGGCAGCGAGCCCCAGAAACCGCTCGGCCAGGCATAGCGGGTGACGAACCGGCCAACCGGCACGTGCGCGCCGCCGGCCACGCCGAAGGCATTGCGCACAACGATGGCGCACCAAGGTATGGTCGATTGGTTGATGGCGGCCATAGCGCGGACGCCGTGGCGGATGGTGCCGGTCTCTTCCGCCTCCTTGCCGATCAAAAAGCCGGGGCAATCCGCCAGATAGAGTACGGGCAGGTGGAAGGTCTCCGCCAGATCCACAAGCCGCACGGTCTTTTGGCAGGAATCCGCGGTCCAGGCACCGCCGTAATGGTAGGGATCGCTCGCCATCACGGCGACGGGCCAGCCGTCGATGCGCGCCAATCCAGTAATGATGGAACGCCCGAAATTAGGCGCGATCTCAAAAAAGCTGTCGGGGTCGGCCAGCCGCTCGATGATCGGGCGCATGCGATAGGCCTTGCGCCGCTGCTTTGGGATGGCCGTGATCAGCGGCTCCTGATCGGCGGCGGCAGCGGGCTCGGCCCGCGGAGGCAAATCATAGACGGAGGAGGGCAGGTAGGAGAGAAACTGCCGCGCGGCCTCGAACGCCTCTTCCTCTGAATTCACGGCGTTGTCCACGCCGCCCGCCCTCGTCTGGATGCGCCAGCCGCCAAGCTCTTGTTTGGTCAGATCCTGGCCGATGCCCTTTACCACCGGTGGGCCGGCGACGAACATGGCCGACGTGTCCTTGGTCATGACCGAGAAATGGCTCGCCGAAACCCGCGCCGCGCCCAGCCCCGCGACCGAACCGAGGCCCAGCGCCACCACGGGTACGGTTGCCAGATTGGCCGCGATCAGGTCGAAGCGGCTGGAGGTGCCTTGCCCCCCCGGCAGGTTGGCGCGGCCCGTGGTCTCGATGGTGCGGACCGAGCCGCCGCCACCCGAGCCTTCGATCACGCGGATTATGGGGATGCGCAGCTCGTTCGCCATGGTTTCAGCCAGATGCGGCTTGCCCTTGATGGTGGCATCCGCCGAACCGCCGCGCACGGTAAAGTCGTCGCCGCAGATAACGGCCGGGCGGCCGTCGATCAGCGCGCGCCCAAAGACGCAGTTGGAGGGCGTGAGCTTCACCAAGTCGTTGTTGTCGTCGTACTCTGCCTTGCCGGCGATGGCGCCCAGTTCGTGGAACGAGCCGGAATCGGCCAGCCCCTCGACCCGCTCCCGCACGGTCAGGCGGCCGCCATCATGCTGGCGCTTTATTTTATCCGGTCCGCCCATTTCGCGGGCCATAGCCTCGCGCCGGGCGAGTTCGTCGAGTTCTGGTTGCCAGTTCATAGGGCGAATTTCCTCTGGAGGCGATTTCGTTAATTCATTGCCTACTCTAAGCTGGCCATTGCCGAGTCGCCAACAGGCCGCCATCGACCGGCAGTTGAATGCCCGTTATCCAGCGCGACTCCTCGCTGGCGAGGAAGGTGGCGGCATAGGCCACGTCCCACGCGGTGCCCTCGATTTGCAGCGGCACCATCTTGGCCCGGCGCTGGCGGGCTTCCTCGCCCTGGTGCGCCACCATGGGCGTGTAGACCGAGCCCACCACCAGCGTGTTGCAGCGGATCTGCTCCTTTGCGTAGTCGGCGGCAATGGACATGGTGATGCCGTGCAGGCCGGCCTTGGTGGCGGTATAGGCGAAGGCGCCGCCCGAGTTCGCGCAGCAGGCCCGAAGCGCCCGCAATCGACGAGACATTGATGATCGAGCCACCCCGTCCACCCTGGCGCATGGCCGGAACCGCCGCCTGGGCGCAGAGCATGACGCCGGTCATGTTCAGGCCGATGACCTTTTGCCAGCCGGCCATGTCGGTCTTTTCCAACGACCCGCCACCGCCGATGCCGGCGTTGTTGTGCAGCACGTCGAGCCGGCCGTACTTGTCCATCGTCTCGGCCACCATGGCCTGCACTTGGCTCTCGTCGGTCACGTCGCAGGGGATGACATGGGCCTCGCCGCCGTCGGCCCGGATTTTCTCGGCCAGGGCGTCCGCTTTCTCGCGCTTGCGGTTGACCAGCACGACCTTGGCGCCCTCCGCCGCGAACATCATGGCACACGCCATGCCATTGCCGAGCCCGTCACCCCGGGGGGCGGCGCCGGTGACGATGGCGACCTTGTCTTGCATGCGGTTGGCGGTCATTGGGCATTCCTTCGCGTGTTCAGGGTCTGCCATCCGGGCCACGCAGGCCGAGATATGGGATCAGCCGATCCGATCGGATCCGGAGCCGTGCACTGTGCGCCAGTCTAGCGAAGCCGTCGAGGCGGGTCTATTCGCAGGGATGGGCGCGCAAAGTTTCGACGAGTTTGTCGCCGGTTTTGCGGTCGATGATCCGGCTCCAATTCAGACGATAAAGCATGCCATCGCCGGCGCGGTTGATGTATTCCCAGGTCGCCTCGCCGGACTTATCGAGCAGCACCGCTCGGCCAAAGCTGGTTTCTTCAATGAACACTTCGTTGTCGTTCAGAATTTCCGACCGGCCCTCCGAAGCCGTGTGCAGATCTTGCTCCGCCATAGCTGTCTCCCATGGCGACGTCACCTTGTCGGTGGAAAAATCATAGATCTTGACTTTATTATGACCCCCGACTCCTTCAAAGTGGTTATAATTGTACTTGTGATTGTCGAAGATCGCTATCCGCTGACCGTCCAGGATGTCGACGTCGTGTTGGTTAACCCAGTCCCATTGCCGGTGCCAGATAATGCGGTTTTCCGACGGCCGATAAAGAAAGATCACAGAAATGTTGCGCGCACTGATGAACAGGTCGCCGCGCCGCCAATACCGGCTGTCAAACGTCGCCTCCTGAATGTCATTAACATGAGTGGGGTCGTCGGTATATTCCGCTAGGCCGTAAATGTAGTATTCTAGGTTGTTTTCGATAAGTATCTGGGGAATTGACTTCTCGTACTCTATCTCACCGCCCGAACTGACCTTGGCGACGCCGTCCTCGCTGAACGTGTCATCGGCATGATTGATGGTCGGCGGTTCGATATGGATCGGTACCCAAATGGCGTCGTCAGCGGATCGTTCCAGGCTGTGGTGGAACAATCTGTCTATCGTCCAGAGCGTGCGGCTGCAGGCATCCACCTTCACCAACGGTGAATAAAAGTTGGCGAATACAAGGCTGCCGTCGGCCAGAACCAGGGGATGAATCATCCGCACCCGGTCGGGCGGATCGTCGGCGTTATTGTCCAGCGCCGACACCACATGGGTGCGGCTGTCAATCTCTGCGTAGTCGGGTAACCAGCGGTGCAGGGTTTTCTGAGTGTTCATGTCGACCAGTTCGGCAACGCTCCGTTCGAGGTTGCCATCATAGCGCGAGAGCAGCAAGTAGCCGAGATCGGGCCGCGTGCCGGGCTGGTAGGCGTAGGTGAAACCCGCGCGGCCTTCGAACCGCTGCGCGGTCGGCTGCAACGCGCGCTTGCTGCCGTAGATCAGTTGATCTGCCGCGGTAATGGCTTGTTTCGGCATTTGCGCGATCGAGACCGCGACCGTCCCCAAGGTACCGAACCTGTCAGAGCCTCTCGCCGTACTGTAGACGACCGCGCCAAAGAGGGCGCCACCGATGGCGACGATCAGCAAAATGAGCAACATCAACCAAAGTTCGACCCGTTTGAAGAAAAGTCGCTCCAACATGCCCCTCCGTGCCCTCACATTGGATTTCGCCTACCTTATTATGTGCCGAAGATGGCAACAATGGCAGATATCACCGGTAGCGGCGGATAGATAGTCGCATCCATAGGTTGTACTCTGCGGCTTGCGCTACCAAGTGGATGCAGAAGTGGCCGCTCGCGAACGTGGCGTGCGGCGTGGCTCGACCCGCCGCTGCTTCGGGGCGCTGGGTTTCGGCGCGGGGCGATTCGTGCTTTTTTGAACTTGTCGCGTAGAAATGGCGCGGGAATGCGTGTAAGGGACATTGAGTGTCGTCAAAGCGCGATACGATTAGGAAATCGGTCAGTTGCATCATTCAATCGGCTTAGACCCGCTGCCTGCCGCCTATCGCGGCGCGTCGGTGGCGCTCGGAAATTTTGACGGAGTCCATTTTGGCCACCGCGCGATCCTGGCTGCGGCGCGCGCGGCGGCCGATCGCTTGGGCGGCGGGCTGCTGGGCGTGGTGACGTTCGAGCCGCATCCGCGCAGCGTGCTGTACGGGCCGGTCCCGCCTTTCCGCCTGACCACGCCCGCCAGCAAGGCCCGCGCCTTGGCGGCGGAGGGCGTGGATCTGTTGGTGCAGATACCGTTTGATCGCGCGTTCGCTGCGCTGCCGCCCGAACAGTTCGTGCAGCGCGTGCTGGTGGATCTGGTGGGCGCGCGCCATGTAACGGTGGGCGCCGATTTCCACTTCGGCGCGGACCGGGCCGGAACGGCCGCAACCCTGGCGGCGCTGGGCGAGGCCAATGGCTTCGGCGTGACCGTGGTCGAGCGGGTCCGTGCGAAGAATGGGGTGGCGTTCTCCTCTACCGCTATCCGTGCCTATCTGCGCGAAGGCCGGCCGGTCGAGGCCGCGCGGATGCTGGGCCGCTGGTGGGAGATCGACGGAATCGTCACGCCCAACCGGCAGCTTGGCCGCACCATCGGCTTTCCGACCGCGAACCTGTCGCTCGGCGAGCTGTTGGAGCCGCAGCTTGGCGTCTATGCCGTGCGCGCCGGTGTCGGCGGGGCGAGGCTGAAAACAGCGAGCCGGTATGGGACGACGCCGTCGCCAATCTGGGACGGCGCCCGACCGTCGGCGGCGACAAGCTGTTGTTGGAGACGCACCTTTTTGACTTCGACGGCGACCTCTATCACAAGCCACTGCAGGTGCAGTTGATCGACTTCATCCGGCCGGAACAGAAATTCAACGGCCTTGATGAACTCAAGGCCCAAATCGCCAGGGACTGCAACTCCGCTCGTCGGATCCTGGCCGAAACCGACATCGAGCAATTCTCAAGGTCTTAACAGTCTCCCCATGAGTACCGATTACAAAAGCACGGTCTTTCTGCCGAAAACCGACTTCCCTATGCGCGCCGGCCTGCCCAAGCGTGAGCCGTTGATCCTGGAGCGCTGGGAGAAGATGGACCTGTTCAACCGCCAGCGCGAGGTCAGCAAGGGGCGCGAGCAGTTCGTCCTGCACGACGGCCCGCCCTATGCGAACGGCCACCTGCATATCGGCACCGGCCTGAACAAGATCCTGAAGGACATCGTCAACCGATCCTACCAGATGCTGGGCCGGGACGCCCATTACATCCCTGGCTGGGACTGCCACGGCTTGCCCATCGAATGGAAGGTCGAGGAAGAATACCGCGCGAAGGGCCAGAACAAGGACGCGGTCGACCGGGTCGAGTTCCGCCGCCAGTGTCGCGCCTTCGCGGACGAGTGGATCGATACCCAGACGCGCGGAATTCAAGCGCCTGGGCGTGATCGGCGACTGGGAGAACTACTACACCACCATGGCCTATGAGGCCGAGGCGACCATCGCGGGCGAACTGGCCAAATTCGCCATGAACGGCAGTCTCTATCGCGGCGCGAAGCCGGTGCTTTGGAGCGTGCCGGAGCGCACGGCGCTGGCCGATGCGGAGGTGGAGTATCACGACCACCAGTCGCACACGGTGCATGTGCCGTTCCCGATCGTGACGCCCGGCCCCAACAGCGACCTGGAGCCAGGGCTGCCCATCGTCATCTGGACCACGACGCCCTGGACCCTGCCGTCCAACCGCGGCCTTGCCTATGCCGAGGATGCGACCTACTGCGTTGTGCGCTGTATCGCCGGCACCGACAAGCTGCGCATTCCGGTCGGCCAGCGCTTCGCTGTGGCGCTTTCGCTGGTGGAAGAAACCGCCAAGGCGGCGCGCATGACCGAGTGGGATGTGGAGCGCGAATTCACCGGCGCCTCGCTCGCCGGCACAATCTGCGCGCATCCGCTGCGCGGACATGCCGAGGCCGACGGCTTTTACGACTACGACGTGCCGATGCACCCCGCCGACTTCGTCACCATGGATGCGGGCACTGGCTTCGTCCACATCGCGCCGAGCCATGGCGCGGATGACTATGAACTTGGCATGGCAGTCGGCCTGGCGATCACCGACAATGTCGGGCCGGACGGCGCCTATCGCGAGCATGTGGGCATCTTCGCCGGCCTCAGCATCATCGACGACGAGGGCAAGGAAGGGCCGGCCAACCGCGCCGTCTGCGAAACGCTGATGGCGGCGGGTATGCTCTATAGCTGGGGTCGGCTGACGCACTCCTACCCGCATTCGTGGCGGTCGAAGGCGCCGCTGATCTTTCGCAACACGCCGCAATGGTTCATCTCCATGGAGGCGAACGACCTGCGCAAAAAGGCGCTGGTGGCGATCGACAACACGCGCTTCATCCCCCCGAGCGGTAAGACGCGCCTGCGCTCCATGATCGAGCACCGGCCCGACTGGTGCGTCTCGCGCCAGCGCGCCTGGGGCGTGCCGATCATCCTGTTCGTGCACAAGAAGACGGGCGAGGTTTTGCGCGACCAGGCGGTGTTCGACCGGACGGTGCAGGCGATCCGCGAGGATGGCAGCGATGCCTGGTACGAGCGCCCGGCGGCCGCGTTCCTGGGCGATGACTACGATCCCGCGGACTATGAGCAGGTCGAGGACATCGTCGAGGTCTGGTTCAACTCGGGTTCGACCCATGTCTTCACGCTGGAAGAACGGCCGCACATGAAATGGCCGGCAGACCTTTATCTGGAGGGCACCGATCAGCACCGCGGCTGGTTCCATTCCTCCCTGCTGGAAAGTGCGGGCACTCGCGGCCGCGCGCCCTATGACGCGGTGCTGACCCACGGCTTCGTCATGGACGAAGAGGGCCGCAAAATGTCGAAATCGCTGGGCAACACCATCGCGCCGCAGGAAGTGATCGACCAGTACGGCGCCGATATCCTGCGCATCTGGGTGTGCTCGTCCGACTATTCGGACGACCTCCGCATCGGGCCGGAAATCCTGAAGCACCAGGCCGACCACTACCGGCGGGTGCGCAACACCCTGCGTTTCATGCTGGGCTCGCTCGCGGGCTTCAGCGAGGCGGAGCGGGTCGATCCCGCCGACATGCCGGAGCTGGAACGTCTGATCCTGCACCGCATGGTGGAGATGGACGCGCTGGTGCGCGAATGCGTGGCGGACTTCGATTTCCACACGCTTTGGGTCGAATTGCACAATTTTTGCGCCAATGACCTCAGCGCCTTCTATTTCGATATCCGCAAGGACGCCCTCTATTGCGACCACCCTAGCGCTCTGCGCCGCCGCGCCTGCCGCACGGTGCTGGATCATCTGTTCAATGCGCTGGTCACTTGGCTCGCCCCGATCACAGCGTTCACGGCGGATGAGGCCTATCTGACGCGCAGATTCAGCTCGATGGAGGACGCACCGCCGGGCGAAAGCGTTCACCTGCTGACCTATCCGGATGTGCCGGCCGCATGGCGCGACGATGCGCTGGCGAAGCGCTGGGCGGCGGTGCGGCAGGTGCGCCGGGTGGTGCTGGGGGCGCTGGAGGTCGAGCGGGCGGCGAAACGCATGCGCGGCTCGCTGGAGGCGGCGCCAGAGGTGTTCGTGACGGCCGAGCAGGCCGCGGCGCTTGAAGGGCTTGATCTGGCCGAAATCGCCATCGTCTCCGCGGCCAACCTGACCGTTGGCGAGCCGCCGGCCGGTGCCTTCACCCTTCCGGAGGTTCCCGGTTGCGGAGTGGTGCCGATCAAGACCGAGGCGAAGCGCTGCGAGCGCTGCTGGCAGCGGCTGCCGGATGTCGGCGCCGATCCGGAGCACCCGGATACCTGCACCCGTTGTGCCGATGCGGTGCGCCAGATGCCGAAAGCGGCATAGTCCCTCGTTGCGCGGAAATAGGGCATGCGGAAATGGGGCGTGGTGCTGGCCGTCGTGGTGCTGGTGTTCGATCAGCTCTCAAAGCTATGGGCGCTGGACGCGCTCCAGAATCCGCCCGTGCGAATCGAGGTGCTGCCTTTCTGGGACTTCGTGCTGGTATGGAATCGCGAAGTTCAGCTTCGGCCTGTTCGGCGAGGGGCGGCTCCCGCCGCTGGCGCTGGCCGCCATCACGGGCGCAATCGCCCTGGGAGTGGCGGTTTGGCTGGCCCGCGCGCGCTCCTGGTGGACGGTCATTGCCGCCGGGCTCGTGCTGGGCGGGGCGGTTGGGAACATCATCGACCGGTTGACCTATGGCGCGGTCGTAGACTTCATTGACTGGCATGCCTATGGCTATCACTGGCCAGTGTTTAACATCGCCGATGCCGGCATCACGCTGGGCGTTGTGTTTTTGGTCGCAGAAAGCTTGCTGGCCGGCCGCGAAGAGCCCAAATGAACCGGCGAATGGGAGTTTAGACGAGTGTTGGTAAATCGCACCCCTGTAGCTGTGTTGCTGCTGGCCGGGCTTGCGCTGACTGGCTGTGGAAGTGTGCGTGAACTAACTGGCGTCCAGAAAAAGGCGCCCGACGAGTTCGCCGTCGTCCGCCGGGCCCCGCTCAGCGTGCCGCCCGATTACAATCTGCGGCCGCCGCGGCCGGGCGAACGGGCGATCCCGCAGATCGATCCGCGCACGGAAAGCCGTGCGGCCGTGTTCGGCGTGGAGGACCAGGGGCAGGCCCGCCCTCCCGCGGAAAGCGCGGGTGAGGAGTCGCTGCTGCGCACCTTGAAGATCGAATCCGTTGATCCCTCGATCCGCCAACAGGTCGATCAGGAAAGCGCGATACTGGCGCTGGACCAGCGGAGTTTTGTGGAACAGCTGATGTTCTGGCGCGATCCGCCGCCGCCAGGTACGGCAGTTGATGCAGCGGAAGAGCGGCGGCGCTTGCAGGAGAACGATGCGCTTGGCAAACCTCCGACCGAAGGCGAAACCCCGATCATCGAACGCAAGGATACGGTTCGTAGCCGGCTGTTATAGGATCGCGGCGGCCCTGCTCCTGGCTCTGTGGGTCGCCCTGCCGGGCGGCGCATCCGCCCAGGTTTTCAGTCCTTCGTATTTCAAGCTCGAAAATGGGCTGGAGGTCGTGGTGATCGAAAATCACCGCGCCCCTGCCGTCGTGCACATGCTGTGGTACAAGGTTGGCGCGGCGGATGAAGCGCCGGGTGAATCCGGCGTTGCGCACCTGTTCGAGCATCTGATGTTCAAGGGCACGGAGAACACGCCGCCGGAAGAGTTTGGTCGCTTCGTGCGCCGGCATGGCGGGCACGAGAATGCCTTCACAACCTGGGACAATACCGGCTACTACCAAGTCGTGCCGCGCGACCAGCTCGGCCAGGTCATGGCCTACGAGGCTGACCGGATGCGGGGTCTGGTCTTGACCGACACCGATATCCAAAGCGAGCGCGCGGTGGTGTTGGAGGAGTGGAACGAGCGCATCGGCCAAAGTCCCTCTGCCCAGCTGTCCGAGGAAATGTTGGCCGCTATGTTCCGCAACCACCCCTACGGCCGCCCCATCATCGGCTGGCGGCACGAGATCGAGGCGCTGGACCGGGATACGATCCTGGCGTTTTACCGCCGCTATTATGCGCCAGACAATGCGGTGCTGGTGGTGGCGGGCGACGTGATGCCAGACGACGTTCTGGCGCTGGCCAAGGAACATTACGGCCCGATCCCGCCGTCCGACAACCCGCCCGGCCCTTGGACCACCGAGCCGCCGCCGCGCGCCGAAAAACGGGTGTTGCTGCGGGACGAGCGGGTAAGCGATCCGCGCTGGAGCCGCTCCTATCTGGCGCCGTCCTACCGCGCCGGCGCCAGCGAACACGCGCTTCCGCTGGAGGTTCTGGCCGAGATCATGGGCGATCGCTCGGTCGGCCGGTTGGCGAAGACGCTGGTGCGGGGTTCCGAACAGGCAACTGCCGCCGGCGTCTATTACAACGGCGAAAGCCGCGGCCCCGGGCGCTTGATGGTGTACGCCCTGCCCCGGGAGGGCGTCGGTCTGCAAGACCTGGAAGCGGCGGTGAATGCCGAGATCGAGCGGCTGCTGCGCGAAGGCGTGACCGACGACGAGGTCGCGGCGACGGTGAAACGCATGCTCTCGACCGCCGTCTTCGCCCGGGACGATCTTGAGACCGGGGCGCAGGTGCTGGGCGAGACGCTGGCCAATGGGGGCACCATCGCCGACGTGGAAGAATGGCCGGAGCGGCTGGCGAAGGTCACGGCTGCCGACGTAATGGCCGCCGCGCGCTATGTGCTGCGGCCGGAACGGGCGGTGACCGGTGAATTGCTGCCAAAGGAGCCGCGTTCATGAGGCGGATTCTTGTTACTCTCATCGTCTTGATCGGTTTTGCGGCTGCGGCGCCGGCGGTTGCAGTAACGCCGGGGCAACAGCGGCAAAAACCTGAAATCGTGGAGGTGGTCTCGCCGGCCGGTATCCGTGCCTGGCTGCGGCAGGAACCCAGCATCCCCCTGCTGGCGCTCGATTTCCGGTTTGAGGGCGGCTCGGTGCTGGTCCCGGCAGAAAAGGCGGGCACGGCGACGCTCGCCGCACACATGCTGCGGGAAGGCGCGGGCGAGCGCGACGGGGAGGCGTTCCGGCAGGTGCTGGCGGACAACTCCATCAGCCTGGACTTCGATACATCGCGCGAGGGCTTTTCCGGCTCGCTGTTCACTCTGACCGAGAACCTGGATCTGGCGGCGGACCTGCTGCGCGATGCGCTTCTTGCACCGCGGCTGGAGGAAGATGCGCTGAACCGGGTGCGCTCGGCCATGATCACGGCCGCCCGCCGCCGCGCGCAGGACCCGAACAGTCTTGCCTATCGCGCCTGGCGGGAGCGGGCCTATGCCGGCCATCCATATGCGACCGACTCGGAGGGGACCGAGGAGACCCTGCCACGCATCGGGCGCGAAGACGTTAAGGCATATCTGGCGGACGTCCTGAACCGGCGGACGCTGATCGTCGGCGTGGCCGGCGACATCAGCCCGGAGGCGCTGGGGCCGCTGCTGGATCGGGCCTTCGCCGACCTGCCGACCCAGGAGCCGCCGCCCCCGACCCCGCCCTTGCCACCGATGCCGGCCGGGACGGAAGTGGTGCCGTTCCCTGGCGACCAGAGCGTGATCGTATTCGGGCAGGAAGGCATCAGCCGGTCCGACCCCGACTGGCCCGCGGCCCTGGTCGTGGCGCAGGTGCTGGGCGGCAGTTCCTTCACCTCGCGGCTCGGCAATGAAGTGCGGGAGAAGCGGGGGCTGGCCTATGGCATCGGCGTCAGCCTGAGTGCCTACAAAGTCGGCGGCATCCTGGCGGGACGAACCGCGACCCGGAACGATGCCGCGGCCGAAACCTTGCGCATCATCCGCGAGGAATGGGGCCGCCTGGCGGAGAACGGACCGACCGCCGAGGAGGTCGAGGACGCGAAGACCTATCTGATCGGCAGCTTTCCGCTCAGCCTGGATTCCACGAACGCCGTCGCCAGCGTGCTGGTCACCATGCAATACTACGACCTGGGGCGGGACTATTGGGAGCGGCGCGCGGCACAGTTCGAGGCGGTTACGCTGCAGGACGCGCAGCGGGTGGCGAGGCAATTGCTGCATCCCGACGCCCTGCTAAGTGTTGTGGCGGGTCAACCGCAAAGCGTGACATCGTCCTTCTGAAGCTCCTTCTAAAGGGCGAATTTGCGCTATGATCGGCATGGCCCGTTGATGCAATGGCCTGCGCCGAGCCAGATCTGTAATCGAGGAATGCCCATATGTACGAGCAATTGATCGAGGGATGCCTGCGCGAGACGGTGGGTGACTCCGGATTGGACAAGGCGACCCTGCGCGATTGCCTGGAGCGGGCCAAACCCGGCGTCGACCGTATCCGCAACGCCCATCGTGACGGCTCGCTGCCGGTGCTGCAATTGGCGGAACGGCGCGACGACATTCCGATGATCGAGGACCGGGCCGCCTATCACCGGGAGCGGGCTGATACGGTCGTGGTGATGGGAACGGGCGGCTCCAGCCTGGGCGGGCAGGCGTTCTATGCGCTGGCCGACGCGGGCTTCGGGCCGAGCGGCGATTCCCCGCGGGTGGTTTTTATGGACAATATCGACCCGCACACCTTCGACCATCTGTTCCGCGCGCTGGATCTAAGCCGGACCGACTTTCTGCTGATCTCCAAGTCCGGCAGCACGGCGGAGACCATGAGCCAGGCACTCATATGCATGGAGCAACTCGCCGGGGCCGTCGACGAAGATACGATCGGCGACCATTTCACGGTCATCACCGAGCCGAAGGATTCCGCCCTGACCCGGCTCGCCCGGAAATGGGGCATGGTGCGCCTGCCGCACGACCCGGATGTGGGTGGACGCTTTTCCGCCCTGTCGCTGGTTGGCATGCTGCCGGCCGCCATCGCCGGCCTCGACCCCGTCACCGCGCGCGAGGGTGCCGAGCCCGTGATCGCCTCCCTGCTGACCGACTATCGGGCCGACCCGGCTGTGGGCGCGGCGATCCAGTGCGGTCTGGCGGAGGCGAGCGGCGTCAATGCCTCGGTCATCATGCCGTATTCCGACCGGCTGGGCACGTTCGGGTTTTGGTACCGCCAGCTTTGGGCCGAATCCCTCGGGAAGCAGGGGGAGGGCACCCTGCCGGTTCGGGCCGTCGGGACGGTCGACCAGCACAGCCAGTTGCAGCTCTATCTGGATGGGCCGCGGGACAAGCTGTTCACAATGATCCATGCGCCGTCGGCCGGTACGGGCCGCCTGGTGCGTACCGCCATCGCCGACAACGAGGCGGGGCTTGGCTATCTGGATCGGCGCAGCATGGGCGACCTGCTGGACGCGATGCAGCGGGCGACCACTGAAACCTTGATCAAAAACGGCTGCCCCACCCGGGTGATGAAGCTGGAAAACGTGGACGAAGCCGCCATCGGCGCGCTGATGATGCATTATATGTGCGAAACCATGATCGCCGCCGACATATTGGGCGTCGATGCGTTCAACCAACCGGCGGTCGAGCAGGGCAAGATCCTGGCGCGCGAGTACATGTCGCAAATCTCACCGAGAGGTTAGGCCGTCCATATGCCTATCCGCCGCCTGCCCCCGACGCTCGTCAACCAGATCGCCGCCGGCGAAGTGATCGAGCGGCCGGCTGCTGTGGTCAAGGAATTGGTCGAAAACGCGCTGGATGCCGGCGCTTCACGGATTGAGGTGGCCATCCGCGAGGGCGGCAAGGCATTAATCAGCGTGCGCGACGACGGCAAGGGCATGTCTGCGGACGAATTGGTGCTGGCCGTCGAGCGCCATGCCACCTCCAAGCTGCCGGACGATGATCTGGTGCATATTTCCACCCTTGGCTTCCGGGGAGAGGCGCTGCCCTCCATCGGTGCGGTCGCGCGGCTTTCCGTCGCCTCCCGCGGCGCAGGCGAGGAAAACGCCTGGCGGCTCGCGGTCGAGGGCGGGCGGGTATCCGCGCCTGTGCCCGACGCGCACGGGCAGGGCAGCACGGTTGAGGTGCGCGACCTGTTCTACGCGACGCCTGCCCGGCTGAAATTCCTGAAAACCGCCCGTGCCGAAAGCGGGCAGGTGGCCGACTTCCTGAAGCGCCTTGCCATGGCGGCGCCGCGGGTGGCGTTCACCCTGCGAGACGACGACCGGGAAAAGCTGAAGCTGCCGGCCTGCACAGGGCTAGACCCCCTAAACGAGCGGCTGGCGGCAATTTTGGGCCGGGATTTCGGCCAAAACTCGCTGCCGATCATCTCGGAGCGGGGCGAATACCGTCTTTCCGGCCGCATCGGCCTGCCGACCCTGCATCGGGCCACGGCGGCGAGCCAGTATCTGTTTGTCAACGGCCGACCGGTGCGTGACCGGCTGCTGCTGGGCGCGCTGCGTGGCGGCTATGAGGATTTGGTGCCGCGCGGGCGTCAGCCAATGGTGGCGCTGTTCCTGGACCTGCCGGCGGAGGAGGTGGACGTGAACGTCCATCCGGCCAAGGCGGAGGTTCGCTTCCGCGATGCGGGACTGGTGCGCGGCCTGTTGGTCGCCAGCATCCGGCAGGCGCTGGCCGAGGCCGGGCACCGGGCGGCCTCGACCGTCTCCCATGCGGCGCTGGGGGCGTTCCGGCCCGATGGAGCGGCGGCAGGCGGCGAAAGCGGGAAGGCATGGCAGTATCGGCAGCCCTGGGGCCCGCCGCCACGGCACGCGCCATCGCTCGCCCTGGCAGAGCGGGCGTCGTCCTGGCAGGCGCCACTGCCGGTCGCGGACAGCCCGCTGGCCGAAGCGGCGGCCATCGCTGCGCCTTCCGCTCCGCCGGGCGCGGAGGCGGCCGATCCCCAGGCAGAGGCCAGCCCGCTTGGCGCGGCCAGGGCGCAGGTGCATGGCACCTATATCATCGCGCAGACGGGTGACGGGATCGTCATCGTCGACCAACATGCCGCACATGAGCGGCTGGTGCTGGAGCGCATGAAAAAGGCGCTCGCCACCGGTGGTGTCGCGCGACAGGCGCTGCTGCTGCCGGAAGTGGTGGAACTGGAGCCGGAGGCCGCCGAGCGGCTGGGCGACCGCAGCCACGAACTGGCGGAAATGGGTCTGATCATCGAAGCCTTTGGCCATGGCGCGGTGGTCGTGCGGGAGACGCCGGCCATGCTGGGCCATGTGGACTGCGCCGCCCTGCTGCGCGACCTGGCCGACGAGTTGGCCGAATGGGGCACCGCCCTTGCCTTGCACGAGCGGCTGGACCATGTGGCGGCAACCATGGCCTGCCACGGCAGCGTGCGGGCCGGGCGGCAACTGAACGGGCCCGAGATGAACGCGCTGCTGCGCGAGATGGAGGTCACGCCCCATTCCGGCCAGTGCAACCATGGCCGCCCCACCTATGTGGAGTTGAAGCTCGGCGATATTGAACGTCTGTTCGCCCGCCGTTGACTGTCCACAGCGACCACCTTTGCTCGCAAGCGTCATGGCATGTGGTTGTAGTAATAGATCGCGTCGTCGACGTTTTGGAAGAACAGAAGCTCGCCGTTGTGCAGGACTGCTGCGCTGTCGGCGAAGGCGCGGATGGTGCCGAGCTGGTGCGAAACCATGATCACATCGGCCGTCTCGCGCCGGGCCGCAAACGTATCCTCGCACTTTTTTCGGAAGTTGATGTCGCCAACCGCGGTTAACTCGTCAATCAGATAGCAGCGGAACTTCAGCGCCATGGACATGGCAAAGGTCAGCCGTGCCCTCATCCCGGCTGAATAGGTGCGCACGGGCAGGTCAAGGGCCTGGCCTAACTCTGCAAATCCGCGGACGAAATCCACCACCTCCGCGCTGTGGGCGCCATAGATGCGGGCGACGAACTTCGCGTTCTCCACCCCTGTCAGTGATCCCTGCAGGGAGCCGCCGAGGCCCAAAGGCCATGAAATGCGGGCATGGCGCGTCACCTCGCCCGAGCTCGGTTTCTCCATGCCGCACATCATGCGCAATAGGGTGGACTTACCCGAGCCGTTGCGGCCGATGATGCCGACGCTGTGCCCCTGCTTCAGCTCGAAGCTGCTTTCGTAGAGGACGGTGCGGCGACCCTGCGTTGTCGTGAAGTATTTTTCGACCCGATGGAACCGCACGCTCGGCGGGTTCTCGGGCGGGCCGGCGGAATGCAGCAGGGCCAGGTCTGTTCGTTCCATGGGCTGCGCCTCATTGCCTCTGGACGGTTGCGATCCTGTTCGTCTATCCGAAACCCATGGCATCCGGCAACGACACTGCCCCCGCGCTTTCTGCACCCGCTGCGATCGAACTGCCGGAGCGCAGTGCGATCGTCACGTTCTGCAACGTGATCTATGCGATCATGATGCGAGAGGTGCGCACCCGGTACGGCACCAGCAATCTCGGCTACTTGCGGGCGTTGCTGGAGCCCACTGTCTTTATTCTCGGCTTTGTGTTGATCTGGATGGCCATGGGCCGTGCCTCGCCCGTGGCGGTGCCGGTCGAACTCTTCTTTCTTTGCAGTCTGTTCCCCTACATTGCCTTTATGCGAACCTGGGATTACACGTCCCACGCAATTCGGGCCAACGCCGGGCTGTTGATGTTTCCCGTTGTCCGGCCACTGGACTTTTTCATAGCCCGGACGCTCTTGGAGGGGGCCAGCCAGCTGCTCGTGTTCCTCATTCTGGCGGTTGCCGTACAGGGCCTGTTTTGCGAGCCGCGGCATCTGCCGGACAATTTGTTGGGGGTTCTGGGGGCGGCGGTTGCCGCCATTCTGCTCGGCGCCAATTTCGGTCTGATCATCGGCTGCCTGTCCATGGAGTTTCCCAGCCTGGAAGTTCCCATGCAACTGGTGCGCCGGGCGCTGTTTTTCGGTTCAGGTGTGTTTTTCATGGCGGATTCCTTGCCCTTTATTCTGCAGAAATATTTGTATTGGAATCCGGTACTGCACGCGACTGAATGGTTCCGCAGCGCCTATTTCTCCGAATCGAACAGCAATTTCCTTGACTTGAATTATTTGTGGGCCTGTGTCGGCGGCATGATTTTGCTGGGCTTGGTGCTGGAACGGCGCTTGTACCGAAAGGGATACTAGCAGATATGATAGTTCTGTTGCAGGTTAACTTTACCGGTTTTGCGTACTAGGCCGGAGGATCAAGGGTCGGTATGGAAAAAGAACCGGACGCGCGCATGGCGGCGCGGGCTGCAGAACATCATCATGCGGATGCCGGCGGCGGTGACGAGGTCGAGCGGCGGCCTTCGGCCGGCGCGGGGCCCGCCCGTCCGCCACAGGGACAGCCGCGGCAGGCACAGGCGCCGCAGGGACAGCCGCCGCAGGGACAGCCGCCGCAGGGACAGCCGCCGCAGGGACAGCCGCCACAGGGACAGCCGCGGCAGGGTCAGGCGGGGCAGGGACAGTCGCCACAGGGACAGTCGCGGCAGGGTCAGGCGGGGCAGGGTCATGCGGGGCACCACCCTCCCCAAAACCCGCGCCCTCCCCAAACTCAACGCCCGCCACAGGGCCAGGTTGCGCGTGCACAGCAACAGCGGCCGAACCAGAAACAGAAACCGAATCGCCCGCCCGCACAACGGCCGCCGCCGCAACCGGTCTCCGCGACCTATACGTCCGAGGTTACCTACACGCGCCGCCCTGTGCACCGGCGGGGCACGCGGCTCGGCCGCCTTCTGCTATTGCTTGTCGCGTTGGCGATTCCGGCACTGCTGGTTGTCTATTATGGCTTTCTGGCGACCGACCGGTATGTGACGGAAGCGCAGTTTTCCGTCCGCTCCGCCGGCCAGCAAAGCAGTGTCTCCGACATCATTTCCAGCACAACCGGCATTCCGTCGGCGTCGGGCATGCTCGAGGCGTTCCAGGACGCTTTTGTTGTCCGCGAATTTATCCATTCCCAGGCGCTGGTCGACCGGATCGACCGCGAGTTGGGGATGACCAAGCTGTTCAGCGACAGGTCGATCGACTGGTGGTCCCGCCTGGCGCCGGACGCGACGCGCGAGGAAATGCACAGCTATTGGCAGCATCGGGTCAGTGCCGATCTGGACGCGACCACGGGCCTGATCACCTTGACGGTCGCTGCCTTTTCCCCCGAGGACTCCCTGAAGCTCGCCCAGAACATTCTGGCGGCGACCCAGGAACTGGTGAACGAATTGTCGGCGCAAGCCCGCCGGGACACGCTGGCGTTCGCGGCGGAAGAGGTGGCGAAGGCGGAAGACCGACTGCGCGAGGTGCGCCTGGAGCTCACCGGGTTTCGTAAGGATACCGGCGACATTTTCCCGGAAGAGAGCGCCAAGGCACAGTTGCAGTTGATCGCCCAGCTCGACTTCGAACTGGCGAAGGCCAAGGCGGAACTGGCGGCACAGGGCCTTTCCGCGCGGGCGCCGACCCAGCGCGCGGCCACGGCGCGTATCCAGGCGCTGGAGGAGCAGATCGCGGAGGAGCGGAAAAAATTGACAGGCATCGCCGCCCACCCTGGCAGTAACGAGCCGTTGAGCGACGTTCTGATCCAGTATCAGGCGTTGGAAGTCGATCGCATGTTTGCGGAAGAATTCTACAAAAGCACCCTTTCGCTGATGGAGGCGGCCCGGCAGGAGGTGATCAAAATCCAGCGGTATCTGGTCGTCTTCGTGCAGCCGGCCCTCGCCCAGGAGCCGCTGGAGCCCCGCCGGGGGTGGGCCGTGCTTACGGTATTGGCGTGTACGTTAGCCGCCTATATCGTGCTGGGCGTGCTTTACAAGACGATCAAAGAACACGTGGCGTGATGGCGGTGTATATGCTTGGAAGCGGCCGGAAGTTCGCCTTCGCGATAATGGGCCTGTGGTTGTCCGGCTGTTCTGTCTTGCCGCAGGGCGGCCCGAACATGCGGGGCGCGGAGGAAACGGCCGAAGCGCATAATATCGACTTCGTCACGCTGACAGCCGAAACCGTGGCACCCTATAGCCCGGCAGCGCAGCTGGATCGCCCGCTGGCAGAGCGCATTCCCATGGGCAAGGTCCGATTGGAACTCGGCCCCGGCGACGTGCTGCGGGTTCAGATGTTCGAGACGAGCGCGACCGGAACGCTGTTCAGCGCGGAAAGCGGCGCGAATGTCCTGGATCAAGTGGTCGTTGACGACCGCGGGCAGATTAGTCTGCCCTATGCTGGCCGCCTGCAGGCCGCGGGCAAGACGCCGGCGCAATTGCAAGACACGATTGCCGCGCGCTTGTCTCAGATCGCGGTCGAGCCGGCCGCCTATGTGCAGGTTCTCCAGGACCATAGCAACAGCGTCATGGTCACCGGCACGGTGCCAAAGGCCGGCCGGCAGTCCTTGCGGGACGGCGTTGCCAGTGCTCTGGATGCGCTGAACAATGCAGGCGGAATCGAGGGGCCGGCCTGGCATTATGATGCGGTGCTGCGGCGCGGCACCACCGTCACCCGGCACACGGTCGCCGAACTGCTGAATGGTGGTGATTTTGCGCTCGAGCCCGGCGATCGCCTGATGGTGGAATACAACCCCAAGAAATTCGTGGCGCTGGGCGCCTTGCAGGCGGCCGGCGCATTCGAGTTTCCCGAGGCCCAGCTAACGCTGCTGGAGGCGCTGGGGGCCGCGAAGGGCCTGTCGGACAGCCGGGCCGACCGGACCGGCGTCTATGTTTTTCGGCCGGCCCGGCCGGTCAATGAAAAGGCGGACCTGTTCTTGCTGGATATGTCGGAACCGGACTCCCTCTTTGTCGCCAGCGCATTCGCGGTCGAGCCCGGGGATGCGATTTATGTCACCAATGCGCCGCTAACTGACTTTATGAAGGTGGTGGACCCGATCCTGCGTGCCGTTGCGATCTTCAACTTCTCAACCACGGTCGGCCAATAAATGAATTGCGCGGCGACCGGCCGTCGGGCTCGGCGTGCATAGCCAGCCCTGTGGGTGCTCGTTATTGTCATGCCGAACCGGAAAGCTCTCACCTAGCAAAGGAAACACGTTGATGTCTGACCGAATTGGCTTTGTCGGCCTCGGCGCGATGGGCAAACCGATGGCCTTGAACCTGATCAAGGCGGGCTTTGACCTGCTGGTGTTTGATATGAACCCGGCGGCGGTCAAGGCCCTGACGGATTCGGGCGCAACCGCGGCGGCATCGGTGAAGGACGCGGCGGACAATGCCGATTGTATCATGGTCAGCCTGCCAACGCCCGACGTGGTGAAGACCGTGGCTCTCGGTCCCGGCGGCGTCGCGGAAGGCTCCCGGGTCAAGACCTTTGTGGATCTGTCGACGACCGGGCCGCGCGTGGCGCAGGAGGTTGCCAAGGGGTTGGCCGAACATGGCATCGATCAACTCGACTCGCCGGTCTCCGGCGGCGTCGGCGGCGCGGAGAAGGCGACGATCGCCGTGATGGTTTCGGGCCCGGAAAACCGCTGGGAGCAGTACAAGCAAGCGTTCGAGGCCATCGGCAACCCGTTCTTTGTGGGCGAGGACGCGGGCCAGGGGCAAATGATGAAGCTGCTGAACAATTACCTCTCCGCCACCGCCATGGTTGCAACGGCGGAGGCGTTCGTGGTCGGCGCCAAGGCGGGGCTCGATCCGGACAAGATGGTCGAGGTGATCTGCGCCGGCAGCGGCATGAACACGGCCGTGCGCGACAAGTTCCCGAAGTCGGTGCTGAACCGCAGCTTCGACTACGGCTTCCGCACCGAATTAATGCACAAGGACGTGAAGCTCTGCATGGAGGAGGCCGAGGCGTTGGGCGTGCCCATGTGGGTGGGGCAGCCGGTGAAGCAGTGGTGGAGCTATGCCCTCGCCCGCGGCGGCAACCAGGAGGACTTCACCCATATCGTGCGCTATATGGAGGAGGGTGCAAACACCGAGGTTCGCTCCCGCCGGAACGCCCCGAAAGAGTAGCCGAACCGCAGCCCTGCCGGCCTCTGTTGCGGCCTGGGGAAGCACCGGCCGCGGATCGGCAAAACGTGACAGGTCGGCCGCTTGCGTGGCGGGCGATCCCCGCTATAGTCCGGCCCTTCAAATTGGACGGCCCCGATGGTCGGGCGCCGCATTAAACAGGAGCGCGTAAATGCTCATCAGCCCGGCTTATGCGCAGGCGGCAGGCGGCGACGCTGGCGGCTTGATCAGCTTTCTGCCGCTGGTCCTTATTTTTGCCGTGTTCTATTTCCTGCTGATCCGGCCGCAGCAGAAAAAGATGAAGGCGCACAAGGCGATGATTGGGAATGTCCGCCGTAACGACCGGATCGTCACCGGCGGCGGCATCATCGGCAAGGTGACAAAGGTTGTCGATGAGGCAGAGGTCGACGTAGAAATCGCGCCCAATGTCGTGGTGCGTATCGCCCGCGCGACCATCGCCGAAGTCATCTCCAAGAGCGCACCCGAAGGCGGAGCGGCCAGGACCAGGCCCGCGAATGACTCGGGCAAGCCTTCCGGTGCGGGCGGCGTTTCGGGCTTTCTCTCCAAGCTTCGCGGCGAGAAATAAGGCGCCGGGGGTAGAACGGCCATGTTGTATATCGATCGCTGGAAGCTGATCGTTATCGCGTTGGTATGCCTGCTGGGCTTTGTCTACGCCTCGCCGAACGTATTCCTCAGCCACCAGGAAGCGGTCAAATCGGGCGATATGCCGTTTTACGTGCCCTACCGCAGCGTCAACCTCGGCCTCGATCTGCGCGGCGGCTCCTATCTGTTGCTGAAGGTTGAAGCCGACGTGGTGGTGCAGGAACGGATCGACAGCCTGCAGGACGTGGTGCGGTCCGCCCTGCGCGAGGCGCGGGTGCGCCGCCGCAATATGAGCGTCAGCGGCAATGCCGTCACCTTCGACCTGGTCGATCCGTCCCGCGCAGACGAAGTGCGCCGGCTGATCCGGGACGAGGATCCCAGCCTGGAGGTTGCCGCTGATGGCGGGCGCATCCGCCTTGCGCTGAACGAAGACGACCTGGATGAGCTTCGCCGCTCCGCCGTTACCCAATCGATCGAGATCATCCGGCGCCGGATCGACGAAACCGGCACGCGCGAGCCGATCATTCAGCGCCAGGGCCTCGACCGCATTATCGTGCAGCTGCCGGGCGTCGACGATCCACAGCGCATGAAGGACGTTATCGGCCAGACTGCCAAGCTGACCTTCCACTTGGCCGACACCACCACGAGTCCCGCCGAAGCGCGTCAGGGCGCGGTGCCGCCTGGCTCGGTGTTGCTGCCGGCACAGGATGACAACCGACCCAACCAGCCGAGCGAATACCTGGTCAAGAAGCGGATTATTGTCGGCGGCGAAAGCCTGGTGGATGCCCAGCCCAACTTCCAGGAAGGCCAGCCGGTCGTCTCGTTCCGCTTCGACACGGTCGGCGCTCAGAAATTCGGGCGGGCGACCCAGCAGAATATCGGCAAGCCGCTCGCCATCGTTTTGGACGGCAAGGTGATTTCCGCTCCCGTGATCCGCGACGCGATCCTGGGCGGCAACGGCATCATTTCCGGCAGCTTTTCGACGCAAGAGGTGCAGGACTTGGCCTTGCTGTTGCGCGCCGGTGCGTTGCCTGCACCACTGACCGTGCTTGAGGAGCGCTCCGTCGGTCCAGGTCTGGGGGCCGATTCGGTCGCCGCCGGCAAGATCGCGAGCCTGATCGGCCTTGTCGCTGTGATCGTGTTCATGATCCTCTGTTATGGCCTGTTCGGCATATTCTCGGTCGTAGCATTGGTGATCAACCTAGTGCTGATCTTGGCCGCGCTCTCCGTCCTGCAGGCGACGCTGACCTTGCCGGGTATCGCGGGAATCGTGCTGACCATCGGCATGGCGGTCGATGCCAACGTGCTGATCTTCGAGCGCATCCGCGAAGAATTGCGCAACGGACGAACGCCCGTCACTGGCATCGACAGCGGCTTCCGCAGTGCCATGCGCACGATCATCGACGCCAACCTGACCACGCTGATCGCAGCGATTATCCTGTTCAGCTTCGGCTCCGGTCCGGTGAAGGGTTTTGCCGTGACCCTGGCGCTTGGCTTGATCACGTCCATGTTCACGGCCGTCTTCGTTACGCGCGCCATGGTGGTGGTGTGGCTGCGTCGACGTCGGCCCAAAACCATTCCGATTTGAGTTAGGGCGATAAGAACGATGCGTCTCCTGCGCCTGGTACCAGAACGCCCAAAGATCGATGTCATCCGCTGGCGCAAAGTGGCGCTCGTCTTCTCGGCCATTTTGGTCGTCGCCTCTATCGTTCTGGCGATCTCGCCGGGGCTGAACTTTGGCATCGACTTTCGCGGCGGCACCGTCATCGAGGTGCGGACCGACGGGCCGGCCAATATCGCCGAAATGCGCAGCCGGCTCGGTGGGCTGGGTCTGGGCGATGTTTCGCTCCAGCAGTTCGGCGAGGATACGGATGTGCTGATCCGTATCCAGAAACAGGGTGGCGAGGAAGACCAGTCCGCCGTTATCGAAGCCGTTCAAAATGCGCTCGGTCCCAATGTCGAATACCGCCGGACCGAGTTCGTCGGCCCGACCGTGGGCGAGGAACTGAAAGAAGCGGGCGCCATCGCCGTCGTCCTCTCGCTGCTCGGCATTTTCGCCTATGTCTGGTTCCGCTTCGAATGGCAGTTTGCGACAGGCGGTATCGTTGCGTTGATCCACGACGTGCTCGCCACGATCGGCCTGTTCGCGCTGACGGGGCTGGAGTTCAACCTCGCGACCGTAGCCGCCGTGCTGACGGTTGCGGGTTACTCGATCAACGACACGGTGGTTGTCTTTGACCGGGTCCGCGAAAATCTGCGTCGCTACAAACAGATGTCCATGCCCGACCTGCTGAACCTGTCGGTGGGTGAAACCCTCTCCCGTACCGTCATGACCTCGTTCACCACGTTGATCGCCGTGACGGCGCTCGCGGTGTTCGGCGGCGAGGTGATCCGGGGGTTCTGCATCGCGCTGATATGGGGTGTCGTTATCGGGACCTATTCGTCCATCTTCCTGGCGGTTCCGGCGTTGCTCTGGACCAAGGTTACGCCGGTGGGCGTGCGGGAGAGTGACACCGGCGGGGATGCCGGGGTACCGGCGGGTAGTGGCTGATGGTTGATGTTTCTCCGATCATTCCGGCCGGACGGCAGGTGATCGAAAGCTACGGCGGGGGCGGCTTCAGGATTAGCGGAGAGCGCTATGACCACTCCGTGCTAGTATTGCCGGATGTGACGCTGGCCTGGGAAATCGGCGATTGGGCGGCGGCGAGCATCGACTCGCTCGCTGCGATCCATGGCGACCCGACCAACCCACGGATCCTGCTGATCGGCACCGGTGCGAAACAGCTTTTCCCGAGCCGTGCGTTCCGGCAAGAGTTACGGGCGGCTGGATTTGTGGTCGAAACCATGGATACCGGTGCCGCCTGCCGGACCTACAATGTGCTGATGGCGGAAAGCCGCGACGTCGCCGCCGCGCTGATCGCGGTTAAGTAAGAAGTGCCGCTCCTTTACGGCACGATCACCACCTTGCCGAACACTTCGCGATTTTCCAGCACTTTACGCCGGTCACCGCCTCTTCGATCGGCAGTTCCTTGTCGATGATCGGCGCCATGCGGCCGTCGCTGATCATGCCCATAAGCGCCTCCAGGTCGCTGATAGCCCAGGAATTGGAGCCGAGGACCTTCAGCTCGAAGGTCCAGATGTAGCGGATGTCGGTCTTGGGGTCGAAGCCCGCGGTCGCGCCGCAGGTCAGGATCTTGCCGCCGCGCTCGGCAGGCCTTCATGGAAGGAACCCAGGTTCGCCGCCGGTGAAGTTGATCACCACATCGACGCCGCCGTCATAACTGCGGCGGTGCGGCTTGCCGTACATCTCCCAGATTTTCTTCTCGAAGCCGTCATATTTGATGCCGTGGTCGGCGCCCAGTCCTTCAGCGCGTTCGAGCTTGTCCGTCGGTCAGCCGGAGGCGACGACACCTCGCAGCCCATCATCTTGGCCAGCAGCACGCAGCAGAGCCGACGCCGCCGGACGCGCCGAGGATCAGCACCTTTTCGCCGCCGCTTCATGCCCGCCGTTGGTCGAACATCATGCGGTGCGCGGTGCCATAGGCGACCGGCAGGGCGGCCGCCTGGGCGAAGCTGACGCCCTTCGGGAATGCGGATCAGATTGGCTCGGCGGCGCAGACGCAGTATTCGGCGAGGCCGCCATCCAGCATCTCGCCCATCAGGCCCTCGGCCGGGGATAGATCGGGTTGACCAGCACCGGGTCGCCCGTCTTCCAGCCGGTGACGCCTTCGCCTCGTTCGGCGATCTCGCCCGCCACGTCGAGGCCGATGATCGATCGGCAGCGGCACCTTGATGCCGGGCATGCCCCGGCAGGTGAACACGTCGTGGTAATTGAGCGACGACGCCTTGACCTTGATCAGCACCTCGCCTTTGCCCGGTTTGGGCTCGCGGTAGTCGGGCTCGAACTTCAGGTTTTCGACGGCGCCGTGTTCGTAAAGGACCGCTGCGCGCATGAGACGTTGGCTCCCGGATCGGATGGCTATATTGCTGGCAGGCAATCTATCGAAGCGATTCCCCGCGCCAAGGACGCGTCAAGCCGATGGGCATGCTTGAGACCAACAATCTGGGCGATGTTCTTGCCGAAGGCGTTGCACCGGACAAACCGGCCTTGATTATGGTGCAAGGGCCGGAAAGCGAGAGCGTGATCACTTACGGCGCTTTGCGGGCGCGTTCCGACGCGGTGGCGCGCGGGCTGGTGCAGGCGGGCTACAAGCCCGGCGACCGCATCGCCATTCTGGCGGCGAATGTCGACGACTATCTGGCGACGTATTTGGGCACCATGCAGGCGGGCTGCATTTCGGTGCCGGTGAACTGGAAGCTGCCGGAAAGCGCCCTGCATCACGTGCTGCGCGACAGCGACTCCCTGATGGTGTTCGCCGACGAGGAGCGGCGGGCGTCAATTCCCGACGGCTTGAAAATCGTCCGCTTCGGTGCCGAGTTTGAGGACTTCCTCGACCCGGGCGATTTCGAACCGCTGACCATGCCCAACGATGCGGTGGCCATGTTCCTCTACACCAGCGGCTCCACAGGCAAGCCCAAGGGCGTGCCGCTGACCCATGCCGGGCATGGCTGGGTGACAGCAACCCGCGTGAAGGGCGCGCCGGACACGGGCGAGCACCGGGCGCTGGTGGCCGCTCCACTCTATCACATGAACGCGCTCAGCTCCGCCAAGGCCGTGCTCTACGGCGGCGGCACCATCGTGCAACTGCCGGTGTTCACCGCGGAGGCCTATATAGACGCGGCGGCGAGGCACGGGGCGACCTGGCTGACCAGCGTACCGACCATGATGGCGCTGGTGGTACAGCAGGCCGAGCGCATCCGCCGGCGCGATCTGTCGGCCGTCAAGATCGTGCGCATGGGCTCGGCGCCCGCGACCCAAGGGCTGTTCGATCAGATCCGCGCCTGCTTCCCCGGCGTGCGTATCACCTTCGGTTACGGCACGACCGAGGCCGGCCCGTGCGTGTTCGGCCCCCACCCCGAAGCCAAGCCGCTGCCGGACCTGGCGCTGGGCTATCCGATGAGCGATCCGGTGCGGCTGCGACTCAACGGGGACGCGGCGGACAATATTGGCGCGGGCCAGCCGCACGAGGGCGAGTTGCTGATGACCTGTCCGGCCCTCATGCCCGGCTATCATAAACTACCGGCCAAGACGGCGGAGGTCATGACCGATGACGGCCTCTACCGCACCGGCGACGTGATGCGGCGGGACGAAGACGGCTTCTACTATTTCGTCGGCCGGGTCGACGACATGTTCACCTGCAACGGCGAGAACGTCTATCCGGGCGAGATGGAGAAGGTGCTGGAGAACCATCCCGCCGTCGCCCAGGCGGCACTGGTGCCGGTGCCGGACGATGTGCGCGGCAACATGCCGGTCGCTTTCGTGGTGAAGGCCGGGGAGGTAGACGAAAATGCCGTCAAGCAGCACGCGCTCGCCAACGCACCCGCCTATATGCATCCGCGGCGGGTCTGGTTCGTGGATCAACTGCCGCTCGCCAGCACCAACAAGATCGACAAGAAAGTGCTGACGGCGGAGGCGATTGCCCGGTTGAAACAGGCCTCGGCGGCTTAATTCAATTAACAGCGGACCGAGCCGCATCGGCCGATGGACGGTATCCGACGAAATTCATACTCGGAGGGCCGGAAATGCCCCGTGTCCTGTTTGGCAACCCATCGATAGTCACCCGCCTCGCCGTCGGCAAGGGCTTCGGTGCCTTGATCGGTCTGGCCGGATTCCTGGTGCTGCCGGCCCTTTGGCCGGAGGGCGACCCGATGCTGCGCTGGGGCGTTCTGTTCTGGTACACGACCATGGGCGCGGTCGTCGGCGCGTTCGGTGTTCTGAACTACCACCCGGTTCTGCAACTGCCGCTGCCATGGTGGGTGCGGGCGCCGCTGATAGGTGCCTGGATGAACTTCGTGCTGGTCTTCTTTGCCTATGACCTGATGGCGGCGGCGATCGAGGGCATGCTGGGCGTGGCCATGTCGCCCTTCTGGTTCGTGGCAGAGGGCGCCATTGTCGGCGCCGTGATTGGCTGGCTCACCACCAAGTTTGGCGGCGAGGGCAAGGCGACCGCGGAGGCGGTCGACAGGCCCGGCGGCTGATGCTTCAGCCGAACGCCTTGAACGCGATCAGGGTGAAGGTGTCTTTCACGCCCGGCAGCGTTTGCAGGTTCCCGGTCACGAAATGGCCGAGGTCGGTGTCATCCGATAGGTAGCATTTCACCTTCAGGTCATACCAGGATTCTAAG
>CAWEBB010000021.1:0-302621 GCA_963807085.1 uncultured Alphaproteobacteria bacterium
CCGGCCATCGGTGAAACAGGCAGCAAAGCGCTCGACCAGATTAACCGCCCGGTCCGTCGCCCCCAGCAGCAACGCTCCGGCATCCGAACTGATCGCCCCGCCACCGAAATCGGCGACCACGTCCCGACGAGCAAGGCGTGCAAATAGCATCGCTTCCCGGTTACACTCTGTCCGCATTGGGGCTGCTCCTGAAGTCGGGTCAAGTGTCTGTCTACAACATTTTCCCCGATCTTATGCCCCGATGCACCTATCCTCGTGAGAAATGCAGGCTAGGCTCGCCGACCGTCTCTTTGACTACGATGATGTTGTAGATCCGTTACTGGCAGATTACTCAAACTCGTTTTATCGCGATACGGAGGCCCTGTGGCGGTGGAAATCCCGTTATTGGGAGCAAGTTGCATTAATGATCTATCTCTAAAGGGCACTTCGATAAATACGGCTGCGTAGCCGCTTCTGGGCCGATGTTCAACCTCGTTCGCCGCTGAACGCCCCGATGGGCGCCGTTTTGCGGCCTTCTTTGGTTGTTTTTGCCCGTTCAGCTGCGCTCCAGACGCACTTCTGCTGTCGCCACCCCGCTCACGTCGGCCCGCGGGCGGCGGCGAGGCCGTTCAGGTGGACCACGCGGCGCATGTTGTAGGCAAGGTTCTTCAGGCCGATGCGCGCCTTGGCGCGGGCGATGCCGATGCTGCGCACCAGCGTGCCACCCATGTCGTTGGTCTGCGCGCCGAACACGTGCTCGACCCGGGCGCGGACCTTCGAGCGGGTCTTGTTGCCCGGTTTCTCGCGCTTGCTGAGTGGGCGGTTGCGATGGCCCTTGCGGTGGATGCGGCTCTTCAGGCCGCGGTCTTCCAGCTTCTCCTCAATCTCGGCCGACCGGTAGGCGCTGTCCGCCCAGACGTCCGAGGCCGTGTTGTCGTCGTCCAGCACGTCGTCGATGACCTGGCTGTCGTGCGTCGCCGCGTCCGTCACCTTGTAGCGGCGGATCAGCTTGTGCCGCCGATCGACGTTGACGTGATTCTTGTAGCCGTAGTGCGACTTGCCGTGCTTCTTGGTCCAGCGCGCGTCGGTGTCCTTCTGGCGCTTCTTCGCCGGCTTCTCGTCCCAGCCCTCGGGCGTCTCGCCCGCCTTGATCGCGGCATTCTCATCGCGGCCGTTGCGCTGCTTGGGCACCGGCACGATCGAGGCGTCGATCATCTGCCCGCCCATCGCCAGCCAGCCCTGGGCCTCCAGGTAGCCGTCGAATGCGCCGAACAGCTCATCGACAACGCCAGCCTGGACCAGCTGCTCGCGGTACTGCCAGACCGTCGTCGCGTCCGGAACCGGGTCCTCAAGACCCAAGCCCAGGAAGCGCATGAACGACAGCCGGTCGCGCACCCGGTACTCGAACTGCTCGTCGGAGAGGTTGTAGAGCTCGCACAGCACGAGCGCCTTGAGCATCACGACCACATCCCACGGCTTGCGGCCAGCCTTGGATTTTCGGGCCTCCGGCGGCCGGCGCCAGACCGCTTCCAACTGCGGCCGGAAATACGCCCAGGGGATGGCGTTCAGCTTCACCAGCGGATCCGACTTCGCGTCCAGCCCGGCGTAGCGTTTCGAAACGTCGAAGAAGCCCATCTGGCCCATCAGCACCTCCCAGTCATCGCCCCTATATCGGCGATCCTACCGGGATCCGGCTGGATCGCGACATTTTTCGAGGTGCCCTTTAGGGCACTTCGATAAATACGGCTGCGTAGCCGCTTCTGGGCCGATGTTGAACCTCGTTCGCCGCTGAACGCCCCGATGGGCGCCGTTTTGCGGCCTTCTTTGGTTGTTTTTGCCCGTTCAGCTGCGCTCCAGACGCACTTCTGCTGTCGCCACCCCGCTCACGTCGGCCCGCGGGCGGCGGCGAGGCCGTTCAGGTGGACCACGCGGCGCATGTTGTAGGCAAGGTTCTTCAGGCCGATGCGCGCCTTGGCGCGGGCGATGCCGATGCTGCGCACCAGCGTGCCACCCATGTCGTTGGTCTGCGCGCCGAACACGTGCTCGACCCGGGCGCGGACCTTCGAGCGGGTCTTGTTGCCCTGTTTCTCGCGCTTGCTGAGTGGGCGGTTGCGATGGCCCTTGCGGTGGATGCGGCTCTTCAGGCCGCGGTCTTCCAGCTTCTCCTCAATCTCGGCCGACCGGTAGGCGCTGTCCGCCCAGACGTCCGAGGCCGTGTTGCCGTCGTCCAGCACGTCGTCGATGACCTGGCTGTCGTGCGTCGCCGCGTCCGTCACCTTGTAGCGGCGGATCAGCTTGTGTCGCCGATCGACGTTGACGTGATTCTTGTAGCCGTAGTGCGACTTGCCGTGCTTCTTGGTCCAGCGCGCGTCGGTGTCCTTCTGGCGCTTCTTCGCCGGCTTCTCGTCCCAGCCCTCGGGCGTCTCGCCCGCCTTGATCGCGGCATTCTCATCGCGGCCGTTGCGCTGCTTGGGCACCGGCACGATCGAGGCGTCGATCATCTGCCCGCCCATCGCCAGCCAGCCCTGGGCCTCCAGGTAGCCGTCGAATGCGCCGAACAGCTCATCGACAACTCCAGCCTGGACCAGCTGCTCGCGGTACTGCCAGACCGTCGTCGCGTCCGGAACCGGATCCTCAAGACCCAAGCCCAGGAAGCGCATGAACGACAGCCGGTCGCGCACCTGGTACTCGAACTGCTCGTCGGAGAGGTTGTAGAGCTCGCACAGCACGAGCGCCTTGAGCATCACGACCACATCCCACGGCTTGCGGCCAGCCTTGGATTTTCGGGCCTCCGGCGGCCGGCGCCAGACCGCTTCCAACTGCGGCCGGAAATACGCCCAGGGGACGATGGCGTTCAGCTTCACCAGCGGATCCGACTTCGCGTCCAGCCCGGCGTAGCGTTTCGAAACGTCGAAGAAGCCCATCTGGCCCATCAGCACCTCCCAGTCATCGCCCCTATATCGGCGATCCTACCGGGATCCGGCTGGATCGCGACATTTTTCGAGGTGCCCATAAAGGTAAGAATAAGGTAGCGTGTGAGCACCTTTCATGACTACGAATAATCGACGAAGTTGACTATGACAATTTTTTGCTTGGGTCAGGCAATCTGTTTTTCGGGAAGAGATGAGGAAAAATGTCTAACCAGATCGAGCGCTACCGAAAATCCCGGAACCTGACCCGGCAAGCGCTTGCACAGGCGGCCGGCACGAATGCCCAGCAGATCTACCGCCTGGAACGCGGCAAGATCGCCTTGAAAGCCCATTGGGCCCAACGCCTGGCCGCCGCCCTGAATGTGTCGGTGGAGGCGCTGCTGAATACGGCCGCCAATGGCGCCGCCGCACCATCGCCAAGCAACAGCGCCAACGGTCATAACGGCCCAGCCACACCGGCAGTTGATCTCGTATCTGTAGCGGAAACGGTATTACCGCGGATTGAAACCGTCGACATGTTCACCGTCTCCGGCGACGCCCTGGCGGCGCAGGGCATTCTGGACGGCGACCATCTGATGGTAGAAGTCGGCGGGAAACCCGCGCGGGGCGACATTGTGGTCCTGGAAGTCTATACCAGCGCTCGCTGGCCGCAAAAGCTCGCGCGGGTATATGATCCCCCCTTCCTGCTGTCGTTCTCGCTCGATCCCGAAACCCGCAGGCCGATCCTGATCGACAGCGTGCACGTGAAAATCATCGGCGTGGTCCAGGGCGTCATGCGGCTGCGGTCTTAGAGCATCGCCCGAACAAAAGCCCGAATGAGTTGGATCGCCCAGGGCGATCAATGCGGCGGGCTAAAATGCTCCACCTCTTCGATGTCGCGCAAACTCACCCGATCCATTTAGTGCCGGATCTGCGTTAGTGGCAGAGGCGGGCCGCTTCGAACACAGTCTCCGCCCAATGCGCCCCAAAGCCCAAAGCGCCCCAAGGAATGGAAGTGCGTTATCCAGTTGAACACCGTCGGCGGTGTATTCCCCGTTCCTGCGCACTCTGGCCAACAGCCAGCCAGCAACCCCCAGGCGGCGGCAAAGTTCGGACGGCCCGTACAGACGCCTTCCAGTATGGATATCGCCACGAAACTGGCGACCAACAGATCCCAACCGCTCTATTCATCATTTTCTCCTGACCCCCGAATGTCCGCCGATCGAAAATATCATCAATAATCATTTTTGGTATTTGGATAGTCACATTATGATGATATAGCTGCTCCTGCTCATCAACTGGAGAACCATTACGCCCGACCTGAAGGCGGCCCGCCCGGCCGATCTTCCCGCAGCCTGACCGGCCCTTGTCCCGCAACCGCCGCTGGAGCCAGGCCGCCGTGCGCGCCAGGATCGATCGGCAATTGCCGGCGGGCGGCGCCGGCATCAACGAAACCGAAGACCATCGCCGCGCCGAACGCCAGCGTCGCCCGGCCGCCCGCTTGGCACGCTAACACGCCTGGCGCAACATGCCGGCGCCACTAACGACCGGAGGAAACACCATGGCCACCATCAAAATACCCTAAAAGGGCGACGGCTGGCACTGGGAGCCCGGCCCGGCGCTCCGTGCCGTTGGCTGGAAAGGTCGGGCATTGGGCCGCGACCAGCCAAGGGCCGAAGCACTCGCCCGCCAGCTGAACGCCGAAGCCACGGCTGGCGCCAACGCACCGCCCGCGGCCACCGGCGGGCGCATGTTGTCCATCCGCCAGCTGATCGCACTCTGGCAGGCCAGTCCGTACTATACGGGCGTGCGCATCCGCACCCGGCGGGATTATACCGTCCGACCTATGAAATGACCTTTTTGACCCAAGGCTGGAGGCACAGGCTTTGAATTCGATGCGGTCGGTCCGCGAGGGCGTTCCAGGCATCGCAGCACGCCTTCACGATGTCTTCCGGGTCCGACCAGAGTTGGAGGGAGAGGAAGCGCTCCCGGAGGAACAGCCAGACCCGCTCGATGGGATTGCATTCGGGAGCGTAAGGTGGCTGGTGGAGCAGCGTCACATTATCGGGCACGGTTAAGGCAGCGGTGGTGTGCCACCCGGCGCCGTCGAGAACCATGAGTGCATGCTCGTCCTCGCCCAGGGTTTTGGCGAAGTCTTCCAGGAAGCGATCCATCGCCTTGGTCGAGACCGTCGGCAGGATCAACGCAAAGGCCGCTCCGGTGGCGGGCTCGGCAGCGGCGAAGATATAGGTCCAGTCGAACCTTTGATCGCACAGCCCGGGCGGGCGCTGTCCTTTCAGCCACCAGCGATGACAGAGGCGCCCCTTCTGGCCGACGCGCGCCTCGTCCTGAAAGAACAGGCGGACCCGCTTGGTCGGATGGGTCGCGGCGATTTCCTTCAGACTGTCGCGGAGCCCTTTTTTTGAAAGCGTTCCTGCGCCTGCCGATCGCCCTTCGGGTGGAAGGGCCGCGCCTTCTGTCGCGACAGCCCCATACGCCGCAGCAGCCGCGTCACGCTGTCGGGATGCATCGTCTTGGCGAACCGCCGGAAGATCCAAGCCGCCAGGGCTTCGCCCGTCCAGGGCACACGCCGTCCACCTCCGGCTGCGGGCCTTTGTAGACGGCATTGGCCAGAACCGCCTGCTCGCTTTCGGTCAACCGTTCCCGGCGATGGCCCTTCGGGCGGTCGAACAAGCCATCGACGCCCTCGGCGTTGTAGCGGATGACCGCATCGCGCAGGGCCTGGCGGTCCATCCCTGCCAGACGCGCCGCCTCGGCCCGGCTCATACCGTCCAACGCGTGAGCAATCGCATAGGCACGCGCCGCCGCCCGACCGTTGCGACAGCGCCGCGCCCAACGCCGTAGCTCCCCGGCCGTCATGACATCCGTTATCTTGAGCTTTCCCGACATGCTCTCCCCCTCATCTGGTGGAGCATGACCGAATCACACACCCGCCCGCCTTGGGAAGCCCTTCGCAGAGTCAATTCATCAGTCGAGCGGTATAAATCCGGCGCAGATCGCCCGCCACGGACTTGCGGTCCTTCCAGGCGCAGAAGTTCAGGGAATGGCGCACCAGGTGCACGATGCAGGTCTGGACAGTAGCGTCGGGAAAAGCTGCCGTGATCGCCTCCGGGAAGCCCTTGAGCCCATCCACGACGGCGATCAGAATATCGGCCACGCCACGGTTTTTCAGTTGGCTCATCACCGAGAGCCAGAATTTGGCGCCCTCATTGTCGGCAATCCAGAGGCCCAGAACCTCGCGCACCCCGTCGCGTGAAACGCCCAGGGCCACGTAGACGGCCTTGTTCTTGACCATGCGGCTGTCCGCATCGCGGATTTTGACCCGGAGCGCGTCGAAGATGACGATGGGATACATCCGCTCCAGCGCCCTGGATTGCCATTCGCGAACCTCGTCCAGCACGGCATCGGTGACACGGCTGATCAGGTCGGGCGAGACCTTCAAGCCGTAAAGCTCTTCCAGGTGCGCCCGGATATCCCGCACCGTCAGCCCACGGGGCATAGAGGCCAATGATCTTGTCATCGATCCCATCGATCCGGGTCTGACCTTTCTTGACCAATTCGGGTTCGAAACTGCCATCCCGGTCCCGAGGCACGGCAACTGGCATCTCGCCGTCCTGGCCCTTCAGCCGTTTGCCGGCGGTTCCATTGCGCCGGTTCGGCTGGCCCGGCGGTGCGTCCTTGCCTGCCTCATAGCCCAAATGCGCCGTCAGCTCGGCCCCCAACATCCGCTCCATGAGCTTGATCTTCAGCTCTTTCATCAGCCCGGCATCGCCAAGCAAATCTTCAGGCCGCTCGCAGCCCTTCAGAAGTTCGTCCAGTACTTCGTTCGAAATCGTCATCGTCCTTGCTCCTCTCAAGAAGCATGGAACAGATCACAGATACACAGAGGATCGGACACTCTCTGAGCGGGTGGTCCACGACGTGCGCACGCTGATAGGCCAGCGCGTGTTCGCCATCGCGCTCGGCTATGAGGATCTGGTCGATCACGACGACCTGCGCCACGATCCGGTGCTCGGCCCCGTTCTCGGCCGACTGGAAGCGCGCCGGCCGGACTGCGCGCCGCTGGCGGGCAAGAGCACGCTGAACCGCCTGGAGCAAGCGCCGGTCTGCAACGACCGCTACCGCAAGATCGCCCACGATCCCAAGGCGATTGAGAATGTCTTCGTCGATCTGTTCCTGGACGCGCACACCAGGCCACCGGCACGCATCACGCTCGACCTGGACGCCACGGACGACCCGATCCACGGGCGCCAGGAGGGGCGCTTCTTTCACGGTTACTACGATTGCTACTGCTACCTGCCGCTTTATGTGTTCTGTGGCGAGCATCTGCTGGCGGCCAAGCTTCGGCGCGCCAATATCGACGCCAGCGCCGGTGCAGCCGACGAGATCGCCCGGATTGTCCGGCACATCCGCGAGCGTTGGCCTCGGGTGCGCATCCTGCTGCGCGGCGACAGCGGCTTTGCACGCGAAGGGCTCATGGCCTGGTGTGAGGCCAACCGGGTCGATTATCTTTTTGGTCTGGCGCGCAATTCCCGCCTGGTGGACCGGATCTACGTTGACCTGGCCTGGGCAGGGGAAGAGGCTGAGCGCACCGGCAGGCCCGCCCGGCGCTTCGCCGACTTCCGCTGGACCACGCGGGACAGCTGGAGCCGGCGCCGTCGGGTGGTGGCCAAGGCCGAGTGGATGCCGGGTCGGGGCGAGAACGGCGCCAACCCGCGCTTTGTGGTCACCTCGCTTGCGTCGGGGGACCTGGACGCCCGGACGCTCTACGAGCGCGTTTACTGCGCCCGCGGCGACATGGAAAACCGGGCGACATGGAAAACCGGATCAAAGAATGCCAGCTCGACCTGTTTGCCGACCGCACCAGTGCGGCGACCATGGCCGCGAACCAGTTGCGGCTGTGGTTCGCCTCCATGGCCTATGTGCTGCTGTGTGCGTTACGGCGAAAGGGCCTGGCGCATACCCGGCTGGCGAAGGCCACCTGCGGCACGCTGCGTCTGAAACTGCTGAAAATCGGCGCACAGGTGACCGTCACCGTCCGTCGTATCCGTGTGGCGATGGCCTCTGCCTGTCCTTATGCCGACGAGTTCGCGCTCGCACACACACGGCTCTGCCGCTGAAGCACGCTCCGGCATCGCCTCCACCCGCCCATCAACAACATCGGACCCGACCTGATCCCGACCGCGCCCCAACGGCGCAACGAACCCGCATGCCCAAGCCCCACGCATCCGTCATCCAACGGTCAGCCAGCCATCTCCCGATCAGACAGGCAACACTGGTGAGAAATGCGGGCTAGATATGATAAAGAAAGGGAGGCTAATAAGGACGCGCAAAGGAGAAAACAGCTTTCTCAAAAATTGCGTGCGAGATAGCTTATTGATATTAGAGAACGCCTAACGATTTATTTGGGCAGGATCAAAATTTTCGTGATTATTCACTTATAGTCATAAGGGCACTTCGATAAATACGGCTGCGTAGCCGCTTCGACGGCGACGTGATTCTTGTAGCCGTAGTGCGACTTGCCGTGCTTCTTGGTCCAGCGCGCGTCGGTGTCCTTCTGGCGCTTCTTCGCCGGCTTCTCGTCCCAGCCCTCGGGCGTCTCGCCCGCCTTGATCGCGGCATTCTCATCGCGGTCGTTGCGCTGCTTGGGCACCGGCACGATCGAGGCGTCGATCATCTGCCCGCCCATCGCCAGCCAGCCCTGGGCCTCCAGGTAGCCGTCGAATGCGCCGAACAGCTCATCGACAACGCCAGCCTGGACCAGCTGCTCGCGGTACTGCCAGACCGTCGTCGCGTCCGGAACCGGGTCCTCAAGACCCAAGCCCAGGAAGCGCATGAACGACAGCCGGTCGCGCACCCGGTACTCGAACTGCTCGTCGGAGAGGTTGTAGAGCTCGCACAGCACGAGCGCCTTGAGCATCACGACCACATCCCACGGCTTGCGGCCAGCCTTGGATTTTCGGGCCTCCGGCGGCCGGCGCCAGACCGCTTCCAACTGCGGCCGGAAATACGCCCAGGGGATGGCGTTCAGCTTCACCAGCGGATCCGACTTCGCGTCCAGCCCGGCGTAGCGTTTCGAAACGTCGAAGAAGCCCATCTGGCCCATCAGCACCTCCCAGTCATCGCCCCTATATCGGCGATCCTACCGGGATCCGGCTGGATCGCGACATTTCTTCGAGGTGCCCTATCGAGGATCGCATTCATCACCTCGCGCAGGTCAGTGGTGCGTGGACGCCCACCCGCTTTTGCTGGCGGCAACAATGGCGCAATCAACGCCCATTCCCGATCCTGCAGGTCGCTTGATAACGACCTGTCTTGCGGCTATGCTCAACGCGAGCGGTATCGGTCCAGGGCATCTGATCCTCCATCTCTTCGCAAAGACGGTGAATTATACCCTACTGATATCGCTCAACACCTTTTCGGGCAGGCTCTAAGGAGCAAGGGTGGCCGGGTGTGCACAACCGGTCACCTCTCCTGGGATGGCCATAACAAGAGCCGCATAAAACCCTGCCAAAAATCCCGCGTCCTCACGTCGTTCGGCAGGCCGCCCTCGGCCGCTACCGCACCATGGAGAAGCAAGTGGTGGAATTGTTCGGCGAGTAAACGGCAAAACTGGTGCAGCGACTTAACCCCCGTATGGATAGGCTGGGCGGGGATAATGCGGTCAGAGGCTCTTCCGCCGCGCCCGGACCAGGGTCAGGTTAAGGCCTGCGATTGCCAGTGCCAAGACGAACGACCTGAATAGCCAGCGGTATGCGTCGAGCGGTGCCGGCGACGGTTCGGCTGAAAACCTTCCGACCACGTGATCCCCGATGCGGCAGCGTTCCGTACTGCCGTCCGGGCCGCAATTCCAGCGGCGGAGGCGGGGCAGCTCGTGACCCTCGGCATCCGTCCCGACCGAGCCGGGACAGGCTATGGCTAATTTGCGCTCAGCGAAAAGCTGGACACTGATTTCGCGCCCGTGCCGAAGCCGCTCGAGGGCTTAGTTGAAAAGCCTGATGTGCGTCACGGCGGACGCGCAGCTCGGTTGCCGAGGTCATCGAGCGATCCTTTTGTGCGTCATTGACAAATGTGCCGCTGGCGCATATTTTATGACATGACCATTGTCACCGTCGTCGAAACCCCGGAGTTCCAGCGCCGCGCCCGCGCGATCATGAGCGAGGACGAGCGTTTTGCCTTGATCGACCATATCGCCCGCCATCCGATCTCCGGCGTCCCGCTCGGCGGTGGGGTCCGCAAATTCCGTTTTGCCCGCGAGGGCAGCGGCAAAAGCGGCGGCTACCGGGTCATTTATTTTTACGGTGCCGGTGAGAGCACTCCGATCTTTCTGATCACAGTGTTCGCCAAGCACGAGAAGGCCAATCTTTCGAAAGCCGAAACCGAGACGGTCAAGGCTCTGGGCAAGGTGCTGGCCGAGACTTACAGGAGCAAAGCATGAGCGAAGCGTTCACCAGCATCGAGCGAGGTATCAAGGAAGCCATCGCCCATGCCCGCGGCGAGCGGATGGGCACGATCCACGAGATCGAAGTTCCCGAGCTGGACGTGCAAGCCCTTCGGACACGCACGGGCCTCTCGCAGGCCGAGTTCGCAAAGAGCATCGGCGTCAAGAAGGCGACGCTGCTCAACTGGGAGCATCACCGCCGCAGTCCCGACGGTCCAGCGCGTGTCCTGTTAGCTCTGATCGACAAGGATCCGACGATCGTGCAACGCACCCTTGGCGGATAGGCCCTATCCCCGATTGAATCCCATCCAGCCGTGGCCATGCATCACCCCATGTAGCTGGAGCGTTGCACCCGCCGTTGCAGGCGCTGGCGATCCGGATGCCGTTCAGACGATCGACCGGATTGACGGTTGCCCCTGTCTTGTGTCTCCCGGAACTGCGTCTCCAGATAGGCCCGACGCGCCTCGGGCCAGCGGTCAGTGCTGGCGTCGAGCGTAGCCCCACCGCCGAGTTGGCGTCCGTCAGGATCAGGATGCAGCACGCAAACTCCTTCGACAGCATAGTGTTGCCCGCATCACGCGAGTGTGCCGACTTAGCTCGTTACCGCGTTTCCTAACTTTTTTGATCAGCGGGTCGATGCGCTGACGCGAGTTGCGCTTGGGTAGTTCCACGGTAGCCTGCACCGCAAGCATCACCCGACGCGTGGTGCATGACAAAGCCAATAAAACAGTCGCTCACTTCTGTAGTGCCAAACTGCGCTGCCTCCATGAATACCTCCCGCTGCACCGGGCTTGGCCAGAGATCGGGGAAGCAGGCTGTCATGTGGACGGCGTTCTTAAAGCCCGATGCCCGCGAACGCCATCAGGTCGCGCCAGCTCGGCCTGCGTTCGGACCCCGGCACCAACGCATTCATTGTCTCGGGCAGCCCTCGCGACGTCGAAACCGGTCCGCATGGCCGCACGCCGCCCCTCCGAAAAGGATGGACCCCTTCCGGCAAGCCACTGAAATCACATCAATGATGGGTGGGACCCCAGGTAGATCTTCGGATAACTCCGAGGCTTGCTGTAACCGCTGGGAACTCGTGGGGTCATCCCAGGCAAGCGCGAACGGGGTGAATGCTTCAGCCCATCCATGGCCGCGTGGCGAGGTGGGCGGAACCCTCGGCGGCGTGCTGATATCAGCGCTGCTCCGGTCCCTTCGGATCACGTTCGCCCGACAGAGCTGGCTCTGGTCATGCGGTCAGCGGGGCGAACAGATCCTGGAGAGTTGCTTCGTCCAGCAATCTGCCTGCGGCGCCACCTTCATCGTCGAACAACGCATCGGCCAATGCCTGTTTCCGGGCCTGCATGTCGAGGATCTTTTCCTCGACCGTGCCCGCGGCCACAAGCCGATGGACAAAGACCGGCTTGTCCTGGCCAATCCGGTGCGTGCGATCCATCGCCTGACGCTCCACCGCCGGGTTCCACCACGGATCGTAGAGAATCACCGTGTCGGCCTCGGTTAGCGTCAGGCCGACGCCGCCCGCCTTGAGGCTGAGCAAGAAGACCGGTGCGTCGCCGCGCGCGAAGGCATCGAGCACCTCGGCGCGGTTCTGCGTCTGGCCGGTGAGCGACAGGCAGGCAAGGCCCGCTTCAGCCAGATCGGCCTCAATCAGGCGCAGCATCTCGACGAATTGCGAGAAGACCAGAACCCGGCGACCTTCGGCGACCAACTCGTTCAGAAGGTCGCGTAGCCGCGCGCGTTTCGCGCTGTCTTTCACGGAGTGCGCGGCTTGGGTCTTGACCAGAGCCGGGTCGCAGCAAACCTGCCGCAGCTTCAAGAGCGCATCCAGCACCGTGATCCGCGCCGCGGCCAACCCCCTGGTGGCAATGGCTTCGCGCACACGGGCATCCATGGCGCTGCGCACCGTTTCATAAAGCGCCTGTTGCGGTTTCGGAAGATCCACCTGTTCGAGGATCTCGGTCTTGGGCGGCAGCTCGGCGGCAACCTCTTCCTTGGTGCGGCGCAACAGGAAAGGGCGCAACCGGCGGTTCAGCCGGGCCTGCACCAAGGCGTCGCCATGCTTTTCAATAGGGGTGCGGAACAGCGTCTGAAAGCGCTTGCGGTCGCCCAGCAGGCCGGGATTCACCCAGTCGATCAGCGTCCAGAGATCCTGCAGCGAGTTCTCCAGCGGCGTCCCCGTCAGCGCCAGCCGCCCCTTGGCCGGAATCTCGCGCAAGGTTTTCGCCGTTTGCGAGGCTGGGTTCTTGAGGGTTTGCGCCTCGTCCAGAATAACCAGCGGCCAGTCCTGCGCCGCCAGCCAGTCGCGGTCGCGCGCCAAAAGCGGATAGGTGGTCAGCACCAGATCGGCCCGAGACGCCTCACCGCGCAAAGCCCGGCGGTCCGGACCGTGCAAGACCAGCAGGCGCAGGCCGGGTGTGAACTGCGCCGCTTGGGTCTGCCAGCTGTGCAGCAAACTGGTGGGCACGATCAGCAGCGTCGGGCCAGGCGCCTCGGCTTCGCGTCCCGCCTGTAACAGTGCAAGGGTCTGTACCGTCTTGCCCAACCCCATGTCATCGGCCAGCACGCCACCGAACCCGGCCGCCAGCAGGCTGCCCATCCAGGCCGCACCGTAGGCTTGATAATCGCGCAGTTGTCCGTTCAGGCCCTCGGGCGGTTCAAAGCCGTCAGTCGCGGCCAGAGATCGCAGACTGTGCGCCAGCGGCAGTATCCCGGCCTTGTCGGCAAACCGGATGGAGCTGCCCGCTAAGGCCTCCTCCGCCAGTCTGGCAACGCCGGCATCCGACGGGTGCAGCGCGCCCAGTTCGGCGTGATGGGTCAGGAACAGATGCAGCAGGGGCGCAAGCGGGCTGAGGTCCAGTGCGACATACCCAGCCGTGCCGCGGTCCAGATAGACCGGCTGGTCGGCCAGGCGCTGCCCCAGGGTTTCGACATCAGGCACCTCGTACCATTCCTCGCGGATCTGTTCGAGGAAGGCGGCGAGCAGAGGCGCCACATCCGCCGGCTTGCCACCGACCTCGGCCTGAAACCCCAGCGAGAACCAGTCATTGCCCTGGAACGCCTCACCCGCCTCGGTTCGCGTCGTGACACTGAGCGAGGCCTCCTCCTCACTCAGGCGATAGGGCCATTTCGGGGTCTCGACCACCTCCCACCCATCGCGGCGCAGCTCGGGCACCACGCGAAAGGCGAAATCCAGCGCTTCGCGTTCGTTCGAGATCTCGAGCGTCTGCGAGTTCATCTCGCCATCGGCAAAGACGAAATCGCATCTGATCATGCGCTCGCCCGGCCAATGGACTTCCAATTCTTCCACCGGCAGCGCACCCGACGCCATCAGCCGTGTGATGCAGGCGGCCTCCCAATCATGATCGCGGGTAAGCGTCACGATCTTCCCTTCAGCAGCGACGCGAGGGTCGCCATCACGGTCCCGGACCTCGTGCCCCTCATAGACGAAGCGCAGGGTCAGCGTGGGCAGTTGCAAGGATTTGCCCCAATAGCGCGGGCCGTCGCGGGCGGTTTCGCGGCCCAGCGTGAGCCGGGCGAAGCACTGCCTGGCCGCACGCCGCGTCTGGCGGATCGTGCGGGGACGCGGCAGGTCCAGCCCGGCGAGCGTGTTGGGCAGCGCTCTCCCAAGTGCTTCGGCTTCGTGCGGGGCAATTCTGGGGCCGGCCTCCACAAGCTGTAGCAGATCGCTATCCAACGCGTCATCCAGTGCGCCGATCCGTCCCTCGGCCGTGTCGATCCACAGCGTCGCGCCATCCAGGCCGCGAACGTGGAGAGGCTGGCCGGAGGCATCCTCAAAGGCCAAGTGTTGGCCGCCATCGGCCGCCATCCGCCAGGCCAGGCGGGGCGCGAGCCGCGCTTCGGACCAGTTCAACTGCGCGTCCGGCGCGTTATCGTGTAAAAACCGGCCCGTTTCGCAGAGGCGGCGAAGTAGCGCGAGGGCATCCTCCCCCTTGGGCCGCAAAAGATCCGGCAGGCCATAGCTGTAGTGCGCGTCCCACAGCCGTGCCTGCGCCAAAGCAGACAGCAACTCCAAGTCCACCGGGCGAATGAATTTGGCCGGGGCCGTGCTGCGCAGGGCATGGAAGGCATCATAGCGTCGGATACTCTTGTTCAGCCCGGTTCCCGCAGCATTGACCCGGCCCTTATGGATGTCGACCTTCACTTGAGGGCCATGCGGCGCCAACACATAAAGCAGGCGGTCCTTCACATTGTCCGGATAGGTCTCGGGCCGCAGCTCCGGCAGTTGCGTGCTGCTGGCGGAATGCTCCTGGACACGGCCAAGCCAGCCTTGCACCGGCGCAGCAAGGGCCGGATGCCTGTTCTGCTGGTCCGCCCAATTCACCAGCGCCGCAGCCACATGCTTGCAGTTACGGCCGACAGGGCAGGTACAGATGCCATAAACCGACCCCCGGCCCAGAGTGATTCGCTGCTGATAGCTGGTCCCGCGCCCGTTCGATACCTGCCCTCTGATTGCGCCATCCGCCAGAGTCTCAAGAGAAACAACAAGACCGCGTCGCGCATAATCGCGGCCGCGCTGCAGTGTGCTCTTGTCGAAATGGCTGCTCAGCCGAATATCCATTTTCTCTCCTGACAGGTCTTCTCGACAATTCAACACCATTTGGTCCCGAAGGTGGCGGTAAAGCTCTCGCTGTCAACGGCGGCGAAAAAATGTACCGGCGCGACGGCGCAAAGATGTACCGATCTCCGGGTGTGACCTTGTCGCCTTAGTCCAAAGGAGGGATCCGCGCACGAATGGAGGCAGGATACCCTAACCTAAATTGACGACCTGAAAACCATCCACGAAGGTGGGACAACTTCAGCCACCAGCCCGGCCGTGCGCCGCGCTACACCAAAGGCTCCGCGCGCGGCCTCTTACCATCACCATGCAGTGGGACCGCGCTATCGGCAGGCGGCTCGACAGGCCGATCCGAACCCTGACCACGCTAGACCGGTTCGGCTTGGTTAGTGGCATGGGCGCCGATACCAGACTGCGCATGCTTCAAATGCCGAAGCTTCGGCGCGCGATGGGACTGCCCGAGGAGTTCCGCCTAGAGCAAGGTTCCCGGCGCGACTGGGTTCGCCTCCTGGGCAATGGTGTCTGTCCGCCGGTCATGAAGGCCATTGTCGAAAGCCTGACTGGAGCCGAGTTGGCGGCGGTCGGCGAGACCCAGCTCGAAGCGAACCTGGGGAATGAGGAAGTGCGGCTGTACGCATCTTCCTGAGATTCCCGCGCCATCAAAAAAGCCCTAACTGGGTGATCCGCGGAGGAACACACCGTCCATTAGTCGCCCGAACTCTCTGGAAGAGAAGCAATCGGGCTGGAACCCTGTATCGCCATCCCAGTCAATTCCCGATCCCTATCCATACCTGAGCATGGAATTCCATAGATAAACCAGATTCTTTGAGTAGTTTCCGTGACTTCACCTCAAAATATCGGTGAATGCCGGCTCTCACCGGGCACATAGGAAGGGATGAGCTGGTAGCTCTGTAGAAAATTGGGCTTGCGCCCAATTTAAAGCTGGAGTGAGATTTCTCCAGTCTCTGCTACCCTTGGGATATCATGGGCCTGCTCTTCAAACGTGAACAATCGGCAGGTACTGTTGGCCGGGTAAATTTCAAGCTGTGGGGCAAGATCGAACTTGATGAAGATGAACAGGCCATTGTTACCCGGAACAAGTTAGACGAGTCGGTACTGATCGAGGTCGATCAACCAAATCTTATCCGCAACGCAATTCTCGTCGGCCTCGGCTTTTTCGCGGTGATTGGTGGCTTCTTTTTCATGCAATTGTCGATGTCGCTGTCTACGATTGTTGGATTGGTGGCTGGTATCGCGAGTGGCTACGTTTTCTACCACAACAAACGCGAGACCATTTTCGTCCGTGACCTTCTCCACGGACGAAATTTTAGCTGCGCAAGCGTTGTCGAACTGGCGCGCAAGGAAGCCTGGCTGACCTATATGGTCGGATTCCTGCGCCAGGTGATGGAAAGCGCCAAGCATTGGGATGGTACGGAACGCCATACCGTCGAGCCACTGCCCAAAGACGAAGCCCGGCAGGTTATCATTCGAGGGTTATAGATGCCGGTTCATCTCGCCGCCCGCGTGCACGCCTTTGTGCATGGATTATTCCGCCCCACCGACGAAACGGAAACCAGAGAGCTATACAACTGGGTAGAAGGGCTGTTTGTCCGGCATGACTTGTGAGGTGAGGCTGAACGAAAACAACTGGTCACCAAACTCACCCTGCATGTGCTTGATAACCTCGACATCGCGCCAGAGCACGGGCAAGCCGAGATAATCCACCACCTGATTGGCCGTCTGCTCGACTATGAGGGGCTGTTTCTGCTGCCCAGGATCGACTGGTCGGTTCGTCATTCGGTGAGCGAGTATTGGGAGGTCCGTGATGAACTCAACCGCCAACGGGCGGTGCTGGAGGATTTTGTTGATACCCAAGACCTGATCTGCCAGGCCGCCATCGCCTTTCTGGAACCGATCTATGAAGCCTGCCCGGCCCTGCTGGCGACAGACAGCGGTGAGGGCGACATCACAGTCCCAACCGAGCTCATCCACAGCCTGCAGGACATTGGCGGCATTGCCGAACGGCTTTATGGAATCGCCTTTGCTGACGAACTCGAAAACGCCAGTTTGTTCGCCCGGCTTTCCGATCGTCTGGAGCGCAACCTGGTGGCTGCCTCCGGCGGCGATCCCATAGATCCGAAGAGTTTTGCCAAAGCTCCCAAGCTACCCAGCAAATCGGACATCAAGAACTCCGAGGATCTGCTGGATACCTATCTGGGTGGCACACCCCTGCGGAACCTATTCGAGCAATCCCTCCAGTTGGCCATCGCGACCCAGGCGCGCTTTGAGCACCATCATATCGTCGCGGGATCGGGCCACGGCAAAAGCCAGACTTTGCAGTATCTGATTGTGGAGGATCTGGATTCCGTGGCGCGCGGCGAACGATCGATTGTTGTCATCGATGGCCAGGGCGACCTGATCCGCAATATCTCGCAGTTGGCTGAGTTTGCGCCGAGCGGCCCGCTGCATGACCGCGTAGTCATCATCGACCCCACCGATGTTGAATACCCGGTATCGCTGAACCTTTTCGACGTCGGTATCGATCGCCTGAACGGCTATGCTCCGCTGGAGCGCGAACGGCTCACCAACTCCATCCTCGAGCTCTATGATTTCGTACTAGGAACGCTGCTTTCAGCAGAGATGACGCAAAAGCAGAACATCATCTTCCGCTATGTCACCAGACTGATGGGCACCTCGAAAAATGTCGCGATCCAGCCGGATCCCGGTAGGATCGCCGATATAGGGGCGATGACTGGGAGGTGCTGATGGGCCAGATGGGCTTCTTCGACGTTTCGAAACGCTACGCCGGGCTGGACGCGAAGTCGGATCCGCTGGTGAAGCTGAACGCCATCGTCCCCTGGGCGTATTTCCGGCCGCAGTTGGAAGCGGTCTGGCGCCGGCCGCCGGAGGCCCGAAAATCCAAGGCTGGCCGCAAGCCGTGGGATGTGGTCGTGATGCTCAAGGCGCTCGTGCTGTGCGAGCTCTACAACCTCTCCGACGAGCAGTTCGAGTACCAGGTGCGCGACCGGCTGTCGTTCATGCGCTTCCTGGGCTTGGGTCTTGAGGATCCGGTTCCGGACGCGACGACGGTCTGGCAGTACCGCGAGCAGCTGGTCCAGGCTGGAGTTGTCGGTGAGCTGTTCGGCGCATTCGACGGCTACCTGGAGGCCCAGGGCTGGCTGGCGATGGGCGGGCAGATGATCGACGCCTCGATCGTGCCGGTGCCCAAGCAGCGCAACGGCCGCGATGAGAATGCCGCGATCAAGGCGGGCGAGACGCCCGAGGGCTGGGACGAGAAGCCGGCGAAGAAGCGCCAGAAGGACACCGACGCGCGCTGGACCAAGAAGCACGGCAAGTCGCACTACGGCTACAAGAATCACGTCAACGTCGATCGGCGGCACAAGCTGATCCGCCGCTACAAGGTGACGGACGCGGCGACGCACGACAGCCAGGTCATCGACGACGTGCTGGACGACGGCAACACGGCCTCGGACGTCTGGGCGGACAGCGCCTACCGGTCGGCCGAGATTGAGGAGAAGCTGGAAGACCGCGGCCTGAAGAGCCGCATCCACCGCAAGGGCCATCGCAACCGCCCACTCAGCAAGCGCGAGAAACAGGGCAACAAGACCCGCTCGAAGGTCCGCGCCCGGGTCGAGCACGTGTTCGGCGCGCAGACCAACGACATGGGTGGCACGCTGGTGCGCAGCATCGGCATCGCCCGCGCCAAGGCGCGCATCGGCCTGAAGAACCTTGCCTACAACATGCGCCGCGTGGTCCACCTGAACGGCCTCGCCGCCGCCCGCGGGCCGACGTGAGCGGGGTGGCGACAGCAGAAGTGCGTCTGGAGCGCAGCTGAACGGGCAAAAACAACCAAAGAAGGCCGCAAAACGGCGCCCATCGGGGCGTTCAGCGGCGAACGAGGTTCAACATCGGCCCAGAAGCGGCTACGCAGCCGTATTTATCGAAGTGCCCTGATGCTCCACATTCCCGATGCCACCATCCATACCCTGCGGGAACTGATGGAACCGGGCAGTCACATCAAGTTCGCACCGCATATTGATAAGCTTGAGGGTACTGCCCGGCATTTCTTCGAGACGGAGTTTCCGGGCCAGGAGTTTGAGCAAACCAAGAAACAAGTACTGCGCCGCTTGTGGGGTATCCTAGAAAATCAAACGTTTGAGCGGATGTTCAGCCATCCACGCTCCAAGCTCGATCTGTTTGGCGAAATGAACGCTGGCAAGGTGATCCTGATCAACACGGCCAAGGATCTCCTAAAAGAGCAAGGGACGGAGATCTTTGGCCGGTTCTTCATCGCTTTGATCGCCCAGGCGGCGCAGGAACGCGCCATCCTGCCGGAGAAAAAGCGCTTACCCACCTTCGTCTATATTGATGAGGCCGCCGACTATTTCGACCGCAATGTCGGCATCATCCTCTCGCAGGCGCGCAAGTACAATGTCGGCATAGTGCTGGCGCACCAGTATCTGGGCCAGTTGGAGCCGAAGCTCCAGGAAGCGGTGGCGGCCAACACGGCCATCAAATTCGCCGGTGGCGTATCCGCCCGTGATGCCCGCACCCCGGCGCCGATGCTCTATGCCGATCCGACGCTGATCGAGAGCCAGCCCAAAGGCAGCTTCGCGGCCCATATCCGCGGGGTGACGCCCCATGCCCTGCCGCTGCGGTTTCCCTTTGGTTACCTGGAGAGCAAGGAACGGATGAGTGACTATGAGCGCCGGGAACTACAGGACCAGATGCGCGACCGCTACGCCGTCCACTACACAACTCTCTCTGAGCGGGAGGCCGAGCCGGAACCTGCCGACGCACCCGAATACGCAGCAACAGCGCCGGAAACATCGAAGGCCAGTCAGGCCAAGAAGAAGCCCAAATCCGCACCGCCGCCGGATGATGGCACGATCGCCGGAGAAAGCTGGTAGCGGTGGCACTCGATGCCTTAGGACGGCGCACCCGCCTAGCCGCCACCTCAACCGGCAAAAGCATCACGCTGCAACCGGCGGACTTGCTGTGGTTCCAGAAACTCTATGAGCGCGGTCCACTGCCATCGTCGTACTTGCTGGCATACAGCGAAAATCTACGCCTCAGCCAGAAGCGAGCCACCGAACGCCTTACCGACCTGTTCAACGAGGAAACCACCAAACACGGCGGACGCTATCTGGAGCGCCCAGCCCAGCAATTCCCCACCATCGACAGCCGGTATAACCTTTGCGTTCAAGAACTGGCACATAATGCCAGGGGTCGTAGATCGTCCGGTCACGTCCAAAGACACGGTCATGCTCGCCGACGATCTCGCCGTCTTGCAAGAGCACGATTCTGGTCGCGTAGGCGCGCAACTGCACCGGACGCCCCGCCGCTGTCGCCGACACGCTGTAGCGGTTGCGGTCGAAGGTCACGAGGCAGGTCTTCGACACCGCGGCCGTAATCTCGTGGAAGCCGCGGAACGGCCCCTGCAACGTCACCAGCGCCGCACGCTCTTCCTCGAAGATCTGCAGGACCGTCCGGTCCTTGAACTCGGGGTGTCGGGCTGATCCGGCATGGGCGGGAACGCGCTCATGCAGCACCGCGTTCAGCTCGGCATAATCGTGGACGCGCAGCCGGGGCGTGAAGTAGCGTTGGCGCGAGAGCTTCACCTGGTTCTCGACCTGACCCTTCTCCCAGCCAGAAGCGGGAGAGCACGCCGTCGGCTCGACCAGATGATGCGAACACATCCTCTCGAAGCGGGCGTTGAAGCGCCGCTCCTTGCCGATCAGGATCGCATCGACCGCCGTCGACATGTTGTCATGGATTCCACGCACGCACGCGCCGCCAAAATGAGCGAACGCCTCATCATGGGCGTCGAACACCATCTCCTGGCTCTCACGTGGATAGGCGATCAGGAACGGCATGCGGCTGTGGCAAAGCCGGAAATGCGCGACCTTGATCTTGGTCGTCAACCCCACCGATCACCACAAACCCGTGGCTCCAGTCGAACTGGCAGGCCTCACCCGGCGCGAACCTCAGCGGAACAAAGGCGTTCGCCAGCCCTGTCGTTCGCGCCTCCCGCCAGCGCTTCGCGTAGCGCCGCACGCTGTCGTAGCCGCCCTCGTAGCCCTCGCGCCGCAGATCGTCCAAAAATCCGCGTCAGCTGAAACCGCTCCCGCTTCGATCTCTTCTCGTTCGTCTCCAGCATCGCCTCAAGGCGATCGACGAACGCTCCGAGCTTCGGAAACGGTTGCGTCGGCCTCTCGCAGCTGAACGCCGTCTCGCATGAGCGCAGGATCTTCCGCACCCAGTTCCGGCTCGGACACCGCTCCCGGCTGATCTGCTTGATTCCTTTGCCATGCACAAAATGGTCACGACGGACCTTCGCAATCGTCTCCACGCACATCATCCCCGATCTCGCATCGACCTTCTTCTTTGAAAGCCAAAGCCGCTGCACAATCGCAGGGAGGGGTCAATTTTGGACGCCGATATCCCCGCTCAGGGGGTCATTCTTGCGCGCCGATCTACACTCGGCTCCAGCTGTCCCGCGTGGTCCAGCGGAAGTCGGCGAAGCGCCGGGCGGGCCTGCCGGTGCGCTCAGCCTCTTCCTCTGCCCAGGCCAGGTCAACGTAGATCCGGTCCACCAGACGGGAATTGCGCGCCAGACCGAAAAGATAATCGACCCGGTTGGCCTCACACCAGGCCATGAGCTCTTCGCGTGCAAAGCCGCTGTCGCCGCGCAGCAGGATGCGCACCCGAGGCCAACGCTCGCGGATGTGCCGGACAATCCGGGCGATCTCGTCGGCTGCACCGGCGCTGGCGTCGATATTGGCGCGCCGAAGCTTGGCCGCCAGCAAATGCTCGCCACAGAACACATAAAGCGGCAGGTAGCAGTAGCAATCGTAGTAACCGTGAAAGAAGCGCCCCTCCTGGCGCCCGTGGATCGGGTCGTCCGTGGCGTCCAGGTCGAGCGTGATGCGTGCCGGTGGCCTGGTGTGCGCGTCCAGGAACAGATCGACGAACACATTCTCAATCGCCTTGGGATCGTGGGCGATCTTGCGGTAGCGGTCGTTGCAGACCGGCGCTTGCTCCAGGCGGTTCAGCGTGCTCTTGCCCGCCAGCGGCGCGCAGGTGGACCGGCGCGCTTCCAGTCGGCCGAGAACGGGGCCGAGCACCGGATCGTGGCGCAGGTCGTCGTGATCGACCAGATCCTCATAGCCGAGCGCGATGGCGAACACGCGCTGGCCTATCAGCGTGCGCACGTCGTGGACCACCCGCTCAGCCGCCCGGCCATCGGTGAAACAGGCAGCAAAGCGCCAGATTAACCGCCCGGTCCGTCGCCCCCAGCAGCAACGCTCCGGCATCCGAACTGATCGCCCCGCCACCGAAATCGGCGACCACGTCGCGACGATCGAGGCGTGCAAATAGCATGGCTTCCCGGTTACACTCTGTCCGCATTGGGGCTGCTCCTGAAGTCGGGTCAAGTGTATGTCCACACTCACATTTTCCCCGATCTTATGCCCCGATGCACCTATCCTCGTGAGAAATGCAGGTTAGCTCATCTCACAATCAAGGCAGCCTGCCCCAGAAAAAGCGGTATCAGCCATTTGAGCAGATTGGCCTTCTGGTTGAGGATGTCCTGTGTCCGTTCCGCCTTCACGCTGGGAGCCTCTGCGCACACGTCATAAATCCTGCGCAGGTTCGTACTGCAGGTTCGCTTCCACGGTATCCAATCTGGCTTTCGGGCGCCGGATGTCCCCATTGTTGTCAAACAGCCCCACCATGCCTGATCCAACGCATGGGCCGAGGCCTCCACCTGCAGTTCGGAAAACCCGCCTAGGCCGCTCCCTCTATCGCCGCGATCAACGCAAGAGTCCGCCGCGCTTTCTCCACAATTGGATAGTCGACGAAATAGCCCTCCACCTGGATGGAGGCGGAACCTGCCGCCTCTGCCTCTTCGAACGCCGCCACGATTTTGCGGGCATAGGCGACGTCTTCCGCGCTCGGCGTGAAGGCGCTGTTTGCAGCCTCGATCTGCCCCGGATGGATGCAGAGCTTGCCCTGGAATCCCAGCGCCTGGACGCTGGCGCAGGAGGTGGCAAAGGCATCCGCTTCGCGCAGATGAATAAAGACAGAGTCGATGGGCGGCTCCAGGCCCGCCGCGCGGGAAACGCTGACAACCGCGTGCCGCATCGGCAGCAATTCCGCCTCGCCCAGGCTCCACGTGCGGCCGATGTCGAGCGTGTAGTCTCCAGCTCCGAATGACAGGCGCTTTACCCGGGTGCCGGCGGTGGCGATGCTCATCATAGCCTGCTCGCCCCTGGCGGTTTCGATGATCGGCAGCAGGTCGATCGTGCCCTCCGTCAGCCCTGCCTCGCGCTCCACCTGGGCCAGCAGCCAGTCGGCGGTTTGCAGTTCGGCGGCGCTTTCGACTTTGGGCAGCATGATGCCATCCAGCCAAGGGCCGACCACCGCCTGGAAATCGCCATAGGCAAAGGGCGTGGAAAGCGCATTCACCCGCACATAGCCAAGCGGCCGCCGCGGCTCGGGACGCGCCTTCAGCGCCTCGACTACCGTCTGGCGCGTGGCAGGCTTTTCGGCGATCGCGACGGCGTCCTCCAGGTCGAGGATCACGGCGTCCGCGCCCGCATCGAACACCTTCTCGACCTTGCGCGGGTGATTGCCGGGCGAAAACAGCATGGTGCGGAACGGCATCAAAGCGCCTCTGGCCGGGGAGGAGAATGAAGGCGGCATCCTAATCAACCCGCCGCAAAGGCCAAGCCTCTTGCGATAGGAGAATTATTTCCTATATCACACATATGAGCGATTTAAACTCTCCGCACGACCGCCGCCTGATGCTTGAAGCCAGTTTCGACGGTCCCATCCCGAGCCGCCGGCTGGCCGAACCTATGCCGGCCTGGAAGCCCGCCGACGCCAGCCTGGTAATGCGGCGCATTGGCGAGCGCCGCCTGGCGCTGACGGCAGGACAGGCGCGGACAGACGAAACCCTGGCCCTGCTCAGCCGCCATTTGGCTTGGCTGGTCGCGCACGACAGGCGCGATATACGCAAACGCTAGGCTCGGTCCGCCTTCCGCAGAAACAAGCCCACCACCTCCAGGTGCGGGGTGTAGACGAACTGGTCGACCGGCGTCACATGGGCAAGCTCGAACCCCGCCTCTGCCAGCATCGCGCCGTCGCGGGCGAAGCTGGCAGGGTTGCAGGAGACATAGACAATGGCGGGAACCTGGCTTTCGCACAGCAGTTCAACTTGAGCGGCCGCGCCGCCTCGCGGCGGATCGAGCAGCACGAGGTCCATGCCGGCCAATTCGGTCGGCCGCAGCGGCTGGCGCACCAGATCGCGTACATGCCCGGAAATCCGTCCGCCGAAACCGTTGCGCCCGGCCGCCTGGGTCAACGCCTTGACCATGTCGACTGCGCCTTCATAAGCCGCGACCCGGAAGCCCGCTGCCGCCAGGGGGAGGCCGAACGCGCCGCATCCCGCATATAACTCCACAACCTTGCCGGTGCCGGGCGGCATCAGTTCCTGCACCGCCTGGCGCAGCGCCCGCTCCCCGTCCTGCGACGGTTGCAGAAAGGCGCCGGGCGGCGGATGGGCAGGAATGTCGCCGAACCGCACCTGCGGCGCATCGAATTCCACCACCACTTCCGGCTCCGAGCGTTCGTCCTTTTGCAGGCTGAGGCGGGTAAAGCCTTCGGCCCCGGCGAAATCTACCAGCAGCATCCGGACAGGCGTGCTGAGATTGATGCGGCCAACCAGCAGCAGGTCCAGGCCGTTCTCGGCGGCCACGATCTCCACGTCGCACGATTGCTTCGGCTTCAATAGCTGCCCCAGCAAGGCGCGCAGCGGCTCCAGCTTGGCGACGATGGCCGGCACCGCCACGCTGCAGGTCGAAAGATCGATGATCTGATTGCTTTCCCGCCGGTTGAAGCCCAGCACGGCGCTGCCCCGGCGCCCGACCGCGGCAAAGCGCAGGCGCCGCCGCTCCGGCTCGCACAGCACCAGGTCGCCGACCACGTCCGTTGGCAGACCGCGCCGCTGCAGCGCTTCCAGCAACAGGCCGCGCTTCCACTCGGCATAGGCCTGCTCGGTCAGATGCTGCACGGCACAGCCACCGCACTGGCCGAAATGCGGGCATGGCGGCTCGGCGCGATCGGCAGAGGCAGACAGGCGCTCCACCGGCTTCGCCACGAAGCCGTCACCGCGGGGTTTCCCGAGCCGCACCAGAGTCCGCTCGCCCGGCAAGGCATTGGGCACGAACACCGGGCCGGCCTCGGTCTCGGCGATACCGTCGCCGCGGGCGCCGAGGCGATCGATCACCACCTCCGCGGCGCGGTCGGGGCGTGCGTCTTGGTAGGGGCCGTCTTGGTAGGGGCCGTCTTGGTAGGGGCCGTCTTGGTGGGGGCATTTTTAGCCGGGGCGGGACTAGAGGGGCCATTGGGCACTCAGCAGGAACTCCACATTTCCTTCGGGCCCTTTGATCGGGCTTTCGACCATTCCCTGAACCAGCCAGCCCTGACCTTCAACCCATTCTTTGACGCGCCGGCAGACTGCCTGATGCACGGCCGGGTCGCGCACCACCCCGCCCTTGCCCACATGCTCACGTCCGGCCTCGAACTGCGGCTTGATCAAGGTAACCAGCCGAGCACCCGGCTTGGTCAAGGCCAGGGACGCCGGCAATACGGTGGCGAGTCCGATAAAGCTGGCGTCGCAGACCACCCAATCGATGGGTTCGGGGATATGGTCGGCGGTCAGGTGGCGGGCGTTCGTGCGCTCCAGCACGATTACTCGCTCGTCCTGGCGCAGGCTCCATGCAAGTTGACCGTGACCGACATCGACCGCATAGACTCTGGCCGCACCATGCTCCAGCAATACATGCGTGAAGCCGCCGGTGGACGCGCCCACATCGAGACACACCGCGCCGGCGGGCGAGAGGGCGAACGCTTCCAGCGCATGCACCAGTTTCAGGCCGCCGCGGCTGACCCAGGGGTGATCGCGGCCCCTCACCTCCAGCGGAATGTCGGGCTTGAGCGGCGTGCCCGGCTTGTCCAGCCGCTTTTCGCCCGAGAACACGTTGCCGGCCAAAACCAAAGCCTGCGCCCGCGTCCGGCTTTCGGCCAGCCCGCGGTCCACCAGCATTTGGTCCAGGCGCTGTTTCTTGTTCATCGCTGCTTTCGCATCTCACGAACCCCTCACCCTAAGCCGCGCCACCAAGCGCGAGTCGAAGGGGCCAAGCCTTACAGTGTCGCCATCCTTCGACTGACGCCGTGCGGGCGTCGCTCAGGATGAAGGTGTGGGCAGGGCAGAAGGTTAACTGATATATGGGGGCAGAATTCATCCCCCACGCAAGAGGAACCTTTGCCATGAGCGTCGAAGCCCGCCTGAACGATCTTGGCCTGACCCTGCCGGACGCGCCGAAGCCGGTCGCAAACTATGTGCCGGTGGTGCGTACCGGCAACCTGCTGTTTGTCTCCGGCCAGGTGCCGGCCGCAATGGGCAAGGCCGCGAAAGGCAGGCTTGGCGCCGATCTTTCGGTCGAGCAGGGCCAGGAGATCGCCCGTGCCTGCGCGCTCGCCATTCTGGCCCAGGTCAAGGCCGAGTGCGGCTCGCTGGACAAGATCAAGCGGGTGGTCAAGCTCGGCGGCTTCGTCGCCTGCACGCACGAATTCGGCGACCATCCGGCGGTGATCAACGGCGCCAGCGACCTGATGGTCGACCTGCTGGGCGATGCCGGCAAGCATGCCCGCTTCGCCGTCGGCTCCGCCAGCCTGCCGCTCGGTTTTGCGGTGGAGGTGGACGCGGTGGTGGAGGTGGCGGGCTGACACTCGCGCCTCTGCATTCCCGGCCGCGCATAGGCGCGAGCCGGGACCGCTTGCCGCCGTGCTCCGCGGCCCCGGGTCTCCGCCGGCTGAACGCAGGGTTCGCCCGAGGATACAGGGAAAAGCTGCCCTACCGTCCCGTAAACGTCGGCTTGCGCTTTTCGACGAAGGCGAGGGCGGCTTCCTCGTGGTCTTTGGTCGATTGCGCCAGCGCCTGAAAGCCGGCCGCCATCTCCAGGGAACTGGCGAGAGACTGGGCCTCGCTCTCCTTCAGCAGGCGCTTGGTCATGCGCAACGCCTCCGGCGGTTTGGCGGCGATTTTCTTCGCCATCTTCATGCAGGCTTCCATCAGCTCGTCATGGGGCACAACCTTGTGCACCAGGCCGACCTCCAGGCACTCGTCCGCCTTCAGCACGTCGCCCGTGAAGGCCATTTCGAACGCCTTGGCCCGGCCGACAATGCGCGGCAGGTACCAGGCGCCGCCATCGCCCGGGATGATGCCCAGGTTGACGAACACCTCGCCCATCAGCGCCTTGTCGCTGGCGATGCGGATGTCGCACATCATGGCCAGGTCGCAGCCCGCGCCGATGGCCGGGCCGTTCACGGCGGCGACGATCGGAATCTCGACCTTGTCGAGGCAGAGCGGAATGCGTTGGATGCCCTCGCGGTACCAGTGCCGCGTGCCGTTCGGGAAGGACCGGTTTTCCGCGGCGCTCTGAACAAAGCCCTTCACGTCGCCGCCCGACGAAAAGGCCGTGCCCGCGCCGGTCAGGATGATGCAGGAGACGTCATGGTCGAGCGCCGCCTTTTCGAAGGCGGCCTCGAACGCGTCCAGCATGTCGTAGGCGGAGATGGAGTTGCGGATTTCCGGCCGGTTGATCGTGATGGTGACGATGCGGCCGTCTTTTTCATAGAGCATTAAATTGTCGGACATGAGGGACGCCTTTGTGTTGTGATTTCTGGCAGGGAACAAGATAAGTCCACTGTGCCACGCCTACATACACAAACACTCGGCCTCATTGCCAGTCCGCAAGGGTTGCGCGCGAGATATCCCAATATCCCTCGAAGCGCGTCAGCGCTGTCGGGGGCCGCTTTTGGAGGTCTCGCGGCGCGCGGCGCCGGTTCATTCTACCGGCGGCCCGGCGGCCGGGGATACTCAGGAAGATGGAGCGAGGGACCGAGGGCTCACGGCAGCCGGTAGAGGCTGTCCGGTCCCGGTGGATCGTCCGGGCTGGCGACCCGCCTCTCTTCCACCATGTGCAGCAGGTGGCTCAGCACACTGCGGCCGGCGGCCCGGTGCAGGTGCTCAGGCGTGTTGATATAGATTTCAGCAACCATCTCGGGAATGTGGCAGGGATGCTGGGCCAGGCAATCCAGGATCTGTTGCTCGCGTTCGCGCCGGTGTTCGATGAAGCTCTGGACAAAGGCCTTGGGGTCGGTGATCGGCCCGCCATGACCCGGATAGTAGATCGGCTCTGGCCGCTCCAGCATCTTGTGCAGACTGGCCATGTAATGGGCCATGTCCCCGTCGGGCGGAGAGACGATGCTGGTCGACCAGCCCATCAAATGGTCGCCAGTCAGAATAAGGTTGTCTTCCTTGAGCGCAAAACACAGGTGGTTCGAGATATGCCCGGGCGTAAAAATCGCCTCCAGGGTCCAGCCGTCGCCCTCGATCAAGCCGCCGTCAGGCACCCGCACGTCAGGGTCAAAGCTGGTGTCGCCGCCCTCCGGCCCCGCAAACGGCCAGTTGCGGCGCGTGCCCACGCCGTGCGGGCCGTAGCCGTAGGTGGGTGCGTCGGTCCACTGCTTCATCAACTGCACGCCCGGCGAGTGGTCCTTGTGCGTGTGCGTTACGATGATATGCGAGACTTCCTCGCCGGCGTCGGCGAGCACCTCGTGCAGCCGGTCGATATGCGCCTCGTCAGCCGGTCCCGGATCCACCACGCCGACCTTGCCGTGCCCCAACAGATAGGTGTTGGTGCCGTGAAAGGTGAAAGAACTGGGGTTGGGGCAGGTGATCCGGCGCAGCCGGGGAGTGATGGTTACGACTTCGCCCGCCTCGTGCGGGAATTCCTTGTTGAAGGGGATGATTGCCATGGGCGGACAGCTCCGGATCACTAATTTTCTTGTGCCTGCCAAAGCGGCATGCCGGGCCCGATGTGTCAAGGGAGCATCCGCCGCCGGAGCGCGCGCATGTGCTGGCGCCTTCGCGTGTGCCGGCATCCACCGAAACTATCGTGTTGCTTTCGCCAAAGTAAGGTTGTGCTCTTTCCAATAAACGTGAAACGCTTCACACCGATTTCAGCAAGGCAATGATAATAAAATAGACGGAACTCCATTAAAAAGGAGGCTTGCTATGAATAGGATTATCAAGGCTTGGCAGGCCAAAATTTTGGGAAAAGCGAACGCTGGCCGGAACGTTACAGCGCGCTCTGGCAAAGGGGTGCGGGGACGGCGCGAAACCCTGGACCAAATGATTGAAGAGAACAATCAGCGGCTTTGGTACATCACCCGCGACAGAAATATCGACGCGAATTTTGCCGACGAGCACCTGCAAACCCTGCTGGACATAAGGGCAAAGGCGGAAGACCCGAACTACCTGCCGACACTGGAAGAAGAAACCGCATATTTCAAAGCAACCACCGCCGCTGCGCGCCTGATTGGCGACCGCCGCCCCGAGACTATCGAAATCTACGCCCAAGTGGAACGGAAGAATCGGATAACACCGTTGAAATACGTCTACTGGTTGCTAGGATTAAGCCTGTTGATCGCGCTGCTAAGCCATGGCTATCAAGCCGCGGTCAGTCGGCAACTGGAAATCATGAAGGCGGAACGCGACAAATATATCGAAGCCGGGCAGACATTAACCAAGGAAGGTACCGATATGTACCTGACCATGTCCGCCATGTGCCAGCAGACGCTGCGCTATCTGACGGCGGCGGAGCAACTCGACCGCTACCTGTTCTGGGTGAACACGCCACCGCCGGACGATACCACGAACCGGGCGAGCTCAAGCGCTCCCCGTCCGGGCATGTGCGGCGTACTCTCGGATGCGGTAAAGAAAGATCGCGTACTCACGCCGCCCCGGCTGACCGAAAATCAGAGCAACAACTATAACGCGCTGCTGGCAACCTATCAGAAAGACAAAAAGGAAGTGCTCGCCAGCGTCAGCGAATATCAGATGATGGAGAAGTGGACCCGGTATCTATTGGATAGCGCCGAGACGACAGTCAACCTGTTCAACCTGCTGGTATTGCCGACCATGTTTGCCGCGCTCGGCGCGTTGACGTCCGCCACCCGGTCGGCCGACGCGCGCTTCAAGGCCATGATTCTGTCCCGCATCGACCAGGTCGGGCTGATTTCCCGGGTTCTGCTGGGCATCGTTGCCGGCGCGACGGTCGGAATTGTCTTCAACGCAAACGCCACCGAAACAATCAGTTCCGGACTGACGGAACTCGGCCTCGCCTTCGCCTTTGGCTATGCGGTCGACATATTCTTCAATCTGCTGGACAGCATCAAATCGGGCCTCGGCACCAACGGCAATAAGCAGGCTACGTCTTGAACACCTAAAGTCTCGCCAGCGCCGCCTCGCTCACGCCCGTCGCCGTCAACACGCCGTGGCGGAACCGTTTGCGGTCCTCTATGCTGCGGATGGGGAAGCTTTCAAGCAGCCATTTCAGCACGTCTGCGTCACCAGGTGCGCTCTCGCCCGTCCATTGCCGCCGGATCTGGTCGAGAAACCGCCGGCCTTCCGCCTCCGCCTCGTCCCTGCGGTCTAGATAGACGAGCGAGGCCGCCTTCCAGGCCGGCAGGTTCGGGATCACATCGCCCGCCCGGTCCGCCGACTGCACGGCCATCTCATAGTCGCCGGTCAAAAAGCGTGTGCCAACCTGATACCCCCACTCCACCGGCGAAAGCTGGTTGTTCAGCATCAACGCTTCGTCGGCCAAGGCGCGCGCGCGCTCCTGCCGGCCGGCAAAGGCCAAGCCCTGGCCGGACGACACCAGCGCCCATGTATCATTCTCGTTCAGGTCGCGCGCCAGATCGAAGCGAAATTCAGCCTGATCGTATTCCTGCCGCAGCATGTGCGACCAGGCAAGGCACAGATGCGCGCGCGAGCTAAGCGGGTCGATGTTGACTGCCTGCTTCGCCAGCGCGAGTGCCTCTTCAGATACATCCCGCGAGCGGTAGACGCCCGGAAAGATCAGATGCCGCGCATTCGCGATCTGCACCAGGCTGCAATAGGCGGGAGCGAAGGTCGGGGCCTGGTTGATGACTTGGTGGAAAATATCGGAGGCCTCGGTCAGCGCGTCCGGACGCCAACGGAAGGTCAGTTCCTGCCCGCGCAGCCATTGGTCCTGCACGCCGGCCGAGAATTCATCGGCCGCGGCTAGCGACCGGACCCGCTCGCTTGACAAATGCACGTTCAGGGCCATCGCCAGACGGCGGACAACCATGCGCTGGCGCATCGCCCATTCCTGCAGCGACAGCAGGAAACGTTCCGTCCAGACGAACTGGCCGGTCACGCCATGCTGGATAAACATCGAGAGACGATTGCCCTCGGGCTCGCCCATCGCGCTGGCGGTCAGGATGTAGAAGGGATCGTTGGGCCCGTATGCCGGCGCCCCCATCGCCGGCGTACTGCTCATGATGACCCAGTCGCGGAAGCGCACCAGCCCGGTAATCAGATCGCCCTTGAACCCCGTCACCAGATAGCGCTGTGCACTGTCGACGGCGTTGGCATCGAATTCCCCGACCATGATGGTCACGATCGGCTTTTGCCCGCTGGCTGCCGAACCGACGGGACCAGGGGCTGAACTAGAGGGCGCCGCACCGGGGTTGGGCGGTGCGTCGCGGCGAATGGCGGTAACGGGCGCGCGGACCGGAACGCGGGGGGCGGGAGCGATCCGTTCGATGTCGCCCAGTTTGATGCGCTCGACCAGCGCCTGCGTTTCCTCGGCCGGCTCCATATCGTATTCGTCGCCCAGCCGCTCATAGAGCTGGTTGTAGATTTTCAGCGCACCCGCCGTGTCGCCCCGGCCGGCGGCATGCTCCATCAGAAAGCGGCTTGCCTCTTCATGCAGCGGGTCTAAATTTCGCATGGCGGTCGCCGCGTCCGCGCGGAGACCGGGGTCGTCTTGGTTCTGCAGAATGTCCCGCAGCGAGCGCATCCAGTTTTCCTGGGTGGTCTGGCGGAAGACGGTCAGCCATTCGGTGAAAGCGTCGTCATCAATCGGGATACCGCCCAGGATGCGGTCGCAGATGTCCGCATGCTGCAACAGGACTTCCGGCACCTGACCGGCGCGCAGCCAATTGCCGATCTCCAACACATCGACTTCCAGCGAGCCGCTGTTGATCGAAACTGTTTGGTTGGTGGCGGACAGAACCCTGTCGGCTTCCGCGCCTAGCGCCTCGCGCACCGCCAGCAACGCACCCCGCAGCGAGGCGCGGGCCTTCCGGTCCGTGGTATCGCCCCACAGCAGCCCCGCCAGCCGCTCGCGCGTCTGTTCCATGTTTGGCGACAGCGCCAGATGGGCGAACATCGCGCGGGCCTTGGCCGACGACATCACCATGCGGCCGGCCCGCCCGCTGAGAAGGAACCCCTCGACCAGCGACAGCGTCACGGGTGGCGCATCTGTTGCTCTGTCTTCGCCGTCCTTAGCCATCGGTGCAGTTCTGCCGATGGGCGGCGGCTGTAGCGGGATGTCTATCCGGCCTAGCTATATCTGCCATCAGACCAAATACACGCCATGATGGTGTTGTTCACCGCCACCGGTTGCTGCGATTACGGCATCAAGCCGTGGGGTTGCCACGCCGGCTCGCAGGGGCTGCAAATGCGGTGCCAGCACCGCCGCCACCGGAATCTCCAGGCACGGCAGGGTGCAATCGACCGCATAGACCGGGCCTTGTCTGGCGAGCCGCGGGATCGGTCCAGGCTTCCCGACCATCTCTTCCGCCATTTCTTCCGCCAAGGCCTCGCGCAGCGGCCCCGCCGCCAGGATCAACGGACAGGTCGCCGGCGTGATGCGCACGCTGCGCTCGATCTGCCGGAAATCGGCTTCCGTCAGCCCCTCCTGGCCCAGGGCTTTGGCCTTGCCGCGGATCAAATGCTGGCTCAGTTCCATCTGCGCCATCTCCACCAAGGCGCCTCCAATTGCGTCTGCCGGCTCGGCCGAGGCGGAGAGGCCACAGGCAAAGCCTTCGCCGTTTGCCATCACGGAGACCGCCGCCATGACCACCAGGCCGAACTCGGTCGAGATATCCAACAGCCAGGCCGTCCGGCCGTTCTGGTCGCCTCTCAAGGCTCGCAGTACCGCGCCCGCATCGCACGCTGCCAGCCGGTCCAGGCCGACCGGCGCCGGCATGCGCCCGCCCAGCCACCACAAGGCGGCGGCGTCTCGCTCCACCAGTTCGGCGGTTGCGCGCGCGACCGCGCCCTGCCAATCCGGCCCCGCGGCCACTCCCTTGGCGCAAGTCCCCGCCGGGCCGCCCATTTGCTGCAGCGGGTCGTGCAGGACGAGTGCGGCTGGCACCCAAACCGCCTCCCCATCACTCAGCCGCTGTCCTTGCAGACATGCGAGCGTCTCCGCCTCGCCGCCCAGCAAGGCGCGCAGGTCTGCCGGCACGTCGGCCGACGCCACCGACGCCGTCGCGCGGGATGCGGCATAGAGGCTGGAAAGACGTTCCGCCGCCTCCCCCAGACAGCGGATCGCCGCTCCTTCCGCGGACAGATCCGCGCCCGCCACGCTGATCCGCGGCAAACTACCGGAGAAACCGGCCAGGCCCGGATCGACCAGCCCGCCATAAAAATGCAGGCCGGGGCTATCCGGCGCGGCGAATTGGAACGAGTCCGCCAGCAGCGCCCGGACCCTGTCCAGCGGCGATGTCATGACTTGACCGCCCGAGCGGTCCAAAGACCTTTTGGCTGCAAACCGGCTGTAACGTTCATCTTCCCGCTCCGCCTCACAGCTTGTTTTGTCAGAGGCGTTTGCCGAAACGATACCAGAGCCGGTGCTACGATCTAGTTTTTTCAACACTCGTCTTTGTACAAATTGTCAAACTAGCCAACAATGTATGTTCCATTCCTTTCATTATCATCGGATCGGGGTTATGCTCGCGCCTTCCATGTTGCCTGCGCTCCACCCGCGAGACGGACGCCATCTCCTACCGGCGGAGGGTTGACAGACAATGACCAACAAGCGCGCGCGCCGCCTGCGTGAGCAGGTCGCCGGCAGCGGCGTCGGGGACGCAAGTGTCCTGGACGCGATCGAGGCCGTTCCCCGCCTCCGCTTCGTGCCGGCGGAAGAACAGGCTTACGCCTACGAGAACACCGCCCTTCCGATCGGCCATCGCCAGACGATCAGCCAACCGACCGTCGTTGCCTTGATGACGGAGGCGCTGGAGATCCGGCCCGGCCTGCGCGTGCTGGAAATCGGCACCGGCAGCGGCTATCAGGCGGCGATACTGGCCCATCTGGGTGCCGAGGTGTGGAGCGTGGAAGTGGTGCAGGAACTGGCGGACCAGGCGAAAGCCGTCTTGCAAGCAGCGGGCGTTGCCGGTGTCCACGTGCGCACTGGCGACGGCAACGAGGGCTGGCCGGAAGAGGCACCCTTTGACCGCATCATCGCCACCGCCGCGGCACCCCTCATTCCGCCGAAGCTGCTGGAGCAGTTGGCGCCGGACGGCATCCTGGTCATGCCGTTGGAGGAGCCAGACGGCGAGCAAAACCTGGTCAAGGTGACGCGTGAGGCCGACGGCAAGCATCGGGTCGTGCCGTTTTGCCCGGTGCGGTTCGTGCCGTTCATCGGTGGGGAGCATACCGGTAGGCAAGAGACTGATAGGCAAAACACTGATAGACAAGACAGGGGCTAGCGATACCGATATGCTTGCCGGCATCTCTCTTCTGCCAGTGCGGAGCCGCTCATCATGATCCGCAAGGATACGCTCTACGACACCGCCTATGAACTGACCCGCCGCGCGGCCATCGAGATCCCACGCGACTATCTCTCCGGCCTGGAGGCCCTGGCGGAGAAGGAAAGCGAAGACCTCTCCTCCTTCGTGTTGCGGGCCATGCTGGAGAACTACAAGGCCGCCGAGGAAGACGCCCGCGCCATGTGCGCCGACACGGGCGTGCCGCGCTTCTATGTGAAGGCCGGCAACGAGGCGAAAATCGAGGGCGGCATGGTCGCGCTGGAGGAGGCCCTGCGCTCCGGCCTCGCCAAGGCCACCCATGACGTGCCCTTGCGGCCCAATCGCGTGCATCCGCTCTGGCGATCGGACAACAACAACAATGTCAGGCATCAACGCGCCGGAGGTGGAATATTCCTTCGAGCCCGACGCCGACTGGGTCGATATCACCACCGTGCACAAGGGCGGCCTGTTCGGCACCGACTACCGCATGCTGTTTCCGGGCGACGGGATCGACGGCATCAAGCGCTTTTTCCTGGACACCATGATCGCGTTCGGCAAGCGCGGCCTCGCCTGCCAGCCGGCGATTGTCGGCATCGGCCTCGGCGGCTCCAAGGACACCAGCATGGTGCTTGGCAAGCAGGCCGCGTGCCTGCGCACCGTCGGCGACCGCAACCCGGACACGAAAGTCGCCGAACTCGAACTGGAGCTGATGGAGCTCGGCAACAATATCGGCATGGGCGCGATGGGCTTTGTCGGCTCCTCCATGGTCGTCGATTGCCATATAGAGGTCGGCTACACCCACACGGGCGGCATGCCGATGAGCGTGCACAGCTTCTGCCTCTCCTCGCGCCGGGCCGTGGCGAGGCTCCACCCCGACGGGCGGGTGCAGTACCGCACCGACCCCGACTGGTTCACCCCCTACCACCGCAGGAACGATGTGACATGGCAAAGGCAAGCCGTCGCGAAGTCCGCCTGACCACGCCCATCGAGGCGGAAGATCTGGAAGGGCTGGAACTCGGCACCGTCGTCTATCTGGACGGCCACGTCTATACCGCGCGCGAAGGCGTCTATAAGCGCGTGCTGGACGAGGGCATTCCGCTGCCGGAGGGGCTGACAGAGCTGACCAATGTCTCGTTCCACTGCTCACCAGCGGCCAGCGTGAACGAGGATGGCAGCTACAATATCGGCGCGGTCACCGCGACCGCCAGCTTCCGCTTCGGCAAGTGGATGCCGAAATGGTTCGAGGTGAGCGGCTGCCGCCTGATCCTCGGTAAGGGTGGCATGACCGAGGAGGATTACCGCGACGTGTTCCTGCCCAACGGCGCCCGCTATCTGACCACGGTCGGCTATGGCACCGGCGCCCTGCTCGGCCGCGGCATCAAAAAGGTCGAGGCCGTCCACTGGCTCGACGATCTGGGCATTGCCCAGGCGATTTGGGTGCTGCGGGTCGAAAAGTTCGGGCCGTTTCTCGTTGAAAGTGATGCCGAAGGCCGCTCGCTGTTCGAACAGCACAACGCCCGCCTGAACCAGCGGCTGGAAGGGCTCTACGAAGGCCTGAAACGCCCGGCGCTGGCCCGATACGGCGAAAGCGACGACCGGCGGGATGAGTTGATCTGACAGGCGTGCCTGCCAAACCGGAACTGTTTATCATTGCCGGCTCCATCATTCTGGTTGGCGTCTATCACCTGTATTTATGGTGGGAACTAAAGCGGCGCAGCGAAAAGACGATCATCGGCCAAGCCCTCAATTGGCGGCGGATCTGGATCGAGCGGACCGTCGCCCGGCAAGACCATATTGTCGTAATTCAGGCACTCCGCAACTGGATCATGAGTTCCAGCCTGCTGGCGTCCACTGCAATGTTGATCGCGGCTGGCCTGTTGGGTTTCCTGGCAAGTGCTGACAACCTTTCGCAACTGATGCACGAGTTGAATTTCTTCGGCCTGCGCACAGAAGAAGCTTTCAGTGTGAAAATATTGCTCTTGATCGTGAATTTCTTTGCGTGCTTTTTCAATTTCTCGCTATCGATTCGGTATTTCAACTATGTGGTTTTGCGCGCGACCGGCACCCAGGCGGATGATCAAGCCAGCATCGCCGAAGCGGTCTGGTACATGAATCGCGGCGCCATTCACTACACCCTTGGCATGCGCTGCTATTATTTCGCCATCCCCTTGGCGCTGTGGTTGCTTGGCCCGATCTGGCTAGGCGTTGGTGCCGTTCTGCTCACGATCAGCCTCTATTTCCACGACCGCGCCCGGTAGCCGTGCCCGGCAACTCCGTCAATTCCAAAGGACGGAGCATCCGCGCCGTGATGCACGGTGTTGGTGGCAAGCCGGATGTCGGCGTCCGTGTCCCGCGCCATCAGCGCATTGCCGCTGTTGGTGTTGCGGGCGCGCCTGGGGAAGTTGGTCGAGACCACATCCACCTGCAGGCGGGACCCCGCCGGGATCGTCGTGCACGCGACCTTCATCGCCGTCAGGCGCGGCTAGTGGTTGGATGCCAATGGATGCCACCCATCCGATGGCACCGAAGCGCCGGACGAAAAGCGGGCAGTCCACGTCGATCGGAACCCGCGCTACGGCAGATCCCGATCCGGATGGATCGGGTGAACCTGCTTCAGCGATAACAATTACCGCGCGACCGGGACGCTCCCGCTTGAGACCAGTTCGAACCGCCAGTCCTCCGCTTCGGTTCCTTTCAAGTTCAGGTGGCCCGCCAGGAAGTAGAGGCGATCACGATCACTGCCCTCCGCCGTGCAGAAGCGGTCCTGCAGATAGAAGGGCGGGATCGACTGCGAATGCAGGGTGGCCTGCACGTTCGCCGGCTCGCCCGGAATGTCCGCCAGCGGAATGCGGTAGACCAGCAAGTCCTTGCCGCCGGTCTGGTAATCCGGGTCGTCGCCGACATGGTGCGCGCCGGCTTCCTCCGCCAGAAGTTCGTCCGCCCCGATAGCCTTTGCCAACTCTACCCGCTGGTCCATCGGCAGGAAACCGTGCGGCAGCAGCCGGTTGTCCTTTGCGTTCGCGCATATCGAGAGGAAGCTGGTCGTCAGATTGCCGCCCGGTGTCGGCGGCACGCCACATTGCGGGTCCGCCACATCCGCCGGTGCGGTCACCAGTTCCTGGTAGATCTGAGCCTGGCTGCTGGCGCTGATGGTCTGATAGTGCGGCTGGAACTGCGGCGCGCCCGGCGACAGCAGTCCGGAACAGTCGTCTTTCCACCAGAACTCGCCGGCGATCGGCTCGCCCTTGTTGTCGACGATCACGCCCGCGCCATTGGTGGCGCCGCTGGCCCAGAGCGTGTTGCCGAGCCTATCCAGCACCTGGAACTCGACGAAGGCGCGCCGGAAGCCCACGCCGGATGGCAGCTTGTGTCCGACCAGGTTCTCGACCGTCACCGTCGCCTCCAGGCTGTCGGCGTTTATGCGGGGGTCGTTCACCGTCACGGTGGCGACGTCATTGTCCGCCTGGTTCAGCATGGCCTGTTCGGTATAGACCAGCGACGGCTGTGCCTTCGACACCAGCATCGGGTCCGTGGTCGCAATGCCGAAAATATCAGGGAACTGCTGCGCCATGTTGATCAGAAAGACGTTGAGACCAGCCAGTTCATGCTCCGCAAAGCCGGACCGCCGCTCCAGGTCGATTTCCGCCGCGCCCAGGGCGTTTTCGGCCTGCGGGAAAGTCGTGTGCTCCTGAATGCCGGCGATCTTCGAGACGGTCGGACGGCCGTCCGGGCCCTCGCTAGGCATGTGGCAACTCGCGCAAGTTTCGGCCCGGTCGCCAGCGCCCAGCGGCAGCGGCCCCATCGGCGAGGTGCCGGTGCGGTAGGCGCTGAACAGCCACTCCGGATAGGTGGTCTGTTCGTAGATGTAGCCCAGCGTCTTGCCCCGGTGCAGCACCGGCAGATGCACGGTGTGGCAGGAGCCGCACAGCTCGCTGGAAGCGAACTGGTCCTTATGCACCGGCTCGATGCCGAGCGCGTGCTTCATGGGCACCTTTTTCGGGTCCTCGAACGGGCCGAGCAGCCGGTCCGGCTCGCCGACAAAGAAGCTGCCGGTAAAGGTCGCGGCGAAACCGGTCAGGCCTGCGGGCGTGTTCAACAGGTTCTGCCGCTCGGTCACGCAGGTGTTTTGCGGCTGGTCCTTGACCTTGGCCACCGATTCCGGGTCGAACACGGCGTGATGGCAGGACGTGCAGGAAATGCCGTCGCGCGCCAGGGCGCCGTAGTCCGCATGATCGGCCGACGGGTTGCCGGGGGGATAGGGGACCGCTTTCACCATCTCGCGGGTGAAGTCGCCGCATTCCTTGCCGGCCAGCACGTTATCCAACTCGAACTGGCGCTGGCCCAGAATGCCGTGGCAGCCGAGGCAGGTGTTCTCGACCAGGCCCTTCTGCTCCGGGTGGAAGGTTTGCGTTTCGCTGGCGAGCTGCGCGAAGAAAATCGGGTCGCGCCCGGCCAGGCCCATGGGCGAAGCACGCCAGGTGCCGTAGGGTGAAAGGTTGACCAGCTTGTAGCCGTGCGGGTTGTCCGCCGGCAGGGGCTTGGTCATGTCGAACTGCAGGCCGGTGCCTCCCGCGTCGTGGCAGCCGACGCACTGGTCGGACGTCAGATACTGGCTCTCCGCCGCCGCCTTGCCGTCCTCGGTTTCTTTCACCCAGACATTGTCATAGGTGGCGGAGGGGAACTTGCCGACCGTCTCCCAGCGCGGAGGGTCGGCGACCGTCTTGCCGAAGGCGTCGAGGAAGGCCGGGTTATAGGCGAACAATGGTTCGCCCAGTCGTGGCGCGGGGCCGGACGGCAGCGTCACCTCCCGGTGGTGGCTCGTGGGCGGCGTCGGGTCGAGCGCGTAGTCCTGGGACAGGAACACCAGCGGCTCGCCCGGCTCGCCCTGGATGTTGGCCAGGTCGGAAAAGGTCAGATCCGCTTCCGCCGACGCATGGCAGTTCATGCAGTACTGGCCGAACCCCTGCAGCGGCAGGCCGTTGTCCGGACGGGACGGCCAGTCGGGCGACCAGCCGGCCCAGCCGAACCAGCCCCAATACCAGCCGTCATGGCTGGCGCCGGGATCGCGCACCATGAACGCCGCGCCGCTCGACGGCAGCAGCTTGAGGGGATCGACCCCGGCGCAGCGAGCTGCGGGATTGGTCATCATTTCCTTGACGATCATCGCGCCCGCCGGGATCGGCCCGGGCTCCGCCGGGCGTTTGCTCTCGTCCGCCGGCCGGTTCTCCTTCAGCCAGGCATGGAAGTCCGGCGAGTACCAGATCATCACCGGCGCGTGCGTGCCGTAATATTGCCCCTTCCAGGCGCCATCGACGAAGGTATTGGTGTAAGGCCCTGTATCGCGCACGTCCTTGTCATGCACCCAGCCGGAAGCTTCGTCGCGATGGCAGAACGCGCCAAAAAACTCGGAGAGCTTCGCCTGGTACTCGTTCAGAGGCAGGGCGGAAGGATCGCCCACAACAGGTCGAAGAGCCTTGCACAAGGCCGGATCCTTTGGCGCCAGCAAGTGTTCCTGCAAATCGGGGCAGTCGCTCGCAGCAACCGCGGAGCCCGCAACGATAACGATACTGATGCCGATAGCTGCCATAATTGCTGTTTGCATCGTTCCGCCCTTATTCATACAATACTTACCATTAGAACACAGCTATTCATCATAAGTGCGGAATACTGCCCAAGCAATGTAGTTTCTGCCACTGATCAAACGTGAAGGTTCATTCCGGCGTACTCGCACATGCCACAGAGCTTTGTGCATGTGCTAACTTTCAGGCATGGGCGCTTGCTTCCGCGGGGAACGGACGTTTGCTTGAGTGAACGTGCCCTTAAAACTCACCGCTTCTGTAGGCCTCGTCCAGGCGCGCGGCCTCTTCTTCAGAAAGCTCTTCCCATGGGTCGCCCCGGCGCCGGAGCGTGCCGGTGAAGTTCGGCTTTTCCTTGGCGTTGAAGGCGCGGCGGCCTTCCTCTCCGTCCATGGTGGTCTGGATCAGCAGGTTGTTGATCAGGTTCTGCACGTGCCAGGCCTGATCGGTGGGCAGATCGCCGAAGCGGACGGCGAACTCCTTCATCATGCGCACGGCGACGGGCGGCATCTGCACGATCTTGGCCGCCATTTCCTCTGCCCGCTCCATCAGCTTTGCGTGCGGCACCACCTCGTTGATCAGGCCAATGCGCAGCGCCTCGTCGGCCATGACGGGCTCGTCGGTCAGCAGGATCTTCATGGCGTCGATATAGCGGAGTTGCTTGATCAGCAGGCTCGCGCCCGGCCCATGCCCCAGCCAACCCTGAGAGGTCAGCCCGAATTTGAATTTCGCGCACTCCGCGCTGGCGATGCGGATATCGGTCGAGGCCAACACCATGTAAAGCCCGGCCCCCGCCGCCCAGCCGTTGACGGCCGCGATCACCGGCTTCCAGACGCGCGGATAGTGGTCGCCCATGCGCCCGTCGACGCCCGTCTGCTGCCCGTGCACGGTGCCGGCCAGCGGCCAGAAAATGCGCTGGGTGCGCAGATATTCCCTGTCTTCCTCGGTCAGGTCGGGCCGCGGCGCCAGATTGTGTCCTGCGCAGAAATGCCGGTCGCCCGCGCCGGTGACGATGGCGCAGCGGACGTCCCGATCCTCCCACACGTCCACCCAGGCCGCCGAGATATCGTCCGACATCTGCTTGTCGAGGATGTTGGCCTTTGCCGGATTGTTCAGGGTGATATAGGCGACGCCGTCGCGCTTTTCGTAGTCCAGGGGCATGGCTTTCTCTCGGCTTCCTCTGCAGTCTTTCCGATGTTTTGCCAAACTTTGACAGGTCCGCGGAGCGAGAGCCAGTGCATGACCGTCCGTCGATCGACAATAGGGAGAAAGCGCTGCATGCGGAAGGGTTTGACTTACTTCATTACACCCCACGCCGGTTGCTACTTTGGGACAAAGCTGCAACAAATCGGTTTGAGTGACCGCTGGCAATCACTAATTGAGTAGGAATATTGAGCCGAATTTAAGCGGATTGGGAGAACGCAGATGCTAACATGGGCCATCATCTTTTTCGTTATCGCGATCATCGCCGGCGTATTCGGCTTTGGAGGGATCGCTTCGGCGTCCGCCGATATCGCGCAGATTCTGTTCTTCGTGTTCATCGTGCTGTTCGTGATCGCGCTGATCGCGCGGGCGGTGCGCGGACGTCCGCCTCGTGTTTAAGCTTCAAGCAGCGCCTTCAGCCCTTCCCGGTAGGTGGGATAATCTAGGGTTACTCCCAGTTCCTGCTTGATTCGGCGATTGTCGATCCGCCGGTTGTCGGCGTAGAAACTGCGCGCCATGGGCGAGAGGTCCGCCTCTTCGAAAGCGATTTCCGGCGGCGCCTCCATACCCAGCAACACCGCGGCATGGGCCAGGACATCGGCAGCCGCAGCAGGTTCGTTGTCGGCGACGTTGAACACCGGGCCGGCGTCGGGCTTCGCCATGCCGGCGCGCACGACCCTGACGATATCGCCCACATGAATGCGCCCGGTCAGGTGGCCCGGCTTGATGATGCGCCGGGCCTTGCCGCCGCGGACGCGATCGAGCGGACTGCGGCCCGGCCCGTAAATGCCCGCCAGACGGAATATCTGTACCGGCTTGCCGCTTTTCTCGCCCCAGGTGAGCCAGGCGCGCTCTGCCGTCAAACGCCGCTTCGAGCGCGCCGCCGCTGGTCGGGTCTCGCTGTACTCGTCGACCCAGGCGCCGCCATGATCGCCATACACGCCGGTGGTCGAGAGATAGCCTACCCATTCGAGGCTTGGCAGCATGGCCAGCGCATCCCCATGCACATCCAGAGCCGGATCGCCTGCCTCGTCCGGCGGAATGGAGGCGACGATATGGGTTACGCCTGCCAGCGCGGGCAGCGGTATCGGCCGGCCGCGGCTGAAGGGCAGGATGCCCTCTCTCGGCTCGCGGGCGGTGCCGGTGACGTTCCAACCGTCGGCCCGGCAGGCTTCTGCCAGACACGAGCCCGTGAAGCCCTGGCCAAAGATCAGGAGACGGGGCATCGGCTTGTCCCGGCACCACGACACGCCGTCATTGTGAGCCCCCCCACCACGGGGCGAAGCAATCCGGATAAGCTGAGGCTATCACCGAGCTTTGATGGATTGCCGCGCCCCGGACTGGGTCCGGGTCTCGCAGTGGCAGTTGTTGAGAGAAAATCGGCACCTTAATCTACCTCTCCCTACCCCGCTCCATATCCAACCAGACCGGCGCGTGGTCGCTGGGCTTTTCCCAGCCGCGCGCTTCGCGCAGGACGCCCGCGGCGACCAGCCCATCCTGCAACGGCGGCGTCACCCAAATATGGTCGAGCCGGCGGCCCCGGTCGGAGGCGGCCCAGTCCCGCGCCCTATAGGACCACCAGCTGTAAAGCTTTTCCTCCGCCGGAAAAAAGTGGCGGACGGCGTCGACCCAGCGGCCCGCCGCCTGTACGCCATTCAGCCCTTCGACCTCCACCGGCGTGTGGCTGACGACCTTCAGCATCTGCTTGTGGCTCCAGACATCGTTTTCCAGCGGCGCGATGTTAAAATCGCCGACCTTGATCGCCTTCAGTCCGGGTTTCTGTGCCCGTCCGCCCCAGTAATCCGTTAGTTCGGCGACAAAATCGAGCTTGTGCGCGAATTTGCCGTTCACGGCAGGGTCGGGCTCGTCGCCCCCGGACGGTACATAGAAGTTGTGCAGCTCCGTCCCGTCCGCCAATTGGGTCATGACATGCCGCCCGTCTTCCTTGCCGCACCAGGTCTTGATATCGACGGCGGCGAAAGGCTCGCGGGCGATGGTGGCGACGCCGTGATAAGCCTTGAGCCCGTTCAGCGCTTGGTGCGGATAGCCGGCCTCCGCCAGCGCTTCCGCCGGAAACTGCTCGTTCGTGCATTTGATTTCCTGCAGGCAGAGCACGTCCGGCGCCAACTCCTCCAACAATTGCAAAACGATCGGCAGGCGCAGCCGTATCGAGTTAATGTTCCAGGTGGCGATACGGAGGGGCTTCGCGGTCATTGGTTCGGCCTTTTGTTCGGGCGTTTCGGCGTGCTTTCGGGGGCCGGCTTGTTTGATTCCCAGTAATGCAGACTCCCTGGGGAAGGCGACGGCGCGCCTCCACGGTTATGACAAATTCCCCGCCCGTTCCATGCTGGCGAAGAGGGCCGCCAGGCAATCGTCCGGCTTTTCGAACAGCATCATATGGCCGCAATCCGGCATACAGACCAGCCGCGCGTCGGGAACGCGTTGCGCTGCCAGGCCCTGCACCAGCGCCGCCCAGCTTGGCGTCGCGCCCTCGCCCGGCGGCTGGCCGGCAACGAATGTGGTCGGGCAGTGGAAGCGGTTCGCGTAGCGGAACGTGGACGTGTTCATCGTCATGCGATAGCCGGCAGCCTCCACCGCCGGCGGACAGGCGAGCGTAAAGCCTTGGCCCCCTGCCTGTGGGTGCAGAACCGCGTCGCCATGCGCGCGCATCATCTCTGCGTCCCAGGCGGCGAAGGCCTGGCTGCCCGCCAGACGCTCGACGAACGCCTCGGGACTGTCCCAATCCAGGCGCCGGCGTAGCGCGCCGCCGACCAGCACCTCCGCCATTTCGGCGGCGGCTGCGTGGGCCGGATAATCCGGCGTCGGTGCCAGCGGCGGCTCAAACAGGGTGACGGTCGCCCAGGGAATCTGGCCGAACACGCCGCCCAGCCGCAACGCGGCCAGGCCGGTAAAGGAATGGGCGGCGAAGTGCAAAGGCCGGTCCGGCCCGATCTCGGCCCGGACAACCGAGACGAGCGCGGCCAAGTCCATGGCCAGCGCATCGGCGCCGCAGGTGGTGCTATAGGGCTCAGGTGGCACGTCGCTGCCGCCGTGCCCCCGGGCGTCGAAGGCATAGACCGACACGTGCCGGGCCGCCTGCTTCAGCCAGGGCAGATAGCTGCCGGCGGCGAACCCGTTCGCATGCCCCCAGAGCAACACCGGACGGGAGGCGACGGGGCCCTGCAGACGGTACAGGCGCAACCGCGAACCGCCCGCGCCTTCAACCCAGCGCCAGTCTGCGGCGGTCTCGGGCATGGAAGGCGGTCGGTTGGGTAAGGAAGAATCAGACACGCCTCAGGCCGCTTGCCGCTTATCCCCGCGGGCATAGTCGTGCACCGCGTCGCCGAACAGCCCGAACAGGTCGTTCGACAGCCGGTCTTCGCCATAGATGGCTTCCGGATGCCATTGCACGCCCAGCACATAGCCGGGCGACTCCGGTGCGGATACCGCCTCGACGATGCCGTCGTCGCTCATTGCCTCGACGATCAGGCCGGGCGCCACCCGGTTGCATGCCTGGGCGTGCAGGGAATTGATCATCACCCGCTCCTGCCCCGTCAGCTTTGACAATATTCCGCCCGGGGTCAGCGTCACCCAATGCGCCAGCGCCACTTTCCGAGCGGACGACGCCGCCTTGTCCGAACGATGATCCCGCTTGCCCGGCAGCTTGTGCACGAATTGGTGCAGCGAACCGCCCAGTGCCACGTTCAGTTCCTGAATTCCCCGACAGACGGCGAACACCGGCACGCCCATCTGCACCGCCATGCGGATGAGCGGCAGCGTCGTCGCATCCCGCGCCGGGTCGTGCTTGATATCGTCGGCAGCGCGCGGCGTGTCGTAATGGTGCGGCTCCACGTTGGACGGGCTGCCGGTCAGCACGATACCGTCCAGGCGGGTCAGCAACTCCGCGTGCTCGGTCTTGTCGCCGAGTGCCGGAATGATGACCGGCATCGCACCGGACACGTCATGCAGCGCGTCGATATAACGCTGACTGGTTGCATGCGAGTATAAGTTTGAGTGCATCTCTCGCAAACAAGCTGATACGCCGACCACGGGTCGGGGCATAATTCGATTACTCCCTTCACTAGTTCCAGCTGCCAATATGGCAAGAATAAACCGTTTCGGCAAACCGCCAGGAGAAACTTTTATCATATGGAAAGGTCGCGTCGCGGCCTACGGCTCGATTAATTTCCGGTGGCGCTTCGGCCTCAGCCCGCAAAGGGATCGGTTACCAAGATGGTTTCATCCCGCTCCGGCCCTGTCGATAGCAGGGCGACCGGTGCGCCGATCAGCTCCTCGATCCGGCGCACATACTTGATGGCCGTCGCGGGCAGGTCCGCCCATGAGCGGGCGCCGCGGGTGGACTGGCTCCAGCCCTCCAGCGTTTCATAGACGGGTGTCACTTCCGCCTGCAGCTTCATGCTGGCGGGAAAGTAGTCGTAGCGTTTGCCCGCCGCATCCTCATAGGCGATGCACACCTTCAGCTCCGGCATTTCGTCCAGCACGTCCAGCTTGGTCAGCGCAATGCCGTCGATCCCGCCGACCTGCACCGACTGGCGCACCAGCACGGCGTCGAACCAGCCGCACCGCCGCTTGCGGCCGGTAACGACCCCGAACTCCTTGCCCCGCTCGCCCAAAAACTCACCGATTTCGTTTTTTTGCTCGGTCGGAAACGGGCCGGCGCCCACGCGGGTCGTATAGGCCTTGGTAATGCCCAGCACGTAGCCGACCGCATCGTTGCTGGCGCCGGAGCCGCTGCCGGCAGACGCCGCCACGGTGTTGGACGAGGTCACGAACGGATAGGTGCCATGGTCGATGTCCAGCATGGTGCCCTGCGCGCCCTCGAACAGCAGGCGCTTGCCGGCCTTGCGCGCCTCGTGCAGACGACGCCAGGCGGGCTCGATATAGTCCACCAGCTTGGGCGCGATGCCGGTCAAGACGGCTAGCAGTTCCCCGGCGTCGATCTCCGGCTCGCCCAGGCCGCGCAGAAAGGCGTTGTGGTGCAGCAGCAGGGGCTCGATCTTGGCCGCGAGCGTCTCGGGCTCGGCCAGGTCGCACATGCGGATGGCGCGGCGGGCCACCTTGTCCTCATAGGCGATGCCGATGCCGCGGCCAGTCGTGCCGATGGCGCCCTTGCCGCGCGCCTTTTCCCGGGCCTGGTCCAGCTTGGGGTAAAACGGCAGGATCACGGTGGCGTTCTCGGCAATGCGCAAGTTCTCGGGCCCGACCGTCAGGCCCTGACCGCGGATACGCTCGATCTCCTCCAGCAGCGCCCACGGGTCGATGACGACACCGTTGCCGATGATCGAGAGCTTGCCGCGCGCCAAGCCGGAGGGCAGCAGCGAAAGCTTATAGGTATTGTCGCCGATCTGGAGCGTATGGCCGGCATTGTGCCCTCCCTGGAAGCGCACAACGATATCCGCGCGCGACGACAGCCAGTCCACAATCTTGCCCTTGCCTTCATCGCCCCACTGGGAGCCAATGACGGTCACGTTCGCCATACCCGAAATCCTTCGCCGCAAAACACGCAAACGAACAGGATATAGCGGGCTTGGCCAGGGATGATAAGCGACGTATCGCCAAGGGGCTTCTTACCTGTCGGTCAGGCAGCCAAATCCGGCGATTTTGTCAGGAACACGCCCGCAATCTTCCAGGCGCCGTCCGGCTGCTGTTCCATGATGTAGTGGGCGATGACGGCGCCACCCTCCGGCCCGATGATCCGCACCGCCTGGATCACCTGTCCGTCACGCGTTCCCAACTCGCCAAACACATAGGACCGCGGCCGGTACACCTGCCGGTAGCCGGTCTTGACCATGGCCATGAATACATCGGCGGTGGGGAACATCTCGCGGACATTCGGCGCGGCGTAAGCGTAGGCCCCGGCAGCATCGTCCCGCTTGAACGCCGCGATCTGGCCGCTGATGACGGCGCGGATGGCGTCGCCAGCCGATGCGTTCTCTGCTTGCGCCTGCCCGCTGACGAACAGCGCAAGGGCGATGATCGCTATGGCCGTGGAAAAACGGGACATATCTCTGCTCCTTTGGCCCCTATATAACCGATACGATAACGCCCGGCTTTCGGTTTGGCCTATGCCACTGCAATATAGCGGATGCACGCGCAAATGATCGTGCCGGCACCCACATGCTCAGCCGGGCGGCCGACGCGGAGAACCTGGGAGGACCAATGATTGCCAAAACCGTCTGCCGGTTCGCGAGCAACACCGCTTCGAAGTTCGGGCGCAGCCAGACGATCTCGGGCGGCGGCAGTTACTGCGATCTCCGCTATTCGGCCAAAGGAAAATAGCGCCGCCCTGGAACCTCCTTCCGGGCCATGCATTAGTTAGGCATGAAAACGCTATTGGCCATCCTTCTCGCCCTGTTGGCAGCCGTTCCGGCGGCGCTCGTTTTAGCCGCCATTTTCGTTACGGGTGAACACCTGCGACCGTACGCCGAAGATGCTGCATCGGAAATGGTCGGACGGCCGGTGCGCATCGGATCGTTGCAACTGCACAAAGACTGGCATTTCGGTATCGAAGCCACCGGCATCCGCGTCGCCAATGCTGAATGGGGCGAGGCGGATCATCTTGCATCGATCGGACGGGCCGACGTCGTGTTTCGGGTTTTGTCGGTGCTGGAAGAGCAACTCGACTTTCCGAAGATCGAGGTCAGCGACGCGGATATATTTCTGGAAGTCGACAAATCGGGCCGTTCGAATTCGAGCAAGGACTCAAGCGTCGCCGAGGTCGCCGCACCGGACGAACGCAGCGAATTCCCGATCGTGCGCGAGCTTCGCCTGAACGACATCAAACTCAGCCACCGCGATCAACAACGGGGAGAGAGCCACACGGTAATGCTGGATGAAGCGACCGGCTCGGCATCTGCCGCGGACGGCGTAGCTCTGAACGGGAACGGCTCCCTTAATGGTCAGCCGCTCGCTCTGACGTTCACCGGCGGGAGCTTTGAGGCGTTGGTGGATGGCGTGGAGCCCTATCCGATCGATCTGACCATCGACGCGCAAACCAAGCTGCGCCTGGAAGGAACGCTGGTCAAACCGACCGAACTCAGCAGTGCCGATCTGGCGATGCAGATTTCCGGCTCCAATTTATATGATTTTGGGCAGTTGTTGGGTCTGCCGTTGCCGTCGACGTCGCCTTTCGAACTCGAGGGCCAATTGATAACCGGAGACTCTCGCGTCACGCTCCGGGATTTCAGCGGCACGATCGGCGACAGCGATGCGACCGGAACCGTTAGCGTCAATTACGGGGGAAAGGTGTTCAGGCTGGAAGGAGACATCCGCTCTGACAATCTGGACCTTGCCGATCTCGGCGGCTTGATCGGTGCGAAGCCCGACGCCGGCAAAACGGCAAACAAGGAACAGAAGGCCGCGGACGATAGCGATGGGCTGATACCGGACACGCCGGTGCCGGTAGACGCCCTGCGGTCGGCGGAGATCGACCTGCATATCGTCGCGACCAAGGTCTCGTCGCCGGTGGCGCAGGTCGAGAGCATCGACGCAAAATTGCAGTTGGAAGACAGCCGCCTGCTGGTCCATCCCGTGACGTTGGGCGTTTCGGGCGGCACCGTCTCGGGCGAAATCGCGCTCAACGTACGAGAACAAATGCCCTCCGCCGATATCAAGGTCGAATTGCAGCAGGTTGAGATCAAGCCCTTCTTTAAGACCACCCAGTTCGTCCAGGAGATGGGCGGCACCGTCTCCGGCGCGCTTTATCTGCTGGGCACCGGAGAAAATCTGGACGCAATGGTCCGGTCTGCCCGGGGCAATGGGCACCTGGTCATGCGTGATGGCATGATCAGCGGCTTGCTGCTGGAGGCGGCGGGCCTTGATGTGACTGAAGCGCTCGGCCTGCTGGTCGGGGGAGATGCCAAGGTGCCGATCCGTTGCGCCGTCGCGGCGGTGATCGCCGATCGCGGCAAAATCTCGATCCAGCGCGGCGCGGTCGACACCACCGACAGCCTGCTCGTGACCGAGGGGCAAATTGACCTGGCGTCGGAACAAATTCAAATCCAGGTTGAAGCGCGCGCCAAGGATTTCAGCCTGATCGATGCATCCGCGCCAGTGCAGATCAGCGGCACCTTCAGCGATCCCAGCATCAATATCGGCGGTTTCGATCCCCTGCCCTTTTTTGAGTTGGGCGACCAGCCGGACGTCGACTGCTCGGTCCTGATCAATGCGGCCCGCGAAGTGGCCCCCGGCAAACCGGAATAGCGCGCCACGTCGTCTTTGCCCTCAATCGAGGAGGGGCAGACAGCGTTTCTTGTTTGCGGCGGGTGGCGTTACTATCCTGCCAAACACGCGGCCACGCCGCGAACAGGTAGCGCACGCCTTTAACGGATTAGCAGTATGGCTTCCAAGATCGCCATCGTCGGCACCGGCCTGGTGGGGCGGGCCTGGTCCATTGTCTTTGCCCGCGCCGGCTATCGCGTCGCGTTGTTCGATCCCATGGAGGGCGCTTCGGCCAAGGCGCTGGAGCTGATCGAACAGAACCTGCCCGCACTCGCCGATGCCGACCTGCTGCGCGGCAAGACCCCGGCCGCCGTGCTCGGCCGCATCGCCCGGGCGGAAACGCTGAAAGCAGCGCTTGCTGACGCCGTCCACTGTCAGGAAAGCGCGCCGGAGCGGGTGGAGGTGAAGGCCGCGCTCTACCAAGACCTGGACCGGCTCGCCGCGCCCGAAACTGTGCTGGCTAGCTCGACCAGCGGTATTCCGGCCTCAAAGTTTACGGAGCCGCTGGCCAACCGGCAGCGCTGCCTGGTTGCCCACCCGATCAACCCGCCGCACATCATCCCGCTGGTGGAGATCGTGCCCGCGCCCTGGACCGATCCGGCTTTCGTCCAACGCACGCGCGAGCTGATGGCGGCCGTCGGCCAGAGTCCGATCAGCACCACGCGCGAGGTGAACGGCTTCATCGTCAACCGTCTGCAAGGGGCGCTGCTGGGCGAGGCGTTCCGGCTGGTCGAGGACGGCGTCTGCTCCGTCGCGGACGTGGACGCGGCCATCGCCGACGGGCTCGGCCTGCGCTGGTCCTTCATCGGCCCGTTCGAGACCATCGACCTGAATTCTGCCCAGGGCGTCGCGGGCTATTGCGACATGCTGGGCCAACTATACTATGATCTGGCAAAGGAACAGGCGGAGCCCAGGGAATGGACGCCCGAGCTGGTCGCCCGCATCAACGAAGAACGCCGCGCGGCCCTGCCCATGAACCAACACCAGGCAAGGCAGGACTGGCGCGACCGGCAATTGGCGGCCCTGGTAGGTCACAAAAAAGCACAAGCAAGCAAGGACGGAAACGCATGAGCCAAGATACCATCCGCATCGGCCTGATCGGCGCAGGCGGCAACGTCCGCTCCCGGCACATTCCGGGCTTCCGTGAGCAGCAAAACGTCGAGATCGTCTCGGTCGCGAACCGCACCCGCGCCTCCGGCCAGGCCATTGCCGACCAGTTCGGCATAGCCAAGGTTTGCGATGGCTGGCAGGAAGTGCTGGCCGATCCGAACGTGGATGCCGTCTGCATCGGCACCTGGCCCTATATGCACCGCACGCTGACTATCGCCGCGCTGGAGGCAGGCAAGCACGTTATGTGCGAGGCGCGCATGGCTATGAACCTATCGGACGCCAGGCACATGCTCGCCGCCTCGCGCAAGCGGCCGGGACTGGTAGCCCAGATCGTGCCCGCGCCGCACACGCTCGCCTTCGACAAGACTATCCAGGGCATGGTGGCGGACGGCCATATCGGCGACCTTATTGCCGTGGATGCCCGCATCGCCGCCGCCCGCGCCTTTCCGGACGCTGGCGCGCCGGTGCACTGGCGGCACGACCGGGACCTTTCCGGCAACAATGTCATGAACATGGGCATCTGGTACGAGGCCATGATGCGCTGGGTCGGCCAGATGAAGACCGTCATGGCCGTCGGCCAGAGCGTCGTGAAGCACCGGCTGGACGAGAACGGCAGGCGCGTCGCCATGCGCATTCCCGACCATGTGGACGTGATCGGCGAGATGGAGCAGGGCGGCCAGATGCGCTTCAACGTCTCCAGCGTGGTGGGTCACATGCCTTCGCTGGCAGACGTGCACCTGTTTGGCACCGAAGGCACCATCCGCCTGCACCAGCCGGTCGGCGGCGAGATGGCCTTGTCGGCAGGCAAGAAGGGCGACCAAGATCTTTCGTCGGTCTCAATTGACCAGGCCAAGAAGGGTGGCTGGCGCGTGGAGGAGGAATTTATCAACGCCATCCGCGGCCAGGAGCCCATCACCCACACGGATTTTGAAACCGGCTGCAAGTACATGGAATGGACCGACGCCGTCTCCACAAGCCTGCGCGAGCGCCGGGCGGTGACGTTGCCGCTATAAAGCATAACGGAAGGACCAAAACAATGCCCAAACTCCGCCATATCGCCATCACAGTGCCCGACATGGAAGCGGCCGCAAAATTCTACGAAGAGACTTTTGGCATGACCCGCTCCATGGTCTCGCCCATCGCCATTCTGCTGACAGACGGGGTGATGAGCCTCGCCATTCTGAAGTTCCAGACCGATCAGCAGGCGGGCGACGAACGCGGCAAGGACTTCCATGGCCTGCACCATATCGGCTTTGTCGACGACGACCTGCCGGCGATGCAGCAGAAGATCGAGGCGAATGGCGGCGCCTATCACATGAGCCTGCCGAACTCGCCCGAAGGGGCCACTGAGGTGAAGTTCCGCGACCCGAACGGCGTGGTGTTCGACATCGTCGATAGCGGCTATGCGACCCGCGCCTGGGGCCTGAAGCTGGAGGAGGCATAAGCCCCGCCAGCGTGGCGCAAGCCTACACGCTGTCGAGGAAACCGATCACCGCGTCGGTGAAAGCGTCGTTCTTGTCGCCCGCCACCATGTGACCCGCGCCCGAGACGTCGGCGAACTGCGCGTGCGGCACGTATTCCTGGAATTCCCGCGCCCGTTCCTCCGTCACCAGATCGCTGGAGCCGCCCCGCACCAGCAGCGTCGGACAAGTCAGACGCCTGGCGGCGGCGATCATGCGCGCCGGATTGCGTTCCTCAAGCCGTGTGTCGGCGTCGGTCACGAAGCGGGGGTCCCAATGCCAATAGTACCGGCCATCGTCCCGCTGCCGCAGGTTTTTCAGCAGGCCCGAATTGTCCTTTGGCCGTTTCCGGTGGGGCAGATAGCTCGCGACATAGTCGGCGCACTCCTCCAGGGAAGCAAAGCCGCTATCTGCCTTGGCCTTCATGAAGTTGATGATGTGCTCGACGCCCGCCTGTTCCACCGTCGGCGTGATATCGACCAGGACCAGGGCCGAAAGAACGGTCTCGTCGCTCTCCCCCTGCGCCAGCATCGCGGCGATGCCGCCGAGCGAGGCGCCGACCACCACCGGCGGCGCATCGAAAGTGGCGCAGATTTCCCGCAGGTCCTGGGCGAAATACTCGATGTGGTAGTGGGCTTCCGGCGACCAGTCGCTGTCGCCATGGCCTCGCTGGTCGATGGTGTAGGCGACCCAGCCCTTCCCGGCCAGAGAGGCGGCAGCCCCGCCCCAGGCATGGCGGGTCTGGCCGCCACCATGGAACAGCAGGACGACGCGGCCCTCCTCCCCCCAGCGGTCGGCGGCGAGGCGTAGACCCTCGGAAGTGCGGAATTCGGCTATAACCGGTTCGATGGCGACCATTAAATTGCTCTTTCTTCACCTATGGTTGGGTCTAGCAAAGGCCGTTGTTTCAACCATGGCAAGGCCGCCATCGGCCCCAGTCAGGGTTTCGTAGCGGTGACGGCGCATTATCGATAAGCGGTGGCGTGGCGATAACTGCTCTGCTTCACTGCCGGTATGAGCGAGCGAAGACCCATTCTGTTGATCCTGTCGGGCTTGCCGGGTGTCGGCAAGTCAACCGTCGCAAAGAGCCTTTCGGCGCGAACCGGCGGCTTCTATTTGCGGATCGATACAATTGAGCAGGCGCTGGCCACGTCGACACTACGGATCAACCGGGCAGAGGATGCCGGCTACGCAATCGCCTGCGCCATCGCGTCGGATAACTTATGCGGCGGGAAGGTGGTTATCGCCGACTCCGTCAATCCGCTGCCCGTAACGCGCGATGCGTTTCTTGCGGTCGCGCAAGAGTGCGGGGCTGCCGCCATAGAGGTAGAAGTAATTTGCTCCGACCCGATCATGCACCGCCACCGGGTGGAGACGCGCGCAAGCGATATACCCGGCCTAGCGCTGCCGGACTGGCAGAGCGTGGTGTCCCGCGAATATCATCCCTGGACCCGAGAGCGGCTGGTGCTCGATACGGCGAAAGTCTCGGTCGGCCAATGTGTCGATCACATTCTAGGTTACTTGCCCGGTCACTGACGAACGACCAGTCTTGCAGCCAACGGGCGACCGCGCCCTCCAACTTGGGTCAACTAGGCCGGTCACACAGATAGAGAGAGGGAAAAGCATGCGCGCTGCCTGGTATGAAAAATTGGGCCCTGCCCGCGAAGTATTGCAGGTGGGCGAACAGCCGACCGTCACAGCCGGCCCGGGTGAGGTGCGGGTGAAGCTGCACGCCTCCGGCATCAACCCGTCGGACGTGAAGCGGCGCAGCGGCTATGGCCGCTATACCAAGCCGGACGGCCCCATCGTCATCCCCAACAGCGACGGTGCGGGCGTCGTGGATCAGGTCGGCGCGGGCATCGGCGAGGAATGGCTCGGCCGGCGGGTCTGGCTGTTCAACGGCCAGCGCCTCGGGCGGACGCTAGGCACGGCGGCGGAATACATCGCCCTGGACGCGCGCCTGGTCACGCCGCTGCCGGAGAGCGTGAGCTTTGCCGCGGGCGCCTGCCTCGGCATTCCCTGCATGACGGCGCACTATGGCGTGTTCTCCGAAGGGCCGGTGCATGGCAAGACCGTGCTGGTGACGGGCGGCGCGGGAGCAGTTGGCCATTATGCAATCCAGCTCGCGAAGTGGGGCGGTGCGGAGGTGTTTTCCACAGTCAGCGGCCCGGCCAAGGCGGGGGAGGCCGAGGAGGCGGGCGCGGATCATGTGCTGAACTACCGCGAGCAGGATATCGGCCAGGCGGTGCTGGACCTGACCGGCGGGCGGGGCGTCGATCATACCTGCGAGGTTGATTTCGGCGGCAACCTGGCCGCGAGTGTGAAATGCATGGCGCAGAACGGCTCGATCACCACTTACGCGTCGGACGGCGAGCGCTCGCCCGTGCTGCCGGTCGGCGACCTTATGGCCCGCTGCGTCACTATTCGCATTTTCGTGCTGAACTCCCTGCCGCGGGCGAAGCTGGAGCAGGCCCAAAACGACATCACCCGCTGGCTGACGGAGGAGGAGCGCGTGCACCGGGTGCCGGAAACCTTCCCGCTGGCGGAGATCGCCGCAGCGCATGAGGCCGTGGAAGCATACGAGAAATTCGGCACGGTGGTGGTTGATCCGACGCGATAACTTCAATGCCTCTCTCCTCGCCCGATTGTGGCGGCGGATTTAGCCGACGGCCGGCACGATTACGTGAATGCCTTGCCATATCTCGCCCTGCACGGCACGCTCTATGGGTTGACGGGATTTTTTTTTAATGTCTGCGCAGGCCTCTTGCCCCACGACATCGCTATGGTCGGGCGCTGCCATTGCTCGCTGCTGCAGGTAAAGACCGATGACCGCTTCCTCGGATGCCGCTTCGAGTCCCGGCTTGGGACGCATCATGGTGCTGGTGCTGTTGCCGTTCGGCGGCGGCTATTTTTTGAGTTACCTGTTTCGCGCCGTTAACGCCGTCGTTGCGCCCGATCTGGTGCGGGATATCGGCCTGTCGGCCAGCGGCCTGGGGCTGTTGACCGCGGCCTATCTGTTTGCCTTCGCCGCATTTCAATTGCCGCTGGGCGTACTGCTGGACCGTTATGGCCCGCGCCGGGTGCAGACCGTGCTGCTGCTGACGGCTGGATGCGGCGCGCTGTTGTTCGGGCTCGCCGAAAGCGAGGGTCTTTTGATCGCCGCCCGCGCGCTGATCGGCCTGGGCTTTGCGGGCGGCCTGATGGCGAGCTTCAAGGCGGTGGCCGAATGGGCGCCGCCGGGGCGGATGCCGCTGCTCAATTCCTGGGTGATGGCGTTCGGCGGCATCGGCGTTATCGCTGCCAGCACGCCCGCCGACCTGGCCGTCCAGGCCTTTGGCTGGCGCGCGGTCTTCATCGCCTTGGCGGCCGTTACCGCCCTGGCGGCTGCCGCGATATGGACCGTCGTTCCCCGGCGGGGCGAGGCACGGCAGTCCGGAGAGACGCTTGGCCGCCAGATGAAGGCGCTGGGCACCATCTATACCGACCGGGAGTTCTGGAGGGTCGCACCGGTGATCACCATGACCTGCGCCAGTCATATCGCTGTGCAGACATTATGGGCCGGTCCCTGGCTCGCCGATGTCGGTGGTTTGGGGCGCGACGCCGTCGCCCTGGTGCTGACCACGATGGCGGTGGCGTTTACCATCGGCATCTTGGGCGGAGGCGCCCTGGCCGACTGGGTGCGCCGGTTCGGGCGCGGCCCGCTGTTCGTCATGATGATCGCGACCATGATGTTCATGATCAGCTTCGCCGGTTTGATCGTGGCGCCGTCTGCCTGGATGGTACCGCTCTGGATCGTCTTCGCCGCTACCGGCCAACTGGGGGTGCTGGGATATCCCTATTTCTCCGAGTATTTCGGCACGTCTCTGGCCGGGCGGGCCGGGACAGCGATCAATCTGCTGGTATTCGGCGGCGCGTTCGCGATCCAGTATGGCATTGGAGCGGTGCTCGACCTGTGGACCGCTTCGGAGACAGGCACTCATCCGCCGGAAGCTTACGACATCGCCTTCGGCATCGTGTTCGGGCTGCTGATCGTGAGCTTCGGCTGGTTTTTTGTCGGAAGGCCCAGGCGATAACCGGCGTTGTCGGGTGCGCGGAAAGCGGAGTTCGAAGACTGCGGGTGGGCCGCGCGACCGGAGAAAGATCCCGGATGGCGCTGTGCGCCTCCGGGAAAACAAGGCCGGGAAAGCGCGTTAAACGTCCGGCGGCGCCAGCACGCCGCAATCGTCGGCGAAGTGCAGCGGTGCGCCGGTCTTCGCCTGGAGCTCCGCCCGGCCTAGACCGTCAAGCAACTCGCGGACGGCAAAGCCTCTGTCGGTCACATCGACCACGGCCAGGTCGGTGTAGATGCGCTTCACGCATGCCGGCGCGGTCAGCTTGTAGCGGCATTTCTGCAGCAGGCGGGGTGCGCCGTCGCGGGTCGTGTGCTGCATCATAATGCGCACCTCTTTCGCGCCCACCGCCAGGTCCATCGCGCCACCGATCAGCGGCCCCTTGCCCTTCATTTCGGCGTCCCAGTTGGCCAGGTCGCCGTTCAAGGCCACCTCGAACCCACCCAGCAGGGTCACGTCGATGTGGCCGCCGCGGATCATGGCGAAGCTGTTGGCGGAGGTGACGATGGAGGCGCCGGGGATCAGGGTAATGAACTGGCTGCCGGCATCGGTCAGGTCGCGGTCGGCCGCGTCGCCCTCTGCCAGGCCGCCGACACCGAGCACGCCGTTCTCGCTTTGGAACAGCACTTCCTGGTCTTGGGGGCAGTAATTGGCGCAGAGCACCGGCATGCCGAGCCCCAGGTTGACGACCATGCCATCTTCCAGATCCCGTGCCGCGCGCCAGGCGATCTGGTTGCGGGAAAGCGGTTTGTAGCTCATGTCTTTTGCTCTCCGCTTCAAGAATCGCGGCCATCGGGCAGCTGGATGACCCGGTGCACGAACACGCCCGGGACGTGAATGTCGGATGTCGGCAACAGGCCCTCCATCAGTTCCTTGACCTCCACCACGGTGCAGTTCGCGGCCGCGGCCATGTCGTAGCCGAAATTGCCTTGCGTGCCCCGGAAATAGAGGTTGCCGTAGCGGTCGGCGCGCTCCGCCCGCATCAGCGCAAAGTCGGCCTTCAGCGCCGTTTCCAGCACGCACATCACGCCGTCGAATTCGCGATGCTCCTTGCCCTCGGCGATGGGCGTGCCGACACCGGTAGGCGTGTAGAAGGCGGGTATACCCGCACCGCCCGCGCGGATGCGCTCGGCGAACGAGCCTTGCGGGGAAAGGTCCAGGGTCAGCGTTCCGTCCTCCAATTGCAGCTCGGAAATGCCGGAGGCAGCACCGCGGCTGCGGGCGGCCGAGGCGACCACGTGCGTCACCTGTTTTCGCTCGAAAAGCGCATGGGCGTAATCTTCCAGATAACGCACGCTGTTGGAGACGATGGTCAACTCCCCGGCGGTTATGTCGGCCAGTCCGCGCATCAGGTTGACCGGCACGCCGGCGCCGCCAAAGCCGCCGAACATGATGGTCATGCCATCGCCGATGCCGGCTAGCGCCTCGGCAAGGGTGGAAACGCGTTTGTCGATCACTCGAAACAATCCTTCAGCATTGACTTGTTGATCGGCGCATTTGTCGATCCGGTTTGCCGTCTCTAGCAATATACCGGCACAAGCAATATCAAAGGTAACACTTTTGCCAAAATCGTGCGCTTGGCCCCAATCGTTCCGGAGTTTTCAAATGGCGCTGCGTGAAACAGCCTTCTCTGCCGTCGACACCCCCGCCGTCTGCCTCGACCTGGATGTGGTCGATGCGAATTTGCAGCGGTTTCAGGACTACTGCACGGCAAATGGCATGAACGCCCGCCCGCATATCAAAACCCACAAGCTGCCGGACTTCGCCCATCGCCAGGTCGAGTTGGGCGCCATCGGCATCACCTGCCAGAAAATCGGCGAGGCGGAGGTGATGGCGGCAAGCGGCATCGAGGACATCCTGCTGACCTACAACATCCTAGGGGCGCCGAAGCTGGCGCGGCTGAAGGAACTGGCGCGGCATTGCAAGCTGACCGTGGTGGCGGACAACCAAATGGTGGCGGACGGCCTGGCCGAGGCCTTTGCCGGCGGCCCGCCGCTGCGCGTGCTGGTGGAATGCGATTCCGGCGGCGGCCGTTGCGGCGTGCAGACGCCGGAGGACGCGGTGGCGCTGGCCGAGGCGATCGACCGTGCGGATGGCGTGCATTTCGCCGGCCTCATGACCTATCCGCCGAAGGGCCGGATCGAGGTGGTGCGCGACTGGCTCGGCCAGGCCATGCATGCCTTTCAGCGGGCCGGCCTGGAGTGCGAGGTCGTCTCCAGCGGCGGCACGCCCGATATCTGGCGCGCGCACGAGGTAACGGCGGCAACAGAGCATCGGGCCGGCACCTATATCTATAACGACCGCATGATGGTCCGTGCCGGCGCGGCCACATGGGATACCTGCGCGCTGGACGTGCTGACCACCGTCGTCAGCCGCCCGACCGAGACCCGCGCGGTGCTCGACGCCGGCTCCAAGGCTTTCTCCAGCGATTTGGGCGGCTTGGAGGGGCATGGCTACGTTCGGGAATACCCGGATGCGGTGATCCGTTCGCTCAGCGAGGAACACGCGGTCGTGGACCTGTCGGCCTGCACCGGCGCGAAGCCTGCCATTGGCGAGCGTCTGCGGGTAGTGCCGAACCACGCCTGTGTCGTCTCCAACCTGTTCAACATGGTGCACGGCCTACGCGACGACCGGGTGGAGCGCGTCTTTACCGTCGAAGCGAGAGGGTTAATGCAATGAATATTAGTGGGGGCAAGCGCCGCGTTATTTATGCCGCCGCCGCCCAACTGGGTCCCATTGCCCGCGTCGAGCCGCGGGAGTTGGTAGTTGCACGCCTTACCGCCTTGATGGAAGAAGCCCGGGCACGCCGGGTAGACTTGGTCGTGTTCCCGGAGTTGGCGCTGACCACGTTTTTCCCGCGCTGGTTTTTCGAGGACGAGGGCGACCTGCTGCCGTTCTACGAGACAGAGATGCCGAACGCCGCGGTGCAGCCGCTGTTCGATTTGGCGAAGGCGGCGGACATTGGCTTCTACCTGGGCTATGCCGAACTGACGCCAGAAGGCCGCCGCTTCAACACCTCCATCCTGGTGGACAAACAAGGCAAAATCGCCGGCAAGTACCGCAAGGTACATTTGCCCGGCCATGCGGAGCACGAACCGTGGCGGCCGTTCCAGCATCTGGAAAAGCGCTATTTCGAACCTGGCGACTATGGCTTCCCGGTCTGGGAAACCATGGGCGGCGTGATGGGCATGGCGATCTGCAACGACCGCCGCTGGCCCGAGACCTATCGCGTGATGGGTCTGCAGGGGGCCGAACTCATCATGCTGGGCTACAACACGCCCACCACCTATGCGCCCGTGCCGGAGCACGACCACCTGCAGAGCTTCCACAGCCACCTGTCGATGCAAGCAGGTGCCTATCAGAACGGCGCCTATGTGATCGGAACGGCCAAGGCGGGGATGGAGGAAGGCTGCATGCTGCTCGGCCAATCCTGCATCATCGCGCCGACGGGCGAAATCATCGCGCAGGCTTCGACCCTGGATGACGAACTTATTGTCGCCCGGCTCGATCTGGAGAAGTGCGCCGAGATCAAGCGAAACGTCTTCGACTTCGACCTGCACCGCCAGCCTCAGCATTACGGCATCATCAGCGCGCCGAAGAAGAAATAAGCGCCGTCATTGCGCGCTGCCTGTAACTATTAGCAATGATGACGGCTGCTTGAAGCCGGAGGTCTACTCCGCCGCCACTTGCTGGCTGGGTGCGGAGACCATGCCGTTGGCAAAGTCCGCGTCCCGCGCCTGCGGTTGGCGCTTGGCGGGCAGTCCGTAACCACCGCCGCCGCCCGGCCGGATCTCGATCACGTCGCCCTTTTGGAAAGTCAGGTTCGCTTTGGGCGGCACAACGGTCACCTTGTCGCCGCGGTAAAGCAGGGTTCGGCCGCTGACTGCCGCATCGCCGCCGAAAACGCCTCCCGGCGCGAGCCGGTGGCGGTCGGCGTAGGTTTGGAGCTTCACGTCATCCTTCAGGATCTGGTAGCGCCGGATGAAGCCCGCGCCGCCGCGGAACTCGCCATCGCCAAAGCTGTCCGGCGCCAGGGCATAGCCGGTAACGCGGAAGAAATCATAGTCAGCGTCCAGCGACTCGACCGGCGTGTTGGAGCAGTTGGAGAGCGGCGAGTCCACCGCATCGACACCGTCGTTGCCCGCGCCCGCGCCATAGCCGCCGCCAAAAATCTCCAGGTAGACGCTGTAGCCCTTCTCTCCCAGATGGGCGAGACAAAAGCTGGTGGTCGTATCGAACCCGGGCGCAATCACCTGGCCAGGCACCGCCTTGGCCAACGCGTCCATTACTGCGTTATAGGCGCGATAGGCCGGCAGCAGGCGCGCCCGCACCGGTGCCGGCGGGCGCGGGTTCAGGATGCTGCCATAGGGAACGTTGACCTTGATCGGCCGCTTGCAGCCCTCGTTGAATGGAATGTCGGGGGCGGAGATCACCGACTTCACGCACGACAGCGCCGCTGCAAGGGTCGAGGCATAGGGACAGTTGATGTTGGTCGGCACCTGGCCGTCCGTGCCGTCGAAGTCCACCTCCAACTCATCGCCTTTGATGGTGACGGTGCAGCGGATATGCACCGGCTCGTCGCCCACGCCATCGTCATCAACCGCGGCATGGCCCTGGTAGACACCATCCGGTGCCGCGGCGATACCCGCCCGCATCCGCCGCTCGCAATAGTCGAGCAGTTCCGCCATGGCCGCCTTGATCTTCTCTGCGCCATATTTCACCGCCAGTTGCTGCAAGCGGTTCTCGGCGATGGCATTGGCGGCAAACTGGGCGTTCAGATCGCCCATGGTCAGGTCGGGCACGCGCACGTTCAGGCGCAGCAGCGCTTCGAGGCGGCCGCCGTTCCAGTCCTCGTGCCAGTTCCACTTGGAGGGCGGGATACGGATGCCCTCGGCGTACACGTCCGGAGCCTTCATGTTCAGGCCGGGCTCGCCGCCGCCGAGGTCGAGGTGATGGGCGACGCTCGCCGAGAACGCGATTACCTCGCCATCCACGAACACGGGCGTGAAGATGAACACGTCCTGCAAGTGCTGGCCGCCCTGAAACGGGTCGTTCTGCATTAGGAAATCGCCCGGCTTCAAAGTGTCTGGCGGGTGCAGTTCCAGGCAAGGCTTGCAGGTGGCGCTGATGCCGCCAAGCTGCATTGGGATCAGGTCCGCCTGGGCGATGACGTTGCCCTGCCTGTCCAGGATCGCGGCGGAGCCATCCTGCGCTTCCCGGAGGATGGGAGTGTAGGCGGACTTGACCAGCTTGGTACCCGCCTCGTCCGCCGCGGCTTGGATCGCCTGGGAGATGACGGCATAGTCGATGGGGTCGAGGGTCATGCTGAGTTCTCCCGCGTCACGATGAGGTTGTCCTGGCCGTCGAGCGTGGCGCTCCAACCGCCGGGTATGTAGGTCGTGGAGGTCGGACCGCCGAGGATCATCGGCCCGACCAGTGCTTTGCCTTGCTGGACAGAGGCGACGTCCTGCAGCGAACCCTCGCGCCAGGCGCCGTCGTCGAACAGGCTGGCCTCGATCGAAGGCTGGGCCGTGTCGCGGGCGATGGTGAGGGCCGGAATCTCGCCCGCGGGCAGGGTCGCCGCTACGCGAAGGGCGACCACCTCGACCGCGCGCTGCCGGTCGGCAGGCTGAAAATAGACCTGCCGGTGTACCTCGTCGAATCCGTCTTTCAGCGCTTCTTCGCTCAAGGATGAAGCCGCATCGCCCGGCAGCGGCACGGCAAGCTCGAACGCTTGGCCGACGAAGCGCATGTCGGCACTGAACGCGAACGACGGCGCGCCCTCCAGTCCCAGCGCGGCGAACTCGTCCGCCAGCCCCCTGGCGAGCCCCGCCAGCACGCCCGGCACCTCTGCCGCGGCTTCTGCCGTGCCCAGCTTGCGGGTGAGCGAGTCGTGCTTGGTGAAGTCGCTCGCCAGCAGGCCATAGGCCGACAGCACGCCCGGATTGGGCGGGACCACCAGCGTGCCGATCCCCAGTTCCTCCGCAATTTTGGCCGCGTGCAGCGGGCCGCCACCGCCGAACGGCACCAGCGCATAGTCGCGCGGGTCGCGGCCGCGCTCGGTCGAGACAAGCTGGATCGCCCGCACCACCGCGTTGTTGGCAAGGCGGATGGCGGCGTCGGCGGCCTGTTCGACGTTCATGCCGAAATGCTCGGCCACCGGCCCGAACGCACGGCGGGCCGCCTCGGCCTCGATGGCCATCTTGCCGCCGAGGAAGCCCTCGGGCCGCACGGCGCCGACAATGACCTGGGCGTCGGTGATGGTCGGACGCTTGCCGCCCTTGCCATAGCAGGCGGGGCCGGGATCTGCGCCGGCACTCTCCGGGCCGACGCGCAACATGCCGCCATCGTCCACCCAGACGATGGAGCCGCCACCGCTCCCCACCGACACGATATCCAGCACCGGCGTCCGGATCGGCAGGCCGTCGATTTCCGTGTCCGGTGTGGTCGCAGGCTGGCCGTCATCGACCAGGCACACATCGGTCGAGGTACCGCCCATGTCAAAGGTAATCAGGTTCCTGTAGCCGGAGCGCTCCGCCTGCCGCACCGCGCCAACGACGCCCGCGGCGGGGCCGCTGAACAGCGCGGTGATGGCGTTCCGGCGCATGCCCGCGGCGGGCAACCGGCCGCCGTTGGACTGCATGACGGTGAAGCGGCCCTTGAAGTTGCCTTCGGCCAGATTGGCCTCAATCCGCGAGAGGTAGCGGTCAATCACCGGCTGCACGAACGCCGCGAGCGTGGTGGTAGAGGCGCGCTCGAACTCCCGGAATTCACGAATCACATCAGCCGAACCGGTGATGAACACGCCCGAAAGAGAGCCACGGATCAGCTCGATCACGCGCCGCTCGTGCGTGTCGTTGGCGTAGGCGTTGAGCAGGCACACCGCGATGGCGTCGTAGCGGCCCTGCTGCAGGGCCGGGATCAGGCCCGCGCTGATCGCCGCCTCGTCTAGCGCAGTTTCGACAGAGCCGTCGGACAGCATGCGTTCCGTCACTTCAAAGCAATCGGCGCGGCGCACTACCGGCTCCGGCTTCTTATAGTGCAGGTCGTAAATATTGCGGCGGGTGTGCCGAGCCAAGAACAGGATATCGCGGAAGCCCGCCGTGGTGACAAAGGCGACGCGCGCGCCCTTGCGCTCCAGCACCGCGTTGGTGGCGACGGTCGAGCCATGGCCCAGGTCGGCCATATCCGATGGTTTCAGGCCGGCCGCGTCGATGGCATTGAACGCGCCCACATCCGGGCTCGCGGGCGTGGAGGGCACCTTCGCCACCCGCACCCCGTCACTTTCGAACGCGACCAGATCGGTAAACGTTCCGCCAATCTCCACACCAACCCGCAAGGCCACGCCAGGACTCTCCTTTGCTGCAATGGCGCCAGATTAGGCGCGTGAGGCCGGCCGGCCAACCGGCAAACGGCCTTGTCCGCCCGACAAGCCGAAGCGTGCAGGCAAGCGGGACTATTGCCGCATCACGCGCGCGTTGCCGATGCGGCGGGTCGCGCCGATCTGGTCCAGATATTCCAGCACCTCAATAGCGACGTTGCGGCCGATGCCGGTCGCTTCCTTGTATTGCTGAGCCGTGAACTGACCTTCCGGGTCGTGTTCGGCCAGTTTCCGCGCTGTCTCGATCAGGGAATCCACGACGCGGGGCGGGAAAAACCGGTTCTTCGCCACCGGCGCGACCAGGGCCAGATTGGCGGCGCGGCGTAGCACGGCCTCGATCCGTTCCGGCTCTTCCCCGGTTTCGGCGGCCAACTCCCGCACCCGGGGCGGGCGCATGCCGCCGTCGAGCAAAAGCGGTTCGATCTCTTCCCACAGCACCCGGTCGGCGTGGGCCATGGTCGCCTCGTGCCCGACCAGCGCCACCATCGGACCGACCTGCTTGGTAATTCCCTCTTCCAGCGCCATCGCCAGCGCCGCCGCCCAGGCGGGGCGCGGGGCGGACGCCGGCAAGGTGCGGCGCAGGCTTTCGGGCGGCGCGCCGGCCCGGTCATTATGGGCCTGGTGCCAACGGGTCAGCGCCTCCTCGACCCGGGCCACCCAGGCGGCAGCATGTTCGGCGCTGAAGCAGAGGCCCGCCGCCTCCCGAATCGGGGTCTCTGCCGCCAGCGTCGCCAGGTCAGTGCCGGTCAGGTTATGGGCGAGCGCGAACCGCCTCTTGTCTAGTCCGTTCGGCGAGGCTGCCAGCGCGGCGGCGAAGGCGGCGGCGCGGTTAGGCTGGTCGAGAGCCGCCAGCAGGGCCAGCCGCTCCGGCCAGCGGCGGCCGCGGGCGGGCGGGAACGGATCGACGACCCTGCCGCCGCCAAGCGTTTCCCTTGCGGACTGGTCCCGCAGCACAAAACGGTCGCCCGCAAGCGCCCCGGCCTGGTGATCCAGCACAAGCTGGCCCCAACCCTGTTCTCCCGGATCGATCCGCCGGCCCTCCAGCAGGGCCAGACGGCCGGTGATGTCGGCGGCGCCCAGATGCACATGCACCGGCTGCCGATCGCGCAGCCCGTCCGCCGCGCCCTTGGGCACGCGCACCTGCACGTCGACCCGGTCGGTGGGCGCGTGGGCCTCTGGGGCCAGCAGCCAGTCGCCCCGGCGCACCAGTTCCCGGTCCACCCCGGCGATATTAACGGCCAGACGCTGGCGCTCGTGGCCCGACTGGCTCTCGGCGTTCTGGGCGTGAATGCCGCGCACCCGTACTTCACGGCCCAGGGGCGAGAGCAGCAGGCGGTCGCCTACCTGCACCCGGCCGCTGACGGCCGTGCCGGTGACGACCAGACCCGCGCCGCGCAGGATGAATGAGCGGTCCACCGCCAGGCGGAAATGGCCAGATACTGGCGGGCGGGAGAGAGACCGCGCGCGCTCCACCAGCCACGCCTTCAACTCTTCGATGCCCTGGCCGGTCTGGGCGGAGGTGACGTGCACCGGCGCGGCCTCCATTCCCGTGCCGGCGACGGCGTTGGCGATCAGGTTCTGCACCTCCTCCAGGCGCTCCGGCTCGACCCGGTCGGCCTTGGTGATGACGATGCCGCCCGCGGGCACGGCCATCAGGTTCACAATCGCCAGATGCTCCAGAGTTTGCGGCATGGGGCCGTCGTCGGCGGCCACCACCAGCAGCGCCAGGTCGATGCCGGAGACGCCCGCCAGCATGGTGCGCACGAACCGTTCGTGGCCGGGCACATCGACAAATCCGATGGTCAGCCCTTCCTCCACCGGCCAGTAGGCGAAGCCCAGATCGATGGTCATCCCGCGGCGCTTTTCCTCCGGCAGCCGGTCGCCACCAATGCCGGTGAGCGCGTGCACCAGCGCGGTCTTGCCGTGGTCGATATGGCCAGCCGTGGCGACGATCATAGCCGCAAGTCCTGCAACTGCGCCGCGAAGGTCGCCTCCCCCTCCAGGCAGCGCAAATCCAGCCATAAGGCATTGTCGGCCACGCGTCCGATCACCGGCAGAGGCAGGTTGCGCAAGGCGGCGGCAAGGCGGTTCAGCGCGCTGCCCTTGCCCTTGGCGGTGAGCGGGCGGGCGACCAGGGCGAAGCTCTCCAGCAAATCCACCGGCAAGGCGCCGGAGCCGATCTGGCTGCGGCAGGGCTCGGCATTAACGCTGAAGTAGGCGCCCAGCGCCCGCGCATAGGTCGGCGCGAGCTTCTCCGCCAACACTCGGATTTCGTCCGCCGGACGGGCGAGCAGGCGCAGCGCGGGAATGCGCTCTGCCGCCCGCTGGGGGTCGTCATACAGCACCAGCGTCGCCTCCAGTGCGGCCAGCATCACCTTGTCGAGCCGCATGGCGCGCTTCAGCGGGTTGCGGCGCAGGCGCTCGACCAGATCCTTGCGGCCCACCACCAGGCCCGATTGCGGCCCGCCCAGCAGCTTGTCCCCGCTGAAGGTGACGATACCCGCGCCGTCGGCGAGAGCCTGCATGGGCGTGCGCTCGGGCGGCAGGCCGATAGCGGTCATGTCGATGAGCGCGCCGCTGCCCAGGTCGTCGACGAGCGGCAGGCCATGGTCATGGCAGAGCCTGGCAAGATCGCGCGCGGCAGGCTGGGCGGTGAATCCCTGAATGGCGTAGTTGGAGGGATGCACCTTCATCACCAGCCCGCTTTCTGGGCCGATTGCGTCTGCATAGTCGCGCAAATGCGTGCGGTTGGTGGTGCCGACCTCCACCAGCTTTGCGCCGGCGCGGGCCATGATGTCCGGCACGCGGAAGGCGCCGCCAATCTCCACGAGTTCGCCGCGGCTGACCGGCACCTCCCGGCGGTCTGCCAGCGCGTTCAGGGTCAGCAGCACGGCGGCGGCGTTGTTGTTGACGACCAACGCCGCCTCCGCCCCGGTCAACTCACACAGCCAGCGCTCGACATGGGCGTCCCGCTCGCCGCGCCGGCCTTTGGCCAGATCGAACTCCACGGCCGAGGCGCCCGCGGCGGCGGTCATCGCGTGCATTGCCTCCTCCGCCAGTGGCGAGCGACCCAGATTGGTGTGCAGCACCGTGCCCGTCAGGTTGAACACGGGCTTCAGGCCAATCGCCTGCCGCGCCGCCAATCGTTGCGAAAGCGCTTCGGCCAGGCCAGCCTCGTTGAACGAGCCTGTGCTGCGGGCATGTTCGAGCGTCGCCCGCACTTCGGCCACCAGAGGCCGGCGGCCATAGTGACCGGCAAGCGCCGCGACCCGCGGCCAGTTCAGGACCGCATCAACGGCAGGCAGGTTCGGTCGAATTGCGGAAGCTTCTGGCATGGCGACTAATACGGGCCAGCCGGGAAGCGACGTCAAGCACTGCGGACCTCACTCAGCGGCTCGCCATCGCCGATTGGCGCGACCGGAGTGTCACTTTCTCCCGAAAAAGACTGCGCTTCCGCTGCTGGCACACGCGGATCGAGCGGAAGGCCGGCCGTTGTGGTCTGCGACAAGGCGACGAAGGGATCCTTCTGCGCGTCCGGCGGCGCAGCGCTGACGCGACGGCGGATTATCGCAAATACCGTGCCAAAGGCCGCGACAACGGCAATTTGCGCGAACATCCCGCCCGGACCGAACCAGGACATGGTGTAGCCGGCAATCAAAGGGCCAACGACTGCGCCTGCCCCGAACAGCAGCAGCAACCCGGCGCTCACGCTAACCCGATCGCCATTGGTCATCACATCGTTCACATGACTGACACAGAGCGCGTTCACGCAAAACGCGCTCCCGCCGAACGAAGCCGCCAGCGCCAGCCATAACGCAGAGGGCAGGGTAAACGGCAACATGGATGTCACGGCCAGCAGACTGGATACCACCGTTACCAACGCAAACACCCCAATCAGCACCGCGCGCCGGTCCACTTTGTCCGAAATGATGCCGAGCGGCCATTGCATCGCCATACCGCCCAGGATGACGGTGCTGAGGAAGACGGTCGTAGCCGCGAGGTCGAGGCCCTGGCGGTAAGCATAGACCGCGCCCAGGGTCCAGAATGGCGACGTGATCAGGCCGGAGAGAAAGCATCCGACCGCTCCCATGGGAGAGAGCCTGAACAGCCTGAGGATCTTTAGCGGGATTGCCGGCGGCATGGGCGGCTGCTCGCTGCGGGTCAACGCCACAGGCACCAGCCCCGCACACATCAACAGCGCCGCAATTGCGAACAGGTCCAGACCTTCCGGCGGCGCCAGCCGCAACGCCTGCTGGGCGAGCATCGCTGCTGCCAGATTGACCACCATGTAGATGCCCATCACCCGGCCGCGCGTCTCATTCGTCGCGCGGACGTTCATCCAGCTTTCCACGGCCATGAAGATGGTGGTCATGGCGAAGCCGGTAACGAACCGCACGGGCAGCCAGGCATATAGCTCTGGCACCAGTCCATGGATTAGGGTCGCCGCGGCAATCATCGCGCCCGCCGCACTGAACATGCGGATGTGGCCGATTCGCCGCATCAAGGGTGGCAGGAAAATGCAGCCGCCGAAGAACCCTGCATAGTAGGCCGTGCCAATGCCACCGATCAACGTGGGGCCAAACCCCTCGATGTTACCGCGCACCGCCAGCAGGGTGGTCAACAGTCCATGGCCCAGCAGCAACAGCCCGGCGCCGATGAACAAGGTGGCAAGACCGGCCATCATGTGCCGCATTCTCCGGCTGTTCCTTCTCTCGCCGGTCGGTGCGGTTGCCTCCGGAGCCAGACCGTTTGCCGCCACGAGCTGACGCCCATCCGCCGGTCGAAACGAACCACTAGATGAATGATCTTACGGTTTGGTTAATGCAGCACTAACGGCACCCGCGCGAAAAACCGACCGCCGCAATGCCGGCAATGGTCATGGCGATGGCGAACGACAGCACGCCCAGACCTGCCAACGCAGCGACAATAGCCGAGAACAGCGCGGCCGTGCCGATCTGAGACACCCCCATCAGGGCGCTGGCGGTGCCTGCCCGCTCCTTGAAGTGGCGGAGCGCGCCGGCATGGCCCACCGAAAAGACAAAGCCCATGCCGATCACGAACACGATCATCGGGATCAGCACCTCACCAATCGTGCCGATGGGGATCATGGTGAATGCCACCATCAGTACCCCACCGAGGCAGGCGAACAGCGCCCCCCGCTTCATCAGTGGCGAATCGCCGGTCCTGGCCACCGATTTTCGCACGATCAGGCCCGAGACGATGAAGCCGGGAATACTGAGCGCCGGATAAATGCCGAACTCGATGGGCGAGATCTGGCCAGGCCCATCGCCCACCAGCACGCTGGGCGCGCCGGTCAGAAAAGCAAACAGCCCACCCATCACCGCGGACGTGGTAAGCGCATAGGCGCGGAACTGCGGATGCGCCGCCACCTCACGGTAGCCTGCCCAGACCGAGCCAAAATCGAGGCGGTGCATCGTGCTGCGGTTGGTCTCGCGCAGATAGACGACCACCGGGATCAGCACTAGCAGGCCGAAAATTGCTGCCGCGGCAAAGCTGCCGGGCCACCCCACCAACATTTGCAGCCCGCCACCGACCACCGGCGCTACGGCAGGCACGAGGGAAAAAGCCATGGCGATGGCGGCGTTGACACGGGTCAATTCCGGCCCCTCAAACAGGTCTCGGGTGACCGCGCGGCTGGCGACGACGCCCGCACAAGCGCCGAACGCCTGCACCGCCCTGCCCAGAATGACCACTTCGATCGTGGGCGCCACCATGCAAAGGAGGCTCCCAACAATGAACAAAACGCCGCCCCACAGCATTACGGGTCGCCTGCCGAACCGGTCGGAAATCGGCCCATACACCAGTTGCATCATGGCAAATGTCGCCAGATAGGCCGTCATGGTGAGTTGCACGGCACTCGCGCTGGCGCCCAGGCCAACCTCCATGGCGGGCATACTGGGCAGATAGGCGCTGCTGGCGAACTGGCCGAGGGCGGCAAGCGCCGTCAGCAGCGCGATCAGCCAGCCGCCGCGGATCGGCAGTTCGATTGCTCGGGAACTCACCGCAGAATGCCTGCTTCCTTGAAGGCCGCGATTTGCTCTGCGGAGTAGCCGAGCTCCGCGCAAATTTCCTCATTATGCTGGCCGATAGCGGGCGGGGCTTCCGGCCGCTTCTTCGCCTCGCCCTGCACGAAAACCGGCGTGCCAATCGCCCAATCGCCGTCAAACGAGCCCGCAGTCGGCACCATCGCTCCGGCATGGCGTATCTGCTCGTCCTGCAGCAGATCCTCCATTTTGGCGGCCTGACCATAGGTAATGCCAAGCGCGTCGAACTGCGCGCGCCAGTGGGGCCAATCGTGCTCTGCGAAGATGGCGTCCATCGCCCTGGTCAGTTCATGACTGTTGGCGCGGCGGGCTTCCTGAGTGGCGAAACGCGGGTCCTCCAGCAGATCGGCGCGGCCCATGGCCTTGAACAAGGGCGGCACCTGCCTTTCCTCGTTGAACACCGCAAGAATGAACCAACGGCCGTCCCTGGCGCAGTAATGATTGGCCATGGCATTCGGTGCGTCGTCCCGGTGCGGGCGCAGTTCCACATGCGCGCCCAGCAACGCCGCCTGGGTGAAAAAGCCGTTCATCCAAATGCCGTTCGCCAGCAGGCTGGTCGAGACCTTGCCGCCCTTGCCGGTTTTCTCGCGCCGGTAGAGCCCGGTCATGATCGCCGCGAACAGCGATGTGCCCGTCGGATGATCGCCCATCCCCGGCAGCGAGCGCACCGGGGCCACGCCCGGCGCCCGCATCATGTCCATCATGCCGGTGCGGGCATAAAGGGCGGTCGAAATCGAAGCCGGTGCGGTCCGCCTCCGGCCCCTCCTCGCCGTAGGCGGTGAGCGAGGCATAAATCATGCGGTCGTTCAGCGGCGCCAGATCGTCATAGGTCAGCTTCAGCTTGCGGCGCACCGGAAAGGGGAAGTTGGTCACCAGCACGTCGGCCTTCGCCACCAGCTTGCGCAGGATCTCCTGCCCGTCCTCGGACGCCAGGTCGAGGCAAAGACCTTTCTTCGAGCGATTGTCGGCCATCCACGCAAAGTCTCGCCCCTGGGTATCCGGCATGGCGGGGCCGGCATGCAGGGCCCGCAGGCCGTCACCCACCGGCGCCTCCACCTTGATCACGGTCGCGCCGAAGTCGGCCAGAATGGTGGTGGCCACCGGCCCGGCGATATAGCTGGCAATGTCGAGCACCAGCAGATCGTCGAAAAGGTGCTTTGTCACGGTTTCAGTCCTCCCGGGAGGCTTGGGCGTATCGCGGGCGCGGCAGCCCTGCTAAACAGTCAGGGCAGCAGAAAGCCACGGCCCGCGGGCGGGCGGCAAGCCTTTAGCGCGGACCTGGGCGATTTTGGCCACCACGGAACGGAAGAGGATCCCATGCAACTTATCGGCGGCACCGGTTCACCCTATGTGCGGAAAGTCCGCGTCACCCTCGCCGAACTCGGCATCACCGAGCAGGTCGAGCTGGTGCCTTCCGGCGGCCAGCCCGGCACCCTGAACCAGGAGGTTTCCGGCGCCAACCCGGTCGGCAAGATCCCGGCGCTCATCATGGAAGACGGCGAGCCGCTATTCGATTCCCGCATGATCATGCGCTATCTGAACGATCACGCCGGCGGCTCGCTCTATCCCGCGGGCGACTGGGCCATGGTCCGGCGCGAGAGTACAGCGGAGGGGCTACTGGACGCCGCATTGCTGCTGCGCTTCGAAACCTTTGCCCGGCCGGAGGAAAAGCGGTGGGACGACTGGATCGAGGGACAGTCGCACAAGATCGACCAGTGCCTCGGCGCACTCAGTGCCGACAGTGCCGAGCTCGGCCGGGTCGACGCCGCCAGCATCGGCGCGGGCTGTGCGCTGGGTTATCTGGACTTCCGCTTCCCCGACTGGGGCTGGCGCGCCGGCCATGACGGCCTCGCCAAGTGGTATGAGGAGTTCCGCAAGCGCCCCTCCATGGAGAGTACCAAACCCGGTTGAACGCCGGTGCTACGCAAGGGAGTTCCACCATGATGAAGCTATACGGCGGCGCCTCGTCGCCCTATGTCCGCAAATGCCGCGTTGCCGCACGGGAACTGGGCATTGCCGACCGTATCGAAGAACAGCCCATGGCCACCTATGGCGCCGACCCGAACACGCCGCTCGCCGCCATGAATCCCGCGGTCCGGGTGCCGACGCTGGAATTGGAGAACGGCGAATATCTGTATGATTCCCGCGTTATCCTGCGCTACCTGAACGAAGTGACGGGCGGCACCCTGTTTCCCGCGGGCGACTGGGGCATGCAACGCCGAGAGTCCCAGGCAGAGGGTCTGTTGGATGCAGCATTGCTGATCCGCGGCGAGGTCACGCGGCCGGAAGAATTCCGCTATCAGGTCCAAATCGACACCCAGTCACGCAAGATCGACAACGCGCTTGACGCGCTGGAGAAGGCAGTGGCGGACCTGCAGGGCGTGGACGCCGCCGCCATCGGTGCCGGCTGTGCGCTCGGCTATCTGGATTTCCGTTTTGCCGACTGGGGCTGGCGCGACAACCGCCCGGGCCTCGCCAACTGGTTCGAGCAATTCAACGCCCGCCCGTCCATGCAGGCGACCCTACCCGAATGAGCGGCGGCCTGACCCCACAGCAGTTGGCCGAAAAGACAGCCGAGGTGATGGGCCGCCGCGACCGTGCCTCCCGGTTTCTCGGCATCGAGATGCAGGAGATCGGACCGGCGCACTGTGTCATGTCGTTGACCGTAACCGACAACCTGGTCCAGGGCCTGGATGTCTGCCACGGCGGTTACATCTTTTCGCTGGCGGACACGGCCATGGCGTTCGCAAGCAACTCCTTCGATACACCGAACCTGGCGCAGTCCGCGCAGATCACGTTCCTGTCGCCCGGGATGCCGGGTGACCGGCTGACCGCCACCGCCCGGCGCGTGGCCGAGGCCGGCCGGACCAATATCTGGGATGTGGAAGTGGTAAACCAGAACGGTAAGCAGATCGCCTTCTTCCGCGGCCAGACGCGGGCGGTCAAAGGGAAAGTGACGGATATGTAGCCATGCGGGTATCGCTGACAGTTGCGCTGCTTTGGCTGGCACTCACCATCCCTCCCGCCTTTGTCCGGGCCGAGCCGGTGCATCTGCGCGGCAGCTTCGTCGTAATCGACCGGCCCGAGGGCTTCGTCGAAAGCCCCACCGTCCCCGGCCTGATCTGGGAAAAGGCCAAGGCTTCGGTGCTGACGACCGAACTGCCCGCCTCATCGTTCGACGCGCTCCGTCAAGCCATCCTGGACGGGCGTGGCAAGCTCGGCACGCAACAAGATGGCGAGGAAATCGAACTCTCCAGCGCCGATCAGGCCGAAATCGATGGCTATCCCGCCGTTATAGGCGAGGGACGCCAGCGGGTCGGCGTAGGCACGATGGAGAAGTGGATCGTGCTGATCGGCACGCCGGAGGCGGCGCTGCTCATTACCGCGCAAATGCCATCGCTCTTTGCGGCACCGGAGCGGCGGGCGCAGATTGAGAAGGTGATGGACAGCATCCGCGTGGCGGCCGAGCGCAGCAATCCGCTGGACGCGCTGCCGTTTGAGTTTCAGGAGACCGAGCGCTTCCGGCTGACCCAGGTCTTGTCGGCCTATGCCGTGATCCTGACGGACTCCCACCTGGTTTCCGAGCCCGAGCAGCGCGGCCTGTTCGTCATCGGCACCGGCGCCAAGGCCGATTGCTCCCTATGGGCGCAGTCGGGGAAACAGGCCTTCGCCGAATCCCTGGTGCGCAGGCTGAAGAGCGTGCAGGCGCTGGAAGCGCTCGAGACTACGCCCGCACAGTTCGATGGGAATGAGGGCTACCGGACAGAGACCCATGGGCAGGTGAACGGCCAGCGCGCCCTGATCATGCAGACCGTCCGGTTTGATGGCTGCCGCTTTGCCCGCACCATCGGCATCGGGCCCGCCAGGCTCGAAGAACTCTATCGCCAGGAGTTTGCCACGCTCGCGCGGGGCATGGTCTGGAAACCGGCCGAAACCGAGCGATCGGCCAAACCGGAAAAGCCGGCCGCTAAAGCTGGCAACGCCTCACCGACAACCACGCAATGAAAACAAGAGGAAAACCCCATGCAGTTCGGTATCAGCGCCCCCTTCCGCGGTCCGCTCGCGACACCCGAGGACATCCGCGCCATAGCCGAAGCCGCAGAGCGGCTGGGCTTCGACTATATGACCGTCTCGGACCATATCCTCTGCCCGCGCTCCATTGAGGCCAAATACCCGTACAGCGACTCGGGCGAGTTCCCGTGGACCAAGGGCGGCGGCGGCGATTGCATGGAGCAGTTTACGCTCATGGCCTGGCTTTGCGCCGCCACCACCAAACTGCGCCTGCTGACCTCGATCGTCGTGATCCCGCACCGCAACCCGCTGTTCATGGCCAAGTCCATCGCCACCATGGATGTGCTGTCGGGCGGCCGGGTGTCCATCGGCTGCGGCACTGGATGGATGCGCGAGGAGTTCGAAGCGCTGGGCATCCCGCCTTTTGAAAAGCGCGGCCAGGTCACCAACGAGTATATGGCGGCCATGAAGGTGCTCTGGACCGAGGAAAACCCCGCTTACCAGGGCGAATTCGTGAAGTTCCGCGACGTCATCTTCGAGCCAAAACCGGTGCAGAAGCCGCACCCGCCGCTCTGGATCGGCGGCGAGAGCGGCCCGGCCCTGCGGCGGGTCGCAGCACTGGGCGATGTCTGGTACCCGTTCGCCAGCAATCCGAAGTTCCGCATGGCCTCGGCCGATGCCTACCGCGAGCGCGCCCAGCGGGTGAAACAGGCCGTCGCCGAGGCGGGCCGCGACCCCGCCGCCGTCGGCCTCGCCTACAACAGCCCCTATCATTCGGAGGCGGCCCAGGAGCTGGACGGCCAGCGCATCGCCATGACCGGCACGGCCGAGCAACGCGCCGCCGACGCTCGCGCCTTTGCCGAAGCCGGCTGCGAGGTGATGATGGTGAACCTGACGGCCGACAGCCGCCAGCAGATGCTGGAGCGCATGGAGGCCTTCGCCGCAAGCGTCATGCCCCATGTATGAGCTCGGAGACTGCGCAAGTACTAAGCTATATGGCGTATGCTCTACAGCTTAGTACTTACGGCAGAATCGGCCGACACCAGGGCCAGACCCTACTCGACCGTCGCCGCCCTTCCGTTGCCGGGCGAAACGGATAGGATGCGCAGCAGCCGGGGCCAACAATGGGCGGATAACTATGCGCCTCAATAGGGAGAACAGCCATGACCATTCAATTCGGCATCATGAACCGCGGCCAGTACAATTGGGGCGACGACATGCAGGCCCGCTTCGGGGAGTTGATGGAGCAGGCTCGTCACGCCGAAAAGCTTGGCTATGACAGCTTCATGAAGGGCTCGCACTTCTCCAGCAAGCCGCTGCACGATTTCAACCAAGTCACGTATCTGAGCCGGGTCATGAGCGAATGCCCGAGCCTGCGCCTGATCGCGGGCATCGTGCTGATGCCCCTGCACAAGCCGCTGGAGATCGCCGAGCAGTTCGCCAACATCGACCTGATGAGCGGCGGCAAGCTGATCTTCGGCTCCGGCCTCGGCTACCGGGACGAAGAGTTCAAGGCCTTCGGAATCGAACGGAAAAACATCGTCCGCCATCTGGAAGAGAACATCACCGCCGTCCGCCGCCTCTGGACCGAGGAGGACGTGAACATGAAAGGGTTGGGATGGGAACTGGTGAATGCCAGTTGCTCGATCAAGCCCATCCAACAGCCGCCGCCCTTCTGGATCGGTGCCAACGCCGACAAGGCGATCGAGCGCGCGGCGCGCCTGGTGGATGCCTGGTTCGTCTCACCGCACAATCGGATCGACACGACCCAGCGCCAGTTGGAAGTCTACAAGCGCGCCCTGGATGCCGCCGGTAAGCCCTTCCCGTCGGAATTCCCGATGATGCGGGAATGCTGCATCGCGCCCACCCACGACCAGGCCATGAAGATCGCCAAGGACTATCTGGTGCACAAATATGCAGCCTATCACAAATGGGGCCAGGACAAGGCGATGCCGGAGGGCGATAACGATCTGGGCATGGATATGGATGAGCTGATGAAGGACCGCTTCCTGGTCGGCACGCCCGATGAGGTGACGGAGCAGATCATCAAGACCGTGCGCGAGTGCGGCACCAACCATGTTGTCCTGGGCGTGCAGTTCCCCGACATGCCGCATGATCTTGTTATGGATCAGATGCAACTGCTGGCCGAGGAAGTGTTCCCGAAGGTTAGGGCCACAGTTTAATCCTGCCGCCGGGAATTCGACCTATTGTCCCCATTCCCGGCCCCATTCAAAGAGGCAATCACACGCCCCTTGCCCCTCGGCCCATCCCATGGGAACTTGCTTATCAACCAACGCAAACCTGTGGAGACGCACGATGAAACTAGGGCTGCTGCTGGGCTATTCCGGCGCTTCGATGGATGTCGGCATGGACAAGGTGCTGGAGGCGGAGCGGCTGGGCTTCGACTCGATCTGGACGTCTGAGGCCTGGGGCTCGGACGCGATCACGCCCGCGGCCTGGGTGCTGGCGCAGACCAGCAAGATCAAGGTCGGCACCGCCATTTGCCAAATGCAGTCGCGCACTCCGGCGCTCGCCGCCATGACCGCCATGACGCTGAACGCCATGAGCGGCAACCGCTTCATCCTCGGCATCGGGCCGTCCGGTCCGCAAGTGATCGAGGGCTGGCACGGCGTTCCCTACGGCAAGCCCTTAATGCGCACCCGCGAATATATCGAGATCATCCGCAAAATCCTGAAACGCGAAGGCCCGCTGGAATATCATGGCGAGCACTATCAGATCCCCTACCGTGGCGAAGGCTCGACCGGACTCGCCAAGCCGCTGAAGTCGATCCTGCACGCCGATCCGGCCATGAAAATCTACTCGGCCAGCTTCTCACCCAAGGGAGTGGAGAACGCGGCGGAAGTGGCAGATGGCATCTTTCCGATCTTCATGTCGCCGGAAAAGTTCAACCTGTTCGAAGGGCCGTTGAACAAAGGCTTTGCCAAGACGGAGGGGCGATCGCTGGACAATTTCGACATTTTGCCCTTTGTCGAGTGCGAAATGGGCGACGACCTGGACGCCTGCCGCCGGCCGATCAAGGAGCACATGGCCTTCTACATCGGCGGCATGGGCGCCCGGAACAAGAACTTCTACAACGACTACTGCAAGATGCTGGGCTACGAGGACGCGGCGGTCGAGATCCAGGACAAGTTCCTCGGCCGCGACCGGGAAGGTGCGACGGCGGCGGTGCCGGATGCGCTGGTGGACGAGGTGGCGCTGGTCGGGCCGAAGGAGCGGATCAAGGATCGCTTGGCCGACTGGAAGGCCGCCGCCAAGGAACGCAAGGTCGACAGCATGCTGCTGCGCGGCACCACCAGCGTCGAGGCTATGCGCGTGATTGCGGAAGACGTACTTTAGGATGCTACGGTCCTTCCCGGACCGTCAAAATGCGGCGGTCCGGGAAGGCATTGGTGGACGGTCCGCGGCCCTTAAAAATGGTGGACGGCATTGACTCATGCTTCCCGACTTTAACGCCCACCACATCGCCATCGGCGAGAGCGAGCTTTACGTCCGCACCGGCGGCTCCGGCCCGCCACTGCTATTGCTGCACGGCTACCCGCAGACTGGCGCAATGTGGCACGCCGTGGCGCCCACGCTGGCCGAGCATTTCTCGCTGGTGATCCCGGACCTGCCCGGCTACGGCCGCAGCAAAGGCCCGCCGTGCGACGAGGCGTTCGATGCCTACTCCAAACGCACGACCGCCCATACCATGGCGGGCCTGATGCACGATCTAGGGCATGAGAGCTTTCTTCTCGCCGGGCATGATCGCGGCGCGCGGGTCGCATTCCGTCTGACGCTCGACCACCCCGAGAAGGTTGAGAAATACGCTGCCCTGGATATCATCCCGACCCTGGACCAATGGGAGCGCATGAACGCCGACCGGGCACTGAGCGGTTATCACTGGCAATTCCTGGCGGTGCCGGCGCCGCTGCCGGAAAAGCTGATCGGCAGCGACCCAGACTTCTACCTGGAGCATCTGCTGCGCCGCTGGGCCGGCAACTTCGATGCGCTGACCGAAGGCTCGCTCGCCGACTATCGTCGGGCTTTCCGCAATCCTGAGGTGATCCACGCCACCTGTAACGACTATCGCGCTGGCGCCAGCATCGATCGCCAGCACGACCAGGCGAGCCGCGACGCGGGCGAGAAGATCCAATGCCCCGTGCATGTGATCTGGGGCCGCGGCTATCTCTCCAACCGCGCGGGCTCCCCGCTGCCGGTCTGGCAGCAATGGGCGGACCAGGTGGGCGAGACCGGCCTGGACTGCGGCCATTTCGTGGCCGAGGAGTTGCCCGACGACTGCGCCCGCGCCATGCTCGCCTTCTTCGAATAAGCGACCACTAATAGAACCCAAGGAACGCCCCCATGAAACTCGGTCTCTCCCTCGGCTATTCCGGCGCGCACATGGACCTGCCGGTCGAGCGCGTGCAGCTTGCCGAACGCCTCGGCTATGACAGTGTCTGGACGGCGGAGGCCTATGGCTCCGACGCCGTCACGCCGCTCGCCTATCTGGCGGCCAAGACCGAGCGCATCCGCCTTGGCACCGGCATCATGCAACTGGCCGCCCGCACGCCCGCCAACGCCGCCATGTGCGCTGGCACTGTCGATGCAATGGCCGGCGGCAACCGCTTCATCATGGGGCTCGGGGTCAGCGGGCCCCAGATCGTCGAGGGCTGGTACGGTCAGCCCTGGGGCCGCCCCTATTGGCGGATCAAGGACTATGTCGAGATCTGCCGCAAGATCTGGGCGCGCGAGGAGCCGGTCACTCATGACGGCCGCGAAATCAGCCTGCCCTATACCGGCGCAGGCGCTATGGGCATCGGCAAGCCCCTGCGCTCAATCCTGCACATGAACCCGAACATTCCGATCTTCATCGGCTCGGGCAAGGAGGCTTCGGTGCGCCTGACAGGCGAGGTGGCGGACGGCTGGCTGCCTTTGGGCTTCGTGCCGGGCTCGCTGGACGAATACAAGCCCTGGCTGGAACAGGGGTTCGAACGGGCGCGCAAGAAAGGCAAGGACAAAGGTTGGCACAATTTCGAGGTGCACGCGGGCGTCTTCGTCGATGTGGATTCGGACGTTAAAGCCGCAATCGACCGCCTGAAACCGCGGGAAGCGCTTTACGTCGGCGGCATGGGCGCGCGCGAGAAGAACTTCCACAACGATATGATGCATCGCCGCGGGTTTGGCGATGCCGCCAACCGCATCCAGGAACTGTACCTGGCTGGCCGCAAGGAAGAGGCGGCAGAGGCCGTGCCCGACGAATGGGTCGACCTGAAGTCACTGATGGGCCCGCCCGCCCGCATCAAGGAACGTTACAAGCCCTGGGAAGACTGCGGCGCCACCTCGCTCACCGTGCGCTCCGCACAGGAGGAAGCGGTTCACGTGATGGCGGAGGCGGCTCGGCTGAACCAGCCCCGGTAGAACGCATTCCCGCGAGTGGTTCTATGCCAAAAGATGGCACCCGTCCGTTGGCTGAATCGAACCATTAAGTTATTGGTACAGGCGCCCGATCCCTATTCTGTCGGAGCGGGATCAGTTAGCTGGAGAATGGGAGCGCCGGCCCCCGCACCGGCTGCCGCCGCGGCCACGACGCGCTTCTGAACTCGCCGAACGGCGGCCCATCGACCATGATTCTCCGCCCCCGCGAATCGGGCGGAGGCGGGCGCGAACCTCACCACCGTTATCGCGAACAGGATATGGCGCTACGAAATAATTTGGAGCCAACCCGGCTGAACCGACCCGCGCGCCGGCCGATGCACCGGCTGCCGCGAGTGTCCATCCCTGTGTTTCGCCAGGGTGCCAGACCTCCATGCCGTCAGCCGGCGCAAACGGCTGCACAAGCGACCTATCCGATTGCTTTAACTGAAAAACTTTCCCGAAGATGCTGCACTGTGTTCCGGGCCGGCCCACCAACGCGGGTCGGCACTTATTGCCGCGCAAGAAAATATCCTGTTACCGCTTTGCGTTAACTTAATACCAACGACTATTTGGTTAACTCATTTCGACGGATTTTTGGCGAATTTCGGGAAACTCAGGCGAAGAAGGCGCGCAAGCCTGGCTCGACCACCCGCCGATTCACGGGTATTCTTTGATCCAGACACCGCCCGGACACGTACTCGTTGGTGGAAAATCAGTGGCCTGTCCCTATCTAAGAATTAAGCAATCGGGGAATGGGGCATTGGTGAACCGGGGGAAGTCTTAACAGCTTTGCAACAGGAGAGTGCGGAAAATCCGCGATCCGGAGGGACACATGACGGACATCTTTGAGACATACTCGCAAGGTTATGCAACCCGCGCTGAAGAGGAGATGTCGTTACAAGAATACCTCATTGCGTGCCGTTCCGATCCGACGATGTACGCATCGGCTGCAGAGCGCATGGTGGCGGCGATCGGGGAGCCGCAAATCTTCGACACCTCGCATGAGCCGCGGCTGGGCAGGATTTTCCAGAACCGGACCATCAAACGCTATCCTGCCTTTTCCGAATTTTACGGCATGGAAGACACGATCGAACGCATCGTTGGTTACTTCCAGTACGCGGCGCAGGGTTTGGAAGAGCGCAAGCAAATCCTTTATCTGCTGGGGCCGGTCGGCGGCGGCAAGTCGACGCTCGCCGAAAAGCTGAAACGCCTGATGGAGGAGAAGGCGGTTTATGTGCTGAAGGCCGGCGACCAGATCAGCCCCATTTTCGAATCGCCGCTCGGCCTGTTCGAACCCGAGCAGCATGGCGATTTGCTGGAAGAAAAATATGGCATCCCCAAACGCCGCATCACCGGCTTGATGAGCCCATGGGCGGTGAAACGCCTGGACGAATTCGGCGGCGATATCAGCCAGTTCAAGGTTGTGCGCATGATGCCGTCGAAATTGCGGCAGGTCTGTATCGCGAAGACGGAGCCGGGCGATGAAAACAACCAGGATATTTCCGCGCTGGTGGGCAAGCTGGATATCCGCCAGTTGGAGCACTACAGCCAGGCCGACCCCGACGCCTACAGCTATTCCGGCGGCCTGAACCGCTCGACGCAGGGTCTGCTCGAATTCGTGGAGATGTTTAAGGCGCCGATCAAGGTGTTGCATCCCCTCCTGACGGCGACGCAGGAAGGCAACTATGCCGGTACCGAGAACTTCGGCGCGATGCCGTATCAGGGGATCATTCTCGCCCACTCGAACGAGGCAGAATGGCAGCAGTTCCGCAACAACAAGAACAACGAGGCCTTTCTCGACCGCATTTGCGTGATCAAGGTTCCGTACTGCCTGCGGGTGTCGGAAGAGGCCAAGATCTATGAAAAGCTGCTGCGCGAGAGCGAATTGGCCACCGCCCAATGTTCGCCGGAGACTTTGACGATCCTGGCGCGCTTCTCGGTACTTTCCCGCCTGAAGCAGCACGAAAACTCCAACCAGTATTCCAAGATGCGCGTCTATGACGGCGAATCGCTGCGGGACAAGGACCCCAAGGCGAAATCGATCATGGAATACCGCGATGCGGCGGGGGTGGATGAGGGCATGACCGGCATTTCCACCCGGTTCGCGTTCAAGGTGCTGTCGGAGACCTTTAACTTCGATTCCGAAGAGGTCGCCGCCGACCCGGTGCACATGATGTATGTGCTGGAGCAGTCGGTGAAGCGCGAGCAATTCCCGGGCGAGACCGAAAACCGGCTGCTGGAGGCGATCAAGGCCGAACTCGCGCCGCGCTATGCGGAGTTCATCGGCAACGAGATCCAAAAGGCTTATCTGGAAAGCTATGGCGAGTACGGCCAGAACCTGTTCGACCGCTATATCGCCTATGCCGATGCCTGGATCGAGGATCAGGACTACAAGGATCCCGACACGGGCCAGATGCTTGACCGCAGCATTCTGGATTCGGAATTGGCCAAAATAGAAAAGCCCGCGGGCGTCGCCAATCCAAAGGATTTCCGGAACGAGGTGGTCAAATTCGCCCTGCGCGCGCGGGCGAACAACGATGGCCGTAATCCGTCTTGGACTTCCTATGAAAAGCTGCGCGACGTTATCGAAAAGCGCATGTTCGGCCAGGTGGAAGACTTGCTCCCGGTGATCTCGTTCGGCTCCAAGAAAAATTCGGAGACCGACCAGAAGCATCAGGAATTCGTGGATCGGATGGCCGCGCGCGGCTACACTCCCCGTCAGGTCAGGCGCTTGGTCGAATGGTACATGCGCGTGAACAAAGCGGGCTAAAGCACCCGGCAGAAAGCAGGGCCAATGCGCCACTTCATCGATCGCCGCCTGAACCCGAAGGACAAGAACCTGGGCAACCGCCAACGGTTCATCCGACGGGCACGCGACCAAATTCGCCGCGTCATCAACGAGTCCATCAAGGACCGCAAGATCGGGGATGTGGATTCGGGCGAGACCATCACCATCCCGACGCGTCCTATTCACGAACCCCGCTTTCGCCACAGTGGCAAGGGCGGGTATCGCGAGGGCGTGTTGGGCGGCAACAAGGAATTTTCGCCGGGCGACCGCATTCGCAAACCCCCGAGCGGCCAGGGTAAGGGTCGCGGCAAGGAAGGTTCGGACGACGGCGACGGCGAGGACGATTTTCAGTTCGCCCTCAGCCGCGACGAGTTTCTCGACCTGTTCTTCGAGGATCTCGAACTGCCTGATCTGGTGAAGAAAGAACTCCAGGAGCTCGAGACCGTCAAGCAACGGCGCGCGGGCTTTACCACGGCCGGCACGCCGACACGCCTCGCGATCCGGCGGACCATGCGCAACAGCCTTGGCCGCCGGCTGGTGCTGCATCGCCCGGCCGACGCCGAGTTGAAAGAGGTGGAGGCCCAGATTGCCGACATGGAGGAACGGGGCCAGCATGACCATCCCGCGTTGGAGGCACTGTACGCCCGGGCGGAGGCGCTACTGAAGCGCCGGCGGCTGGTTGCCTTTATCGACCCGCTGGATATCCGCTACCGGCGCTATCAGCCTCACCCCGCCCCCAACTCCAAGGCGGTGATGTTCTGCCTGATGGATGTCTCGGGCTCTATGGGCGAGCGCGAAAAGGACCTGGCGAAGCGCTTCTTCATCCTGTTGCACCTGTTCCTGCGCCGGCAATATGACCGCATCGACCTGGTGTTCATCCGGCACACCCACCAGGCCAGCGTCGTCGATGAGGAGACGTTCTTTTACAGCCGCGAGACCGGGGGAACCGTGGTTTCCACCGCGCTCAACGAAATGCTGCGGGAGATCAAGGAAAATTACTCGCCGGCCGAATGGAACATTTACGCGGCCCAGGCCTCGGACGGAGAGAATTTTGCCGGCGACAGCGAATATTGCGCCTCACTCCTGCGCGAGCAGATCATGCCGATGACGCAATACTACGCCTATGTCGAAATTCTGGACGAACGGGAAATTGAATTGTTCGCCAACCCACAGGTGGGCGCGGCCCTGTGGCGGGCCTATCGCGGCGTTGCCGGGCACAGCCCGAATTTCGCCATGAAACGGGTCGGCCGGCCGAGCGACATCTACCCCGTGTTTCGTGAGCTGTTCGCGAAACGGGAGGTTGGAAACGCATGACCGCAACGCCCGCGATTCAACGCGCCGCCCCCTTGTTCGAGGGGCACGAATGGACCTTTGATCTGTTGAAGCGGCTTTATGACGAGATCGAAATTGTTGCCCGCGAAGATTTGGGCCTCGACGTTTATCCGAACCAGGTGGAGGTGATCTCGTCGGAGCAAATGCTGGACGCCTATGCCTCGCTCGGCATGCCGATCCTCTACCGCCACTGGTCGTTCGGCAAACGTTTGCCCGCGACCAGCGGCTGTATCAGCAGGGGCGGACGGGGCTTGCCTATGAGATCGTCATCAACTCGAACCCCTGCATCTCCTACAACATGGAGGACAATTCGGCAGCGCTGCACACGCTGGTGATGGCGCACGCGGCCTTCGGCCATAACCATTTCTTCAAGAACAATTATCTGTTCCGCGAATGGACCGACGCGGACTCGATCCTGGATTTTCTGGATTATGCCCGCCGCTTCATCGCCGCCTGCGAGGAACGGCACGGCCTGCTGGAGGTCGAGGCTACCCTGGACGCGGCCCACGCGCTGATGGACCACGGCGTTTTCCGTTATCACCGCCGCCCGGAGCCCACCGCCCGAGAACTGGAGGACCGCCGTCGCCGCATCGCCGACGAGCAGGAACGTTCCTACAACGACCTGTGGCGCACCGTGCCGCGCGATCCCTCCCGCCCGGAGCCGACCCTGGCCGAGCGGGAAACCAAGGAGCGTCAACAGGCGTTGCTCCTGCCGGAAGAGAACCTGCTCTATTTCCTGGAACTGCACAGTCCGGTGCTGAAGGACTGGCAGCGGGAATTGCTGTCCGTCGTCCGCCACCTTGCGCAATATTTCTATCCGCAACGGCAGACCAAGGTGATGAACGAGGGCTGTGCCACATTCGTTCATCATCACATCGTGAATGCGCTCTACGACAAGGGCTTGTTGAGCGACGGGGCGATGTTGGAAATCCTGCATTCACACTCCAACGTGGTGTTCCAGCCCGGCTTCGACGATCCGCGCTATTCGGGGCTGAACCCCTATGCGCTCGGCTTCAACATGATGAGCGATATCAAGCGCATCGTGACCGAGCCGAAAGACGAAGACCGCGAGTGGTTCCCCGACTTGGCCGGCACCGGCGATTGGCGCGCCGCCCTGAAGCATGCCTGGGCAATTACCGGGACGAAAGCTTCATCCAGCAGTATCTCAGCCCTCGCCTGATCCGCGATATGCGCCTGTTCGTGCTGACGGACGAGTCGGATGACCCCTTCTATGAGGTCGGGAACATTCACGACGATCGCGGCTACCGCCATGTTCGCCAATCGCTCGCCCGCGGCTATGATCCGGGTATCGCCGATCCGGACATCCAGGTGGTCGATGCCGACCTGAAGGGTGATAGGGTGCTGCGCCTGAAGCACATGGTCCGCGACAGCATTCCGCTGGCGGAAAGCGATCAGCATCAAACCCTTCGTTATCTGAAAGGGTTATGGGGCTATGAGGTGCATTTGACGGGCGAAGACCGCACCAGTGGCGAACTCCTTTACGAATCCAGCACGGCAGACGTTTAACAGGCTGTTGAAGAAGTCATTCTTTGCGAGCGGTAAGGATGGCATCGTCGCTATCAAAGAAGTTTAGCTCGATTTCAAGCGCCCCGTCGTCCATGAGTTCGGCGGAGCCGGTTCCGCGGACTTCGTCGCCTTCGTTGAAGCCTTCGAAGTGGAAGAAGACGATCGTGCGGCCATGTTCGAGCCTCATGCCCGCATCGAGCGCGCCGAAGGCGAAGGAGCCGTGTCCGTTCGCTTCGAAGCAAACGGTGGTGGGTTCAACCTGATCGAGGTGTTCGGCGTCCCATAGGTCGCTGTTTGTGATGCGCCAGCGGCCGAGCAGCCGGCAGTCCGCCGGGCCGCTCATGGTAATGCTGCCATCAATTTAGCCAGGCGAACGAGATTGTAGGCGGCTGCGGCGAAGGTGAAGGCCCAATCGACTTTCTCCCGTCCACGCAACTTGGTCTGGCGAAGGCATGCTACGGTCTTGATCCAGCCGAAGGCCTCTTCGATCCGCTTGCGGATACTTGGCTGGCCGCGCAGCCGGGATGACGGGTCGTGCGCCGGTCGATCGCCGACCGTCGCCGGCTGGCATTCTGTGCCACATGGGGCCGGACGTTCATGCCGCGCAGTTCCTCGACGAAGTCGGCGGCGTCATAACCGCGGTCTTCGCCGAGGCTGATCGCCTGGTTCCCCTCGGCGTGCGCCTCGATCATCTCCAACGCAGCCAGCCGCTCGGCATGGCCGGACACGCGGGTCAGCCTGGCCTCGACGATCAGGCCGGAGCGGTTCTCCATCAGGCCATGGCCGATGAAACACAGCCGCGCCTCCATGCCAGGGCCCTTGCGGTAGAGCATGGCGTCGGGGTCGGTCGTAAACGCATGCGCTTCGTTCGACCGCTTCTCGCCCCGGAAGTCTGCGGGCACGTTGCGCCCGCCGCCCCCGCCCGGTTCGCCATCTCCCGTATCGCCCGCGCCCGGCTTCGCCTTGAAGCTCTTCATCGGCTTGCCGATATCGGCCTTGCCGCCCTCCGCCGCGATGGTCAGGACATAGCCCATCCGCTCGCGCGCTTCCGGCGGAAAAGAGTTGAACGCCTTCCGAGCCGCCCTGACCCAGCCGATAGGTCTTGTGTCACGGAACGTGGCTGGATGTAGTGATAGTCGACAACAAAGCAAGGGTATTTACAACGGAGAGGCGATGAACGCTGCACCCATAAGTCTGAAATGGTTAACGCCCAGCTAATGCCTGCCAGACCGTAAATGTCTACCCAAATAGTCTCTAGTCGACAGGCAAAAATATAGTCATTTCATGATATTCATAAGTATTCGAATCTCCTCTTTCGACATAATCAAAAAAATCAAGAAAAAATCTTGCTTCTGTAGACCTTGGTTCTATCGACTCCCTAACATTGGGACGACAACCTTCATTGCATTTACAATAAAAGGGACAATATTGATAAATACATGAGGCTTCTCCCTTTCGTTCCGGCGCTGCGAGATGTTGATGTTTCGGATGGCGGCGCGGGTGATGGCTTCCTGGTGCATGCAGGGCTCTGAGCAATTCTGATCGACGTAGGCAGCGGCTCGAGACGGTTGGATGCACCGCGGACAGGCGACGGCGATCTCGCATTCCGGGGTGTGGCGCCGTGATCTGGTACTCTCAGACGCGCTGCTCGACGAAGTCGCGGGCGGTTGCTGGCGCGAGGCGGGCTCCGAGGCCGAGCAGGGTATCGAACGCCACGGCTGTGTGGCGGCGACGGTTCCACCTGAAGACGAACTCGTCGAGGTAACGCCTGAAGTGCTGGCGACGGAGGCCATGGTAGGTCCCGAGCGCCCATCTCTTGAGGTTTGAAAAGACGCGATGGGTCCAGCGCAGGATGATGTGGGCGGCCATCTTGCCGACGACTTTCGGCTCGTGCACATGGTCGGGCAGGCCATTGTAGCCGGACCATCCGTCCGTGACGACGCGGGCACCGGCGGCGGCGACCGCGACGACGAAGGGCTTGAGCGTGGCGCCGGAGAAGTCGGCGATCGGCGCGAGACGAATGCGGCGCGGCTTGCCTTCGGGCGAGAGCTCCACCGCGCCGGCAACGAGCATCTTGCCCTGCGAGCTGCGGCCTTGACCGCCAGCGGGCGGGTCGTCCTTATGGCGCAAGGCGATCTCGGTCTCGTCAACTTCGACGACGTCCTCGAGAAGGCTTCGCTCGGGATCGACCATGGCGCGGCGGAGCTTCGTCAGGAGCAGCCAGGCGCTCTTGTAGCTGCCCAGGCCCAGTTGGGCCTGCAGTTGCAGGGCGGAGATCCCGTTGGAGTGGCTGGTTACGATATGGATCGCCGTGAACCAGGTCTTCAGCGGCAGATGGCTGCCGTGCATGACCGTGCCTGCGGTCACGGACGTCTGCCGCCGGCAGGCCGCGCACTCCCAGGTGAACGCCTTGGTCTTCAGCAGCCATCCCTTCGTGACGCCACAGCCCGGGCAGACAAAGCCCTCCGGCCACCGGCGACGCGCCAGATAGTCGGCGCAGGCCGCATTATCCGGAAATCGCGCCTCGAACTGGGCGCGGGAGAGCGGGCGGTCATGTTTCCAGCGGCTCGGCATGCGAGAACATTAAGCGAACGCACCTCGCGACGCAAGCGCAGATCACCACATTTTGTGCCGCCGGAGCCAACGGGAGAAGCCTCTTAGATCTTTTGACCTTAGCGCCGCTTCAAGTTGAACTCGAAGTGCTTGCGATAGTGTTTCAAATGATAATGAGAGTTCACGGCTCCTTTTTGCCATAATAGCCCCAAAAGGTACATTTTTGACTGTTATGACCCGCGCTGACCACAGTCAGCGCGGGAAGATTAACCTCAACTACACCCAGTCGTGCTGCCACACGTGTCGCATTTCAGGCAGGTGCCGTTCCGCACGAGCGTGAAATTCCCGCATTCGGGGCAGTTGTCGCCTTCGTAGCCCTTCATCCGGGCTTCCTGCACCCGCGCGGCCCGCGCCGACGTGCCGGGGCTGACCAGATTGCCCCCGCCGCCGCTCTCATAGGCAACCGAAACGCTGGACTGGCTGGCGACGACGCCAATCGACCCGGCGCTCTCAAACGCTTCGACCGCCGCGTTCATCACCTCTTGCGCCTTCCGCACCTTGGGCGCGCTCAGCACATAGAGGTTGTCGCGCAGATAGCCCGCGCTCGCCAGGCGACGGGCGGCGTCCTGGTCTCCATCGCGGCGGTGCTTCCAGTCCTCGCCGACCAGCGCGCTTTCGTCCTCGCCCTCGCCGACACTGTCCGGACGGATATCCTCGGGCTCAACATGGGCCAGGTCGGCGCGGCCCAGATAGCTGATCGCCAGCTCGCGGAAGACATAGTCCACCACGCTGGTCGCCATCTTGATCGCGTCGTTGCCCTCGACCATGCCGGAGGGTTCGAAGCGGGTGAAGGTGAAGGCCTCGACGAACTCCTCCAGCGGCACGCCGTATTGCAGGCCGATAGAAACGGCGATGGCGAAATTGTTCATCATCGCGCGGAAGGCGGCACCCTCCTTGTGCATGTCGATGAAGATCTCGCCCAGCTTGCCGTCTTCCCATTCGCCCGTGCGCAAGTAGACCTTGTGGCCGCCGACCACCGCCTTTTGCGTATAGCCCTTGCGACGGTCCGGCAGCTTCTCGCGTTTGACGATCGCCTTCTCGACGATGCGCTCAACCACGCGCTCGACCTTTTCGGACTGGCTGATGGAAACTTCCGCCTCTTCCACCACATCTTCCAGGAGCGAGGAGGAGAGCGGCTGCGACAGCTTGGAGCCGTCACGGTAGAGTGCGTTCGCCTTCAACCCCAACTTCCACGACAGCATGTAGGCGTCGGCGCAATCCTCGACGCTGGCGCCGTTCGGCATGTTGATGGTCTTGGAGATCGCGCCCGAGATGAAAGGCTGTGCCGCCGCCAGCATACGGATATGCGCCTCGGCGTGCAGGTAACGAGTGCCCTCCCGGCCGCATCGGTTGGCGCAATCGAAGACGGGCAGGTGCTCGTCTTTCAGCTGCGGCGCGCCCTCGACCGTCATCGCGCCGCAGCAATATAGATTGGCCGCGCGGACCTCGTCGGCCGTGAAGCCCAGTGCGGCCAGCATGTCGAAGCCGAAATCGCTCAGTTGCGCATCGGTAAAGCCCAGCACGTCGCGGCAAAAATCTTCGCCGAGCGTGTACTTGTTGAACACGAACTTGATGTCGAACGCGCTCGGCAGCGCCGCCTCGACCGTCTCCAGCGCCTCGCGGCTGAAACCGCGGGCAAACAGGCTTTCGTGATTGATGCCGGGCGCGCCGCGCAAAGTGCCATGCCCGGTGGCGTAGGCCTGGATCGCGTCCATCTGGTCCCGGGTGTAGCCGAGCGCCTTCAGCGCCTCCGGCACCATGCGGTTGATGATCTTGAAATAGCCGCCGCCTGCTAGCTTCTTGAACTTCACCAGGGCGAAATCGGGCTCGATGCCGGTGGTGTCACAATCCATGACCAGGCCGATGGTGCCGGTGGGCGCGATCACGGTCGCTTGCGCGTTGCGGTAGCCGTGGCTTTCGCCCAGCGACAGCGCCTCGTCCCACGCCTGGGCGGCGCGCTCGGCCACGCCTTCGTAGGGAACCTGACCCGCTTCCAGCGGCAATGGCAGCACGCTCAGCGCCTCATAGCCGCCGGTCTCGCCATGGGCGGCCAGGCGGTGATTGCGGATCACACGCAGCATGTGCGCCGCGTTTTCTTGCCAGCGCGGGAACGGACCCAGTTCGCGCGCCATTTCTGCGGAGGTCGCATAGCTGACACCGGTCATCAGCGCGGTCAGCGCCGCGGCCGCGGCCCGGCCTTCCTCGCTGTCATAGCCGATGCCGGAGGCCATCAGCAGCCCGCCGAGGTTGGCGTAGCCGAGTCCCAGCGTGCGGAAGTCATATGACCGGCGCGCGATCTCCGGCGAAGGGAACTGCGCCATCAGCACGCTGATCTCCAGCACCACGGTCCAGAGCCGGGTTGCGTGCACATAGGCCTCCACGTCGAACTGGCCTTCCCGGAAGAAGGCCTCGGACGCCAGGTTGATCGAGGCGAGATTGCAGGCCGTATCGTCAAGGAACATGTATTCCGAGCACGGATTACTCGCGTTGATCCGACCGGAGGCAGGGCAGGTGTGCCATTCGTTGATGGTGGAGTCGAACTGCACGCCGGGGTCGGCGCTGGCCCAGGCGGCATAGCTGATCTGGTCCATCAGGTCGCGGGCGCGCAGTGTCTTGGCGATCTTGCCATCGCGGCGATTGGTAAGGTGCCAGTCCTTGTCCTCTGCCGCGGCTTGCAAAAAGTCGTTGGTCAGGCGCACCGAGTTGTTGGAATTCTGGCCGGAGACCGTCAGATAGGCTTCCGAATCCCAATCGGTGTCATAGGTCTCGAACGCCATATCCGTGAAGCCCTGGCGGGCCAACTGGATGGTGCGCTGCACGTAGTTCTCGGCAATCTCCGCCTTGCGCGCCGCACGGATCGCGTTCGCCAGCGCCTTGTTGCGCCTGGGATCGAAGCGGGCATCAGGATCGCCCTCGCCTTGTTTTTCAAAAGGCACCTCGGCCTGGTCGTGACAGGCGCGCATGACGGCCTTCAGGTGCCGTTCGGCCAGCCTGGAGCCGGCGACCAGCGCCAGCACTTTCTGCTCTTCGATCACCTTCCAGTTGATGAAGTCTTCCACGTCCGGATGGTCGATGTCTCAGGCAGACCATCTTGGCCGCGCGCCGCGTGGTGCCGCCGGACTTGATCGAGCCCGCCGCCCGGTCGCCCACTTGCAGGAACGACATCAGGCCAGAGGATGCGCCGCCGCCGGACAGTTTCTCACCCTCGGCCCGCACGTTGGAGAAGTTGGTGCCGGTGCCGCTGCCATACTTGAACAGCCGCGCCTCGCGCACCCACAGGTCCATGATGCCGCCTTCGTTGACCAAATCGTCGCCGACGCCCTGGATGAAACAGGCATGGGGCTGCGGACGCTCATAGGCGGACTCCGAGCGCTTCAGCTCGCCCGTTTCCGGGTCGACATAGAAGTGGCCCTGGCTCGGGCCGTCGATGCCATAGGCCCAGTGCAGGCCGGTGTTGAACCACTGCGGGCTGTTCGGCGCGGCCATTTGCATGGCAAGCATGTAGCGATGCTCGTCGAAGAAGGCGCTGCGCGTCTTCCTCCGAGTCGAAATAGCCGCCCTTCCAGCCCCAATAGGTCCAGGCACCGGCCAGCCGGTCGAACACCTGGCGCGAGTTCTCTCGCCGCCCGAGCGCTCGTCCTCGTTCATGCCGTCCATCTGGGCCACATCCGGCACGCAGCGCTGGATGAAGCAGGGCATGCCCTCCTCTTCGACCCGCTTCAGCGCCTTTGGCACGCCGGCCTTGCGGAAATATTTTTGCGCAATGATATCGACGGCCACCTGACTCCAATGCGCCGGCACTCGAATGTCGGCCGCCCGAAACACCACCGAGCCGTCGGGATTGACGATCTCGCTGCTGGCGGTGCGGAATTCAATCCGGTCGTACGGGTTTTGGCCGGAACGGGTGAAGCGGCGTTCGATATGCATGGGACGGTCGCCCCCTTTATTGATTGAGTTATGGCTCTGCGGAAGGCCGGGTAACGCTAGTACTGGTATCGCTCTCAGCCCTGAGGCCTAGATCTGGTAGCTTGCCGGACGAGCCGGTGTGTGTTCAACGAAAATCTTCTCTGCAGCCACAAGCTGCACGGCAGGGGCTCCCCCGGCCACAAGGGAATCTCCGGGATTCACAGATTATTTGCGGCCGCTATTCACATGATGTGGAGATCGGGGATGGCAGCGCCAAGAGCGCGCAATTCCGCGGCCGGTTGCCGAATCACTTTGTGCATTAGCTGTGGACGCTAGGGGAAAAGTTTTGTCGGCCAGCCAATTCCCGCGCCAAGGCCCGCTCCGAGTTTTCCGACCCGCCGTAAGTGCCGACCGGCGACGAAAATGACAGCGCTTTCAGCGTTCCGACCTGCGCCTTCCGGAGCCTCATTGGCCGGCTAATCGTGCGTCGCAAGCCTCAGCCCGCAACTGCGGAACGTAGCCCTCTAGAGCAGATCTTGATCCATTTGGATCGGGTGAATTCTGCTCTAAATCCAAGAATTAGAGCATCTTACCCTCCAACTGATCGCTATAGCGATTCAATTTTCCGGGCGATGCTCTAGTGGGCTAGATGCAGATCGCGCGTTAAGCTGGCTGCCTATCCGCCGCCCTCAGTCCACCACCGCCTGGTAGGTCAGCACCTTCAACTCGCGCCGCAGCGGATAGCGGCTGGACGGCATGACCTGGGTCATGAATACGACCGCCATGTCCTCGGCCGGGTCGCACCAGAATGCGGTCGAGGCCGCGCCGCCCCAGGCGAACTCGCCGGCGGTGCCCATGATCTGCGCCTTGGCCGGGTCAAGCATGACGGAATAGCCCAGGCCGAAGCCGATGCCGTCGGTCGGGCTTTCGCTCCAGGTCGGTTGGCCCATGGACGCCATGTCGCCGCCCAGATGGTTCGCCGTCATCAGCTCCACCGTCTTGCGGCCGAGCAGGCGCACCCCGTCCAGCTCGCCCTTGTTCAGCATGAACCGGCAGAAGCGCATATAGTCTGCCGCCGTGCCGACCAGCCCGCCGCCGCCGCTCGCGACGGACGGCATGGCGGTGTAGCGCGGGCTGTCCTGCGGGTCGTCGATCAGTTGCAGGCCACCTTCCGGCGTGGCGTTATAGTTGGCGGCGAAGCGGGCAAGCTTATCCGGTGGCACGTAAAAATCCGTGTCCACCATGCCCAGCGGCTTGATCACCTCGTCGCGCAGGAATCGGCGAATGGGGTACCGCTGATCAATTCCACCAGATAGCCCAGCACGTCGGTCGAGACCGAATAATTCCACTCGCTGCCGGGCTGGGCGATCAGCGGGCATCGCACCAGCTTCGCCGCCACGTCCGCCAGCGACGAGCCGCTGCCCCAATTGAAGTCCACGCCGGTCTTACGGTACATGGCATCCACCAAATTGGATTCCATGAAGCCATATGTCAGGCCCGAGGTGTGGCTGAGCAGGTCGCGAAAGCTGATGTCGCGCATCGCCGGCTCGGTCGAGATCGAGCCGCGGCTGCCGCCGGTCATCACGCGCAAGCCGGCGAACTCCGGCGCAAATTTCGTGATCGGGTCGTCCAGTTGAAAGCGCCCTTCCTCGTACAACATCATGATCGCCGTTGAGGTCAGGGGCTTGGTCATGGAGTAGATGCGGAAGATCGTGTCCAGCGCTGCCGCCACGCCGCGCTCCACATCGGCCATGCCCGAAACGCCGGCATGCACCACCTGGCCCCGGCGCATGACGGCGGTTAGCGCACAGGGCAGCTTGCCGGAGGCGACCCAGCGCTCGCGCCAAGTGTCTACCCGGTTCAGGCGTTCGGAACAGAGCCCGACGCTTTCGGGCGCGGCGGTGGTGACGATGGCGGTCATGGGGCGGTTTCCTCGGCGAATGTTCGGGGCGGGCGGTGGATCTGTATCTCAGGCCGGTTTCGCGGCCTGCCAGTCGTCCAGATGGCGGCGCGCTTCGGTATAGTCCATGGCGCGGTCCGCCTCCTTCTTGGCCGTCAGTTCGATCACATAGCCGTCCGGGTCGCGGCAATAGATCGAGTCGATGAAGCCATGGTCCGCGACGCCACGGGTTTCGATGCCCGCGGCCTTGCCCTTCTCGAACATGGCCATCATGTGCTCGTGCGTCACTTCCAGCGCGATATGCAGGTCGAAATCGTGCTGCTCCTTGAATTCAAATGGCCGGTCCGGTGCCTCGAAAAAGGCCAGGAAAGAGCCGTCGCCCATCTCATAGAAAGAGTGTAGCACACCTGCCCCGCTGCCGGTGTCGATCTTGAAGGCGTTCGCGAGCGGCAGGCCGAGAAAGTCCTCGTAGAATTGGCGGGTTCGCTCCGAGTCGCTGCACCGGTAGGCATTGTGGTGCAGGCCCTTCACGTTGATCTGCTGGTTCGGCATGGGTTCAGGCTCCTAATGTTGTTGGCGTAGGGCTGCCGGTGGGGGCGATCGCGTCTTTATCTCGTCACGGCCCTCCCCCGGTTCAATATTCGTGAACGCCAAGTCCGATACCGTCGCGAGTGCCGCAAGAATGGCGGTCCGTCGCTCGGCGGGCAATGCCAGAAAACGCTCAGCGAAGCGCTCGCCCAATGGCTCCGGCGCGGCGGCGAGCGATGCCACGGCATCCCGGGTCAAGCCCGTGTGCACCACCCGCCGGTCAACGCTGGAGCGGTAGCGATGGATCAGACCCTTTGCCTCCAGCTTGTCCAGAATGCCCACCACCTGTGGCGGGCTCATGGCGGCGGCGTCTGCAATCGTCCGGCTCGTGACTTCGCCCAAGTCCTGGACGCATTGCAGCACGATCAGTTGCGGCAGCGTAAGACCCACCTCCCGGTCGATGCGCCGGGACTGGACGTCCATCAGGCGCGCGATTTGCCGGGCGGATAATACCAATTGACGAAGGTCGTCGGCGGACAAGACAAAGGGCTCCAGTTGAACCTTAATCGTTAAGGTTATAACTATTGTGCCAGAAATCAATGATGCCGGAGAATTGAGACCCGATGTGCGGAATTTGCGGTGAAATCGTGTTCGACGGCGGCTTGGCGTCCGGCGGTCGCATCGAGCGGATGATGGACGCGATGGCGCCGCGAGGGCCCGACGGGGCAGGCATTATCCTGCGCGGCCCCGTCGGCTTCGGCCACCGCCGACTGAAGATCATCGATCTGTCGGAAGCCGCGGCGCAACCGTTTACAGATACGGCGTTAGGGCTGACCATCGCCTTCAATGGCTGCATCTACAATTACCCCGCATTGCGCAAGGAGTTGATGGGGCTCGGCCACCGCTTCGCCTCCACCAGCGACACGGAGGTTGTCCTGAAGGCGTGGGCTGAATGGGGACCGGCCGCCGTGGACCGGTTCCATGGTATGTTCGCGTTCGCGCTGCATGACCGCCAGACCGGCCGCACGGCATTCGTGCGCGACCGCTTCGGCATCAAGCCGCTTTATTTCGCCGAGGCCGGCAAGACCCTGCGCTTCGCCTCCACCCTGCCGGCGCTGCTGACGGCGGGCGGCGTCGATACCAGCATCGACCGGGTGGCGCTGCACCACTACATGACTTGGCATGCCGTCGTGCCCGCACCGCGCACCATACTGAACGGTGTGCGCAAGCTGCCCGCCGCCACCATCCGCATGGTGGAGGCCGATGGCTCGCACACGGACACCGTCTACTGGAAGCCCAGCTTCGAGCGCAGCGTCGAGGACGCGGAGCGCCCGTTTGAGGAATGGCGCGACCGGGTGCTGGAATCTTTGCGTACCGCCGTCCGCCGCCGCATGGTGGCCGACGTGCCAGTGGGCGTCCTGCTCTCGGGCGGGGTCGATTCCAGCCTGATCGTCGGCCTGCTGGCGGAGGAAGGACAGCATGAACTCGCGACATACTCCATCGGTTTCGAGGCGGCCTATGGCGAAAGCGGCGACGAATTTAAGTATTCCGACCTGATCGCCGGGCATTATGGCACCAACCATCACAAGATCATGATCCCGTCGGAGGAAATGCGGGAGAACCTGCCCCACGCCATCCGGGCGATGTCGGAGCCGATGGTCTCCTATGACAATATCGGCTTCTTCCTGCTCTCGCGTGAGGTAGCGAAAACCATCAAGGTTGTGCAGTCCGGCCAAGGCGCGGACGAAGTTTTCGGCGGCTATCACTGGTATCCGCCGCTGACGAACAGCAATGCCGCGGTCGGCGACTATGCAGCCCACTTTTTCGACCGCAGCCACGGGAAGCTGGCGGGCCACCTGCACCCCGCCTATCTGGCCGACCGGGATGAAAGTCTGGCCTTCGTCGAGGAGCATTTCGCCCGACCCGGCGCGGACGATCCGGTGGACAAGGCGCTGCGGCTTGATACCAACGTCATGCTGGTGGACGACCCGGTGAAGCGCGTCGACAACATGACCATGGCCTGGGGTCTTGAGGCGCGGGTGCCGTTCCTGGACCACGAACTGGTCGAACTGGCCGGCCGCATTCCCGCAGAACACAAGCTGGCGCACGAGGGCAAGGGCGTTCTGAAAGAGGCTGCGCGTCTGGTGGTGCCGCCAGCCGTGATCGACCGGCCAAAGGGATATTTCCCGGTTCCTGCTTTGAAATACATCGAAGGCCCCTATCTGGACATGGTAAGGGACGCATTGAGCAGTGCGGCGGCGCGCGAGCGAGGCTTGTTCCAGGATCAGTACCTCGAGGGCCTGTTTGCGGCACCGACCGAGCATATCACGCCGCTGCGCGGCTCCGAGCTCTGGCAGGCCTCGTTGCTGGAGATGTGGCTCCAGACCCTGAACATCTGACAGGAGCCGGCCATTGTCCGATCATAGTCATCATCGCCGCCGCACCGCGGGCGAACATCGCCTGCTGCGGATGCGTGAACAGGGCATGCGGCCCCCCATTGGCTCTAGTCATGAACGGGACGCGCGCGCCTCCATCGATTGCGGATGGGGTCGCCTGATTTTTGCCAACACCTTCGACACGCCGGAGGAACTGGCGGACACCATCCGCGCGGAAGGCCCCGACCGGCGCGATATCGCTTTTTATGTGCGGGATCCGCATGTAGCCGTAGCAGCCGCGCCGCTGGAGCTGTTCCTGGACCCGTCGCATACCTACCGGCTCAACCTGTCGACTTATCGCCCCTCGCGGCGCCCGCCCCGCGGCTTCTTCGTCCGTCGTCTGTCCACCCAAAGGGATGCGGAGGCCGTCAATATCATCTATGCCGCCCGCGACATGGTGCCGGTGCCGCCGGATTTCTTCTGGGCCCGGCGCGACGCGCGGGCGCTGGTTGTGCTGGTCGCGGAAGACAGCGAGACCGGCGCAATTGTGGGCTCCGTCATGGGCGTGGACCACAGGCGCGCCTTCGACGACCCGGAGCGCGGCTCCTCGCTCTGGTGTCTGGCGGTGTCGCCGCAGGCGCCGCACAGCGGCATCGGCGAAGCGCTGGTGCGCCGGCTCGCGGAGCATTTCAAGACACGCCAAGCCGCCTACATGGATCTGTCCGTATTTCACGATAACGAACAGGCCATCGCGCTCTATGAAAAACTGGGCTTCCGGCGGGTGCCCGTGTTCGCGATCAAACGCAAGAACCCTATCAACGAACCGCTCTACGCCGGCCCGGCCACCGACCAGGGACTGAACCCTTACGCAAAGATCATCGTCGACGAGGCCCGCCGGCGCGGCATCTTTGTCGAGGTGCTGGACGCCGCGGGCGGGTTTTTTCAACTGACGTTCGGCGGGCGTTCGGTGCGCTGCCGGGAGTCGTTGAGCGAATTCACCACCGCCGTCGCCATGTCAATTTGCGACGACAAGGCCGCCGCCAGACGCATTGTTGAAAGCGCCGGCGTTCAGATACCGGCGCAGATCTCGGCAGGAGACCGTAGCGGCTGGGCCGAGTTTCTCGCCGAACATGGTTCCGTGGTCGTGAAACCGGCACGGGGAGAACAGGGCCGCGGCATTTCCATCGGCCTCACAACCGTCGATGAGGTGGCGGAGGCCGTAGAGCAGGCCCGGGCCGTTTCTCATGAGGTCTTGATCGAGGAGGAATTCAAGGGCGAAGACCTGCGCCTGGTGGTAATTGACTATAAGGTTATCGCCGCCGCCACCCGCCGATCCGCGCGGGTTATTGGCGACGGCCGCACGAGCATCGCCGACCTGATCGAAAAGCAAAGCCGCCGCCGGTCCGCCGCCACCGGCGGTGAATCCCATATACCCATCGACGCGGAGACCGAACGTTGTCTGGCGGAACAAGGCTATGCACTCGACTCGGTTTTGCCGGCAGGCAAGGACATCGCCGTCCGCAAGACCGCAAATCTGCATACCGGCGGCACCATCCACGACGTGACCGACATGGTGCATCCGCGGCTCGCCGAAGCGGCCGTCGCGGCCGCCAGCGCCATCGCGATTCCCGTCACAGGCATCGATTTGATGGTGAAAGACCCGACCCTGCCCGATTATGTCTTCATCGAAGCGAACGAACGGCCGGGCCTCGCAAACCATGAACCCCAGCCAACGGCCGAGCGTTTTGTCGATTTGTTGTTCCCGCTTTCCATTCCGCAAGCTGCCCGTACTATCCGGCAGAGGAGCCCTGCCTGATGCTTTGTCAAATCGACATCTCCTATCTGCAAAAGCAGTTGAAAACCTTGCTGTCGATTTCGAGTCCGACCGGCTATACTGACGAAATCGCGCGGTATACCTGCGAGGAGCTGGACCGGCTTGGCGTCGATTACGAGCTGACGCGGCGCGGTGCGGTCCGCGCCCATATCAAGGGCAAAATAGCCGCCTCCGCCCGGGGCGTCGTCTCTCACCTGGATACGCTCGGCGCCATGGTGAAACGGTTGAAGTCCAACGGGCGGCTCGAACTGGTGCCGATCGGCCACTGGTCGGCCCGATTTGCCGAGGGCGCGCGCGCGATTGTCTATACCGACAAGGGAGCCTATCACGGCACGATCCTGCCGTTAAAGGCATCCGGCCACACCTATAACGAGGAAGTGGACGAAATGCCGGTCGGCTGGGGCTATGTGGAACTGCGCGTCGATGCGCTTGCCCGCAACGCTACCGATCTGGCCCGCCTGCGCATCAATGTCGGCGATATCATCGCCATCGACCCGCAGCCGGAGTTCCTGAAAAACGGCTACATCGTCTCCCGGCATCTGGACAACAAGGCGGGCGTTGCGACGATGCTGGCGGCGCTGAAGGCTTTGCTGGACGGCAAGCGAGAGATGCCGGTCGACTCCTATTGGCTGTTTACCATTGCCGAGGAGGTGGGCCAAGGCGCGGCATCGGTGCTGCTGCCGGACATCGTCTCGCTCATGACGATCGACAATGGCACCACCGCGCCCGAGCAGAACTCCGACGAGTTCGGCGTCACCATCGCCATGGCCGATCAGACCGGCCCGTTCGACTGGCATCTGACGCGCAAGCTGATCCGGCTCTGCGAAGAATACGACATCCGTTACCAGCGCGACGTGTTCCGCTATTACCGCTCCGACAGCGCCTCGGCGATCGAGGCTGGCGCCGATGTGCGCACCGCGCTCGCCACCTTCGGCGTCGACGCCAGTCACGGTTATGAACGCATCCACATGCACGCGCTGCGTTCGCTGGCGGAACTGACGTGCTGTTTCGTGCAAAGCGAGGTCGAGATCACCCGCGACGCCCGGAAGGAAGCCAGCCTGGAGGGCTTCACCCATCAGCCCATGGAAGACATGGACCAGGAACTCTCGCCGCAAATCGCAACGCCGGCCGAAGTGGAAAAAGCCTGAGGGTCCAAGAACCCCTGAGGACAAGGGTCGCAGCCACCGGCGACGCGTGTCAGCGCCGCGTGGCGGTGCTAATCTGGCACCGCATCCTTCCCGCCTGATCAGGCCGCCTCATGTCTTCGCCCAACACCACCGGTTCCGCCTCCGGGCATTTGCGCCTCGTTATCGGCATGGCGGCGGTCTATTCGCTGCTGTTCGTCATGGCGCAGATGCACCGCATGGGCGGGGCGGTGATCGCGCCGGCGCTTTCGGCCGAATTGGGGATAAGCGCCTCCGACCTGGGCCTGATCATCGGCGTGATGTTCCTTGCCTCTGCCATGACACAGCCTGTCTCCGGCATCCTGTTGGATCAGGTTGGGCCGGTGCGCGCGGTTGCCTATCTCGCGCCGATCGGTATTGCCGGCATGCTGATCTTCGCCTGGGCGGACGATGTTTGGCTGCTTATCCTGGCGCGCGCGCTGATCGGGTCCGGCGCGGCGTGCGTGGTCAGCGGCATTTACATATTCCTGCTGAGCTGGGTCCGCCGGGAAAATTTCACGACCGCGGCCGCGACAATCCAGGCCATCCCTGGCACCTTTGCGGTGCTGATCGCGACGACGCCGCTGGCCGTGCTGCTGCACGATGTCGGCCGCGGGCCGGTCTTTGTCGGACTGGCGGTTTTGACGGGCGTGGTGGTGATCGTGGTGACGCTGGTGGTCAGGGAGGGCCCCGGCTCTACCCGCAAGTCCCGCAAGCCCGAAACTGTTGGCCAGAGCTTCCGCGGCATTCTGATGATCGTCAGCCGGCGCCGGTTCCTGTGGCTCGCTGCCTTCAGCGTCACCGCCATCGGCCCGGCGATCTCGGTGATCGGCCTGCTTTCCGGCGTCTATCTGCGCGAGCGGTTCGACCTGGACGCCCAGACGCTGGGAAATACAGTGCTGGTGCTGCTGATCGCCCTCAATTTGGGCGGGGTGATCTACGGCCCGCTCGACCGCTGGACCGGACGGCGCAAGGCCGTGGTGGTCGGCGGCATCATGGTTCAAATCACCCTGCTGACCGTGCTGGCCGCCCTTGGCAATGTGGGCTTCTGGACGACCCTGGTGTTGCTGACCGCGTTTGCCGGCGTTTCGCAGCTGCATGCGCTGGTCATCGCCCATGCGCAAAGCCTGTTCGGGCCGGAACTGGCCGGCCGCGTGATCACCACCACCAATATCTTTATGATCGGCGGGATCTTCGTGTTTCAGGCGGCCTCCGGCGCGGCCTACGATCTGTTCACGCACGGATTTGGCGCCAGCGCGGCCGACGGCTATCGCCTGACCTTTGTGGCGCTCGCCGTCTGTCAGGTGGTGGGTTTGGCCCTCTATTCGCAAACGACCGTGCCGGTATCGAAGCGATAGCGGCAGGTTCCTCTGTCGGAGTCGCTTTCGTCAATTCCGCCCCGCTACCACCTCGACCGCCGTGACCCTAGCCGACCGCGGTGACGTCATCGCGGACACCTCGTCGCTTGCCCATGACGAAAAGATCGCGAGACCCCGGGCAACCCGCCGCGCGCCGACGAGTTGGGCTACAAAGGCTTCAACCCGCCGCGCTTCATCGCGATGCACCCGGAGACGACCGACGAGCGCACACGGATCATTGGGGAAAAAGTCGCCGAGATACTGGAGATTGAATCGGTTCAGCGCCTGATCGGCAAGCTGGGGAAGGAAATCACGGTTGTTGGCTATCCCAAGCACAGAAACAGTATGCGGAAATCGTGGACCAGTCGAAGGAAGCCATGAACCTGCTACAGCAATTGCGTGCGACGATCGAAGGCCGCCGGGACTACCCGGACGGCCTTTCGTTCGGCTGATCGCTGCCTGGTGCGGCCCAACCCATAGGCCTGGACGCGGAAGAATGCCTAAGCGGCGGCACCCGTGGCTGCGACGTCTTTTTTCGCCGCGGCTTTTTCGATGCGCCGTTTGATACGGCGTGCCTCAACCGGCAGCTTCCGGTTCGGTGGTGCGTATCAGAAACGCATCCAGGCCGCCATTATGCTCGATCGTGCGCAGGCCGTGCATGGAAACCTTCAGGCGCACGTTTTCGCCCAGCACATCGCTCATCATCATGGTTGTCTGGATGTTGGGCAAGAACCGCCGGCGGGTCTTGTTCATCGCGTGGCTGACATTATTGCCGGTCATCACGCTTTTCCCGGTTATTTCACAGCGCCGCGCCATGGCTGGCCTGTCCCTCTAGCTAATGAATCGAATTGGATGGACGGGTTTTAAACAGGCTTGTGCGCCCCGTCAACAGAAGGGGCGCACGGCCTTACAATACCAGCGTAAAACCCCGGCTTGATCAGGCGGTCAGCACGGTTGGCTCTTTACTGATATGGACGGCGCTGATCAGAACACGGGTCACATCCACACCGTCGTCGGAGACGGGCAGCATCAGCCGCTTGTAGGCGTTGCGCTCTGCCGCCACCAGCACGTCCATCACCTGATAGATCGGCTCGGCATGCGACTCCACCGCCAGCATGTCCTGCTGGAAGGTCGCGCGGATCAGCGGATGGGGACGGTGGCCGGCCCCGGAGCCGCTCCACACCATGACCGGATCCTGGTGCGGCTGGGCGATGCTGCCGCCTGCGGCCAAATCCACCACGTTCATCAGGGATTCCTTGCCTGCCCGGCGCAGCAACCGGGCGCTCAACTCCGTGATGCGCGGCAAGCGGTCCAATTGCTCACGGCGGCGGCGCCATTCGCGATAAAGTTCCGAGAGCAGTGCTTCGGCGTCCTGTTCCAACACCGAAAGGCTGATCGCAATCTTGGTAACGACATCCTCACCACGTTCGATGCGGATCCGCAGCATTTCGCCCTTGGCGTAGGCGGCGTCCAGCTGTCCGAGAATATCTTCATCGCCTTGCGCGGACTTGCGGGCGTCGCCGAACGAGGGTGCGCGCTGCAGATACGACACAATGTAAGAGCGTACGGCGGCAGTCATCGAAAGATCACCGCGCGACGTGTCGATCTGAGAGCAGAGTTGGTTAACCGTTACGCCGTTATCGGCCGCGATACGTTGCAAGGCATTCCACATGCTGGGCTCCAGCCGCATCGTCGTGCGCCGGCCATTGATCGTGACGCTGCGCATCGCCAAATGGCTCGCCAGATCAAGTCCTTCGACCAGTTCCGGTTGAGGTCCAGACTTTCGCAAAGCTACATTCATACCCGTCTACCCTTCATTTCTCTGTTCATTCCGGCATTCTCCACGCTTCCTTGCGCACCCATCGTTTTATATGCAGCGGCTGCGTCGATGTAGTGCAATTACTGGTAGCATGGCCTTTAAGTTCGTTCCCCAAAAAACTGTACCGTACCTTTATGCCGCATTTGTAACCATATGGGAAGCCGGATTCTCCAACCTTAGGATGTAAGGCAGTCCCGAGAGGCACTCAGGCCGAATAACAGCATCAACGCGACCATCGAGCCGAACCAAAAATCGTTCGGAATCGTATGGAACTTTAGCACTAATCCGGTTGGCAACGGGACATCCATGAATCCTTCTGTGCCGATACCAAGACGGTTTTTCATACGCCCGTAGGGGTCGATAACAGTTGTAATTCCCGTACTGGCGACGCGCACCAGCGGCAGGCCTTCTTCGATGCTTCTCAGTCTCGCAATCGCCAAATGCTGGACCGGCCCCGCGCTTTTTCCGAACCACGCGTCATTGGTCAGGTTCAGCAGCCAGGCCGGCCGCCGGTGCGGATCGACGACCTCGCCCGGAAAAATCGCTTCGTAGCAGATCATCGGACTGACCGGCGGTGCGCCCGGCAATTGCAGCGTTCGGGGCGCTGGCCCTTCGGTGAAACTGCCGTGGCCGCGGGCTAGGCGGTCGATGGGCAGCCAATCCCGCAGCGGTACATATTCGCCGAACGGCACCAGATGGTGTTTGTCGTATGTCTCAAGCACCCGCCCCTCGGGCGACACCACAACGACGGAGTTGGTGAATTGCTGTCGTTCCTCGCCGGCGGCCGCTATCCGACGCGGAGAGCCCAGAATTGTCGCGCCGCCCGGGGGCGTTATTTGGCCGATCCGCGCGAGCGCTTCCGGCGAGTCCTCGACGGTAAACGGGGTGGCGGCTTCGGGCCAAATGACATGGGTCACACCGGCGGCGGCCCCCCCCTCGCTCAACCGCAAGTGTTTTTCGAAATGGGCGGCGAGCAGATCCGGCCGCCATTTGTCTTTTTGGGCAATACTCGGTTGCACCAGCCGAAGTTTGACACCGTCCACCACAGGCATGGTCGCGGGCGCATTGGCCAGCCGTACGGCACCGGCGACGGCGACAATCGCCAATGGCAGCACCAGAACGGCGGCGCCCGACACCCGCCGCTGCCATGAGCCGCGCGTCAACAGGGGCACCAGCGCCCCCCCGGCGGTGACCACCAGCAATGAGGCGCCGTAAGACCCCACCCAGGCCGTAGCCTGCAACACCGCGTCCACCCTGTCCCAGCCGTGGATCGGCAGGCTCCAGGGAAAGCCGGTCAGCATGTTGCCGCGCAACCACTCCGTGATCATGAACAGCGCCGCGAACAGCAGCACATGGCACACCGGCGAATTGCGAAAGCGACGGCGCAGCCAGACAAAGGCCAAGCCGGCGAAGCCGGTCACGCTGGCGAGGAGCGTGGGCAGCCCCGCCACCGCGAACGGCCGCATCCAGCCGAACCGGTCGGCGTCGACCAAAAAAGCCTCCCCGACCCAGGAAAGCCCGGCGAAGTGATAGCCGAACGCAAAAACCCAGCAGACTGCGAAGCCGCCCCACAGCGTCCGCGCCCGGCCAAGCAGGATCACGAGCGCAGAATAGGCCGGAAGCTGGGCGATCGCCAGCCCCGAAGGCGGCAGGGCCAGCGAGGCCAGCCAGCCGGCAGCCAGCGCCAGGGCAAGGCGGACAACAACAGCGGCCTTTGGATGCCGCGCTTCCAGTAGGCCGAGCCCCCGCATCGATGGCGGTTACGCGACGGCCTGAGCGGACAGTGGCTGTTGGCGCAAATTGCGGATACGCAAGCGTTTCAGGCGGCGCGGGTCGCCCTCCAAAATTTCGAACTCCATTCCGGAGGGATGGGCGACGATCTCGCCCCGGCCAGGCACCCGGCCCACCAGGTTGAACACCAGGCCGCCCAGCGTGTCGATATCGTCCCGCTCTTCTGCGGTAAACACCTGCCCCACTTCCGCCTCGAAGTCCTCCAACAGAACCCGGGCATCGGCGATCAAACTGCCGTCGGGCCGCAGGTCCATAGTCAGATCCTCTTCCCGCTCGTGCTCGTCGTCAATGTCGCCGACGATCTGCTCAACCAAGTCTTCGATGGTCACCAGTCCGTCAATGCCGCCGAATTCATCGACCACCAGCGCCATGTGATTGCGCTCCAGCTGCATTTGCAGCAGCAGATCCAGCACGCGCATGGATGGCGCGACCACCAGCACGGGACGCAGCAAGCTCCGCAACGGCGGCGGGTCCGAGACGCCCGCCAGCGGCAAAATATCCTTCACATGGATCAGGCCCAAAATATGGTCCAGATCGTTTTCATAGACCGGCAGGCGCGAGTGATGCGTTTCGCCGATGCGTTTCACGACTTCCGGCACGCAAAGGTTCACATCCACCGCCGCGATATCGATCCGCGGCACCATCACGTCTTCGACCGTTTGGCGGCGCAGCCGCAGGGTGTTTTCCAGAAGCAGCCGCTCGGTAGGGTCGATTGGCCCTTCATCGGTATCGTGCTGTTCGGCCAGTTCTTCCAGCGTATCGCGGACGGATTGGGCGGCGTTACGAGGGCGCCGCATCAGGCGCCACATGTCGCGCAGCATGGAGCGCCGATGGTTTTTGCCATTCGCACCGGTCGTGCCGTTATCGATCATGGGTGGCGAAGGCACCGTGACCGGTCCGGCGCTTTCGGCCGGAGCGGGTTCCGCCGTGGCGCTTTGGCCCGGCGGATTGGTGCTAGGTAAGGGGTCTTCGTTCATCTGCGTGCGGGCGCTCATGACTCGGTAGCCCGGGCCTCCTCCGGAGGAGGGATCTCGTCCGGACCATAAGGATCCGGCACCCCGAGCCGCGCCAAGACCGTGCGCTCAATGCTCTCCATCTGCTGTCTTTCAGCGGTTTCCTGGTGATCATATCCCAAAAGATGCAGAACGCCATGCACTATCATGTGCGACAGGTGCTGTTTCAAAGTCTTATCCTGTTGCTCGGCCTCCCGCGCAACCGTCTCATACGCCACGGCGATGTCACCCAGATGGGAATCGACCTCTGGCGTTTGATGTAAGCCGTCCCCCTCGAACGCCAAGACATTCGTCGGCTCATTGATGCCGCGGAACTGACCGTTAAGGTCGGCCAAGGCAGCATCATCGCCCAGAAGAATGGCGATGGCGCCGGGATCAACACCGGCGGCCGCCTCCGAAGCCAGGGCCGCCTCCGCCGCAATCCGCGCGACATTCTCGGCATCCGCCAGGTTTTCAATCCAGCCGGGCGCTTCGATGGAAACGTCGATCGCCACGCCGCGAATTTCCGCCTGCTGCATCAGCGCCGGCCCGCTGGAAGCCCCGTTGGAAGCTGGATGGGCATAGGCCTTCACAATGCGCCCGACCAGCGGGTCGCGCACCACATCGTCGGCCGAAAAGTACTGGAAGCCGATCTCCGGCACGTTCCCCAGCCGCACGGCGGCATCCGCCAGACCGGAGCGGGTATTGGAGGGCAGGTCGACCTGATCCGGATCACCGCAGACCACCATCCGGGACCCTTCGCCGAAGCGGGTGAGAAACATCATCATCTGCTGCGGCGAGGTATTCTGCGCTTCGTCCAGAATGACGAACGCGTGCGCGAGCGTGCGCCCGCGCATAAAGGCCAGCGGCGCGATTTCGATCGTGCCCGCGTCGATCTGTTTCGCCACCAGGTCGCCCGGCAGCATGTCGTGCAGCGCGTCGTAGAGGGGACGGAGATAGGGATCGACCTTCTCCCTCATGTCGCCCGGCAGAAAGCCGATGCGCTCCCCGGCTTCGACCGCCGGGCGGGAGAGCACCAGCCGCTCGACCTCACCCGCCGACATGGCGGCAACGGCGGAGGCGACGGCCAGATAGGTTTTGCCGGTGCCGGCTGGGCCGAGCGCAAAGGTCAGCTTGTTGGCGTGGATCGTTCGCAGATAAGACGCCTGCGCCGGTGTTCGCGGTTGCACGGTCCGGCGGCGCGTGCGGATGGTAACATCGCTGGCGCCCGTCTCGATCAGAGCGTCCTTTTGCGTAGCCAGCCGTAATGCCCCGCGCACCGAACCCTTGTCCAGCGCCTCGCCTTCCTCCAGCTTCTGGTAGAGTGCCTCCAGCACGTCCGCGGCGCGCGCGACCGCGCCTTCGCCGCCCGCCAACTCCACCCGGTTGCCGCGCGATGCGATGCGCAGGCCCAATTCCTTTTCGATCAGCGCCAGGTTCTGGTCATACTCGCCATACAACAACTGCGCGAGACGGTTGTCCGCGAAGGTCAGTCCACGCCGCACTTGGGTATCGTTCAAGCGGCCTCCCGCGCGCCTGCCGTCAGGCCCCGGGGCCCGGCGGCCGCAATGGCGACGTCGACGATCCGATTGTGCCAGGACTTCGGCCCCTCGGCATGCACGGCGTGCAGCCAGGGCGAGCGGCCGGCCAACTGTCCTTCGCGCCGGCCCGGCCGGTCGAACAGCACCGGCAGCGTCCGCCCGAGGAACTGCGCATTGAACGCGGCCTGCTGATCGGCGAGCACGGCCTGCAACTCGGCCAGCCGTGCGGCCTTTACCGCTTCCGGCACCTGCTCGCCGGCGGTCGCAGCCGGCGTCCCCGGCCGCGGGCTATATTTGAAGGCATAGGCCTGCGCGTAGTTCACATCGCGCACCAGCCGCAAGGTATCGGCAAAATCCGCGTTCGTCTCACCCGGAAAGCCGACAATGAAGTCGCTCGCCAGCGCAATGTCGGGGCGGACGGCCCGCAGTTTCTCGATGATGCGCCGGTAGTCGTCGCCCGTGTGCCGGCGGTTCATGGCCTTGAGGGTGCGATCCGAGCCGGCCTGCACCGGCAGATGCAGATAGGGCATCAGCTTTCCGACCGCGCCGTGCGCCCGGATCAAGTCGTCGTCCATGTCGCGCGGGTGCGAGGTGGTATAGCGCAGCCGCTCCAGCCCGTCGATTTCCGCCAGACCCTCGATCAGCCGGGCCAGGTTCCATTCGCCCCCGCCGACTCCCGTACCGGGGCCCTCGCCGTGATAGGCGTTGACGTTCTGGCCTAGCAGCATGATCTCCTTCGCGCCGCCGGCGACCAGCCGCCGGGCCTCTGCCAGCACATCCGCCGCGGGCCGGGAGTACTCAGCGCCGCGGGTATAGGGCACTACACAGAAGGTGCAGAACTTATCACAGCCTTCCTGCACCGTCAGAAAGGCGCTTGCGCCCGGTGCGGCGGTTTCTTCCGGCAAATGGTCAAATTTGGATTCAGGCGGGAAGTCGGTCGCGACGATGCCGGCCCGACCTCGCGGCGTCGCCCGGGCGGCTTCGGCCTGGGCGACCAGCTTCGGCAAGTGATGATAGGCCTGCGGTCCGATGACCAGATCGACCACCGGCGCGCGGCGCACCATTTCCTCGCCTTCGGCCTGGGCCACGCAGCCCGCCACGGCCACCAGCACATCCTTGCCCCGCTCGCGGCGGGCGGCCTGTAACGCGCGTACTCGGCCCAATTCCGAATAGACCTTTTCCGCGGCTTTCTCGCGGATATGGCAGGTGTTAAGGATGATGCAGTCGGCCTCTTCCGGCCGGTTCGTGGTGGCAAAGCCCGCCTCTGCCAGCGCGTCCGCCATGCGACGTGAGTCGTAGACATTCATTTGGCAGCCATAGGTGCGAATGAACAACTTTCGGGCGTCGCTCCGGGACGTAGCCTTAACAGTCATGCGCGCGATTCATTCTCCGGTCATCACTATGTCGCCAACATAAAACGGAATCGCGGCGGCCGGTTCCCATCTACTCATACCGCCTCAACGGAACCTAGCGCGCCGCATTGCGCTGTCAAGCGCAACGGGCGCCCCGAAAGCGCCGCCGCCACGCCTGCGGCAACATCCGCGTGCATATGCCGGGCCAGCGCCCGGCGGGTAGGCCAGGCGTGAGACGGCGTCGGCTCATGCAGCGTGATGACGATGTGGGTGCGGCCGAGGCCCGCAAATGTCCACAGATGCGCGCCCAAACTCATGTCGCCGTACCAGGCATAGAAAGGCCGCAATCCACGGCCGATCGGCATGCCGTTCAAGGTTGTATAGGCGACGGAGACCGCCTGCAGCATCAGGATCTGGCCTTCCTCCGCCCGCTCCGCGACGCTGAAGAGCGCGCTTTTGAAGGGCAGAACCCGGTTGCCGTCGTTGCTGGTGCCTTCCGCAAACAGCACGAGACGGCCGCCGGCGCTCAGCCTTTCGGTGATCGCATCCCGCTGTTTCGCCGCGCTGGAGCGGCGGCGGTCGACGAAGACGGTGCGCTGCAGTTTGGCGAGCAGGCCGAAAAACGGCCAGGAAGCTACCTCGCTCTTGGCGACAAAGCTCAACGGCCCGAGCGTCGAGAGGACGGGGATGTCCAGGTAAGAGACATGGTTGGAAATCAGCAGAGACGGGCCGCGCTTCCGCCGGCGTGCCCCGCACCTCGATGGTCATTCCCCACAGCTTGCAGCAGGCGCGGTGGTAGAACACCGGCAGCGATTCCCGAAGCGGCCAGCCAAAGGTGACCGCCAACGCCTGCACCGGAATCAGGCAACAGCGTGAACACCAGATAGATCGACAGCCGGGTGGCGGCGCGGGTATGGCGCATCCAGGCGGGGCCCAACAGCTCCTTCACCGCATTATGTGCCATATGCCCATCGGTTACGGGGTGGTTTGCGGGCGGTCTTGCGCCAGCACATGCATCTGCCGCGCAAAGGCTCGGGTCAGGCGGTCCGGGCGTACAACGACGCACACATCGATGGTATTGAACTGCTCGTCGATCACCGCGCCGTCGCCGATCGTGCCGCCCATGCGCAAATAGCCCTTGATCAGCGGCGGCAGCGCTGCGCGTGCGGCCTTGGGGTCATAGCTGCCGGGCGGAACACGGTTCATGCTGACATAGCGCTTGCGCCGTGCCTTGGGCCGAATGCGCAAGGGCGCCGTGTGGTAGTGGCGCAAATAACTGAGTTCGACCGCAATCGCTTCCGGATCGATGCCATGAAAGCTGGCGCAGCCAAACATCAGATTGACGTTGTGCGTGTGCGCATAGAGGCCAATGCCCCGCCAGAGCAGGTTCATGGTCATCTGCTTGCGGTATTCCTGGGCGACACAAGAGCGGCCCAATTCCAGCACCTGATGCCCGCCCTTGAGCAGGCGCCGGATGCTGAACTCGTCCTGTGTGTAAAAGCGGCCCAGCCTGGCAGCCATGTCGCGGCGCAACAGACGATAGGTGCCCACGATCAGCGGATTGTCCGGATCTTCATGGTCGAGGACGATCAGATGATCGCAGCCCGCATCGAACCGGTCGATATCCCGACCGAGCCGTTCCATCTCGCGGCGTCGGTATGGCGCCGCGTTCCTCGTAAAACACATCGTAGCGCAGGCGCTGCGCCGCTTCCAATTCCTCCTGCGCCTGAACGAGGCGCAGTTCCAATTGGCCGGCAGTCAACCGAATTTCCCGGTCATGCGGCGCAAGCAGCCGCCCCGTGCTGATGCGGCGGTTGATAAAGGGAAGCGCAACTTTGGGGGCGCCGTTCCGCTGCCCCCGAAGGCGGCGATATGCGCGTCCGCGTTGCAAAGCGCGCCTTAGCGCTAAAGCCATTGGCCCAATTCTCCAACCCTTGCGCGGCGGCAAATCCCGCCCTCTCGGCGTCGGATATCCGTACCGCGGGTCGTTCGACGGTTCGCGACAATCGTCCCGTTACAAGAAAAAGGCAATGGCCGCAACCATATGGCTCTGACCGTTTCCGCAACGCCGAGTTACAGTGTTGATTCCCAATGCAGACTGACCGTGCAGAGTCACACCATGGGATCATGGTGCGGGATCACCGCGCAGAGTCGGCGGCGGCGGCCCGATTTAAGCCGCGTTGCCGCCGCGGCGTGCGCGCGTGCCCAAGCCGATCTTCTTTGCCAGGTCAGAGCGTTGCGCAGCATAACTGGGCGCAACCATCGGGTAATCCGACGGCAAACCCCATCGGTCACGATATTCTTCCGGCGTCATGTTGTAGGCCGTTTTCAAGTGGCGTTTAAGCATCTTCAACTTCTTGCCGTCTTCCAGGCAAATGATGTAATCGTTGGTGATCGATTTCTTAATCGGCACCGCGGGTTCGGGGCGTTCCTGCATGGCGGCGCTGGACGATTCGACCGACGACAGTGTCCGATAGACCTGATTAATCAGATCGGGCAGATCCGGTACGGCGACGGTATTATTCGAGACGTGAGCCGCGACAATTTCGGTGGTATATTCGAGCAATTCTTTATTGGACTGCATATCGCTTTCGGTCATGAGCGATTATCTCCGGTTTCCGTGTTTGTGTGTTTTGCTTGCTGGTCGCGTACATAATGCTGATTTTTCTGTTTTGCAATATAGATTATGCTGATTTGGTTCACTTTTCCTGAATGGAGGCGGGAGTGATGGCAGACTACTTTCTGGACATCACGGACAAAATGTGTCCGATGACGTTTGTAAAGACCAAGCTGCTTTTGGAAAAAATGGCGAACGGCGAAACGGCGGAAGTCCGGTTGCGGGATGGGGAGCCACTGGAAAATGTGCCGCGGTCTCTTATCGAGTTAGGGCAAGAGATTATCGGTAAAGAGAAAGATTCGGAGGGAATTTGGCTATTAACCTTCCGGAAGACCGAACAGTAAATTTCCGCCGGCGTCATTGTCATCACACGGTATGGCACAGCAAATGCTTCAACAATGCGGCACTTGGGTGTCCTGGGAGGATCGCACCCGTTCTTTTATTGCCGGTATACAGAGGCATCCATCTGGACCCTTGGGAGGCCTACTCACGGCTTTCCAAAGTAATAGGCAAAAAACGGTGCATACATAGATGATGCGGCTGAAAGTCGCTGGACTTTCGGTGACAGAACCACGGTCAATCGACCCTTGCCACGTGGCGACCATAGGGGCATAGACTTACCGGCATTCGTCGCGGCGCCGATGTCGCGCCTATTTCAGGTTAACGGACGCACTTAGCGGACATGCAGATATACCTCCCTATCGCAGAGATGTCGGTGAATGTGTTTCTGCTGTTGGGGCTTGGTGGGGGAATCGGGTTTCTTTCAGGTGTGTTCGGCGTGGGCGGAGGTTTTCTGCTGACGCCGGCGCTGATCTTTATCGGCGTTCCGCCGGCGGTTTCCGTGGCCAGCGCGGCGAACCAATTGATCGCCACGTCGATTACCGGCGTATTTGCCCACTGGCGGCGGAAAAGCGTCGATTTCAAGATGGGATTGATCCTGCTTTGCGGTGGTGTCGTCGGCTCCAGCGTGGGCGTCTATGTGTTCAAGCTGCTGCGCGAGCTCGGCCAGATCGATCTGATGATTTCGTTGCTGTACGTGATCTTTCTCGGCTCGATCGGCGCGCTCATGTTTGCGGAAAGCCTGCGCAGCCTGGTTCGCACCCGCCGCGGCATGGTGCGGCGGGGCAAACTGCACACGCACACATGGCTGCACGGCCTGCCGTTCAAGATGCGGTTTCGCCGCTCGCGGCTTTATATCAGCGCGTTGATGCCGTTTTCGGTCGGCACACTGGTGGGTTTGCTTGCGGCATTGATGGGGGTCGGGGGCGGCTTCGTGATGGTGCCGGCCATGATCTATCTGCTGGGTATGCCGACGTCCGTGGTGGCGGGAACGTCACTGTTCCAGATCCTGTTTGTGGTTGCCAACGTTACATTTCTCCAGGCTTACACCAATCAGACCGTCGACGTTGTGCTGGCGCTGATATTGCTGATCGGGTCGGTGGTGGGTGTGCAATTCGGCACGATCGTCGGCGCGCGGGTATCGGGCGCCCAATTCCGCATCTTGCTCGCCGTGCTCGTCCTGGCCACCTGCGGGAAACTGTTGGTTGACCTGCTGATCGAACCCTCTGACCTCTATTCGATCCAGTTCGAGGTTGGAGACGGGCAGTGAGACGCGCGGGACGGTTCCTTTGCCTGGTTTGGACGGCGTTAACGGGTGTCGCGTTCGCCTCTCCGCTGCAAGGAACCGAACTGGTCGCCGACCTCTCTCAGCACGAGATCAAGATCTCCACCGGGTTCAGCGGTACGGACCTGCTGTTGTTCGGCGTCGCGGATCCGAATGGAGACGTGGTGGTGGTGGTCAGCGGCCCCGATAAGCGGGAAATCGTCCGGAAAAAAGAGCAGATCAGCGGCATCTGGATCAATACGGACAGCGTCGTGTTCGATTCGGTCCCGTCGTTCTTCCATGTCTCGGCGACCTCCAGGCTGTCGGACGGGAACTTGGAAGAGGTTCTGTCAGACATCGGGGTGGGATTGCGGTATCAGAGCATTTATCCGAACACATACATGCCGCCGAGCCGGGCGACGGAGTTCCGAAAAGCGCTGTTGCGCCGGAAAGAAGCCAAGGGCCTTTACAAATCCCAAACCGGAAAAGTGGAATTCGTCAGCGGCACGCTGTTCCGCGCCCGCGTATCCTTCCCGGCGACGGTGCCAATAGGCATTTACCGGGTCGATGTTTATCATGTGACGGACGATTGGGTGAATGCGGTGACCAGGATCCCGCTCCGGGTGAGCAAGGCGGGCTTGGAAGAAGCCATCTACCGCTTTGCCAATGAGCAGCCGGCCTTATATGGAGCATTTGCCATCGTCATCGCTGCCCTGGCAGGATACGGGGCTGGAATGATGTTTGGACGACGATAGATGAACGACGACACCCCAGACGACAATACCGTTTCGACACGCATTAGTACGGGCCGGACGATGTTGTGCGTTCTTGACGATACGCCCGAACTATCGGTTGCGTTGCAGTTTGCCGCACGCCGGGCCCAACGGACGGGGGCTCATGTCGGCTTGCTGTACGTCATTGAAGACTCAACAGAGTTTCAGCACTTTTCCAGCATCGGCGATTTGATGCGCGCCGAGGCCAACGCCAAGGCCGAGCAGGTTTTGATGCGGGGCGCCGAAGAAGTGTTGAGATGGAAAGATGAAATGCCGATCTTCTACATCCGCGAAGGCAGCCCGCGCGACGAGGTCATTAACCAGATCAAGGAAGACCCCAGTATTTCCTTTCTGATCCTGGGCGCCGCCACGGGAAGGGACGGGCCCGGCCCCTTGGTCACGGCGCTTGCCGGCCGATCGGTTGGTCAACTGCACGTGCCTATCGTGATCGTGCCGGGCAATATGTCGGAAGACGAAATCGCCTCGTTCGCGTGAGGAACGGCGGGTGAGTATCCGCAGCTTCCCCCAGAGGCCATTGCGAGGCGTGGCGGACATGGTCCGCCGCAGCGCAGCAATCCACCCTCAATTTAGGAGTTTGATACCGTCGATGGATTGCCGCATCGCCTGCGGCTCCTCGCAATAACCGCTGGTGGAAGAGTTAAGCGAACCAGCCAATCACCATGCCGATGAATTCCGCCTATGCTGGCGGTGTTGGCGGCGGTGTTGAAGGTTTCCTTGTCCAAACCGTACATGCGGATGGTGCGGCTGCCGTACTCGTAGATGGCAATGCGGCGCACTTCCTCTGAGACTTCCTCGGACGTGGCGGTTGTGCTGCCTTTTCGGAGCAGACTACCGAGCCGCGATGTCGAGCACTTGGCCAGGGCGTCGGCCAGCACTCGGACCTGATTGGCTTCTTCAAGGCTCAGCTGGGAGATCTTAAACGCCGCGCGCGCTGTCACGGCCTCGCGGACTTTCTGGTCGTTTAATAGAATATCGAGGGCGGAGTTGTTGAATTGGGTGCGAAAGCGTTCGATGCGCCGATCACTTGGCGGGAGTTCGCCCGCTTCGCTCAGATGATCCAGATCGAGGATCGCCTGCATCAACGCCTCGTAAATCAGCATCGGCGCATCACGCGAACGGTCGAGTTCGGTCCCCACCAGATCGGAGACGTCGCGCAGGGCATAATATTGCTGGCTGCTTGGGCTGCCGAGCAGCTTGGCAATATCGGCGAGAGCATTGCGGACACGCTGAACCGATTGAGCGAAGGGTTCCGGCAGAACCTCGGAAACCGACATGAGGTCATAAAGCCCCTCGGCCGTCTTCTCCACCCGCTCCGCATTCGGAGAGTTGGCTATTGCTGCATCGAGCGACGCTGTCTCTGCTTCGTCATTCTCGTACTTTGACAAAATCTCCGCGATGCGGGCGTTGATTTCGGCGTCGGAGCCTTGCCAGAAATCGTCATCCTGAATTGCGATTTCGAGCAGCATGGGCCAATTTTGCGGGCGGCCTCCGAAAGCGTTGGCGTACCAGCCCTGCCAGAAAGCCCAACTGGCGCCTGCCTTTAACTGAGCGACACTATCATCGAACCAGTCAGGCGGCGCACTGTCGAATAATGGGGTACTGGAAAGCGGCTTGCCCGATCCCAATGCCACACAATCGGAGCGTAGGGCCGACCAGGCGGCGTCCCTGGCGGCTTCCCCGGCGGCGGCCCAAACAGCCCAGGCGGCGGCCCCGGCGGCGGCCCCGGCGGCGTCCCTGGCGACGTCCCTGGCGACGTCCCTGGCGACGGCTCCGGCGGCGTCCCTGGCGGCGGCCCCGGCGGCGTCCCTGGCGGCCCCGGTGGCGTCCCAGACGGCCCCGGCGGCGGTCCTGGCGGCGGTTTGAACAGCCTCAGCGTCTCCATCCCTTATCAATAGTGCGGCAGGCGCTCCACCTGCAACCCCGCTGACCAGTAGGGCTCTCAGAAAGGGCAGTACGGAAAAACGACCGTCACGGCCTGGATAGCTCCACAGCACCGGCAGCACCCGCATTGCCGCCCGATGGGCCAGGGCAATACAAACCGCCTGCGGCTGATTGGTTTCCTCCAGCCACCCTCGGAAGCTGTCTTCATCCCGAATGTCGTCAATCGCCACCATCCCGGTATACTGACCCAGCGCCTAGAGTCCGGCAAGCGCCACTCGGTACCTTGCCCTCTCAGCCTCAGGCAGTAGGATGGAAAATCGTTCATCGCCCGCCCGCCATCCGGACCCTCTGCCTATGCTCGAAAAACTCGCCGGCCCGCCGGAACAGGTGAACACCTCGCCGGTCGTTTCCGACGAGGTGAAGACCTCAACCTGCTACATGTGCGCCTGCCGTTGCGGCATCAGGGTACACCTCAAGGATGGCGGCATCCGCTTTATTGAGGGGAACAAAAAGCATCCGGTGAACAAGGGCGTGCTCTGCGCCAAGGGTTCGGCCGGCATCATGCATCATTTCTCGCCGGCGCGGCTGACCAAGCCGCTCAGGCGTGTCGGCCCGCGCGGCTCCAGTGAGTTCGAGGAAATCTCCTGGGACGAGGCGCTGCAGACCGCGACCCAATGGCTTTCGAAAATCCGCAACGAGGATCCAAAAAAGCTGGCCTTCTTTACCGGCCGCGACCAGAGCCAGTCCCTCACCGGCTTTTGGGCGCAGCAGTTCGGAACGCCGAACTTTGCCGCGCATGGCGGCTTCTGCTCGGTCAACATGGCGGCGGGGGGCATCTATACGATCGGCGGCTCGTTCTGGGAATTCGGCGAGCCGGACTGGGATCACACCAAGTACCTGATGATGTTCGGCCTCGCGGAAGATCACGACTTCGAACCCGATCAAGATGGGTCTCGGCAAGATGAAGACCCGCGGCGCCAAGGTGGTGGCCGTCAACCCGGTCCGAACCGGCTATGCGGCCATCGCCGACGAGTGGATCGGCATCCGCCCCGGCACAGATGGTCTGTTCGTGCTGGCGCTGGTGCATGAGTTGCTGAAGGCCGACAAGATCGACCTGGACTATCTGGCCCGCTACACCAACGCCACCTGGCTGGTGCGCATCGCACCAGGCGAGGCGGACGACGGCCTGTTCGTGCGCGACGAAGAGGGCTCGCCGCTCGCCTGGGACCGCAGCGCCGAGGCCACGGTCAAGGCGCAATCGCCCGGCACCCAGCCCGCCATGGTGGGCGAGGTGGAACTGCCGGACGGACGCAAGGCCGTGCCATCCTTCCAGTTGATGGCGGAGCGTTATCTGGCAGAGGAATACTCGCCCGACGCGGTGGCGGAGCGCTGCGGCGTGCCCGCGGAGCAAATTCGTGCGGTTGCGGCCGAACTGGCCGATGTGGCGTTCGAACAAACCGTGACGCTCGACATTCCGTGGACCGATTGGACCGGCCGCCAGCACGAGCAAATGGTCGGCCGGCCGGTCGCCTTCCATGCCATGCGGGGCATCAGCGCCCACAGCAACGGCTTCCACACCTGCCGCACCCTGCACCTGCTGCAGATGATCCTGGGCGCGGTCGATACCCCTGGCAGCTTCCGCTACAAGCCGCCGTTCCCGCGGCCCGCGCCGCCCGGCCCGAAGCCCGCGGGCAAGCCGGAGCATCTGGGGCCGAACCAGCCCATGCCAGGACCGCCGCTGGGATTCACCGCCGGACCGGAAGATCTGCTGCTGGACGAAAACGGCGGGCCGATGCGCATCGACCACGCCTATAGCTGGAAGGCTCCGCTGTCCGCCCACGGCATGATGCACATGGTCATCCACAACGCCTGGGCCGGCGATCCGTACAAGATCGATACCCTGTTCATGTACATGGCGAACATGGGCTGGAACTCGTCGATGAACATCGACAACACGCTGGCCATGCTGACCGACACGGACGAGGCAACAGGCGAGTACAAGATCCCGCGCATCATCTATTCCGACGCCTTTTGGTCGGAGACCATCGCCTATGCCGATCTGGTGCTGCCCGACACCACCTATCTGGAGCGCTGGGACGCGGTGTCGATCCTCGACCGGCCGATTTCCAGCGCCCATGGCCCCGCCGACGCCATTCGCCAGCCTGTGGTCAAGCCGGATCGCGACGTGCGCCCCTTTCAGGAAGTAATTGTCGACCTCGGCTACCGCCTGGGGCTGCCGGGGTTCACCAACGAGGACGGCACGGCGAAATACCCGGGCGGCTACCCGGACTATCTGGTGAACCATACACGGGGCGCACCGGATATCGGGCCGCTGGCGGGCTTTCGCGGCCTGGACGGCAACGAGCACGGCCGCGGCGCGCCGAACCCGAACCAGTTGGAGCGCTATATCGAAAACGGCTGCTTCTGGAGCCATGAACTGGACGACAACCAGCTCTACTTCAAGCACGCGAACAAGGACTATCTGGAGTGGTCGGCGGGCATGGGCTTCATCCCGAATGCCAATCCGATCGTCCTGCAGATTTACTCAGAGCCCCTGCAGAAATTCCGGTTGGCGGGCCAGGGCCATGGCGCAATCTTACCGCCGGAGGAAGAGAGGGCGCGCATCGTCGAATATTTCGATCCGCTGCCGATCTGGTACGCGCCGTTCGAGGAAGCCGCGGTGCAGACGGACGAATTCCCGCTGCATGCCATCACCCAGCGCCCGATGGCCATGTATCATTCCTGGGGCTCACAAAACGCCTGGCTCCGCCAGATCCACGGCCACAACCCGCTGTTCATCCCGCGCGCTCTGGGCGAAAGGCATGGCATTCGGGATGGCGACTGGGTAAGGCTCACCTCGCATAACGGCTCGATCGTCGCGATTGCCAAGCTGATGGAGGGCGTCAACCCGAACACGGTCTGGACCTGGAACGCCATCGGCAAGCGCAAGGGCGCCTGGAACCTGGACCAGAAAGCGCCGGAGGCGACCAAGGGTTTCCTCTTGAACCAGCTGATCGGCGAGCTGCTGCCGGACGGCAAGACCGCCAACGCTGACCCGGTGACGGGCCAGGCCGCGTGGTACGACCTGCGCGTGCGGCTGGAAAAGGTCCCCGCAGCGGAAGCCGATGCCCTGTCGACCAGCCGCCTCCCTGCCCTGCCCCCGCCGCGCTCGGTCGCCCGCCGCCCGGAAATCCTGCGCTACGGCAAGATGTGGGCGTGAAGCTGTGCCGGTTCCTGTACCCATCAAACGCCATCTCATCCTGAGTAGCCGCCAAGCGGCCTATCCGAGGGGCCGTTTTACCGTGCCGCAAAACCCCTTTGGTATGCCCGGCATCTGGCCGGGCTACTCAGGATAAAATTAAAGAATTGAGCTGAGAGACAAAACATCATGACCGCTCTTCCCGCCTCTACCGGAAAAAAACTCGGTCTGGTCATCGACCTGGACATCTGCGTCGGCTGTCATGCCTGTGCCGTGAACTGCAAGGAGTGGAACACCGGCGGCCACTTCGCCCCCCTGACCGATTACGACCCTTACGGCCAGTCGCCGGATGGCGTCTGGTTGAATCGCGTTCACTCCTACGAGACAGGCGAGGGCGCGGCGGGCCGCACGGTCCACTTTCCCAAATCCTGCCTGCATTGCGAGGATGCGGCCTGCGTCACCGTCTGCCCGACCGGCGCCAGCTACAAACGGGCGGAAGACGGCATCGTGCTGGTGAATGCCGAGACCTGCATCGGCTGCAAGCTCTGCTCCTGGGCCTGCCCCTATGGCGCGCGCGAATACGACGTGGACGATGGCGTGATGAAAAAGTGCACGCTCTGCATCGACCGCATCTACAACGAGAATCTGGAAGAAGAAGAGCGGGTGCCGGCCTGTGTCTCCACCTGCCCGGCGGGCGCGCGCCATTACGGGGATTTGGGCGACCCGGATTCCGCCGTCAGCCAGTTGGTCGTCGAGCGCCTCGGCTATGACCTGATGCCGGAGCTTGGCTATAAGCCGGTCAACAAATACCTGCCGCCGCGCGAAGCCGCCTCCCGCCACGCAGCACTGCCCGAAGACAAGAGCAAGCCGACCGGCGTGCTGAAATGGCTGGACCGGGTGTTGTCGGTTTAGCGGTCGGATGGCGCGGCGAAAGGCGCTTGTTCCCTGACCAAGCCTTCACCCACAGCTTGTCGAAGGGTGAAGGGCAGCGGGGGAGGGTCGGCGGCACTTCCAGCCGGCACCAATGTTCGTCAATATGGGGCCACACATGACCGGAGACGCCCTATGACCAGCCTGCACACGCCGCTCTGCGACCTGTTGGAAATCGAATACCCCATCGTCCTTGCCGGCATGGGCTCCTGGGGTATGGGGACGCCGCCGGCGCTGGTCGCCGCGGTTTCTAACGCAGGCGGTCTCGGTGTGCTGGGCTGCTCGAATCTTGCGCCCCAAGAGGTGGAGGACCGTATCCGCGAAGTCCGCCGCCTGACCGACAAGCCCTTTGGCGTAGACCTGCTGCTGCCGGCCTCCCTGAAGCAGGCGCCCGGCTCCCGCGCGGCTGTGCGCCAGGAAATCCGGGACAATCACCCGGAACACTGGGCCTTCCTTGAAGAGTTGCACCGGCGCTTCGACCTGCCGGAGCGCCCCTTCCAGCACGATCATGTCATCTCTGCCGAACTGATCGCCCAGCAGATCGAGGTGACCCTGAACGAGCGCGTGCCGGTATTCGCGGCCGGGTCTGGGCGATCCGGCGATCGTCGTACCCCGGGCGCGCGAGATCGGCATGAAGGTCATGGGCGTCTGCGGCTCGCCGCGCAACGCCGTCCGCCAGGTCAAGGCAGGCGTCGACGCCATCATCGCCCAGGGCACGGAGGGCGGCGGCCATACCGGCCAGATCGCGAGTTTCGCCCTGCTGCCGCAAGTGGTCGACGCGGCGGGCGATATCCCCGTCCTGGGGGCTGGCGGCATTACAGACGGCCGCGGCGTGGCGGCGGCGCTGGCGCTGGGTGCGCTGGGCGTTTGGGTCGGCACGGCCTTCCTGGTGGCCGACGAGGGCGGCCTGCCCGATGCGCTGAAGGACCAGATCGTGAACGCCTCCACCGGCGACATGCGCATCTCGCCCTACTGGACCGGCAAGACCGTGCGCGCCGTGCAGAACGACGTGGCCAAGGCATGGGAGGAAAGCGGCTTACCCGCGCTGCCGACGCCGCACCAGCGCGTGCTGATGGAGGACTTCAAAGAAGCCGCTATGGCCGCCGGGCGCTACGAAATCACCATGAATGCCGGTGGTCAGGGTGCCGGCATGATCACAAAGCGCCGGCCCGCCGCCGAGATCTTCGCCGACCTAGTGGAGAGCACGCGCGAAAGGCTCGATCGGCTGAGGCGTATCTGACCGTCTGCCGATATCGCTAGTAGTGCGGATTTTCCTCGAATCGACATCACAGGTCTTTCCCTCGTCCCTGACTTGACCAGGGATCCATGCCGGAGGGCCCACCCAAGGAACCTAGTTTGCGCGAGGGCTTTCGCATGACTTCCGCTTTCGCGGGAGAGAAGGCAGGAGTGGCCCATCCGGTCCGCACGAAGCTTTAAAGCATACCATGTCCTATGCTTTAGCCGGCCGCTTGATCCGGACGCGGTGTTTGGTCGGCAAACATCCAGCCGCTGGCCCGCCGGCTATGGGGCGCTTAAACTCGCACAGTCAACACGATACCGCCAAGAGGAACCCCGCCCATGCCCGCCTTTGAAAATCGCGTCTCGTTCGTCACCGGTGCCGGCTCCGGTATCGGTCAGGCGATGGCCCTGAAGCTTGCCAGCGAAGGTTCGACCGTCGTCTGCTCCGATATCAACGAACAGGGCGCCCAGGCTACCGCCGCCAGGGCGGATGAACTGGGCGCCAAGGCCATCGCCAATGCGCTCGATACCGCCGACGAGGAGGCGGTGAAGGAAGCGCTTGCCAAGACCGCCCGCGACCTGGGCCGGCTGGATGTGCTGATGAACAATGCGGGCGTTGGCAGCAAGGATTGGCGAGACCACCACCAGCATCAACCTGAACGGCGTCTATTACGGCCTTATCCATGCCTGCCCGATCATGGCGGCGCAGGGCGGCGGCGCCATCGTCAACACGGCCTCGGTCGCGGGTCTGGACGCCCTGATGCGCCCGGTCGAGTATCACGACGACCCGGCGCGATCGAAGCCGTCAGTTCCTATGTCGCGAGCAAGCATGGCGTCGTCGGCCTGACCAAGCAGTTCGCCGTCGCCTTCGGCAAGGTGGGCGTGCGCGTCAACGCGGTTTGCCCCGGCTATGTGGAAACGCCAATCATCGAGGCGATCCGCGGACGCAAAGGTGGCCAGGAGTTCCTGACCTCGCTGCACCCGATGGGCCGCCTCGGCCAGCCGGAGGAAGTGGCGGAAGTCGCAGCCTTCCTCGCCAGCGATGCGGCCAGCTTCGTCACCGGCGTCGCCATGCCGGTCGACGGCGGCTATTCGGCGCGCTAGGGAGGACAGAGCCAGCTATTTGGTGCGCAGCGGTGGCGGCGTGGTCTCGGCCACCTGTATCTTTATCGGACGGCGGTCCTGATGATCGTGCTCAACCTGCTGGTGGGCGTGGCCTTGCTGCTCGGCGGCTGGCGGCACCGCGAACACGATTTCAATCTCGCAGGCGCGCGGTCCTTTCTCGTGGTGCTGATACCGCTGGCGATCTTTGCGCTGGTGATGCCGAATTTCACGATAACAACGTCCGATCCGACCTATTCCCGATCCCAGGCTGGCTTCATCGCCCTCCTCACTGTGCTGCTTTACGGAGTTTTCCTGGCGATCCAGACCGCGCGGCATCGCAGCTACTTCGTGCAGCCGTGGCGGGAGAGCGCGGTGACACAGCAGGCAACGATGCGTGCCCGCGGCCCGGTCCGGTCCACGCCTTTCCACGGCATCATGCTGCCGCTCACCATACTGCCGATCGTGCTGCTGTCGAAGGACCTGGCGCATCTGGTGGATTTCAGCATCGTCCGGGCAGAGGAGCCTGCCGCGCTTGGTGGCATTATCATCGCCCTGCTGGTGCTGACGCCGGAGGGCCTGGCCGCCATGAGCGCAGCCAGGGCCAACGCCTTGCAGCGCTCCGTCAACGTCCTGCTCGGTTCGGCGCTGGCGACCATCGGGCTGACCGTGCCCGCCGCGCTCGCCATCTGCCTGATTATCGGTCAGCCCATTGTCCTGGGGCTGGACCATGCATCGATGGTCATTCTGATGACGACGCTCCTCGTCAGCATGATCACGTTCGGCGACGGCCGGACCAACATTCTGCATGTGCGGTTCACCTGGTGCTGTTTCTCGCGTATACCATGCTAATCTTTAGACCGTGACGGAAAGGGCCCCAGCCATGCGAAACCGGAAGGAACGCGTCCGTCATGGTTAGCCTTTTGGACCGCCTCGTCACCTTTCCGCAGGCGCCGCTCGGCCATACCCAGCCGACGCCGCTGGAGCGGGCGGAGCACCTCTCCGCCGACCTGGGCATCGACCTCTGGCTGAAACGGGACGACGTGACCGGCCTGGGCCTCGGCGGCAACAAGGTGCGCCAACTCTCGTTCTATGTGGGCGAGGCCATGGCGAAACGTGCCGACGCGTTGCTCATCACCGGCGCAGTGCAGTCCAACTTCATGCGCACGGCCGCCGCCGCGGGGGCGAAGCTGGGGCTGAGCGTGCATTTGCAGCTGGAGGAGCGGGTGACGAGCGACGATCCGCTCTATCATACCGGCGGCAACGTGTTCCTGGACGACCTGTTCGGGGCGGAGCGCCGCGCCTATCCGGCGGGCGAGGACGAGGCGGGCGCGGACAAGGCGCTCGCCGCATGGGCCGACGAACTGCGGCAGGCGGGCCGCAACCCCTACATCATCCCGCTCGGCCCCGGCCATCCGCCGCTCGGCGCGCTCGGCTATTGCCTGGCCGCCGCCGAATATCTGACGCAATACAGCGCAAATACGGTGCATGTGGTGGCGTCGGGCAGCGGCGCCACCCATGCCGGGCTGTTGTTCGGCCTGCGCGCGCTCGGCTGCCCGGACCCGGTACTGGGCATCTGCGTCCGCCGCCCGGCCGGCGAGCAGATCCCGCGCCTGTTCGACCGCTGCCGCGAGATCGCCGAACTGCTGGCGATGGACAATCCCGTCTATGAGGACGACATCTCGCTGTTCGACGACAGCCTCGCCCCCGGCTATGGCCAGGTGAGCCCGGCGCTGGTCGAGGCCATCACCATGATGGCGCGCCGGGAGGGCGTGGTGCTGGACCCGGTTTATACGGGCAAAGTGTTCGCCGGGCTGCTGGCCATACGCCGCCGCCACATCATCCCTGACGGTCAGCGGGTGGTTTTCTGGCACACCGGCGGGGCGCCCGGCCTGTTCGCCTATCAGCATATGTTGCAGGCGGTCATGGGCCGCTGACCGGCGCGAGTCGAAAGGTGAAGTATCGATGCGGTTCGGCGCGGTAGGTGGTCTTGACGGAACTCGTTCGCCCTTCAGGCGTGACGACCCAGAAAATCCAGGACGATGCGGTTGAACGCCTCCGGCTGCTCGATATTCACCAGATGACCGGCGTCGGACAGCACGTGCAATTCGCTGCCGGCGATCTGCACGTGCATGCGCTCCCCGATATCCGCGGTAGTCAACTTGTCGGCAGAGCCGAACACCAGACAGGTCGGCACCCGGATCGCCGGCAGGTCGACCTGCTGGTCATAGAGCACCGTCGCCCGCACGGTCTTGATGTAGCTCTCCACATGCAGCGCCGCCATGCTCTCGACCAGGCGGTCATAGGCGCGACGCGGCGCCTTCGGGCCGATCAACGTGTCGGCGACCGCGGGCGCCATCTCGCGCGGCGATTTTCCGGCCAGCAGCGGCGCGGTGCGCAGGCGCACGAATTCCTCCCGTTTCGCCGGCGAAAGGGATTTGTCGAAACCGGGCACCGTCGCGCACAACACCAGCGAGCCGACGCGGTCCGGGTAGCGCGGGTAGAAGTCCTGGAGGATGCGCCCGCCCATGGAAAGGCCGACCAGGTGGGCCTTGCCTGCACCCAAATGATCCAACAGCCGGGCCAGGTCGTGGCTGAAATCCGCAAAGTTCAGCGGCCCGTCATAGTCGTCGGAAAGGCCGTAGCCGCGCCCGTCCCAGCTGACCGCCCGAAAGCCGGCGGCCACGGCCGCGGGCAGTTGATCGTGCCAGTTCGTGCGGTTGCCGCCGATCCCGTGCAGAAACACGACCGTCGGGCTCCCGTGGCCGGAATGGTCAGGGGTGCAATGGTCATAGGCAAGCCGGGGCGAGCCGGGCACAAAATCCGTTCGCCATTCTCTCTGGGCCAAGATCACGGTCCTTTCGCGCGAGGCTTCGGATAACAACCGGACGGCTTTAATCAGCACCGGCGCCGGCACGAAATCGCATACCGTTGACGCCAGCGCCCGCCCGTCGCATACCGTGCGGCGATTTTATTGGTGGATCAATCGCAGAGGCGAACCCGTGGCAGGTCACTCACAGTTCAAGAATATCATGCACCGCAAGGGCGCGCAGGACGCCAAACGCGCCCGCGTCTTTACCCGCATCGGCCGTGAAATCACGGTGGCGGTCAAAATGGGCTCGCCGGAGCCGGAGGCAAACCCTCGCCTGCGTGCCGCCATCAGCGCCGCCAAGTCGGCCAACATGCCGAACGAGCGCATCGACCGGGCGATCAAGAGCGCCTCCGGCAGCGACAATAGCGACGATTACGAGGAGTTGCGCTACGAGGGCTATGGCCCCGGCGGCATCGCCGTGATCGTGGAGGCCATGACCGACAACCGCAACCGGACGGCGTCCGAAGTGCGGTCGTTTTTCAACAAAAGCGGCGGCTCTTTGGGCGAGACCAACTCGGTCTCGTTCCTGTTCCAGCGGGTCGGCGAAATCCAGGTGTCGAAGGAAGACACGCAGTTCGACACGGTCTTTGAGGCAGCAGCATCCGCCGGCGCCCAAGACGTGGAGGATGACGAGGAAGTCTTTACCGTCGTGACCGAGGTCGAAGCCTTCAATCAGGTCTACCAGGAAGTGGATGCCGCCTTGAACGTTCGGGAGGCCAGGCTGGTCTGGCGGCCGATGGCGCCTGTCGAGGTCGCGGAAGATGACCGCGACGGCGTCATGAAGCTGCTGACGGCATTGGATGACAATGACGACGTGCAGAACGTCTACACCAATGCCGACCTCGCCTGGCTGGCGGAGGCAATGGACGCCGCGTAGGGCTGATGCAGACATTTTCGCGATCCTGCATCCCCGGAGCCATTTTGCTTCCCAAAAACGGGCAGCGGCATCCGGGCTCTCTGTCGAAGTTGCACACGGAAAGAGGTCCGGGACCGTCTCTTCGAGCCATCCGGGAAAGCAGAAACGTGGGTGCTAAACCCGGTAATCCTTGATCACATCGGGGTTGGGCTCCAGGCCGATGCCAGGTCCCTCCGGCACTTGGTACACGCCGCCTTTCGGCGGAAAGACGCCGTCGAACAGCGGCGCCTCCAGATTGCCGTAGAGGAATTCCACCGGCTGGTCGGTCTGCGCCACGATGTGCAGGGTCGCAAGGAAGCCCGGCCCGTAATAGGGCGAATGCGGCGCGAAGCCGACATTGCGCGTCCGGCAGAGCGAGAGGATTTTCATCATCTCGGTCACGCCGCCGACCTTGGCGACGCTCGGCTGGGCAAAGTCCACCGCGCCCGCATCCAGCATCTGGGTGAACTCCCAGATGGTCGAGGCGTTCTCTCCGGCCGCGAGCTTCATCGGCGCTCGCGCCCGCAATTCGGCCAGGCCGTGGAAATTTTCCGGCGGCCAGACCGGCTCCTCCAGCCAATAGAGATCATAGGGCGCCATGGCCCAGGCGATTTCCTCGGCCTCCTGCAACGTCCAGGGGCAGTTGGTGTCCACCATCAGGCCGAACTCTTCGCCGCCGCCTTCGCGCGCCGCCGCGACGGCTTCCGGCGTGCGCTCGTGCAGCTTGATCCACTGGTAACCTTCCCCGACCGCCTGGGCCGTGACCTCCGCCACCACGTCCGGATCGCCATAGCGCAGGAACGAGGCATAGGCCGGAACCTGCGTGCGCGCAGCCCCGCCCAGCAGCCGGTAGAGCGGCACGCCGGCGGCGCGCGCGGCCAGGTCCCAAAGGGCGGTGTCCAGGCCGGACAACGCAAACATCGTCTGCCCATAGCGGCCGAAGGTGTGGCAGACCTTTTGCAGGTCGGCCATCAGGGCGGTGATCTGGGTCGCGTCCCGGCCGATGCAGAGCGGCGCGATCTGGTGCTCGAACGCGGCCTTGGTGGCTGGAATGGCGTTATGGCCGAAGGCTTCGCCCCAGCCGACCAGTCCCTCGTCGGTTTCGATCCGGATCAGCAGGGTGGAAACCTTGTTCCAGGTGGTGCCGCCAAACCCGGATGGCGGTCCGGCATTGCTGAACGGCGTGGCGACCCAGATGGCTTCAGCTTTGGCGATCTTCATGGAGTGTTTCCTGGCAGAGGGGCATTGTTGCGATGGTGCCACCGGCAGGCGCGGGAGCCAAATCAAACCGCGTACGCAGCTGATAATTGCAATTGTCAGAGGCTGGTTGTCATTTTGGTCTAATTTCGGCTGGCACGACCGCATACATAATATACCGCGTATTTCCACTGTGCTACGTTCTGGAATCAATATAACGAGGAGGATTGCCTTATGCACTTTCAACGAGGATCCGCCATGTGGCGAACAGCGAAACTTTTTGGAGCCACCTTTAGCGTGGCTGCCCTTTTTTGTGCACCACTTGCCGTTCATGCTGACGAGAACGATGCCAAACGCATCCTCAAGTCGATGTCCGACTATGTTAACGAGCAGACGGCGATTTCGTTCGAATTCGACGCAATATGGGAAGTCGTAACCGACGACGGACAGAAACTGGCTCTGGCAAGCTCTGGCACGATGACGCGCCAATCGCCCGACATGGTGCATTTTACCCGCCGTGGCGGATTTGCCGATCTGGAACTTTCTTTTGACGGGAAAACGTTGACGCTATTTGGCAAAAACCTAAACGCATACGCCCAGAAAGAAATTCCTGGGACGGTCGATCATTTGATCAACGAACTGCGTGCAAAATATCATTGGAGCTTTCCGGCCGCGGACGTGTTGGCGTCTGATTCCTATGACGCTCTGATGCAGAATGTTGTCGACGTCAAAGACCTAGGCAGTGGCGTGGTCAACGGCATGGAATGCGATTACTTTGCCTTCCGTGCCGAGGAGGTCGATTGGCAGATTTGGATTGCCCAAGGTGAACGCCCGTATCCTTGCCGCTTCGTCATTACTTCCAAGCTGATTGAAGGCGGGCCGCAATATTCAATCCAGGTAAGGGATTGGAAATCAGGCGACGAAGTAGCTCCAGCTGATTTCAGCTTCAAGAATGTAACCGGAGCAGAGAAAATTGAAATTGAGAAACTAAGTGTCGGGGGCGACCTGCCTGACCATTTCTCCAAAAAAGAAGGTAAGTGATCATGCGAAAACGGTTGTTGATCATCCTGGTTGCCGGATTTGTTGCGGTGTTAGGTGCTGAATTGGGTGAGCGGCTGGCTGTGCCGGGTGTTCAAAGTTTGGTCCCTGCCGCTGAAGCCGTTGTCGGCCGCCCGCTGACACCGGTGAGCGTAGCAGGTGTCGCTCGACGGACGGTGCGTCGGTGTGCGGTTGGTGTGTACCGCTGCTGATAGATGCAGGTTCCGGCGAGAATAAACTGGGCACCCGTTCTAAACCGCCGCCGCCCGGCGCAAGCGGTCGTTGATGGCGCGGCCGAGGCCAGTCTCCGGCACGGGCATGACGGCGATGCCGGCGGGCGTTGCCTCGTTCAGGGCGTGCAGGTGGCGGAACAGGTTCGCGGCCGCCTCGGTCAGGTCGCCGGTCTCGCTCAGGTTCAGGGTGAGTGGGCCGGAAGCCGCGCTGGGGCCAAATGCCAGCAGGGCCTCGCCACGGCGCGGCTGGCTGGCATTCAGGCGGACCGGACAGTCCGGCGCATAATGCTTGGCCAGCATGCCCGGGCTGCGGATGGCGTCGCCGCTTGCGGGTGCTCCGCAGGCCGAGCAAGAGCTCCTGCAAGGCCTCCCGCGGCAGGCCGCCTTCGCGCAGCAGCAGTGGCGTTTCGCGCGAGAGGTCAACCACCGAGCTTTCCAGGCCGACGCCGCAGGGGCCGCCATCCAGGATTAGGTCCACCCGCTCAGCCAGCGAGGCGGCGACATGGCCGGCCTCGGTCGGGCTGATGGCGTTGGAGCGGTTGGCGCTGGGCGCTGCCACCGGCACACCGGCCGCCGTCAGCAGCGCGGTGGCCACGGGATGGTTCGGCACCCGCACCGCCAGCGTTTCGAGGCCCGCGCTCGCCAAGGCAGAGACCGGGCAGTCCGCCGCCCGCGGCAGCACCAGGGTCAGCGGTCCCGGCCAGAAACGCGCCGCCAAGGCTTCCGCGCACTCGTTCCACTGCACCAGCGCTCGCATGGCGTCGGTGTTCGGGCCATGCACGATCAGGGGATTGAAGGTCGGGCGGTCCTTGGCCTCGAAAATGCGGGCGACGGCCTTGTTCTGGGTAGCGTCCGCGCCCAGGCCGTAGACAGTCTCGGTCGGGAAGGCGACGAGGCCGCCACGCTTCAGGCAAGCGGCGGCTTGGGCGATGCCCTCCGCGTCGGCTTCAAGCAGCAGAGGCGGCACCGGCCTCTCTCCGCGAGCTTTCCAGCCCGCCCCAGGCGACGAAATAGGGATTGCGGAACTGGGTCTTGCCGTAGCGCAGTTCCGGGCCGTCGTCGATCTCGCAGACCCGCCCGCCCGCGGCGCTGAGCACGGCGTGCGCCGCAGCGGTGTCCCATTCCATTGAGCCGCCATAGCGCGGATAGACGTCGGCCTCGCCGCGCGCGACCAGGCAGAACTTGATCGAGCTGCCGGCATCCACCTGCTTTTCCACGGTAAAGCGCTCCAGAAAGCGCTTCAGCTCCACACTCTGGCCATAGGTACGCGACAGGCAGATGGTGATGGCGTCGGCGTCGATCTCCCGAACGCGCAGAGGCTTCGGCAGCTCGTCGCCTTTCACCCAGTAGGCGGCATCCAGCAGCGTGGAGCCGGCATAAAGATGGTTGCTGGCCGGCGAATAGACCACGCCCAGCACCGGCTTGCCGTCCCGGATCAGGCCGATATTCACGGTGAATTCGGGGATTTTCTTGATGAATTCCTTGGTGCCGTCCAGGGGATCCACCAGCCAGAACTCGCCGCCGCTGATATCGGGCACGCGGCCGGCCGCGACCTCTTCCTCCGCCACGATGGGCACGTTCGGGTTGATCGCCGCAAGGCCTGCCAGGATCACCGCCTCCGCTGCCAGGTCGGCTTCCGTCACCTGGCTCTTGCGGGCATCGGGCTTGTTCTCGAACGCCATGTCGTCGGCCTCGAAGAACGGCATGATGATCGCGCCGGCGTCGCGCGTGATCTCTGCAACCTGCTCCAGCACGGCGGGCGTAACCCAGTCTTGCATGCGAAATCTCTCCTTGATCTGCCCCATCGGCTGACTGAGCCGCTGTCGCCGGTCAGTGCCTCCGAGAATAGCGAGGCGTTCGCGCCAAACCATTAGGGAAATCGCCGCGGCGATGGGTTCAATTCGCCAATGCTTCGTATAAGATGGTGCCCGACGGATTTTGGGAGAATGCCTGATGCGCATTACCGGCTGCGAGATCTTGCACTGCAACGCCGGCTGGCGGGATTTTTCGTTTCTGAAGCTGCTGACCGACGACGGTATTACCGGCATCGCCGAATATAACGAATGCTATGGCAGCCCCGGCCTTTCGGTCGTGATCCGGCGGCTGGCGGCGCGCATCGAGGGCATGGACGCGATGGGCCACGAGCTGATCCACCAGTATCTCTATGCCATGACCCGCCAAGCGCCGGGCGGCATGAACCAGCAGGCCATCGCAGCCATCGAAAACGCCCTGCTGGACATCAAGGGCCAGGCATTGGGCGTGCCGGTCTACGACCTGCTGGGCGGGGCGGTCCGACAGGACATTCCCGTCTATTGGAGCCATTGCGGCACCTACCTCTTAAACCCGGACATGGCGGCCCAGATCGGGCAGGAGCCGATCCGGAAGCTGGACGATCTGGTGCAACTGGGCCACCGGGTGCGGGATGCGGGGATCCGTGGCCTGAAGACCAATATCTTTCTGTTCGGCCAGGAGGGCGGGCCGAGCCTGCACATGCCGGGCTTTGGCCGCACGCCCGGCTGGCCGAGCCTGAACGCCACGCCGGCCCTGGTTGACGCCATGCGCGACTCTCTGGCGGCGCTGGCCGAGGGCACGGGGCCGGAGATGGGCATCCGCATCGACCTGAACTTTAACTTTAAGCCAGAGGGCTACCGCCAGGTGGCGCTGGGGCTGGACGATCTTGGCCTGACCTGGATCGAGATCGACCTCTACGACCCGAAGGCGCTGGCCGCCATCCGCGAGCGGGTGGCGACGCCGATTGCCTCATGCGAATCGCTGTTCGGCCTGCGCGAGTTCCGCCGTTTCTTCGAACACGCGAGCATGGACGTGGCGATCATCGATCTGCCCTGGAACGGTTCCTGGCTGGGGATGAAGATCGCGGCCATGGCCGAGGCCTATGAGGTCAACTGCGCGCCGCACAATTTCTATGGCAATCTCTCGACGCTGATGGCGGCCCATTTCTGCACCGCCATCCCCAACTTCCGGGTGATGGAGATCGACATCGATGATGTCCCCTGGAAAGATGACATGATCACCTGGAAACCCGAGATCTTGAAGGGTGCGGTGCAAATCCCGCCGGGCCCCGGCTGGGGCGCGACGCTGAACGAGGACGTGATCAAGGCGCATCCGCCGAAATTCGTGCAGGTGGCGTAGAACCCGTTCTTCCTGCAATCTCAAAGGAAAGGTGATCTACACAAAACTTTTGCTGAACCGTCACGGATAGGTCACCGATCCGCGTAACAGTGCGCCACTTTCGCCCGAAGGAGGTTGCTCATGTTGCACAAAACCGTTGCCGTTTCCTTGCTTATCTTATGTGTCGCTGCACCGGCCTTGGCTTACACGGTGCAGATTGGTCCCCGACCCTTTTACCTGATCGACCGCATGGCCGACGGGCCACTGAAGGACAAGCTATCAGCCTGTGAGGAAGGTCCGTTCAAGCGCACGCTGTTCTCCATCGGGCACCGGGGCGCGCCGCTGCAGTTCCCGGAGCATACGGCCGAGTCGAACCGCGCGGCTGCCCGCATGGGCGCCGGCATTCTGGAATGCGACGTGACCTTCACCAAAGACAAGGAACTGGTCTGCCGCCACGCCCAAAACGATCTGCATACCACCACCAATATCCTGGCGACCGACCTGGCGGCGAAATGCACCCAGCCATTCAGCCCGGCCAGCGGCGAAACATCTGCTTCTGCCGAGTGCCGCACGAGCGATCTAACGCTGGCGGAGTTTCGGAGCCTGCGCGGCAAGATGGATGCGGCTGACACCTCCGCCGCGACCGTTGAGGCCTATATGGACGGCACCGCCAATTGGCGCACCGACCTCTATACGGTCGAGAACGGCACGCTCATGACCCACGCCGAATCGATCGCGCTGTTCAAAGACCTGGGCGCGAAGTTCACGCCGGAACTGAAATCGCCGGCGGTTGACATGCCATTCGATGGCTTCAGCCAGGAAGACTATGCTCAGAAGATGATCGACGAGTACAAGGATGCGGGCATCCCGGCGTCGGACGTCTGGGCTCAGTCATTCAACCTGGACGACGTGCTGTATTGGATCAAGAACGAGCCCGAATTCGGCGAGCAAGCAGTCTATCTGGACGGCCGCTACGACGATGAAGGCTTCGACTTCATGAAGCCGGAAACCTTCAAGGCCTCCATGCAGGAATTGGCGAACATGGGCGTGAACTACATCGCGCCGCCCATGTGGATGCTGGTTTCCCTTGACGATGACAAGATCGTGGCCTCGCCCTACGCGAAAGCCGCCAAGGAAGCCGGCTTGAAGATCATCACCTGGACCCTGGAACGCTCCGGCCCGCTGACCACTGGCGGCGGCTGGTACTTCCAGTCGGTCCACGACACAGTCGACACGGATGCCGACTACTTCACCATGCTGCATGCGCTGCATGAGGAGGTCGGCATCGAGGGCATCTTCAGCGACTGGCCCGCGACGGTGACCTACTACGCCAGTTGCATGGAGCTGCAATAGACCGGCTCCAAGCTCCGGGCAGCCGCGTTCGTTGGGGCGACGGTGTGCCCCCCCCCAGGAGCATAGGCGCTTTGCGCTTCCGGCCTGTTTCTCATGGCCCTGACATGCTAGGTTCCGCGTCAACCTGACAGGAGCATTGCGACCATGGCAATCGGCATCGGCTTGGGGCTCGCGGAGTTCCCGTTCTCCTCCGCCCGCGCGTTCTGGAAATGGGTGGAATTGTGCGAGGACGGCGGCGTCGACTCGCTCTGGCAGACGGACCGGCTGGTCTCGAAAATTCCCTTTCTGGAGACCATGAGCACCATGGCCGCGCTGGCTGGCGCCACAGACCGGCTGAAATTCGGCATGAATGTCGCGAGTGTCGGCCTGCGCGACCCGCTGCTGCTCGCCAAGCAATGCGCGACCGTGGATTTCCTCTCGAACGGCCGCATCCTGCCCGCCTTCGGCGTCGGCAGCCCGATCGCGCCGGACTGGGAGGCATCGGGCCGCACCTCCAAGGGCTCCGGCAAGATCGCCGACGAGGGGCTGACCTTAATCGCCCGGCTCTGGCATGAAGAGAAGGTCACGTTCGAGGGCGAGCATTTTCACTACAAGGACGCCAGCATCAGCCCGCGACCGGTGAACCCGAACATTCCGCTGTGGATCGGGGGTTCGTCCAAGGTGGCGATCCGGCGGACGGCGCGCATCGGCACCGGCTGGCAGGCGGGCGCCGAAAGCCCGGCGGAGGCCGCGACGGTGGTCGAAGCGATCAAGGCGGCTTGCCGGGAGGCGGGGCGCACGATCGATGACGACCACTACGGCTCCGGTTTCTATTTCCGCTTTGGCGGCTGGGACGACGGGCCGCTGCCCTTCCTGGTGAAGAACTATCAGAAGCGCACGGGCCGCGATCCGAAATACTCGTTCGCCGTCGGCGACGCGAAGGCGATCTGCGCCCGGATCGAGGAATACGTGGCGGCGGGCATCTCCAAATTCGTGCTGCGGCCCACCGGATCGAGCGACGAAGAACTGATGGACCAGACCCAACGGCTGATCGACGAAGTGATCCCGGCGTTTGCGGGGCGGTAATGGTACTATGCTGAAACACGGAGAGAGCAACCTGATGCAAAAATGGATGGGCGCGACCGCGGGAGTTCTGACGCTGCTGGGTTCAGGCACGGCGGTCGCCGACACGCCGAAGCTGCACCCGCTGGAGAAGCTGTGCATCACCTATGAGATCAGCGGCCAGATGATGGCGGGCGAGCACGAACAGTGCCACCGCCAGTGGGCCTATGAGACCTACCGGATCGAGAACACCAAAATCAGCGTGCCGGGCTTCAGTCAGACTCAGCGCCAGACGGTCGTCACCATCGGCCCGGATATTTATACCGTCAACACCGAGTCCGGCACCGCCACCAAGACCAAAAACCCGATGTATGAGCGCATGGTTCGCATGGCCAAGGACAACCCCGACGGGCTCGTGAGCGCTTACGCCGATGCCATGGGCATGCAGCCGACCGGAAAGACGGAAGAGATCCTGGGCCGCTCGTGCGAGGTTTATGCGAACCCGAAGATGGGCGAGGCTTGCGTGAGCGATGACGGCATTATGTTGCGGATGCGAATGCCGCAGATGACCATGACCGCCGTCGAAGTGGCCGAGGAAGCGGGCGATCCCGCGATCTATGACCTGCCCGACCAGGTGCGGGTGACCGAAGGGCCGGAGCTGCCACAGAACATGCAAGACATGATGAAGCAGTATCAGCAGCGCTAGGCGTAGCCGGTTGGCCCTCCGCCGTCGTTGCGAGGCGACCGGCGGTAAGCCGTTCAACGAAGCAATCCAGTAAGGCCGGCGCCGGGCACGGGGCTCGCAATGACGGCAGCAGGGGCATTAAGATTGCTGGCCAATGCCGCATAAACGCGAAGGAAGCGCCTCCATGAGCAAAAACTACACCATCACCCGCGCCGGCGAGACCCGCGACAGGCTCGGCGAAGGCCCGCTATGGGATGTGCAGGAGCAGGCGCTCTATTGGCTCGACAGCCGTGGCCCGACCGTCCATCGCCTGGACCCCAAAACCGGAGAGCGTCAGGATTGGCAAGTGCCCTCCACCGTCGGCTCCATGTGCCTGCGCGAGCAGGGCGGGGCGGTGCTGGCGATGGAGGACGGCTTCCACTTCCTCGACTTCGGAACCGGCAAAACAGAGCAGATCGCCGATCCCGAGCCGGACAAGCCCGGCAACCGCCTAAACGATGGCAAGGTGGACCGCCAGGGCCGCTTCCTGGCCGGCTCCATGGCGACCAAGATCAGCGGCCAGGCGGAGGGCACTCTCTACCGGCTGAATGCCGACCTGAGCCTCGACACGCTGATGGGCGATATCATCGTGACCAACGGTCCTTCGTTCAGCCCGGACGGCAAGACCTTCTACTTCTCCGACAGCCGCAAGGCGCGCATCGCGGCCTATGACTACGGCGATGCTGGGGTCAGCAACGAGCGCATCCTGGTGGACACCAAGGCGGCGCACAACGCCTGGCCGGATGGCGGCACGGTGGATGCGGAAGGCTATATCTGGTCGGCCTTCGTAACCGCAGGCCAGGTGGCACGGCTCACTCCGGATGGCAAGCTGGACCTGCTGATCGACATGCCGTGCGCGCGACCGACCAGCGTCATGTTCGGCGGACCGGACCTGGAGGACATCTACATCACCTCCATCAGCGAGAGCCACAACATGACGGCCGACGGCCCCGACGACGGCGGCCTGTTCGTTATTCAGGGCCTGGGCATCAAGGGCCTGCCGGAGCCGCGCTTCAAGGGGTAGCCGTGCGCCGCGGCTACCGGGTCATCTCCAAACTATCCACGCGATAGCGATGCTCGATCGCCCGGCCGGTCGCCGGATCGGTCAGCCGCATCTCGAACACGCTCCCGCCCCGGATGCCTCCATGCACCGGCAGCGTCCCCAGCGGCATCACCCAGCCGGCCGGCAGTTCGCCCCCTCCGCAGGCGCCACGGACGATCTCCAGCGGCGGCAGCATCGCGGTGCAGTCGCCATCCTGATAGACCGCGCCGTCCTGCCAGCTTTGCAATGCCAGCGAGTCCCAGCGCTCGGCCACGTCCCGGAACCACCAGGCGGCGCGCGCCACCGGCTTCGGGCACATCTGCTTGGAAATCTGGATGGAATAGGCCTCGGCCTTTCGGTCGGTATGGTCGCTCGCCAGCGTCACCAACATGCCCTTGGGCGTGCCGATCAGCATGGCCTCCACCTCGCCGCTGGAGCCGTCGCCCAGCACCTGGATGGAGTCTTCCTGGGTCAGCAGCCCGGCGCTGAGCGGATAGAACACCGGCACTGACTCCGGCGGCGCCACGCCAAGTTCTTTCAGCTCCTCCACATGCTCCAGCAGCTTGGCCTTGTCGCGCCCGGTCCAGCCCGCAATGACCAGCCGCTGCACCGCCACCGGCAGGCGCTGCAGGGAACCATCGGCGGATGTGACGGCAAAACTCAACATAGGCTCGCTCCTCGGGGGCCGGTCGGTCTATAGTGCGGGCAATAATCTAACTACCTCAAGCGGGAACGCCCATCCATGCCTCAATACGTCGAGTCGCCCGAGCCCAAGCTTCGCACCATGGCTACCGGCCTGCGCTTCCCCGAAGGGCCGATCGCCATGCCGGATGGCTCCGTCATCCTGGTGGAGATCGAAGGCCAGACGCTCACCCGCGTGCAGCCGGATGGCGCGAAAGAGGTCATCGCGGAGACTGGCGGCGGGCCGAACGGCGCGGCCATGGGGCCGGACGGACGCTGCTACATCTGCAACAATGGCGGCTTCAAATGGCACTATGCCGAAGACGGCGGCCGCCGTTCCATCGCCCAGGCAGACAACTACAAGGGCGGCTCGATCCAGGCTGTGGACCTGAAAACCGGCGCGGTTGAAACGCTCTATACCCATTGCGGCGAGAACCAATTGCGCGGGCCAAACGACATCGTGTTCGACAGCCAGGGCGGCATGTATTTCACCGACTTGGGCAAGACCCGCGAGCGCGACTGGGACCGCACCGGCGTCTATTACGCCAAGGCCGACGGCAGCCACATCACCGAAATCGCCTATCCGATGATCACGCCGAACGGCACCAGCCTTTCCCCGGACGAAAAGACCCTCTACGTCGCCGAAACCTGGACGGGCCGGCTCTGGGCTTTTGAGTTGGAGGGGCCGGGCATCGTGAAAAAGCAACCCTGGCCGATACCCCATGGCGGCCGACTGGTGGCCAACACGTCCGGCTTCCGCAATTTCGACAGCCTGGCGGTGGAGGCGGACGGCAATATCTGCATCGCCACCTTGTTTGATCCCGGCATCACCGTCATGGCGCCGGACGGCTCGCGCGTCGAACACGTGCCGATTTCGGGCGACCCCTATTGCACCAACATCTGCTTTGGCGGAAACGACATGAAAACGGCGTTCATCACCCTGTCCTACTATGGCTCGCTGGTCGCCGTGGACTGGCCGCGGCCGGGCCTGGCGCTGAACTATCTGAACAAGTAACGGCCCGAATAACCAACAGCAAGGATATCAAATGCGTCTTGTGATCTGCGCAGCCCTTGTGGCATTCCATGTGGCGCTGTTCGCGACCGGAGCCGAGGCTCGCTGGAAGTTCATGAACATCGAAGGTCTCCAAGCATCGGACATGGATGCGATGGGCGCTGCGGGGGCGGCGCTGGAAGGCAAACCCGTTGGCTACGACGAAAGCTGGAGCAATCCCGAAACCGGCAATTCGGGCACCGTCCGCCTCTTGAAGGAAGAAACCTACCAGGGGATGCCATGCCAATACCGAGGCCACACCATCCGGGTCGCCGAAACCCAGGAGACCGAAAAGCTAGTGTTCCGCCGCTGTAAAACGCCCGACGGCAAATGGAAGCTCGCGCCCGACGAATAACCAAGGGAGTAGCATGACATGTGGCCCGGCAATGCCCTGACCGAGCAGCTCGGCCTGCGTTGGCCGATCATCCAGGCGCCAATGGCCGGTGCCGCCACGCCCGCGCTTGCCGCGACCGTCAGCGAGGCAGGTGGGCTCGGTTCGCTTGGCCTCGGCACGTCTTCGCCGGAGGAAGCGCAGGCGGAGATCCAGCGCTTCCGCCAGATGTCGGCCAAGCCGCTGAATGCCAACTTTTTCTGCCACGAGGAACCCGGCGACGTGACCGGGACGGGCGGCGAGATGCGCCAGCGGCTCCAGCCCTATTTCGACGAGGCCGGCAAGGGCGAAGTGCCGGCGCCGAGCGTGGCCTACACCACGTTCCTGCCGGACCACGCCGACGTTCTCACGAAAGAGAAGCCGGAAGTGGTCAGCTTCCATTTCGGCCTGCCGTCCCGCGTCCTGTTCGAACAGGTCAGGGCGACCGGCGCCTTCATCCTCTGCTCGGCCACCACGGTCGCCGAGGCGCGTTATCTGGAGCAGGCGGGCGTCGATGCCATCATCGCGCAAGGCAATGAGGCCGGCGGGCACCGCGGCACCTTCCTCGGCGGATCGCTGGTGACCCAGCCGGGCCTGTTCGCGCTGTTGCCCCAGGTCTGCGCGGCGGTAAAGCTGCCGGTGATCGCGGCAGGCGGCATCGTGAATGCCAACACGGCCGCGGCCGCCATGATGCTGGGCGCGCATGCGGTCCAGGTCGGCACGGCCTTCCTGCGCAACAACGACGCCAAGGTCAGCGATCCGCACCGGAAGGCCCTGGCCGCCGCCGGTGACGAGAGCACCCGCGTCACCCGCCTGCACTCCGGCAAGCCCGCTCGCGCCATCCGCAACCGCCTGCTGGACGACCTGGCCGACGCGGAGGATCAGATCGCGCCCTATCCAGCGCAGCGCTCGCTGGTCGTACCCTTGGCGGGCGTCGGCGAGGGGGCATTCCAGGCGCTTTGGGCGGGGCAAGAATGTGGGCCTCACCCGGGAGATCGACGCCGCCGACCTGGTGCAGAAACTGGGCGAGGAAACGGCGGCGCGGCTGAGGGCATTCGCTTGATCTTCCGCCCTCCCCTTCGCCCGCCAATATAAGGTATCAATAGGCAGAGAACCCCCGCCATCAGGACTTCATCTCATGACCACCGCACGCCCCCGCCCCGTCTGGCGCTCCATGCTGTTCCTGCCGATCAAGCTGGTGGACCGCGCGAAGAAAACCGGCGCCGACGCCATCATCCTGGACCTGGAGGACGCGGTCGCGCCCAACGCCAAGGACGCCGTCCGCGCCCAACTGCCCGAAGCCATTGACGCCGTCGCGGCCCAGGGCCTGGACGTGACCGTGCGCATCAACCGGCCCTGGCGGCTGGCGGTGAAGGATATTGAGGCCGCGGTCTCGGCCAACACCACCGCCCTGCTGCTGCCCATGACCGACACAGCCGCGCATGTGAAGGAAGTCGCCAAGATCGTCGCTGAGGTCGAGGCGGAGAAGGGCATGGCGCAAGGCCACACGTTCCTCTGCCCGCTGATCGAAACGGCGGAAGGTTTCCTGAACGCTCGTGAGATCGCCAAGGCCGATCCGCGCATGATCTCGCTGTCGCTCGGGTCGGAGGATTTCGCGCTTTCCATGGGCATGGAGGCCGATCCGGAAACCCTTTACGCGCCGAAACAGTTCGTCATCGCCTGCGCCCGCGCAGCGGGCCTGACGCCCATGGGCTTTATCGGCTCCATCGCTGAGTTCCGCGACATGGACAAGCTCTACGAGATCATGCGCCGGTCGAAGCGCGCGGGCTTCAAGGGCGCCTCCTGCATCCACCCGAACCAGGTGAAGGCCTGTAACGAGGTCTTCGGCCCGTCGGAGGAAGAAATCGCCCAGGCCCGCAAGATCGTCGACGCCTACGACGCAGCGCTCGCGGCGGGCGAGGGCGCGATCACGGTGGATGGCATCATGGTCGACGTGCCGGTCGCCGACCGCGCCCGTGCCGTGCTGGCGCTCGCCGACGCCATCGCCAAGCGATAACGCTTGATCTCGTCATATGGCGTCATTATATCTGCCGTATGACGAGCATGCATGAACCGCTTCCGCTGACGCTGCAAACCGGCCGAGGTGTGCCGTCCGCCAAGTCCGGTGAGCGCGAGGAAATGGCAGAGGCCGGTCTGGCCGCGTTCCGGCGGCTGACCGGCCTTTGGTCGCTCTCCAACGAGAAAAGCCGCCGCACTGATCGACGTGACCGAGCGCACCTGGGGCCGCATGAAAAAACCGGGCTGGACCGGCCGGATTTCGCAGGACCAGATGCTGCGCCTCAGTGCGCTGGTGGGCCTGTACAAGGCGCTGCACCTGTATTTCTCCGACGCGCTGGCCGACCGCTGGCCGAAGCTGCCGAACGACGGCCCTCTGTTCAAGGGCACGGCCCCCGTCGCGGTCATGTTGGCGGGCGGCTTGCCCGCGATCATGCAGGCCCGTGACTATGTGGATGCGCTCAGGGGCGGCGTTGAGCCTCGCCGCCACCGGGCTGCCAATTACGGACCTGGCGATGCGCGCCACCGTGCGCCTGATCCCCACCGCCTACTACAAGTCGCCGGTGCTCTCGGCCCTCGCCGAAGCGCCCGAAGACCTGGCCGCGCTGGAACGGCTGGAAGGGCTGACCAGTCGCCGCCTGCGCGCCCAGGCCCAGGGCATGCCGGACCTGGACGCGCGCGAACTGGCCTTTCGCGCCCGGGCGGCGCAGCTTCAGACCTGGGGCCGCACTCATGTAAACGCCGCCTTCACCTATACCCGCCAGACCGGCAACCGCTTCAACGCGGCCGAGCGCGGCGCCTGGTATTGCGCCTTCGATGATTTGACCGCCATCGAAGAGGTCGCCTTCCACCGCACGCGCGAGCTTGCCTATATCGGCGTCTATCACGACGAGGCGCACTATCAGGTTCTGCTGGCGGATTTTATCGGCAGCTTTCCCGACCTCCGCGCCGTCAAGCCGCCGCCGCCCTGCCTGACGCCGGAGCCCGAAGCCGGCTATCCGGAAGGCCAGAAGCTGGCGCTCTCCCTGCGCGCCGAGGGCTGGAGCGGTCTGATTTATCCCTCCGTCCGCAAGCCCGGGGGCGAGTGCTTCGCAGCGTTCGAGCCGCAGTCGGTTCAGAACGTCCGTCCCGGCGCACGCTGGCGGCTCGTCTGGAGCGGCTCGCCCTATTATGATGTATTTGCCGTAGCCTGATCTTCGCAGCTCGCATTGCCAGGACCATCCCCATGCCCTCCACCGCAGCCTCCCCACGCGTCGCCATTTGCGGCATTAACCTCGAATCCAACGCCTTCTCGCCGGTCGCGACCGAGGCGGATTTCCGCAGCCTCTGTTATCTGGAGGGCGAGCCGGGGCTGGCCGACGCCCGCAGCGCCAATCCCATTGTCGGCATGGAGGCGGCGGGGTTTGTGCGCACCATGGACGCGACCGGCCCCTGGCAGCCGGTGCCGATGGTGTTCGCCTGGTGCCACCCGTGGGGGCCGGTCGATCAGGCGTTCTTCGAGCATATGAAGGCCGAAATCATTCGCCGGATCGACGCCGCGGGCGGCGCGGACGCCGTATTCGTCGGCAATCACGGCGCCATGCTGGCGACCGGCAGCAGCGATCCGGACGGCGACCTGCTGACCCTGTTGCGCGAGAAACTGGGGCCGGACGTGCCCATTGTCGGCACACTGGACCTGCACGCTAACGTCTCGGCCCGCTCGGCGAAGGCGGCGGATGTGCTGATCTCCTACCAGACCAACCCGCATGTGGACATGTTCGAGCGCGGTGAGGAAGCGGCCCATGTCATCCGCGCCATGTTGGCCGGCAACGCTACGCCGCAGGCGGCCTATGTGAAGCTGCCGATTGCGGCGCCGACCGCCACCTTGCTCAGCCGCGCCGGTCCTTATGCGGACCTGATCGACTACGGCCAGCGCCGCAAGCGCGAGCTGGGCGGCGCGATCCTGAATGTTTCCGTGGTGGCGGGCTTCGTCTATGCCGACTCGCCCTCCACCGGCATGTCGGTGATCGTCACCGGCCGGCATGAACTGGAACCCGCGCAACGATTGGCAGGCGAAATCGCCCGCATGGCATGGGCGGACCATGAGCGTTTCCAGTGCGAACTGACGCCCTTTGACGAGGCGGTCGCCAGCGCCGTTGCCCGCGGCGAGGATGCGAAACAGCCGGCCATCATCTATGCCGATATCGGCGACAATCCCGGCGGCGGCGGGGGCGGCGACACCACCGAACTGCTGGCAGCGTTGGTAGAGGCCGGGGCCAAGGGCGTGCTCTACGGCTCGTTCTTCGATCCGGCGCTGGCCAAGGAAGCCGTGGCGGCCGGCGTCGGCGCGGAGATCACCGCCGTCTTCAACCGCCAGCCGCTCACCCGCTTCTCGGCACGCTACGAGGTACCGGCCAAGGTCGTTGCCGTCTCGACCGAGCCGTTTATCGGCCGGCTGGGTCTGTATGCCGGGCAGACAATCAACGCCCAGCCCGCCTGCGCCCTCCAGGTAGGTGGAGAGGACGGCATTACGGTGGTGGTGATCAGCAACCGCTACCAGACCGCCGACCCCATGTTCTTCGAGCATCTGGGCTTCGACATTGCCGCCGCCCGCACGGTGGTGGTCAAGTCCCGGGGCCATTTCCGCTCCGGCTTCGAGCCCTTCTTCCCACCCGAGCGGGTGCAGGAGCCGGATACGCCCGGCTTCACCTCGCCGATCCTGACCCGCTTCGACTGGCAGAACCTGCCCCGTCCGGTCTTTCCGCTGGACCAGGAAACGGACTGGACACCGCCCAATTGGTGACGCCAGCTTAGGCTCGGCGTCGCCGCCTCAGCACCACCAGGTTCGAGACCAACAGCGCGCCCAGCACGACGGCGCCACCCGCCAGCACCCACTCGCCGGGGAATTCGCCGAGCACGGCCCATACCAGCAGCGGGGCCAGCACCGACTCCAGCAGTACCAGCAGGGCCACCTCGGCGGAGGCGATATAGCGGGGGCCGATGGAAAGCAGCGTCATGCTCATGACGATGAAAAAACCGCCATGGACCGCCACCATCCACCACTGCCCGTCCGGTATCGACCAGACATCGGCGAAGGGCCGAGCAGCACCGCCGCTCCCAGAAAGGCGACCGGCACCGCCGGAGCCATCGGCACTTCGCGTTGGTGCGCGCCGCCGTCAACGCGATAGCGAACACCGCCGCAATGCCGAGCGCGATGGCGTCGCCGTAGATGCTGGTGGCCTCGTCCGTGCCCGAGCCATAGGCGATCACCGACAGGCCCACCGCGACCGCCAGCATGGTCAGCACCATGCGCCGGCCGATGCGCTCGCCGAGCGCGATCCGGCTGAACAAGGCTGCGAAGATCGGCATCGCCGCCAGAATGAACACCACGTTGGCGACGCTGGTCAGCCGCACGGCGACGACGAACATGATGCCGCTCGCGCAGACACCGCCCGCATAGACGATGCCTTGCCAGCCCGCCGCCCGGATGGCCTTGAACGAATCCCGCCGGGAGAGGATCAGCAGCCCGGCGGTCGCCACCAGCGCCGGAGGTGAGGTTTCGCCAGAAGGCGACGGTGATCGTGTCGGCATCGATCAGGCGGACGAACAGCAAATCCGGTACGATGAACAGCACGCCCAGCGCGGTAATGAGCAGGCCCTTCGAATGGTCGGTCATGGATCAACAATCGGTGCAAAACGCGGTCGGAATGAGGGGCGGCGATTGCCACGGCAGACGAAGCTGCGCACACTGTCAGCAGCGACCCGGCTATAGCGCATTCACGACAGGATGGGAAACCAAGGCATGACAATGCCCGGCAACGGTTGTTTTGTCGGCTGGTACGATCTGGCCGCCGGCCATGAGGCCGACCACGATCACTGGCACACCCACGAACACATGATCGAGCGGGTAGCGATCCCCGGCTTTCTGCGTGGCTCGCGCTACCGCTCGCTGACCGGCAGCCCGCGGGTCTGTATCGTCTATCAGGCGCAGGAACTGTCGACGCTAAACTCGCCCAGCTATCTGGAGCGGCTGAACGACCCCACGCCCTGGACCAGCCGCTCGCTGCCGCATTTCGTTGGCATGAACCGCACCATGTGCCAGGTCGCATCGAGCCATGGCCACGGCATTGGCGGCTATTTGCTGACGGTTCAGCTTTCGCCTGCGGGGCCAAGGAACCGGCGTTGATGAACTGGCTGTCGGCAAACAGGTTGCCGGCGCTCGCCACACGGGCCGGTCTTTGCGCCGCGCATCTGCTGCTGGGCGACCAGGCGGTGAGTGCTACGCCCACCCAGGAGAAGGAACTGCGCGGCCAGCCGGACCAGATTGCAGACTGGGTGGTGTTGGTTGAAGGCTATGACCGGCACGCGGTCGAGCAGGCCAAGGCCGAATTTCTAGGCCGCGACGGCCTCTATGCCCATGGCGCTGCCGGCAATCCGGTGGCGGGGCTCTACAGCCTGGACTTCACCCTGGGCGAGGACGAGGCCAAGGCGGTCTGGCGCCATCCGAAGGCGAGGTAAGGCGCGCGGACGGCCCAATGCCCCGTGCCGCTCTTCGCCAGCCTCATCATGGCCGATTGGTCGGCCGCAAGCGCTCCCGGCCCGGTGCGTCCGGCGAAGGACCGCTGCTGGATCGGCCGCCTGGACGCGGGCGAAGTCACGCCGCTGCTCCAATACTGCCGCACCCGCGCCGCCGCACGCGCAGTCATTGAAGCCTGGACTGCGGAGGCACGCCGCCGAGGCAGGGTCTTGGTCGGCTTCGACTTTCCCTTCGGCTATCCCGCAGGCTCCGGCCTGCCCGGCGGGCGAGCGCTGGCCCAGTTCTACGATGCGCGCCTTCAGGACGACGAACAAGACCGCAACAACCGCTTCGAACTGGCAGGCGCATTAAACCAAGAACTCTCGCCCGAGGGCGAGGGGCCGTTCTGGGGCCATCCGTCCGGCCGCCACCATCCGGCTCTACGACGAACGCGGCCCAACCCATGGCCGGCCGCCATTCCGGAATACCGCATTGCCGATGACATGCTTCGCCATTTGGGCATCCAGACGGTCTGGAAGCTCGCCTATCCGGCCTCGGTGGGCAGCCAGATAATGACCGGCATGGCGTCAGTCCACCGGCTGCTGCAACGCAACGCCTTCGTCGGCGCCGCCATCTGGCCGTTCGAAACGGCCTGGGAGCGTGATCTGCCCGCCGTCACCATTGCCGAGATCTGGCCGAACCTGTTTTTCCGCCTCTGGAGGCAGCACCCCGCTGCCGCCTGCCACCCCATCCGTGACGCCCAACAGATCGCCGCCACCCTGCTGGCGCTGGCCGACGCCGACCGCAGAGGCCGAATCGCGGACCTGCTGGCCGCGCCTGGGGATCGTTCTGGGGATGAATTGGCCGTCATCGAGCGCCAGGAGGGCTGGATTGTCGGCGCTGCGGCGGCTAGCTGATTGCGGCGCGGGCGGCCGCTTCGGTATCGTCGGCCGCCTGCACGAACAATTCTACCGCATTCAGGCGAAAGCACATCATCATGACAGACGTGGGCGGCATCACGGCCGAACAGTTGCGCAGCTACATCGAACGGGTCGAGCGGCTGGAGGAAGAAAAGGCAGAGATCGCCGCGAATGTGCGCGAGGTCTTCGCCGAGGCAAAGGCCAACGGCTTCGATACCAAGGTCATGCGCCAGGTGATCAAGCTGCGCAAAATGGAGCCGCAGGACCGGGAGGAGCAGGAAAGCCTGCTCGACCTTTACCTGCGCGCGCTGGGCATGGCGCCCGATCTTGAACCGGCCGAGCCCCGTGCGTGAGCCGGAAGCGGCGCCGCGCTCCCTCCATCGAGATGCCGGATGGCAGCCCGCCTCCGCGGCGGCGGAGCTGGCTGTCCCGATCGTTTCGCCGGACGTTGCGGTGGGCGTTCCGGTGGACGGTCATCGCCGGCATCTGGGTTGCCGCAGCCGGGCTGATCGCGCTTGCGTGGTTTGCCTATGACCTGCCGGACGTGGAGGAGGCGACGCGCCTGCCGCGCTCGCCCAGCCTGACCCTGGAAGCGGCCGATGGCACCTTCCTGACGGCGCTCGGCGATCTGTATGGAGAGCCGGTGCGCCTGGAACGCCTGCCGGAATACATGCCCGAGGCGGTCACGGCCATCGAAGACCGGCGCTTTTGGGGCCATTGGGGCGTCGACCTGCTGGGCATCGCGCGCGCCGCCTATGTCAATCTGGTCGAGGGCCGGGTGGTCCAGGGCGGCAGCACGATCACGCAGCAGGTCGCGAAGAATCTGTTCCTCAGCCACGAGCGCTCATACCGGCGCAAGATTCAGGAAACGCTGCTGGCGATCTGGCTGGAATACCGGTTCAGCAAGGCGGAGATCCTGGAGACCTATCTGAACCGCGTCTATTTCGGCGCGGGCGCCTACGGTCTGGACGCCGCGGCGCGGCGCTATTTCGGCAAGCGCGCCTATGACGTGAGCCTGTGGGAGGCGGCGCTGCTCGCCGGGCTGCTGAAGTCTCCCACCACGCTCGCACCGACGAACGACCCGGAGGCGGCGGCCTCCCGCGCCGTGCTGGTGCTGGGAACCATGGTGGAGGCCGGCTATATCGATAATGGCCGGGCGCAACGCGCCATGATCGAGGCGGTGCCGGAGCCGCCCGCCCGCTCCGGCCATGCCATCGGCGGCCGTTATTTCGCCGACTGGGTGGTGGACCGGGCGCAGAACTATCTCTCCACCATCGACCGGGACCTGCTGATCCGCACCACGCTGGACCGCGACCTGCAGGACTATGCCGATGGCCTGATCAAGGCCCGCCTTCAGCTCCGCCCGAGCGGCGTCAAGGGCTGGCCGAGCCAGGCCGCGCTGGTCGCCATGACCCCCGACGGCGCCGTGCGCGCCATGATCGGCGGCAAGGACTATGCCGAAAGCCAGTTTAACCGCGCGACTCAGGCGAAGCGCCAGCCAGGCTCGGTCTTCAAGCTGTTCACCTTTCTGGCGGCGCTGGAGGCGGGCTTCCGCGAAGACACCCATCTGACCGATGCGCCGATCCGCCAGGGCCCCTACCGGCCGGATAACTACCAGGGCCGCTATTATGGCGACGTGACCATGACCACGGCGCTGGCCAAGTCCCTGAACAGCGTCACCGTGCGGCTTGCCGAGCGCATCGGCTACGACAAGGTGCGGGAAATGGCCAGGCGCCTGGGCATCGCCTCGCCCCTGACCGGGCATCCGAGCGTGGTTCTCGGCACCAGCGAAGCGCGGCTGATCGAGTTGACTGGCGCCTATGCGGCCCTTCCCAACGGTGGCCGGCTGGTCAAGCCCTTCGGCATCGTCGAAATACGCGACCGGGAGGGCAACGTGCTCTACCCCTTGCCGGGCGAGGCACGCACATCCGGCCCCCGGGTTCTGGCGCCGCCGCTGGTCGAGGCCGCGAACCGCATGCTGGCCACCACCATCACCGAGGGCTCGGGCCGGCAGGCGGCGATTGGTCTACCCGCGGCGGGCAAGACCGGCACGAGCCAAGGCTACCGGGATGCGTGGTTTATCGGCTATACAGGCGACCTGGTGACGGGCATCTGGACGGGTCATGACAACAACCGGCCGGTCGACCAAACGACCGGCGGCCGCTTGCCGGCGCAACTTTGGGCTGCCTTTATGCGCAAGGTATATGAACAGCGGCGGCCTGCGGCGCCGATCGCCGGACTGGACCGGACCCTGCCGATACCGGTGCCGGCCGCGGCCAACCGCCAACCGCAGTAAACAGAGAAATCGGATGGGTCTTGCCCTCGTCTTTTTGCTGGTCCTCGGTTCGATCTGGGGCGTTTCGACCACGACAGCTAAGCTGTCGTTGGAGGTGTACGCCCCGCTTTCCATCATGTTCTGGTATGCGCTGATCGCTTTCTGCGTGCTGGCGGTCATTTCCGCCATTCGGGGAAAGCGGCCACCCACCGATCGCCGCCACTGTCTGTACTATCTGGCGAGCGGCCTGATCGGCTTTGCCATCCCCAGCCTCAACAACCTGATCGTTCTGGGGCACGTGCCGGCCGGGATCATGAGCACCGTGATCGCGGCGGCGCCCGTCTTTACCTATGGCATCGCGCTGGCTGCCGGGCAGGAGCGCTTCGTGCCGGCGCGCGCTGCCGGTGTCGGCCTGGGGCTGGTCGGCGTGCTATGCATCGTCCTGCCGCGGTCGGGCCTGCCGGATGCAAACATGGCCCCTTGGGTGGCGCTTGGCCTGATCACGCCGTTCCTCTATGGCCTGACCGCGGTGATCATCAGCCGCTACATGCCGCACGAGACCGACGCGCCGACACTGGCGACCGGCTTTGTCGGCGTCGCAGCGGCGGGATTCTTCGTGGCGCAATTGCTGGTGGGAGATCTGACGCCGCCCTGGCCGCCGGTTTGGCCAGCGACCTACATGATCCTCTGGGGCGGCGTCACCGCCAGTTTGGCCTATGTGCTGTATTTCCAGATCATCCGTCTGGCAGGTCCGGTCTACCTCAGCCAGGTCGGCTATCTGGTGGTGGTGATCGGCGTGCTGGGCGGGATGGTGGTGTTTGGCGAGCGGCATTCGCTGTGGGTCTGGGCCGGCATCGGCCTGATGGTCGGCGGCCTGACCTTAGTTAATTTCGGCCAGCGCCGGGCGGCCGTGGTGAAGGTCCGACCGGAATAGGTGTCTGGGCGCAGCGGTTCCGGTTGGACCGAACGGGATGGACGCACAGACCCACCGCGAATAGCTTACAGCCAGCAGCCCCGCAAAGGAAACAGACTCCATGAACGAACTCGACAACCTGCAAATGTTAAAGGTCGCGATCGCCGATCACATCGCGGTCGTCACCATGAACAATCCCCCGGTGAACGCGCAGAATCAGCAATTTCACGACGAGATGACGCTGGTTTTCGATACGCTCAGCGATCTGCCCGATGTGCGCGTTGCGGTGCTGACAGGCGAGGGCAAGTGTTTTTCCGCCGGGGCCGACATCCGCAGCCGGGCGGGCAAGGAAAGGGGGCCGGGCGAGCAATGGCAGCACTCGCGGCGTGCGCGGGAATGCTTTCATTCCATCGCGGAGTGCAAGAAGCCGGTGATCGCAGCCATCAACGGCCCGGCGCTGGGCGCGGGTTTGGGCGTCGCCGCCTCCTGCGATATTCTCCTGGCGGCGGAGGAAGGCAATCTGGGTCTGCCAGAAATCAATGTGGGCCTGCTCGGCGGCGGGCGGCACACGATGCGCCTGTTCGGCCACTCCAAGACGCGCATGATGATGTTCACGGGCCAGCGCCTCTCGGGCCGCCAGTTGGAGAGGCTGGGCGTGGTGGAGAAATGCGTGCCGCTGGCAGAACTGATGCCGGAGGCGATGAAGCTGGCGGGCGAGATCGCGTCCAAGAGCCCGATCGCCATGGTTCTGGCCAAGCACGCCCTCAACACGATCGAAGACATGAGTCTGCGCGACGGCTACCGCTTCGAACAGAACATGACGGCGGAGTTGGGCAAATACGAAGACAGCAAAGAAGCCATGCGCGCCTTCGCCGAGAAGCGTGAGCCGGTGTTCAAGGGACGGTGAGGACGGCGCTGTAGCGCAGCTTCTGCGGAAAGCACGGGGCGGGGGGCGGCGCCTTAAGCCGCTAGCGCAAACTTCGTGCCGTCCAAGGAGTCGAACAGCGCCGCCTCTTCCTCCGCGCCCAGCGGGACGACCGGCGGGCGGGTTTGCAGCCAGCCCTTGTCTCCGGTGTGGCGGGCGACGATGGATTTCAGCGCCGGGATCAGCACCTGGCTCTGAATGGCGAGGCGCTGGGCGGTTAGTTCCTCCTGGAGGGCATCGACGTCTGCGTCATCCTTCTTCGCCAGCACTTCGGCACACATCGCGACGGTGACATTCGCCGTCGCCGAAATGCAGCCGACGCCGCCTTCGCGCAACACCGGCAGCAGGAACTGCTCGGAGCCGGCAAACACGCCAAAACCGGGGAAGCGGCGGCACATCTCCAGCATATTGTTCAGGTCGCCGCTGGAATCCTTGATGCCGGCGATCACGTGCGGGTAATCCGTCAGCAGCCGCTCGATCAGATTATGACTGATCGGCGTCGCCGACATTTGCGGGAAGTGATAGAAGTAAATGCGCAGCTCCGGGTCGCCCACCCGCTGAATCACCTCGGAATAGGCGGCATAGAGGCCATCATCGCTCACATTCTTGTAGTAGAACGGCGGCAGCATCACCACGCCCGCAGCCCCGTGGCTGAGCGCGTGCTTGGTCATCTCCACCGTATCCGGAATGGCGCAGGAGCCGGTGCCCGGCAGCAGCTTCTCACCGCCAATGCCGGCCTCGGCCACCGCATCCAGCAGTTTCCGCTTTTCGGCGACGCTGAACGAGTTCGCCTCGCCCGTCGTGCCGAGCACGGCCAGGCCGTTCGCACCCTGCTCCAGCAGCCATCGGCAATGGGCGACGAATTTTTGCGTGTCGGGTGAAAGGTCTTGGTTCATCGGCGTCAGCGCCGCGACCCACACGCCGTGCGGCTGAGACATGGGCTTCGTACTCCCGCTGGAAATGATTATTCGCTCCGGCAGAACCTAGCGGCGTTCTCCCGGCCGGTCCAGAATATCCGGTAAGGCACGGCGCCTGCCAACTGGCGTCATGACGGCAAGACCGTTACCTTTGCATGCAATGAGCCGCATCGTGACTGCCGGAAAAAAGGAACGTCCCATGCAAGTCGGCATTCTCTATACCTCCCATCCAGACCCCAAGACCGAGCCCTATCCGCACCAGGGAGTGCATGAGCGCGTGACGCGCGAGGTGATGGAGGCGGAGCAGCTGGGCTTCGACGGCGTCTGGATCGCCGAGCACCACTTCTCCAACCGCTACGGCATTCTGCCGGACCCGTTCAGCTACCTATCCTATCTGGCCGCCAAAACCAGCGTCATCAAGCTGGGCGCGGCGGTGATGGTGGTGCCGCTGCACCATCCGCTGCGCATCGTCGAGAACGCGGCCTTTGTGGATATCTTGAGCAATGGCCGCTTCCAGCTCGGCCTCGGCTCTGGCTACCGGCCCTATGAGTTCGAAGGGCTGGGCATCTCCTATGAGGAGCGCCGCGCAGATTCAGGCGGAGGCGATTCCGTTGATTCTAGACGGTTTCCATAAAAAGCGGGTGAAGGCCGAAGGCAAGTATTTCAACTTCGACGTGACTGGCGAGTGGGAGATCTTTCCGCAGCCGGTCCAGCAGCCACACCCGCCCTTCTACATGGGGGCGGGCACCAACCAGTCGATCGCAACCGCGGCCCGCAACGGCTTCGGCCTGATGCAGTCCACCCTGCCGAACGTGCAGGTCATCGCCGAGCACATCGCCCACTACCGCAAGCACATGGCCGAGGCCCCCGCACCTTTCAATCAGAATCCGGCCTTCGGCGACGTGGATGTCTGCCGCATGACCTTCGTCGCGCCGACTGACGCGAAGGCACAGGAACTAAGCGAAGCGGGCATCACCCAACACATGAAGAGCTTCATGGCGGGCGGCGGCAAGACGGGCGGCTATCTGGGCGACGTTTCCGACAAGAGCGGCGATGAGCAGTTCGCCTATGACACTTTGATGGACGGCACGATCCTGCACGGCTCCCCCGACACAGTGCTGCGCAAGATCGAGGAGTTCAAGGCGGTCGGCACTACATCGCTGATGCTGCATTACCCGCCCTATTACGGGCCGGAGCGCACGCTCGAAATGCTGCGCCTGTTCGCAAAAGAAGTGCTGCCCCATGTCCAGAAAATGGATGCGCCCCGTCTGATCGCGGCCGAGTAGGGAACGCGGATGCCGAAAATTGTCGAACTCGCCGATGGCCTGCGTTTTCCCGAAGGGCCGGTGGTGCTGGCCGATGGCTCGGTCGTGCTGGTGGAGATCGCGGCGGGCGAGATCACCCGCATCGCGCCCGATGGCACCAAAAGCACGGTCGCGCGGCCCGGCGGCGGACCGAACGGTGCGGCGCTAGGGCCCGACGGGCGGCTCTATGTCTGCAACAATGGCGGCATGAACTTTCACGTCGTCGACGGCAAGCATGTGCCCGGCCACGCCCATGACGACGCCCAACCCGGCTGGATCGAGGCCGTGGACCTGGAGAGCGGCGCGGTCGAGGTACTGTATCGCGAATGCCGGGGCCTGCCGCTGTTGGCGCCTAACGATCTGGCCTTCGACACCCATGGCGGCTTTTACTTCACCGACCACGGCAAGAGCCGGAAGTTCAGCCGCGACCGGGGCGGCGTCTATTACGCCAAGTCGGACGGCTCCGCCATCGAGCGGGTCGTCGTGCCGATGGAGCAGCCGAACGGCATCGGCCTCTCGCCCGACGGCAAGACCCTCTACGTGGCCGAAACGCCGACCGGCCGGCTCTGGGCCTTCGCCATTCTGGAACCCGGCCGCGTGGACAAGGCGAATGGCGCGGCACCATGGCACCCCGGCCGCATCCTGGCGAGCCCCAGGGAATACAGCCTGTTCGAACTCGCTGACGGTGGACGGCGCCGGCAATGTCTGGGTCGCGACCATCCCGGGCCGCGTGACGCGGGTTTCGCCGGACGGCGCGGACGTCACCCAGTTCGAGATGCCGGACCTGCTGCCGACCAATGTGGTTTTCGGCCTCGGCGGCGACGGCCCCGCCTATATCACGCTTTCGTCCAGCGGCAGGCTGATCGCCTTCGAACCTTGATGGAACGTCCCGAATGGTGACGTCATTGTTGCTGTCGAAATGCACCGGCCTCAAAGGAGCAATGTCATGCGACGCGCCGTACTGATGATCTCGGACGGGCTTTCCCGGGAATGGATATCGCCCGAAAGCACGCCGAATATCTGGGCCTTGAAGCAGCGGGGGCTCTGGGCCGCCGATCATCGCGCGATCTTCCCAAGCGTCACCCGCGCGTCGGCCGCCGCCATCGCCACAGGCCAGCCGCCCGGCAGCCATGGCCTGCACGGCAACCGCATGTGTTTTCTGATGGATGGCAAGCTGGAAGTGCGGGACGCTGGCCTGCCGGACTTCCGCGAGCACATGCGCCGCGCCACGGGCCGGACGCTGCGCGTGCCCACCATGGCGGAGCGGCTGAGCGGCGACGCGATCGCTTTTTCCAATGTCTCGCCGGGCGCGGCTTATTTCCTGGATCCGGACCATCACGGCTGGATCTATCACCGTGCCGGCAGCTTCGGGCCCGGCGGCAAGCGGGTCGGCGAGCCCGAAGAACTCTCGGTCACCAACGATCCCGCGGGCGACCGCGTCATGGTCGAGCGCTTCCGGGCCGAGGTCTTGGCCGACCGCGCGCCGAGGCTCGCCATCTGCTGGCAGTGTGCGCCGGACAAGACCGGCCATGGCGCGCCGCTGCTCGGCCCGGACCACAGTGCGGCGCTGGCGGCGGCGGACCGGCATGTGGGCATGGTGGCCGAAAGCGTTGCCGCGCTTCGCGCCCGGGGCGATGAGGTGCTGTTCCTCCTCGGTTCCGACCACGGCATGGAGAGCGTCGGCCCGCGCGTGCACGTGGCGCAAAGGCTGGTGGATGCCGGCCTGAAAGACGCGCTTGACAGCGGCGAGGTGGCGGTCGCCTGTCAGGGCACCGGCGCGCTGGTCTATGTTGCGCCAGGCCACGAGGACCGCATTGCGGCGCTGCATGATTATCTGACGGCGGCCGAATGGGCGGGTCAGGTGGTGGAGGGCAAGGCGCTGGATGCCCTGGGCGCGCGCCGCGAATACGGCCTGACCTTCGCCATCGACATGGCGCGGGTCGACAAAGACAACGGCCACGGCGTCCCCGGCCAGCGCTATGAGGCAATCGACGGTGCAGAAGGCGATGCCGACGGCGGCTTCGCCCAGCATGGCGGCCTCGGACCCAGAGAAACCGCGCCTTTCCTGATCGTGGACGATGGCAGCGGCAAGGCGCGCCGGACGGATGGTGCGACAACGCTTACCCATATCGCCCCGACCATCCTCGCCTGGTTGGGTGTCGCCGCACCGGACCTGCCGTCGCCGCCGCTCACCTGAAGCGGAAAGCCCGTGGTTATCTGGCGGGAAAACCGTAGCGTCGCTATGTATATTATTGTATGCTGTCCGTCTTCGTTCTCCAAAATAATATACACACAGAAGGCGTCGCATGGGTTTGAAGGTCATCGGGTCCGGCTTTGGCCGCACCGGCACAAAGTCATTGAAAGAGGCATTGGAGCAGATCGGCCTGGGTCCCTGCCATCACATGTACGAAGTGATGGACAATCAATACCAGGTTGCGCACTGGCAGGATTTCGCCGCGGGCAGAACCGTGGACTGGCAGGTGGCGTTCGCAGGCTACAATGCTCAGGTCGACTGGCCCGGCGCCCATGTCTGGCAGGAGCTGGCCGCCGCCTTTCCGGACGCCAAGGTCATCCATAGCCACCGGGCGGAGGACGTCTGGTGGGCCAGCTTTTCCCGGACAATCGCAAAGCTGATGGGCACGTTTCATAGTATGGAACTGCCGCCGCATGTTCACGACATGATGGCGGCGTGCGAGACCATGATTGCCGAAGGCACGTTCCAGGGAAAAATCGCTGACCGCGATGCGGCCATCGCCGCCTATCGCCAGCGGGCGGAAGACGTCAAAGCGGCGATCCCCGCGGACCGGTTGCTGGTGTTTGATGTCGCCGAGGGATGGGAGCCGCTCTGCCGGTTCCTGGGTGTGCCGGTGCCGGAGGCGCCGTTTCCGCATCACAATCTGCGCGCCGACTTTTGGGAAGCCCTCGGCGGCGAGCCTGCTTAGATGGCGGAGAGCGCGCTCAAGCAGCCGTCAGGCGCGTTGGCGACAAATCTGCGGCGCTCAGGCCCCGCTCCGCCAAGTCCGCCGGCAGGGCCGCCTGCACCGCCGCGGCACAAGCCGCCCGGCCCAGCGCCTCGGACGTCATGATGCCGAAGCCGCCCAGCCCCGCCAGCCAGATGAAGGAAGGCTCGGCCGGATCGGCACCCGCGACCGGCATTCGGTCTGGTAGAAAACTGCGGAGCCCCGCCCAGCGGTGCGTGATGCGGCGAACCTCCAATGTGGTCGCCTGCTGCACCCGGTCGGCGGCACGCGCCACGTCAAGTTCCTCCGGTTGGGCATCCACCGGCGGCGTGTCGGTCTCGTCCGCCGGAGAGGCCAGCACCCGGCCCGCCTCCGGCTTGAAATAGAATTCCTCGGTCGCGTCGATCACCATCGGCCAATGGGGCAAGCCCGCGGCCAGATCGGCCGGCGGGTCGAAGGTGATGCAGGTCCGCCGTTTCGGCGCGAGGCCCAATGGCTGCAACCCCGCCAGCTTCGCCACCTCATCCGCCCAGGCGCCCGCGGCATTCACGACCACGCCGGCTGAAAACACACCGGCCGATGTCTCGATCCGCCAGCCGCCGCCCGCCTGGATCAGCGCCTGCACGCGCGCGTTGCAGACCAGCGTGCCGCCTGCCTGGGCAAAGCCGCGCAGAAAGCCCCGATGCAGGGCGTTCACGTCGATGTCCTGGGCCGCCGGCACCAGATAGGCGCCCGCAACATACTCCGGCCGGAGCGACGGACTGAGGCGGCACGCCTCCGCCGCGCTCACCGGCTCTGCGATGCCGCTTGCCAACTGTTCCAGCGAGAATTGGGCGTCCAGCGCCTGCTGCTGGTCCTGGCGCCCGAGGATGAGCAGGCCGCGCGGCGTCAGCAGGGGCGCATCGGTAAACCCATCCGGCGGGTCGAACAACAGGCCGCCGCTCGCCGCCGCCAGGCCGCGGATCACGGGGTTCTTGTAGCGCTCCGAATACAGGGCCGCCGACCGCCCGGTGGTGTGGTAGCCCGGCTGGCTCTCCGCCTCCAGCAGCAGCACGCTGCCATGCTCCGCCAGCCGGTAGGCCGCCGAGGCGCCGGCGATGCCGCCGCCGATGACGGCAAAATCTGCCGTTTCCGTCATGATTCCGCTCCGCCCTGTTCCAAATTCCTATTCCGCCGGCTGTGTCTCCATCGCCTGTGCCCGGACCAGCCGCCGCCCCTCCAGCGGTCCGACCAGCACCGCCATGAGCGGCGGCACGACCAGCAGCGTCAGCACGGCCGAAAGCGCGAGGCCGCCCAGCACGACGCTGCCGAGACCCCTGTAAAGCTCGGAACCGGCGCCGGGGAAGATAACCAAAGGCAGCATGCCGCAGACACTGGTCAGTGTGGACATGAAAATCGGCCGGATGCGGTTGCGGGTCGCCTCCAGGATGGCGGCCGTCACCTCCATGCCCTCACCGCGCACGTGATAGAGCGACTGGTGCACCAGCAGGATCGCGTTGTTCACCACGATGCCGATCAGGATGATGAAGCCGAGAAGCGTCAGCATATCCAGGTTCTGGAGCGTGAACATGTTCAGGATCGCCAGCCCGGCGATGCCACCGGCGGCCGCCAGCGGCACCGACAGCAGGATCACCAGCGGATAAACGAAACTCTCGAACAGCACCGCCATGACCAGGAACACGATGACGACGGCCAGGATCAGGTCGACCGACATGTGATCCCATGTCTTGGCCAGTTCGCTCGCCGAGCCGCGCATGTTGAACTTGATGCCGGGCGGCAGGCCATCCGCCTTCAGCTTGGTGATCACCTCGTCGCGCAATAGTTCCATCGCCTGCTCCAGCGGCATGTCCTCTCGCGGGCTGATCTCGAGCGTGATCGTGCGCGTGCGCTCTGTATGGCGGATTTCTGTCGGGCCGCTGGTGACTTCGATCGTCGCCAGTTCGTTCGCCGGCAGGATCATGCCATCGCCGGTCACGACGGGCAGGAAGTTGATGCCCTGGGTTTGCAGAATTTCCTCCGTCGGGCCGCGCAGAACGAGGTCGGTACGCCGCCCGCCCACCGTGACCTCCGCGACCCGCAGGCCGTTGTTATAGGCGTCGACTGTCTGCGCCAGTTCCGTCGCGCTGACCCGCGCATCCGCCAGACGCGAGCGGTTCGGCAGCAGGCGGACTTCCGGTGCGCCGAGCGTCAGGTCGGGCCGGGGCCGAAGCTGGTTGCCTTCGGACGCCGGCAGAAGCTGGTTGACAATGCCCGCCGCCGCCGTCGCCACCTGCGAAACGTCTTCCAAACTGGGGCCGGACACGTCGAAATCGATCGACCGGGAGCCGCCGACGCCGCGCCCGAAGATCGAGGCGTTGCGAAAAAAGCCGAACATGCCGGGTTCGCTGAACACCGGCCGCTGCAACAGGGGTATCACCTCCTTCACCCGCGCCGGGTCCGACGCCCCGCCAAGCACCAGGGTCAGGCTCGGCAACGCCACGAAATAGAAGTCGTTCAGGGTCGGAATACCGTCGGGCGTCACATCCGCACCGTCATTCTCGCTCGCCCACAGCGGTTTGGTTGCCGTTTCCAGGCGGCTGGCGATCTCAATATTGGTGGCGAGATTGTAGCCGGGCGGCGGCATTACATACCCGACGATCAGGTTGCGGCTGCCGGTCGGCAGATAGTCCAGTTTGGGCAGCAGCTGCCAGGTGGCGACGGCAGCGGCGGCGATGACCAGGGCGACGGTGCCGAGCGCCACGCTTTTGCGCCGCAAGACCAGCCGGACATAGCCCAGAACCATGTGAACGAAGCCATTGGCGAAATTGTCGATCACCGGCAGCCGAATCGGCTTTTCCGTCGGCGGACGGGTCAGCAGGTTTTGCGCCAGTGCGGGAATCATCGTCACCGCGACCAACAGCGACAGGCAGACCGAGACCGAAATGGCCACCGCGATATCGCGAAACAACTGGCCAACCTCCAGGTCCATCACCAACAGCGGGATGAACACCATGACCGTGGTCAGCGCCGACACCAGGATCGCGCCCCAAACCTGGTTTGCTCCCTCAAAGGCGGCGGCGCGCGGCGAGCGGCCGGATTTCGCGCAGCCGGTAGATATTCTCCAGCACGACAATGGCCGCATCGACGACCATGCCGACGGCAAAGGCGATACCAGCCAGCGAGATTACGTTGATCGAGCGTCCGAGCGCCGCCATCGCCACGAACGAGCCGATCACGGAGACGGGGATCGCAATCGACACGATCAGGGTCGGACGCCAGGACCGCAGAAAAAGCAGCAGCACCATGGCGGCCAACGCGCCGCCGATCAGGATGTTCTGCTGCACCAGATCGATGGCGGAATCGATATAGACAGTTTCGTCGTAGGTCTGAATCACGCGCAGCTTGGCTCGGGCCAGGTAGTCGCGGTTCAGCTCTTCCACCGCCGCGCGGATGCCCTCCATGGTCTCGATCACGTTGGCGCCGGTTTCCCGATAGACCGGCACCGCGATCGCCGGCTGCCCCAGGCGGCGGATGCTGGCTCGCGGCTTGGAGTAGCCGAAGCCGATATCGGCAACGTCGGCAACCGTCACGCGGGCAATCCGGCCGGTGGCCTCGTCGCGGAGCGACCGGATCACGACCTTGCGGACCGCGTCCGGCGAGGTCAGTTCCCCTTCGGTCCGGACGACATAGGAGCGCTTGCCCTCGTCCACGTCGCCCGCGGAAATGGACGTGTTCGCCGCCCGCAACGCGCCGATGATCTCGCTGATGGTCAGCCCGTAATGGGCCATCCGGTCGGGCCTGACGGTGACTTGAAGCTGCCGCTCCGCCCCACCATAAAGCTGAACAGCGCCGACACCATTCACCCGCTCCAGCCGGTCCACGACCGTGTCTTCGATGAAATCGCGGAAAGTGTGGATGGGCTCGTCGTTGCCTTCCTGGCGCGTGACGATGAACCAGCCGATGGCGTTGTCTTCGGAAGAGGCGGTGCGCAGGGTCGGCTCGTCCACCTCTGCCGGGTAGCCGTTGACCCGGTCCAGCCGGTTGGAGACCAGCAGCAGCGCCCGGTCCATGTTCTGGCCGACCGTGAAATTCAGATAGATGCGCGCCCGCCCGGTTTCCGCGCTGCTTTCGATCTCCTCCAGCCCTTCCAGCCCGCGGAAGGCGTCTTCCTGGCGGTTCACGATTTCACGCTCAACCTCCGCCGGCGCGGCGCCGGCCCAGACGGTTTCCACCGTGATCTGGGGCTTTTGAACGTCCGGGATCAACTGGATCGGAATAGTTTGCAGCGCGACCACGCCAAACAGCACGACCAGGATCACACCCGCGATCACCGCGATCGGGCGCTCGATGGCGTGCTTGATCAGATTCACGAGTCTGCATCCTTTTTCGCGCCCGCGGGTTTGTCCGCCACCCAGGCGGTTGTTGCCCCTCGGCCGCGCCCGCCGGCTTGTCCACTGGCGGGTGCATGTCGGGATAGGTCACGGGCTGGCCCGAATGCAGGCGCTCGTTGCCGCGCACCACGCTCAGCATGCCCGCCGTCAGGCCGTCCTCGACCACGAAACGGCTGCCGGCGGACTCGCCCAGCCGCACGGGCTTGCGCACGGCCTTGCCGTCTTCGACGACAAAGACGGCCGTCCCGCCCTGCTGGACGATGGCGTCCTTATTGACCGTCATCACATCGCGCGGCGCACCAATCGGTACCCGCACGGTCACCGCCGCCTCCGCAGCCGCATCGATCAACGCAGGGTCGAACTCGGGTGAGAATCGCACGGCACGGGTACGGGAGAGCGTGTTTTCCTGGGGGATGATCGCCCGCACTTTCGCCTTAAGGGATTCATCCCCATCTACCAGCGCATTGACTGTCATACCCGGCTCCAGGCTGGTGATGCGGGAGGCCGGCACATCCGCCTCGATCTCCAGGCTCTGGTCGTCGATCAGGTCGACGACCGGGTCTCCGTCCCCCAGATAGGCCCCTGCCTGCGTATAACGATGCGTCACCACACCGGAAAAGGGGGCGATCACGACCGCGTGCGCCAGGTCGATTTCCGCCAGCGCCAGATCGGCCTTGGCCATTTCCAACTGAGCCTGATACTCGGCGATTTCCGACTTGGCGCTGATGACGGCGCTGGTTTGATCGTCAAAGCGCGCCCGGCTGAAGGCGGCCGACTTGCGCAGCCCTTCCAGGCGCGCCAGTTCCTGCATCGCCTGCTGGTGACGGGCGGTCGCGCCTTCGACCTGCGCCGTGCGATGCTGCACCTCGGCGCGGTTGCGCTGCACCTCGGCCGCCAGACGGGCGGTATCCAAGGTGGCGAGCGGCTCGCCTTCCGTGACCCGGTCGCCCACGAACACATGCACCAGCACGACGGCGCCGCGGGTCCGGGCGGCGACCGGCCCGGCCTGTCGGGCCACAAACCGACCCTGCACCGGCTGGGTCTGCCGCAACGGTTCCATTATGACCGCGTCCACCTCGACCAGGGTCGGCTTGCCCTGCGCCGAGGCTTGCCCTGGCGCGAGGACCAGCGCCGTCAGCCATAGGCAGAGGACCGCACCAAAAATTTGAAGCGGGCCCGCTCTCCATAATTCCCGGCTTGTCAATGCCCGAAACGAGCGGCCGGCTTTCCTGCCGTTTAGCATTCGCGACGAAGTCCCATGGACGAGCGTCAGCCTCTCACCCGCCCCATATGATGAAGTCCCAATGGCGAGCGCCAGCCTCGTGTTGGGCCCTTATCCAGACGAGCGCTAGCCGCACGCGCGCCTTATATATATAGACTATTGTGGAGAAACACGAAGGATTCGAATGAAGACGAGCCTTTTCACGCACCCGTCATACGAAAACCATCGCCCTCCCCGAGGTCATCCGGAACGGCCCGAGCGTCTGGCCGCGGTGAGGGAGGCTCTTTCGGCGCAAGAATTCGCGGCGCTCGACCGCCCGACCCCCCGCGCCGCCAGCGATGAGGAGTTGGCGCTAGTGCATCCCGAACGCTATGTGGAGGCGATTGTCTCCGTTGCGGCCAGTGAAGGGCTGGCCATGCTGGATGCCGATACCGCCATGTCGCCCGGCTCTCTGAAGGCTGTCCGCCATGCCGCTGGCGCCGTGCTGGATGCTACGGATCGGGTGATGGGTGGCCGGAGCGCCAATGCGTTCTGCGCGGTGCGTCCGCCCGGCCATCACGCGGAGCCCGCCCGCCCAATGGGCTTTTGCCTGTTCAATTCGGTCGCCATCGCCGCCCGCTATGCGCAGGAGCGCCATGGCGCGGAGCGGGTCGCCGTCGTCGATTTCGATGTGCATCACGGCAACGGCACTCAGGCGGCGTTTTGGCACCAGCCATCGCTGTTTTATGGCTCCACCCACCAGATGCCGCTGTTTCCCGGCACCGGCGCGGCGGGCGAGCGCGGTGCGAACGGGAAGAACATTGTCAACGCGCCAATGCCGCCGGGTGCGGACGGAAAAGCGTTTCGGGAGGCGATGCAGGCGAAGATCCTGCCTGCCGTCCGGACGTTCCGCCCGGACCTTTTGATCGTTTCTGCAGGTTTTGATGCACACGAGCGCGATCCGTTGGCCAATATTGCGCTGCAGGTCGAAGATTTTGGCTGGATTACCCGCGAATTATTGTCAGTCGCAGATGAATGTTGCGACGGTCGGCTGGTATCTGCGCTGGAAGGCGGTTATGACCTCGAAGCTCTCGCCGCCTGCACAGTGGCCCATGTACGCGAACTGATGGCGGGGGCCTGATGCGTATGCACAAGTTGACGAGCCCAATCCGATGCCCAATTCGATGCCCAATTCGATGAGCGAGAGCGCGAACACGAACAACGCTCGAAAGGTCAGCGAGCTTTCGTTCGAGGAAGCGCTGGCAGAGTTGGAAGCGATCGTCGCCAGCCTCGAACAGGGCAAGGCGAGCCTGGATGCTGCTATTTCCTCGTATGAACGGGGCGCGGCCCTGAAGCAGCATTGCGAGGCAAAGCTGCGGGAAGCGCGGGAGAAGGTCGAGCGCATCACCCTCGACGCCGCCGGTCAGCCCACCGACGCCCGCCCGATCGACGCGGGCTAGGCGGGAAAGCATGGCCGGTTTCAAGGAAAATCTGGAAGCGATCGCCGCCAGGACCGACTCCATCATGCAAGTCCTGTTGCCGTCGGGCGAGGCGCCGGAAGCGGCGCTGTTTGAGGCGATGCGCTATGCCACCCTCGGGCCCGGCAAGCGGCTGCGGCCGTTCTTCGTCGTCTCCAGCGCCCGTTTGTTCGGCGTGCCCGATGCGCAGTCGCTGCGGGTCGCCGCCGCGGTCGAGTTCCTGCACAGTTACTCGCTGATCCACGACGATCTGCCGGCGATGGATGATGACGATCTCCGCCGGGGCCGCCCGACGGTGCACAAGGCATTCGATGAGGCGACCGCCATTTTGGCGGGTGACGCACTGTTGCCTTTGGCGTTCGAGGTGCTGGCGGCCGACGCGACCCATGCCAACGCGGCAGTGCGCTGCGAACTGGTCAGCGGGCTGGCGCAGGCCGTCGGCGCGGGCGGCATGGTCGGCGGCCAAGTCTTGGACCTGGAGCCGCCGCGCGATGCCACCTATGGCGATGTCGCGCGCATGGAGCGCATGAAAACGGGCGCGCTGTTTGCGTTTTCCTGCGAGGCCGGCGCGGTGCTGGGCGAAGCGCCCATCGCGGCCCGCGCTGCCCTGTATGCTTATGCCATGGACATGGGGCTGGCCTTTCAAATTGCGGACGACCTGCTGGACCTGGAGGGCGACGAAGCGACCCTAGGCAAGCGGGTCGGCAAGGACGAACAGGCGGGCAAGATTACCGCCATCACCGTTCTGGGCGCGGAGGAGGCGCGGGCGAAGGCGCGCACGCTGCTGGATCAGGCGCTCGGGCACCTGGCCGGATTCGGCGCGGAGGCGGAACCCTTGCGCCAGGCGGCGATTTTTTCCGTAGAACGTGCAGCGTGATTAACCAAATTGAAAGCCAAAGCGCGCTCCACTCATGCGGGTGCAGTGTAGAGGGAGATGCAATTGACCATTTCTAACAGCAAGTCGCCCTTGCTCGACCAGGTAGACTTCCCGGCAGACCTCCGCAAACTGCCGGAGGAGCAGTTGCGGCAGTTCGCGGACGAATTGCGGGCGGAGACCATCGACGCCGTCTCCGGGACTGGCGGACATTTCGGGGCGAGCCTGGGGGTGGTCGAGCTGACGACAGCGATCCATTATGTCTTCAATACTCCGCGCGACCGGCTGATCTGGGACGTCGGGCACCAATGCTACCCGCACAAGATCATCACCGGGCGGCGCGCGCGCATGCACACGCTGCGCCAGGGCGACGGGCTTTCCGGCTTCACCAAGCGCAGCGAAAGCGAGTTCGACCCCTTCGGCGCGGCCCATTCCTCCACGTCCATCTCCGCCGGCCTCGGCATGGCCTTTGCCAGCCACTGGAAGAAAGATCCCAGGCGGGTGATCTCCGTGATCGGCGACGGCGCCATGTCCGCCGGCATGGCGTACGAGGCCATGAACAACGCGGGCAGCATGGACCTGCCGCTGGTTGTCATTTTGAACGACAACGACATGTCCATTGCGCCGCCGGTGGGCGCGATGAGCGCCTATCTCTCGCGCCTGATTTCCTCGCGCCCCTATGCCTCTCTGCGCCATCTGGCGCGGGATATCGCGCGCATCTTTCCCGGCGCGTTCGAAAAGGCCGCGCGGCGGGCGGAAAGCATGGCCCGCGGCATCGCGACCGGCGGCACCCTGTTCGAGGAAATGGGCTTCTACTATATCGGCCCAATTGACGGCCATAATTTGGATCACCTGCTGCCGGTCTTGCGCAACGTGCGCGACAGCGCCGAGCATGGCCCGGTGCTGATCCATGTCGTGACGAAAAAGGGCAAGGGCTACGCGCCGGCGGAGGCCGCCGACGACAAGTACCACGCCGTTTCCAAGTTCAACATCGTCACCGGCGTACAGTCGAAAAGCGCCCCGAAAGCCCCCTCCTATACGAACGTGTTTGCCGAAACGCTGATCCGGGAAGCCAAGGAAGACCGCAGCATTGTCGGCATTACCGCCGCCATGCCATCCGGTACCGGCATGGACAAGTTCGCCAAAGCCTTTCCGGATCGAACCTTCGATGTCGGCATCGCCGAACAGCACGCCGTCACCTTTGCCGCTGGCATGGCAACGGAGGGACTGAAGCCGTTCTGCGCGATTTACTCGACCTTCCTGCAGCGCGCATTTGACCAGGTGGTGCACGATGTGGCGATCCAGGGGTTGCCGGTGCGCTTCGCCATCGACCGAGCCGGATATGTAGGCGCCGACGGCTCCACCCATTGCGGCGCATTCGATACGGCCTATCTGGGCAGCCTGCCCGGCTTTGTGCTGATGGCGCCATCCGACGAAGCCGAATTGCGCCATATGATCGTCACGTCCGCCGCTATCGACGACGCCCCATCCGCCGTGCGCTTTCCGCGGGGCGAGGGCACCGGGGTTGCGTTGCCGGAACGGGGCGAGGTGCTGCCGATCGGCAAGGGCCGGATCATGCGGGAAGGCACCGCGGTCGCGCTGTTGTCCTATGGCTCGCGCCTGTCCGCCTGCCTGCAGGCGGCGGACCGGCTGGCGGCACACGGCCTTTCGGCCACGGTAGCCGATGCCCGCTTTGCCAAACCGTTGGACCAAGACCTTGTGCGCCGCCTTGCCCGCGACCACCCCATGCTGGTGACGGTTGAGGAGGCATCGCCGCAAAGCTTCGGCGCGATCGTGCTGGAATTTCTGGCGCGGCAGGGCCTGCTCGACCATGGCCTGAAAATCCGCCCGCTGAGCATGCCGGACCGGTTCCTGGAACAGGACAAGCCGGAAGAGCAGGTACGGGAGGCCGGGCTGGATGCGGATGGCATCGTCGCGACGGTGCTGGCGGCCCTCGGCGCCGGGCAGGCGGAAATCCGAGCCTAGAGCATCGCCCGATCAGATTGAATCGCTATCGCGATCAATTTGTTGGGAAACATGCTCTAATTTTTACATTGAGAGCAGATTCACCATTCCAATACGAAGGCGGCCTAAAAAAAACCCCGGAAGTGCCGAAGCATTCCGGGGCGAAGTCAGGAGAGAGCGTGAACCGTCTGTAACACCGAATAGGATGTTACGAAACGGTCATGTGCCCGCCCACGGCCACGAATGCATACACATCCATCACCAGGACAGGGCACGCACACATTGTGTGCAGCATCAAGCGCACATTCAAGCTTTATATTACAAATTTGCCCCCAGGCGGCAGAACTTGATGCCTACATGCCGAACACCGGCTTATCCGTCTAAGCAATTTTGCGTCTATTTGGCGCCATTCAATCTTATATTGTATTCTCTCACTACTGCGCTCAACATACGGAAATTCCTGATAAATCGTTGATAAATGCCTTGGCGGGGCCATACATTTGGCTTCCGCACGGGTGCCCACGAAGTAGCGGGGCTACGATGCCTGGGGAGCGGACCGCCTCAATTTTTGTTGAAGCAGACCCATGTATTTACACCCGATCTGCTCGATCGAGCTGCCGGTTCCGCCTTGGGACCGCTTCCTGTACGTTCGGAGAACCACTGGAAGAATCACCCGGAGAGCTCACTGGCCTTTACCGTAAGACCCTCTCAGTGTGAGCGCTGCGTCAAGGCGACGCCGCTCAGCACCAGCACGGCGCCAGCGATCTGCGGCGCCGTCAGCCACTCGCCGAGCATCAAATTCGCCAGCACCACCGCGGAGACTGGGGTCAGGTACAGCCACGCCGTCATCTTGGGCAGGCCCAGCCGGCGCAGGCCGCCGTTCCAGGTCAGCATGCCGAGGCAGCCGACGATCAGCGCCACGTGGGCAAAGTTCAGCAGCAGGCCCGGCGGCACCGCCTGCCAATCCTGCACCAGCGCCCCCGGCGCGGCCAAGGGCAACAGCATCGCCGCGCCCAGAAATGCGGCCCAGGCTGCGGACCGCGCCGCGCCCAGGCGGGCGATCAGCGGCCGGGAGAGGGCGCCATAAAGCGCCCAGACGCCTGCGATCGCCACGAAAAGCGCGTCGCCATAGAACGAGCCGCCATTGAGCGTGATGGTGTCGAACGAATTGTTGATGACGCAAAACACCCCGACAAAGGCGACCAGCACGCCCATCCAGGCGCGGGCCGGCAGCCTGTGCCCTTGCAGCGCGAAGATGATCGCCCCGAAAATCGGCGTGGTTGAGACCAGCACCGACGCCTTTGAGGCCGTGGTCAGATCCAGCGCCACGCCCCAGAGCCCCTGAAACACGGTAAAGCCCAGGAAACCCGTAAAGGCGAGCGCGGGCACCTCGCGCCACGGCACCGTCGCGCCGCGGCGCGTGAAGATCTGGAGCCCGATCAGCAATACCAGCCCCGCAACCAGATAGCGGGCCGAGGAAAAGACGAAGGGATCGACCACCGCGACGATTGGCTTGCCGACGGGATAGGCGCTGCCAAAGGAAAGCGCGGTGAACAGGCCCATGAAATGCCCGGCGGCAATCGAGCCGGAGCTGTTCGCATGGGCGGAAGACTGGCCGAGCGCCGTTGCTGCCTCTGTCGGTGAGCGCCGCGTCATGGCGCGTTCCGATCCCCGGCGGGCGGCGGTCCGGCTTTATCAGGCGCCTCGTGCTTCACCTAATCGTCGCCCGCAGAAAGGCGGCACGATGCCGGGCCCGCCAATCCGCGTCGTAACGCCAGACCCGGCTGCCGAGCGTGACCCACGGGTACGGCACGTAAAACATGGCAGAACACGGCCGCGAAGCGCCGCTGGCGAAGGTCACGTCGAGCAATTCCCGGCGGTATTCATCCCCCTCGAACGCATCCGCAGCGGCGAGTGCTTCCGGCCCGACATCATGCAGCACCAGCACGTCCATGGCCGCACCGTTTTCGCGGCGGATGCCGGGGTAGGTCTCGCCCTGCACGTAGTAGCGCGCCCAGCCATGCAGCACGCCGGTCCAGCCCGCATTGCGCCAGGCGTCGCCCAGCACCAGCGTGCGCACTTCGGGATCCTGCAAGGTGCCGTAGAGGCCCAGATTCATGCCGCTGCCTCGTCTCACCCCGCCGCCGCGCTAAAGCCGGTCGTGCCGTTTTCGCATGGCCGGGATCATGGCGGCCACGACGCTACAGGCTCTGAAGCCAGGTGCGCAGCGCCTCGCCGATCTCGTGCGGCGAGTCTTCCTGGATGAAATGGCTGCCTTTGACGCTGACTTCGGTCTGATTCGGCCAGGTGCGGCAGAATTCCCGCTGCGGCCCGGTCAGAATCGCGCCCGGCTCGGCATTCACGAACAGTTTCGGCATAGCCGAATGGGCGAGCCACTCGGCATAGGCTTGGGCAATGGCCACCACGTCCTTCGGCTCGCCGTCGATGGGAATTTCACGCGGCCAGGTCAGGGTCGGGCGGCGGTCCTCGCCGGCTTCGGCGAAGGGCCGGCGGTAGACGGCCATCTCTTCGTCGGACAGGGGTCGGATGATCGAACCGGGCAGCACGCGCTCCACGAACACGTTCTTTTCCAGCACCATCGCTTCGCCCTTGTCGGAGCGAAAGCCCTGGAACACGCCCCGCGCCTCGTCCGGCCATTCCTCCCAGGTCACCGGCCGGACCATGGCCTCCATGTAGCACATGCCCTTCATGGCGTCGCGGTGGCGGTTGGCCCAGTCGAAACCCAAGGCGGAGCCCCAGTCGTGCACGACCAGGGTGACATTGCCATGTATGCCGAGTTGATCGAACAAGGCATCAACATGGCGGCGATGGTCGACGAAGCGATAGGAGCCGGGACCCGCAACGTCCAGCTTGTCGGAATCACCCATGCCGATCAGGTCCGGCGCGATACAGCGGCCCAAATCCTGCACGTGTGGCATGATATTGCGCCAGAGATAGGAACTGGTCGGATTGCCATGCAGAAAGACGATCGGGTCGCCCTCGCCTATCTCTACATACGCCATGCGCTTGCCGTGGATGGTCTCATGCTTCTTTGGCGGTTCCGCCGTTGAAATTTCAGGCATGGTTGTGATTTCCTCATTACTGTCGTTTAAGCCACCAATGAAGCGCTTCAGGGACAGCAAGGCGGCGTGCCCAGCCGCGCGCGCGGTGTGCCCAGCACCCTTTCACAGGCGACCGCCATGGCAACGGCCATTTCGTCGGCGCCGTCCGCCGTCAGAAATTGCAGGCCGACCGGCATGCCCGCCGCATCCAGTCCCGCCGGTATGCTGACGCCCGACAGCGCCAAAATATTGCCGACGCTGGTATTGCGGAGCGAGAGCAGGTTCTTGGCCTGATATGCGTCGACCGATTGCAGGTCGGTGATCTTCGGCGGCGTGATCGGAACCGTGGGGCCGACAATGGCATCGACATGGTCGAACACCGGCTTCGCCTCCGCCGCCATCTCGCTCATGCGCCGGATGCGCGCGATGTATTCGCCGGCCGGTACTGCCTCGATCGAGGAAAAGCGCGAGCGCACGATCGGGTCGAGGCTTTTCTTCCACTTCTCCATGCCGGGCTGGTTGATGAAGGCAGCGAACTCCAGGCCCGCAATACCGCCGCGGCGGAACATTTCATGCAGCTCTCTCAGGTTCGGCACGCTGACCTGCACGATCCGGGCGCCGGCCGCTTCCAGTTCGCGCAGTGCCGTCTGTACCGTCTCCGCCACGCCGGGGTCGTTGTCCTCGAACATCCAGTCGCAGACGCCCAGGGTGAAGCGGCCCGCGTCCGCCAGCCGGCAACGGCGCAGAAACGCCCTGGCGTCGTCCACCTTGGGGTCGAGCGCGCCGAAGGCCAGCGCCGCGTCCTCCGCCGAGCGGGTAAGGATGCCCGGCGTGTCCAGCGAGGGCGAGAGCGGCGCGATGCCCTCCAGTGACCAGCGCTTGAAGCTGGTTTTCACGGCGACCGTCCCCGTCCAACTGGCGGGAATACGCACGCTGCCCGCCGTGTCGCTGCCGAGCGCCACCACGGCCGAGCCCTGCCAGAGCGACCCACCCGCGCCACTGGAGGAGCCGCCGGGCACGCGGTGCTCCTTCGCATCCCAGGGATTGCGCGGCGTCTCCCAATGCGGGTTCATGCCGATGCCGCCAAAGGCCCATTCCACCATGTGCGTCTTGCCGGGGATGACCGCCATCTGGCCGCGCACCGCCCGGACGACCGGGCCTTCTTCCTCGAACATCGGCAAGGGAAAGGCGGTCCCGGCATAGGTGTCATATCCGGCAACCGCGTAAAGGTCCTTGGCCGATACGGGCAGACCCTGCAAGACGCCGAGGTCATATTTGGCCGCGAACGCGGTGTCGGCGGCCTTCGCCTGCGCGCGCGTATAGTCGGCGTTCCACTCGCGGTAGGCATGCAGCGAAGGCTCCAGCGCATCCTGCGCCGCGATGACATGCTCGGCGATATCGGTTGCCCGCACCGCCCCGGAGCGGAGGGCCACGCCCAATTCCTCGATGCTCTTGCCGGCCAGATCGCTCTTGCTCATGCCGCCGCTTCCTTTTGTGTGAACGCCTGAATGACGGAACGTATGACGGAAAGGCGATTGTGCCGGATTGCCTTCGTGCGGGACAGGCCAGATTTCGGCCTGCGGTTAAATCACCCCGGAAAGATCCTAGCGCGGGCGCTCTTTCCGCCGCTCCTTGCCGGGCGGCAATGACACATTATTTGCGAACGGGAATGACTTCCATTCCCCCGGCTGACAATCCGGCCAGCTTTTGGCATGTTAGCGTCAGCGAAATTGAGGAGTATCTATGGCCAGAGCCCCCCGGCAACCAAAGCCCGGCTTGTTAGAGCGGCATGCCAAGCTGATCGGCCGCTCCTTCATGGCGAAGCTGCGTAATTATTTCTTTGCCGGTGTGCTGATAACCGCGCCGATCACGATCACGGTTTGGCTGGCGTTGCAGATCATCGAGTTCTTCGATTCGACCGTCCGCAATATCATACCGGCGGCCTATAATCCCGAGTACTATCTGCCCTTCGGCATTCCGGGACTCGGGCTGGTGATGTTCGTCATCGGCCTGACGCTGATCGGGGCGCTGACCGCGGGTCTGGTCGGCCGGTCGCTGATGCGGGCGGCCGAGCGCGTCCTCAACAAGATGCCGATCATCCGCACGGTCTACAACGCGCTGAAGCAGATCTTCGAGACCGTCCTGCAGAAACAGTCGAGCGCCTTTCGGCACGTGGTGCTGATCGAGTATCCGCGGCGCGGCATCTGGTGTTTGGGCTTTCTTTCCGGCACGACGGAGGGCGAGGTTCAGAATCTGACCGACGAGAAGCTGCTGAACATCTTTCTGCCCACGACACCCAACCCGACCAGCGGCTTTCTTCTGTTCCTGCCGAGAAAGGACGTAGTGATCCTGGAAATGACGGTCGAAGAAGGCATCAAGATGGTTGTCTCGGGCGGCCTGGTCACGCCGGAAGACCCGCGTTCAGGGGCCGCACAAGAAACGCCGCTGATCCGGGTGCGCGAATCGACCGAACGGGCCGCGAGCGACGAGGCCTTTGCCGAAGAATTGCGCAACCGGACCACTTGACCATCCCGCCTTGCGGCAGAGTGAGCGGCGCCGCTTGACATCCGGCGCCGCTTGAGAATGGCCCGGCTTGACATCCGGCGCCGATGACCGATCCTTTCCGAAAACTCCACGTGATAAAGGGAAACGGCCATGCAATGGGGAGTTCACCTGCCGCATTTGGGCCGGCAGGTCGACCGCAAGACGCTCATGGACTTCGCGCAGGAGATCGAGCGGCTGGGCTGTCATTCCGCCTGGGTCAGCGATCATGTCTGCTGGCCCGCCGAGATCGAATCCAAATATCCCTATACCGATGACGGCTCGTTCCAGCCTTCGCCGGATATGGGTTGGCTGGACCCGATCAGCACCCTGACCTTCGTCGCCGGCTGCACGGGAAAGCTGCGGCTCGGCACGTCCGTGCTGATCCTGCCCTACCGGATGCCGGTGCAGACGGCAAAGCAGATCGCCAGCCTCGACGTGCTCTCGGAAGGCCGCGCCATTCTGGGAGTCGGCGTCGGTTGGATGGCGGAGGAAGCCGCGGTGCTGGGCATGCCGTGGGACCGGCGCGGCAAGCGCGCCGACGAGCAGTTGGGAATTTTCCACCGCCTGTTCGCCGAGTCCGAGCCCTCGTTCGATGGCGAATTCTATTCCTTCCCGAAGGTCGGCTTCGAGCCGAAGCCTGTGCAAACGCCCTTTCCGATCTGGGTTGGCGGCTCGACGCCGGCGGCCTTCCGGCGCGTCGCTAAATACGGCCAGGCCTTCCACGCAGCATTTCAGCCGCGGACCGAGATCCAGGAGGCCTGGTCGCAGATCCAGCGGGAATGCGAGGCGCTGGGCCGCGATCCGTCCGACTTGAGCCTGTCACTGCGCATCTATCTGGACCCGGCGGGCGCGATGCCTGCCGACAAGGCGATCGGCGGCAGCCGGGACCGGATGCTGGAGACCATCGGTCAATTGCGGGAGATCGGCATCTCGCACCTGTTGCTCGACCCGGTCGCCAGGGGCGGGGTTGCCGGCCGGCTCGACGCCGTGCGGACCTTCATGGAGGATACGGCGCCGGCGGCGACGCCATAAACACAGAAGGACAGGACGCGGAGGAATGAGGCCATGAACAGCTATTGGGAACCGGAACGGCTCGGCGATCTGTCTGCGGCGGCGGCCGCGAAATGGGGCGCGCGCGAGGCGCTGGTTTTCGCCGACCGCCGCTATACCTTCGCAGAGCTCGCCGAGCGCATCGATCAGGCGGCGCGTGCCCTGATGGCGGAGGGCGTGCAGGCCGGCGACCATGTCGCGCTCTGGCTCAACAACCGCGACGACTGGGTCTTTCTGGCCTTTGCGGTGGTGAAGATCGGCGCGGTTTTGGTGCCGATCAACACCCGCTTCCGCACCCATGACTTGGCTTACGTGCTGCGCCAGTCCGACAGCAAGGTGTTAATCACCCACGACACCTCCGGCCCTATAGACTACTTGGCCATGGTGCGGGAGGTGGTGACGCTGCCGGATGAGGGCGTCACGGTCGACGATTCCCATTTCCCGATGCTGCGCAAGGTGATCATTCTGGGCGCCGGGGGCCATGCCGGCACCGTCGACTGGCAGGCGGCACTCGCCAATGCCGGCGAGGTGACCGCCGCCGAGCTGGAGGCGCGGGCGGAGAGCGTCGATCCGGAAGGGCGCGCGCTGATCATGTACACGTCCGGCACCACGGGCTTTCCAAAGGGCGCCATGCACGGCCACAATCTGGTCCGCAACGTGGCGGAACGCGGCTTCCGTTTCAATATCACGCCACGCGACACCATCCTCGGCTACCTGCCGCTGTTCCATGCCTTCGGCTTCTCAGAAGCCATGCTGATGTCCCAGGTGACCGGCGCGCGGCATATTGTGACCGAAACCTTCGATCCCAATGAAAGCCTCGACCTGATCGAGCGGGAGGGGGTGACGATCATCGATGGTTTCGATGCCCACGTAAAAGGGCTCTGCGAGGCGCAGGAGATGCGGCCGCGCGATGTCTCTACCCTGCGCACCGGCATATTCGGCGCCGGACCGCTCAGCACCAAGCCGATCATGTATCGAGGCGCGACGACGCTGGCGCCGATGCGGTCCGTTTCGGGCTTCGGCATGACCGAGACCTGGCTGGGCGTCGCCATGAACGGGCTGGACGACCCGCTGGCAGAGCGGATGGAAGGCAACGGCACGGTCGGGCTCGGCTACGAAATCCGCGTGGCCGACCCCGAAACCGGCGTGCCACGGCCGGCCGGCGAGGAAGGCGAGCTGCAGGTGCGCAGCCGCTACCTGATGATGGGCTACTATGAGAAGCCCGAAGAAACGCGAGCCAGTCACACCGATGACGGCTGGTTCAAGACCGGCGACGCGGCGATCCACCGGCCGGACGGCAGCCTGCATTTTCTCGGCCGGTACAAGGATATGCTGAAGGTCGGCGGCGAAAACGTCGACCCGATGGAGGTAGAAGGCCTGCTGCGCGAGCACGCGGCCGTGCATGAGGCCGCGGTGGTCGGTTGCCCGGACCGGCAACTGGCGGAGGTCGGCGTCGCGTATGTGCAGAAAGCGCCCGGCGGGCAGATCGACGAGGACGACGTGATCGCCTTCTGCCGGGGCAAGGTCGCGAGCTTCAAGATCCCGCGGCACGTGGTGTTTGTCGACGAATTCCCCATGACCGCCTCCGGCAAGATCCGCAAGGTCGAACTGCGCGACGACGCGAAGGAGCGGTTTGCGGCCGAGTGATGGCGTGAGCAGTTGAGTGACCCTGCATCCCCGGCCCTGAGCCGGTGCCTCCTGGCTCAGAAAGCCGTTTGATGCGTCTGGATTACATTTTGCCTCTTCGGCTGCCGGCCGCCGTGACATGGCCTCGCCGATTCCCGGGCCCTGCATGCGAGCTGCCGGAGAAAGGCGGCCAGCGCTCGGACCTTCCTATCGCAGACTGCGTCCTGCCTCGCCGCGGCATCCACGCTGAAAGGTCCGCCAGCACCGAAACGCCATAGTCCCGCTCGGCCGCTTCGCGGCTGACCAGGCCGGCCTTCACGTCGGCGGCCACTGCCTCCGCCGCGCGCTGATAAGGGTCGCCATAGCCGCCGCCGCCGGGCATCTCCACCAGCAGACGGTCGCCTTTCGGCACCACCTGAAAGCCCTTGTTGCGCAGCGTCTCGCCCGCCTTTACCAGGGTCAGCCGTCCGTTGGCGCCATTGCCGCCGCCGTCGCGGCCGCGGGGCGGGTAGTGCACGCGCTCATAGCGGGCGAACAGGCCGAAGGGCGCGGGCTCGCGGCTGGAGATCTCCATGACCTGACCCAGCCCGCCGCGCTGGCGGCCCGGCCCGCCCGAATTGGCGCGATAATCCTTGCGCCAGATCACCAGCGGCGTGATCGCCTCCGTGATCTCCACCGGCACGTTGCGCACGCCGGAAGGATATGGCGTCGCCGAAAGCCCGTCCTGGTGTGGCCGTGCGCCTGCGCCGCCCGAATGAAAGCTCATGGTAGTGAAGGCCGTTGCCTGGTCCCCCGCCCTGCTGGTGAGGCCATGCCCCGCACCCAGGGGCAGGTTCCAGAGGTTGGACGTCCCCTCCGCCGGCACCGTGTCCGGCAACGCCTGATGCAGCGCGCCGAATACCACGTCCGGCAGCATGTGCCCGATGGTGGATCGCCCCACCACAGCACAGGGATGGGGTGCGTTGACGATGGTGTTTTCCGGCGCCACCACCTTGATCGCGTCCAGGGTGCCGGTGTTGTTGGGCACGCCGGGCGCCACCACACACTTCACGCCAAAGCTGGTATAGGCTTCCGTATAGCACATCGGGCAGTTGATGCCGCGGTCGCTGACGCCAGACGAGCCGTCGAAATCCACCACGATCTCGCCGTCGCCGATGGTCACCGTGGCGGCAAGGTCGATGGGCCGCTCGTAGCCGTCGATCGTCATCGCACCCTTCCAGGAACCCTTCGGCAGCCTGTTGATGGCATCGGCCATGGCGCGGCGGCTTTCGCCGATAATGTGGTCGCCAAGCGCGTCCAGGTTTTCCAGGCCGTATTCGTCCATCATCGCCAGCAGGCGTTCGCCGCCGATCTCGTTGCAGGCGACGAGCGCGTAGATGTCGCCCTCGACCTGGACCGGCTCGCGCACATTGGCGCGGAAAATCTTCAGCAGCCACTCGTTCATCACGCCTTCGCTGACCAGCGGCATGATCGGGATGAACAGGCCCTCGTGATAGATTTGGCGCCCGTCCGGCGACAGGCCGACGCCGCCGATATCGACCAGATGGCTGGTGCAGGAAAACAGCGCTACCATCCGGCCGTCGCGGTAGATTGGCGTGGTGACGACCAGGTCGTGCAGATGGCCGGTGCCTTTCCAGGGGTCGTTCGTGACGTAGACGTCGCCCGGTTTCATGGTCTCGACCGGGATCTCGGTCGACGAAATGCACAACCGAGCGCGCCATGGAGTTGATGTGGCCGGGCGTGCCGGTCACCGCCTGGGCCAGCATCCGCCCCTTCAGGTCAAACACGCCGGCGGAAACGTCCCCCGCCTCGCGCGTCGAGGTGGAGAAGGCGGTGCGGACCAGCGTCTGCGCCTGCTCCTCCACCACGGAAAGCAGGCGGTTCCACATGACCTGGTTGCGGATGGCCTCCATGCCAGATGCTTGGGTCATGTCTAGGCTCCCTTGAGAAGCGCCGAAGGGCTGTGTGCCAAATCCAATATTTTCTCTCTTCCCCGCGAAAGTGGGGATCCATGCCAGAGGCGTTTCCGCATGGACTGATATCTCAGGCATGGGCTCCCGCTTTCGCGGGAGAAGGGGTCGGAGGGAAGGCGGGGTGAGATGCACATGATTTCAGCTTTCGTCATCCTACCTTCGCTCCAACACGATCTGGCCGAGCGCGTTAATGCTTGCGGTAAAGGCGGCGGGGACCAGGGTCGCGGTTTCGTCCTCGACAATGACGGCGGGGCCCGGCAGCGCCATCCCGGGCGCGAGCGCCGCGCGGGCGTGCACCGCGGCTTCGGCAAATCCGCCGCTCACCGTGTCGAAAAGGCGGCGAGTGCCATGGGCTGTCGGCAGCGCCGCCTTGGCAGGATCGGCGGCCCTTGCCGGCAGCGCGCGGGCGGTGGCGAGCGATAGCGTCCAGGATAGTGCCTCGATCTCCAGGCCCGGAATGATCCGGCCGAACAGCGCGGTGTAGGCTTGCTCAAACAGCGTCTTGAAGGCGGCCGCGTCCGTGTCCGTGTAGGCGCGGTTCGGCAGGGTGACGGTGATTTCGTGGCCCTGGCCACGGTAGCGCATGAACGCGGTGCGGACCTCCACCAGCTTTTCCTGCGGCGCGCCGAGCCGGACGACCGCCGCCGCCTCTGCCCTCATGCCTTCGAACAGGTCGTTGAGGGCCTCCGGCTCAAACGTTTGCAGCCGCACCAGCCGGGTGCGCACCACCTCGTAGCCGATGGGCGCGCGCAGAAAACCATAGGCGGAGCCAACGCCCGCCCCCTTCGGCACGATCACCCGGGAAATGCCCAGCTTCTCCGCCAATCGCGCGGCATGCAGCGGGGCGGCGCCGCCAAAGGCAATCAGCGTGCGCCCGGCGGTGTCCTTGCCGTTTTCGACGGCGTGCACGCGCGCGGCGCTCGCCATGTTCTCGTCCACGATTTCTGCGATGCCCGCTGCCGCAATCGCCGCATCCATGCCGAGCGGTCCGGCGACATGCTCGGCCACCGCCATCTCTGCCGCCGCCGCGTCCAGGGCGATCTTGCCGCCCGCGAAATTGCCGGGATCGATCCGGCCCAGCACCAAATCGCCGTCGGTGACGGTCGCCTCCGTCCCGCCCGCGGCGTAGCAGGCGGGTCCGGGTCGGAGCCAGCGCTGTCCGGCCCGACATTGATGCGTTTGAGTTCGTCCACCCGGGCGATGGAGCCGCCGCCCGCCCCGATCTCCACCATGTCGATCACGGGAATGCGCAGCGGCAGGCCTCGAGCCCTTCAGAAAGCGGTAGGCGCGTGCCACCTCAAACGTCCGCCCATATTGCGGCTGCAGGCCGTCGATCAGGGTGAGCTTGGCCGTTGTGCCGCCCATGTCAAAAGACAGTGCATCGGCGACGCCATTCTCCGCCGCCACGTCCAGGGCCAGGATCACCCCGCCTGCGGGGCCGCTTTCGACCAGGCGGATGGGCTGGCGGACGGCAGTCTCCACCGTGGTTACCCCGCCGGACGACATCATCAACAGCAGCGGGCAATCCAGGCCAAGCTCCTGCAAGCCGCTTTCCAGCCGCTCGGATATAGCCCGCCATCAGCGGCTGCACATAGGCGTTGGCGCAGGCGGTGGACAGGCGCTCGTATTCCCGGATTTCCGGACAGACGTCGGACGACAGCGTGATCGCCACATCCGGCAGCGCCGCGGCGACGATCTCGCCCGCGCGCCGCTCATGCCGGTCGTTCAGGTAGGAGTGCAGGAAGCCAATGGCGACCGCCTCGATCTGCTCGTCCCGAAGCGTTGGGATCAGCGCCTCCACGGCGGCTTCATCCATGGGCAGCAAAACCGAGCCGTCCGCCGCCAGGCGCTCAGGCACCGTCAGGCGCAGATGGCGAGGCACCAGGGGCGCTGGGCGCTCCATATAAAGGTCGTACTGCTCGAAACGGTGCTCATAGGCGATTTCGACCGAGTCGCGGAAGCCTTCCGTCGCGATCAGTGCTGTTTTGGCCCCTTTGCGCTCGATCAGGGCGTTGGTCGCAAGCGTAGTGCCGTGAATTACCAGACCCACGTCACCCGCGGCGACCCCGGTCTCCGCCAAGATGCGCCGGGTGCCCTCCAGCACGGCCCGCTCCGGCGCGTGCGGCGTTGTCAGTACCTTGACGCTATGAAAGTTGCCATCGCCCTTTTCCAGCACCAGGTCGGTGAACGTGCCGCCGATATCGACAGCGAGGCGGGCATTAACAGACATGGGAATCTTCAATTTTGTGGCTCACGCTTTGGCGATCAGGCTTCCGACAGATTGCCAGCGGCGCGTCGAATAGGTCCAGCCTATCAGCACCGCCAGCCCGACAAATCCTAAAACATCGAACAATAGCCCAGGGAAGATGAAAACGGCAGCAACGCCAAAGGCAAACAGCCGCTCGGGCCAGGTCATCGGCCGGAACAGCCACCCGACGCAGGCCGCCGATATCGCTGCAATTCCCAATGCGGCGGTGATGAAGCGCCAGGCGCTATCGAACGAGTAGCTGTCAACACCCAGAATGCTCGGCGAATAAACGAACATGAACGGCAGGATATAGATTGGCAGGCCGATAACGAAGGACCGGAAGGCTGTTCGCATGGGCCCCGTCCCAGCGATTGCGGCGGCAGCAAAGGCTGCGATGGCGACGGGCGGTGTGATGTTTGACTTGCAGCCGCCATAGAAGATGAACATGTGCGCGGCCAGCAGCGGCACGCCCAACTGCACCATCCCCGGCCCCAGCAACAAGGCAAGGATGATATAAGAGCCCGTTGCCGGCATCCCCATGCCCAGCAGGATTGAGAACGCCATGGTCAGCAGCAGGATGTAGAACAGGTTACCGCCTGCAAGCTCCAGAATGATGGCCGACAGGCGTACGCCAATGCCGGTCTGTACGATGATACCAACCAGAATGCCGCCGATAGTGACGGCGACGGTGATTTGACCGATCATCCGGGGCGCGCCAGTCAGCGCCTCCCATGCAACCCGCACGAAACGGCGGCGGTTATCCACATCGCAGATGAACAGCAAGACGAACAGCGTGCCGATCGACCAGATGGCGGCATGAACAAGCGTATAACCTTGGATAATGAACCAGAGCAGCGTGCCCAGTGGGATCAGCAGATAGCCTTGGCGGCGCACCACATCCCAAAGGCGGGGAATGTCCGCCTCCTTCATCGGTGGCAGGCCGAGCTTGCGCGCTTCCAGGTCGACTGTGATGAAGGTGCCGACATAGTACAGAATAGCGGGCAGGATCGCGGCAATGGCGATCTCGTAATAAGGAATGCCCGTCATCTCGGACATGACGAAGGCGGTGGCGCCCAATACGGGTGGCGTCATAAGGCCGCCGGACGAGGCCACCGCTTCCACAGCAGCCGCGAATTCCGGCTTGTAGCCGGCTCTTTTCATGGCCGGGATCGTGAAAGAGCCGGTGGTCGCGACATTGCCGGCCGCGGTTCCTGACACCGACGCCATGAATGCGCTGGAGACCACCGCGGTCTTGGCAGCGCCACCGACATAACGGCCGGTGATCGCGTCGGCGGCGTCCGTAAAGAACCGCCCCGCGCCGGAGGCGATCAGCAGCGCACCGAAGAAGACGAAATGGAAGATGTAGCTGGCCGTGACCCCGAGCGGTGACCCCAGCATGCCGAGGTTGGTCAGGTACATGAGGTCCATGACCTCTTCCAGGGTCTTGCCGCGATGCCAGAATGGCGAAGGCAGGTAGTTGCCCCAGAGCGCAAATGCCAGGAAGGCAAGCACGACCAGCACCAGTATCCAGCCGGTGGTCCGCCGCGCTGCTTCCAGGACGACACCGAACAGTGCAACGCTCAACACCAACTCCAGGTCGGTAAGCGGCGTTATAAACTGCATTCGCGTTTGGATGTAGGAAACGCCGGTAATGAGATAGAGGCACGAGGCGACCAGCAGCGCAATCAGGATCCAATCCCAGGCATATTGCCAGATCCTGCCCAGCCGCGTGTCTGCGGCTCGCTGCCGATCCAGGAACAGCACGGCGAGCGCGAACATGAGGTGGGTCGGGCGGTGGAATTCCGGTACGGGCTCGCCAGTATAGCCGGTGTAGAGGTGATAGAGAGAAAGCGCGACGGCAATCAGCGAAGCCAGCCGCTTCAGGTTGAAATGCCGGAAGAATGGCACGATTTCGTTCCGCCAGGACGGCAGGTCGAAATAGGGCTCGCGCTGATGCGCGGGCGTTGGAGTGGTTGCCATCATCGCCGCCTCTCTACCGGGGCTAGGCTCTTAGAGCGCACCCTGTTCGGACCAGTACTTCTCCGCGCCCGGGCAGAGCGGCACGCCCGGGATCTTTGCCGCGTTTTCCAATGTCAGCCATTTGGTAGAAGCGTGTGCCGCGTTCAGGCCCGCCCAATTGTCGTGCACCAACTTAGCGACGAAATATTGATCGTCTGCGCTGGTGTCGGGGTTCATCAGCAACATGGCAAAGGTGCCAAATGTCGGCACGTCTTCTGTCTGGCCGGGGTATGAGCCGGCCGGAATCGTCGGCTCGGACATAGCCGCCATTCAGAGCCTTTATTTTTGCGAACAAGGCGTCATCTACCGGCAAAAACTCCGTCGGGACCGACGTGGCAGCATCCATCACCGGCGGGGAGGGAATACCGGTCATGGCAGCGAAGCCCGCAAACCGGCGGTCTTTCACACCGTCTGCGCCAAACTGCTGGCCGCCGACGGCGATGTCGACATCTTCCTCGTTCACGCCGCTGGCCTTCAGGAAGTCTGAAAGTGCGACTTGGCTGAGGTTGCCGACGGCCTGACCGCTGAAGGTCTTGCCGACCAGATCAGCGGCAGACTTCACGTCGCTGGCCTTGGCCACCAGGGCGGTGAAGTAGCTGCGCTGCAAAAGCTGGATCGCGCAGAAGTTTTCGACCGGGGCCGGAAAGGGCTTCACACCGTCATAGGCCATCTGCGCGGCAGCAGCGAAGGTTAGGCCCATGTTTTCCGGCGACCGGCTAATCTGAATCAGATTGCTGAGGGCACCGCCCAACTCGCTGTTCGCCTTCACCCCGCTCTCTTGCAGTTCGGTCGCAAGCCAGCCTGCCATGATATACCAACTGGTGTTTAGCGGCCCTCCATAGATGGTGAGCTGTTCCGGCTTTGCGCTCGCCGGTGAGGCCGAAAGTGAGACGGCTAAAATTGCAGCAGCAGAGAGGGTTTTGCTGACGTATGCCTTGATTCGTTGCATGATTATTCCTTTCCGGTAAGCGTCAATGCCGAAAGATCGGCAACTCCATCGCCCCCACGAGATGTGCGAAGCAATTCTTGTGCCAAAAGCGAACGGCCCAGCCGATGCTACAGGCTGGTGAAAGGCTCGACCAGTTGCATCGTTCCAGCGGTATTTTTATCGGCGGGGCGGTGCCCGGCGCAAGGCGGGTTCCCGCGTAAGGCAGGAGCAGGATTGAGCCGAGCCATTGCACGAGCGATACAGTTTGACATGGTTCGCCGCCAACGCCTCTGCCAAGCGTTGACGAACGTTGGCACCGTCATATGCTGTGTACAATATCCAGTAATGAAAAGCCTCGCTGTGAGGCCAGGAGACGGAAACGCCGATGCAATTCAGCTTCACCGAGGAACAGACCGAGTTCCGCAACGTCATCCGCCGCTTTCTGGAGGCGAAATCGCCGACCACGGCCGTGCGCAAGCTGATGGAGACGGAACGGGGCTACGACCCCGCCGTCTGGAAGGCGCTGGCCCAGGATCTGGGCCTGACCGCCCTGCACATACCGGAGGAATATGGCGGCGGCGGCTTCGGCGTCACCGAACTCGCCATTGCCTGCGAGGAAATGGGCCGGGCGCTCGCCTGCGCGCCGTTCTTCGCCTCTGCCGTCATGGCCGCCACCGCCATCACCGAGGCCGGCACGGACGAGCAAAAGGCGGCCCTACTGCCGGAAATCGCCAGCGGCGAGTCCATCGCGACCCTGGCCGTGGCGGAGCCGGGCAAGGGCTGGGATCCGGACAGCGTCAGCCTGGCCGCGGCGGAAGCGGGCTCCGTCCACCGCCTGACCGGCTCCAAGAGCTATGTGCTGGACGGCATGAGCGCCGGCCTGATGGTCGCGGCCGCCCGCCTGCCGAACGGGCATCTGGGCCTGTTCGCGGTGCATGACCTGGAGGACGGCGTGACGCGCACGCCGCTCCAAAGCATGGACCCGACCCGCAAGCTCGCCCGGATCGACTTTAACGAGACGCCGGCCATGCTGCTCGGCAACGAGGAGAGTGGCGAGGCAGCCTATGCCCGGACCTACGACACCTGCCTCGCCTGCCTGGCGAACGAGATGGTGGGCGGCGCCGAGCGGCTGCGCGAGGATGCGCTGGAGTATGTGAACATGCGCGTACAGTTCGGCCGCACCATCGGCTCGTTCCAGGTGACAAAGCACAAGGCCGCCGACATGCTGCTGGATGTGGAGCTGGCGAAATCTGCCGCCTATGCCGCCGCCAGCGCGCTGGACGACGGCGAGCCGGAGGCCAGTGCCTATGCCTCCATGGCCAAGGCGAACGCGTCGGACGCCTATATCCAGACGGCCGTGCACGCCATCCAGATGCATGGCGGCATCGGCTTTACCTTCGAAAACGACACGCAATTGTGGTTCAAGCGGGCCAAGGCGAGCGAGGTCTTCCTCGGCGACGCCGCCTGGCACCGCGACCGCATGATGCAGCACTGGCCCGCTTAAAGGGAGCGCCTAAACCATGACCCAGATGACCGAAGCAGAGGTTCGCGCGGAAGTCCGCCAATTCCTGGAAAAAAATTGGGACGTAAACCGTTCCCTGATCGAATGGCGCAACATCCTGGTCGACAGCGGCTGGGGCGCGCCGCATTACCCGGAAGAGTGGCACGGCAAGGGCCTGCCCGCCGCCATGTCGCTGGTGGTGGACGAAGTCTTCCGCGAGTTCGACGCCGTGGGCGCGGCCAAGGCCGGTATCCGGACCTTGGCGGGCGCGACCATTCTGGCCCACGGCTCCGACCTGCACAAGCGCACCTACCTGCGCGGTATCCTGACCGGCGAGGAAACCTGGTGCCAGTTGTTCAGCGAGCCCGGCAGCGGCTCCGATCTGGCCGGCGCGGCGACGCGGGCCGATTTCAAGGACGGCAAGTGGGTGGTGAACGGCCAGAAGGTCTGGACCACCAGCGCTCATCATGCCCATTTCGGCCTGCTGCTGGCGCGCACCGACTGGGACGCAGTCAAGCACAAGGGCCTGACCTATTTCATCCTGAACATGCACCAGCCGGGAGTGGATGTGCACCAGCTCAAGCAGATGAACGGTCATGCCTCGTTCAACCAGGTGTTCATTACCGACGCAGTGATCGACGACGAAATGCGCGTGAGCGAACTCGGCGAGGGCTGGAAGGTCGCGACCACCACCCTAATGCACGAACGCCGGGGCGCGGACGGCGCGCGGCGCTACGACCAGAAGATCCACAAACCCGGCCGGGTCTACGAGGAATACAACGAAGAAATCGACCACATGCTGGCGCCCTATGTTTGGTATCCGCAGCGCACCGGCCGCGCCGACCTGCTGGTCGAGCATGCCCAGGCCATGGGCAAGTTCGAGGATCCCGCCGTCCGCCAGAACATTGCCAAGGTGCTGACCATGGCCAAGGCCGCCGAATGGACCGCCCGCCGCGCCCGCGCCGCCCAGGAAGAGGGCAAGCCGCAGGGGCCGGAGGGCTCCATCGGCAAGCTGGCGGCCAGCCATGTCGCCCGCGCGGCCAACCAGGCGCACACCCAGATCGCCGGGCCGGACGCCATGCTGACCGGCGACGATAGCTGGATGGACGGCACCATCGCCGAAATTCTGGTGTCGACGCCGGCGATTTCGATTGCGGGCGGCACCGACGAGATTCAGCGCAACATCATCTCGGAGCGCATTCTGAAAATGCCGAAAGAGCCGCGAACCGACACCGACCGCCCGTTCCGGGAGGTGCCGCGTAACCAGGTGTCGTAAAACCTGATGACGTGACGCGCGAACGGTGACGCCAGGGAGGCCATGAAGGGGAAACCATCCAGGGGAAACCATGCAGGGAAGGCCATGCCAGGGAGACCGACGATCAACGGCGCGGCTAGCCGAACGCCCGGATATTCATTCCGAAGGTCTCGCGGGTCTGGTACCGGCCTATTTCGGGTTGGTGATGGCGACAGGCATCGTCTCGCTCGCGGCATGGCGTGTGGGACTGCCGCATATAGCATGGCCGATCTTCGCCCTGAACATCGTTGCCTATGTGTTGCTATGGGGCCTGAATATTGCACGCGTGATCCGCTTTCCCGCCCGTTTCGGCGCCGATCTGATCGACCACCAGCGGGGGCCGGGCTTCTTCACCTTCGTCGCCGCCACAAGCATTCTCGGCAGCCAATTCGTCATTCTCGCCGACAATGGCTGGATCGGCTTCGCCCTGTGGCTCTTGGCCGTGGCCCTGTGGATCGGCCTGACCTACACGATCTTTACCGCCTTCACGGTCAAGGAGAACAAGCCGACCCTGGAGCGGGGTATCAGCGGCGCCTGGCTGCTGGCGGTGGTGGCGACCCAATCGATCGCGCTCCTCGCCGCGATCCTGGCGCCGCGGATCGGGCAGCCGGTCCGCCTCGAGCTGAATTTCCTGGCGCTCTCCATGTGGCTCTGGGGCGGCATGCTGTACATCTGGATGATGTCGCTCATCTTCTACCGCTATACCTTTTTCCACTTCTCTCCCGGCGATCTCTCCCCGCCCTATTGGATCAATATGGGCGCGATGGCGATCTCGACGCTGGCGGGTTCGCAACTGATTGCAAATACCGACGACGCGCCGTTCCTGGCCTCGCTCCTGCCATTTTTGAAAGGGTTCACCGTCTTCTATTGGGCGACCGGGACGTGGTGGATCCCGATGCTACTGATCCTGGGGGTCTGGCGGCACGTCTACAAACGGTATCCACTGGTCTACGATCCGCTCTATTGGGGTGCGGTTTTTCCGCTGGGAATGTATTCGGTGTCGACCATGGCGATGGTCGACGTGCTGGGCTTCGATTTTCTCAAAAGCCTGCCGATCATTTTCTTCTGGATCGCCTTCGTGGTCTGGCTGGTCACCTTCGCGGCCCTCGTTCACAGCTTGGTCAGGCAAAGGAGCCGCTAACGTGGGCGTTGCGGTGAACCAAACCTTTCGCCTCACCCTTCGACCCGTTCCGCTGCGCGCCGCGGCCCAGGGCGAAAAACGCGTTGGGATGAATGAAAGCCGAGGCCCGCCAGGCGCAGGCCGTCCAGAAGTCAGCGTTACGACAGCCAGCGCTTGCGGCGGCGATAGTGTTTTACATCCCGGTAGTTCTTGCGCTCACCATGTTCGGAAATGCCGAGGTAGAATTCCTTGATGTCCGCATTGTCGCGCAATTGCTCTGCCGGTCCTTCCATCACGATGGAGCCGTTTTCCATCACATAGGCAAAATCGGCGATGTTGAGCGCCAGGTTCGCGTTCTGCTCCACCAGCGCAATGGTGACGCCGTGCTCTTTGTTCAGGCGGCCGATAATGCCGAAAATCTCCTCGATAATCAGCGGCGCCAGCCCCAGTGACGGCTCGTCCAACAGGATGACCTTGGGGTTCGACATGAGCGACCGGCCGATGGCCAGCATCTGCTGCTCGCCGCCCGATAGATACCCGCTACGGCTGTGGCGGCGCTCGGCGATCCGCGGGAAATAGCCATACACCATCTCCATCCGCTCTTTCATCTGTGCGGTGGAGGGCTCCACGTGAGCGCCCGCGATCAGGTTTTCCTCGACGGTCAGGTTCACGAAAACGCGGCGGCCCTCGAACACCTGCACCACGCCTTTGCGCACGATGTCATGGCCTGCCATGCGGTCAATGCGTTCGCCGTCCAGTTCGATGCTGCCGTGGGTGACCTCGCCGCGCTCCGTATGGAGGACGCCCGAGATCGCCTTCAATGTCGTGGTTTTGCCGGCGCCGTTCGCCCCCAGAATGGTGGTGATTTTGCCTTCCTCAACATTGATCGAGATGCCCCTCAGCACCAGGATCACGTTGTTGTACATCACCTCGACATTGTTGAGCTTCAGCATGACGGGGCCTAACTGCGTGTAGAACCAAAAAAGGGCAAAAGAGGAAGCACCGCATAGGCGCGGCGCTCCCCATCAGCATAAGCGTTACTGGTGCTCTTCTTCCAAGAGTTGCAGCACGTCCTCACGGTAGGCGCGGTACCAGTCGGTGACCGGCACATACTTGCCGTCCTGAACCTGAAAGACGCGGATGTAGCCGCCGCCCTCGTGATCCTTGGCCGACATCTGCAGTGGCGGCACCAGGCCGCCCAACGTGAAGTCATGAATGTTGCGCATGGCGTCGCGGACCTGGGTGCCGGTCACGTCGCAGGTGCCAGCGGCCTTTACCGCGTCGCCGATCGCCTTCACATGCATCGCGGCCTGGAATACGCCCCGGTTATAATAGACGGTTAGGTCCATCTCCGGCGGTGGCTCTTTACCCTGGTCCTTGTACATGGCCTTGATTTCGTCCAGCACCGGATAGTCGCTGCCGACGCCTGCGAACTGGATGGTGTTGTAGCCTTCGGCCACATCCCAACCACCGGCGGCCGCGATATCGCCCTCGCTGCCCGCCCAGACAAGGCCGATGACTTTGTCCATCGGATAGCCCGCCCGCTTCAGCTCTTTCAACAGAACCGACGGGGCGCGGCCGAACACATGGGCGATGATGAAGTCGGCGCGGTAGCGGCGGGTAATGTCCAGCACCTGCGGGCCGGCCTCGATACCCGGCGCGGGAATGCCGAAGGTCCGCAGTTCAAAGCCCTCTTTCTTCTGGAGGTGCTCCATGACCGGAATGCCTTCGCGGCCGGCCGGGTTGTCATAGAAGACATAGGCAATCTTCTTGCCTTCCAGGTCGCCATCGAAGGCGTCCTTGGCGAACTGCACGGCGGCCGCCGTCTGAGACCAGTAGCTGGCCGCGATCGGGAACATGTAAGGGTACTTTTCGCCGTTCGCCGCCGCGGCGGTTCCAAACCCCGCAGACGTGCCCGGAATCTTGTCCTCTTCCATGGTCTTGATCAGGGCCGCCACCATCGGCGTGCCATAGGGCGACACCAGCACGGCGCCTTGCTCTTTATACCCCTTATAGGCATCAACCGCCGGTGGCACCTTGTATTCAATATCGACCTCGTTCGCGATCACTTCACAGCTATTGCCGTTACCTGTCGGCAGGCCACCATTCTTGTTAACGAGCGCGATATAGTCGTGGTAGCCCGGACACAGGGCGGTGCCCGTGACCGCGGTCGGGCCGGTACGGTCACACATCATACCGATCACGACCTTATCCGTCGCCGCCGACACGGTCTGCGTGGCCGCTAAACCGGCCGTGGCCGCCGCAGCCAGACCCAGGGTTCGAAGGAATTTCATCAGACGTTTCTCCTCTCTAGTGTTGTCCCTTACCGGCAGTCAGTAAGAGAATGGCCAAACCCGGAAGTAGTTTCTTATGTTTTGCCACATTCGGTTCAGCCCTTCCGGCTCCAAGATCAAGAATAGCATGATCAGGCCGCCGAAAAAGATCAGGCGCAACTGGCCTATAACGGTCGGGAGATCTGCGGGGTCCATGAACCATGGCCCAATCGTCTCCATCACGATGCGGATTACGGTAGGCAGCAGCGTGATAAAGAACGCGCCCAGGATAGACCCGATGATGGAGCCCAAACCGCCGATGATGCACATCGCCAGAAAGTCGATGGAGACGACGATCTGAAACTGCTCATAAGTCGCGATGCCCAGATAATAGGTGTACAGCACTCCGGTGCAGCCGGCAAAGAAGCTGGAAATGGCAAAGGCATACAGCTTGTAGCGGAAAACGCTGATGCCGATGATCTCTGCCGCGATGTCCTGGTCGCGAATGGCGATAAAGGCGCGCCCGACCCGGCTGCGGATCAGATTGGTCGCCGCGATAATGGCGACGATCGCGAAGAACATCACGAAATAATACAGCTCGATCGCGGCATCGAGCTTCCAGCCGAACAGTGTCGGGCGATCCACCTCGATGGCTGCCGCCACGCCGCCGGAAATCGCGGGCGTGTGGTTGATGATCCATTCGATAATGAACTGGGCCGCGAGCGTCGCAATGGCCAGGTAGAGCCCTTTCACGCGCAACGACGGTATGCCGACCAGGATGCCGATGAACGCCGCCATCACGCCGCCGAGCGGCAGGGTGATATAGAACGGCAGACCCAGCTTCACGGCCAGATTGGCCGCGGTATAGGCGCCGACCGACATGAAGGCCGCGTGGCCGATGGAGATTTGCCCGGTGTAGCCGAGCAGGATATTCAGCCCCAGCGCGCCCACCACCGTAATGCCGACCAGGCTCACCAGCGACACATAGTATTCGACGCCGGTGATCATGCTGTGCAGCGGGATCAGCACGAGGAAGATCACCCCGAATATCCCGACCCCGCCCCAGGCCGCCGGGATCTGCAAGATCGCCTGATCCGCCTCATAGGAGGTCTTGTAATAGCCGCACTCGCGGTGGAACATCGATTTAGATCCTCTCGATCAGGCGGCGGCCGAAGATGCCATAGGGGCGGATCATCAGCATGATGATCATCAGCACGTAGGGCGCGAAGTCTTTCATGCCGCCGCCCACGACCGGATCGATGAAACCGCTGGTCATCGCCTCCGTCACTCCGACGATAATGCCGCCGACGATCACGCCATTGACGCTGTCCAGACCGCCGAGGATCACCACCGGGAACACTTTCAGGCCCACCAGCGCCAACTGCGTATCGACGCCGATCATGTTGCCCCAGAGCAGGCCGCCCATCAGCGCCACCACCCCCGCCATCACCCAGGCGACGGCGAAGTAGCGCTCCACGTTGATGCCCATGGCCATGGAGACCTGGTGGCTGTCGGCGACGGCGCGCATGGCCACGCCCTTGCGTGTCTTGAGGAAGAACCAACCGAAGCCCGCCAGGAACAGCAGGCTCGCGGCCGCGCCGGCAAGCGCGATCGGCTTCAGATACAGCGGCCCCAGAATGATAGGGCTGTCGGGTATGGGCAGGTTGATCGTCGTCGGCGCCGCGCCGAACACCAGCGGGCCGAAGCCGCGCAGGAAAAAGGCCAGACCGATGGTGGCCATGATGATGGCGACGATGGGCATGCCGATCATCGGGCGCAGCACGAACCGTTCCAACCCCATGCCGAACGCGACCATGAAGACAAAGCCGATCAGGATCGCCAGCCACAGCGGCAGCCCGAACCAGTCGAGGGCGCCCGCGACCACGATGGCCGCGATCATGACGAATTCGCCCTGGGCGAAGTTGATGGCGTCGGTCGACTTGTAGATCAGCACGAAGCCGAGCGCGATCAGCGAGTACATCAGGCCGGTCAGCGTTCCTTCGGCTATCAGCGCGACCGCGAACTCCCAGTCGCGGATCAGGACGGTGAACCCGTCCCGCCAGATCATCAGGCCCAGAAAAATCGCCAGCAAGATCAAATACTTGCCGCGGCTGAGCAATTCCAAAGCTTTTTGCATGGCTTCTAAGGTTCCTCTTATGCCGCGTCCTGGATCAGCAGCCGCGCTTCCACATGGCTGCGGCGGCCGTCCTCGAAGGTGACTTCCGTGCGCAAGTCGACCGCGTTCATGTCGCTGTAGAAGGCATCGATCACCGGCTCGTAACGCTCGGCAATATAGGCGCGGCGCAACTTGCGAGTGCGGGTGACCTCCGCGTCGTCGGCATCCAGGTCTTTGGCCAGCAACAGGAAGCGCTTTACCTGGATCGCGTCCGGCAAGGTGGCGTTGATGCGCGCGATCTCGTTCGCGATCAGCTCCCGCACCTCTGGCTTCTGGCTCAGATCCATATAGTTGGTGAAGGCGATGCCGTTCTTTTCCGCCCAGTTGCCGACCGTGGACTGGTCGATGGCGATCATGGCGCTCACGAAATCGCGGCGGTCGCCGAACGACACCGCCTCCGAAATATACGGCGAGAATTTCAACTTGCTCTCGATGAACTGCGGAGCGTAGGCGGTGCCGTCTTTCATGGCGCCCACATCCTTGGCGCGGTCGATGATCAGCAATTCACCCGTTTTTTCGTCCAGCACGCCGGCGTCGCCAGTGCGGAAATAGCCGTCGTCCGTAAACACCTCGGCGGTGGCTTCTTCCCGCTTGTAGTAGCCCTGGAAAACGCCCACGGACTTCACCAGGATCTCGCTGTTCTCGCCGATCCTGACATCGATGCCGGGACAGGGCGGACCGGACGTGTCGGGATTGACGTTGTTGTCCTTTTGCAGGGACACCAGCCCCGAAACTTCGGTTGAGCCATAGAGTTGCTTGAGATTGACGCCAAAGGCGCGGAAAAAGCGGAACGTATCATGGCCGAGCGGCGCCCCGCCCGTGTAGCACCACCGGGCGCGGCGCAGCCCGATCTGGTCGCGCACCGGGCCATAGACGAAGAACTCGCCCAGCATCCGCATCACCCCGCCCAGACCCTGCGAGCGGCCCTCGGCCTTGGCCGTTTCGGCCTTGACCGCGGCCCGGCGGAAGGTCTCATAGAACCAGCGCTTGACGCCGCCGGTATCGTTGGCCTTCACCTGCAACAGGCTCAGGATCGTCTCCCAGCCGCGCGGCGAGGCGATAAAGCCCGTCGGCCCCAGTTCGCGCAGGTCGCGTTCCAGCGTTTCCGGCGCTTCCGGGCAGTTGGATGAACAGCCGGTCAGAAGAGAGACGGTCAAGCCGTACATACTCTCGCCCACCCAGGCCATGGGCAGATAGGCGAGGAAATCGTCGCTCTCCCGAACGTCCTCGTTCGCCGCGAAAATCTTGGCGGTTTCCACCAGATTGCGATGGCTCAGCATCACGCCCTTGGGTTTGCCGGTGGTGCCGGACGTATAGCTCATCAGCGCGATGGTTTCAGGGTCCAGCGCTTCGGCAGCCTGAACGAACGGGCCCGCCTTGCCGCGGCCCAGTTCCTGGATGTCGGGAAAGCGCCGCAGGACCGGGTCGTCGTATGCGACCATGCCGCGTTCGTCGTCATAGATCAGAAATTCGAGCGTCGGCAGTCGATCCTTGATCGACAGAATTTTATCCACCTGTTCCTGGTCTTCGGCGACGATCACTTTCGTGTCCGCGTCGGCCACGACGAAGGCCATTTCCTCTGCAATGGAGTCCTGATAGATCGCCACCGCCGATCCGCCGAGCCCCTGGGCCGCAACTTGCGCCCAATAGAGGCGGGGGCGGTTGTCGCCGATGACCACCAGCTTGTCGTCTTTGCCGAAACCCAAAGCGGCCAAACCATCGCCGAATTCCGTTACCTCCCGGGCATAATCCGACCAAGTATAGGTGCGCCAGATCCCGAAATCCTTTTCCCGCATTGCAGGCTTATCCGGCCGCATCTGCGCATTGCGCAGCATCAGCCCCGGCAGCGTGTCCTCGCGACCAGCCATTCCCTTGTCCGCCCTCCTAATGACCTGCGCCGAGATAAGCTTCGATCACTCGCGGGTTGGCCCGGACCTCGTCCGGCGTCCCGTCGGCGATCTTTTCGCCCTGGTCGAGCACGGCGATATGGTCGGAGATATCCATGACCACGCCCATGTCGTGCTCGATCAAAACGATCGTGGTTCCGCGCTGCTCCGCAATGTCGAGGACATAGCGCACCATGTCCTCCTTCTCTTCCTGGTTCATGCCGGCCATCGGTTCGTCCAGCAGCAGCAATTCCGGCTCCGCCGCCAGGGCGCGGCCCAATTCCACCCGCTTTTGCAGACCATATGCCAACGAGCCGGTCGGCGCCTTGCGCAGATCGTTCAGGCGCAGAAAGTCGATCAACTCCTCGACTTTTTCGCGGTGGATGACTTCCTCGCGCTGTGCGGCACCCCAATAGACAAAGGCCGACAGGATGCCGGACTTCATGAGTACGTGCCGGCCCAGCATCATGTTCTGGAGCACGTTCATGCCGCGGAAGAGCGCGATGTTCTGAAAGGTGCGGCCGATGCCGCGCTCGGCGATCTGGTTGGGCTTGAGACCGTTAATCCGTTGGCCTTCAAATATAATCTCGCCCGCGTCGGGTGTGTAAAACCCGCTGATCATGTTCAGCAGCGAGGTTTTGCCGGCGCCATTCGGGCCAATGATGGCGTGAATCTTGCCCTTTTGCACCTGGATGCTGACATTGTTGTTCGCGCGGACACCGCCGAAAAATTTCGACACGCCGCGCACGATCAACGTCGAGTCGTGCCCGTTCGCTTCAGCCATTTTTGGCGCTGTCCTCCAGACGCATTCCGGCGTGTTCCGCCTTAGTGATTGAGCCTGAGCCTAGGGCTTTTCCAATTTCTTTCAATCACAAAATGCCGCGCGGCCTTACAGCTGGTGTTGAAGTCGTCGGGTCGCGAACCTTCTGGGACGGTATAGGGAAGGCAACCAAGTCGCGCCCGGCGCCGGCATTTGCGTTTCAGCAACCCCCTCGCGGAACCTCCAAAAGATTTTGTCGTTTGATTTAGACCACCACGGAGGGAACAAATGCTGAGCTGGATCAGCGAGAATGCAGCGTTCTTGAATGTTGCCGTCAACAGCGTGATGGTACTGGTATGGCTCGTCTATCTGCAGTCATTCCTCAGCACCTTGCGAAGACACCGACGCTCGACCATTCTCATCAATCGGTCGGTCGGAAACGGTGACAAAGCACGCTGCCTTGTCGTCAACATGAGCGCGGAGCCGATCTATCTCACCAGCATCATCGCCGACATCACCATCGACGGCAAAAGCCAATCCGCCATCGTAACCGAACGCGCAGAACTGCTTTCCGAGGATTTGCACGATCCGCTTCAAGCGACTGCCCAGGGACCATTGCTCAGCGGCCAATTCAGGGACATGGGCAGTCTGCACGAACTTACTTGGCGCGGGCTGCGGCAGCTCGGTCTTGAAGAGCAGGATGGTAACGTTCAGGAGTTGACCCTGACCGCGGTCGCCGCCTCAGGGCACACCGCGCACTTAGCAGCGGGCCGGCAGAAGTTCTTCCTGCGCCTGCGCGACGGCGAAAGAGTTTACCTGCCGGCCACCACCACTACCAAACAACTCCGCAGCACACGCGAACAGCGCGCGCTTCGCAACCGCCTCAATCAGGCTTTGTGGGACGAGGGAGAGAGTCTGGACAAGCTTTCGGAAACCTGACCAAGGAACTGCGGGCCCGCGGGCTGTTTCCTTTGGCCTTGCCCTATGAGGCGGAATGGCAAGGATAGTAGACAGTCAATCCCCGCCCCCCGTCTCCCCGAGGACAAAACATCCTGTATGACTTCCGGCCAACCCCTGCTGATCGACTGCGACCCCGGCCATGACGACGCCGTCGCGATCCTAGTCGGCTACCGGCATTTCGACCTGAAGGCCGTCACCACCGTTCACGGCAATTTCCCGCTCGCCAACACCACGCGCAACGCGCTGGCGGTGCTGGAAGTGGCAGGGATCGAGGGCGTACCGGTCGCCGCCGGCGCTGCCTCGCCCTTGGTTGGCGAAGCGCCGAACGCCGCCCATGTGCACCGCAAGACCGGCCTGGACGTTTACGACCTGCCACCGCCCGTCACAAAGCCGGTGCCGGAGCACGCCATCGACGTGATCATCGAGACCGCCCGCGTCCATCAGGGCGAGCTTGTCCTCGCCGTCATCGGCCCCGCCACCAACATCGCCCTCGCGCTGCTGAAGGAGCCGCGCCTCGCCGAATGGGTGCGCGAGGTCACGGTCATGGGCGGCTCCGGCGGCTGGGGCAATATGACCCCGGCGGCAGAGTTCAACGCCTATTGCGACCCGGAAGCCCAGGCAGCGATCTATGCGGCCCCGTGGCCGGTGCGCATGGTGGGCGTCGATATCACCCGCACCGTCGGCATCAACAGGACCGAAATCGATACACTGCGCGCCTGCGGCAAGCGGACGGCGGGCGTCATCGCCGACCTGCTCACCTTCTATATGGCGCGCCAGAATGAACGCACCGGCCTGACCCATGCGCCCATGCACGACGCCTGCGCCCTGATCCCGCTGCTGGACGCGGCCAGCATGGAATATACCCAAACGCGGGTCGAGGTGGAGTTGAACGGCCGGTTCACCCGGGGCATGACCGTCTGCGACAGGCGCGGCCTGCCGATCAAGAACCCCAATGCCCGGGTCGCGATCAAACCCGAGCGCGACCGGCTTGTTGGCGTTATGATGGACACCGTCCTTTCCTACGCCTAACCATACAACCAACCGAACATTCAACCGAGGAACGCGCCGATGAAAGTCGTTGAAGCCATTTGTGAGATCATGAAGCGGGAAGGCATCGAAAACCTGCTGGCCTATCCCGTTAACCATGTGATCGAATACGCCGCTCGCGTGGATATCCGCCCGATCATCGTGCGCCAGGAGCGGATCGGCCTGCACATGGCGGATGCCATCAGCCGCCTTTCCAGCGGCAAGACCATTGGCGCGTTCGCCATGCAGCATGGCCCCGGCACGGAAAACGCCTATGGCGGCATCGCGCAAGCCTATGGCGAGAGCGTGCCGCTGCTGGTGCTGCCGGCGGGCTATCCGCGCCGCATCGCCCATGTGCATCCGAACTACAGCGCAACCAATTCCATGCGCGACATTTCCAAGTCGGTCGAGCCTGTCATGGCGGCGGGCGAGCTTTGCAACATCATGCGCCGCGCCTTTACCCGGCTGAAAAATGGCCGCGGCGCGCCGGTGATCGTCGAAATCCCGGCTGATACCATGATGGAGGAGCTGGACTTGACCCAGAGCGGGGGCGAGTTGAATTACACGCCCGTGCTGCGCACCCGCTCCGGCCCTGATCCGGTGGACGTCGCCAAGGCAGCAGATGCCTTAATGGCTGCGAAGCGGCCGGTGCTCTATGTCGGCCAGGGCGTGCATTATGCCGAGGCCTGGGACGAGGTGCGCGAACTGGCGGAGCATCTGGCCCTGCCCGTCTGCACCAGCCTGCAAGGCAAAAGCGCTTTTCCGGAAGACCACGAACTGGCCCTCGGCTCCGGCGGCCGGGCCATTCCGAAGCAACTGCACCATTTCCTGCAGAACGCGGACCTGATCTTCGGCATCGGCTGCTCGTTCACCGAAACCAGCTTTGGCGTGAAGATGCCGAAGGGCAAGCGTTATGTGCACGCCACGCTCGACCATATGGACCTGAACAAGGACATTGAGTGCGAGATTGGCCTGGTCGGAGACGCCAAGTTGACGTTGCAGGCGCTGCTGGAGGCCGTGAAGGCGAAGGAAGCCAAGGCGCGCGACGCGCAGGACGTGGCGGCGGAAATCAAGGGTATCGAGGAAGGCTGGATGGCCGAATGGATGCCGAAGCTGACCTCGGACGAAACGCCGCTGAACCCCTACCGCGTGCTGTGGGACCTGCAGCAGACGGTGGACAAGGCCAACACCATCATCACCCATGACGCCGGCAGCCCGCGCGACCAGCTCTCGCCCTTCTGGAAGAGCGGCAAGCCGCTCAGCTATATCGGCTGGGGCAAGACCACTCAGCTTGGCTATGGTCTGGGTCTGGCCATGGGGGCAAAGCTCTACAAGCCGGATGCGCTCTGCATCAATGTTTGGGGCGACGCGGCCATCGGCTTTACCGGCATGGACTTCGAGACCGCGGTGCGCGAGCGCCTGCCGATCATGTCGATCCTGCTGAACAACTTCTCGATGGCGATCGAACTGCACATCATGCAGGAGTTCGACAAAGAAGTACCGCTCCACCGACATTTCCGGCGACTATGCGGCCATGGCCCGCGCTTTTGGCGGCTATGGCGAGCGCGTCACCGACCCGGCGGAGATCGTGCCTGCGATCCAGCGGGGGATCGAGCAGACCCGGCAGGGCGTGCCGGTGCTGCTGGAATTCATCACATCGAAAGAAGTCTCGATTAGCAGTTTCTGAATAACGCCCCTCCTCGGATTGCAGAGATCGCATGATCGGCCTCTATGTTTTTCTTGCCGGCCTGAGCGGCTTCGTTCTGGTCGCTCTCGCCGCCTTTGGTGCGCATGGGGGTGGGCCGGAAGGTCTGCCCCACCCGGTGCTGTTTCAGACCGCCTGGCAGATCCATGCGGTGCAGACCGCTGCCATGGTGGCGGTCGGCATGTGCCGGCGGCCCAATGTCTGGCTCTACCCCGCGTTCTGGCTGTTTCTGGCGGGGACAGTCTTCTTTTCGGGCTCTTTGTACGGAGAAGGGCTTGGCTGGTGGGGAGATGCCTCGGTCATCACGCCCATGGGCGGGCTGATGCTGATGGCGGGATGGTTCGCGCTGGCGATCGCCGGCGTCTACCGGCTCGGCTATAGCGGTCTTTCGCGCAATACCGACGACTGATGTAGGCTCGGGTGATGTAGGTTCGGAACACGGACTCAGGCATGGGCTCTGCGCCGAGCGCAGGACGGGCTATAGTGGAGTGCTACCCCATCAATCATTGGCGGAGCCCGTTCATGATCGAAACCGACACTCACGACGGCATCACCCGCCTGACGCTGAACCGGCCGGAAGCACTCAATGCCCTGAATTCCGAGGGCATGGCCAGGCTGAATGCTGCCTTGCGGGAGGCCGAGGGCTCTACCGAAACCCGCGTGCTGGTGATCCGGGCGGCGGGCAAGGCCTTTTCGGCCGGCCGCGACCTGAAGGAGGCGCCGGGGCTGCCGTTGGAGACCGCGCTCCGGCAGCATGACGATTGGGCAACGCTGTTCCAGCGTCTGCAGCGCCTTTCAATTCCGACAGTCGCCGTGGTGCAAGGCTTCGCGGTTGCGGGCGGCTTCACGCTCGCCATGGGGTGCGACTTCGTGCTCGCCAGCCGCTCGGCCAAGTTCGGCGCGATGGAGATGGCGAACGGCTTCCCCGCCGCCGTCTGCACGCCGCTGCTGGCGCACCTGCTGGGGCCGCGGCTCGGCCTCGAACTGGCGCTGTTCGGCGAGCCAGTCGGAGCCGAAAGGCTCTACGAGATGGGCCTGATCAACGCGCTCGCCGATAATGAGGAGGCGCTGGCCGCGCTGGCGGACGATTTCGTCGGGCGCCTGCTGAAACTCAACCCCAGCGCCGTGAAGCAGACCAAAGAGGCCTTCCGCGCCGCCCGCACCATGCCGCTGGACCAGGCCATGATCATCGGCAAGCATCTGAACCAGCTGCTGGATGCGGCAGGAAGTTTCGCCAAAGGCTCGGCGGCATTTGCGGAGCGGACGGACAACACCTGACGGCCGCAGCTACCGAGGTGCGCGCGGGATGGAACCAACCCTTCTCTAAAACGTTATTACTTGTGTCCATTAACTGAAAGGAAAGATTGATGACGTTCTCGAAAGCCGGTGTTCTGGTGGCTGCGGCTCTGATGATTGGTCCGCCAACCTACGTCGCCGCTCAGACTGCCGAGGCGCCGAGCACTCAGGCCCCCGGTACCCAGGCGCCAGACACCCAGGCCCCTGGCACCCAGAACGTTTCGCCGAAACAGGGAGACCTGAAGTTAAATGAGCTTCGGGAGCTGGAAGAGGACAACCAGACAGCGCGCTGGAATAATATGACGGTCGATCAGCTGGAAGACATGGATATCGTCAACGCGGACGGCGACGAAATCGGCGAGGTGGAGGAAGTATTGGCCGACGTCGACGGAAACATTGTTGCGATTACTGCTGAAGTGGGCGGCTTCCTTGGGATTGGCGACAAAGAGGTCGTTGTCTCGTTGGATGAGTTCGAGTTGCGGGATGATGAATTGGTAACCTCCCTGACCAAGGAGCAGCTGGAAGCCCTACCGCTCTGGAAAGATGTTCGCCAAGTCCGCTGATGCAGGCGCACGACGCTTGAACCGGCTACTGACTTTCGGGCGTAATCGCATGGACGCCGAGGTTTGTAGCGTGAAGCAACGACGGCTGGGAGACGGGACGACCGTTTCGTTTCCTAGCCAGCCGCTTTTTATGTGTCGGCCGTCCGCCTGATGCCGTTTGATCAGACTACGGGTGATCGCCAGGCCCCTGAACCAGTTACTAGATGCTGTGAACACATGCGCAAACGGGATAGTGGCGTGTGCGGAAGGCTGCGGGAGTTATTTGCCTCCGGCGAAGCTGGCAGCAGGGGTGAAACCAGACGTAGGCTCCGATGGCATCTATTCCGCGACCGACGCTTGCTATCTCCACCCTGTCAGCTTCACGGCGGCTACGGTCACCAAGCCATAGACCAGCATTCCGGCAGCAACGGGTGCGAACACACCGATCACTCCGAGGTCGGTGGTGGCGGTGAGGACCACGGCGCCGCCGATGGCGACGGCCATGCGGCACAAACTGGCAGTGACCGGCCAAACCATCCGCCCGGCACCCTGGCTTGCAAAATAGAGGGCGAGCCCAAGGGCGAAGAAGGCATAGAAGGGACCAACGGCGTGGAAATAGGCCCGACCAGCCTCCAACACGCCGATCTCTGACTGACCAATATAAAGTCGCAGCCAAAGATCGGGTTCAATGGCGACCAGTGCTCCGATACCGCCTACAAGAAAAGCTGCGGCGAACGAACCTGTCCACGCGATCCGCAGCGCCCGGTGCCGCGCCCCCGCGCCGATATTCGCACCGACCATCGCTGTCATCGCCGAGCCGATCCCGAATACAATCGGGACCATCAGGAATTCCAGGCGGGCCCCGAGCCCGTAGCCCGCTAGCGCATCCGCACCGTATCGCCCGACAAGGCCCACCATCAGCACGACGGTCAGCACCGTCTGGACCGTATTCAAGGAAGCGATCAGGCCGACACGAAGGATGTCGGCAAACATGCCCCACTTTAGACGGCGGAGGGTGCCCTTGATCGAAATGCCGGCGCGTCCGGACACTATATAGCCGATCGTAACCAGCGCGCCCGCTCCGTAAGCCACCACCAGACCGGCCGCAAGGCCGGCCATCCCCAGCGCCGGAAACGCTCCCCATCCTAGCGCCAGCGCACCGGAGAGAGGGATGGACGCGAACGAGATGACGAGCAGCATCAAGGACGGCATCAGCATGTTGCCCGTGCCGCGCACGATGCTGAGCGATGAATGGCAAAGCCAGAGGGCGATGCAACCAGGAAAAAAGACGCCCGCATAGGCGAGCGCCGCCAGGACCGCACCTTCATCGTCGCCGAGCAGCTCAAAAATGGCGCGTCCGTATACAGCCATCAGTATGGCGGACAACAACGCGACGGTGACCGCGATTGTCCAGGCCGCGAAGGTCAAGCTGCCCGCCCGGAGCGTGTGCCGCCCGCCGAGCGCACGCGCTATGGCGGAAGAGATGGCCCCACCCATCGCGCCCGCCGACAGCATCTGGGTCAGCATCACCAAAGGAAAGACGAGAGCGAGGCCTGCGAGCGCTTGAATGCCAAGCAGACCGGCAAAAAACGCCTCCGCAATACTCATCGCGGACATGACCAACATGGCAACGACATTCGGCGCCGCGAGCCGGGCCAGCGTCGGAGCAATCGGACCCTCCAGCAGCCGGCGGGTTCGTGCCGCGCGGCTGGCTGCCGCGGTGGACGCCCGGTCGAGGTGCGGCAGCGCAGATGGAACAGCTTGCGGCTGCTCGCCGGTCATGGCCGGGTCGAGAGCTACGGCAGAGGAGGACACCGAGGAGTTCATCGGTTTTTGCTTTCAGCGGACAGTGAGTTCTAAATCAGAACTAACTATATAAGTTCTCTTTCGGAACCCGTCAACAATGCTTATATTGCGGTCATGCGGTGGAACGAACTCAGAGACGAATCATGCCCGGTCGCGCGGGGACTGTCGGTCATCGGCGACCGATGGACCATGCTGGTTCTGCGCGATTGCTTTCTCGGCGTGCGGCGGTTCGAACAATTCCAGGAACGGCTGGGCGTTACCCGGCACGTGCTGGCGGACCGGTTACGGAAGCTGGAGGCGGCCGGTGTCCTGCGCCGCGAGCCATATCAGGAGGGTCCCTTGCGGCACGAATACCGCCTGACGGAGGCGGGCCGCGATCTCTACCCGGTGCTGGTTTCGCTCATCAAATGGGCGAACGACCATGTTCCATCCGAAATACCGACGTCGCTCCGCATTGTTTCAAGGGACACCGGTGAGCCGATCAAACCGTTGCTGATCGACGAAAATTCGGGCGAACCGATCATGCTGCACGCGGTCCGGGCCGATCAGAACTAGCTGAAACAGAACGTCGCCCGCCGTTGACATTACTCCCCTGAGCCGCTCGGTTTCGGCCAGAATGAATCGAAAGAGTCACGCCATGCCCACGCCTCCCGCCGCCCGCACTTGCGACGCCTATATCGAGCACCACGGCCAACGGATAGACGACCCCTATGCTTGGCTGCGCGCTAGAAACTGGCAGGAGGTGATGCGCAATCCCTCCACGCTGGACCCGGAAATCCGGGCCTATCTGGAGGCTGAAAACACTTATGCCGATGCCATGTTGGCCGATACGGAGGCCTTGCAGGAGCAATTGTTCCAGGAAATGAAGGGCCGGCTGAAGGAGGACGATTCCTCCGTGCCCATGCGCGACGGCGGCTGGGCCTATTTCCAGCGCTTCCAGCCGGGCCAGCAACACCCGCAGTTCTGCCGCCATCCTGCCGGCGATCCCGCCACGGTGGAAATCATGCTGGACGGCAATGTGGAGGCGGAGGGCAAGCCCTATTTCCGCGTCGCCGCCATGCAGCACACCGACGACCACCGGCTGCTAGCCTGGGCCGCGGATGTCAGCGGCTCGGAGGACTTCGCCATCCGCGTGCGCGATCTGGAGAGCGGCGGAGATCTGGACGACCGGATCGAGGAGGCGACGCCCAGCCTGGTCTGGGCGAATGACGGGCAACACCTGTTCTATACAAAGCGCGACGACAACTGGCGCCCGTACAGCGTCTGGCGGCACCGGCTCGGCACGCCCCAGGCGGACGATGTCTGCGTCTACAAGGAAAACGACCCCGGCTTTTTCGTCGGCGTCGGCCGCACCGCCAGCCGCGCCTTCATTGCCATCACCACCCACGACCACGAAACCGGCGAGTGGCATGTGATCCCGGCGGACACGCCCACAGCCGAGCCCCGGCTGGTCGCCGCGCGCGATCCGGGCGTGGAGTACGACCTGGAGCACCACGGCGACGCCTTCATCATCCGCACCAACGCGGACGGGGCGGAGGACTACAAGCTGGTTACCGCGCCGCTTGCCTCGCCGGGGCGCGCGCATTGGCGGGACCTGGTGCCGCACGAGGCCGGGCGGCTGGTGCTGGGCGTTCATGTCAATGCGCATCACCTGACCCGGCTGGAGCGCGTCGAGGGACTGCCCCGCATCGTCGTGCGCGAATGGGCAGGCGGCGCCGAGCACGCCATCACCATGGCAGAGGAAGCCTATTCCCTCGGCCTCGCCGGCTCGCTGGAATACGACACCACGACGCTGCGCTTCGTCTATTCCTCCATGACCACGCCGGCCGAGACGTATGACTATGACATGGCGACGCGCGAGCGAACCCTGCTGAAGCGCCAGGAAGTGCCGTCGGGCCACGACCCGGCGGACTATGTGACCCGCCGCATCATGGCGCCCGCCGCCGACGGCGAACTGGTGCCCGTGACCCTGGTACACCACAAAAACACTCAATTGCCCGCGCCGACGCTGCTGTATGGCTATGGCTCCTATGGCATCAGCCTGCCGTCGAGCTTCGGCACCGTGCGGCTGAGCCTCGTGGACCGCGGCTTTGTCTGGGCGCAGGCGCATATCCGCGGTGGCATGGACAAGGGCTACCGCTGGTATGCCCAGGGCAAGCGCGAGCACAAAACCAACACGTTTGACGATTTCGTCGCGGCGCGGGACCATCTTGTCGGCGAGGGCATCGCGCAAGCCGGCGCCATCGTTGCCGAGGGCGGCAGCGCGGGCGGCCTGCTGGTGGGCGCGGTGGCGAACCGCGCGCCGGAAAAGTTCGCCGCCATCATCGCCAACGTGCCGTTCGTCGATGTGCTGAACACGATCTGCGACGCGACGCTGCCGCTCACCCCGCCGGAATGGCCGGAATGGGGCGACCCCATAAAAGATCCGGCGGCGTTCGAGCGGATCAAGTCCTACAGTCCCTATGACAATGTCGAGGCCAAGGACTATCCGCATATCCTGGCACTCGCCGGCATTTCCGACCCGCGCGTGACCTATTGGGAGCCGGCGAAATGGGTCGCGAAACTGCGCGCCACCAAGACAGACATCCATATGCTGCTGCTGAAGACCGAGATGAGCGCCGGCCATGGCGGCGCGTCGGGGCGATTCGACAGCCTGAAGGAAGACGCGTTGCAGTATGCCTTTGCATTAAAGGCGTTGGGCATCATTGAGGCCGCGCCGCCTCAACAACTTCACGGCGTGTTCACCAACAAGTGAAGCAGGCGTTGCCTTGCCGGCATTCCTCTTGGCGTGTCCAATTCTCCGGTCAGAGTATTTCAATGAAAACCGGGAGTGATTTCGATGCGCCTGTCCATGCTCGTCATTGCAGCGACGTCCTTCGCCGCCGTCTATGCGGCTCCAGCCGGCGCGGCAGACGATCCGCCGATGGGCTTTTTCGTCACCAGTGTCGGTCTGGGTGACGGCGCGAACCTGGGCGGCTTGGACGGCGCGGACGCGCACTGCGCCAAGCTGGCCGAGGCGGCGGGATCGTCGGGGCGAACCTGGCGCGCCTATCTCAGCACCCAGGCCGACGGCAAGCGGGGGATCTCCGCCCGCAACCGCATCGGCAGCGGCCCCTGGTACAACGCAGCCGGCGAGTTGATTGCCGTGGACCTGGACCAGCTCCACATCATGCCGAACATCGTCACGCGCACCGCGCTGGATGAGAACGGCAACCGCGTCAAAGGGCGGGGCGACAAGCCGAACGAGCACGACATGCTGACCGGCTCGATGGAAGACGGCACCGCCTATTTCCCGTCGGAGAAGGGCGACAAGACTTGCGCGAACTGGACCAGCAATAGCGAGGGCAGCGCCACCGTCGGGCATCACGACCGCCACGGCGGCGGCAATACCTCCTGGAATGCCGCCCACGATTCCCGCGGATGCAGCCAGGAGAACCTGGCGAGCACCGGCGGCGCCGGCCTGTTCTATTGTTTCGCCGCCGATTAAGGGCCGCGCAGGGGCTTGTGGCTTGATCCGAGGCGATATTCCGTGCGTAAGCTTCGGCGTTTGTCCGCGCTACCAGAGGAATATTCATGAGCCCGACCCCTTTGACCCGCCGGCGCGTGCTGGCCGCCGGCGCCGGCTTGGCCGCGGCCACGCCCTTGCTCGCCAGCGCCTTCACCAATCCGGCAAGCGCCGCCGCGCCTATGTTGGGCGTATCCCGACCGACCCATGTGCGCTTTCCGCTGGGAAAGTTCGAGGTCACCACGGTCTTTGATGGCGCCGTCCGGCTGGAAGGGCCGTATCCGATCTTCGGTCAGGACCAGCCGCCCGAGGAAGTCGCGGCCTATGCCGAGGCCAACAATATCTCGGGCTCAGAGATGGAGATCGGCTTCACGCCGGTCATCGTGAACACCGGCGAGGAGCTGGTGCTGTTCGACACCGGCTATGGCGCAATTGGCCGTCCTACCCGCGGCAACCTGTTGGCCGCGCTCGGATCCGCCGGATACGACGCCAGCCAGGTCGACGTCGTCGTCATCACACACATGCACCCGGACCATATCGGCGGCCTGATGGAAGACGGCAAACCGGCCTTCCCCAACGCCCGCTACGTCACGGGCCAGACCGAGTACGACTTCTGGACGGCCGACGCGATGAAGGACAACCACGCCGGCCAACTGGTGCAGGCGAATGTCGTACCGCTAGAGGAAAAAATGAGCTTTCTGGGCGATGGCGGGTTGGCCGCCTCGGGCGTCACCGCTGTCGGCGCTTTCGGCCACACGCCGGGCCACATGGCCTATCACATCGAAAGTGAGGGCGAGCGCCTGCTGCTGTTCGCCGACGCCTGTAACCATTACGTGATGTCGATGCAAAAGCCCGACTGGCATGTGCGCTTCGACATGGACAAGGAAGCCGCCGCCGCAACGCGTAGACAATTGCTGGGCATGGTGGCGGCCGACGGAATCATGGCGACCGGCTATCACATGCCGTTCCCGGCGGTTGGCTTCGTTGAGGCAGAAGGCGAGGGCTTTCGCTGGAACGCCGCCAGCTATCAGCCTTTTCTTTGAGAAGATAACTTGGGGAATGACTGGGGTAGTCACGGTGGCTTAACCGCCCGTTAACCACTCCCAATCCTTGATACTGCCGGCAGATTTCGGGAACGGGAGCCGGTGTGGTAGCGCGGATTCAAACGGCGGCCTTCAGCGGGGTGGAGGTCTTGGGCGTCGATGTCCAGGTGCATCTGGCGCGCGGCGCGATTCCCGGGTTCTTTGTCGTGGGCCTGGCCAACAAGGCCGTCTCCGAAAGCCGGGAGCGGGTGCGCTCGGCCCTGGCCGCCATCGGCATGGCCATCCCGCCGCTGCGCGTCACCTGCAATCTGGCGCCCGCCGACGTGGTGAAGGAGGGCTCGCACTACGACCTGCCGATCGCACTGGCCCTGCTGGTGGCGCTGGGCAAGGTCGACGCCACCGCCGCAGCGCAGTGGATGGTGGTTGGGGAGTTGGGGCTGGACGGCACTATAGCGCCCGTGGCGGGCGTGCTGCCGGTTGCCATCGATGCGCTTTCGCGCGGGCTGGGCGTGGTTTGCCCGGCGGCGAATGGCGGCGAGGCTGCCTGGGCCGGGCCGGTGGACGTAGCGGCACCCGCCAATCTGCTGGAGCTGATCAATCATCTGAACGACGACGCGCCCCTGACCCGGCCGGAGCCGGCACCGCTGGAAGCGCCGCAATCGGTGCCCGACTTGCGCGATGTAAAAGGTCAGGAAACGGTCAAGCGCGCGCTGGAGGTGGCGGCGGCCGGTGGGCACAACATGCTGATGATCGGCCCGCCCGGCAGCGGCAAGAGCATGCTGGCCGCCCGCATGCCCGGCATCCTGCCGCCCCTGGAGCCGGCCGAGGCGCTGGCCGTCAGCATGGTGCACAGCGTCGCCGGCATGTTGCGGGACGGGCGCATCCTGCGCCATCCGCCGTTCCGCGATCCGCACCATTCCGCCAGCGTGCCCGCCCTGGTCGGCGGCGGCACCGGCGCAAAGCCGGGCGAGGTCTCGCTGGCGCATTTCGGCGTGCTGTTCCTGGACGAGTTGCCGGAGTTCGCCCGCCCCGCGCTGGAGGCACTGCGGCAGCCAATGGAAAGCGGCACGGTAACGATCAGCCGCGCCAACCGGCACGTGACCTATCCGGCGCGCCTGCAACTGGTGGCGGCGATGAACCCTTGCCGCTGCGGTCACCTGGATGACGCAAGCCGCGCCTGCTCGCGCGCGCCCCGCTGCGCCGTCGACTATCAGGCGAAAATCAGCGGCCCGGTGTTCGATCGCATCGACATGGTGGTGGAGGTGCCGCGCGTCTCCAGCGCCGACCTGGCGCTGCCGCCATCGGACGAAGGCAGCGCCGAAGTGCAGGCCCGCGTCACCGCCTGCCGGGCGCTGCAACGGGCGCGCTTCCGCCGTCTCGACCCGAAAGGCGCCATGCGCATCAATGCCGAGGCCGCAGGCAACATGCTCGACCGGATCGCCACCCCCAACGCCGAGGGGTACGCCCTGTTACAGCGGGCGGCGGAGCGCCTGCAACTCTCTGCCCGCGCCTATCACCGCACCCTGCGCGTCGCCCGCACCATCGCCGACCTGGAAGGCGCGGAGCATGTTCGCCGCCCGCACATCGCCGAGGCGCTCAGCTATCGGCGGCGGGGCGCGGACGCCTGATATTCAGCAGGCCGCGTTTTCGCGAGCCGCATTTTTCAGCGCCCGACGCATTGCTGGTGCGCGCCTCCGTCCATTTCCCGCCGCTGCGAACTTTGGTATTGGTCGGGACAGATTTCCAGAAAATCATCGAATCAGAGGAATTTTTGCCCGATGGATGCCGCCAAGCGGAATGTGTTGATCCTGGCCGCTTGCCAGACGCTCTATATGAGCGGGACGTCGTTAATGATCACCACCAGCCCCTTGATCGGCAACATGATCGCGCCGGACAAGTCGCTCTCGACCCTGCCGCTGGCCTTTCACCATGCGGGCGTGATGGTGGCGACCATCCCCGCGTCCCACCTGATGCGGGCGATCGGCCGGCGGAACGGCTTTATGCTGGCGACGTTTTTCGGCATGGCGGGGGCCGCCATCGCGGGCCTCGCCATCATGGAAGCGAGTTTCTGGCTGTTCTGCTTTGGGGTGTTCGTGGTCGGCTGGTTCAACGGATTTGCGGTGTTTTACCGTTTCGCCGCCGCCGACAGCGCCTCGCCGGAGTTCCGGCCCAAGGCCATCAGCTGGGTGCTGACCGGCGGCCTGTTCGCCGCGATACTGGGGCCGGAACTGGCCAAGGCGACCATCGATCTGCTGCCGCCCGTCCTGTACGCCGGCAGCTATTTCGCGCTGATCGGCCTTTACGTCGTGAACCTGCTGTTGGTGAGCCGGGTGCGGATCCCGCCGCTTACGGCCGCGGAAAAAGCGATGCGCGGGCGCCCCCTGCTGGACATTCTGAAACAGCCGAAATGCCTGATGGCGGTGTCGTCGGCCTTCATCGCCTATGGCGTCATGAGCCTGTTGATGACGTCGACGCCGCTGGCGATGCAGGCCTGCGGCTTTGACTTCAACTCATCGGCTACGGTCATCCAGGCGCACATCCTGGGCATGTTCCTGCCTTCCTTCTTCACAGGCCATTTGGTGAAGCGGTTCGGCGCCGTTCAGATTATTCTGACCGGCATTCTCATCAACATTATCTGCGTCGCGGTAGACCTGCACGGCATCCATTTCCTGAACTTCGCCTCCGGTCTGTTCCTGTTGGGGGTCGGCTGGAACTTCATGTTTATCGGCGCGACCACGCTCTTGACCGAAACGCACGAGCCGAGCGAGCGGGCGAAGGTCCAGGGTTTCAACGACTTCCTGATCTTCGGCACCATCGCCTTGGCGGCGTTCGGTTCCGGCAATCTGTTGCACAATTTCGGCTGGGAGATCGTGAATTACGGCGTCTTGCCGTTCCTGGTCGCGCTGCTGGTGTTCGTGCTGTGGCAGGCGAGGGTGGAAGCCAAGCGCACGGCTGCGGCCTAAAGGCGCGTTTAGCAACACGCGAACTTGGCGGCGGGGCCTCGCGCGACTATGGTCCGCGCCCAATTGGACGGACAGCGGCCTCTCGTGCGGGGCGGGCGCTGCGCGTCTGCGTGAGTCCGGGGCACTCGTCCCATTTACCTCACTCTTAACACCGAAACTCTTAGCACCGGATGAGGAATTACCGCCGATGTGGTTTGCGTACCTCTTTGTTTTGGCATGCGGGTTGGCGGCTGTCGCATACGGCGTCTTGGCCTCCAAAAAGGTTCTGGCGGCCAGCGCCGGCACCGCACGCATGCAGGAAATCGCCGCTGCCATCCAGGAGGGCGCCAGCGCCTATCTGAAGCGGCAGTACACCACCATCGGCATTGTCGGTGCGGTGATGTTCGTCATTATCGTGATTTTCTTAGGGTTTGCGGCCGCGGTAGGCTTTCTGATCGGGGCGGTGCTCTCCGGCCTGGCCGGCTATATCGGCATGCTGATTTCGGTGCGCGCCAACGTGCGCACGACCGAGGCGGCGCGCACCAGCCTGGCCGCCGGCCTGGACGTGTCCTTCCGCTCCGGCGCGGTGACGGGCATGCTGGTGGCGGGCCTGGCGCTGTTGGGTGTGGCGATCTACTACCTGTTGCTGCAGGCGTTCGGCCTTGACGGTCGTGAGCTGGTGTTCCCGCTGGTGGCCCTCGGCTTCGGCGCCTCGCTGATTTCGATCTTCGCGCGCCTCGGCGGCGGCATCTTCACCAAAGGTGCGGATGTCGGCGCGGATTTGGTGGGCAAGGTCGAAGCCGGCATTCCGGAAGACGACCCTCGCAACCCGGCCGTGATCGCGGACAATGTCGGCGATAATGTCGGCGACTGTGCGGGCATGGCGGCGGACCTCTTCGAGACCTATGCGGTGACCATGGTCGCCACCATGGTGCTTGGCTCAATCTTCTTTGCGGGCGACGCGGCGCAGGCTTCGGCCTCCATGATGTACCCGCTCGCCATCGGCGCGGTCAGCATTCTGGGCTCGATTGCGGGCACCTTTTTCGTAAAGCTTGGCTCGTCCAACAACATCATGGGCGCGCTCTACAAGGGCTTTATCGCCAGCGCGGTGTTCAGCCTGATCGGCATCTTCTTCGTCACCTGGTTCCTGATTGGCTTCGGCGAGATTTATATCGCCAAGGACGGTGTGTTCGACGGCTTCAGCCTGTTCCTCTGCGCCCTGGTGGGCGTCGCGGTGACCGGCCTGATCATCTGGGTGACCGAGTATTATACCGGCACCCAGTACCGTCCGGTGCGCAGCATTGCCCAGGCCTCCACCACCGGCCACGGCACCAACGTGATCCAGGGCCTGGCGATTTCCATGGAGGCGACCGCCGGTCCGGCCATCATCATCTGCGCGGCGATCCTGATCTCCTATGGTCTGGCCGGCCTGTTCGGCATCGCTATCGCCACCACCGCCATGCTGGCGCTGGCGGGCATGGTCGTAGCGCTGGACGCCTACGGCCCCGTGACGGACAACGCGGGCGGCATCGCCGAAATGGCCGAACTGGACGAGAGCGTGCGCGAGACCACGGACGCGCTCGACGCGGTCGGCAACACCACCAAGGCGGTGACCAAGGGCTATGCCATCGGCTCCGCCGGCCTGGGCGCGCTGATCCTGTTCGCCGCCTATTTCTACGACCTGGACTACTTCCTGAGCGATCCGGTGGCGTTCCCGTACTTCGCGGACGTGACCTTGAACTTCAGCCTGGCCAATCCGTACGTGGTGGTCGGCCTGTTTATCGGCGGCCTGCTGCCCTTCCTGTTCGGCGCCATGAGCATGACCGCGGTCGGTCGGGCGGCGGGCAGCGTGGTTGAGGAAGTCCGCCGCCAGTTCCGCACCATTCCGGGCATCATGGAAGGCACGGGCAAGCCGGAATACGGCGCCTGCGTCGACATGCTGACCAAGGCGGCGATCCGGGAGATGATCGTCCCCTCGCTGCTGCCGGTGCTGGCGCCCATCGTGGTGTTTTTCGTCATTCTGCTGATCGGCGGCAAGTCTGCGGCGTTCTCTTCGCTCGGCGCACTGCTCTTGGGCGTGATCGTCACCGGCCTGTTTGTGGCGCTGTCCATGACGGCGGGCGGCGGCGCCTGGGATAACGCCAAGAAGTACATTGAGGACGGCAACCACGGTGGCAAAGGCACCCCGGCACACGAAGCCGCCGTGACCGGCGACACTGTCGGCGACCCCTACAAGGATACCGCCGGCCCGGCCGTGAACCCGATGATCAAGATCACCAACATCGTGGCCCTGCTGCTGCTGGCGATGCTGGCGCACTAAGTGCCGAAGGCATCCCGGACTTGAGCCGGGACCTCGTAAAGCTTGATCATATCGTTACCTGGGGAGCCTTCCTTGGAGGGCTCCCTTTTCTATTGTGGCGACAGTGCAATCATCAGCCGGAGCAGAACAGGCCGTGAGCAACCATGTACTGCCCAGCGACACGCCCGGCTTGGTGCGGGTGGAGGGCCGGTTTTACCGGTCCGTCGATGCGCGGTTCCGGTCCGCGGCCTTGGCGGGTTCGGCATCGGCCGGGCGGTATTCCACGGCGGAGGAGCGGGTGCTGTACCTCAGCGCCTCCCCGGACGGCGTGGAGGCGGCGATGCTGGCGCACAGCCGCACCGATACGCCGGCGCGCGAGGTGGTCGCCGTTCAGGTGATCGCAGACCGGATCTTCGACCTGCGGGACGGGCAGCACTGCGCCGAGGCGGGCATCGACCCGGCGGACGCAGCTGCGGACTGGCAGCAAGACGTGGCCCGCGGTGTGTCTCCACCCTCTTGGAGAGTGGCTCAACACCTTCGGGAGATAGGTGCGCACGGCCTGATCGACCCTTCCAGAAAGGCGCCGAGCCTCTGGCACCTGGTGCTGTTCGCCTGGAACCGGGACGGCGCGCCGCAAGTGACGGCAATCAAATAGAATTCAAGCCGTTGAAAGCGTCCGCCGCACAGCCGCTTGCCAGCCCGCATATTTTGCGGTGCGCTCTTCGTCGCCTAATGCAGCCTCGAACCGACGCTCCAGGGCCCAGGTCGCCGCGAACCCTTCCGCGTCCGGATAAGCGCCTGCCCGCATGCCGGCGAGCCAGGCCGCGCCCAGCGCCGTGGTCTCCCGAATTTGCGGCCGGTCCACGGGCGCGCCCAGAATGTCGGCGAGGAACTGCATGGCCCAATCACTGGCAGTCATGCCGCCATCCACGCGCAACACGGTCACGCCGCCCGCCCCATCGGACGATGCGCCCGGCCAGTCGCGCCGCATCGCCTCGAACAGGTCGCGGGTCTGATAGCCGACGCATTCCAGCGCGGCCCGGGCAAATTCGGCCCGGCCGGTGCCGCGGGTGATGCCGGTGATCGCGCCGCGCGCCTCCGCATCCCAATAGGGCGCGCCGAGCCCGGTAAAAGCCGGCACCAGATAGATGTTCTGGCTGGCGTCGGCCTGTTCGGCCAGCGCCTGGGTCTCGGCCGCCTCGGCGATCAGCCCCAGGCCGTCGCGCAGCCACTGCACCGCCGCGCCCGCGACAAAAATGGAGCCCTCCAGGGCGTAGGTTGGCTTGCCCTCCAGCTGATAGGCGATGGTGGTCAACAAGCGGTTGGAGGAAAAGACCGGGTCCGCCCCCGTGTTCAGCAGGGCAAAGCAGCCGGTGCCGTAGGTGGATTTCATCATGCCCGGCCGAAAGCAGGCCTGCCCGACCGTCGCCGCCTGCTGGTCGCCCGCCACGCCGCGGATCGGGATGGCCGCGCCGAACAGCGCCGGGTCAGTCTCGCCGAAATCGGCGGCGGAGTCCTTCACGGCGGGCAGCATGGCCATGGGCACGTTCAACAGCGCGCAAAGCTCCCGGTCCCAGCACCCCTCCCGGATGTTGTAGAGCAGGGTGCGGCAGGCATTGGTGGCGTCGGTCGCATGCACCCTGCCGCCCGTCAGGCGCCAGATCAGCCAGGTATCCACCGTACCGAACAGCAGCTCGCCGCGTTCGGCCCTGGCCCGTGCGCCGTGGTTGTTATCCAGAATCCAGGCAAGCTTGGTGCCGCTGAAATAGGGGTCGAGCAGCAGGCCGGATTTCTCCGTGAACAGCGGCTCGTGCCCTGCCGCGCGGAGCTCAGCGCAAAGGTCAGCCGTGCGCCGGTCCTGCCAGACGATGGCGCGGCCGAGCGGCTCGCCCGTCGCCTTTTCCCAGACCAGCACCGTCTCGCGCTGGTTGGTGATGCCGATGCCGGCCACCTGGGTCGCCGCCACGTCCGCCTTTGCCAGCGCCTGACGGCAGGTGGCCAGCACCGTCTGCCACAGGTCCTCCGGCGCGTGCTCGACCCAACCATCCCGCGGGAAATGCTGGGGAAATTCCTGCTGCGCCATGCCCGCGATGCGCATCGCCTCGTCGAACACGATGGCGCGCGTGGACGTGGTGCCCTGGTCAATGGCGAGGATGTAGGTCATGGCAAAACGGCTCCGCTGGCGCTCGGACAGCGCATCCTTATAGCACCACGGTTTGATATTTGGGCGGGCGCAACATTAAGATCGCTCCGCCGTCGATGTTATGTGGGCGGATTGATTGCGCTATGCCCTGTCGCGCCCGCGGCGGATTCGATAACCTTAAGACAAGCAGACCCAATGGCCGCGCCAATCCTCTCCGGCACCAAAGACCTGAGCCCGCTTGCCGTTGTCGCCGGCGCCATGCTGGTGCAGCAGACCGTCATCACCTTTGCCAGTAACGCGGTGCCGGTGTTGCTGCCGCCGATCGCCAACGCTTTCCAGATCAATCCGGGCGCGCTCGGCATCTTTACCAGCATTCTGTTCGGCTTTGGCATTGCGACGTCGGTCGCAAGCGGCGGGTTTATCCTGCGCTATGGCGCGTTCCGCACGAGCCAGTTCGCGCTGACCATGGCGGGGCTGGGGTTGCTGCTGTGCGGGCTCGGCTGGCTCTGGCTGTTTCCGGTGGCTGCAATGTGTCTCGGCATCGGCATGGGGCCGTCCACCCCCGCCTCCAGCCATATCCTGGCAAGATTCTCGACGCCGAGTTCCGCCCCGCTGGTGTTCTCGATCAAGCAGACCGGCGTGCCGTTCGGCGGCATGCTGGCCGGGCTCACCCTGCCGTTCGCGGTTGCGGTCGGCGGCTGGCAGTCGGGCCTGCTGGCGGGCGCGCTGCTATGCTGGTTGCTGGCGCTGCTGCTCTGGCCCGCGCACCGGGTCTATGACGACGACCGCCAGCCGAACCGGCGCATCTCCCTCGCCGATGTGGGGCTGGCGCTCAGGACGACGGTCAGCAGCCGCAACATGGCAGAACTGGCCTTTGCCGGCTTTGCCTTCAGCGGCCTGCAAGTCGCGTTCACCTCCTACTATGTTGCCTACCTGGTCGAGGATGGGGGCCGGTCGTTTGCCGAGGCGGGCGAAATGCTGGCCTGGGCCAGCGCCATGGCCATCGCCGGCCGCATCTTTTGGGGCTCGCTCGCCGGTCGGGTGCTGCCCTCCCGGCCGCTGCTGGCGTTTCTGGCTTGGGCGATGGTGGCGGCGACCGTCGGCATCGCGCTGCTGGCGCCGGAGACGCCACGGCTTTGGGTGATCGCGGCGGGCCTGTTTATGGGCGCGACGACGGTCAGTTGGAACGGCGTGCACCTGGCGGAGGTCGCGCGGCTCGCGCCCAGGGGCAATGCCAGTCTGGCGACGGCGGGCGTGCTGTTCTGTTGTTTTAGCGGCCTTTTGGTGCTGCCGGGCGCGTTCGGCGCCATCGTGGCGGTGACCGGCAACTATGATCTTGGCTTCTATGTCGCGGCGGCTCCCACGCTGATTGCGGGCATCATCTTGCTGCGTCGCACCAAAACTTCGGAGGCAAAAGCGGCCTAATGAGCGCCCCGCTTCTCATCGTCATCACCGCCATGCTGATCCAGCAGGCCTTTGCCTATTTTGCGGCATTGGTGCTGCCGAACATGGCTCCGGCGGTGGCGAAGGCGCTGGACATCGACCCGAACCTGATCGGCTATTACACCGGCCTGCTCTATTTCTGCTCCTGCTTCGGCCAACTCTCGTGCGGCGGCTTTATCCTGCGCTTCGGCGCCGTGCGGATGAGCCAGGTGTCGCTCCTCATGATGGGCTTAGCCCTGATGCTGGGTTATCTGGGTCACGTGCTGGCGTTTGCGCTGGGCGCGATGATTATCGGCATCGGCTCGTCCGTATCCACACCGGCCAGTTCGCATCTGCTCGCGCGCTACAGCCCGCCCAAATACGCGCCGCTGATCTTCTCGATCAAACAGACGGGCGTGCCGGTCGGCGGCCTGATGGCAGGCACGCTGATCCCGCTGCTGCTCGGCTGGATCGACTGGCGCGGCGCGTTCTTTTTCTGCGGGGCGATGTGCGTGGTCTTTGCCGTTATGCTGGAACCAATCCGCGCCCGTTTCGACGTGGACCGCCAGCCAACCCAGAGCCTCCGGCCCGGTTTCATCTGGCAGAACATCCAGCGGGTGTTCGCCAATCCGTCATTGCGCGACCTGGCGATCGGCATGTTCTGCTTTGTCGGCTTGCAGGGCCTGTTCGGCTCCTATTTCGTCACCTATGTCACCGGAACGCTGGACCGGTCACTGGAGTCCGCGAACTATTTCTTCTCCATCGCCATGACCACCGCCATCGGCGCGCGCATCCTCTGGGGCTGGGTGGGCAGTTCGCTGCTGCCGGCGCGGCGGGTGATCGCCTACCTGGCGCTCATAATGGCTGTCGCCGCGGCCGGCATGGGCTGGGTCGGTGCGGGCGACAGCGATTCGACGATCATTGCGGTCGCCATTCTGTACTGCATCTCGGCTATCAGTTGGCACGGCCTGCTGCTGGCCGAGATCGCCCGTCTGGCGCCCAAGGGACAGGTGGGGCCGGTGACGGGCGCCTGCCTCGCCTGCGCAGGCGCGGGCATGATGAGTTATCCGATGATCTATGCCCTCCTGGTAAAGTTTACGGGCGACCACTCGCTCGGCTTTTACATCGCGGCCGTGCCTGCCCTGATCATGTGCTTTAAGCTGTATCGGCCACCGAAGACCGTAGAAGGAATCGCTGAATGAACTTCAACGACCTGCTAAACCAATTTACCGCCGCCGTCGAAGCCGGTGACGGCAAGGCGCTCGCCGCCCTTTTCACAGAGGACGGGGTCTATCACGACACGTTTTACGGCGAGTTCCAGGGCCGCGAGGCCATTGCGGATATGCTGGAGAACCACTTCTGGCGAGACGCCAAGGCCTTCCGCTGGGACATGAAGGAGCCGCTTGCCCACGGCGACCTCGGCTATGCCCACTGGCTGTTCAGCTACGAAAGCAAGCTCGCGGGGGCGGAGGGCAAGCGCGTCGCCTTTCGCGGCTTCAGTTGCTTTCACCTGAAAGGCGGCCTGATCCAGCATTATGGCGAACTGTTCGATCAGGGCATCGCGCTGGCGCAAACGAACTTTCCGGCTGAGCGCATGATGCGGCGTCTGGCGAAAGAGGCCGACGCCCAGCGGGAGACCGCGGCGGGCACCCGGCACTTGCAGGCGTAACGGAGCGGGCGCATGGGCCGGATGACGCTTTGGGGGGCGGTTTCGTCGCGCGCCTGGCGGGTGCATTGGGCGCTGCTCGAACTGGGGCTGGACTACGAGTGGATACCGGTCCAAAGCCGCTCCGGCGAAACCGAGACGCCGGAATTCGGCAGGCTCAACCCGCGCCGCAAGATCCCGACCTTCCGCGATGGCGACCTGGTGCTGACTGAAAGCCCCGCCATCGTAACCTATCTGGCCGAGACCTACAGCACGCCAGACCGCCAACTGATCCCGCTGGAGCAGCCCGCCCGCGCCAAATATTTCGAGTGGGTATCGTTCATTTCCATGGAACTGGACGCGACCTCGCTCTACGTGCTGCGCCGGCACGAGGGGCTGTCGCACATCTATGGCGATGCGCCCGCCGCCAACCAGGCGGCAAGGGAATATTTCGACAAGATGATCAGGGCGAGCGCCGGGGATCTGGCGGACGGGCGGCGGTTCTTAGTGGGCGATCAGTTCACCGGCGCCGACATCTGCATGACCACCTGCCTGGACTGGGCCGAGCGCTATGGGTGCCCGCTACCAGACGCCTGGCTGGAATACCGGGAGCGCGTGCGGGAACGGCCGAGTTATGCCGCGTCGATCAAGGCGAATGCGTTGCCAGGATAGTCGTTGCGCCCGGCGCAAAACCGGCAACATCAGAGGCAGTATGTCTGTTCCCGTCATTACGAATGTTGAATCCCGCCGCCTGTTCCTTGCCCGGCACGGGCTCGCCGCTCCGTTGAAATCACGGCTGACTCAGGCAGTGTTGCTGGAGACCATTCACAAGCTGGGCTTTGTGCAGGTGGACAGCATCAGCACGGTTGAGCGCGCCCATCACATGATCCTGTTCGCGCGCAACCACCGCTACCGCCCGCACCGCCTCGCCAAACTGCACGAGCAGGATGCCGCCGTGTTCGAGAACTGGACCCACGACGCGGCCTATCTGCCGACCGCCTTCTATCCCTACTGGATGCGCGTATTCGAGAGGCGGCGGGAGGCGCTGCACGGCCGCTTTCACCGCTATCACGGCCCGGCCTTCGCCGCGAAGCAGCAGGAGGTGCTGGCCCGGATCGCGGCAGACGGTCCGATGATGGCCCGCAATTTCGAGGACAGGCCGGACCCCAACTCCGGGAAATGGGGCTGGAACTGGCATCCATCCAAGGCGGCGCTGGAATATCTCTGGCGCACCGGCGGGCTGGTGGTGGCGCGGCGCGAGGGCTTTCAGAAAGTCTATGACCTGCCGGAGCGCGTGATCCCCGGCTATGCGAGCCTCGCGCCGGTCTCGGATGCGGCGCTGGTGGACTGGGCCTGCTCGGCCGCGCTGGAGCGCCTGGGCTTTGCGACGCCCGGCGAACTGGCGGCCTTTTGGGACGTGATTTCGTCCGCCGAGGCTGCGCACTGGTGTGATGCGCAACCGGCCGATGCGTTGGTCATGGTCCAATGCGCGTGCGCCGACCCGGACGGCAAGGGAAGGCATGCCTACGCGCGGCCGGAAACAGTGGAAAAGCTGCGGGATCTGGCGCCGCCGCCGGGCGTGGTACGGGTTTTGAGCCCGTTCGATCCCATCATCCGCGACCGCCGGCGTGCGCAGGCGCTGTTCGGCTTCGACTACCGCATCGAGGTATTCGTGCCGGCGGCGAAGCGGCGCTATGGCTACTACGTCTTTCCGCTATTGGAGGGCGGTCGCTTTATCGGGCGCGTGGACATGAAGCGCGATCGGGATGCGGACACTTTGCGGGTGGTGGCGCTCTGGCTGGAGCCGCGCCTGACGTTGACGTCGGGCCGCCTGGCAAAGCTGGAGAAGGCGTTCACCGAAGTGGCCGCGTTCGCCGGTGTTTCGACGGTGCAATTCGACAACGGCTGGGAGCGCTCGGCTCCGCCTACTCCAGCGATTTCAGATAGGCAACCAGCTGTTCCACCTGGTCCGCCGAGAAGACAAAGGCCGGCATGTCCTCGTGGCCGACCATGATGCCCTCGGCCAGGGCTTCCTCCAGGGTTTCCGGCGGGTACAGCTTGGCAACTTCGGCAAAGGGCGGCGCTTCTGCATTCGGGCTCAGGTCGCCGGGCGCGATGGCATGGCAGCCGCCGCACTGGTCCCTCGCCAGGTCGCGGCCAAGCTCCGATGGGCGGGCTTCCATGCCGGCAAGGGCGGGTGCTACAGACCCCAAGGTTGCGGCCACAAGGCCGAATAGAAGGAGGCGCGAGAACATGGAATATTCCAGACACGGAGCAAGGCCGGATGATACTGCGGTGGCCGCAGGACCGCCAGTTCGCGCTTCAGATTAACCTTTTGTTATCCACACCCGACCTATTATCCTCTCGGAACGCGCCGAGGGGAAAGCGCGCCGGTTAGAGCATTGCTTGGTCCGAACGGGGCGGACCGGGCACCAAAGCAATTGCGCTCAGCAGGCGGCCATAATCGGGCTCTTCGCGCTGCACGCTGCGGCGGTAACTGAAAAAGCGGCCGGGGTCGGCGACCGTGTCTTCGGGCAGGCGGGCGATATGGACCAGCCCCAGGCCACGCAACTGGGCTTCCAGATAGCCCGGCAGATCGAAATATGCCTTTGCGGCCGCCGGGGGGCGGCGGAAGAAGCGGGCGTAGGCGGGGTTTTGCCCGAGGAAATGGGCCGCAAACTCCGGCCCGACCTCGTAGGATTCCGGCCCGATGGCGGGGCCGATGGCAGCGCGGATAAGGTAGCGTCTGGCGCCCAGCCGCTCCATCGCCCGGATCGTGGCGAGAGCCACACCGAACCGTGCCCCCTTCCAACCCGCATGGGCCGCGCCGATCACCCCGGCCTTTGGCTCGCAAAATACCAGGGGCGCGCAGTCCGCGGTCAGGATACCGAGCGCGATGTGCGGCCGGTCGGTCACCATGGCATCAGCCCGCTCGCCCGCCGCATCCTCAGCCTTCCGCAACGTTACCACCCGCGCGCTGTGCACCTGGTACAGCGTCGCCAGCGCCTCCGGCGGCAGGGCCAGCGCCGCCATGGCGCGCGCCCGGTTGGCCCGCACGGCCGCGGCGTCGTCCGCCGAACCGAAACCGCAGTTGAGCCCCCGATAAATGCTGCCTTCCGGCGCGCCCGCGGAAGCCTGCCCGCTGGCGGGGCTTTCCCCCCTGGTGAAGAAGGCATGACGGATGCCGGAAATGGCGGCGAGCGGCGGTGCGGTCAGATACATCGCGGCTAGCCCGCATCTTCGGGAAAGGCTTCGTCCGGAAAGGCGTCTTGCGGGAACGCCACTGGGTGCGGATCGGCCGGTCCGACCGCCGCCAAGACGCGGAAATCCTCGCCCATCCCGTCGGCGTCGATCAGCCGGGCGAGCGCCGCATCCAGTTCGCGCCGCTGGTTCCGCCCGGCCTTGGCCGCAAGCTGGCCGCGCCGCGCCTCGATGCCGAGCCGCCTGAGATAGCGCCCCTGGCCGACCGGTCCATGGCATGCTGCCCCCTGGTTCGCTGCCTCCCGCGCCAACAGGGCGAAGTCGACGCCGGCGCTCAAATCCACCGCGCCCAGGCTTTCGAGCGGCGACGCCTTGCGGTGCCGGCGAATGCCGCGGAGGCTGGTCTCGCCCGGCCGGGCGGCATAGTCGATGATCAGCGCCATGCCTCCCCCCGCGGCCAGCCGCCCTGCGATGCGGGCCATCCATTCCTGCCCCTCTGCCGAATATTCCCAAAGCCCGCCTTCCGGCTCCCATTCCGCCGTAACCACGGGACCGAGGGCATCGTGAAAGCCCCGCTCCGCGCTCCAGTTCACCAGCCGTTCCCGCCAGCCATCGGCCGTCAAAATGAACTGCTGGACGGGCAGGGCGTCGAAAAACTCGTTCGCGACCAACAGCAGGGGCTTGTCGCCCGCGGGCAACGCGTCTGCCCAAGCGATACGCTCCGCATGGGTGGCCAGCGTGCGGCGCTGCACCGCGCACAGTTGCTCGCTCACCTCGACCAGGGTAATGGAGGCAGCCGCCAGCAGGTCCGGCGCGGCCTGGCTCCAGGTGCGCAGCATGTCGGCCATCAGCACGCCGCGGCCCGGTCCCAGTTCGACCATGTCCACGGCCGCAGGCGCCCCCATGCGCCGCCACTGATCGGCCAGCGCCAATGCCAGCATCTCCCCGAACATCTGGCTGATTTCTGGCGCGGTGATGAAGTCGCCCCTGCTGCCAAACGGCTCCTGGGACTGGTAGTAGCTTTCGGGCAGCGCGGTGTTGGCGAGGCGCATCAACGTCGCGATGGAAATTGGACCTTGCGCCTCGATAATGCGTCGGGCGAGGGCCTCGACGGAGGTTGGGGCGGCGCTCATGACGAGGATACCGGCGGACGGCTGCGCGCCCAGGCGACGGTGACGACGCCGAGCAGGATCATCGGTACCGAAAGGATCTGGCCCATGGTTACGGGCCCCAAAATGAAGCCCAGATGCGCATCCGGCTCCCGGAAGAACTCGACCGCAAGGCGGGCGAGGCCATAGCCGATCAGGAAAATGCCCAGCAGCATGCCGGGCCGGCGGCGGATGCCGTCCTGGCGGAACAGCAGGGCCATCACCAGGAACAGGATCAGGCCCTCGAGCGCCGCTTCGTAAAGCTGGCTCGGATGGCGGGGTAGCGGACCGGCGCCCGGGAACACCATGCCGAGCGGGCTATCGGTCACCCGCCCGTACAACTCGCCGTTCACGAAGTTCGCGAGACGCCCTAGAAACAGGCCAATGGGTGCCGCGCAACACAGCAGATCTCCAACCCGGAACCCGTTCAAGCCGCGCTGGCGGGAGAACAGATAGGTCGCCACCGCTACACCCAGCAGGCCGCCATGAAACGACATGCCGCCGTTCCAAAGCTGCAGGATTTCCAGCGGGTGGTCGACAAAATACGCGGGCTTGTAGAACAGCACATAGCCCAGCCGACCGCCCAGGATCACGCCGAGCGCGATCCAGATCAGCAGGTCATCCGCGTCTCTGCGGGGCATGGTTTCCGGCGGCCAGGCGGCCAGCCACACCAGATAACGCCACCCGGCCAGCAGACCGACAATATAGGCAAGGGCGTACCAGCGCACCGCAAAGAACCCCAGATCAATCGCAACGGGGTCAATGGCAGGAAACGGCAAAGCGAAAAGCATGGATTGCCTGTTCAAGCGCGCGGGTGAGAGAGGCTGACTAGCAGAGCCGCTCGCCGCTGGCAAACCGGTCCGGAAAAATTCCTCTGGGCAGGAGTTTTTATTCAACTGTTAGTTGTTCGTTAACCAAATCCAGTCATCGTAGGTTCATCAGATGAGGGGATTCATCTGGTGCTTCTTTGACGCCTCCCTGTTACCTTGGGCCGCTTCGCGCGGCCCAACTTTTTTCGGGGCCGCCATTCGCGTCAGAACTTTTCACGCCTGCCCGGAAGCGCCAGGAGCGATTCACCCCATGACCGAGGCCCTGCCCACCCGTGGCGACTACGGGCATTTCCTGCCGATCCAGACCCGCTGGAATGACATGGACCGCTACGGCCATGTGAACAACATGATCTATTACGGCTACATGGACACGGTGGTGACCGAATTCATTTCGACCCATGGTGGGCTGGACACGGCGACGTCGCCGGTGGTCGGGCTGGTGATCGAGAGCTTCTGCCGCTACCACCGCCCCATCACCTTTCCGAGCGTGGTCGATGCCGGCATGCGGGTCGGCAAGCTCGGCACTTCGAGCGTGCGCTATGAGGTCGGCCTGTTCGTTGAGGGCGAGGACGCAATCGCGGCGCATGGCCATTTCGTGCATGTTTATGTGACGCGGGCGGACAACCGGCCGACCCCAATTCCCGCCGGAATCCGCGCCGCCCTGGAGCCGCTGGTGGCGGGTGCCTGACCTATATTTCTATAATCCTAGAAATATCGTTGACAAGAACAGCCGGACGGCGTAGATCCGGTTCATGGAAACCGAAACCGCCTCTCTTTGCCTCGAAGCCTTGGGCCAGCCGACCCGGCTGAACATTTTCCGCCTGTTGGTGAAGGCGGGCGAGCCGGGCCTGCCGTTCGGGGAAATTCAGCAGCTTACCGACGTGCCAGCCTCGACCCTTTCCCACCATTTGGCGACATTGGCGCGAGCGGGCCTCATATCCCAGGCGAAACGCGGGCGCTCCAACTTCAGCACCGCCAACTTTGAGGCCATGCATGCTGTAGTGGAATTCCTGACCGCCGAGTGTTGCAGCCTGGCGGCAAACAATCACGCGACCCCCGCCGCCACCCTGGAACGGGATTGAACTTGGCTCCTGCGGCCATTCGGAGGATATGTACTTGACGAGTTTTTCCCCTGCCCTCAACCAGATGGGCACCCGCCTGAAAGGCATCGGCCATGGCTGGCTGCTGTTGGCGCTGGTCTTTGCCCTGCAGGCGGTGTTCGACGCGGGCGCCCTGCCGGAGCGGATTGAGGCGGTCGGCGGTTCCTTTGGTTCAACCGCGCCGTTCCTGCTGTTGGCCGTACTGCTGGCCGCCTATAGCAAGGCCACCGGCGCGGACTCGCTGATCGCCAAGGCATTCGTCGGCCGCGAGGCGCACATGGTGCTGGTCGCCGCATTGTTCGGCGCCCTTTCGCCGTTCTGCTCCTGTGGCGTGATTCCGATCATCGCGGCCTTGCTGGCCATGGGTGTGCCGCTTTCGGCGGTGATGGCGTTCTGGCTCGCCTCGCCTCTGATGGACCCGGCCATGTTCGTGCTGACCTCCGGCATTTTGGGCTGGGAGTTTGCGGTTGCGAAGGCGATCGCCGCCGCCAGCATCGGCATGGCGGGGGGCTATTTCACCATGATGCTGGGGCGGACGGGTGTGCTGGTGAATCCTCTGAGGGAAGGCGTGGGTGACGGCGGCTGCGGTGCCGGATCGGTGCGCAATCCAAACTCGACCGTCGCCTGGAAATTCTGGAGCGACGCCGACCGCCGGCAGAAATTCACCAGTAGTTTCTGGAGCAATTTGCTCTTCCTGGGTCAATGGCTGGCGCTGGCATTCGCACTGGAAGCCGTGATGATCGCCTATGTGCCGGCGGAGATGGTGGCAGGCATACTGGGCGGCGACAACTGGTACTCGATTCCGCTGGCCGCCGTGGTCGGCATTCCCGCCTATCTGAACGGCTACGCCGCGCTGCCGCTGGTCGGCGGCCTGATTGAGCAAGGCATGAGCGCCGGGGCGGGCATGGCCTTCCTGGTTGCGGGCGGCATCACCTGCATTCCGGCGGGGATCGCCGTCTGGGCGCTGGCCCGCCCGCCGGTGTTCGCGATCTATATCGGCAGCGCCTTTGCCGGTGCGATCGGCTTTAGCCTGCTGGCGGCACCACTCCTTTAAGCTGGCTGACGGCGTGGGAGCCGCGCCCGGTTGGGATCCCGGCGGTTCGGATGCCGTAGGAGTGTTCCAACACCGTCACCAGATTGAGGGACACCGGTCCACCCTCGCCAGCCTGACCCCTGGGCCGTTGCCAGGCCTTCGCAAAGCCGACGACATGGCCCGAGGCCAGATCGACCACCGGCGCGCCGCTGAACCCGCCGACAACATGGGCCGAGGCGACCAGCCGGTCGCCCCCAACCGCCAGGCTGTTCAGGTAGCCGTGACTATAGAGAAGGTCGAAGCCCGGCGCCGGATAGCCGACAATGCTTACCTGCGGCCCGACCTTGTCGCGGGCGATCGGCAGCACCCGGGCGGGAATATCGCGCGGCAGGCGCAAGCGCAGTACCGCGAAATCAGCCATGCGGTCATGAGCGATGATGTTCACGGTTTGCGTGAACCGCCGCTTCACGCCGCGCGAGGAGGTGTGCAGAAACCGCAATTCGCACCGCAGATATTTCCGGCAATGGTCGTTCGGCGCCAGATTGTGCCAGGCCGTCATGATCTGATCGCGCGAGCGGTAAAAAAAGCCGGAACCATGGCGGATACGCTTGCCGCCCGCGGCTTGTGAATAGAAGTGGTTGTTGATGCGGATGGCGGCGTCGGCAAAGTTGCGCAGCCCTTCGCGCCGCACGCCCGTCAAACTTTCCAACCGGGCGCCGGAGGCTATCTGCTCGCCGAAATCCATGCGCAGCCCGGCATAGCGGCGGCTGGGAGTGAAGCGTGCCCAGCGGGTATAGCGCGAGACCTGCGCACTGCCGACACGTCCTTTTTCGACCTCGATCTTCAGCAAGAGGCCCCTGGCCGTCATGGAGCGGGTGGTTACCACATGCATCAAGTCGTTGCCGACTGCAGGGCGCAAGTTGGTGCGGATAATGTCTTGCGCCGTCCGCATCGGGAACGCGAAATAAAGCGAGGAGGCTTTCAACACCTCTGCCCGGCTATCATAGCGGGTGGAACAGACGCGCCGCTGCAGGTCCACGCAGGCTTTGATATCCGACTCGATCAGCATCCGTGTAGGGACGAAAAAGCCGTCGCGCTCGTAATAAACGAACTTGTCCTGGAAGCGCCGATCCACCGCGTCGGACGCGGCATTGACCGGCTGATAGACCACGTCCGCCGCCGTTAGGGCGTGGCCGGCCCGCGGGGCAAAAATACCCCATGCGCCGAGTGCTACCGCCAACCCGATGCATAACAGTCTATACACGCAACGCCCCTGTCGATTATCTGTTATCGCCGAGTATAGACGTTAACACACAATTGTAACCGACAAAAGAACAAATGCGGTAAACTGGGGCTAAACGGTGGTTTAATCGTCCTTGCGCGGACCCAGTTGTACGCCGGCGGCTTCCTCGTACAGTTTGACGGTGATGGAGCTGTCCTTCTTGTTGTAGCCGAGGCCGCGCGCCCACTGGAAAATCTGCCGTGTGGTGTTCGCCAGAAACAGCGGTACGCCCAGCGCGTTGGCGAAGTCGGTCTGCAACGTCTGGTCCTTCCAGGTGATGTCCACGGTGCCGCCAGGCTCGAAATCACCGGAGAGATAGCGGGGCGCCCGCATCTCGAACGCCACCGAATGGCCGGTGGATTGGCGGATCACGTCCACCATCGCCTGCGGCTCCAGCCCGGCCTTGGCGCCCAGCACCATGGCCTCTGCCACGGCGACGGTTCCGACCTGGATCAGCATGTTGTTGACCAGCTTCATGGCCAAGCCCTGGCCGATCTCCCCCATATAAAACACCTGGCGCGCGCAGGAATCGAGCAGCGGCTTCACCCGCTCCACCGCCGCCGCATCGCCGCCACATATAATGGAGAGGTCGCCGCTTTCGGCGCGTTCCTGCCCACCGGAGACCGGCGCATCGATCAGGTCGATGTTGCGGGCCTTGAGTTCTCCATGCCAGCGCTTTACCGCAAAGGGGTCGATCGTGGCCATTGACAGGATTACGTCGCCGGCTTCTGCGGCGGACTGGAAACCTTCCGGCCCCATGATGACCTCTTCCGACTGGGCCGTGGTCTCCACCATGCTGATGAGTGTCGCCGCCTGCCGCGCCACGTCCGCCGGGCCGGTCGCCGCGGTCGCGCCCAATTGCACGAAATGCGCGACACGGTTCGGGTTCAGGTCATAGACGACCAGGTTCGCCCCACCCTTCAGCAGGTTTTCGGCAATGCCGCCGCCCATGACGCCGACGCCGACAATGCCAAGGGTCGTGCTGCGGTCCGCTGCGCCATCGCTCATAGCTGGCCTCCATTAACGTCGATGGTTACCCCGGTAACGAAATCCGCGTCGGACGAGGCCAGGAAAGCGATCACCTTGGCCTGATCCGCCGCCACCGCGACGCGCCCGAGCGGAAAGCGTTTCAGCTCCGCCGCTTTATTCTCCTCCGACCGCTTCTCCCAATGCGGCGTGATGCGCTCGGTCAGGGTCAGGCTGGGCGCGATCGCGTTGATGCAGATGCCGTGCGGGCCAAGCTCGAACGACAAGCGGCGCACCAAGGCGATGATGCCGCCTTTGGCGACGGCGTAAGGTGAAGAACTTTCGAAGCTGGTGCCGCGCCCGGCGATGGAGGCGAGATTGACGATCTTCCCGTAGTTATTCGCCTTCATGTGCGGCACGACCGCGTTGGTAAACAGGAAGGTGGCGGTCAGGTTGAAGTCCAGGATCTTCTGCCAGTCGCTCATCGGCATCTGGTCGATGCTGACATTCGGCTTCGGAATGATGGTGGAGCCGCCGACGGCGTTCACCAGAATGTCGATGCGGCCGAACTGGTCGACCGTTTCCTGAACCGCCGCCCTGGCTTGGGCCTCGTCCATGGCGTCGATGCATTTCGGCACCAGCTTGCCGGGCTGGTTCGCCAGCGCGTCCGCGAGCGCATCCAGCCGTTCCTGCTGGTTTTCAACCGCGACGACGGTCGCACCCTCGCGCACCATGATCTCGGCCGTGGCCTTGCCGATCCCGGCGCCCGCGGCGGTGATAATCGCAACTTTCCCTTGGAACCGCATGGTTTCAGCCTCCCATTTCCGTGCGCAGTTTCGCCATGGCTTTCAAGGAGTTCTCGTGGTCGCCCGCAAAGCGGATGCAGACATGGCTCGCCCCCTGGTCGATATAGCCTTTGACAAAGGCCGCCGCTTCCTCGGCCGGGCCGCCAAAGCTGGCCATGCGCCGGCGCAGAACGTTGCCGGGCACGCCGTAATAGGCCTCCAAGAACTTATCGATCCGTGCGATGCCGTTTTCGTGGCTGTCATCGATCGCCAGCGTCAGATAGACGGCGAAGGTCAGGTCGCCCGCCGCCCGCCCTTCGGCTTTAGCATGAGCCTGGACCTCCGCCCATTGCCGGCCGCACACCTCGGCCTCCGGACCGGTCGGAAACCAGCCATCGAAGTGCCGCGCCGCCCGTTTCAGGGCGTTCGCGTGGCTGCCGCCGATCCATACCGGCGGACCGCCGGTCTGCGCCGGCACCGGGCCGATCTGCTGGCCCTCCAAGGTCCAGCGGCCGTTCCAATCGACCTTCTCGCCCGTCCAAAGCGCCCGGCAAAGTTCCAGACCTTCGATCATCCGGCCGATGCGCTTGTCGAATGGCACGCCCGCGGCCTCGAACTCGGCGCGGATGTTGGGCACGTCGCCGGCAATGCCGTAGCCGAGGATCACCCGGCCGTCGCTCACCTGATCCAGCGTCGAGACCACGTGGGCCAGCACCACCGGGTTGCGGAGCGCGGGCAGCAGCACTGCCGTGCCGAGCTTCACCCGCTGCGTGCGTCCTGCGATGCCGGCGAGCAGGGTGAGCGGCTCGTGCCGCGGGCGGGCGGTGATGGAATCGCCGATCCAAACGGAGTCGTAACCCAAATCCTCTGCCCGTTCGGCCAGCGACAGCAGGGGCCCCGCCTCGGGGCGGCCCTCCATAATCGCCTCGCGGGTCGGGATGAGATAGCCGATCTGAGCGGGCATCGGGCGCTTCCTTTGATTGTTGACACAGTGGTTAACCGGCATTGTCGCCGCATTCCTGGCCTGGTGCCAAGAGGCAGGTTAGGCTGAAGTGGCCAACACCTGCTTGTACATTCGCAAAGGGACAGCCCCGATGGCCTCACCGCTAGACGCTTTGCCGCTCGACAGGCGATTGAAGATCGGCATCCAGACCATTCACCGCCAGCCGGACACGCAGGAGGGGCCTTGGCTGCCTCGTATCGACGAGATGGCGCGGTTTATCGAGACGGTGGACAGGGCCGGCTTCGACTCGGTCTGGGTGGGCGATCACCTTTCCATGCCCCTGCCGTTCTTCGACCCCTTGCTGCTGATCGCACAGGCGGCGGTCGTCAGTCGGCGGCTGACCTTCGGGACCGGCGTCTACCTGCTGCCGCTGCGCAGCCCCGGACCGGTCGCCAAGCAGGTCGCGACCCTGGATCACCTGACCGAGGGCCGCTTCATTTTCGGCGTCGGCATTGGCGGCGAGTTTCCCAAAGAGTACGAGGTCGCGGGCGTACCCATCACCGAACGCGGCGCCCGCCTCTCTGAGAGCATCCAGGCCCTGCGCGCCCTTTGGGCCGGCGAGCCGGCCACGTTTCAAGGCCGGCACTACCGGTTCGAGAACGTGCTGATGACGCCGCCGCCACGTCAACCGGGCGGTCCGCCGATCTGGGGCGGGGGCAGAAGCGAGCCAGCCTTGCGGCGGATCGGGCGGTTGGCCGATGGTTACATTTCTTATGTCGTGACGCCGCAAATGTACGCGGACGCTCTTCAAACAATAGCCGGCGCCGCCGATGCGGCCGGCCGCCAACTGAATTCATTCGGCACCGGGCATCTTTTATTTGCCCGGGTAGATAAAGACTATGAAACAGCGCTCGATATTGCGACGGAGAGCCTCTCCAAACGCTACGCGATGGACTTCGGCCGTGCCGCCGAGCGCTACGCCGCGCTGGGCTCACCCGAGCAACTCGCCGAGCGCATCGCCGACTTCTACAACGCCGGCGTGCGGCATATATCCGTGGACTTGGTCGGCCCCTACGAACGGAGAATGGAACAAATTGAACGTTTTGCGGGCGACGTCGTTCCCAAGCTAGCTCATCTTGGCACCGGCTGAGACTGGTCCGTCTCTCCGGGGGCCATGTGCCTGCCTGCACGAGCACACCATACGCCATTCCTGCGACCCGTTCCGGCCGACCTGGGGTGGGTTTTATCCGGAAAATGCCCAAAAGCCCACCGATACTTTATACAATGATCCGTCGACCGCTCTTCACGTTCCCGCGGATTTCTGCCGATTTTTGCCGGTAAGGCTGATGAGCCCAGCCGCAACGCGAGGTGTTAAGCCTTTTTTGTCAAAAATCTGCTGAATCAAACGTTGACGCCGAAACATAAAACATGGTTGTGTCTTGGTGACTGCCCTCGGTTGAACCGTGATTTCGATTAAGATTGTCGGGATTTTGAAGGTGTCCTGTTAATCGTGAGGTTGCAATTCGGCTCGGGGATTGTTATACAGAAGCCCGTAGTGGGCGCTGCTTGGTTGGCTAGGCAGTGAGAACATGGAGAGAAAGATGGATCTTAAAGTTTTTGCCGCTGCTAGTGTGATCGCCCTGTTTCCGTTGGCGTCGCTGGCAAGCATCACGGTGAACACCGAAGGTGTTGACGGTGTGCAGTTGAATTCCCTCGCCGGTTCCGGTGCCAGCACGTCGGATACGACGGGCACCGTCAATGGACTGTTGCTTGGTCCGGGCAATGCGCCTGCATGGAATATGCGTGTCATCAACACCCCTCCTCCGGGTTCAGCAAACACCGAAGGGACAGCGACCTATAGCTTCCAGGTGCTTGACAACACCAGCATCAGCTTGTCGTCGACCCAAAATCCGTTCGACGGGTTGGACAACCTGACGCTCGATATTTTGGTCAACGGAACCAGCAAGGCTACCGTTGCCAGCTATACGTCGGGCGCCTACGCGGTCGTTAACAATCTCTCTGTTAGCCAGAATGATCAGATTGATGTTGTGGCGGACTGGTCCGGTATTAGCGGTCTGTTTAATCAGATTGACGTCGACTTTGTCTTGGCGGCTGGTTCCAGCAACGTTCCGGGCGCAATTCCGCTACCCGCGACGGCGCTCTTACTCGTCGGCGCACTGGGCGGTCTCGGCTTGGTTGCACGGCGCAAGCGGTCGTAACTCCGCGCCACTGCAGACAGTCCAGCCTGTTGCGGCTGTAGCGCAACGGCTGACCAAAGGTTCGATATAAAAACCACCGGAAAGCATTGGTACGCAAGTACCAATGCTTTTTGCTCTGAAACAGACCTATACCTTGGCCTTCCCAAAACCGCCCGGCGGTGGGCGCTCCATGACGCATGCGACGGGTTTTGCGCTTGTGCTTATTTCCCCGACAATCGCATTGTTAATGGCGCACACTTTGATTGGACCACCGACCACGGCAGGCGAAAAGGCAGTATCGATGCTGAATAAAATGTTGCGATGCCTCCATTGGATAGTGCTTGCCTCCGCGATCTTCTTAACGGCGTGTGATAGTGTCGAAGAACGGGCGCAGGAATACTACGATAATGGCGTTGAACTACTCGAAATGGGCAATGCCGAGAAGGCCGCCATCGAATTTCGGAACGCGGTCGAGCTCGATGGGGAATTCGTCGAAGCTCGCATGGAGCTGGCGAAAATTCAGGAGCATGAGCGTCGGTTTTCTTCCGCGCTGCAAAACTATCTGAAGATTCTCGAGACCGACCCCAACCACGTCGACGCGCTGGTCCGCGCAGCTAACATCATGATCGTTGCCGGGCACATCGACCGCGGCATGGAGAACATCGACCGCGCCTATAAGCTGGCACCGGACGATGTCAGGGTTTTGGTAACCCGGAGTGTCGGCAATCTGCGGCTCGGCAATTACGAGGAAGCCGTCAAGAACGCGGAAAAAGCCCTGACTAAGGCGCCGGCCGAACCCCGTGCCGGCTTGGTGCTTGCGTCCGATCAGCTCCATCGAGGCAACATAAAAGAAGCTGAAGCGATCGTGAACCGGTTCCTTGAGGTCAATCCGGACGACGTGTCACTGAATGTTTTGCGGATTCGGGTACTGGAGCAAATCGGCGATAAAGAAAAGCTTGTCGCTCATTTGCGCAAGATGATCCAACTATATCCGGATAGTCTGGAGGTCCGGCGGGTATTGGCACGCTGGTACGTGGCCGAGAAGGATTTGCCGAACGCCGAGGCCCAACTTCGCAAACTGCATGAGTTGCAGCCGGAATCAACCGAAGCGCTGCGAAACCTGATCCAGTTCGTGACCGACACGCGCGGCGAAGCGGCGGCGATGGAAGAAGTAAAGTCGCAAATTGCCAGGGCTGAGAACGCCACGCGAAAGGTGCCGCTGCAGATCCTGCTGGCGGAGATGTATTACGATTCAGGTGATCCGGAAGCGGCGCATAGTCTGCTCGATTCCGTCATCGCGGATGAAGGGCAAGATTCGCCGGCGCTGGAAGCCCGGCTGTTGCTGGGGCAGTTCAAAGCTCGGGAACAGAAATTCGATGAAGCCTTGGCCGCTGCCAACAGTGTTTTGGCGGTCGACCAGAAGAACGCCATTGCCCTCGGCTTGCGCGCCGCCATCCACTCGGATCAAGGCAACCATGAGCAAGCGGTGATCGACGTGCGCGCCGCCCTGAACGAGAATCCGCGCAACGTGAAGCTCCGGCGACTGGCGGCCCGTATTTACGACCGGAACGGCAACAATGAGCTCGCGATGGAGAGCCTTGCAACCGCCGTGGTGCTTTCCGGCTATGATCCCCAATACGTTCAGGAATATGCTGCGGCCCTCCGCAACGCCAGCCAGCCTCGGGCGATCGAAGCGGTGCTGTCGGAAGCGGCCCGGCGTCACCCGAAAAATCGCGACCTGTTGGCGGCGCTGGCAGCGGCGCGCCTTCGCCTGGAGGACTGGGCCGGTGCCGAGCAGGCTGCGGCGGCCTTGCGCGCGGTCGACACCGGCGATTCCGCTGACCGCATCCGGGCCGTCGTGCTAACGGGCCAGCAACGCTATGGCGAGAGCATCAAGTTGTTGGAGCGATTGGCACAATCCGACGAGCAAAACGCCTCCATCATGGCGGCTTTGACCCAGGTGTATATCCAATCGGGCCAGACGGAGCAGGCACGCGCCTATATCAACAATGTTCTGAAAAAAGATCCGGAAAATGCAGCGGCCTTGCGCATTAGCGGCGCCCTGCACGCCCTGAACGGCGACTTGAAGAGCGCGGAAGAGTCATTCCGCGCTGCGGTCCTCGCACAACCCGACGAACCAATCGGCTTTTTGGTGTTGAGCCGCTTTCTTCTCGATCACGACCGTCCGGCGGAATCGGAAGAGATCGTCCGGGCAGGTATCGCCAACGTGCCGGGCAATATCGGGCTGCATATCCAATTGGCCGATTTGTTGCTGCAACGGGGCGAGTTCGAGCCGGCCATTCGCGAATTCGAGGCGGTGTACGATCTTCAGCCGAACTCGCTAGTCGCGGCAAACAATCTGGCCAGCATGCTCGCTGATTTCCACGCCAACAATCCCGAGTTGATGAACAGAGCCTATGCCATTGCTCAACGTCTTGCCGGCTCCGACAATCCGGCGCACATGGATACCTATGGGTGGATCCTCTATCTGCGGGGCGAATACGCGCTCGCCTTGCGCAGCCTGCGGCCCGCGGCTCAGCAACTGCCTGACGATCCGTGGGTGCAGTATCATGCCGGCATGGTCTACAGCAAACTGAACCAGGTCGAAAGCGCCCGGCGCCATTTGCAAGCAGCACTGGATGCGGGTGGCGAGCGAATGTTCCCGCTGCGGGACCAGGCAAAAGAGGCGTTGGATGCCCTGCCCTCGCAGTAGGGGCAGTTGGCGGCAGTTAAGCGGCGGCCTGGCGCATTTCCGCCGCCACCCACTCGCCGAGTGATTGCCGGGCGCGCGCCACCATCGCGCTCCGGCGTTCCTTTTTCCCCGGCTTCCGCCGGCCCTTTGCCGGCTCTGCCTGCACGGGCGGGAACAGGCCGAAATTCACGTTCATCGGCTGAAACGCGCCAGGTGTCTCCGCTCCCAACGCGCCGCCGGTCACATGCGCCAGCAACGCGCCCAGCGCCGTATCCGCGGGCGGCGGCGCGGCGGATCTTCCTGCAATCTCCGCCAACACGAAGCGGGCTGCCAACAGGCCGATGCCCGTGCTTTCCACATAACCTTCTACCCCCGTCACCTGGCCCGCAAAGCGCAGATGGGGTGCAGCCTTCAGGCGAAGCTCGCCGTCCAGCACCGCCGGCGCGTTCAGGAACGAGTTGCGGTGAATGCCGCCGTAGCGGGCAAACTCCGCCTGCTCCAGGCCGGGCACCATGCGAAACACCCGGCCCTGCTCGCCGTAGCGCATCTTGGTCTGACAGCCGACCAGGTTGAACAGCGTCCCCAGCGCATTGTCCTGGCGCAGTTGCAGAATGGCATAAGGCTTTGCGTCCGGCGCGTGCGGATTGGTCAGGCCGACGGGCTTGAAGGGGCCGAAGCGCAGGGTTTCCGGGCCGCGCGACCCCATCACCTCGATCGGCAGACAGCCCTCGAAATAAGGCGTGTTCCTTTCCCAATCCCGGAATTCGGTGACGTCCGCCGCGCATAGCGCCTCGACAAAGGCCATGTACCGCGCCTTGTCCATCGGGCAGTTGAGGTAGGCCGCGGTCTCGCCGCCCGGTCCCGGCTTGTCGTAACGCGACTGGAACCACGCCTTGCTCATGTCCACGGAGTGCGCATGCACGATGGGCGCAATTGCGTCGAAAAACGCGAGCGAGTCCTCGCCACACGCCTGCCGCACCGCGTCCGCCAACGCGGCAGAGGTCAGCGGCCCGGTGGCGACGATCGTCGGCCCCCAATTCGCGGGCGGCAGGTCCACGACCTCGCCCCGCTCGATGGTAACGAGCGGATGGTTTTGCAGTGCATCCGACACGGCGGCGGCGAAACCTTCCCGGTCCACGGCCAGCGCCGAGCCCGCCGGCACCTGATGGTGATCGGCGGCGCGCATGACGAGCGAACCGCAGCGGCGCAACTCCTCATGCAACAGGCCGACGGCGTTCCCGTCTGCATCGTCCGAGCGGAAGGAGTTGGAGCAGACCAGCTCCGCCAGCCGGTCGGTCTGATGCGCATCTGTCGCCCGCACCGGCCGCATCTCGTGGATGATCACCGGCACGCCCGCATCGGCCAATTGCCAGGCCGCCTCCGAGCCGGCCAGGCCGCCGCCGACGATATGAACCGGTGCTGTCATTTTTGACTCTTCAGTCGTTCATCAGAAGATGGATCAGGGCCGAGGTATCGTAGCGTCCGCCGCCCCGCGCCTGCACGGTCGCGTAGAACTGGTCGACCAGCGCCGTCACCGGCAGGCGGGCGCCGTTGCGGTTTGCCTCCGCCAGGCAGATGTTCAGGTCCTTGCGCATCCAATCGACGGCAAATCCGAATTCGAACTCGCCCTTGATCATGGTCTGGCCGCGGTTTTCCATTTGCCACGACTGGCGCCGCACCTTTGGAAATGACGTCCAGCACCTGATTGACGTCCAATCCCGCCTTCAGGCCGAAATTCAAGCCTTCGGAAAGTCCCTGCACCAGCCCCGCGATGCAAATTTGGTTCACCATCTTGGTCAACTGGCCGCTGCCGGCGTCCCCCAACAGGGTGACGGCCCGACCGTAGCAATCCATGGCCGGCTTGGCCCGGTCAAAGGCGGCCTGGTCGCCGCCGCACATGACGGTGAGCGCACCGTTTTCCGCGCCTGCCTGCCCGCCGGAGACCGGGGCGTCGATGAAATACAGCCCCGCATCCTTTGGCTGCCGCATACATTTCCCGAGCCACTTCGGCAGACGCCGTGGTGTGATCCACGAAAATCGCGTCTTTCGTCATGGCCTGAAAGGCGCCGTCCGGTCCGGTACAAATGGCGCGCACGTCGTCATCCGCACCGACACAGGCGAAGACGATGTCCTGGCCTTTCGCCGCGTCCGCCGGCGTCGCCGCGCTCTTGCCGCCATGCTCCGCCACCCATTTGTCGGCCTTCGCCGCCGTGCGGTTATAGACGGTGACGGTGTGGCCGCCCGCTGCCAGGTGGCCGGCCATCGGATAGCCCATGACGCCCAAGCCCAGAAACGCAACATTCGCCATTGCTTGTCTTCCCTATCGTTTAGTTTGCGCGGCCTCTTCCGCCAGCGCCGGTTTGATCAATTCCTCATGCATGGTTTGCCATAGATCTTCATCCGGAGTCAGCAGGCAGACATGCCCTCTTTCCGCAGGGCGATAGGCCGTACCGTCGCCCATGCGCGCGACCCCGCCCGCTTCCTGGTGCAACAAGATCCCGGCGGCGTGGTCCCAGGGTTTCATGCGCGTATAAACGCCGAAATTCATCCGCCCCATGAGCCGCGCCAGATATTCCTGCCCGACGCAGCGGGTGTTGAAGACGTTGCCTAACCTGCCCCGTCCGCGGCCCCAAATGCCGCTGATAGGGCTCCGACACCCGCACGAAACGCCCGTAGATCGAGCCGTTCAACGCGCGATCCTCCAGCGGCCGCTGCACCTTGAGCCGGTGGGGGCCCATAAAGGCACCATCGCCCTTGCCGGCAATGGCCATGCGTTTGGAGAGCGGGTCGTATATCCAGCCCGCCGACAGTCTCGCCCTTGATGACCAGGGCGACGATCACCGCCACGATAGGCAAGCCCTGGGCAAAGTTGCCGGTGCCGTCCAGCGGATCGAGCACCCAAACCGGCGCCTCACCTTCCAGCAACGCCAGGATGCCGCGGTCGTCGTGCACCGCTTCCTCGCCGACCACGAGGGAGCCGGGCAGCAGGCGGAACCAGCGCCTTCGCCAGCGCCCGCTCCATCGCCAGATCGACCACCGTCACGAAGTCACCGGGCGATTTCTCGCCGATTTCGTTGGCCGACAGCGTCGCGAACTGCGGCACCAACTCGCGTTCGGCAACTTCGCGGATCACGTCGGCTACACGGTCTATGTCTGGGATCATGCTAAGTTTGGTATCCTGGTCAGGCCTTAAGGGGCTTCGGATGCGCTTTCTAGCCGCGCAACATCCGCCGGGTCCAGGGCCACCTTAACGTGAGCGCCGGTCTCGCGGTCTTCCCGGCTCAACACTTGGCCCCGGCGATAAAGCCAAGCCATGGTCTTGCCGTCGGCAAAATCGACGTCCAGCTCCACAATGGTGCGCTGTGCCGCCAGCCGGGCATCAATGGCCGCCATCAGTTGATCGCAACCGTCCCCGGTAAGGGCCGAGGCCATGACAACCCGCTCGCCATCGACCAGTGTCGCAAGTTGCGCGCGGTTTTCGACCGACAGCAGGTCCGACTTGTTCAGTACCTCGATGATCGGTTTGGCGTCGTCGCCGGCCAGGCCAAGTTCTTCCAATACCTGCTCCACGTCGCGTTTTTGCGCGCCGGTGTCGGGATCGGCCGCATCGCGCACATGCAACAGCAGGTCGGCCTCTGTCACCTCTTCCAGAGTCGCGCGGAATGCGGCGACCAGCTGCGTCGGCAGATCGGAGATGAAGCCCACCGTATCGCTCAGGATAATCGTTCGTCCGCCGGGCAATTTCACCGAGCGCATGGTCGGGTCCAGGGTAGCGAACAGCATGTCCTCCGCCATCACGTCCGCCTCGGTCAGGCGGTTGAACAGCGTTGACTTGCCGGCGTTGGTATAACCGACCAGCGCCACCACCGGATAAGGCACCTTCCCGCGCGACTTGCGGTGCAGCGAGCGGGTCCTTTGCACCTCCGACAGATCTTTCTTCAGCCGGACAATGCGGTCGTCCAGCAAGCGGCGGTCCAGCTCGATTTGGCGTTCGCCAGGGCCGCCCATGAAGCCCGCGCCGCCACGCTGCCGCTCAAGGTGCGTCCAGGAGCGGACCAGCCGCGTGCGTTGATAGGAAAGCTGCGCCAGTTCGACCTGCAGGCGGCCTTCCGCCGTGCGGGCGCGCTCTCCGAAGATTTCAAGGATCAGGCCGGTGCGGTCGATAACCTTGGCGCCGATTTCGCGCTCCAGGTTGCGCTGCTGGGCGGGCGAAAGCTGGGTGTTAACAATGACCACGGCGACGTCGTCCGCGGCGCATTGCGTGTGCAACTCCTCGACCGCGCCCGCGCCGAGCAGGGTCGCCGGGCGCACCGTCCGTACCGGCGCGACCCAACCCTGCTTCACATCCAGATTGATGGCGGCGGTAAGCGCGACCGCTTCTTCCAGCGCAGCCTCTGCCGTTCTGGAGGCCGGCTGTCCCGCCACATCGGGGTGGACGACGATCGCCTTTTCCGGCGGAAGCTCGGTTATCTGGAAACGATGCCCGTCTTTGGTGTGGGTCAAGCCGTCGCCTCTGCTCCGGCCTCTGCCTCCGCCTCGGGTCCCTCCCACAGGGAGAGCGGCTGCGATGGCATCACGGTCGAAATCGCATGTTTATAGACAAGCTGCGAGTGCCCATCCCGGCGCAGCAGAATGGAGAAGTTGTCGAACCAACTGATCACGCCCTGAAGCTTGACGCCGTTCATCAGAAACACTGTAACCGGGATTTTGCTCTTGCGCACGCCGTTCAGAAACACGTCCTGCAAATTCGGTTGTTTTTGGGTAGCCATTGAACCGGCCCCTTCCGTTGTTGCCCGTCTGTTGCCATCTGGCGATATTTCGGGAGATTTTTGAGTTGTCAGCTAAAGCACCCCATGTATGCCGACAGCCGATATCTAAGAAGTTCAAAGATGTTCGGCAAGGGCGTGCATTATATCCATCAACCGGGGCACGGCCAAGTCCGGCTGCAACCCCTCCGGCAGCGGCGCGGCGTTGGCACCTGCGTGCTGAACCAGAATGGCGGTACATCCGGCTGCGCGCGCGGTCGCCATGTCGGTGGCAGAGTCGCCGACGAACCAGATGCCCGGCCCCGCGGCGAGAGAGGTGCGCTCCAATGCCATATGCACCGGCGCGGGATCCGGCTTGTCCGCCGCGGCGTCCGTGGCGCCGACAACCGCCCGAAAGCGCGGCTGCCAGCCTAGATGCGCCACTTCCTTGCGCAGGTAATCGCCATGCTTGTTGGATACCAGGCCCATCGGCAGGGACGCCGCGGCCTTTAACAATTCGTCCGCTCCCTCCAGCACCTGGATCACATCCAGGTGGTGCTTTTCAAAGCCCGCATAAAAGACATCGCGTGCGCGTTCCCAATCATCGCCGAACAGTTTCGGAAAACTGTCCCGTTGCGAGGCGCTGATACGGTCCATCGCTTCCGCGCGCGACCAGGTAGGTTTCTCGAACGCCGCCAGCGCTTCGTTGATGGCAGCCAGAATTGCATCCCAATTGTCGATCAGCGTGCCGTCCCAATCGAACAGGATCGCCTGCGGCGCCGGCAGAAGGCCGGCCCTATCGCTCATCACCCCTCCGCACAGAAGCGGCGGTAGCGCCGGTTCAGGTCCAAGGCAATGCTGCCGGGCTTGCCGTTGGCGATAACCGCATCGTCGATCTGCACGATCGGCATCACCGTAAAAGTGGTCGAGGTAACGAAAAACTCGCGCGCCTCCTTCGCCTCTTCCAGGGTGAATGCGCGTTCTTCCACATTCACCCCGGCATCACCCGCAATCTGCAGCACGCGCTCCCGGGTGATGCCGCCCAAAATCGCGTTGGTTGCCGGATGCGTTACCAGGGTTCCGTCAGCGGTCAGCATGAAGGCATTGGAGGAACCGCCCTCGGTCACGATGCCGTCTTCATCGCGAACGAACAGCGCTTCCGTCGCCCCATGCTCCCGCGCCTTTTGTTTCGCCAGCACGTTGGGCAGCAGGGCAACCGACTTCACATCGCAGCGCTTCCACCGGATTTCCGGCACGCTCATCAGCTTGCCGCCCGCCTCGACCTGCGCTTCGCCCGGCAGGTTCTGACTGCGCGCGGTCATGACGAAGGTCGGCGTGGGGCGGTTCGGGAATGGCGCATCGCGCTTGGCCGCGCCGCGCGTCAACTGCATGTAGAGGATGCCGTTCCGTACCTTGTTCCGGCGGATCATCTGCGCCATGGCCTGCCGCGTGGCGGTGCGCGGCATGGCCGGCCTTAACGCCAGCGCCGCGAGCGACCGGTCCCATCGGTCCAGATGCGGTATCTCATCAACACAGCGGCCGTTATGGATGCAGATGACCTCGTAAATGCCGTCCGCAAACTGAAATCCGCGGTCTTCGACGGAAACAGCGGCTTCCCGATGCGGCACATAACGCCCGCTGACATAGGCAATCCGGCTCATGGTTCCTCTAGAAATGTTCGAGTGTGACGGCGAAGATGCGTTCGACCTTTTTCACGACCGAGCCCGTCGCGAACAGCACAACCCGGTCGCGCGCTTGGATTACGGTGTCTGCCCGGGGAATGATGACCTCATCCCCCCTGACAATGGCACCGACTATCGCGCCGTGCGGCAGCTTCGACTGAGCGAGGGTCTTGCCAACGATCGCAGAAGACTCCAGTGCTTCGATATCGATGATCTCGCCAAAATTATCGCCGATGGAATGCACCGCACGCACCCGGCCGCGCCGCACCCGCTGCAAGATAATCGACGCGGTAATCGCGCGCGGGTTGATGATGACATCAAGATCCAGGGGGGTCAGCAGTTCAGTATAGGCAGGCCGCGTCACCAGCACGATAGCTTGGCTGGCGCCATGCCGTTTGGCAAGCAAAGAGGCCAGAATATTGGTCTCGTCGTGATCGGTGACCGCGATAATTGTGTCGGCCCGCGCCGCATTGGCCTCTTCCAGCAACTCTGGGTCCATGGCATCGCCATGCAAGACGACCGTGCGAGGCAGGCTTTGGGCGATGGCTTCCGCCCGAACGGGATCCAACTCGATCACCTTGGCGCTGATATCGCGGTCATCCTTCTCGATAATGCGCGCAAGCTGCTGCCCCACATTGCCGCCGCCCACGATCAGAACGCGGTGGCTTTCCGGCACGTCCTGACCGAAGGCCGCCATGGCCCGCGGCACGTGACTGGATTCGGCAACAAAATAGACCTCGTCCCGCGCGTAAAGCTGATCCTGATCGCTGGGCACGAAGGACCGTCCGTCCCGCGTCACGCCGATCACGTTAGCGCGCAGATCGGGGAACAGCGCGGTCAGTTGGCGCAGCGGCGTATTGATGACCGGGCACTGCTCGCTCAGGCGCACGCCCACCAGCCGCACCCGGCCCTCAACCAGCGCGACCATCTCCGTCGCGCCCGGCGCATGCAGCCGCCGCATGATCGCCCGCGCCACTTCCTGCTCCGGCGAGATAATCACGTCGATCGGCAGGGCGCCTTCCTCGAACAGCCCCGCCCAGCGTTCGCTGGAATATTCCTGGTCCCGGACGCGGGCGATCTTGGTCGGCACGTTGAACAGATATTGTGCAACCGCACAGGCCATCATGTTGACTTCGTCCGAAAGCGTCGCCGCGATCAGCATGTCGGCTTCGTCCGCCCCTGCTTCATCCAGGACGCTGGGGCGCGATGCGGAACCGACGATGCCGCGCACATCCAGGCTCTCGTCGATCCGGCGGATCAGCTCCGGCGATTGGTCGATAACCACAACGTCGTTTTCTTCACCCGACAGTTGCCGGGCGAGGGTTGTGCCCACCTGACCGGCGCCGCAGATAATGATTTTCATCGTTTGGTGCTCATGCCCTGTTTGCTCATGGCGCTTTCGCTCATCTCCCGTCTGGTCATGTCCGGTCTGCGTTGAGTTGAACACCCAACGATTTTAACTTCCGGTGCAATGCCGAACGCTCCATACCGACGAATTCCGCCGTGCGGGAGACATTGCCGCCAAAGCGTTCGATCTGGGCGAGCAAGTAGTCTCGCTCGAACTGCTCGCGCGCCGGCCGCAGCGGCAGGGACAGCGCTTCGAGCGGCTGGCGGGCCGACGCGCTGCCATGCAATTTTCCCGAGATCTCCGGCGGCAAGTCATCCAGATCGATTTCCGGCATGTCACCCGCCAAAATCAGCGTGCGCTCGATCGTGTTGCGCAACTGGCGGACATTCCCGGGCCAGTCATAGCCTTGCAGATGGGTGAGCGCCTCGGCCGAGAACTTCGGTGTCGGCCGCCCGGCGGCGGCGGCGAGGTGAGACAGGAAGTGTAACGACAGCTCCGGAATGTCCTCGCGCCGCTGCCGCAACGGCGGAACCTCGATCGGCACCACGGCCAGCCGATAGTACAGCTCCTCGCGGAATGTGCCGGCCTCGACCGCGGCGCGCAGATCCTGGCTGGTGGTCGCCATGACGCGCACATGCACCTGCACCCGTGCGGCACCGCCGACCCGCAAGAACGCCTGTTCCTGCAAGACGCGCAAAATCTTGGCCTGGGTCTCGAGCGGCATATCGGACACTTCGTCCAGCAGCAACGTGCCGCCATGTGCCTGCTCGAAGGTACCGATCAGCCGTTTGCCGTCGGGCGTGGCCGCCTCGGCGCCGAACAGACTGGTCTCCATGGTTTCAGGCTCGATCGTCGCGCAATTGACCACCACGAACGGGCCTTTGGCCTGGACCGAGGCTTCGTGGATCTGACGCGCCACCGCTTCCTTGCCCACGCCCGCGGGGCCGGAAATCAACACGCGGCTGTTGGTCGGGCCCACTCGTGCGATCGCCTGCGCCAAGCCACGCGAGGCCGAGGATTGGGTCACGATGGTCTGTTCGCCCGCCCGCGCGCGCAGTTCCTCGTTTTCGCGGCGCAGTTGCGCCGTTTCGATCGCCCGCTGCACCACCAACAGCAGGCGATCGGATTTGAACGGCTTTTCGATGAAGTCATAGGCGCCCGCGCGGATGGCGGCGACCGCGGTTTCGATATTGCCGTGACCGCTGATCATCACGGCCGGCGTGCCGGGCGCCGCCTTTTGCACGGCGGTCAGCAGTTCCAACCCGTCGAGGCGGCTGCCTTCCAGCCACACGTCGAGGATGACCAGTCCCGGCTGCCGCTCGGCGATTGCCGCGAGCGCCGCATCCGCATCCGCAGCCGAGCGGACCTCATAGCCTTCGTCAGACAGCAGGCCGGCGATCAGCAGACGGATATCAGCCTCGTCATCGACGATCAGGATGTCACGCGCCATTGCCGGTCTCCTCGTCTGCCGGCCGCGCCCGGATTGCCAATTGGATGCGCGCTCCGCCGCCTTCCCGGTCGGCGAACCGCAGCCACCCATTGTGATCGTTGACGATTTTGTGCGCAATCGACAAGCCGAGCCCCGTTCCCTTGGCCTTGGTGGTAACGTAGGGGTCCGTCAGCCGGTCCCGGATTTGTGGGGGCAGCCCCACCCCATTGTCCGCAACGCCGACAACGACCCGGTCGCCTTCACGGAAGACCGAGACCGATACTTCCCCGCCTACCGGACCTTCCGGACGTTGTGCGATGGCTTGCGCTGCGTTCTGCAGAATGTTGGTCATGACCTGTGTCAACTGGTTCGTATCGCAGTAGACTTGTATATCCTCGTCCAACCCTATCACGGCAAACGTGATCGCAGGCTCTGCATTTTGTTGCAGCGCCACCGCTTCCCGCACCAGCGCCGAAAAATTGCACCATTCTTTCGCTGGGGCGGGCATCCGGGCGAAGTCCGAAAATTCATCGACGAGATGGCGCAGACTGTCGACCTGTCGGACGATCGTGTCGGTGCATTGGATGAACGTATCGGGGTCGCTCCCGATCTCTGGCAGGTATTTGCGCTTTAGCCGCTCCGCCGAAAGCTGAATGGGTGTCAGCGGGTTCTTGATCTCGTGGGCGATGCGGCGCGCGACATCCGACCAGGCCGCCTTTCTTTGCGCATCCAGCAGGTCGCTGATGTCGGTGAACGTCACCACCATGCCCGCGTCGCTGCCCAGTTCTTCCGTGACCCGCACAAGCAGGGTGCGTGTTCCCTCCGGCGTTTCGTATTGAAGCTGACCTTCGGCGCTCGATGCCGGCATGCGCCGCGCGGATTCCAGAAGCGGCCCGACCTCCGGCAACAGATCGGCCAATTCCTGGTCGCGATACTGTTCGAGCTCCAGGCCGAGCAACTGGCTTGCCATGCGATTCGGATAGCGGATCCGGCCCGCGCCATCCAGGCCGATCACGCCCGCGGCGACGCCGGCCAGCACGGCCTCCGTAAAACGCCGCCGTTGGTCGAGTTGCCGGTTGGCCTCGATCAGTTCCTGGCGCTGGGTGCGCAACTGCGCCGTCATCCGGTTGAACACCCGGCCGAGCGACTGGAACTCGCTCGCCTGCCCGGCCGGATTCAGCCGCACCTCCAGATCGCCGGCGCGCACCCGCTCGGCCGCCTCCATCAAGGCCGACAGCGGCCTGGCCAACTGCCCCGCAATGGTAAGGCCGAACCAAATCGCGACCAGCACCAGCAACAGCGCCAACACCCCGAACATGGCGGCAAAGGTCAGTTCGATATCGGCCCGCTCTGCCTGCAATATCTTGAAGCGGTTGACAGCGGCTCGCACCTCGGCCACCCGGTCCAGCACCAGACGTTCGATCGTCCGGCCCAGATAGAGAAATTCGTCCGGGTTCCGCCACACGCGCACCAGGGCCCGCAAGCGATCGCCGTCTCGGCTGACGATAACGGCAACCTCTCCCGCCCGGGCTCTCTCGACCGCCCACTCGGGCACAAGCTCGTCCGCCATTCCCGCGGTCTCGCCAATCCGCGCCGACACCTTGCCGCTTGCATCGAACATGGCAACCGCCACCAGATCGCGCCAGCGCTGATGCTCCTCCAACTGCCGAAATCAGCAGTATCTGGTCATGCCGTTCCCGCTCGTTCAATCGGCGGAGGTCGGTGACGATCGCAAGCGCGTCGCGCGCCACGTCCCGGCTTTGTTCCTGCAGATAGGCTTCCGCGACCGTCAGCGAGTTCGACAGCGCCGCATCCACCTGATTGCTGAACCAGCCCTGCAGGCCGTTGTGGGTGAACACGACGCTGAAGGTCGTCACCACCACGGCGGGCGTCGCCGCGATCAGGCTGAACGCGGCCACCAGGCGCACATGCAAGCCCGAGCCGGCGGTGCGGCGGCGGCGCTCCATCCACAATCCGACGGCGCGGTAGGCCACCAACGCGGCAATGGCGAGCAGCAGCGCCAGGTCCAGATTGAGCAATATCAGCAGGGTGGTCGGCGTCGCCGGCACGAATGGCAACACCCCGGTAAAGGCCGCGTAGGTTAAGGCCGTAGCCAGCAGCGCCACCAGCACCAGCGCGAACGAAATCCGTTGCCCGACGCGCCAACGCCGCACGATATGGCGGAGCCGCCGGAACCGGTCGGTCAGCCAGCCGAGCCGGAGCCCCGGCGCCAGGGTTGCGCCCAGCTTCAAGTGCGGGCCAGCTCCTTTTCGACCAGCATGGCCCAATAGCTGGCGCCATAGGGCAGGGCTTCGTCGTTGAAGTCATAGCGGGGGTTATGGACCACCACGCCGCCATGCTCATTCACCCGGCCATTGCCGAGGCGGATATAACAGCCGGGCTTCTCGTTCAGCATAAAGGAGAAGTCCTCCGAGCCCATGCCCTGGGGCGCATCGGTCGAGACTTTCTCCTCACCGCACAACATGCGGGCCACATCGGCGCACTTCTCCATGTGCAGCGGATCGTTGACGGTGGGCGGATAGCGGCGCTCATAGCGAACCGTCGCCGTGGCCTCATGCGCGGCAGCAATTCTCTCACAGAGCGTGCGCATGCGGGCCTCGGTCTGATCCTGCACCTCGGGCGAGAAGCAGCGCACCGTGCCGCGCAGCACCACCTTGGGCGGAATGACGTTCCAGGTATCGCCGCCATGCACCTGGGTGATGCTCACCACGACCAATTCGACCGGGTTCACGTTGCGGCTGGCGATGGTTTGCAATCCCAGCACGATCTGCGCCTGCACCACGATCGGATCGACCCCCTGGTTGGGCCGGGCGGCGTGGCTGCCGTAGCCTTCGATCTCGATCTCGAAAACGTCGTAGCCGGCCATCGCCGGCCCCTCGCGCATGGTCACCTCGCCCACCGGCAGGCCAGGGGAGTTGTGCATGCCATAGACGGCATCGGCGGGGAATCGCGCGAACAGCCCTTCCTCCACCATGACCCGGCCGCCGCCTTCGTTTTCCTCGGCCGGCTGGAAGATCAGGTAGACCGTGCCGTCGAACTTTCTGGTCTCCGCCAGATATTTGGCCGCGCCCAGCAGCATGGTGGTGTGGCCGTCATGGCCGCAGGCATGCATCTTGCCAGGGTTCTGACTCTTGTAGGGGACGTCGTTCGCCTCCTGGATATCGAGCGCGTCCATGTCGGCCCGCAGACCGATGGAGCGGTTCGAGGTGCCGTTGCGCAGCACAGCGACGATGCCTGTCTTAGCGATCCCGCGGTGAATTTCATCCATCCCGAATTCCTCCAGCCGCCCGGCGACATAGTCGGAGGTCCAATGCTCCTCGAAGGCGGTTTCCGGGTGCTGATGCAGGGTCCGGCGCCATTCGGTCATTTCCTCGTGATATTGGCCGATGCGGTTGACGATGGGCATAGGTCTGCAAGCTCCGTTGTGGTTCATACACGCAGAAATCAGCGATTGGCCGGGGAGCTTAGCATTTTGGCGGGGAGGTGAACATCGGCAGGCCAAGCTCCGCTCATCGCTTTCCGGTAGCCGACAAATGACCTTTGCGCCTGGGCCGTCGCATTTCGCGGTTCAATGGCGACAGCACGCGCCGTCACGGCATCCGCTTCTTCGAATGCACCAGGTTGGCCTGAAGACGTCAGATCAACCGCCCGCAGTATGGGCGGAAGGGCGGGAGATAGGCAAGCAGTGCAATGGGTTAAACGGCAGAGCGTTTCAGCCGTTATTGCGTGCCGAACATTCGGTCGCCCGCGTCTCCCAATCCCGGTACGATATAGCCTTGTGCATTCAGGTGGCTATCGATCGCGGCGGTATAGACGCGAATATCGGCATGGGCTGCGATGAACTTGGCGACGCCCTCCGGCGCGCACAGCAGGCAAATGAAGCGAATTTCCGCCGCGCCGGCCTCTTTCAAGCGGGTGGCCGCGGCAATGGCCGAATTGCCCGTGGCCAGCATCGGATCGACCAGCGCCACCAGACGTTGCTCCATATGGTCCGGAACTTTGAAATAATATTCGACGGCTTCCAGGGTCCGATGATCGCGGTAGAGGCCGATATGGGCAACCCGTGCCGCCGGAATCAGGTCCAGCATGCCTTCGGCCAGGCCCAACCCCGCGCGCAGGATCGGCGCCAGCACCAGCTTTCTTCCGGCGACCATCGGCGCCGGCATTTCCGCCATCGGCGTCACCACCCGCTGTTCAGCCAATTCCAGATCGCGGAACACCTCATAAGCCATCAGCATCCCGATTTCGCGGGCAAGTGCTCGAAAGGTGGGGGTATCGGTCTCGACGGAACGCATCATCGACAGTTTGTGCTGTACCAGCGGATGGCTGATGAGCGTGACATTCGCGGGAGGGGGTGCTCGATCGGGCATCGGCTGCAGTCCTTATCAAAGCGATCTCGCGGGTGGCGGATCACGCGGGCACAAGGTTCACGCCAGAACAGCCCTATGCCAGGATACAAGCGTCGTCGAATTGCAGACGCGGGCTGCGCTCGAACACCGCCGACGGGTCGCCCTCGCCCAGGTTGATCAGAAAATTCGCGGTCCAGGACGTGCCGGCAAAGAACGCCTCGTCGACCGTGTTGCGGTCGAAGCCCGACATCGGCCCCGTGCCGATCCCGAGCGCACGCGCCGCCATGATGAGATAGGCGCCTTGCAGCGTCCCGTTGCGGAATGCAGTCTCCTGGGCCAGCGCCGGGCTCGAGGTGAACCAGCTCTTGGCGTCCTGGTTATGGGGAAACAGTTCTGGCAGCTTTTCGTAGAATTCCTTGTCATAGGCGACGATGACGATCACCGGAGCGGCGAGCGTTTTTTCCAGGTTGCCACTGGAGAGCGCGGGCCGCAGTTTCTCCTTGCCTTCAGGCGTGCGCACGAAAACGAAGCGCGCGGGCGAGCAGTTGGCCGAGGTCGGGCCCAGCTTCACCAACTCGTAGAGCGCCCGCAATTGTTCGTCGGAAACGCCCTTACCGGTCCAGGCATTTTGGGTGCGGGCGTTGCGGAACAGGGTATCGAGCGCAGCGTCGTCGAGCATGGGATGGCCTTTTCTACTATCGGTATCGCGGAAGTGGATCGCCGATCCTAGCGGACAGGTCCGCGGCGGCAACCGTATCCTGCCAGTCTGTCAGGAACCGGGCCGTCAGAAAAACGCCGAATCCAAAATGACCGAGGGGCGTATCCTGATCAGGAGTTTTTTGCCTCGCCGGTCATAAAAGGCGCTACCAATCTTGTTCTTTGCGGCAAAGCTGCTGCGTTCATAGGGTGGATCCGTCAGTTGACCGAGCAAGGGCACGCGCCCGAGCGGCAAGCGGTGCCGGCTCTTGACTTCCATGCCACGCCTTGTCGTCAGGGCGTAAGTCTTTCCGTCATGGCGCAGCAGCACGGTTCGGACCGCCATATCTGCCTTATCGCCGCGCAACGGTACATAATCCAGGCCAAACCGCCGCAGTGTTTGGTCGGCCTCGTTGCGATGGCTGTCACCGTCGGAACCGTCACCGTCAGCCTGGGCTGAGCCCAAGGCGACCACAACGCAAAGCATCGCCGCAACGATCAACGGCAATGCCAGCAGTCGCCTCACCCGCGGTTCCATCCGATTGCTCCTGTCTCGTTTGCTTCAGGCTTCGCCGGGATTGGTGGCCACGCAAGGGAGGAATGGATGAATAGGACTATTGCGTGACGCCAGCACGCGGCGATGAACCGGTTCTCACCGATGCCAGCCACAGGACCAGTGTGACGCCGATAGTGTGACCGCCAACAGGATCCCCGGGAAACGAGCGGGGAGTTAGACCTCGGTGCAGGCATATGCTAAAGCAGCGCGATCGTTACACAATTCAGGGTGCACATGCTCGCCGTAAGCCGGCTGAGTGCGCATGTGAACTTAAGAATACGACAAAGATATACTAGAAAGGACGAAACGATGGAGCCCATCACGGAAGCAGAAGAAATATCCAATATAGCGTTTGGATTTATGGCTTCCAAGGCGCTCTTTGTGGCGTTGCACTGTAACGTTTTTACCAATCTTTCCGGCAGGCCGAAAAGCGCCAAAACCCTGGCCGAGGAAGCCGGTGTGCCGGAAAACCGGATCATCACTATTCTGACGGCGCTGAACGCCATCGGCCTGGTAACGCGCGAGGGCGACCTCTACAGCAACTCGCCGGGTGCGGAGGCGTTTCTGGTGAGGGGTGCACGCTATGATTTCGGAGACTATCTGCGGCTGCAGATCGACCGGCAGATGTACGGCTTCATGCAGCAACTGGAAGGCGTCGTGACCAACTCCATGTCGCCGGACGACGTGGATTCCTACGCGAAGTGGATGGAAAATGAGGCAGAAGCCCGCCTCTACAGCGAGTCCCAGCACGCCGGATCGCTCGGCCCGGGCCGCTCGCTTGCCCGGCTGATCGACTTTTCAGGCGTGGACCACCTTTTGGACGTCGCGGGCGGTACCGGCGGCTTCGCCATCCGCCTGTGCGAGGCCAACCCGAACCTGCGGGTGACGGTTTTGGACTTCCCGCACGTGGTCGAGCTCGGCCGGGAAAAGGTCGCCGAAGCCGGGTTTTCGGACCGGATCGATTTCATCGGCGGCAACGCGCTCGACTATGACTGGCCGACCGATGTAGGCGCGGTGCTGATGAGCTATCTCTATAACGGGGTACCAGGCGAGTCTATTCCAAAACTGGCGCGCCACGCCTATAAGGTCACCAAGCCCGGCGGCCTTTATATCGTGCATGATTTCATGGTGGAGGACGACCGCTCCGGCCCGCACCTGGCGGCGCTGTGGCAGCTTCAGCATCTGGCTTTCACGCCGGCGGCCAAGTCGACGACGCCAAGCTGGGTTTCCGGCGTAATGGAGGGTGCGGGCTACACCGATATCAATGTGGATGTGCTCATTCCCGGCATGACCAAGGTGGTGTGGGGCCGCAAGCCGGCCTAAGCTGTCTCGGCCAAATCAATCTGCCGAGAGGGCCGCCGTCATGTCTACCGGAAACCCTGGCCGCGATCCCGCCTTGCAAGCGCTCGTTGACGCCGTTGTTGAGGGCATCGCGGCGCGGGCCCATGAATGGCCGGGTGCGGAGGGGGCGCTCGACCGGGTCCGGGCGGCGCTCGCGAGCGTCGGCACGCTGGCCGCGCAGTCTTCGCCGGAACAGTCATCGCCTGATGCGCGACCTTTGCCGGAAAAGCCATTGGCGCTCGCTCATTTGGACGAGGCGCTGGAGCGCGCGCGCTCCGCGGGCGGCCCCGCGGCGACGGCAGCGGCCGCGTTTAAGGCCCTTAAGCCCCGCGTCGGCTGGTATGCCCGCCAGAGCGCCCAGCCCACATGCGCAAACTTTGCCGAGCGGCACGCGCTGGCCAGTCTGATCGGCCCGGCCGACCGGCCCGGTTGCCTGGAGATCAGGGACGATCTGCGCATCGGCATCAGCCTGGTCGCGCCGGAGACGCCCTACCCGGACCACAAGCATCCGCCGGAGGAGTTATATCTGGCGCTCACCGATGGCGACTGGCGGCACGAGCGCGGTGCCTGGTTCACGCCCGGCCCCGGCGGCGTGGTCTATCACGCCGGCAATGTGCTCCACGGCATGCGCGCCCGCGGCACACCCCAGCTCGCCGTCTGGTGTCTGCCCGTTTCCTGATTCTGCAATCAGAAAGAGTTTTCGATGGCCCGCAGCGAGTTCCGTTTTTCCTGGCCCTTTCGCGTCCGCTACGCCGAAATCGACGGCCAGAAGATCGTCTTCAATTCCCACTATCTGACTTACTTCGATACCGCGATCACCGAATATGTCGAGGCAATCGGCTACGACTATGAGGGCGAGGCGAAGCGCACCAGGCACGACTATCACACGGTGCGCAATGTCGTTGAGTACAAGGCCCCGGTGGGATTCCGCGAAGATATCGAGGTTTTCGTGCGCCCGGGCAGCATCGGCCGCACCAGCCTGACCTTCGCGCTGGAGATTCACCCAGCCGGCCGGGAAGATCTGCGCACCACAGGCGAAGTGGTTTGGGTCTACACCGACCAGGAAACCCACATGAGCGCACGGTTGCCGCAAAACCTGCTCGACCTGATCGAGGCCTACGAGGCCCGCGGGGCCGGCGGGGCCTACGAGGCCGGCGGGGCCTATGAGGGCGGCAAGCAGTGAGTCCCTCGGCCCGCATCGACCTCTCCCCCTATATCCGGCCGGGCGACCTGGTCTTCGTCGCCCAGCTTGGCGCCGCACCACAGGGCCTGGTGAAGGCGCTGCTGGCACAGGCGGAGACGCTGGGCGGCGTGCGGCTGCTGAACAGCTTCCCGCTTGATCCAGGCGAGGACCGGCTGACGGCGCCGGGCGTTGACTATCTCTCGATGGACGGCTTCGGCGTGAACGCCAAGCTGTTTCAGGCGGGCAAACTGGACATCGTGCCGGCGCATTTCAGCGACTACGCCACGATTTTCGAGGAAGGCCATCTGCGCCCGGACGTGGTGTTCTGCACCGTCACCCCGGCGGACGAGGCGCGCCGCCGCTCGCTTGGCATCACGCTGGACCATGTGCGCGACGCCATGGAGAATGCCCGCGTGGTGCTGGCCGAGGAAAGCGCCGCCATGCCGTGGACGCACGGCGATTCCGAGATTTCCTCGGACTTTCTGACCGCCGTCTTCCCCAGCGCGAACGAGCCCTACCCTTGGGTCGCCCGCGCGCCCGGTCCCGTGGACGAGGCGATTGCGGCGCAGGTGGCGCGGCTGGTGCCGAATGGCGCAACCATCCAATACGGCGTCGGCGCCACGCCGGATGCCATCGCCGCCGCGCTCGCCCGGCACAAGGAGCTGGGCCTGCACAGCGGCTCCGTCGCCGACAGTTTCGTGGATTTGGCCGAAGCCGGCGCGATCTCCAACCGGCACAAGGAAATCGACCAGGGCTTTTCCGTGGTCACGTCGCTCTATGGCTCGCGCAAGCTCTATGATTTCGCCCACCGAAACCCGCACCTGTTGATGCGCCGGGGCCGCTACACCCACAGCGCGGCGGTGCTGAGCAATTTCCGGCGGCTGTTTGCCATTAACTCGGCGCTGGAGGTTGACCTGACCGGCCAGATCGGCTCGGAGGCGGTGGGAGGGCGCTATATTGGCGCGGTTGGCGGACAGGTGAACTTCCAGCGGGCAGGTCTGACCTCACCCGAGGGACGGGCGATCATCACGCTCGGCAGCACAGCCGGCCGCGCCCGCAAAAGCCGGATCGTGCCGCGCCTCTCAGGCCCGGTGACGACCTTGCGCGCCGATGCCGACGTCATCATCACCGAGCACGGCATGGCGGAGCTCCGTGGCCGGACGTTACAGGAGCGCGCCGAAGCCCTGATCGCTATCGCCTACCCCGAGCACCGCGGGGAATTGCGCGCGGCGGTCGAGCGGGACGGATTGGTTTAGGCGGGTTAAAACCTCTCAGTACCGCACACGGTTTGGACAAGGGATTTTCACAGCGTGATTTTCCCAGGAACCCGACACGAGCATAGATGGGGCAAAAATGGTCGATATCGGTGAAAAAGTCATTGTCAGGTCGACGGCTTCGGGTTCTCCGGTTTATGCTGCCGGCGAGATTCGACCGGCAGTGCGTTTCATGCCGCCAGTGCGTTGGTTTGCGATGCAGGTTGGAGCTTAACTAGATGTTTGAGGTTCTGGGCTGTGGCGGTGAGGAGGAATTCTTCTGCGGCTCCCTTTAAGTCTCGGAGCCTGAGGCGGGTCAATTTCAAGTGTCGCTTCATATGGGCGAACAGCATCTCCACCTTCTTCCGGCGGGCACGTGCCACTTGAAAGGCATCGGTCTCGGCCAGTGATCGTGCCAGGTCGCGCGCTTCCTCGTCCAGCAGGCGGATGACGGTTCTGCAGGGCGCATCCGTGCAGGCCGATTTGATAGGGCAATCCCGGCAAGCCGACGCCGGTGGTTTGTAACGCTTCACCCGGGTCTCTTGATTGACGCTGCGCAGCTTCAATTCGTGACCTTGCGGACAGATGAAACTGTCCGTCTCCGGGTCATAGCTGAAAGCATCGCGGGTGAGCTTTCCGTCGGTCTGCCGCTTGCGGTCAAGCACCGGAATGAACGGCAGAATTTCTCGCCCAATGACGGATGCCAAGAACGGTCCTGTGCCGTAACTTTTGTCGGCGGCCAGCCTGTCAGGCTCAAACCCGAGGCGCTCGCTGCTGCGCTCCAACATCGTCCTGGCGGCGACAATCTCTTGACTGAGGCGCGCAGGCGTCGCCTCGACATCGACGATGATCGCATGCTGGTCGTCGACCAGATAGTTGGTCTCGTAGCTGAAACGGCCAGGGCCGTCCTTCAGGCTCCAAGCCGCTTGAGGGTCCGTTTCGCTGACATACTTTGGCGGCGGATGTTTTGGCCCATCGGACGGAGCATCATGTTCTTGATCCAATTGATCCAGATAGTCCTGAACCGGCCGGGCTATCTCATCCTTGGCTTCCCATATCGCATGGATGTCCGCTGGCGGGGCACGACGATCACGATTGGCGTCGGCGTGAACCGTACTGCCGTCAACAAGCGCGCCCGCCCCACCAACGAGACCCGTCTCCATGCAGCGGGCGACAACGTACGCGAAGACATGCCGCATCACATCGCCATCAGAAAAGCGGCCATGCCGGTTCTTGGAAAAGCTGGAACGGTCCGGCACTCGCCCTTCAAGGCCGAGGCGGCAAAACCAGCGATAGGCCAAGCTTGTCAATCAGCGCTGAACTCTGACCCCCAATCGGCGCGCAATTTTGACCCCTTGTCGGTGAACTGATCGACGGCCCGTTTCTCCGCGCAGGTGGTGCAGGGAGAGGGGCCTGGCGACGTGCAGTCACCAACGAACGGAGCGGCGCCAGGCCCCTCTTCTGTCAGTTCCGGTTGCGAATGCGCCAGCTGTCGTTGCCGGTCTCGATGATGTCGCAGTGATGGGTCAGCCGGTCGAGCAACGCCGTTGTCATCTTGGCGTCGCCGAAGATGGTCGGCCATTCCGCGAAGGCGAGGTTTGTCGTGACCAGGATCGAGGTTCGCTCGTACAGCCGGCTGATCAGATGAAAGAGGAGCTGACCGCCGGCCTGAGCGAAGGGCAGATAGCCGAGCTCGTCCAGGATCACCAGATCGACGCGGGTGAGCTGATCGGTGAGCCGCCCGGCGCGCCCTTCGCGGAGTTCGGCCTCCAGCCGGTTGACGAGATCGACGGCGCTGAAGAACCGGACGCGGCGTCGGTGATTGACCGCGTTCGCGCCGATCGCGGTGACCAGATGCGATTTGCCGGTCCCGGCGCCGCCGACGAACACGGCGTTGCGCGTCTCGTCGAGGAAGTCGCCATCGTGGAGGCTGCGCACCAGCGCCTCGTTGACCGGAGTGGCGTCGAACTCGAACTCGGCCAGGGTCTTCATCACCGGGAATTTTGCGGCACTCATCTGGTAGCGGATCGAGCGGGCGGTCTTCTCCGCCAGTTCCGCCTTCAGCAGATCGCCCAGGATCTCGACAGCGCCGCGCTGGTGCTGGAGACCGGCGCGCATGATCTCGTCATAGGCGGAGCGCATGCCCGCGAGCTTTAACTCGCGCATCATGTCGATCAATTCATGCCGCTCCACGCACGGCCTCCCCGGCGAGCCGATCGTAGCGGGCGCGGTCGGCGAGTGGCTCGTGGCGAAGTCGCAGATGCGCGGGGAGGACAACCGGCTCCCGGGGCGCCGCCTGCCGGGTCTGACGCGAGAGAATGTTGAGGATCGCATCGGCGCTGCGCAGCCCGGTATTCATCGCTTCGGCGCAGGCTTGCCCGACCGTCTCGACGCCATGGTCCCGGGCGGCCAGCAGCAGCGCGACCATCTGTCGGCCGCCATCGTCAAGACCGGACAGTCGCTCCTGCGCTTTGCGCATCGCGGGCGGCAAAATCAGTTCCTTGAACGGGGCGCCGTTCCTCAGAGCGAACGGGGCGCCGTTCCTCAGAGCGCCAGGTTTGCGTTCAAGAACTGGCACATAATGCCAGGGGTCGTAGATCGTCCGGTCACGTCCAAAGACACGGTCATGCTCGCCGACGATCTCGCCGTCTTGCAAGAGCACGATTCTGGTCGCGTAGGCGCGCAACTGCACCGGACGCCCCGCCGCTGTCGCCGACACGCTGTAGCGGTTGCGGTCGAAGGTCACGAGGCAGGTCTTCGACACCGCGGCCGTAATCTCGTGGAAGCCGCGGAACGGCCCCTGCAACGTCACCAGCGCCGCACGCTCTTCCTCGAAGATCTGCAGGACCGTCCGGTCCTTGAACTCGGGGTGTCGGGCTGATCCGGCATGGGCGGGAACGCGCTCATGCAGCACCGCGTTCAGCTCGGCATAATCGTGGACGCGCAGCCGGGGCGTGAAGTAGCGTTGGCGCGAGAGCTTCACCTGGTTCTCGACCTGACCCTTCTCCCAGCCAGAAGCGGGAGAGCACGCCGTCGGCTCGACCAGATGATGCGAACACATCCTCTCGAAGCGGGCGTTGAAGCGCCGCTCCTTGCCGATCAGGATCGCATCGACCGCCGTCGACATGTTGTCATGGATTCCACGCACGCACGCGCCGCCAAAATGAGCGAACGCCTCATCATGGGCGTCGAACACCATCTCCTGGCTCTCACGTGGATAGGCGATCAGGAACGGCATGCGGCTGTGGCAAAGCCGGAAATGCGCGACCTTGATCTTGGTCGTCAACCCCACCGATCACCACAAGCCCGTGGCTCCAGTCGAACTGGCAGGCCTCACCCGGCGCGAACCTCAGCGGAACAAAGGCGTTCGCCAGCCCTGTCGTTCGCGCCTCCCGCCAGCGCTTCGCGTAGCGCCGCACGCTGTCGTAGCCGCCCTCGTAGCCCTCGCGCCGCAGATCGTCCAAAATCCGCGTCAGCTGAAACCGCTCCCGCTTCGATCTCTTCTCGTTCGTCTCCAGCATCGCCTCAAGGCGATCGACGAACGCTCCGAGCTTCGGAAACGGTTGCGTCGGCCTCTCGTAGCTGAACGCCGTCTCGCATGAGCGCAGGATCTTCCGCACCCAGTTCCGGCTCGGACACCGCTCCCGGCTGATCTGCTTGATTCCTTTGCCATGCACAAAATGGTCACGACGGACCTTCGCAATCGTCTCCACGCACATCATCCCCGATCTCGCCTCGACCTTCTTCTTTGAAAGCCAAAGCCGCTGCACAATCGCAGGGAGGGGTCAATTTTGGACGCCGATATCCCCGCTCAGGGGGTCATTCTTGCGCGCCGATCTACAGAACGGGCCTGTAAGAGTCCGTCCGGAAACTTCATGATGGATTGCAGAGTTTTCGGATCATGAGGCGGATCGAGGCGAGTTTCAGGAAGGCCAGCGCCTTGGCGTTGAGGCACTCCCAATCCCGGGCCAGACGGCGGCAACGTCCGAGCCAGGCGAAGGTTCGCTCGACAATCCAGCGTTTGGGCAGCACGACAAAGCCCTTGGCATGATCGGAGCGCTTGACGATCTCCACGTTGACCTGGGAGAGGGCCTTTTTCACGCCCTCCTGGAACCGCTCCCCTTGATAGCCGCCATCGGCGTAAAGCTTGAGCAGGAAGGGGTAGAGTCCGAACAGAGCGGCCATCACCATCACGCCGCCGTCGCGGTCCTGGATATCGGCGGCATGCACCAGGGCATGCATCAGCAGGCCCTGGGTGTCGACCAGAATGTGCCGTTTCTTGCCCTTGATCTTCTTTCCCGCATCGTACCCCGGCGGGTCGATGCAAGCCCCCCTTTTTCCGCGCTTTTCACGCTCTGGCTGTCGATGATGGCGGCGCTGGGGGCGACTTCGCGCTCCGCCTGCTCCCGGCAGGCCGCATAAAGCGCATGATGGATGCGGTCGAGCGTGCGATCCCAGGCCCAAAGGTCGAAATAGTCATGGACCGTGCTCCTCGGCGGCAGATCCTTCGGGATCGCCCGCCACTGGCAGCCGGTAGAGAGCACATACATCAGCCCGTTGACCACCTCGCGCAGGTTGACGGTGCGCTTGCCGCCGCCCGGCTTGCCCGGCGGGATCAACGGCTCGATCAACGCCCATTCCTCGTCCGTCAGGTCACTCGGATACCGCAGGTGGTCGCGGTTGTAACGGAGGCGGTTCTCGACCGTCCACATCGGGCACCTCTCTTCGCTATTCGGTGCCAGACAGGGAATCACAGCCGATTCCAGCCCGCAAGCCAAAATCCAACAACCAATTCCGCCAATTCATAAAGTCCTCGGACGGACACTAAGGTCCTAATTAAAGAAAAGAGTGTCAGTCGAAGCACGATGGGACGGCTCATCAGGTCGGTCAGAGCGTGGATCTTGATTGCCTGGCCACCGCGCGAGGGATCGATGGCCTGTGTTTTCGCGCCCCTTTTCCGCCGTGGGCAGAGAGATGCGCCTTGACGTAGGTGGTGCTGTCGACGCTGGTGGACTGGGTTAACACGCCCGCCGAAACGGGCATGTCCAGGATGTTCAGCCACACCCGGCGCCGGGACCAGCGATTGAACCGGTTGTAGATCGTCGTGTGCGGTCCGTACTCGGAGGGCAGTCGCGCCACCGGCAGCCGATCTTCAGCACATGCTGAATGCCTGAAATCACCTGCCGGTCATCGACGCGTCGGGCACTCGGCTGGTTTTTCGGAAGTTGCGGCTCAATCGCTGCCCAAGCCTCGTCACTCAACCAGAAAAGCTGGACACCTCCAGAAACCTCGCAATCCTGCAAATTCACGCTAATTTCTTTCAATGAAATCAATGGGCGATTTTTCGAGAGACAGAGTTTCCGGAGGTGTCCAGCTGTTCCATCAGCCCCTCCGGACCGCCAAACACGGCCTATGAACCTGATGCGCCCATCCCGATCAACCTGCTGATTGAGTTCTGACCCTAAAGTCCAAGTTCTCGATCGAACCGGATGAAATGAAGAGCCGGCCTGAGCACACGGCGCAGACCGGCTTTTGACCCCAGATTCTTCAGGGATGAGCTAGACGATGTCCCACCCCTCCAGCGTGAGCGACACGTGCATGCCGCCGACGGCGAGGCTGAGGATCGTGCCGCCAAAGCCATCATCCGCTGCGGTCATCACACCGTTGGCGTGCGCTTCGAGAATGTCCTCCACGCTGTCAAAACGGGCCTTGGTGCCGTTGTTCCAAACATACAGGTAATTGGACGGGTCGACGCTATTGTCGAAGGTGCCAGCATCCATGTATCGAAATGCGATCACATCACCTTCGGAAAAGTCCAGGTCCCTGATCGTATGCGAGTCACCCTCGTTGGCATAGCGGCCGTCAATCTTGAAGAAGTCCGCGCCGCTGCCGCCGGTCACCGTATCCTTGCCATATCGAAGCAGGAATTCATCATCACCGCTAGAGCCGAGCATGACATCGTCAAACTGGCTGCCGATGATGTTCTGGGGTCCAGAGGGAGCTGGCTGGCTGCCACCGCCTCCTCCGCCACTGCCGCCAAGGCCGAGAGAAGCAAAGCTCAGTCCATCCAACTCGACCGAAACCTGCTGGCCGCTGGCACTGATGGTCAACAGCGTATCGCCATCCTTCGCACCAGTCGCCTCTAACACTCCATTCATCACACCGTAGGCGTGCGCTTCGAGAATGTCCTCCACGCTGTCAAAACGGGCCTTGGTGCCGTTGTTCCAAACATACAGGTAATTGGACGGGTCGACGCTATTGTCGAAGGTTCCGGCATCCATATATCGAAAGGCGATCACATCACCTTCGGAAAAGTCCAGGTCCCTGATCGTATGCGAGTCACCGTCGTTGGCATAGCGGCCGTCAATCTTGAAGAAGTCCGCGCCGCTGCCGCCGGTCACCGTATCCTTGCCATATCGAAGCAGGAATTCATCATCACCGCTAGAGCCGAGCATGACATCGTCAAACTGGCTGCCGATGATGTTCTGGGGTCCAGAGGGAGCTGGCTGGCTGCCACCGCCTCCTCCGCCACTGCCGCCAAGGCCGAGAGAAGCAAAGCTCAGTCCATCCAACTCGACCGAAACCTGCTGGCCGCTGGCACTGATGGTCAACAGCGTATCGCCATCCTTCGCACCAGTCGCCTCTAACACTCCATTCATATGGGCTTCAACGATGTCGGCACTGGTGTTGAAGGTCGCGTCTCCCCCGGAATTGCTCACGTCCATGTGGTTAATCTGGTCGAGCGAATTATCGAACGAGCCGGGGTCAAACTGGCGAAACACCAGGATATCGCCTTCCCCAAAATTCAGGTCGGTGATCCTATGGCCATCGCCGTCATTGATATAGCGGCCATCGATAATGAACTTATCGGCTCCAGTCCCGCCAGTCGCTACGTCGTCACCATAGCTCAGCAGAAACCTGTCATCTCCCGGCCCACCAAAAAGCCCGTCATCCCCATTTGATCCCCAGGGCACTCGAATGTCATGACCGACCATGGCAGCAGTAATGGCGTCGTTGGCGGAATCGATAGCGCCTGTCAGGTTCCTGTTGGCCACAAACGGAATGAGCCCGGCATTGATTGCATTGTTTATGAACGTGGCCTGTTTGGTGTCGTCAGCGGGATATGACGTAGCTAAGACGAATTTGTCGGAATCAAGCGCGTTCTGTATGAAGGCCAGATCTCCGCCGGTCCAGTTCGACACCTTGTTGCCGTTGTACCAGAGGTCCTCGACACCGAGGCCATCGATGGCGGCCAGGTAGGTCGTGTTCGGTGTGTCCGGATCGGACTCATCAAGTGCCAGCAGCCCGACGGCGTTTTGCGGTACGACAAGAAAATTCGGGTTCAGGCTTTTGGCATGCTCCGACAGTGCCACAACGAAGTCGATCATTTCCTGGCGAAGCTGATCGTTCGTGCCCGAATAGGCTTGCGTGACTTGTGCCACCTCGTAGGCGTCGACGATGTCGAGATACATGCCGTTATAGCCGAGAGCGATGGCCTCATCGACACGCGCGAACATTATGTCCTGCCACACCGGATCCCAGAACTTGACGGAATAGTTTCCCGGCCAGCTCGGGTTCTCGCTCAGCAGAAAATTCGGCGGAGTGCTGCTCCAGTTGCCCTCCGACCAGTAGCCGCGGTAATCCTCGGCCTCGCCGATGCTGAGGTATGTCAGCATGATCTTGTCCTGGCCCCCGCTCAGATCCGCAACCTGGACGGCGGTAAGGCCCGTTTCGTCCATGTCGACCACGCCGATGCGAAAGTCGGTCGCCGACAGGGAAGCGAAGTCAGCTTTCTGGAGTTGGTAGAGGAACGGAATCGTCATGGCGTTGTCCCTGAGAGTTGATTTCGGTTTAAAGTTGACCCGGGGTTTCCATCGAGAGTTGACTCGGCATCCGCCCGGCAAGCGGCAGCTCCTACACCGCCCAACCGCCCTGCGACCGCGTTGAGGAATTTATCCGCTTCCACGGCCTGGACCGGTTCGCGCCGGCCTCTTCATCTTGAGCCGCCCCGGCATGCAGGGCGGCGGAAACATTCAGATCAGCCAACCTGCCGATAATCGGCCGCCCATTTCGACCAACATTTTTCTGAAAGACTAAACTGTTGGGCGCTCGAACGGTTTTAATGCGGTTTAGGTAAAGTTTCACTCCGGTTTAGCCGGTGTTTATGTCCTGTTTGGCGCCAATGCATCTGATGGGGTTCCTTTGAATTGACCGGTGAGGAGCCAATAGTGAAGAACCACTCTCCCCTCTGAAGGGTTAAGGACGCGTTAACTGGCGCTGTCTGCCGCTATTACTGTTAGCGGGGGCAGCTTTGAGCCTGCCGCCAACTAAAGCTGGTCCCGAAAAACTGGACAAGGGCTTAAGGTATGTTCCACCGAGTATCGGAGGAACAGAGTATGGCGAAGCGTCGCCGTTTTACGTGTGAGTTCAAGGCAAAGATTGCGCTGGAGGCGCTACGTGGCGAGCATCCAATTCAAGACATCGCAGCGTAGTATGGCGTGTCTCCCAACCAGGTCAGCGTCCTCTGACAGACATCGATTTGGCCGGTGCCTACACGACGGCTATGGCCATGATCCGTGTGCCGTCATGGGACGACGGCTTCGCGACCACGGACACCTCCATCCTGCGTGACTGGCGGTCTGGCATCTCGATCATGCGCGTCAAATTCAGCCCCGGTCGGGGAGCGGTTTTGCTGCTTGCCCTGCCTACCTTCCTTTGGTTGACCGCCGCATCCAGACGGCTGGTCTTGTTGCTGACGCTGAGCGTGATGACCTTGCCGACGCCTGTCGACTGCTGATCAGTGAGCTGGTTTTCACCGACCCGGTCAATGGCCCTGGCTTTGTCGGCCAGCTGCTTGAGGCCACGCCCACCGTCCGCTCATTCTTGCAGGACGTCACGTCACTACCATCGCAGGAGAGCAATCATGCAGACGCCGCCTAACACTGCCAGGCTCGACGCCGATGGCTGACGTCATCGATCTCGCCCGCATCCGGCCCGCAGAGCCTCGCCCGGATCCATCCGTCAACCAGATGCCGCAAGAAACCGAATATCACGTGAACTTTGTCTCTGCTCACCTGCGCGCCCTGGCCGCCGCATCAAAGGGCAGGCGGCCAACGCCTGCTGCCCTGGCCGCTAAGTGCGAGGCCGCGGTCCAGGCGCTACTCGATCTCGGTGTGGCCGCCGAGCGCCTCATCGCCTCTGGTAAAGCCGACGCCTTACCCTTCAAGGACGGCGACGCCACCGTGGCTGACTTGACCCCCGTAGCCGTCCGGCTACTGGCGTCAGTCCCCTGGCTGACAGCTGACGGCACCAGCCTGAATCTGGAGGGTTCTGTGAGGTCGCGCGGCACAGACTTGAGGCTGGCTCGAGCGCGACCTCATTGAAGCCGGATTGAACGAACCCGCGGGATGGCGGGTTCAGCCTATGGGGATTGTGTCTGTGGCAGCGGGCCCGAGCAGCGGATCTGGCTGCTCGGCGCGGTGCTGTTGGGGTTTGGCGGTGGCCGGTGACAGGGGACATGAAGAGCATATCCGGACGCAGGAGGGGCGAGGAGCCGCTCCGATGGCGGTCGGATCGTGGCGCGGCGTCGGCATCTGGCCGGTCGGGCAAAGTGCTCCCGTGGGCATCTGTGACACCCGCTGCAACGGCTCTGGCGCTGTCGGATCGTGCGCATCATGAGGTGTCGTACCGGAAGGATGACCGGCCCGGCTTCGGGTTCGGCAGGGTTAAGAGGACAATCATCGTGCCGCCGCAGCATGGGCAGCGGTCGTGCCGCCGCGTCGCGGGCGCGTCCTCGGCCGGTACGATGGCCGGTTCTGGGGACGGCGCCTCGAGCAACCTGCGGCAGAGCACCAGCTTCTCGGCGCGGTGACCGTTGGCGAGGAAGCCGTAGTGGCGGATGCGGTGGAAGCCGTCCGGCAGGCTGTGCAGCAGGAAGCGGCGGATGAACTCGTGCGGCCCAAGGGTCATGACCTTCGGCTTGCCGTGGTGGCGATAGTCCCGCCATCGGAAGGCGACGGCGGTATCGGTCATGCTGACCAACCGGGCATTGGCGATCGCGACCCTGTGCGTATAGCGGCCGAGGTAGGCCAGGACCTGGGCGGGGCCGCCGAAGGGCGGCTTGGCGTAGACGACCCACTCGACGCGGCGCAGCTCGCGCAACCGCCGGGAAAAGGCGGCGGGCTCTGCGAGTTCGGCGAGCGCGCCAAAGAAGGCCAGTTCACCGGCCTCGAAGGCGGCCTGCAACTGCTCGAGGAACAGGCGGCGGAACAAGCGGGACAGCACGCGGACCGGCAGGAAGAACCCCGGCCGGCAGGCGATCCATCGCGTTCCATCGAGCGAGGGGCCTCCGCCCGGCACGACGCAATGGACATGGGGATGATGCTGCAGGGTCTGGCCCCAGGTGTGCAGCACCGCGACGACGCCGAGCTCGGCGTCGAGGTGCTTGGGATCGGCGGCGATCCTGCGCAACGTCTCGGCCGCGGTCCGGAACAGGATGGCATAGACGGCGGCCTTGTTCTGGAAGGCAATCTCGGCAGCCGGCGCCGGCAAGGTGAAGACGACATGGAAGTACGGCACCGGCAGCAGCTCGGCCTGGCGGGCCGCCAGCCACTCGGCGCGGGCCTGTCCTTGGCATTTGGGGCAGTGCCGGTTGCGACAGGAGTTGTAGGCGTGACGGACGAGGCCGCACGCCGAGCAGCGCTCGACATGGCCGCCCAGCGCCGCCGTCCGGCACAACGCGATGGCGCTCATCACCCGCCGCTCGACGCGGCCCAGGTGACCCTCATGGGCACGGCGATAGCTGTCACCGTGCCAGCGGAAGACGTCCGCCACTTCCAGACCGACCGACATGGCGGCGGCTCATGTGGGCGGCACCACCTCCAGCGCCTGTCCCGGAGCCTGTCCCGGACCCCGATCCGGGATCCGATCCAGCATCAGCCGGTCGAGCGGGCTTGTCGTGCGCCGGATCAGACCAGTCGAGACCCGCGTGTAGCGCGCCGTGCTCGACAGGTTGGCATGCCCCAGCAGCACCTGGATGATGCGGATGTCGGTGCCGTTCTCCAGAAGATGGGTGGCAAAGCTGTGCCGCAACGTGTGTACCGTCACCCGCTTGTCCAGGCCGGCAGCCGTCCGGGCCGACCGGCAGGCTGCGGACAGCACTTGGACGTCGATCGGCTTGTTCGCGTCGCGGCCGGGAAACAGCCAGTGGCCGGGCCGGCTGAGGCGCCAGTAGGTCCGCAGGATGCCCAGCAGTTGCTCTGACAGCATGACGTAACGGTCCTTGCCGCCCTTGCCGTGCTCGACCCGGATCACCGTCCGCCGGCTGTCGATATCGCCGACCTTCAGACGGGCCGCCTCGGAGGCCCGCAGCCCCGCCGCATAGGCCGTCGTCAATGCCGTCCGGCTCTTCAGGCTCGGCACCGACTCCAGGAACCGGACCACCTCGTCGACGCTCAACACCACCGGCAGTTTGCGTGGCTCACGCGCGTAGGGGATGCGCTCGGGGATCTCGTCATGGCCGAGCGTGACGCCGTAAAAGAACCGCAACGCACAGACCGTCTGGTTCAGCGCCGGCCACGAGATGCCGGTCGACACCAGGTGAACCTGGAACGCTCGCACGTCCTCCAGCCCCAGCCGGTCCGGAGAGCGGCCGAAATACCGGCTGAACTTCGCCACTGCATGCAGGTAGGATCGCTGCGTCGCCGGCGAGAGATTGCGGACCGTCATGTCCTCGCTCATGCGGCGGCGCAAAGGGCTCATCGTAGCCATGGGGGTATCTCCTGTCTGGTGATGGGGGCTGTCGACAACCGCCATCATCCCAGCCGGGAGACCTCCAAGCTCACAACATTCTAAATCCCGCGGCAGCGGGTTCGTTCAATCCCGCTTACGGGGATCTGCTATGAGCCGCCGCCCAATTCCAGCCGACGACCTTGCCTCTGCCGCCGGAACCATCAGCGGCTGCCGCGCGGTGCTGGCTGAGTTGGTCAGTGAGATGGTCTTCATCGTCCGGCACATCGACAACGACGACCGCGCCAGGGTGGGAGCCGCTGTTGCTGCCGGTATTCTGATCAGCCGCGTGCCAGCCATCGCCCAGGCCGAGCACGACATCGAAGCTATTGAACAGGCTCGCGCCGCCGCCGCCCTGGGCTACAACGGCCACGACCTGTTCGCCGCTGTTCACCGGTCTGCCGCACGCCAGCGGTTGACCGATCACGCTACCGCTCACGGTGTTACGGTCATCGACAGCAGTAGCGCGACTGATGGAGACGACTATTGAAGATTGATACTCGCCGGTCCGCATGGCTGCGCGCCGCTTCGCCACCGCCGCCTGGCCCCTCTGTCAGCAGCCGGGCCAAGGCTCTGGGCTTTGAGGCTTTGACCGGCTTGGCCGATTTGGTTCGGCGCGGCGATCCCGCAGCGATCAAGCTTGCCGCCACGCAATTCGGTCCCGCCGCAATGGCATCTATAGACGGCGGCGGCTACCCCACCGCCACGACGATGGAGGACGCCCTGGCTTTGGCGACCGCCGCTATCAACAAGATGATGGACGGCAGCTTGCCCATCGCCAACGCGCGGGCGGTGCTGGACACTCTCGCCCGTTTCAGCGATCTGGCCGTGCTGGACCGTTTCGATGAGGTCGAAGCCGCTCTTGGCATCGCCACCGCAAACAAAATCGGCGGCGGTAAGCGGCTCACAGAGCGTGGCGACGAGCTCCCTGACTGGATGCTCGGTCCTGGTGATAAACCTACCGACCACCCCCAGGTTGAGCTCGATCTTTACAGGTTATTGCCGACTTGGATGCGGCCATCCCAGCCCGAACCTGCCGAGACAGCCAAGCCTAAGCGAAAGAAGAAGTCATGACCGCCGACGCCCTCGCTAAACTGACCGCCGCCTTGCGTGGATACTCTAACGCCGAGTGCCGCGCGGCCTATGCCAAGTACCAGCCACTGCTAACCGCTGCTGAGAACAAGGTGTTCCAGCAGCGACTGAAGTCCGAGTACGAGATCGCCAAGCTTTCACTATCGTCTCGCAGCTTCGGTAGGATGGATGCCAAGGTGAAACGGTTGGAGCGGAAGCTCGACCGGATCGAGGCGAATTGCGACCGGTATGACAGCCTGAGGAGAACAAAGAATGGAGCGATCACAGGCAATGGACGCCATCGGCCGGCTGAAGCTCTACGGCATGAGGACAGCCTAAGACGAGATCATCGCCACGGCGGTCAAGCGCCAACATGAACCCCAGAAGGTCATTGGCGACCTGCTGACTGCCGAGATCAGCGAGAAGCAGGCGCGTTCAATCAAATACCAGATGACCATCGCCAAGCTGCCGCTGGCCAAGGAACTGGAGGAGTTCGACTTCGTAGCCGCGGAGGTCAACGAATGTTCCCCGTCAGCACCTATGGCACAAATTTGAGGTTGTGAATTAAGGAGGATTGGGGCTTCGTCGTAGTGACGAAGGAACGAAGATGAAGACCCAATCCTCCTCGAGAAGATCGCCGGTGAAGGCCCCTGCTGAGCGGGTAGTGAAAGACATCCGGCGCGCAACCCGCCGCCATTTTTCGGCAGAGGACAAGATCCGCATCGTGCTGGACGGCCTGCGCGGTGACGACAGCATTGCCGAGCTATGCCGCAAGGAAGGCATTGCCCAGAGCCTGTACTACACTTGGTCGAAGGAGTTTATGGAGGCCGGGAAGCGCCGCCTGGCCGGCGACACTGCCCGTGCCGCGACCACCGGCGAGGTCCAGGATCTGCGCCGGGAGGCCCGAGCCCTGAAGGAATGCGTTGCCGACCTGACGCTCGAGAACCGTCTGCTCAAGAAAAGCATGATTGCGGATGGGGGCGACGACGAATGAGATACCCCGCATCTGAAAAGCTCGAGATCATCAGGATCGTCGAGCAGTCGCACCTGCCTGCAAAACGCACGCTGGGCCAGCTCGGCATCGCGCGCCGCACGTTTTATCGCTGGTATGACCGCTATCTCGAGGGCGGGCCTGAGGCGCTGGAGGATCGGCCCTCGGCACCAAGTCGGGTGTGGAACCGCATCGGCGACGATATCCAGGACCAGATCGTCGAGATGGCGCTGGATTACAGCGAGCTATCACCGCGCGAACTGTCGGTGCGCTTTACCGACGAGAAGCGCTACTTCGTGTCCGAAGCCACGGTTTACCGCCTGTTGAAGGCCCACGATCTGATCGCCAGCCCGGCCTATGTCGTGATCAAGGCTGCCGATCAGTTCCACACAAAGACCACGCGACCGAACGAGATGTGGCAGACCGACTTCACCTACTTCAAGACCATCGGGTGGGGTTGGATGTATCTGTCGACCGTGCTCGACGATTACTCGCGCTACATCATGAGAAACGCGCGAAAGTTGGTGATGCCCTGAGGGGCGGCATATCATGGCGGTGTTCGGACGCCGTCCATTCTCTGCCGAGAAAGGGATATGCCACATGTCAGAGACTACCATCACCCAGCTGCCCGATCCATCGGGATTTGGCTCCGACCCATTCACCGACGTCCTCCGCGACGGGGCGCGCAAGCTGATCGAACAGGCGATCTGCGCGGAGTTGGCCGCGCTGATGGCCGCCTTTTCGGGAGAGAAGCTCGACGACGGTCGCGCGCGGCTGGTGCGCCATGGTCACTTGCCGGAACGCGAGGTGATGACCGGAATCGGCCCGGTGCCAGTGAAGGTGCCGCGTGTCCGTGATCGAAAGCCTGGCGCGGACAAGGTTAACTTCACGTCCAGCATCCTGCCGCGATACCTACGCAAGGCGAAATCGGTCGAAGAGCTGCTGCCGTGGCTTTACCTGAAAGGCGTGTCCACGGGCGATTTCACCGAGGCCTTGGAAGCGCTATTGGGCCCGAACGCCAAGGGCCTGTCCGCCAAGACCATCACGCGGCTGAAGGCCGATTGGTGGACAGACTACGAAGCTTGGCAAAAGCGCGATTTCGGCAGCCGGCGCTTCCTCTACATCTGGGCGGATGGCGTTTACTTCAAGCCGCGGATGGCTGAGGAAAAACAATGCGTTCTGGTGATCGTCGGAGCGGACGAATACGGCCGCAAGGAACTGCTGGCCATGACCGACGGCTTTCGCGAAAGCACCCAGAGCTGGCGCGAGGTGCTGCTCGATCTCAAGCGCCGCGGCCTGAAGCACGATCCCAAGCTGGCCATCGGCGACGGCGCGCTCGGCTTCTGGACGGCCCTGCGCGAGGTGTTCGCTACGACGCAGGAGCAGCGGTGCTGGCTCCACAAGACCATGAACGTGCTGAACGCGATGCCGAAGTCGGTGCAGGCCAAGGCCAAGGCGCATCTGCACGACATCTGGCAGGCCGAGACAAAGGCCGAAGCCAACGTCGCCTTCGATTTCTTCGTCGAAACCTACGACGTGAAATGGGACAAGGCGGTCGCCAAGCTGGTCAAGGACCGGGACGCGCTGCTGACCTTCTACGACTACCCGGCCGAGCACTGGAAACATATCCGGACCTCAAATCCGATCGAGAGCACCTTCGCCACCGTGCGGCACCGCACGAAACGCACCAAGGGCTGCCTCAGCCGCAAGACAGGCCTGGCCATGGCCTTTAAGCTGATGATGTCGGCGCAGAAGAAATGGCGCAAACTCGACGGCCGGAACCGCCTGCCCGAGGTCATCGCAGGGGTTGAGTTCCGCGACGGCCTCCGCCACCTTCAAACCGCCGCTTGATCAGGCGTCACCAACTTTTGCGCATATCTCCTACATCATCGCTTGGAAGCTGTGCACCAACATGCGGGCCGAGGACGTGACCGAGGAGTGTCATGACCTCTGTGTATCTGGCCTGTCCCATGCGGGTTTCAGATACGGTCACGCGTTGAAGCGCTCACCAAACATGATAGCGAATTGGTTTCGAGCGGCAAACCACTCCCTGACATTCCTGCCGCCTTTCTCGAAGTTGCGGATGGCGAGATAAATCAGCTTGGTGGCAGCGTCTTCGGTCGGGAATGACCCGCGCGTCTTGATCGATTTGCGGATGACCCGGTTCAGGCTTTCGATGGCATTCGTGGTGTAAATGATCCTGGTGTAAATGATCCTGCGGATCGCCGGATCGAAGGCGAAGAATGGAATCACCTCCTGCCATGCCCGCCGCCAAGCTGGGGCGATCGAAGCGTATTTACCGGCCCATTTTTCCTCGAAAGCGTCCAGTTCGGCGGCAGCCTGGTCGACCGTGGCAGCCCCATAAATCCGGCGCAGGTCGCCCGCTACGGACTTGCGGTCCTTCCAGGCGCAGAAGTTCAGGGAATGGCGCACCAGGTGCACGATGCAGGTCTGGACAGTAGCGTCGGGAAAAGCGGCCGTGATCGCCTCCGGGAAGCCCTTGAGCCCATCCACGACGGCGATCAGAATATCGGCCACGCCACGGTTTTTCAGTTCGCTCATCACCGAGAGCCAGAATTTGGCGCCCTCATTGTCGGCAATCCATAGGCCCAGAACCTCGCGCACCCCGTCGCGTGAAACGCCCAGGGCCACGTAGACGGCCTTGTTCTTGACCATGCGGCTGTCCGCATCGCGGATTTTGACCCGGAGCGCGTCGAAGATGACGATGGGATACATCCGCTCCAGCGCCCTGGATTGCCATTCGCGAACCTCGTCCAGCACAGCATCGGTGACACGGCTGATCAGGTCGGGCGAGACCTTCAAGCCGTAAAGTGTAAAGCACGTGACTTGATCTGCCACTCTTGCTCCACTGGAGCGCAAATGAGGAGTGTCGATCCATGACCAGCATTCAAGATAAGATCATCAAACCAAAGTAGGGGCTGTTGGAGCTAGCCAAGCAGCTCGGCAGCGTCAGCCAGGCCTGTAAGGTGATGGGGTACTCGCGGGACAGCTTTTACCGGTTCCGCGATCTTTATGAGCAGGGCGGGGCCGAAGCGCTGATTGATCTCTCGCGCCGCAAGCCGCTGCTGAAGAACCGGGTGCCCGAGCACGTGGAGAAAGCCGTCGTTGATCTGGCCATCGAGAACCCGGCGCTGGGCCAGAAGCGGGCGTCCTGGGAACTGCAGCAGAAGGGCGTGATGGTCTCATCGTCCGGCGTGCGTTCGATCTGGCTGCGCCATGACCTGGAGACGATGAAGAAAAGGCTGAAGGCGCTGGAGGCCCGCTCGGCCCAGGAAGGCATTCTCCTGACCGAAGAGCAATTGGCGGCGCTGGAAAAGGCCAAGCAGAAACGGGCAGCCCACGGCGAGATCGAGAGCGACCATCCGGGCTTCCTTGGTAGCCAGGACACCTACTATGTCGGCACGATGAAGGGCGTTGGGCGGATCTATCAGCAGACCTTCATCGACACCTACGCCCGCACCGCTCAGGCCAAGCTTTATACGGAAAAGACGGCGATCACGGCGGCCGATCTGCTGAACGACCGGGTGATCCCGTTCTACGCCGAGCATGGTATCGCCCTGCTACGCATCCTGACCGACCGCGGCACCGAGTATTGCGGCAAGGTCGAAAACCACGCCTATCAGCTCTACCTGGCCGTCGAGGACATCGACCACACGCGGACCAAGGCGAACAGCCCGCAGACCAACGGTATTTGCGAGCGCTTCCACCGGACCATCAAGGATGAGTTCTACGACATCGCCTTCCGCAAGTAACTTTACCGCTCTGTTGAGGAACTCCAGACAGACCTGGATTATTGGCTAGCAAAATACAACGAACAACGGCCACACTCTGGGAGGTATTGCTATGGCAAGACACCCATGCAAACCTTCCGGGAAACGCTGCACATCGCTGTTGAAAAGACCATCCGAACGCCGGATTTATCTGGCAGCTACAAACCCGCTCTCAGCATTGCTGAGTAGCCTGTCCGTCAGATCAAGTGCCGAGTTTTACACGTAAAGCTCTTCCAGGTGCGCCCGGATATCGCGCACCGTCAGCCCACGGGCATAGAGGCCAATGATCTTGTCATCGATCCCTTCGATCCGGGTCTGACCTTTCTTGACCAATTCAGGTTCGAAACTGCCATCCCGGTCCCGAGGCACGGCAACTGGCATCTCGCCGTCCTGGCCCTTCAGCCGAACCGGCGGTTCCATTGCGCCGGTTCGGCTGGCCCGGCGGTGCGTCCTTGCCTGCCTCATAGCCCAAATGCGCCGTCAGCTCGGCCCCCAACATCCGCTCCATGAGCTTGATCTTCAGCTCTTTCATCAGCCCGGCATCGCCAAGCAAATCTTCAGGCCGCTCGCAGCCCTTCAGAAGTTCGTCCAGTACTTCGTTCGAAATCGTCATCGTCCTTGCTCCTCTCAAGAAGCATGCAACAGATCACAGATACACAGAGGATCGGACACTCTCCCTGCCTCCGAGAAGCTGGACCTCGCCCTCAAGGCCTCGGGCTGCGATCATGCCACGGTGCTGCACAAGCCCAGGCTGCTCAGCGATAATGGCCCCAGCTACATCGCTGGCGAACTGGCGGAATACATCGAGGCCCAGAAGATGAGCCACGTGCGCGGCGCCCCGCTACACCCGCAAACCCAGGGCAAGATCGAGCGCTGGCACCAGACCCTGAAAAACCGCATCCTGCTGGAGAACTACTTCCTGCCCGGCGACCTTGAGGCCCAGATCGAGGCCTTCGTCGAACACTACAACCACCAGCGCTACCACGAGAGCCTGAACAACGTGACGCCCGCCGACGCCTACTTCGGCAGGGCTCCAGCCATCATCAAACAGCGCGAAAGGATCAAGCGACAGACCATCGAATATCGGCGATTGCAGCACCGCAAGCTCGCCGCCTAACATCAACCCCCAGACGAGGCCCGCACTCCGCTAATTTACGCCGCGAGTTGTGCCAAATGTTGTGACGACGGACACTTCGATAAATACGGCTGCGTAGCCGCTTCTGGGCCGATGTTGAACCTCGTTCGCCGCTGAACGCCCCGATGGGCGCCGTTTTGCGGCCTTTTTTGGTTGTTTTTGCCCGTTCAGCTGCGCTCCAGACGCACTTCTGCTGTCGCCACCCCGCTCACGTCGGCCCGCGGGCGGCGGCGAGGCCGTTCAGGTGGACCACGCGGCGCATGTTGTAGGCAAGGTTCTTCAGGCCGATGCGCGCCTTGGCGCGGGCGATGCCGATGCTGCGCACCAGCGTGCCACCCATGTCGTTGGTCTGCGCGCCGAACACGTGCTCGACCCGGGCGCGGACCTTCGAGCGGGTCTTGTTGCCCTGTTTCTCGCGCTTGCTGAGTGGGCGGTTGCGATGGCCCTTGCGGTGGATGCGGCTCTTCAGGCCGCGGTCTTCCAGCTTCTCCTCAATCTCGGCCGACCGGTAGGCGCTGTCCGCCCAGACGTCCGAGGCCGTGTTGCCGTCGTCCAGCACGTCGTCGATGACCTGGCTGTCGTGCGTCGCCGCGTCCGTCACCTTGTAGCGGCGGATCAGCTTGTGTCGCCGATCGACGTTGACGTGATTCTTGGTCCAGCGCGCGTCGGTGTCCTTCTGGCGCTTCTTCGCCGGCTTCTCGTCCCAGCCCTCGGGCGTCTCGCCCGCCTTGATCGCGGCATTCTCATCGCGGTCGTTGCGCTGCTTGGGCACCGGCACGATCGAGGCGTCGATCATCTGCCCGCCCATCGCCAGCCAGCCCTGGGCCTCCAGGTAGCCGTCGAATGCGCCGAACAGCCATCGACAACTCCAGCCTGGACCAACTGCTCGCGGTACTGCCAGACCGTCGTCGCGTCCGGAACCGGATCCTCAAGACCCAAGCCCAGAAAGCGCATGAATGACAGCCGGTCGCGCACCTGGTACTCGAACTGCTCGTCGGAGAGGTTGTAGAGCTCGCACAGCACGAGCGCCTTGAACATCACAACCGCATCCCAGGGCTTGCGGCCAGCCTTGGACTTCCGGGCCTCCGGCGGCCGGCGCCAGACCGCTTCCAACTGCGGCCGGAAATACGCCCAGGGGATGGCGTTCAGCTTCACCAGCGGATCCGACTTCGCGTCCAGCCCGGCGTAGCGTTTCGAAACGTCGAAGAAGCCCATCTGGCCCATCAGCACCTCCCAGTCATCGCCCCTATATCGGCGATCCTACCGGGATCCGGCTGGATCGCGACATTTTTCGAGGTGCCCTTAATCTATAAAGTTTTTATGGGTTGGCTTGGTCACATGTTCTCATCCAGGTCCCGTCCAGGTCCCAGTAGACCCCGAAATCGCACCATTTCGCCCTGCCTGGGACCTGCCTCCGGGCGGGCTTTTGGGACCTCATTGGGACCAGCTGTATCCGCCCTGGTCCCACCCACCCCTCAAACCCGCGGTCTTCTTGGTGCCGGCTAAGGGACTCGAACCCCTGACCCTCTGATTACAAATCAGATGCTCTACCAACTGAGCTAAGCCGGCAACACCCCAGCGTGCATCCACACATGCATCACGCCACCGACGTTTATAGGCCGGTTTCCAGCGCGTGAAAATGACGCCACGGCAGAAAGAGGTGGGGCCCGTTGCCACCCCAGAGGGCGCAGTCTCCCGTCCCGGAACGTATGCCGAATGTCCGGCGCGTAACCGGTCGGCTGTCCCTTCTTACCGCTGCTCCTGTTGCTGCAACCGCACCAATTTGTAACGCGAGTTCGAATACAACACTTGGGCGGACCACGGCGTTTCCTTGAACAGCACCGCATGGGTCGCGCCGAATTGTTCGGCCGCCTTCTGCCAATCGATACCAGCCTTGTAGTGCTGCGTCATCACGTGGGAGGCGTCAAAGCCAGTCGCATCGCCGGGCGCGTAGAGCATTTCCAAACGCCGCCGCCATTCCCGCATGGGTTTATCCTGGAAGGGGATTGAGACGAAGTCCACCACTACCGCTCGATTGGCGATGGTCCGAAAACTTTCCAAGCGTGTCGGCACCACCCAGAGGGCGTCCGGCGGGCTGTTCGCTTTGGCCGCACGCGCGATATCCGCTTCTTCGCTTTGCAGGTCGGACCAAACGAACTCTGCCTTCAGAACGTCCCAGCCGAACAGGCCATCTGCACGGGTCGCGGTGGTGAGCGTGACTGCCGCAGCCGTCAAAACCACGGCAAGGCCCATGCCTGCGTCGCGCCCGGGCCGCGGCGCAAAGATCAACGCGATGCAGGCGAGCGCCAGTGCCGCGCGTACCACGTCTTCATGCTGGCCATAGCGGTAGGTGACGAGGCCGGCGGCCATGAACAGTACCGGCAGCCCCAGCCAAGCCAAGACTTCGGCCGGACGCCCGCCCGGCCAGCGCCGCGCCAGCTCAATGGCGAGCTTGGCTGCCAATATCATGATCAACACATAAGAGAGAGCATCGCCCGCCGCCAGCACGGCGATGCCGGCCAAAACCGCCTCGATCGCACCGCCCGTGCGAATCCACTCGCCGAACAGCCAGGCAATTGTCAAATAGGCGCACCATTTCACCAGCATGGTCATGCGGAAAACCTGCGCGGTGGTCCAGAGGCGGCTTTCGGCCAGATCCACGAAATAGAGGCTGGCGAGGCAGGCCGCGCCGGCAATGCCAATCGCCACCACCAGCGCCAATACCGCTACGTCGCAGCCGAGTTGCCGGAAGCGCAGCGCAAACACCGCCGCCGCTGCCGCACAGAACAGGCCGGCAAACACCCACTGAAAGCCAAAGAAATCGCGGCCCAGATAGTGATGCGGCGCCCGAAAGACGGCCAGTATGTGAAAGAACTCGCTGTCGGACATCCGTTCGCCGGCGACGCCAAGCATGGGAACCGCCCAGGCGGCAATCATGATCAGGCCGAACAGACCGGCAGCGATCGTCAATGGCAACAGGACGCGAAGCCAATCGGCTCGCCGATTGAGCGCGACTTGGGCCATGCCGGTAGCCGCGTATACGATGGCCGCAATCTCCATGCCGATCAGCGGATGCATCAATGCACCGGCCGCAAACGCCAGCGCGCCCGCAAAGGGCCGGCGGGTCAGGGTCAGATAGAAACCGATCAGCGCGAGCGGGATGGCCAAGCTGGCCGGCTGCAGGCTGTCGAAATGGAGATAACCCGCATAGCCGAGCGAGAAACCGCCGTTCATAACGGCCAGGACCGCCGCAAGGGAGCCACCGACCGCGCTCGCGCCCAAAAACCGAGTGGCCGCAGCATAGGACACCGCCGCTAGCGCGAAATTGCACAGGATCGAAAGGCCGTGCACGGCGACGGCAAGCCCGAAGACGCTCGCCAACGCTGCCAGGACACGAGCATAGTAGTAGCGAGGGCCGAAGTGCACCGAAGCGTCGACATAAAAATCGCTAGGCAACGCCGCGGGATCAAGCAGGCGCATCACAATCGAAAACTGCTCGATCTGGTTGCCATAGCCAAACTGCGCGCCGATCATCGGCAGCACGGCAAGCAACGCGAGCAATACGAGCTGGTTTTGCCAATCGTCAGGTCTTGGCTGGAATTTCCGCTTTTCTAACAATCTACTATACCTCTTACCGCATGTCCCGGCGCAGAAGTTCATCGAGCTTCCGGGCCAGCCAGGCGGCGGTCAATTGGTCGATGCGGCAGCAATCGTCTTCACGCCCGGCATCCGTCAGTACCGCTGCAACCTTGTCGCGCTTGCCGATACGGTAGTCGATACCCGCCACCGGACAATTCTGGCTCAGCGCAAAAATCGTGGCGTGAAAGCGCATGGACACGACCGCGTCCAGCCGCCGGATCAGGGCGACAACGCCGTCGAGCGAGGCGTCCGCCTCCCAAAGCCGGAAATCGACCTTTGGCGTGAGGTGCTTCAGGATGCGGTGGGCGCTCCGCAGGTCCGACATGCCGAATTGGATGGCGTTCATGGGAAAAAACACGAAGCAGGGTTTTGACGGCGCGCTTTCGGTAAAGTCAATCAGTGCTCTCGCGAACTGTTCCTCAAAATTTCTCTCAACTTCGTAGGTGTACGAAACCTTGTCCCGGCCCGCCGCATCGGGCGTGTAGAGGTGGCCGATGGGCCGAACGTTCAGGCCGATCACCGGTCGGCCGGCGGTGCCGTCCAGCAGCGCTTCGATCTGCGGCAGTTCAAAGTCCGGCAACCGGGTCAATTCCGATCCCCTCGTCGCCAGGTAGTCAAAGGCGGGATCGCGCCCGACCTCCACCTGCCGTCCTTTTATAATCGCCTGCGCCGCGTCGTCTTTGGTGCGGATGGATATGCGGTCGGCCATCAGCACCAGCCGGCGGGCGGTGACTTCCGAGGGCTTCCGCGGAAACGTGCCCGGGCCGATGCCTTCCATGACAAAAGGCTTGCCTGCTCGCTTGAAAAGGGATGCCGCAACCAGGTGCCGGACAAGCTGCTTCGGCAAGTCGGTCAACGGCCCGCCGGCGAACACCAGCCCATCGGCGAGACGCGCCGCGTTGCGCATATTGGGGAGCGTGTACTCTTGAACTTCTACCTCAACTGGCGTTTCTAACATTTTGATAAAATGTCGTGTATGGGCAGGGCGCTGGGTCAGTAAGGTGGCCCGCGTCGTGCCATGCCGGGCATGGATGCGGAACAGAACGCCGCCCAGTATTGCGGCGTCGCCGATGTGCTCGCCGCCATAGGCGCCGATCAGCAGGGCGTGCGAAATATTGGGATCGGGGCCCTCGCTAGCCTTTGGACTGACCACGGCGAGACCGTGCCCGAGCAATCCCGCGGCGGCGACGTCGGCCAGGTCGGTGGCGATTTCCTTGATGCGCTCCGGCTGCTGCTTGCCGAAGGGGCCGCTGCCGGCCAGCGCCAGGGCTTCCGAGGCGAAGGGTGCGGCGGACCCGTCACCGTTCAGCAACCAGTCTTCCAGTTTCCGGTAATACGAGATCCGCCTGGCCGAGAGCCGGTGGATTTCCTCTCCCAGCATCCGGTAGGCCACAAAATCCCAGGCAAACAGCCGGTCGTCGCCCGCAAGAGCGGCAGGATTCCCGTCGGGGTGCTCATCGATCACCGATGGCAGCACCAGCAAAGGCTCTGCTCCGATCTCAAAGGCGAGAGAGGTCAACCCATCCAGCTTATACACCAGCTCTGGCGTCAACGGGATCAGCCATCGGACCTTTTTCCCGGCCTGGACGGCCTGTTCCGCCTGCCTGACCAGCGGCTCCAGTCGGCCGTCGCCGCCCAACCGGTAGGCAGGTACGTCCGACTCGCGCGGCACGACGCTGTCAAATACCGCGTCGATACTTGCTGGACCGTTGGAGGGAGAAGCGTCCGTCGTCGGCGATGTCACAGGCAACATGCTCCTTAGGGTCGGCGGCAATCACCGCGAGAGGATCCAGCCGCAAATTCTACTTGCAAGCGTTGGTATAAACCGTTTCCGCGCGCAATGGCGTGGCGTGCGGCTATGCGTCCGGCGCACTGTCAGCGCCCGTTCAGGACAACGCGCGGTAAAATATCAAGACATTATCGGCGGCCATGAATATCCCCGACGGCCACGGTAGCGTCTTAACCAAAAAATACATTGTTTTGATTAGGCTTGTCTCGATAGAGGTCGAATCCATGCTTCGACAGAAAGGTAACAGCCATGCACCCTCCCCGCCGGTCGGGCGCTGCCGGGTCGTCTCAGCTTACCACCAATGGTTTCATCGGAGCGGCAGATATTTCCGATGAAGCCGCCGGACGCTGCCTGGGCGCGCCAGCTCTCGGCGGCTTCCTCATCCAGCGGCCTCTGGGTCATTGATGGCTGGCATTTCCTGGCTTAAAGGGCGCATCGCCCATTTTGTAAGCGACCGCGGCCCAAAGCTGTTACAGGACCTGCTGTCGCTGCTGACCGGCCAGGCCGCCAGCATGGCGCTGGGTTTTGCCGCCTTCGCCTACCTCGCCCGGGTTCTCGACCCCGAAGCCTATGGCTTCGTCGAATACGCGATTGCGGTTGCCGCGCTTGCGGCCATTGTGATCGAGTGCGGGGCTGGCAATATCGCGGTTCGGGAACTGGCGAAGCGACCGGAAGATGGCCCAACGCTGGCCACGGCCGTACCGCTTGCGCGGCTGATGCTGGCCATGGTCGTGGTGCCGCTCGCCGCTGTCAGCACCTATCTGGCGGATCTGCCGCCGGCGGCTTCGCTGCTCGTGTGGCTCTATGCGTTTAGTGCGGCGGGGGTGGCGTTCAAACAGGACTGGGTTCTGCAGGGCTATGAGCGCATGAACCAGGCAGCCTTCGCCCAGCCGATCCGGACGGGCGTTTTTGCCGTCGCGGTGATCCTGCTGATTGACAGTGACACGGGTCTGGCGGGCATTGGCGCCATCGAAATTGCCTCCGTGGCGGCAATATCCGCCTTTCTGATATGGGCGCAGTACCGCTGGACCGTACCGTTCGCGTTCAAACTGCCGTTCAAAGAGGCTTTGTATCTCATCCGGGAAGGTGCAGCCGTCGGTGTGTCCAATGGACTGTGGGCGTTCATGCTCTACACCCCGGTCATCATGCTCACCAACCTGGTCGGCGGGGCCGGACCGGCCTGGCTGGGTGCCGCGCAGCGCCTGATGATTTCCACGGTAACGCTGAGCTTTATTTACCACTTCAATCTGTACCCGGTGATCGCGCGCACCATCGGCCGTGACCGCGCCGCTTGGGGCCGCGTCACCCAGGCCTCCTGCCGGCTGGTGGCGTGGGGTTGCATCGGCTTTGCGCTCGGCACGGTTATCTTGCGCGATGAGATTATGGCGTTCGTGTTCGGCGCGCCATTCGCGGCCGGTGGCACGGCGCTCGCCATTCTGATTTGGGTTTTTCCGCTGCGCACCTTGACGGGGCACGCCCGCTGGTCGCTGATCGCGGCCGGGGAGCAGCGGTTCTTGCTGTTCGCCGAAATTGCCGGCGCGCTCGTGCTGTTGGCGGTGGGTTTTGCGGTCATACCGTCGTCGGGTGCTCCGGGCGGGGCGATCGCACTCGTCAGCGGCATTCTCACCAGCGGGATCGTCACCCAGTTTGCAATTAACCGGAAGGTGGCGCCGCTCAACCTTCTCCGGCCAGCGGCATTGCCTTGCGCCGCCGCGGCCGCAGGGTTTGCCGCAGCCGAAACCGCGGGCGGGCCGCCGCTGGTGCAAGCGCTCGTCGGCATGGCGATTTATGGTGCGGCCGCGTTGACCCAGGTAAAGGTGGCGCTGCGTGACGTTCAGACGTTGGGCTATGCCCGGGCTGCCGGCGTATGACGGACACACCCGACGGACACATCTGATGCGCGCGAAGGTGCGGCAAGGTTGCCGAAGAGAGCCAGCATGCGCGGAAATACGGAAGAAACATGCTATAGTCTGGCGGAGGGCCGAACTCCGGCGGAGCGAGCGTTATTGATTAATAGACGTTCCTTAGAACGGAGCGCATAAGAAACGGAGAGCGCAATGACCTATTATGATCTGCGATTCGATCGGGGGGAAGGACTGGACCGCACTGGGCTGGCCGACCGGATCGTCAATGGCGAGGTGTTTGTCTTCCGCGAAGCACTGCAATCTTTTGATTGCTTCGGCATGTTGAAAGAGGCCAGCCTGCGCGGCATCGCCAAATGTGCCGGCCAGGAAGCGGCGGACCGGGCAGAGCGCGACGGGTTCCACCGCATCCATGAGTGGGTGAACGCGGCCGACATTCCCCGGCTGACCGATGCGGTTTACGACGAAGTCCTGCCGCTCGCCGACGATTTCCTGCGCCGGTTCATGACGGGCGCGTTTCCGGGCGCTGGTTCCTTTTATTACGAGCCGCAGCCGAATGTGCGGTTTCACATTCCCTATGATCTGGCGGCCGCACACCGCAAAGCTTACGACAAGTTCGCGAAGACGCACGGTCAGGGCAAGATCGTGGCACACGGCCCGCACCGCGACAGTTGGCTCGACTGTGCGGCCAACGGCATGAATTTGTGGTTCGCCATGGGGCGGGTACGAACCGGCAACGGCCTCACCATTTTCAGCAAAGACAATGACGGCACGTTCAAGTTCAAGCGTTCCGGCGACATCCAGGATGGCGAAAAGCTGCACAAGGCAACGACGTTCGACCTGGAGCCTGGCGACGTCATCATGTTCCATACCGACACGCTGCACGGCTCCGAGTTGAACCGAACCGATGAAACGCGCTTTGTCATCTCGTGCCGCCTGTCGGTGGAGAAGCCCGAGTTTCCGAAGCTGCACTACCATCCCTATGTCTATTCCGGCTGGACAAACTCGCCCCTGTTAAAGCCCTTGGCAGAAGTGCCCTCGCTGTTGCAGCCGAGCTATCCGAAGAGCCTGGTGATCCGCACGCGCAACAAGTTCCTGCCGTCCATGCAACCGCCCGAGCCGGAACCGAACAAGATCCCGACGGTGGGCCAGAAGGTCGGTTGCAAGTTCGAGGTGCCGCTGGCGGACGTGCCGGTGGGTGAAATCAAGGCGCTTTCCGGTGCATTATGCGTCGCCCGGATCGCGGAGGACCGGGTCGTGGCGCTCAGTCGGCGCTGCCCGCATGCCTTCGGCGACCTGGTGAACGGCTGGATCGACGGCAACAACGTGGTCTGTTCGTGGCACAATCTGCCCTACGATGTCGAAACCGGCCAGTCGCCCTGCAAAAGCATCCCCAAGCTCAAAAAAGTCGCCTGCGAGATCGTGGGTGACAGGATATTGGTCGACCCGACGGTGACGCTGAACCGCGCATCCGACGATGAGATCCTGGCGGAAGTGACAGAGGCAACCGCCTGACATCCGTGTTCTTCGGCGGCTGGTAACGAAGCGTTGGCAGGCTATTGCGCCAATGCGGCCCATAGATTGGCCGGCTATAGCCGCATGCGATGCGTTGAAAACCCCTTCCAACAACTTAGGTCATGGTTATGGGCGCGAATAGCGCCCCTCGCGGAGAGGAGGAATGACTCATGGCTGCGAGCAACCAGGATTTCCCAACCCTTAAAACCCAATTGAAAGCGACATGGTCGACCGGCGACTATGGGGTGATTGCCCGTGGCCTCCAAGCCAGCGCCGAAGCGTTTGTTCGCGACCTCGGCATCGTCCGGGGCAATCGGGTGCTGGATGTGGCATGCGGCTCGGGGCAAGCCGCCATTCCCGTGGCCGAACTTGGCGCCGAGGCTGTCGGCATCGATATTGTCGAGGCGTGGATCGACCAAGCGAAAGCACGGGCGGCAAGAACCGGCCTCAACGTTCGCTTCGATGTGGGCGACGCGGAAGACATGCCCTATGACGACGCTTCCTTCGATGTCGTCGTCAGTCTGATCGGTGCCATGTTCACACCCCGCCCGGAGGTGACAGCAGCCGAAATGGCGCGGGTCTGTCGGCCGGGCGGACGCATTATCATGGCGAATTGGACACCGGAGGGTTTTATCGGGGCGTTTTTCAAGATCGTTGCCAAATACGCGCCGCCGCCGGATATGCCCTCGCCGCTGCTATGGGGCAGCGAGGATGTGGTGCGCGAGCGGTTCGAGGGTATCGCTGCCAATATTGACTTGAGCCGCAGGGATATGCACTTCAGCTATCCGATGCCGCCGGCAGAACTGGTCGAGCATTATTTCGAGTATTTCGGGCCGACCCATCGCGCCTATGTCGGATTGGACGACGATGGCCGAAAGGCATTGCGCGGCGAACTGGAGGAATTGTGGCGAACCCACAACCAGGCGCCGGGAGACCGGACGGAGGTCGACGCCGAAATTCTCAAGGTCGACGTAACGCGTATCTAACGTGACGCGTATCTGACGAATGGTCAGAAAGGACAGACTGGCGGAAATAATGGATTGGGTCCGGCTACATGGAAGCGTTAATAGTCAGTCAGTAAGCTGCCGGCTCCCTCGACCCGGTCGGCAAAGCCGTTCTGGCGCAGCGACCACCAATAGGTGGCGGTATTGATCGCCAGCACCGGCTTGCCGAGCCAGAACTCGGCCATCGGTGCGATATGGGCGAAGGCCAGATTGGTGCCGACCTGCAAAATGGCCTCCACCTGAGGGTCGTTAACCTGGTTCACGGCGTCGCGCAGGGTCCTGCCGTCCACATGGGCAATGGCGGTCGGACTTCGGCATTTCAGGCCGCAGATCGCCATCACCTCAAAGCCGCAATCGGTGAAAAACCTGCGCACTTCCTCGTCGCCGACCGGCATGTAGGGCGTGACCAGGCTGATCCGCTTGATGTCGCCATAGGCGCGCAGCGCCGCTTGGGCAGCGTCGGAGCCCATGGCGACCGACAAGCCGGAGCGTGCCTTGAGCTTCACCTCCAGTTCCTTCGACCCGGCAAGACCGCCCCAGAAGGTTTCCGACGACATGCCCATGATCAGAAAGTCCGGCCGGGCCGTCATGGCGCGGTCGACCGCCTGCATCAGTTCGGCGCGGATGCGGACCATCAGTTCCTCGAAATCGGCGTCGGAGCCAAGCGGGTCGTCGGGAATGTGAATGCGGCTGAAATGGTTGGTGACGCCGTGCGGCGCCATCCGGTCAAATTCCGGCTGCACCACGGTGTTGGTGGAGGGCGCGACAACGGCGAACTTCTTTCGGTATCCCAGCGCATCGGCCATGGCTCAGCCCTGCCGGTGGCGGGCGTGGTTGGCAGCTGCCGCGGCGCGAGCCTGGGCGATGGCCTCTTCCGCTGTCATCAGGTCCGCGTATTTCTGGCCCATGTCGAACAGGTTGGCTTCGTGCGGCCCCAGCGCCCGGTCGCCGCAGCAGTCGGTGATGACCATGGTGCGGAAATTATAGCTGATCGCATCGATGACGCTCGCCCGGACGCAGCCGCTGGTCGTGGCGCCGCTGACAATCAGCGTATCGACACCCTTCGTGTTGAGCCAGGAGGCGAGCGGTGTGCCGAAAAAGGCGCTGGGGCCGGTCTTGCGCACCACATAGTCGCCCGGCTGCGGCGCCAGTTCCGGGACGATTTGGGAGATATCGGCGCTGTCGGTCAGACGTTTCAGCGCCGGAACCTTCATGCCGAACACACCCGCATCGCTGCCATCGTCGCTGAAGACTGCGCGGGTATAGGCGACCGGCAGGCCCAGCTTGCGCGCCTCAGCCAGCAGCGGTACGGCGGCGGCAATGGCCTCTCTGACATTGCCGCCGCCGAACACCTCCGGGTCGGCAAATCCGACCTGGAAATCCACGATCAGCAGGGCGGGCCTCCGCCCGAAGCCCACGCAGTTGCCGAAATTCTGACGGGCATAGACGTCATCGGCGACCATTGGCGCTCTCCAGGTTCAGGGCGGATTGCGCCAGCCTACAGCGTTTTCGTTCCTGATTGAATCGCTTTGCGGCGCTATTCGATCGGGGGGTTATGCTCGTCAATCGAAGAGGTCGAGCAGATTGACCCAATCCACTCGGATCGGGATCTGCTCTGGGAGAATGCCATGCACCGCCGCTTCGTGCTCTTCCTGTTTCTGACCTGGGTAATGGCAGCGCCGCGCCCGCTTGCGGCGGCGGAGGCGTTGGCCGCGGTCGCCGCGAATTTCGCCAAGCCGGTCGAGCGGTTGATTGCCGATTACGAAGCGGCCAGCGGTCACCGTATCCGCGCAACGCTCGGCTCGACCGGCAAGCTGTATGCTCAAATCGCGCATGGCGGCCCGTTCGATCTGTTCCTCGCGGCAGACCAGGCGCGGCCGGAGCGGCTGGTGGCTGAGGAACTTGCGGTGCCGGACAGCCGTTTCACCTATGCGGTCGGGCGCCTGGCGCTCATCCGGAGTGATGGCGGCCAGGTTGGCGCCAATTTGCTGCGGAAGGCTGACTTCCGCCGGCTGGCCATCGCCAATCCCAAGCTGGCGCCCTATGGCCTGGCCGCGGAGCAGACATTGGCGGGGCTGGGCTTGCTTGACAGCCTGCGCGGCAAGTTGGTCTTTGGTGAGAATATCGGCCAAACCATCCTCATGGTGACAACCGGCAACGCTGAAGCAGGCCTGGTCGCCCTGTCGCTGGTCTCCGAGCCGTCCGATGCGCGTTCCTATTGGCTGGTGCCTGCGGACCTGCATGAGCCGATCCGCCAGGACGCGGTTCTGCTGGCACGCGCGAAAGGCAACCCGGCGGCCGAAGGCTTTCTCGCCTACCTGAGGAGCCCGGAAGGTCGAGAGGCCATCCAACGCTACGGCTACGACACCGACTGACGCCCGATGACAGACTTCGCCTCCATCTGGGAGCCGGTATGGCTGACGCTGAGGTTGGCCGGCATCACGACGATCGTGTTGTTATTGCTGGGCACGCCGCTCGCCTGGTGGCTGGCCCACACGCGCATGCGGATCAAACCCGTTATCGAAGCGCTCACCGCCATGCCGCTGGTGCTGCCACCGACCGTGCTGGGTTTTTACCTGCTCATTCTGCTGAGCCCGGCTGCACCCATCGGCGGTTTCTGGGTGTCAATGACCGGAACCAGCCTGACCTTCAGCTTCACCGGACTGGTACTGGCCAGCGTGGTGTATTCGTTGCCATTTGCGGTGCAGCCATTGCAAAACGCCTTCGAAGCCGTCGGCCGTGCGCCTTTGGAAGCCGCCGCGATGTTGCGGGCGGGACCGTGGGACGCCTTTGCAAACGTAGCGGCACCGCTGGCGGCGCGCGGCTTTCTCACCGCGACGGTGCTGTCGTTCGCACACACGGTTGGCGAATTCGGCGTGGTTCTCATGGTCGGCGGCAACATTCCGGGCGAAACCAGGGTGATCTCGATCGCCATCTATGAGCATGTCGAGACGCTGGAATATGCCGCTGCCCATTGGCTATCCGCCGGCATGCTGGTGTTCTCGTTCGCCGTGCTACTGTTGATCTTTGCCCTGAACCGGCGGTTCCCGATCAATGCCGGTTGATCTGGAACTGAGCCTGCGCATGGTGTTCGAGGGTTTCGCGCTCCGAACCGAGCGAACCATTGCAATGGAAGGCGTCACGGCGCTGTTCGGCCCCAGCGGCAGTGGCAAGACCAGCCTGCTGCGCGCGATCGCCGGCCTGGAGAGAGCGGCCACCGGAACGATCCGCTTTGACGGCGAAGAATGGCTGAACTCGGGGACCGGCCATGTCGTGCCGCCGCATCGCCGCCCGGTTGGCTATGTGTTCCAGGAAGCCAATCTTTTCTCGCACTTGAGCGTTGCCGGCAATCTGCGGTTTGCCGCTAAGCGGAGCCGCGCCCCGCAGGCGCTGTCGCAGGAAGTGGTGGACGCCCTCGACCTGTCGCCCCTGCTGCACCGGCGGCCCGGCAAACTCTCCGGTGGCGAGCGCCAGCGGGTGGCCTTGGGCCGGGCATTGCTCACCCAGCCGCGCCTTTTGCTGCTGGACGAGCCGCTTGCGGCGCTCGACCAGCGGCGAAAGGCCGAGATCCTGCCCTATCTACAGGAGGCAATCCGGCGGTTTGCGCTGCCCACATTGTATGTCAGCCACGCCATTGACGAGGTCGCGCAGTTCGCGGACCGGACGGTGGTCATGGACCAAGGGCGGATCGTTGCCAGCGGCGATACCGCCGAAATGTTCGAGCGGCTGGACTTGCAGCCAATCACCGGCCGGTTCGAGGCGGGCGTGCTGTTGCATGCGACAGTGACCAGCCACGACCGTGACTTTCACCTGACCCGGCTGGACCTGTCCGGCCAGCCCCTGACCATGCCCGCGCTCGACTATCTGCCGGTCGGAGAAAGTGTTCGGGTGCGGGTCCGGTCTCGCGATGTCGCGCTTGCCACAAAGTGGCCGGAGGGCCTGAGCATCCGAAATGTGCTGGCGGGTACCGTAGCCGAGATCGCGGAGGAAACGGGGGCCGCTTTTGCGGAGGTTCTGGTGGATGCCAATGGCGCCCGCGTCCGTGCCCGGGTGACCCGCGCTGCAATCGCGGACTTGGGGCTGGCGGAAGGCATGCCGGTGTTTGCCCTGATCAAAAGCGTGTCGTTCGACCGCCGCGGAATGCCTCCGCCGCCGGAGCATGCCCAATAGAGCTGAACCGCCGCTGCCCGGTAGGTGGTCCTACCGTTGCCGCAGCACGTCCTCATAAACGGCCATGTCCACATTGCCACCGCTCAACACCAGGCCCACCGTTCTGCCGGCCAGCCGCTCCCGCTCCTGCATGGCGGCGGCCAAAGGAGCCGCGCCCGCGCCTTCCGCCAATTGGTGGCAATCGGTGTAGTAGGCGCGCATGGCGGCCTTGATTTCATTGTCCGTCACCTGCACGACCCGCGCCGCGCCGGTGTTGATGATCACCACCGCCGCCGGCTCCGGCACGCGGCAGGCCATGCCATCGGCCATCGTGTCGGCGCTGTTGGTGTATACCGGCCGTCCCGCCTCGAACGACAGGGCATAGGCGGCAGCCCTGGTCGAGACCACGCCCACGACCTCCGTCGTCCGGCCCAGCGCGTCCCGCACCGCGATCGTGCTGCAAATGCCGGAGCCAAGCCCGATCGGCACATAGATCACGTCCAGGTCCGGGTGCGCCGTCATCAGTTCGTACGCATAGCTGGCGACGCCGCGCAGCAACCAGTGGTGAAAGCCCGCCAGCAGGTGCAGGCCCTCGCGCGCGGCATGAGCGATGCAGGCCTCATAGCAGGCCTGGAAGTCATCGCCTTCCTCCACCAATTCCGCCCCGAAGGCGCGCATGGCGGCATTCTTCTCGACCGAATTGCCGTGCGGGATATAGATGGTTGCCTTCAGGCCGGCTGCCGTGGCGGCGCGCGCCACGCTCTGGCCGTGATTGCCGCGGGTGGCGGTGACGACGCCCGGTACGTCCGGCAGCTCGCGGCGCAGCGCGTCGATATAGGTGATGCCGCCCCGCACCTTGAACGCGCCGATCGGCGTATGGTTTTCGTGCTTGACGATCACGCGCGTGCCGACGCGTTCGGCCAGCAGCGGCCAGGCGATTTCCGGCGTCGGCCGCATATGCTGGTGGACCAGGGCGGCAGCGTCTTCGATTTCGGCAAGTGTGGGAAGGTTCATGATCCGCTAGCGCCGCGCCAGCGGGGCCTGGCCGAGAGTCATGCCTCCATCGGCGATTATGAACTCGCCGGTGGTGTGGCTCGCGCCATAGAGGAACCAGACCACCGGCTCCGCCATTTCTTCCGGCGTGCCACCCGGCTTTTTCAGGGCCGTGTTCTTGGCCAGGTTCTCGCGAGTCGCCTCGTACTTCGCCTCGCCCATGCCCTGTTTGAGCCATTCGCCAATGACGAAGCCGGGGCAGACGGTATTGACGCGGATCTCCGGCCCAAGCACGCGGGCCAGCGACAAGGTCATGGTGTTGAGTGCCCCCTTGCTGGCGGCATAGGCGATGCAGGAACCGCCACCCATCACGCCCGCGACAGAGGAAACATTCACGATCGAGCCGCGCCCGCCCGCGCGCATGTGCGGCTCGCAGGCCCGGGTCATCATGTAGGGCGCAATCACGTTCAGGTGGTAGATATTATGGAAGTCCTCCTCGGAAAGCCCGGCGAGGTTGGAATGATCCACGAATTTCGTCGTGCCCGCATTGTTGACAAGGCCTGTCACCTTGCCGAATTTCTGCATGGTCTCGTCCACCAGCCGCTGGCGGCCCTCGTCGCTGCCGACATCGGCTTGGCAAACCAGCACCTCGACGCCGTGCTTGCGGCAGTCCTCGGCCACTTGCTCGGCCGCGGCGGCGCTTTTGGAGTAGTTGATGACCACATGGCCGCCATGCTCGGCCAGCGTCCGCACGGTGGCCGCGCCGATGCCGCTGGAGGAGCCGGTAACGATGGTGACAGTGTCTTTGATCTTGAGCATGGGAAGGGTTGCCTCTGGCCTGGATGTTTGGTGGCCGCAGCATAGACCGCGTTCCGTCCCTAGGCCAAGGCAAGCGCCAGGCCATAGGCGAAGCCCGCCGCAGCGACGCTCCAACTCGGCCATTTGAGCAATTGCAGCATCGCCCAGCCGATGGCGACCGCCGCCACGTCCGGCGGGCCCGCGACACTGCTGGTCCAGAGCGGATCATAGAGCGCCGCCGCCAGAATGCCGACCACGCCCGCGTTGACGCCGCCCAACGCCCGCCGCAAACCCGGGAGGTGTGAAAGACGGGTCCAGATCGGCAGCCCACCTGCCATCAGCAGCAGGCCCGGGGCAAAGATGGCGACCAGCGCGATCAGGCCACCGACCAGGCCAAAGCTCACCGCCCCCACGTAGCTCGCAAAGGTGAACAAAGGTCCCGGTATCGCCTGTGCTATGCCATAGCCCGCCAGGAAATCCTCTGTAGAGAGCCAACCCCGGCCAACCGTCGCGGTCTCCAGGAATGGCAGCACCACATGGCCGCCGCCGAACACCAGTGCGCCCGCCCGGTAAAAAGGCTCGGCGATGGCGGCGCCCGGCAGGCCGCTCTCTACCGCCAGCGGCAGCACTAACAGCAGGCCGACGGCGATGCCGATCAGCACAAAAGGCAGAATGCGCAGCCGGGCCTCCGCCTTGCCCTCCGCCTTGCCCTCCGCTGCCGGCAGCGCTGCGCCAGGGTCGGCGAGCATAAGCCCGGCCAGGCCGGCAAGTACCAACGCCGACAATTGCCCCGCCACCCCCGGTATCAGCAGCGCCAGCAACAGCGCGCCGATGCCGAGCAGCTTGTGCAGCCGATCCCGGCACAGCCCCTCCGCCATGCCGAGGACGGCGTTGAGGACGACGGCGACGGCTACCAGCTTCAGCCCGTGGATGATGCCAGGCAGCAGGTCCGCCGGCAGCGCGGCGAGGCCATAGGCCGCCAGGAGCATGATCAGCGCCGACGGCAGGGTGAACCCGGCCCAGGCCGCCGCTCCGCCGGCCGCGCCGGCTCGCTCGAGCCCGATGGCAAAGCCGACCTGGCTCGATGCGGGCCCCGGCAGGAACTGCCCCAGCGCCACGATCTCTGCATAACGCTCCTCTGTCATCCAGCCGAGTTGCCGGACGATGGCGGTGCGGTAATAGCCGATATGCGCGGTCGGCCCGCCAAACGACGTGCAGCCGAGCTTCAGGAAAGTCCAAAAAACCTCGCCCGCTGCCATGGCGGTCAATCGTCCCCTTGCTTATTGGACTAGCCGGTGTGGCTTAGTTCACCTGTTTCTTTCGGCCATCCCAATAGGGCTCGCGCAGGGCGGTCTTGAGAATCTTGCCTGCGCCCGACAGCGGCAGCGGCTCCGTCACGAAATCCACCGAACGCGGGCACTTGAAGCCGGCGATCTGGGTATGGGCGTGGGCGATAATGTCTTCCGCCGTCGCCTGCCCGCCCTCTTTCAGGCGGACGATGGCGTGCACCTGCTCGCCCCACTTCTCGTGCGGAATGCCGATCACGGCGCATTCGGCGACGGCGGGGAACATCTGCACGGCGCTTTCCACCTCTGCCGAATAGACGTTCTCGCCGCCGGTGATGATCATGTCCTTCATCCGGTCGACGACATAGATATAGCCGTCCTCATCCATATAGCCGCCGTCGCCGGAATGCATCCAGCCGCCGCGCAGCGCCTCGGCCGTCAGTTCCGGCTGCCGCCAATAGCCCTGCATGACGTTGGCACCGCGCACGCAGATTTCGCCGACGGTGCCGCGCGGCACTTCCCGGTCGTTCGCGTCGCGGATCTGCACCTCCACGCCCGGCGCAGAACGGCCGACGGAGCGGAACTTGTAGGCGAGCGGCCCCTCGAACACATGGCTCTCCGGCCCGTTGGTCGAGGTCAGTGGCGCGCATTCGGTCTGACCATACGCGTGGTAGAACTTCACGCTGGGCATCACCTCCATGGCGCGCAGGATCACCGCCTCCGGCATCGGCGACGCGCCATAGGCCAGGCGGCGGAAGCTGGAGAGGTCGTAGTCGGCCACCGCCGGATGGTTCACGGTCATGTTGACCATGGTGGGCACCAACAGCGTGTCGGTAATGCCCCACCGCTGGATCGCGTCCAGAGTCGCCTTCGGGTTGAAGGCCGGAATGAAATAATGCGCGCCGCCCATCTGCGTATAGCCGAAGACGGCGACGCAGTCGGCGATGTGGAACATGGGTGGCGCGTGCAGGTACCGCGCACCCGGCTCATAGTTGAACACTGCCATGGTGTTGAAGCTGTTGAAGATCAGATTGCGGTGGCTGAGCATCACGCCCTTGGAGCGGCCGGTGGTGCCACCGGTATAGAACAGGCCGGCCAGATCCTCGTAGCCGCGTTCCGCGTCCGGCACGGGGTCCCCGGCCTGCAGGATCGCTTCGTAGCCGTGCATCCCCTCCGGCACGGGGCCGTCATCAAGATAGACGATCTCCTCCACGTGCGGAATTTTGCCTTCCAGCTTCTGCAACATCGGCGCGAACTGGGCGTCGATGAACAGCAGCCTGGCTTCTAAGTCGTTCAGCCAGTGCTCCACTTCCGGCGCGGCAAGGCGGATATTAATGGGCACGAACACGCCGCCCGCCCAGGCCGTCGCATAGAAGAATTCGAAGTAGCGGTCGCTGTTCAGGGCGAGAATTGCTGCCCGGTCCCCCGTCTCCAGCCCCAACTTCCGCATGGCACCCGCCAGCCTCGCCGTCCGGTCCGCGGTTTCCCCCCACGTGCGCCGGCGTTCCTGGCCGTCCGACCCCAAAATGCAGGTGGAAGTGCGGTTGCCGTTAATTTGCGCCGAACGTTTCAGACCTTGTGTGAGATACATCGGGCGGCTCCGAATGCTGCATTGCGGGACTCATTCTAGACTATCGCCCAAACAAATCGAAGCGCCGGATTGGTTGCTGCCGTAATCTGGCGGCAGAACCCGCCATCCATGAATCGCGCCGACGCGGCCGCTGATGGGTAATTCCCCCAGGTCTTCGCGCGGCCATCCGGCCGGGATCGCTTCGACAGTTTGCGCGCTTGCCACGATGACACACTCGGCCGACGCATCCACATACCGGCCATAGTCTTCCAACCGCTGGGCAGTGTTGACCGTATCGCCGACGACCGTGAAGTCCAACCGATCTTTGCCGCCAATATTGCCGACCAGCGCCGGACCGGTATGGATACCGATGCGAATTCGGATCGGCGTCTCTCCCCGCGCCACCCGGCGGCGGTTATCGGCGGCAAGCAGGCCGGCAATCGTTCGAGCGGCCTGCACCGCGCGCATCGGCGGGCTGCCGTCAACCAATAGCGGTACCCAGAACGCCATCACCGAATCCCCGACATATTTATCGATGATGCCTTGCTGATGGGTGATCGCGCGGCCCAAAAGGGTGAAATGCTCGTTCAACATTGCACCCGTCTTTTCCGCCGGCATCCACTCCGTTTGCGAGGTAAAGCCGACAATGTCAGTGAACAGCACGGTCACTTCCGCAGATCGCGCCGGTATGTCAGAGCGGAAGCCGCGGCGGGCCAGCAACCCCACCAGCTGTTTCGGCACATATGTCGAGAAGCTGCGCAGGCCTTCCGCCATTTGGTTAAAGGCTGCCGCCTGCTGGTCAAACTCCCGCACGCCGCTGGTCGGCAAGGGTTGGAAGTCGTCCAGTTGCAACTGGCCGATCTGCTGCGCCGCCACGGCGGCCCGTTTCAGCGGACGGGCCATTCGATGTCCGATCCAGATTGCTGCCAAAACCGCGAGCCCGGTCAGCAACAAGGCAATCGTCCCGGAGCGGATCGCCCGCTGGAACGCCGTATTCACGGTTTCGATGGGCGCATGGGCGCCATAGTACCACGGCGTATCGCCAAACCGGTCCGTCCGGCTGACGATATAGATATGGGTCGGGTCGTCCGGAGGGTCGAAGCGCACCTGTGCGCCCGCGTCCGCCGCTTTATCGAACAAGGTGCCGTCAACGCCATCCCATATCCGCCGCAGCACCGGATCGGGCAGCGCGGAGAGAAGCAGTGCCGGGTTGTCGGCCGAGAGTGCGGACGGATTCCGGTTGATGTATTCGTGCGCCAGCACCTGGGATTTGTTGAGCAGAACAAAGCCCGTCCAGCCGGTCTTGGCGCCCTGTTCGGCCAAAAACCGGGACAAGTCACCGGTTGTTATCGCAATCGCCAGCATCGCCTTGCCGCCCCCTGGCCAATCGAACAGCGCGCGGTAATTGATCAGTGCTGCGTCCTGCACATACACTAGGTCGCCCCAATACGGCGTGCCGCCCCGCTGCATCGCATCCTCAAACACCCGTTTTATCATTTGCGGGTCGGCCTGCGATTGAGCCTCGTAAACAATATTGCCCTCACCCCGGTGCACCGACCAACTGGAAAGATCGGACCGCACAAGGGCGATCGCGCGGATTTGCGGCGCGGCGGCCAGCCCGCCCATCAGCCACCTGGAGAACGCATCCCTATCGGCCGGGTCGATGGCGCCGTTTGCAACCGCCTCCAGCGTTTCGCGCGCCAGATCCTCGGCGGGCGTCAAATGCCCCTCGATCGCCCCGTACATGTCGGCCGCCAGGTCGATGGCCAGCTGGTTCGAGTATTCAAACGAGTTGCGCAGGCTGGCAGCCAGGGTCAGCGCCAGCACGGCAGCGGCGGTGATCGCCACCAGTGCGGCAAAGACCATGGCCAGCAGGCGCGCAATCGGCCAGCCCCGCCGGCGCTGCCCGGTGGACGAGGCCCTTGCATCGGGGGTCGCGGTCGTCAATGGTTTCTGCCAGTCGGTCTAACGCATCGGAACTGAGGATTATCTACCATGCTACACGAACTTCGCACCTATACGTTTCGGGCCGGCCAAGCGCCCCTCGCCGCCAAGAATTCCGGCACCGTCGCGCGCGACATTCGTGGCGATGACTATGGCAAGCTTGAGGGTTATTGGTTGCCGGAAGTCGGCCCCCTCAATCAAGTGATGCATCTCTGGAGTTACGAGAGTTTTGCCGAACGCGAGGAAAAACGGAAGGCCCTCGCCGCGAACCCTCGCTGGTCCGGTGAGTATCTTCCCCTGATCCGGCCCATCATTCTGCGCCAGGATATCCGTCTGATGAACCCGGTCATCGGCATCAACCCGCCGGATCGTCACGATGGCAATATCTATGAATTCCGCTACTATCGATTGCAGGTTGGCGCGATGAAGGGTTGGGTGGAGCGATTCACGGAGTCGATGGCCGTGCGCGAGAAATATTCCAAGATCGTCGGCCTCTGGACCACGGAAGCCGGCCAGCCGAACGAGGTTTGCCACATCTGGTCCTACCCCAGCTTTGAGGCGCGGATGGAAGCCCGCACCGCCGCAACGAAGGATTCGGGCTGGCAGGAATTTCTGAAATTCAGCGGGCCGCTGATCGAAGAGATGAACAACGTTCTCATGCTGCCGAGCGACCACTCGCCGTTGCGGTAAATTCCGACCCGTTGTCCCGGGCCTGACCGGAGACCCATGCCGGAGACCCCAAAGCGAACTTTAGCTTCGATTTTTTGTTTCAGGCATGGACCCCGGCTCAAGGCCGGCGACGTGATTTCCGTTAAAGCCAGCTTTTGGAACCGTTTGCATGTCCGCCCCCGCCTCTTCCATCGACCAAGTCCTCGCTCATGCCGATGCGAATCTCGATAAGTCCCTGGACCGCCTGTTCGACTATCTGCGCATCCCTTCCATCAGCACCGATCCAACTTACAAGGACGAGTGCCTGCGCGCCGCGGAGTGGTCGGCAGAGCGCCTGCGGGAATGCGGCTTCACAGCCGACGTCCGTCCCACCACCGGCCACCCTATGGTTGTCGCCCACCATGACGGCGCCGGACCGGACGCGCCGCACGTGCTCTATTACGGCCATTACGACGTGCAGCCGCCGGACCCGCTGGAGCTCTGGGACACCGGCCCCTTCCAGCCCGTGCTGGTTGATGGTCCGCACGGGCCTCGCATCGTCGCCCGAGGCGCGGTCGACGACAAAGGCCAGGTGATGATGTTCCTCGAAGCCTTCCGCGCCTGGCACGAGACCACCGGCAACCTGCCCTGCCGCGTCACCGTCTTCCTGGAGGGCGAGGAAGAGTGCGGGTCCCCCTCCCTGCCGCCTTTCCTGGAGGCAAATCGAGAAGAGCTGTCCAAGCCTGATATCGCCGTCGTCTGCGACACCGGCATGTGGGACGTGGATACGCCCGCAATCACCACCATGCTGCGCGGCATGGCCTATACCGAGGTGAAGCTGACCGGCCCCGGCCGCGACCTTCATTCCGGCCTTTATGGAGGCAGCGCACTCAACCCGATCAACGCTTTGGCGAAAATCCTGGGAGACCTGACCGACGAGCAGGGCCGCATCCAGCTTCCCGGCTTTTATGATGGCATCGAAGAACGGCCGATGGAGCAGAAGGCGGAATGGGAGGCTCTCGGCTTCGACGAAAAGGCGTTTCTGGCCGATGTCGGGCTTTCCAGCCCAGTTGGTGAGGCGCAGCGCAGTGCGCTGGAACGGCTTTGGGCGCGGCCAACGGCGGATATCAACGGCATCTGGGGCGGCTATACCGGGCCCGGCTCCAAGACCGTGATCGCCTCGGAAGCCTTCGCGAAGGTCTCGTTCCGGCTCGTCACCGGCCAGGATCAGGCGCAGGTGGTGAAGGCGTTCCAGCAATTCTGCGACGAGCGTGCGCCCGCCGGGGCCAGGGTCGAAGTCTCCGACCTGCACGGCGCGCCGGCGATGGAGGTGCCGCTCGACCTGCCGCAACTTCAGGCCGCACGCCAGGCGCTCGCCGACGAGTTCGGCCGGCCGGCGGTGACGGTCGGCTGCGGCGGCTCCATCCCCGTGGTGGAGAAGATGAAGCGCATCCTGGGCCTGGACAGCGTGCTGATGGGCTTCGGCCTCGCCGACGACCAGATCCACAGCCCGAACGAGAAGTTCGAGCAGGCATGCTTCCACCACGGCCTCCGCTCCAACGCCCGCCTGCTCGCCAAGCTGGCGGAGGGCTGAGGCCAGACTCGGCGGGCGGATCCGGCCGCAAAACGCCGAGGGGGAGAGAACCCAATGGCCCGACGCTGGCGAGTTCTCGTCCTTCTGTTTCTCGTGCGGACCACGATGTCGTTTCAGTTCCAGGCGGTCGGCGCGCTCTCGCCCACCTTCCAGCAGAACTTCGGCGTCGGTATCGCCGACATCGGCATCCTGATCGGCCTGTTCTTGGCGCCAGGCATGTTCCTCGCCATACCGGGCGGCGCGCTCGGGCGGCGGTTCGGGGCAAAGCAAATGGTGCTCGTTGGCCTGGCGCTGATGACCGCAGGCGGCATCCTGATGGCCGCATCGGACCTCTGGGCAGGACAGATCGCCGGGCGGCTGATTGCCGGGGTCGGCGGCATCCTGCTGAACGTGCTGATGACGAAGATGGTGGCGGACTGGTTTCTCGGCAAGGAAATCAGCTTCTCACTCGCTTTGTTCGTTATGTCCTGGCCGGTCGGCATCGCGGTCGCCTTGATTGTGCTGCCACTGATCGGCCTGGCCTATGGTTTGACGTTGACACTGACCATCGTCGCGGCGCTGGCCGGGGCGGGCCTGATCGCCATGGCGCTGCTCTACCACTCACCGCCATCCGCGGCCAGCGGTGGAGGCCCGGCTGCCGGAAGCGGTCAGGTCCGGGGGGCGATGCTGGGTGCCGTGATCGCCGCCGGTGCGATCTGGGGCATCTATAACGGCGCCCTCTCGATCGTCTTCAGCTTCGGTCCAGACCTTTTCATGGCGCGCGGCATGAGCCTGGCGGTGGCAGGGTCCACCACCTCCATCATCCTGTGGCTGTTGGCGGGTGTGGGCGCTTTCGCAGGCTTTCTGGCCGATTGGTCCGGGCGGCGCTACCTCATCCTGGCCATCGGCAACCTGAGCTTCGCGCTGTTCGTGTTGATCGGCTCCCGGACCGACCAGGTTCTACTGAATGTCATTGCGATGGGCGCGGTTTCTGGTGTGGGCATCGGTGCCATGGTGAGCCTGCCCGCTCTTGTGCTGCCGCCCGAGGCCCGCGCGCTGGGCATGGGGGTTTTTTTCGCCGTCTTCTACCTGTTCCAGGCGGGCGGGCCGATGCTGGCAGGCTGGTTGGCAGATCTGACGGGCGATGTCTCCACCGCCTATGTCTTCGCGGCCGCCCTCCTGGTGCTCTCCGTTGCAATCCTCCCGGTCTATCATGGGCTCGCCGTCAAAGCGCGGCGGCGTCAAGCTTCATCCTGAAAGAGCCCGGCATGAGTGAGCACATGAAAGATCACTGGCAGCCCGTTCGCATCCTCCGCGCGCTCGACAGGCACTCCCGCAGCCTCGGCTGGCCGCCGGAAAACCGGAACACGGCAGAAATGGAAGCCTGGTGCCAAAAACTTTGCCGGGGCCGGTGGCTGATAGACTTCGAGGACGACGCCGTCGCCACCTTCCGCTTCGAGAGCCGATACGACGCCGCGGAGTTCGCCTTGCGGTGGTTCCCTTACAAATGCGTCTGATCCGAGGCGTCTAGCCCCCGCCACGCTGTCACTGCTATCCTCCGGCTAACGAAACTGGAGGAAACCGCATCCATGGCCGCCCGCGTGCCCTATCTGAACCAGGAAGACCTCTCGGACGAAAACAAGGATCTATTAAAGCGCCCGATCTGGCTGACCCGCGCGCTGGTGAACAGCCCGGATACGGCCCGAGCCTTTCATACCCTCGGCAGCCATATCCGCTATGGCATGACGCTGGACATGCGCCTGCGCGAACTGGCGATTTTGCAGGTCGGCTGGCTGGCCCGCTCGCCGTTCGAGTGGAGCCACCACGTGAAGCTCGGTCTGGATTTTGGCGTCACAAAAGAGGACATTGAGGCCCTGATCGCCGAAAGCGAAGGCCGACCAAGCAACCTGGGCGGCCTGGAAAAGAAAGTACTGCGCGCCGCCCGCGAAATGGCCGAAAATATCGAGATGCCGGAGCCGCTGTTCCGCGACCTGCAAACCGAACTGGGAGACGAGCAGATGGTCGATCTGGTCGTCACCATCGCCACCTATTGCGCCGTCGTGCGCATTCTGGCCTCGCTCGCCATCGAGGTGGAGGCCGAATACCAGCCTTACCTCGACATGTTCCCGCTGCCTGCGGCCTAAAGGAGTAGCCCAATGCGTTTGAAAGACAAAATCGCTATCGTCGTCGGCGCCGGCCAATCACCCGGCGAAGGCATCGGCAACGGCCGCGCGGTGGCGCAGATTTTTGCCCGCGAGGGCGCGACTGTCGCCTGTATCGACCTGCACCAGGACCGCGCCGAGGAGACTGCGGAAATTATCCGCGGCGAGGGCAACAAGGCCCTGGCGCTCGCCGCCGACATTACGGCCGAGGCATCCATCAAAGCGGCCGTGGAGGCGGTGGCGGCCGAGTGCGGCCGCATCGACATACTGCACAACAATGTCGGCGTCTCGATTGCCGGCGGCGACAAGCCGCTGGAGGAACTCAGCGAGGACGACTTCGATCGCTGCAACGCCATCAATCTGCGCGGCATGATCATGACCTGCAAGCATGTCGTGCCAGTGATGCGCCAGCAGAAAAAGGGCAGCATCGTCAATATTTCCAGCATGGCGGTGCGCAGCCGCTATCCGTTGGTCGTTTACAAAACCTCCAAGGCCGGGGTCATCGCGTTGACCGAACAGCTCGCCTACTCCCACGCAGACGCCGGCATCCGGGCCAACGTCATCCTGCCGGGCCTGATGGATACGCCGATGGCCGTCGATACCCGTGCCCGCGAATGGGGTAAGACGCGGGACGAGATCGTCGCCATGCGCGATGCCCAGGTGCCGCTCGGCAACAAGATGGGCACCGGCTGGGATGTGGCCTATGCCGCGCTGTTCCTGGCGAGCGACGAGGCGAAGTTCATCACCGGCGTCACCCTGCCGGTCGATGGCGGCGCCAATATCTGGGTCCGGTAGCCTGGCGCTTTGTCGCGCGCGGCATTGGCAATGGGGCACGCCACGGCCGCTTGCCTAGATTTCCGTTAAAGGTAGGGTTCCCGCTAAGGCTAGCATCCGCCGCGGCGGCGAAAGGGAGTGGCCTCGCATGGACTACGACCAGCATTTCATCTGCTTGCTCGACGGCTTGCGGGCCGAGGGCAATTACCGCGTGTTTGCGGAAATCCTGCGCGAGCGGGGCAATTTCCCGAACGGCATTCGCAAGACCCCGGCGGGCGAACGGCCCATCACCGTCTGGTGCTCCAACGACTATCTGGCGATGGCGCAGCATCCAGCCGTCATCGAAGCCATGCACCGGGCGCTCGATGAGGTGGGCGCCGGCTCCGGCGGCACACGCAATATCGCCGGCACCACTGCCTATCATGTCGAACTGGAGCAAGAACTCGCCAGCTTGCACGGCAAGGAGGCCGCGCTGGTCTGCACATCTGGCTTTGTCGCGAACGAGGCGGCCTTGGGCACGCTCGGCCGCATGTTGCCCGACTGCCTGATCCTGTCGGATGCGCTCAATCACGCGTCCATGATCGAGGGCATCAAGGCCGCCCGGTGCGAGCGTGCAATCTGGCGGCACAACGACCTGGCTCACCTGGAGACACTACTGGCGGCGCAACCGTTGGAACGGCCGAAGCTGATCGCCTTCGAAAGCGTCTATTCCATGGACGGGGATTTCGGCCCCATCGCCGAAATCTGCGAACTCGCCGAACAATACAACGCGCTGACCTATATCGACGAAGTGCACGGCGTCGGCCTGTATGGGGCGGGCGGTGCCGGCGTCGCGGAGCGGGATGAGGTGATGGACCGGCTCGACGTGGTCTCCGGCACGCTGGCGAAGGCATTCGGCGTTATGGGCGGCTATATCGCGGCCTCGGCCCGAATTTGCGACCTGGTCCGTAGCTTTGCGCCCAGCTTCATCTTTACGACATCGCTCTCCCCCGTCATCGCCGCGGGCGCCATCGCCAGCATTAGGCATGTGCGAGCCTCGAGCGCGGAGCGCGACGCGCTGCATGCCAATGCGGCCGATCTGAAGGCGGGCCTGCTGGAGCACGGCCTGCCGCTGATGGCCAGCCCAAGCCACATCGTGCCGGTGCGCATTGGCGATCCGGTGCGCTGCAAGGCGCTCTGCGACCGGCTGCTGGAGGAATTCGGCATTTACGTGCAGCCAATTAACTACCCGACAGTGCCCAAGGGAACCGAGCGCATGCGCCTGACGCCCAGCCCGCAGCACACCCGGGCCGACATCGACCGGCTGCTGGATGCGCTCGGCCGGTTAATGGGTATGAGTGATGCCGAAGTGCGGGCGGCGGAATAGCAAGCAGTCCTCTATCGGTCGCTAACTCTTCAATATCACATCAATGTCGCCGTTGCGTTCCAGGGTCGCGAGCTTGACCTGGTCAAAGTCGGTGCCGCCCGCCTCGCGAATTGCCGCCATCAGGTCGCGCTTGCCGACGGCGGACGCTTTCATTGCCTTTTTGTCTACCTCGCCGTCTTTAGCCAGAACCCTCGCTCTACCTTTGATGAGGATCGACAGGAACCGCCACTTGATCGCAACCCGTGTCAGCAGGGCATGCAGCGCCACCAGAAAGCCGGTGGTGATCAGCACATCGAGGAAAGGCGCATTACCGGTGAGCGTGCGGCTGAGATTGGAGCCGATAATCATGGCCATTACAACATCAACGGGCGTGGTCTTACCCCACAGGCGCGGTGTCGCCAGCCGCAGCAGAACCAGTCCATAAAAGAAAATGATCGTCGCTCGCGCCAGCATTTGCCAAAGCAAGATCGGGCCGTTGTCGCTGCCGACGATCCTCACCAGCAGATCCATCGCTTCCATTCGCTCGTTTCGCTCTTCAGACAACAACAGGGTTCGGCGCTTGCGCGGCCGGCGGACGGCATTTTTCGAGCAATATAGGCAGCCAGCGTCCTCAACGCGTAGAATTTTGCTTGCGATCGCCGCATATGGTTGACTTGCCCGCAACCAGTCCTTAGTTTTTGGTCATGACTGAACGGTTCGACCTCCTGCTCCTTATCAGCCCGGCGCTCCACTGAGTGTCGGGACAGCTGTGCTGAGTCGTTTTCTGCCTTAACCGTTCGAGATCTCTTCCATGTCTATTCCATGTCATGTCCGCGCCCTGCGACTTACCGGCGGCCGTCGGATTAGTGCGTCCGCGGACCCGGCGGCCGGAAGCAAACCGCGCCATTGTCACTATTATAATGTCCGTGGAACGGTAATTAACCGTCCGGGCAGAGACACGGAGAACTTCCCATGCGCGCCGTAGCGTCAGATAAATACAAAGGGTACGCCTTTCCCTATATCCCAGCCGATTTCAGCGACCGAACGTGGCCCGGCAAGACCATCACCACCGCGCCCGTCTGGTGCTCCGTCGACCTGCGCGACGGCAACCAGGCGCTGGTCGAGCCCATGGGCACCGATCGCAAGCTGCGGTTCTGGGATACACTGCTGAAGATGGGCTTCAAGGAGATCGAGGTCGGCTTCCCCAGCGCCTCCGATACCGATTTCGATTCTGTCCGCCACATCATCGACAACAAGTTGATCCCGCAAGACGTCACCATCCAGGTGCTGACCCAGTGCCGGCCGGAACTGATCGAACGCACCTATGAGGCGATCAAGGGCGCCGCAGCGCCATCGTCCACTTCTACAACTCCACCTCCACCGCTCAGCGTCGGGTGGTGTTCGGCATGGAAGAGGAAGGCATCACCGAGATAGCCACGTCCGCCGCCAAAATGGTGCGGCAACTGCACGAGGCCGGCGCGGCGGGCGACACGAAAATTCGCTATGAATATTCGCCGGAAAGCTTTACCGGCACCGAACTCAGCTATGCGGTCGAGATCTGCGAAGCAGTGATGGACGTGCTGGAGCCGACGCCGGAAAACCCGCTGATCCTGAACCTGCCGGCGACCGTCGAAATGGCGACGCCCAACACCTATGCCGACCAGATCGAATGGTTCAGCCGCAATATCAAGAACCGCGATTCAATCATTCTGTCCGTGCACCCGCACAACGATCGGGGAACCGCCGTCGCCGCGACCGAACTGGCCGTGATGGCCGGCGCAGACCGGGTCGAGGGCACGCTGTTCGGCAATGGCGAGCGCACGGGCAACGTGGACATCATCACCCTGTCGCTGAACCTGTTCACCCAGGGCGTCAATCCGGGCCTGGTCATCGACGACATCAACGAACTGATCCGCACGGTCGAGTACTGCAACCAGTTGCCGGTGCATCCGCGCCACCCCTATGCGGGCGAACTGGTGTTCACCGCCTTCAGTGGCTCCCACCAGGACGCCATCAACAAGGGCATGAGAGAGGTGCGGGAGAAGAAGGGCGAACTGTGGGACGTGCCTTATCTGCCGATGGATCCGGCGGATGTCGGCCGCACCTATGAGGCGATCATCCGGATCAACTCCCAGAGCGGCAAGGGCGGCATCTCCTATATTCTCGAGACCGATTATGGCATCACCTTGCCGAAGCGGGCGCAGGTCGAATTCTCCAAGGTCATCCAGGGCATCACGGACCGCGAAGGCCACGAGGTGCAGCCAGGGCAGATATGGGAAGTGTTCAGCGCCGAGTACCTGGACCAGAACGGCCCCCTGACCTTCCTGCGCTACCAGACCCTGCCGGGCGAGGGTAGCGGCCGCAAACTGACCGCGACCCTCCGCGTCTTTGGCGAGGACAAGAACATCGCCGGCACCGGTTCCGGGCCAATCAGCGCCTTTGTCGACGGCCTCTCGAATGCGTTTGGTTTCAACATGGACGTAGTTGACTACCGCGAGCATTCGGTCGGCACCGGCAGGGACACCAGCGCCTTTGCCTATATCGAAATGCGCACGCCGAATGGCGAAACCCTGTTCGGCATCGGCAAGCACGAAAACATCGCCGAGGCCTCGTTGCGGGCCGTCGTTAGCGCAGCCAACCGCGCCTACCGGCATGGTTTGTTTTCGCTGAACGGCTAGCGATTCTTCGTATTCGGCGAGCGCGCCCCCGGCTTGGCTGCTGCCAAACCGGGGGCTTTTTCTTTATGCGCCGTCCAGCAGAACCAGTTGCGCATCCGACGCAGGCTGGCGGAGCTTGATAGCCGCCTGATAGGTTTCCGAACTATAGAACGCACGCGCCCGTTCCATGGATTTCAAACTCGATGATCACGACCCGGCGGTCTTCGGCCGGTCCCTCCAGCGTCTCCATTTCACCGCCCCGCACGATGAATTTTCCGCCGAATTCCGCAACCGCGCCCGGCGTAACTGCGCGGTATTTGCCGTATTGGTCCGGATCCGTCACCTTCACCCGGGCGATGACATAGGCTGGCATTTGGGCTTTTCCTTTGTTGTTGGGCATCGAGAATAGGGGTATCGAGAACAGGGGATAGAGCAACGGCAGACCCTGCGGAAGGGCTTGACCGAATCCCCGCAATGACCGGCCCCGCCCTTGCGCGGTTGGCAAGACAGAAGTGCAATGGCGTCGGCTTCGTTAGACCATTACATCTAATTCTATAAATTCGGTCCAATAGAGACTTGCCTGCTGAGGAGGACGCATCCATGTCCGACGATCTTATCCCCGTCCCGGCCGATGTTGCGGCTAGCGCCCATATCGACCGCGCCACCTATGACGAGATGTATCGCCGTTCCGTCGAAGATCCCGAAGGGTTCTGGGGCGAGCACGGCAAGCGCATCGAGTGGTTCAAGCCCTATACGCATGTCAAGGATGTCTCGTACGCCAAGGACGACCTGCATATCCGCTGGTTCTATGACGGCACCACCAATGCCGCCTATAATTGCCTTGACCGGCATTTGGAGAAGCGCGGCGACCAGACCGCCATCATCTGGGAGGGCGACGATCCCTCCGAGAGCAAGCACATCACCTACAAGGAACTGCACGAGGAAGTGTGCAAGTTCGCCAATGTGCTGAAGGCGCAGGGCGTGAAGAAGGGCGACCGCGTCACCATCTATCTGCCGATGATCCCGGAAGCGGCGGTCGCGATTTTGGCCTGCGCGCGCATTGGCGCCATCCATTCGGTCGTGTTCGGCGGCTTCTCGCCGGAGGCCCTGCATGGCCGGATCGAGGATTGCGAACTTCGGCTCTGGTGATCACTGCAGATGAGGGTTTGCGCGGCGGCCGCGCGATTCCGCTGAAGGCGAATACCGACGAGGCAATCCAGCACTGCCGGCGCGAGGTGCGCTGCATCATGGTGAAACGTACCGGCAATCCCGTAACGTTCGTGCCGGGCCGGGATGTTTGGTACCACGAGGCGATGGCGGACGCGTCGGCTGACTGTTCACCGGAAGAGATGAACGCCGAAGACCCTCTGTTCATCCTCTATACCAGCGGCTCCACCGGCAAGCCGAAGGGCGTGCTGCATACCACCGGCGGCTATCTCGTCTTCGTCGCCATGACACACGAGTTGGTGTTCGATTACCGAGACGATGAAGTGTACTGGTGTACCGCCGATGTGGGCTGGGTGACCGGCCACAGCTACATCGTCTACGGCCCGCTGGCAAACGGCGCAACAACGCTGATGTTCGAAGGTGTGCCGAACTACCCGACGGTCTAGCCGCTTTTGGGAGGTCTGCGACAAGCACAATGTCACTATTTTCTACACTGCGCCGACCGCGATTCGCGCGCTGATGCGCGAGGGCGACAGAGCCGGTGAAACGCGACCTCCGCAAGTCGCTGCGCCTGTCTGGGCACGGTCGGCGAGCCGATCAATCCAGAAGCCTGGCTCTGGTATTACAAGTATCGGTCGGTGACAACGCTGCCCGATCGTCGATACCTGGTGGCAGACCGAAACGGGCGGCCATATGATCACGCCGCTGCCGGGCGCAACGCGACCTGAAGCCCGGGTCGGCGACCCTGCCCTTCTTTGGCATTAAGCCGGCACTGGTCGACGACTAGGGCGCACTGCTCGGACGGTGCGGCCGAGGGAATCTGGTCATTCTGTGACAGCTTGGCCCGGCCAGATGCGCACGGTCTATGGCGATCATGACCGTTTTACCGAAACCTATTTCTCGCTCTATCCCGGAATGTATTTCTCCGGCGATGGCTGCCACCGAGACGAAGACGGGTATTATTGGATCACCGGCCGCGTGGACGACGTAATCAACGTATCCGGCCACCGTATGGGTACCGCGGAAGTCGAAAGCGCGCTGGTGGCTCATGCCAAGGTGGCGGAAGCCGCGGTGGTTGGGTATCCTCACGACATCAAAGGCCAGGGCATTTACGCCTACGTCACCTTGATCGCCGGCGAAGAGCCGAGCGAGGAGCTGCGTAATGAACTGGTCCAGTGGGTGCGCGCACGAGATCGGGCCGATTGCCTCGCCGGACTCATCCAATGGGCACCCAGCCTGCCGAAAACCCGCTCCGGCAAGATCATGCGCCGGATTCTGCGCAAGATCGCCGAGAACGATTTCAGCAATCTCGGTGACACCTCGACGCTGGCGGAGCCGCAGGTGGTGGATGATCTGATCGAGAACCGAAAAAACAAATAGTGAGATCACCGCTTTTCGTTGTCCCGGGGAGGCTGCCCATGCCTCCCCTTTTTTGTGTCTGCAATCGGTGTAGGCTTGCGTTCACTCCCATCAGAAAGAAGGAACTCAAGCCCATGCCCGGCCTCCGCCCCCTGCTCGCGACCGGAAACGCCATCTGTGCGCCGCTCGTGCTCAATCCGCTAATGGCGAAACTCGCTGAGAAAGAAGGCTTCGAAGCGCTCTATCTCGGCGGTGGCGCCACCGGCTACGCCAAGGTCGTGCTGGAAGCCAATCTGAATGTCTCCGAGATGTGTGCCGCCGGCACTGAAATCGCGGCGGTGACGGAGTTGCCGCTGATCCTGGACGGCGCGACCGGCTTCGGTGATCCGATGCACATGCACCGCACCATCCCGATGGTGGAAACTGCCGGCTTTGCCGCCATCGAGGTAGAGGACCAGCTCATCCCGAAGCGCGCCCACCACCATATCGGTGTCGAGCGCATGATCGAGCCGGAGCTGATGGCCGGAAAGGTGCGCGAGTGCTGCGCGGCCCGCCGCAGCGAAGACTTCATCGTCATCGCTCGCACCAATGCCGTGCGGAACACCGGCATCGACGACGCCATCAAGCGCCTGGAGCTGTACAAAGCGGCGGGTGCGGACGTGCTGCTCGCTTCGCCCCGTGATGCGGAGGAAGCTCGGTTTCTCGGCGAGCGTTTGCCCGCGCCGCTGATGTATCTGTGCTCGCCGGGCGGCTTGCAGGCGATCGGCCTCTCCAAGGAGGAGATGGCTGGCCTCGGCTGGAAGATCCTGGCCGACCCCGGCACCGGCCTGTTCGCGGCCTATGAAACCTGGCGAAACCTTTATCGGGAGTTGGCCGGTGGCTTTCGCCTATCGTCCCGCCCCCAGACGGATTGGCGCGAGTTGGAGCATGAAATGCATCGGGCGATCGATCTGCAGAAGCTAATTGAGGTGGAAAAGAGGACGGTGGAAAAAGACTAGGCCTCCCCAGGTCTCCCCAAAGAAAAGCGGCGCGCCCCAAAGGACGCGCCGCTCATCACTCGGTGGTGAGTATCGTTTACTTCACAACACGCATCACAACAGCGCGGTTCTCTTGCTCTGCCGTATTGTCCGGCGTCGGGACGATCAGTTCATTTTCACCGACAGCACCGACCGTCATGCGATCCGTGGGAATGCCCTGCTGGTTCAGCACCTCGACCACACCCTTCGCACGACGCTTGGAGAGGTCCAGGTTGTACTCGGCCGAACCGAGCGTATCGGTATGGCCCTGTACGATGACCTGACCGCCGTCTGCCGCCTGATCAGCGATCTCGCTGATCTGCGCCTGACAGTCGAAATCGACCTTATCGCCATCGATCGGATAGTAGCAGTTACCCGGCTCATTTGGCTGTACCGTTAGAGCTGTCATTGCGGATTCGTATTGTTCCTTGCACCGCGCAATATCATTGGGCTGATGCCCTTCCGAGGACTGCTCTACCCAGCACTCATAGCCTGCAAAAGCGCTCGCCATGGCCGCCGCATCTCTGGAGGCCCCGCCTGCCTGCAAAGTGCCATTCAGCTCTTCATAGGCCGTGGTAAGTTCGGCGCGGGAAGCCCCGCTATCTCCGAACCGATTCAAACGCACAGAATTTGGATCCGTTGCTTCAACGGTGCCGCCATTCGAAGCGGTAAGTGCTTGGCTAGAATAATAATTCGCACTAACCCAATCTTCTTCTTCACGCTCGAAGTCAGCGTTCGCCATAATCTCTTTATAGAGGGCTTTGCTGTATGCATCTCCTTCCGGAGCGGCCATCTTGGCGTCATCATAGACGTTCGCGCATGCGCTCAGGCCAAAGCCCAAAGCAGCAATTAGCACGGTTTTCGTAACGGTCTTAAGCATCGGCTGCCCAATCTCCTAATTTGCAGGGTGTCTACAGATCACCTTATATGATCCGCTTTTACAAGCCCGCCTAAACTCCTCAGGGGTGTCGCCCAATGAGCAGGTAAAGGTCGCCTTCGCTTTTAATGGAAATAACGCGTTGTGAAAAGGCCGAATGCGCACGGACGTGTATCTATCTTGTTACAGATCGTGATTTTTTGTCGCGACCGTTGAGCAGCCTGTCTTCTTTTTTGGCAGCAACGCACCACCTGCCCGATCCAGAGTTCCGGCTGCGAGCCTCCTCTCGGAAGTTTGGTCGGGTAAAAACCGCCTGCATGGTCTCCTTGGAAGTATCCGTCTTTACTGAATTGCGCCTCGATTGAACTACGCGGTGGTACTGACCTCCGTTCGTTATGGATTTGCCTGTTGACACGGTTTCGCGCCAGGCCAAATTTTGTCTGCGAAATCATGCCGATACGGCCCGCAGCACCCTAATCGCGTCGGCCGGCCCCGACCCGTCCGGTGTGGCTTCGGAACCACCGCAACCGAAAATGGATATTCGCCGATGAAGACAGATTGCCGGACGGCGACGAGTTGGTTATCTTGTACGATAAGATTTGATTACATGCACAGTGAGGGTGTCTGGTGGCTATATTCAGCGATTATGGACAATCGTCGGTAATGATGTACGCTGACACGTCGGCTATCGTTCAAGCGAGCGACATCCCGATTCTTTCGTCGACTGACCGACTGCAACGGGCGTTGCTGCGGTGGGTGGATATTTGTGGGCTCTCCGGCCAATTCACGGCCGACATCGATGTTATCGAGGCTTTGAAGAGCCATGATTTTCTTGATGAGCGCAGCTATCTGGTCGAGATGGAGGGCTCTGATCCCCATAACTGGCCCATCCTCTGGGCGGGCGAAAATGTGACGCTTAACGCCGACCGGGATTTCTACGACGCCCTGGTCGAGGCGATTCCGGACGATCGGTTCGTCGACCTGGTGGCGCAGGAATATGCGGATGCGACCCGTTATCGCCGCGCATCCGCCCGCCGCTTCGCCCATCGTAACGGAACCTATGACGATGCAATGGACCAACTGATCTTCCCGATTCGCGACGCACACCGGTGCGAATTCGTCTTGATTATTGGGGAAGCCGTAACCGGCCGCACGGTATTCTTGAACGACGCAAGCAGCTGACTTGCAGGAGAACGGCTATGACAGATGCGAACATACCCAATATCGACATCCATAACGACGAGATCGTGGAACGCACGATTTGCCCGTTGATCGAGTTGGACGAGACTAAAGATGTACCGCTCGGTCGGCTGGTGCGATATTGGTTTTCTTTGCCCCGGCCGCACGGTGTTCTTCCGGATATCGATCACATCGGCCTGATGGATCTAACGCGTCTGGGCGTGCTCGGCTGGTTCCATGTGATCGGCGTGAACGACGAAAACCCGCTGAACTACCGCTACGACGTGCATGCCATGCGGACCGTCGGCGGACATTCAGGAATCCGGATCGGCGAAGTCAGCTCCAACGCCCTGCGACGGGCATTGGAGCGAGACTATTCCCTAGCGAAGGCGAACAGATTTCCGCTGTTCCAGACCGTGCGCACCGAACTACGCAGCCACAAGCGTGCGTACCGGCGCGTCACCCTGCCGCTGGCGAGCGGTTCGGACGATGTCACCCACCTGCTTGTCGGCGTTCATTTCGATGAGTGAGAGGTCTGCAGCGATTTGATGGTGCATTTCCGCTTGTGTGATGCTCGTCATATAGGCTTCTTCGGTCAGACCTGAGGGTTCGAACCACCCATCGACCAGCAAATCACAATTGGGATAGCCGTAGGTATTGGTCGGTATTCCCCGCGCGACGAGTGGGCCGCGGGTGGTGCCGCATTGCCAGCCCATGTCTGACCAGCGGACGATCGACACGGCGCGCACCAGTCGCTGCAACAGCCAAGCCAAGCCATTGTGGCGTTCCTCCGGCGCCACAAACAGCCCCGCCGGGTGGCCGATTTGCCGCTAATATCCGGATACTCGTCCCGGGGCATCGCGAGATCGAAGGGGGTCCGCCCCTCCAACTGATCGCCATACCAGAGCTTGAGAGAGCGCTGCAGCTCCATAAAGTCGTCGCTCTCGACCAACCGTTGACAGATGCAGGCGATGATTTCCCGACTTCCCGTCTGCTTGCGGACGGAAATCCAAAACGAGTTGTCGGAATCGAGATGATGGAACTCTGGATTGGCGGCAGCGTTAATAATCCCGCCTGGGTTGATTTCTTTTAAAAACTTCACCCACCCGTGCAGGTCCTCGTAAATGAGCATCGAATAGCCAGAGTTCCACAGCACGGTTGAACATGCATTGATGAAGGCTCGGGGGGTATGCTGTAACATAGTATAGCTCCTAGTTCGATCGCCGGCCTTGCGCCAGCGATATGGTGGTACTTTGTTGAAACGGGCCCTAGCAATACGGTATGCAATGAAGTACACGACATAACAAAACGTATTGCTCGA
>CAWEBB010000022.1:0-271288 GCA_963807085.1 uncultured Alphaproteobacteria bacterium
TCAATTCGTCCACACGGCCTAGTTCAACATAGTCACATGATTGATCAGCCGACTGAGTTCGCCCAGATTACAGACCCCCAGTTTCGACCGAATAGAACTAAGGTGGAACTTCACGGTATTTTCAGAGATACCCAGTCGCTCTCCCATTAATACCTTACTGATCGAAAGAGGCACAAGCTGAGCTACCGCAGCCTCGGCAGCTGTGAGGCCCAAAGCGTCGCGCAGGATGGCCGCGTCCGGAAGAGCAGTAGAACTGGCAGGATCGTGGATCGTCAATAACGCGAAAGCAGCTTGAGCGCCGGAAACGAATCCCGCGCCATTCGCAGGAAAATTGCGAAGAACATACGCAGGCAAACCCGATGGTCGCGGCACGGCCATGGCCGCCCCGTCGGGTGATGACAATGCCCCGAGGCGCTTCAGGAGTAGGCGACCATGCTGGGAAGAGCCCAGTGTCAGCTTTCCGTGCCGGACGGACATCCCGTCACGGCGCTCGAAAAACGTTGCAGCCACTTCGTTCGCGACGAGAATTTTCAAATTTGAATCGATCAGGGTGATTCCGACCGACAACCGGTTCAACGTGCTCTGAAGGCTGGCCGCAGCGGCGCGATGGCGACCAATCTCGTGGCGCAGTCGCATTGAACCGGCAAGGTAGGGAAGAATCCGGTCCAGTCGGTCAGAGGCAACAGGCGCCTTCTTTGCATCGCGCGGCGCGACAAAGCCGCCAGCCAGGAGATCTCTCTCGGAATACCACAAATAGGTCCGGCTTCCTCACGCCTTGACTGAAGCCGATACAAAGAAACTCATCCTCCTGGAACTCTCGCTCAGTAAAGTACTCATCAAACCGCACCGATTGCGACAGTGGCATAGATGGAGCTGCGCGAACGCACGGATTAATCGCAGGATCCCAGACGTCGCAGTCCCGGTATCCAGCAGACCGGAAGGGGGCGATATCAAAGTCCCGATACCAAAAATCCACGGTTTGGCTTCCGGGAGTGCCGACAGCGAGCGCGAAGCTGCCTCCCCCAACATCGGCCTTGACGGCGTCCAACGCCTCCTCCCAACTCGTTTCGCCGATAGCGGCATCGTAGAGCAGCAGAATTGGGTCGCATCCCGTCATGGTTCATCGAGCCTCAATCTTGTTCCGCGCTGAAGACCTCCGTGTTCAGGTGTGGCAATCAGACCAGGAATCTGAGGAGTGAGCGCAGCCAAAAAAGGCGGCCGGTCAGATCAGCCCGTAATCCGTGAGGATGTTGCCGGCGGGATCATCGCCGATAACCAGAACATCGTGATAAGCGTTGTCCAGGTTCCATCGAACGACGTGGTCATCACCATAGTCGAGCACGCTGTATTCGCCGTCCGCGGGTGTCCAGTCCCCTGCAACATAGGACAACCCAAGCGGGATGGAGAGTAAATCTATGTCGCTGAAGTCGTTGATCACATCGGCTTGGCCGGCAAAGACATTGCCTTTATCATTCCTGTCAAACACGAACTTGTCGCTTTGAAAGCTGCCCCACAGCTGATCTATCCCCAGCCCTCCCATTATTAAATTGTTTCCGCCCCCGCCATTGATTCGATCATTGCCGACTCCCCCCTTCAAAGCATCATTGCCGCCGAAACCGTAGATGTCGTCGTTGCCATTCCAGCCCCAGATGTCATTTGCGGTATTGCTGCTCCAGAGGATGTCGTTGAACTTGGCTCCGGTAATGTCTTCGATTGACGAAAGCGTGTCAGAGCGCCCACTCCCTGTCGCTCGACCACCCATCAGCGTTACCGACATCGAGCTGGTTGCATCCGTATAAAGGACCCTGTCTGTCCCGTTCCCTCCATTGATCACGTCATTGCCCGGGCCCCCATAGAGCCAGTCACCTCCGTTGCCGCCGTTCAAATAATCATTGCCAGCGCCCCCATAGAGGGCGTCGTTGTCGTCGCCGCCATAGAGCCGGTCCTTCCCGTCATTGCCATAGAGGGAACCTGATCCCTCCCATCCATAGAGGACATCCCGACGGACCCCGCCACGGATCACGTCACTAAATGTGGATCCGGATATCTTCTCAATCGAGTAAAATGACAGGGACAGAGAAGGGGAGTGGGCGGTACCTGTAGATAGGTTCACCGTCACTGGGTCCCAGGCGTAGTAAAAGCTCAGCCAGTCTGAGTCAGCGCCTCCGTCTATGGAGCCTGATCCTGAGTTTATGAATATTATATCATCACCAAACGAGGCATATACGCGATCACTCCCCGAATTCGCCCATATGATATCGGCCCCATCTAAGGCGTAGATATAATCGCTTCCAGGGCTGTAGAGATTGTCGTTTCCACTTGTTCCTACGATAGTTCCCATAAGAATTACTCCATTGCAGTAGGTTGCGTCAGAAGAACAGGCCTGTACGGATCATAAGTTCGTGCGGGTCCTGAATACCGTATGCACATTGGACATTACGGTTGAAATCATGCATGTGCCCCACCCGATCGGGTGGGAGCCGTAGCGATTCTTACGAATCAAGGACGAGAAACACGCGAAAGTTGGTGATACCCTGAGGGGCGGCATATCATGGCGTTGTCGAAGCGCCTTCAATTCTCTGACGAGAAAGGGATATGCCACACGCCGGAAGTTACCATCACGCAGTTGCCTGATCCGTCGGGATTTGCCCCCGATCCATTGACCGAGCTTATCCGCAACGGCGCGCGCAAGCTGATTGAGCAGGCAATCGAGGCCGAACTTTTAGCCCTGCTCGCAGCGCATGCCGACGAGAAGACCGCGGATGGGCGTGCTCGGCTCGTCCGCCATGGTCATCTGCCCGGTCGCCCACTCCACGCCCTCGACACCGGCCCGCAAGGCATATCAACAGGCAGCCTCGGGCTCGTCCTCCGCCAGCGCTTCCGCCAGACGCTTCCGCCAACGCCACGGCCGCCTCGCCACTGCCAGCGTCCGCCAGCGGCCGCAGCAGCGCAAGCCCCTCCGCTGGGGAGCGCAAAACCCCGTCACCAGAAATCAGCGCGCTACCGACGCGCAGCTTGTCCGCATCGGAGAGGGAGGCCGGATCGTTCAAGTCGACGTTTAGCAAGGCTGCCGTCAACATCTCGTTCCGCGCGGCTGGCGGCTGCCGATCGTCGGTTGCAGTGCGGCAAACAATAGGCCCGGGTCGTCCACTACCCGCCCGCCAAGCCGGACGATCTGCTGGACGCCGGTTTCCACAACGATAGTGCCCGGCTTCTCGGCAAAGGCACGCGCCTCGGAGCGGCGGCCTGAATGAACGCCGCCTGCGCCGGGCGGAGTTTTGGCGGCATGGTTGGCGCCGGCCGCGGGTGCAATTCCGCGAAGATGTCGCTCAATCCGGCCGCCACAAACTGGGCGACGGCTTCGGGCTCTGCCATTTCGGGCGGCAGGATTTTCTTGGCCTTATCCCACAGAGCCAGACAGGTCGAGCGTGAAGGGATTCTCCTCCTCGTCCCGGACCGCGATATAGGCGAAATTCCTATCGGCCGTCACCGCCGCCATGCCCGGCATGGCCAGATGAAGATTGGCGCGCAACGACGAACTGCTGAGGCGATAATTGATGCCAAGGAACAGCCGGTCGAACGTCACTTCCACAAGTTCGGCAACCGTTGCAAGACCGGCCGCATGCGGCGGCACGCATGCCAGAGGCGCAACCGCGCCCGACAATCCCGCGCGCGTGCCGATGCGGTCCCATTCGCCCAGTTCCGCCGAAGAGAGCGTCAACCGCTCCACCCGGATCAGGCAGTTGCGACCCTTATCCCACGGCAGATCGGGTCGGATGACCAGGTCGGTAATGCTGGTCGTGTTGGCGTAAGGATCGTTTGTCACCTCCTGATAGGTGAAATCCACCGCCGAACGGGCGAACATCAGGCCGAACCGTGTGAGCCACTCGTTCAGCGCGCTGAGGCTCACCCTGTGCCAACAACACTGCACCCCACTATGCAACCCAGAAGCCAAACCATACCAGAAAGCGCGCGGCCGCTCGTGCATCACCGGCCGGTTGGCGGTAAGAGCGGGCGGAACCGGCTATCTGCGCTTGTTGGCGAAGAATGCATCGACAAAGGCCTGCGGCTCGCCCTTGGCGAAGGCTTCCTGCTGGCCCAGCACGCCGGCGCGGAAAGCCTCCTCAAAGCCCGCCAGCGCCACCTCCCGAAAGCGCCTCTTTGTCCGCGCCCAGGCCGTGGGCAGCTTGCCGGCCAAATGCTCCGCCAGACCGCAAGCGGTCGGGATCACCTCTTCCCTGGCGACCACCCGGTTGAGCAGGCCATAGCGCTGCGCCTCCGCCGCCTCCATCAAGCGGCCGGTCATGGACAGTTCCTGGTTCAGGGACCAGGGCAGATGCAGGCTGATCCAATAAGAGCCCATGATGCTGGGAATGCCGGCGTTGATTTCCGGCTGCCCCAGGCGCACCCCGTCATGGGCGACCCGCAGGTCGCTCACCAGCCCGATCTGGAAGCCGCCGCCGGTGGCAATGCCGTTAAAGGCCGCGATCACCGGCTTGTCGGTCAACAGGATCTGTTTGTAGATGTTGCACACCCGGCCGAACGTGGTCTCCACGTCCTCCACCCGGGTAGCGCGGGCTTCTTCCAGATCGAGCCCGGCGCAGAAGGCCCGCTCGCCCGCCCCGGTCAGCACGATGCCCTTGACCGCGGGGTCGCTGTCCAGAGAGACGAGCCCGTCCGCAGTCGCCTTTGCCATTTCCTGGGTGATGGCGTTCAACGCGTCCGGCCGGTTGAAGACCAGGACCGCGATATCGCCCCGCCGCTCGATCCGAATGGCGTCGCTCATGCCTCTATCCCGCCAATTCCGTTATGCTTCGACAAAGCGCACCTCCAGCTTTCCCAATTGGCCGAAATCCACGCACACCGCATCGCCCGCCTTTACCGGTCTGACACCGGTGCAGGTGCCCGTGGTGACGAACTCGCCCGCGCGGATGCCGATGTTGCGCTCGCTCAGGTTGTTGGCGAGCCACACCGCCACGTTCAAGGGCGAACCGAGCGCCAGCGCGCCCGTGCCCTCGGCCACGGTCTCGCCATTGATGAGCAGCGCGACCGGCGCGGCGGCTAGATCATGACTGCGCCAGTCCGCGAGCCACTCTGCATGAGCAAAGGCGATATTGGCGCCGAAGTCGGCATTGACCAGCATCCGGCCCTGCCCGAACAGGCCGCCCGCCCGCCGCGAGCCGACGATCTCCAGACCCGGCGCGACGGCATCGATAGCGTCCAACACCTCGTCTTCGCTGTAGAGCTGCTGCCGCGCGGGCAGAGCCTCGCCAAAGCGCAACGCGAACTCGCCCTCCAATGCCGGTTGGTGCGCGGCGAACACCGGGATCACCGCACCGTGCGGATAGCTGAACGGCGCCAATATCGGAGAGGCGCCGGGCCCGCTGGTGCCCAACAGCTCTTGCGCCTCCCGGCTGGTGGAGCCGACCTTCCAGCCGGCGCGCTCGTGCCCGCTGGCGGCCACGGCTTCGGCCTGCACCAGATAGGACGTGGCTTCGTCCGGCGGGGTCTCCGCCTCGGCGATCTCGATCACCCGGCCGTCGCGGCGGGCGAGCCAGAGCCGGGCGCCGAGCGCGCCTCTTAAACCGCGGCTCATGCGATCCGAACCTCTACCGTACCCAGGTCGTCATATTCGGAGCGGATATGATCGCCCGGCTGGATCTCCAGCGCGCCGGTGCAAGAGCCTGTGGTCACCCAGCAGCCCGCCTTGATGGTCCGGCCGAGCCGCGCCTCGCGGTTCGCCAGCGCGGCGGCGACGTTCAGCGGATGTCCGCCCATGGTCTTGGCCGAGGTGCCGTCTGCGTGGGGCTCGCCATTCACATGTTGCACGACCTTGTGGCCCGACAGGTCGAAGCGCTGCCAGTCGGTCTGCCATTCGCCCAAGACCATGCCGGCATGGCCATTGGCATCGGCCTGGTAAAGCAGCGCCGTCGCCTCCCCCCCCGGGTTGCTGCAGCGCCGCCAGACCAACTCGATGCCCGCGGCGAGCGCATCGATATAATCCGCGATACTGTCCCTGGTGAACGGCGCGGCCGAGGGCGGCACGTCCTTGCCGAAGCGCAGTACGAACTCGGATTCGACCAGCAACGGCGCACCTGGCGCCTTGACCGTGGCGCCGCTCGCGACAGTCCATTCGGCGGCCAACGGGGCCGCGCCGGTGTCGCCCATGCCGGCGGGCGGCGGCCCGGCTTTCCAGCCGCCGGGCGTGAGGCCGCCTGACCGCATGGTCTCTTCCTGGATGGCAATCACGTCGGCCTCGGTCTTCGGGAAGTCCGCCTCTGCGATGGCCGTGGCCTTGCCCGCCTTGCGGGCGGCGTTGAATTGGTCGGCGAGGCTCATGTAACGTTCTCTTTCAGCCAGTCTTGCACCATGCGGGCGATCGCATCGCTGTTGCGGTCCATCATCGGGAAGTGAGAGTTGCCGACAATACCCTTTTTCGGCAGGTCCCATTCGGCCCAATGCCCACCTGCCGCGGCGACGCGTTTGCCATAGTCTTCGACCAGGCCGCGGAAGATGGCCCAGCGCTCGTGCCCCTCAAAGTTGTCGCCCCAGATCACCAGGTGCTTGGGTCCCGCCACGGCCATTGCCTTCATTTGCGTCTCGTCCGCGTCCGCCCCGCCAGAGGGCTCCAGCATGACGACGGCTTTCACCATGGCCGGGTTATTGAGCGCCGCCTGGGTCGAGAAAGCGCCGGACTGGCTGTGCGAAACGATCACGCAGGGACCGACTTTCGCCACCAGCTCATCATAGGCTTTCTGGGTGATGTCCTCGTGCCCGGCCCAGCGGGCGACCACCTGCTTCTGGTACTGGTCGGTCGCCTCCGCCGGCCATTGGCCATTAGTGAAAAATTGGCGTTTCACGGGGTCGGGATCGAAGCCCTCCAGCGGCCCGAACCGGAACATGCGCCAGGCGTCCTGCTGCGAGCGAAAGATCGGCTCATCCTGGAAGAACTCCGGCGATTTGGCGAAGCTGGCGCGGCCGCGCTCGACAGCGTCCGAGCAATAAACGTCGAAGCCCGCTTCCAGAAAGCGCTGTTGCCAGCCGGCCCGCCCGTCCGGCGTGTCTTCCCAGGTGACGCCGGTCTGGCCGCCGCCATGCCACAGCAGCACCGGGTAGGGAAAGGACGGCTCCGCCAGCAGCGTGTACTGCACGTACATCTGCTCGATGGCGAAGCGGCCGTTCGGGTCGATCTCTATCGCCGGGCCGCCGGCGGTGATGCGCGCCGTACGCAAGGGCAGGCCCGTCAACTCCGCCATGCGGCCGCCGATATGGAAACCGCCGATGGCCCTAGCGTTGAAACTCATGGTGCAGTGTTCCGCCTCGATTTTCTTCGGTCGTCTGATTGACCTCGGATTAGATCGGAGGAAACCGCACGGCACCAGGGGCTAGTTGCGAGAGGCGACCGCGTCGCGGTCCGCTAGTGGCCTGGTTGAAGCGTTTTCTACCGGAAGTGTTTCGTGCATCAGCCCACCATTCCAATAATTTGGTGGTTCGAATTCAGCCAACGGATGGGTACCATCTGTTGGCATCGAACAACTAGTAGAGCAGGATCAGGACGTTGGTTTCGGTATCGGCGGCGTGGGTCAACTCGCGGATGGTCAGATCCCCGTCATTGTTCGCGTCCGCCGCCGCGAGGTCCATGTCGATGCGCTCGTTCCACTCTTCGCGCGTCAGGATCCCGTCGCCGTCCGCATCCAGCAACTTGAACAGGTCAAGCTTCATCTCCTGGCCGTGGGCGCTCTTTTCCACGTTGTCGGCCAGCGGCACGGCCATGAATTCATCAATGGTGATCGGGGCTCCGTCGGCTCCGGCGAACTTTGTGAACAGTGTGTTCGTTTGCTCGCGCGCTTTTTCCAGCGGAAGCGAGAAATGGTCGGTAATTGCGGAGCGCGCAGTCGTTTCTGTCTGGCCGGCAGCCTGTGCAGCAACCGGCAGGCCGGCGATCAACAAGACGGCGATGGCGGTGCGGACCATAGAATATCTCCCATTTTTGGTTTCGGCAATCGTCGAGACAGCGTGAAGAACTGTGTTCGGAACGCGTTTCGAAGCGGTTGGGTTCCCTAGAATAGTTCCTTTTGCCGAGGCGAGGCGCCGTTGTCTTTGCCGAACGCACAGTCATGATCGTCCGACACCGTCGCAAGGGAGCCCATTCATGGCACTGGTAGCCACCCCCTCAGGGCCTATCGCCTACACCCGCTCCGGCTCCGGCGCGCCGCTCGCCCTGCTGATGCCGCAAAGCGCTGGACCTGTCGGCGTCGGCCCGTTCGTGGAGGGGCTGGCGGCGCATTTCTCGGCCATCCGCTATGACCAGCGCGGCACCGGCGGCAGCCCGCCGCCGCAAGACCCGGCCGCCGTCACCATGCGCGAGCGGGCGCGCGAGGTGGCGGAACTCCTCGACGCGCTGGACACCCCCAAGGCGCATCTGTTCTGTCATTCCACCGGCTGCGGCATCGGTATTGCGTTCGCTTACACCTACCCGGACAGGGTCGAGCGCCTGGTGCTAGCCACGCCCTGGGCCCATGCGGACACCCACCTCACCACCATGCAGAACCTGCGGATCGCCGCCGCCCGCGCACTGAGCCCCCGAGATTACGCCACCTTCAACGCCAGCCTGCTGTTCCCGCCCGACTACCGGCGCGAGCACGCGGACGGCTTCGCTGGCCATGCCGCCGCCGCCGCGCGCCAGGATGCGGACCAGATCGCGAGCCGCCTGCAAGCGATTCTGGCTTTCGACACGCGCTCGCTGACCCCGTCCATCCATACGCCGGCGCTTGTGGTGTCTTCGGACGACGACCAACTCATGCCCGATTGGTTCGGTCGGGCGGTCGCCGCCAGCATGCCGAACGCGCGCTATGAGGAACTGCGCGGCGGCGGGCACATGCTGCCGGAGACCAAGACGGACGTTATGGTTGGGCTGGTGCGACAGTTCTTGGGAGGCCCCGGATAAGGCTGCGCCTTTCCGGGGAGGCAGATAGAGGTTATTCTGCTGAACGGCTGGCACATTGCCTGCCGTCAACCATCAAGGACCCATCCATGACAGAGCGCTATCATCTGATCAGCTCCGTCACTTGACCCTGGGTTCAGCGCGCCGTGATCGTGATGCGTGCCAAAGGGGTCGAGTTCGACGTGACCTACATCAACCTGCGGGACAAGCCCGACTGGTTCCTCAAAATCTCACCTCACGGCAAGGTGCCGGTGTTGAATGTCGACGACACGCCACTGTTCGAGAGTAACGCCATCGCCGAGTTCATCGAAGAGACCGTGAAGCCGCCGCTGCACCCGCAAGGCGCCATAAAACGGGCGCGCAACCGGGCCTGGACCGACTTCGTGCCGACCTTCTCCAGCGGGCTCTCCGCCCCCTATTACGCGAAGACGGCACAGGAACAGGAGGAAGGTTTTATCAAAGCCAGGGAAGTGCTGGCCAAGCTGGAAGAGGCCATCGCCAATGAACGCGGCAATGACGGCCCCTATTTCAACGGGCCGGAAATTTCGTTGGTTGATGCCGCCTACGCGCCCTTCCTCCAACGCTTCATGAAGGTGGAAGAGAAACTCGGCAGCGGTCTGCTAAACGGCTTCCCCTTGGTGAAAGCCTGGACGGAGGCACTGCTAGCGAGCGAGACGGTCACCGGCTCCGTGCATGAAAGCTTCGAGGCGGAGTTCGCGGCCAATCTGCACCGCCGCGGCACCGTGGTGGCCGACCTGTTCCCGCAGGCAGCCTGACCGGCGGTCAGAACGCGCTTGGCGGCAGACCGCCGCCGTCAACCGCGAAGGCCTGGCCGGTGGTGAAGCCCGCCTCTTCGCTCGCCAGATAGGCGATCAGGGCGGCCACTTCCTCCGGCCGGCCGTGCCGCTGCACCGGGACCGCCTTGGCGCGTTCGGCGAGGCCTGCGTTCACATCGCTCCAGCCCGCGCGCAGGGTGGAGCTGATCGCCCGGTCCGTGCGGATCGAGCCCGGACAGACGCAATTTGCCGTGATCCCGTGCGGCGCCAGGTCATAGGCGACCGAGCGGGTCAGGCCAATCACCGCGGCCTTGGAGGCGCAATAGGTCGCCCGCTCCGGCAGCGCCACCAGCCCCGCGACGGAGGACATGGAGACGATCCGCCCATAGCCCGCCTTTTTCATGTGCGGCACGGCCGCCCGAATCATCAGGAACACGCCGCGAGCATTGATGCCCATGGTCTTTTCCCAGGCGTCCAGCGGCACGTCTTCGATTGGACCGCGGTCCTGCCCATGCGGAGCACCCGCATTGTTCACGAGCACGTCGAGCCGGCCATATTTGGCGACGGTCTGGGCGACCAGATTGTCGGCGTCGGACTCCATAGAGACGTCGCCGGTCAGGCTGATCGCCTCCCCGCCCGCCTCCGCAATGCGCGCGACCAGCGTATCCAGCCCCTGCCAGGAAGATTGTTCGCCGGTTGTGGTCAAATCGTTGGCGACTCCGGCCGCCGCAACGTCCGATGCGGCGACGACGAAACCATCCTTCGCCAGGCGCAGCGCGGTGGCCGCGCCGATACCGTTTTCCTTGCCGCAGCCGGTGATGAGCGCAACGCGCTTCTCTGCCGATGCCATGCTTTCCTCCGATCGATTGTTGGCGGCAGTATAAGATTGCCGGGGCGGCCGGTCCAAGCGGGTTGAGACATGCGCCCGACGACGCTAAAGCCCTGACAAGCTTTTTGCCCCGACCAATGGCGCTTGGCGGGTATCCAAATTATGCGGGAACCGACCACACCATGCTGCCACGATCGAGTTGGGGAACTTTGTTGCTGGCCTACACGCTGGTGCTGGGCGTAGGCAGGACGGTGTTCGTCCGCCTGATGAAGTGGCCTTTTCTGGCGGTGCTTGGTGGTGTCATCTGTCAGGTTTTGATCGCATCGAGCGGGGTGCCGATGCCAGATGGTAGGATTGCCGTTTCGCCGGTTGCGCGAATGATGGCGTTGATTATTCAGTTGGGGACGGCAATGGTTGTGTTGCCGGGTTTGACCGCATGGCTGCGGTGGGTGGTCGATCCCAGGGCACCGGTAGAATTTCGGTTGCGCCGCGCAGAATGGGTGACGCTGGGCCGGCTCATCCAGATTTACGTGCTGGCAATTTTGGCGTTGTTGGCCATCGGGGTGCTGGTGGTTCTGGCCTTGGGATTGATACTCAGCCCGGCCGCCGGACCGCACATCACGGACATTGCCGCCGGCGGTTTCGAGGTTGTCGGACTGGGGATTACCGGCATCGCCGCGACGATACTCGCGCTAGCCATACCGATCGCCGTGCTCGTTCGTTACGGCCTGAGCCCTGTTGCCGCGGCGCTCGGCGCGCCGAGCGATCTGCGGGCCGCCGCCCAAGCGGGCCGCCCCGCCCGCTGGCACCTGTTTTGGACGCTGGTTCTGTTCATGCCGACATCGCTGGCGGCGATGCTGCCGTTCATGGTTGCCGGGCTGATCATCGTGACTGCCCTGGCGGCGGTTGCCTCCAGTCCGTTCATGACCTCGATCTGGGGCAACGTCATCCTCTCGGCCTTGTATATCCCGATCGGACTGAGCCTGTATGGCGTGTTGGCGGCGATTTTTTGCCTCTACTACCGCTGGCTGGTGCTGAAAGACCTCTCGCATTAGCGGTATTCAGCCCCGGCAACGGTTCGATCCTGGCTGCAGCCGGGAATCCGGGTTAGACAAGAGAGGATCACGAGACCGAAGAGTGACCGTTGCCCCCTAACCCTCCCCCATCTATCGACGACCTGGCCGACGGCGTTCTCGCCGGCAACCGGGCCCTGCTCGGCCGGGCGATCACGCTGGTTGAAAGCCGTCATCCGAAACGCCGGGAGCAGGCGCAGGAGCTGTTGCACCGCCTGTTGCCTCATGCGGGCGATGCCCATCGGGTCGGCATTACCGGCGTGCCCGGCGTCGGCAAGTCCACCTTTATCGAAAGCCTGGGCACGTCGCTGACGGCCAAGGGGTCAAAGGTGGCGGTGCTGGCGGTGGATCCGACCTCCAGCCGCAGCGGCGGGTCGATCCTGGGCGACAAGACCCGCATGGCGAAGCTGGCGGCCGACCCCGACGCCTTCATCCGCCCCAGCCCTTCCGCCGGCACGCTCGGCGGCGTCGCCCGCGCAACGCGCGAAACCATGGTGGTGCTGGAGGCCGCGGGCTTCGACGTGGTGCTGGTGGAGACCGTCGGCGTCGGCCAATCGGAGATCACGGTGGCCGAGATGGTCGACTTCTTTCTGGTCCTGATGCTGCCGGGCGCGGGCGACGAGCTGCAGGGCATCAAGAAAGGCATATTGGAAATCGCCGACATGGTGGCCGTGAACAAGGCCGATGGCGACAACGCCAGGCGCGCCGCGGCCGCCGCACGCGAATATCGGGCGGCGTTGCATATTCTGACGCCGGCATCGCCGAACTGGTCGCCGCCGGTCGTGCAATGCGCCGGCCTGACCGGCATGGGGCTCGACGAGCTTTGGGAGAAGGTCGAGGAGCACCGCCGCATCTTCACCCAAACCGGCGAGCGGGACGAAAAACGCCGCGGCCAACTGGTGCGCTGGATGTGGGCCATGCTGGAGGATCGGCTGTTGGCAGGCTTGCGGGCCGAGCCCAGCGTGCGGGAAGCCCTGCCGGGCATTGAGGCGGATGTTGCCTCTGGCTCCCTGACACCGTCGCGCGCGGTGCAAACCATCTTCGATCTGTGGCGGCGCTCCCTATAGGGGCGTTCACCGCACCGGATTATCGCGCCATGCGGGCAGGGAACACAGTGACGATGCCTTTTGCGGGCATTTGCACCGTGACCGTTGCATCGCCCTCGTCCTGCGTCACCTTCGCCACGTTGCCGCCGCTTTTCCAGTTGGCAAACGTTGCCGCATAGCGATCGGGCTTCAGGCCTCGGATGATGATCGGGCCCTTGGTTTCCGCCCGTACCACAACCACCTGGCCGCCATCGGTGTTCTCGAACGCGACAGTGGAGAATTTCGGCTCTTTCACCGTCGCCCCGATACGCTTCGCCCCCCACCGGACATAGCGCATATACTGCAACAACTGCTGCCCCTGGCGTGACGGGGCGGTTTCGCCGGTCGCTTCATCGACATAGAGCAGGGCGCCCTTCTTGTGCTTGCCATCCGTGGGCGCCCAGGCGGCCATGCCGTAGGATTGCCATGCGGAAGCGTCGGCATGCTCCACATCCTGGTGAAGGTGGTAGGAGGTCCCCTTAACATATTCTAGCATTTCCACGCGGACGTCGTACCGGTCCGCGGTATCCCGGATCTGGCGGAGAACGTCCGGCCGCGCCCTTGAATACCGGTGATAGGCAATCGCACCCACATACGGGCGAACCCCCGGTACTTGCAACGCTTCCTCGAACCGCCGCACGGTCAGGTCCGCCCGTTTGGTCGACGGCAGGATCAGTTCCGGCTTGAAGCCCTGTGCCGTCAGCCGTTTCATGGCCGCCGCCGCCGCATCGCCCATCTGGCGGCCGCTCCGGTTCCAACGGGCGGTGTTGTCCGGCTCCAGGATCACCTCCAGCGCGTCCGGCACGACCCCGTATTTAGTCTTCAGGTGGCCGAAGGTTGCGGCAATCAGCTCCGCATATTCTTCCGGATTCTGGGCGTGATTAAAGCGGGTTTGAGGTTTGCGCTTGTCGAAATCGACAAAGCAAAGATTGACATAGAGTTTTTCGCCGCGGGCCGCCAAACGCTTCGCCATGGGCAGCAAGACCCGTTCGACCTGGTAATCTACCTCTGCAAACTGAAATCCCGCGGGGTTGGTCTTGAACGGGTCGGCATTGTCGTTGGCCTTGTCATAGAAATGCTGCTGCATCACATCATGGGTGATTGCGCCGCGCTCAAACTGCGCCCAATAGCCAACCGGATTTTCTGCGCCGCTGCGGACCTCAATGCGGATGCGGTTGACGCCGATATCGTCGACTAGCGCATCCAGAATCCGATCGGAATAGTCCTGCCAATGGGGGTCGAAGCGGTTCCGGGCCTTGTCGAACTGCATCACATAGACCGTGACCTCCCAGCCGGTCATGGTCTGGTACCGTTTTGCGGGATCCACGGTTACTGCCACGGCTTGTGCATGGGCCGATGGAGCGAGCGAAGCGAACGGGATCGCCAGGGGCGACAGGAACAGCGCCGCGCCCACAAGCGCCGGTATCAAGATTGTCAACGGATTGCGCATGATCGTGGGAACCCCTCGCCTATCGCAGATCCCGATCCAAATGGACCGGGTGAACCTGCTCAAAATATAACCAACGGAACATTGACGCGAGCCTAACCGGTGTTCGAGCCGCGCACACCGGCGTAGCAGCATAGGAAGCTGGCCTCGCCCAGTTCGGCGGCTCGCGCCCAACTGAATTCGCGCGAGCGCGGCAGGGCGGCCTCGGTCAAGCGCCGCCGCAATTCCTCGTCGCCGAAAAAGCGCAGGATCGTTTGCGTGATGTCCTGCAGGTCGAGCGGGTCGTAGAAAAGCCCGGCCTCTCCGACCACCTCCGGCAGGCTGCCGCGGTCGCTGGAAAGAACCGGCACGCCGCATGACATGGCCTCGACGGCGGGCAGCCCGAAGCCTTCCCAAAGCGAGGGAAATACCAGCGCGGCGGTGGCGGAGAACAGGTCGACCAGTGCCTCGTCCGAGAGGTAGCCGGTGAAATGGACGTTTTTCTCCAGCGGCGGGTTTTCGGCGACGAAGGCCATCAACTCCGGCACATTGTCCCAAAAGCCCTTGCCGGACGTGCTGCCGACAATCGCGAGATGCAGATCGGGCCGCCGGGCCACGATGGCCGGCATGGCTTTCAGCAGGGACAGAATATTCTTGTGGGCGTTCATGCCGCCCACATAGGTCATGACATGGGCGTCGTCCGGGATGCCATGTTCGCGGCGGATCACAACGCCAGGTTCGGCGGACGCACGCGGCTGGAATTCCGGCCCCGCCCCCTCTGTCACCACGTCGATCTTATGTCGCGGGATCTTCAGAAACTTGACCATGTCGTTCGCCGATGATTTCGAGACGGTCATCGCGCGCGTGGTCTGCTGCTTCGCCAGCCAGGTTTTGATCTGCCAGAGCCGGTGGTTCATCCGGGTCGGAAACAGATATTCCGGTAGCCTTTCTGCCGTGGTATCGTGGTAGCAGATGACCTTCGGCACCCGCGCGAACAGCGGGAAATAGGAATAGACGGCCGGATAGTAGAACAGGTCGAAGCCCGCCCGCCGCACGATCTGCCCCATCTGCCAAAGATAGCCGATGGAGCGGGCATTGTCGCCCTGAGACGCCTCGTTCAGGTTACCCTCGGTGGCGGCGATGATGGTTTCAACGCCTTCCGGCACCGGGCATTGGGGCGGCTGATCGAACACCAGAGTGTAGCGGAAGCGGCTTTCCGGCGCCCGCGCGCGCGCGGCCAGGGCCGCCACGAACTCGCGGGTAAAGCGCCCGAAGCCGCGGTCGTTCGACCAGGTGGTGGCATCCACGCCGATATGCAGTTGCTTCTCCGCCATGTTGCCCGCCATGCCCGCGTTCCCGGTCACCGTTTTGCCTGGACGTAGCCCACCTGCTCGCCGAGCGACCAGGCCTGCAGCAACAGAAACGTCAACGGCGCTGCAGTGAGGAACTCTTTCATATGGTGGCCCTTGGCCTGCTGCTGGCGGAACTGCCGGAACAGCAGCACGAAGGGGAGCAGCGGCATGGCGAGCGCCAGCTTCAGGCGCTCTGCCGCGCCGATTTCGCGCCCGCGGATCTGGCCGAACATGCGCGCCCAGTGGTAGCGCTCGCCCAGCATGGCGCCAAGACCGCCGGGCGTGCGGTATTGCACCGTCATGGCCTGGTCCGACAAGAGCATTTTGTGCCCGTTCCGCCGGATTGCCCAGTTCACCGGCGCTTCCAGATAGCTTTCCAGCCAGACATGGCGAACCTCCATCAATGGCGCACGCTTGTAGGCCATGTTGGTGTCGGTGACGTATTCCGGATCGTCCCGGTGCAGGGGCGGCTGATAGCGGCTGAAATCGCAGAAATAGATCGCCCAGTTTTTCATGCGATCGACACCATTATTCACGGCACCGCCGATCGCGGCATGAGGGTTTTGCTCATGCAGGGCGATCATGTTCCGGCACCAGTCGCGGGCGGGAATGCCCCGGTCCTCGATAATGCCGAGCAGCCGGCCTTTCGCCGCCTTCAGCGCCACCGTGCGGCGCGCGTCATAGAACAAATGGGTTTCCAGCGGGTCTGTGGGCTGCAGGCCGTTCAGAATCCTGCCCATATCGATAAAGGTGAATTGCGGGAAGCGCCGGCCGATCTCCCCGACTTCCGGCGTGATGTGGTCGTAGGGCACCAGCACCTCGATGCTGGGGTCGCCCTCCTGGTCGGCCAGTGCTTCCAGGCAGCGCTCCAGGGTTGCCCCGCTGTCCACCACGGTCAGCACGATACTGAGGGCCGGATGGTCGCCCGAATCGCCACCTGGCTGACCATCGGCAGCCGCCGTTTCTGTCTCGCTCATTCCGCCCCCCGGCTTGCCGTTAGTGCCGGCGCGCGGCTTCGAAGCCGTGCACCTGCTGCTCTTCGCTCTCGCGGAAGTTCTTGCGCCAGAGGATCGTGAAGCCGGCGTCGGTCAGAGTCTTGTAGAACGCGTTGACGTCGATCAGCGCCTCGTGCACTTCGCCGATGATTACATCCACGTCACGGATGCGCTCACCCAGGCCGTGGATCGCGTCCAGTTCGCTGCCCTCGATGTCTAGCTTCAAGAGGTCAATCCGGGCGATATTATGGGCGGCCATGTGATCGGCCAGCGTCACCACCTCGATCTGCTCGACCGGCGCGCCCTCCTCAGCGAGGCCTGGCAGCAGGGAATGCATGCCCGCGAATGCGCCATGCAGCAGGTTCATGGTATCGGTTTCGGCGCCGATGCCCTGGACGAATACCTTCGCCTTGGGAAAGCTCTCGAGGTTCCGCGAAAGGAAGCGGATATTCTCCTCTGCCGGTTCGAACACATGCATGGTGGCATCCGGGCAGTGCGCCAGGAACCAGACGGCGGAAATGCCGACATTGCCACCCGCATCAATGATGGTTGCGTTAGCGGGCAGGCGGCTCTCCATCTTGTATTGCTGTTCGTGCAATATCTCTGCAATGATGAAGATATCGCTGAGCCGCATGACGAAGGGCACGATACGGCCGGCGATCTTCAGGTTCAGGCTGACCTCGTCGTCATAACGCTCCGGCTGCGAGAGGCAGGCATAGATATGCACCAGCGTCTTTCGCGTCTGCATATCCGCCGCGTAAGAGCAGACGAGATTCATCGCCTCCCCCGCACGGTAGAGCTTTTGCCCGATCAACCCGCCCAAGCCCGCCATCACCTAGCGCACCTTGCTGAGCGCGTTGCCGGGCCCGAGCAGCCCGCCAACGGCCTCTCCCAGCGCCCAGGAGCATACGAACGCCCCCTGCAGCGGCATGGACTTCATCAGCAGGCCGACGTGTTTTTTCTTGGAAACGATGCGCTGCACGGTGCGGTACAGCAACACCGGCGGCAGGGCGCACGCCGCCGCCGCGAAGTACAGCTTCTTCGACATAGGCTGGCCCGCCACGCGCGCGCCCGCGTAAGAGCGCGAATAGAGAAAGCGCTGCTCCATATATAGGCGGAAACTGTAGTGCATCTTGTGGCCGACCATGATTTGCGGGCGCATCATCAGGATTATGCCGTCACGGCGCATGGCATCGTGCAAATTATTCTCCCATTTGCATTCGGCCAAGACGTCCTTGTACCGGTCCAGCACTTCTTTCCGGTAAACGACATTGTTGCCCGGCACGCCTTCCGCCGGCCCTTCCGGGAGGGGCGGCAGCGAGCCGGAATACTCGCAGAGGAAGGCGCCCCAATCGACCAAGGTGTCGGTGGCGGCGTTCTCGATGCTGCCGGCGACCACGTCCTGGCCCGCCGCCAATTCGTCCAGCATGCGGCGGCCCCAATCGGGTGGCACCAGCACGTGGTCTTCGATGACGCCGACGAAGGGGGCCGAGGCGCGTTCGATGCCGATCATGCGCATGGCGGGAATGGTCGTATCTCCCGGGACGGGGAGCACGATGATCTCCGGGTATTCCCGCCGGAGATATTCGCACACATGATAGCCTAAACGGTCCACGACGATAATTTCCGTCGTGACGTCGGCCATGGCCCGCAGCGCCTGCAGACAACCGTCCAAATCCCGGTAGCTGTTCACCGACGGGACAATAACGGAGAGATCGGCCCCACTCATTGCTCGCTCCTGTATCGCCGTTTCGTTTAGGTCTATCCGATCCCGAGAGGGGATCAGGGCAGGTATACCTCGACCGCAGCGGTTGCGATGATTGCCACGTCGCTTACCGCTCCGTCGCCAATGGCCTCGTCCGGCACGTCCAGCCCGCCCTTGACGGCGGAGACGGTCACCTTGCCGACCGGCAGGCTCGCCTTTACTTTGGCGGTATCGACCTTGGCCGGGTCTTGGACGCCGATGGTGACGTTGACGATCAGTTCGTCCTTGTCGATGCCGAGTGTCCTGATAAAGCTGAGAGAGCTGTGGTGCATCGCATCTTGCACCGCCCGCACCGCCGCTTTGGTATAGTCGCCGCCGTGCAGGTCGTTGCCGGCGCCGAGTTCCAGAATTGCGCGCTTGCTCATGCTTTGGCTCCTTCCGGCAGGTCCAGATAGACGACCGCCGCGGCGTGAGCCACCAGGGTTACATCGTCGCCATAACTCGGAATGGCGAGGCCGCCTTCGACCACCTCCACGGTGCCGGTGCCGTGTGGCAGTACCGCCAGCACCTGGGCTTTGTCGACAGTTTCGGGATTGGGTGCGCCGATGGTGACCGCCACCCGCATGGAATCGGTGTCCCTATCCAGAGCCTTTGCGATCGAGAGCGAGTTATGCCAAAGCGCATCCCTCAGCGCGCGCACCGCCACCTTTGTGCTGTCGCCGCCGCGAATATCGGTGCCCATACCGATTTCCAGAACCATTCGTTTCCAGGCCATTGGATTTCCTTTTTTCGCACTTTTATTTGCGCCGTTGACCGGCAACTCCGGCCCGGATGTCGGGCCGGACGGCTAATTTCGGCGCAATAGCTTCGCCTCTACCATACACCAGGCGAATGCTGCAGAGCTGTAGAGATAGTAGAACTGGTGGAACGCCAGGCCGAAAAGCGCGAAGACCGGACCACCATTACTAACCATGAACCGGAGAAATCGCCAGTTGGCCGCGACGATGGCGACGAGTAGCACCGCCGGCGCGGGCCAAAAGCCCGGAAAGACGATCAGCGCCAGCAGGCTGAGCACGAACATACCGGCCAGAATGGCCCGCACCCGCTCGCCGGAGCTGGTGTTCAGGTCGTCGGTCAGTCCCTCACGCGTGATCATCAGGCGTGACCAGGGTATGGCGCGCATGAAGATGTCCGTATGGATGACGTTGCGGACCGTCCAAACTTTCAAATGCTTGCCCAGCAGGCCGGGCAGCAACATGATCCGCCCTCCGGCGGCCCGCAGGCGGTAGCCGAGGTCGATGTCCTCGATCGAGGGGCGGGTGTAGGTTTCCACGTCGAAACCGTCGATCGCCAGAAATACCGCCTTGCGCACCGCTCCGCAGCCCGCCCAAAAGGTGGAAGACTCCTCCTTGCCGCGCTGGTGGTAGTAGCGGTGGGTCAGGTTCTTGTACTTGCTGATCCAGCTTTGGCCGCTGGGCGTTTCGTCGTAGGAGCCGAAAACGGCCGCCACCGACGGATCGTCGAAGGCCGGCAGAATGTGCGCTGCACCGCCCGGCCAGGCGATGACGTCGGAATCGACGAACCAGAGAATGTCGCCCTTAGCGTGCTGTGCCGCGAGATTGCGGGCAGCGCCCGGCCCGCCATTGACCGACGTCTGGATGACCGTCGCGCCCATTTCTTCGGCGACCTTGACCGTGTCGTCCGTAGATTGATCGTCGACGACCAACAATTCTGCGATTTCGCCCTCATGCAGCATATTCAAGAGCGGCGGCAAAACCAGCGGCATGTAGTGCGCCGCATTATAGGCCGGCATAATCACGCTGATTTGCGAACGGACTGCACCCTCTACTTCCTGGAAGCGAGTCCTGCCCTCTGTCAGCGGAGAGCGGGCCACACTCTCTTCGACCGCCATCGGTGCCTGTCTCCCCCTTGCCGCGCCCATGGCGACCGCCGATCGGATCACGCCTCAGATTGTGCCACCGGGCAGATGAAGCGCCCAACTGGCAACAGCCATAGCCGCGCCGATCACCGAAGCGGCCCTGGCGTTGGTGGCGATGGCCCGATTGGAACTGGTGGGCTTGCTTTCTGTGGCCTTGTCCGCGGCTTTATCCTTGTCCGATACCTGGAATTCTTCATGGTACGAGCGTTCGACGTTGACATTCCAAACATCGTTTTTCGCCCCCAGGATATTCTCTGCCACCAGCATCGCCGTCAGCATGGAATGGTCCTGGTTATTATAGCGGTGCAACCCGTTCCGGCCGCAGGTATGGAAGTTTTCCAGCGACTTCAGCCAGCCCGCAATCGTGTCCACGCATTCCTGATAATGCTCGTCATAGACGGGGTAGGCCTTCGGCTGCCGGATGATCGCGCCGTCGACCACGCTTTCCTCCGGTGCCAACCCCAGCTTGCCCAGCTCCTTGCCGGCAAGCGCCACCAGCTCGTCGCGGTTCATTTCCCAGAGCGGGTCGCCCACATTGCAGAAATATTCCATGCCGATCGAGGACTTGCTCTCATCCGGCACCATTTCCTTGGACCAGGCGCGGAAGTTCTGAATGCGGCCCACATTGATGTCCGGGCTGTGCACATACACCCAGTTGTCCGGGAACGGGTCCGGGTTGTCCAGGATCAGCGTGACGATCAGGAAGTCCCGATATTTGAGCTTGGCGCCGGCTTCCACCACTTCCGGCGGCGGGGGCGGATCGAATCGTTCGATCAGATCCCGCAACGCCATCGTATTGACGAAATGGTCGGCCTCTATCGTGCGCAGCGCACCGTCCGGTCCTTTGACCTCGACGGCCGTCACCCTGTTGCCGTCGCGCAGGATGCGCTCGACCGTGGTGCGCATATGCACTTCGCCGCCGTGATCCTCCAGGATTGACTGTACCGCTTCCCACATCATGCCCGGCCCGAGGCGCGGATAGTGGAACTCTTCGATCAGGCTGGTGGTATCGTTCGCCCCGCTAATCGAGTTCCAGATCGCCTTGAACAGCGACAGGTTCTTGATGCGTTGCGCGGCCCAGTCGGCCCGGATCTGGGTCGGTGGAATGCCCCAGACCTTTTCCGTGTAGCTCTTGAAAAAATGCTGATACAGCCGTTTGCCGAAGCGGTTGATTACCCAATCTTCAAAGTTGTCTTCCGTCTTGCTGGGAAAGACGCGCCACTTTCCATAACTCATCACAATACGGACGGCTTCGATCAGGCCAATATTATAGAGAGCGTTGAAGAACTTCAGCGGATAGTCGAAAAACTTGCCCCGATAATATATGCGGCTGAGGCGCGGCACGACGATGAAGTCATCCTTCATGACCTCATGCCACATTCGTTCGACTTCCGGCACTTTGGTGAAGAACCGGTGGCCGCCGATGTCGAAACGGAAGCCGTTGTGGCTTTCGGTTCGGGCGATGCCGCCGACGATATTGTTTGCCTCAAAGACGATCGGAATCATTTCCGACCCTAAACGATGCAGTTCATAGGCTGCCGTGAGTCCCGCCGGCCCACCACCAATAACCGCGACGGCACCGGCGGCACGGTCAAACTGATGATCTTGGGTCATGCCCGGATTGCCTCCGCTTTATTTCGATCACACCCTCTCACAGGATGCAGGTGGTTATATTGCATAAGAAGATGGATTCCTACTTAATTTCAGAGGCTGCATTAGATCGCCGCAGGGAGCGGCTCTTGCATGTGCAAGCACGATTTCCCTGTCATCCAAGCCTTTAGAGGGACTTAGAGTGCATACAGGGCTAAAAATGCTGCCGCAAAGTATATGGTACGAAATTGCCTTTCGCGAGAAACAACGCGTTTTAAATTGCCCGGCCCTAGTTGCACCAAGGTCGAGCGGGCATATCGGCAGAAATTAACTATTTCTATAAAGATTTCGCGCTATGCATGATTAGCGATAATGGCGCGACCGAATGGACTGGGGCGATGTTCGCCGATGTTTCGCTGGCGCCGGGGGAAGTGATGAGGCAATTTACCGGCCGCGATAAAGCAGGAGAGAGGCTAGCCGTGCGAAATCATGCCGTGCAGCCTGAACAAAAACACAGCTGGGCGGGTCACCGCGCAAGGCTAGGGACGATGACAACAAACAAAACAGAAGATCTGGACGGGCTTTCCTTGAGCGTGGTGATCCCGGCTTTCAACGAGGAAGGCGGTATCCACGAGACGATCGAGGAGGTTCAGGCGGCACTGGCGAACATGCCGATCGCAACCGAGATCATCGTCGTCGACGACGGCTCGGAGGACGACACGCGCGGCGAGGCCACGCGCGCCGGCGCCCGCGTCGAGGTCAACCCGGTCAATGCCGGCTATGGCGCGGCGTTGAAGCGCGGCATCAGAGCCGCGAAGCACGAATATGTCGCCATTCTGGATGCGGACCGCACCTATCCGGCACGCTTTCTGCCCGGAATGCTGGCGCTGGCGCGGGAATTCGACATGGTGGTCGGCGATCGCGGGGCGGCGATGAACAATGTACCGCTGATGCGCCGGCCGGCCAAAAAGATCCTGAACCGGCTGGCCAGCTTTCTCGCGAAACGCAAGCTGAACGACATCAATTCCGGCATGCGCGTGTTCAAGCGGGACGAGCTGATCCCGTTCCTGCCGCTGCTGCCGTCCGGCTTTTCATTCACGACCACCATCACGCTTTGCATGGCCTGTTCCGATCGGCCGCTGGTGTACACGCCGATCGAATACCGGTCCCGGGTCGGCCGTTCCAAAATCCGTCCGGTCGATTTCGTGAACTTCATCATCTTGATGTTGCGGGTGATCACGCTGTTCAATCCGCTGCGGATTTTCCTGCCGGCAGGATTGGCATTCTTTGGGGTAGGCGTCGCGAAGCTCATATACGACATCACCCAGCACAACCTGTCGGAAACGGCTGTGTTCATGTTCCTGGCCGCGATCATGCTGTGGTCGCTCGGCCTGATCGCCGACATGATCTCGCGGCTGCATCTTAGGCCTTAACGAGGGCGCGCCGGATGTCCCGCGAGTCCGAACCGACACTGATCGGCCAGTTCCGCTTTTCCCGGGGGTGGCTGATCCGCATCCTGGCCTCGGTGGCGCTGTTAACCGTAACACTGTTGATGCTGCCCACCGACAAGGTGGCGGAGAGTATCGCCCAGTTGCGTTGGCCGCTGTTTCTGCTGGTGCTGGTCCTGTTCCTGGCGAGCCATGTGGCCGCGGCCGCCAAATGGTGGTTTCTGCTGGGGCGGACCATCCGTTTCCGCTCCGCCGTCCGCGCCCATCTCGTCGGGTTGGCCGCCAATCTCTGCCTGCCGGGCGTCGCGGGCGGGGATGTGGTCCGCGCCGCCCTGGTAATGCGCGAGATGGCCAATACCTCGCATCTGGTGACCGTGTCGCTGGCGGACCGGATCGTTGATACCGTCGCGCTCGCGCTGTTGGCCGGCCTTGGTCTGCTGCTGATCGGCGAGGATCTGCTGGCTGCCATCGGCCTGTTCCGGGTTTCGCGGACGCAAATCCTGCTGGTCGTCGGCCTGCCTGCCGTCGTCGCGCTGAGCGTGGGCTTTCTGTTGCTGCCCTGGGCGGCGCGCTTGTTGGCCAGATGGGTTGGGCAGAAACAGTTGGAGGGCGTGGTGCGAAACGCTGCGGTGGCGATCGGCGAGCTGGCGGAGCGGCGCAGCGCCTTGTTTCTGGCGCTGGTCGCATCGTTCGGCATCCAGGCCGGCCTGGTCGCACTGGCGATCGTGCTGGCCGCCGGGGTCGGTGTCGAAGCGCCCGTGGAAATCTGGTTCTTCGCCTGGCCGCTCGCGAAGATCCTGGCAATCGCCCCCATCAGCCTCGGCGGTATCGGCGTGCGCGAGGCCAGCCTCGCCGCATTAATGGCGCCGTTCGGAGCGGATGCAGCCGGTGTGGTCGCGGCCAGCCTCATCTGGCAGGGGGTGCTGTTCGCCGCCGGGGCCTTGGGCGCCGCTATGTGGGTTTTCACCTCGCGCAGCAACGCCCGGTGGGCACGCGGCCGCTCTGCCGAGCCCCTTTCCGAACCCTTTTCCGAACCAATGCAGCCATCTCCCTATCCAAAGCAGAAAGCCCCGCAACGATGACAGCCAAAACCAACGTCACCGTACTGGGCGCCGGTCCCGCCGGTGTTGCGGCCGCCTACCGCCTGACCCAGCGCGACGATGTGGCGGTTCAGGTACTGGAGCGGGGGGCGCAGGCCGGCGGTAACTCTTCCAGTATCCTGCTGGAGGGTATCTGGTGCGACTATGGCAGCCACCGTTTCCACCCCGTCGCCGACCCGGACATCATCCGCGACGTGAAGGCGCTGTTGGGTGAGGACCTGCTGCTGCGCCCGCGCCACGGCCGCATCCGGCTGGGCGGTAAGTGGATCCACTTCCCTCTCAAACCGCACGACGCCCTGCTGCGTCTGCCGAAGCCGTTCGCAGCCTCGCTGCTGGCCGACATGGCGCTGAAGCCCTTGCGTGGCAAAGCGAAGGGCGAGCCGACCTTCGCCAGCACGCTGCGCTCCGGCCTGGGGCCGACCATCGCGCAGCAGTTCTACTTCCCCTATGTGACCAAGCTCTGGGGTCTGAAACCGGAAGAACTGGCGGTCGAACTGGCGGAGCGGCGGGTGTCGGGCAGCTCCGTCGGCAAGATTCTTGCGAAGATGATGCGGCAACTGCCGGGCTTCCGCTCGCCGACTGCGGGGCGGTTTTACTATCCGCGCAAGGGCTTTGGCCAGATCGTCCAGAACATGGCGGATGCCGCCGAAAGCCAGGGTGCGCGGTTCGAATTCGGCACCAGCCTCAGCCGCATCGAACGGGACGGCAGCCGCGCCGTCGCGCTCTACGCGGAGAAAGACGGCAACGAAGAGCGGATCGAGGCGGACCATATCTGGTCGACGATCCCGATCACCAACCTGATCAAGGCGATGGACCCGCCGGCCCCGCCGGAGGTGCTGGCGGCGGCGAAAGGCGTTCGCAGCCGGGGCATGATCCTGATCTATCTGTTCCTGGAGCAGGACCAGTTTACGGAATACGACGCCCACTATTTTCCGGAACTCTCGATACCCGTTTCGCGCATGTCGGAGCCCAAGAATTACAGCGCCACCAGCGAGCCAGAGGGCCTGACAGTGCTGTGCGCGGAGCTGCCCTGCGATCCGGGCGACAAATATTGGGACCTGAACGACGATGAGCTGGGTGCCAGGTTCGTCGAATGGCTGGCGGGCGTCGGCCTGCCGGTCAAGGCCAAGGTGCGCAAGACGCTGACCCGCAGGTTGGGCCATGCCTATCCGGTCTACGACCTGGGCTATGAGAAAAAGTTCCGCACGATGGACAATTGGCTGGCGGGTATCGACGGCCTGTTGACCTTCGGCCGCCAGGGCCTGTTCGCCCACGACAATACGCACCATGCCTTTGCGATGGCCTATGGCGCGGCGGACTCGTTGCGGCCGGACGGCGTACTGGACCGCAGCGAGTGGGCGAAACGCCGCAAAGAGTTCGAGAGCCATGTGGTCGAGGACTGACGCCGTTCCCCGGGCGGTCGATATCCTCATGTACCACTCCATTTCGGAGGGCGCGGGGCCGACCTGCATCGCACCCGCAGTATTTGCCGCGCAGATGGAGGCGCTCGCCGAAGCGGGGGCGGATGTGGTCTCCCTGGATGCCGCGGCCGATTGGCGGGCGGGTCGAAGCGACCTGCCGGCCAGGCCCGTGGTGATCACCTTCGACGATGGCTTTTGCGACTTCGCCGAGGCGGCCTTTCCGATCCTGCAAAAGCACGGGTTCGGCGCGACGGTCTATCTGCCGACTGCCTGCATGGGCGGGCCGGAAAACTGGCCGGGCGCCAACGATCCGCCGCGGCCGCTGATGTCCTGGCAGACGGTGCGGGAGCTTGCCGACGAAGGCGTCGAATTCGGCGGCCACAGCCTGACCCATGCCGACCTGATGTCGTTACACGGACAGGCGCTGGAGGACCAGGTGCGCCGCCCGGCCGACGTCATCGCCGAGCACACCGGCAAGAGGCCCGCCCACTTCGCGCCGCCCTATGGCCGCGCCAATGCCGAAACGCTGGCGGTCATCTGCCGCCATTGGCGCACCTCCTGCGGCACCCGCTTTGCGCGGGCGACCGCCGCGAGCAACCCGCACGACCTGCCCCGGTTGGAGATGTTCTACTACACCGACTTGAAATGGTGGCGCGCGCATCTCTCGGGTTTCGGCGCGCCCTATATGATGGCGCGGCAGGGGTTGCGGGCGGTGCGCGAGGCGGTGTCCAAGCCCTGGAGCCGTTGATTCTCAGGCGTTGACCGCCAGCTTGGTCACGAGTTCCTTCATGCCCCGCCGCTCTGCGATCTCGCGGATGACCTCGAAATAGCGGGCGAGCGCCACGTCTTCGCTCCAGGTGTCCTGAAAGGCCTTCAAGCCCTTTGCGCCCATCACCGCAGCCTCGGCCGGATCATTGGCAAGCCGCCCGAGAGCGTCGCGCAAGCTCGCATCGTCCCGGAACAGCAGGCCGCCGCCGGTTTCGTTCACGATCTCCGGATAGGGACCCAGCTCGCGCGCGACGATCGGCGTGGCCTCGCGGAACGCCTCCAGCACCACCATCGGGAACACCTCGTAGCAGACCGACGGCGTGACCACGGCCAGGGCGTTCCGATAGAGCTGCCGCAGCCGGTCCATGGGCTGGCGGCCAAGGAATTTCACCTTGTCCCGCCCCTTCGCCAGCCGGCGCAGTTCGCCTTCATATTCGCCTGCGCCTGCAATCCACAGTTCCGCCGGCGCATCCGGTCCGAACTGCGGGATCACGTCCTGCAGGCCCTTGATAATCTCCAGGCGGCCGACGAACAGAAAATAGGGTGACGCGTCCTGCTGTCGCGCGGCGGGCGGTATGGCCCCGGCTTCTTCGGCCGGCAAAAATGAGGGCACCACCGTCATGGGCGCCTTGAAGCCGAAGCGCCGGTGATTGTCCGCGGCCGACTGGCTAAGCATCAGGAAGGCATCCACGTGCGCCGCTTTCTGCGCGATCAGGTTGGTCGCCCGCCAGGCTTGCGGCGGCCGCCGGTAGTTCAGGGCGCAGCCCACGCAGCGCTTTTCATCGCAAAGCCCTTTGTTGTTGCGCCACAGGATATGGCTCTCGCAGACCAGCCAGTGCTCGTGCGCCGTGTGTAGCTTTATCCCGGTCCCGTAGGCCCAAATGCCCGGCCCGCCTACCATGGAGATATTGTGAAAGTGGATCACGTCGAACCGGTCCGTCAGCAGGCGGCGCAACTCTGCAGCATGGGCAACCGGACGGCCGAGTTGCTGGACGGCCAGCGCGGCCAAGGACCCGGCGCGGCTGCGCAGCCGGTGAACGATGACCCCGTCCGGGTCGCGCTCCTCGGCTCCGGCATCGGATGCGCCCGGGTCATCACCGGACAGCATGCGATAGCCATCGGTGTCGTGGATGACCTCGACATGGTGCCCTCTGCGCGCCAATGTCCGCGCCAGGCGCTGCACATAGACGCCATCGCCCCCGAAATTGTAGGGCGGATAAAACGTCGTAACCATCGCGATCCGCAGGGCTGATTCTCTCATGCTCTCGTTCCGGTGGTTCGATCGGAAAAGTTGCTGCCACAAGTGTTTCGTGGATCAGACCATTCTATTGTCGGCCAATAATATTAATAGTTCGTTGATTCCATCCGGCAGCCGTATGGGTGTCATCCATCGGCAGCGAGCCAATTGGGCGATGGCGCCCGTCCCCGCAGGATTGTTTTTATACCAAATCTTCATCCTCTGCCGTTATCCTGTCTGACGAATGCGGTGTAGCCGTGACATTAGTTACGTTGCCCGACATGTGTTCTTGCTACTATGTAATGGCCTAAACTCGCAGGCTTAAATGACGCGGGTTTAGGTAGACTAGTCTTTCCGAGCGATGTTCCGGATCGTCTTATTTTGGTGCAAATCGACCGCATGACAATGGCGTGGTTGGGGATGACCGTGCTGGTTCTCTCGCTTATGGCAACACAATGGAGCCAGTGGTGGGTCACCAGTCTGTTGACCATTTTTCGCCCGCAACTGGTCGTGCTGGGTGTGGCCGTTTTTGTTATGGCCATTGTCTGGCACGGATGGTTTCAGGCGGCTATCGGAGCGGGCATCGTCGCTGTCAATCTTGCCTCTATGGCGAGCCAGCTTGCCGCACCGGCCATGGCCATTCCCGTCAGCGATGACGGCCGCCTGCGGGTGATGACCTTCAACGTGTTGTACAGCAACAACAATGTCATGGCATTGCGGCGCAGCCTGGCAGAGTGGCAGCCCGATGTGGTTCTGCTGCAGGAGGTCACCCGGCGCTGGAACGGAGATTTGGACGCGTTGGCGGACCTTTACCCCTACCGCGTGCAGCTGACCGACCAGCGGCCATTGCTCGATGCCCATGGCTCGGCCGTTCTTTCCCGCTTTCCGGTTCTTGAGACGGCGCGGCCGGATCTCGACGCCTTGCCAGGCCGCCTGACGGCCGCACGACTCTCCATCGACGGTCACGAGGTATGGCTTGCCAGCACGCATCTGGTGAAGCCGGCGACGATCGGCGGCCAGGTTGAGCAACGCGCCCAGCTGGCGGACCTGATCGCGTGGACAGAGTCCGTTCGGGAGCCTTTGATTTTGGGGGGCGATTTCAATTCGACTCTCTATACCGCACAGATGGAGACTCTGACCAAGGGCGAAGGCTTCCAGCCGGATCTTCGGGCCGGCCCGTGGTGGCAGGTCGTGCTCAGTACATATCCGGCGTGGCTGCCGGTGCTGGGGCTGAAGATTGACCACGTTCTGGTTCGCGGTGCCGTAATCGATGATGCCCGGATCATCAGGATCGAAGGGTCGGATCATCGGGCGGTGATCGCCGATATTGCACTACCATCGGTTTTATAATCTAATGATAAACATCTATAAAGAGAATGAGAGCGTGTCGACCGAGGCCAGACAGTGTTACACCCTGTCCGCACCCCGGTTAGCGCCCGCAGCATCGCCGGCAACAAGACCGTGGGAACCGGGCAAATGAGCAAGAATGTGTTGGTTACCGGTGGTGCCGGCTATGTTGGCAGCCATGCCTGCAAGGCTCTGGCGGCAGCCGGGTACATACCCGTTACCTTCGACGACTTCCGGTTGGGAAACCGGTGGGCGGTGCGTTGGGGTCCCTTGGTCGAGGCGCGGCTGGAGGACAAGGAGGCCATCGCCGCCGCCATCCGCGGGCACCACGTTTCCGCCATCATGCATTTTGCCGCCTACTCCAATGTCGGCGAATCGATGATCAATCCCGCCATATATTTCCAGAACAACGTGGCCATGACGCTCAATCTGCTGGACGCCATGGTCGAGACCGGTGTCCGGAATTTGGTGATTTCCTCCACGTGCGCGATCTATGGCATGCCTGCATGTCTGCCGCTGACGGAGGATACGCCGATAGCCCCGATCAGCCCCTATGGCTCGTCCAAGGCAATGATGGAGGAGGTTGCCTGCTGGTATGGTAGGGTGCATGGTATCCGAACGGCGGCACTACGCTATTTCAATGCGTCTGGCGCCGATCCGGACGGCGATATCGGCGAAATGCACGAGCCTGAAACCCACCTGGTGCCGATCGTGGTGCAGGCGGCACTCGGCCAACGGCCCTTCGTCCAGATCTACGGCGCCGATTATGACACACCCGACGGCACGGCGATTCGCGATTTCGTCCATGTCAGCGATCTGGCGGCCGCCCATGTAGGCGCCATGGAGTTGCTGGAAGGCGGCTGCGAACCTTTCGCGATGAATTTGGGTACGGGCCACGGCCTTTCCGTCCGCCAGGTGATCGACGCGATTGCAGCGGCGGCGGGTGTGTGGCCGATGGTAAAGGAAGGCCCCCGGCGGCCGGGCGACCCGCCTCGTCTGGTGGCGGAGCCGCTGCGCGCGAACGAAATGCTGGGCTGGCAGCCCCGCTATTCGCGCGTGGACCAGATTGCCGAGACGGCCGTGCGCTGGCATCGGGATGTGCTGCCAAATAGACCATCGCGTCGTTCGGGCAAATCGGGCTAGAAAGGTCCGGCTTCGGTTGGGGCGGGCCTCAATCCGGTGAGATTGAGCCCCCAATCCCTGATGCCGCCGCGGAGAGAGTGTAGGATACAAGAACGATGAAAAGAATCCTGGTCACCGGTGGCGCCGGCTTTTTGGGCAGCCATCTTTGCGCACGACTGGTCTCGGCCGGCCACGACGTTCTGTGTGTCGACAACTACTACACCGGCCGACGCAAGAACGTATACCACCTGATCGGCCGGGAAAACTTTGAGGTATTGCGCCACGACGTGACCTTCCCCCTCTATGTGGAGGTGGATGAGATCTACAATCTGGCCTGTCCCGCCTCGCCGGTGCACTACCAACACGACCCGGTGCAGACGACCAAGACCTGTGTGCACGGCGCGATCAATATGTTGGGCTTGGCTAAACGGTGCGGCGCGAAAATCCTGCAGGCTTCCACGTCGGAGGTCTATGGCGACCCGCTAGAGCACCCTCAGACCGAAAGCTATTGGGGCCACGTCAATCCGATCGGCCCCCGTTCCTGCTATGACGAGGGCAAGCGGTGCGCCGAAACCCTGTTTTTCGACTATTGGCGGCAGCACCAATTGCGGATCAAGGTGATTCGCATTTTCAACACTTACGGTCCGCGCATGCACCAGGACGATGGCCGGGTGGTTTCCAACTTCGTGCTGCAGGCGCTGCGCGGCGAACCGATCACGATTTATGGCGATGGCGTGCAGTCCCGCTCGTTCTGTTATGTAGACGACCTGATCGACGGCATGATCCGCATCATGGAAGAAACGGACGATAGCGTGACCGGCCCCATCAATCTCGGAAATCCGGCGGAAATGTCCGTGCGGGAGTTAGCCGAGGAAGTTCTTTCGCTGACCGGCTCGAAGGCGGACATCGTGCACATGCAGGCCGCCATTGACGACCCGCGCCAGCGCCGGCCGGACATAGAGCTGGTCGGCAGGCTAACCGGCTGGAAGCCATCGACCGTGCTGCGCGATGGACTGGAACAGACGATCGGCTATTTCCGTGAGGAACTTGCGCAGTGACACGGCGCAGACTTTGATGGGACCGGAGACGCAACAAACCTGCTGGGGGGGGCAATCGCGATGACGCACCGGACACGACACCGTTTCGAGCCTCTGCTCTGGATTGATCCGGTATCGGTCCGGGGCTTCTTTTGGTTGCTTGGGGTCGCGGTCATTCTCTGCTGGCCGATGCTGTTCCTCCCGACGCCGATCGCTTTTTACGATACGGCCGCCTATTTCAATCGCGGCTATCAAATCTTCGACTATATCGGCCAGTTGCTGCCGTTTTCGGCCGATGCCGCGGACGGCGCATCGGCAGGCGGCGCGGCGGGCCTGCCGGCCGACGGCAATGCGCGGGCGCTGCGCTCCGTTCCCTATTCCGTCTTCACCTATGCCACTCAACTGACACCGCTGGGCTTTTTCGGAACGGCGCTGGCGCAAACCGTGCTGGTTCTGCTGGTGCTGGGCGGCGCCATCGGGCGCGTGCCGACGCTGCTCGACAACAGCGCCGTTCCCCTGTTTTTGGGCTGTGTGTTTCTGACGTCGCTGCCGTGGTTCGCCTCGTTCATCATGCCGGACCTGTTTGCGGCGGCCATACTTCTCTACGCGATCGTGTTGGTGAACCGGTTCGACGATCTGTCTTGGTTGCAACGAACGGTGCTCGGGCTGATCGCGGCCTGGGCGATCATGTGCCACTACGGCCATATCCCGCTGGCCGTTGCCGCCATCGGCGCGGCCCTGGGCCTGCGCCTCTTGCAATGGCGGTTGCGGCTTGGCGCACTCGCGTTCGGCATCGCGCCCATCCTCGTCGCGCTGGCGGCAAACGCGCTGTTCGGTATGGTTGCTTTCAAGTCGACCAGCGTGGTGCCGAAGCGGATGCCGATTCTGCTGGCGCGCTCCATGGAAGACGGCCCGGCCCGCTGGCATCTTCAGAAGCACTGCGCCACCTATCAATATGAAATCTGCGATATTTTGGGCGAGATCCCCGACACGGTGTCGGGATTGTTGTTCGAAGACCAGGGGCTGCGCCAGGCGACCGCGGAGCAGTTGGACAAGGTGCGGGAGGAGGAGCCCGTCATCCTTTGGCGCTCGTTCGAGGAATATCCGGCAGAGCAGCTCTGGTCGATGGCGGAGAACGCCTATGACCAGTTCGTCTCGTTCGGATTGGAGGACTTCGGTCTGGTGGTCCTGGAACGCCAGGAAGACGGCCGCATGCAGTTCGTCTACACCCGAGACCGAGACCGAACGGTGTTCGTCGTCTTTAACGTGATCCAGGTTTCGGTGCTGCTGTTCACACTCGCGGTGATCGGCGTGATGTTCTATCGGGGCGATTTCCGCTCCCAGGACCGGGCGATCTCCGTCTATCTGGTCATCCTGGCGACGCTGGTGGCCAATGCGGTTATTTTCGGCGGCCTATCGGAGCCCGCGGACCGGTATCAGACGCGGCTCGTCTGGGTGGTGCCGGTATTGACCGCCGTTTTCTGGCTGCGCCGCCGCCGCCGCATCGGGTAGTCTTGCGCGAGACCATTTGTCCGCAATTAAACCCGGGAAGCGAAGCGCCATGAGCCGTCCAGAAACCAGCCGTCCAGACACGACCATCACCAATGCCACGGTCACGCTGCTGAAAATGCCGTTCGCCGAGCAGCCCAAGCTTTCGGCCAATTTCACCCGCGACCGCGAGGTGCTGGTGCTGGAAGTCGAAACTAGGGCCGGGCATGTGGGCCTCGGCTACCAGCTTTTCCTGCGGGACGGCTATCGCACCGTCAAGGCCTGCCTCGAGGAACAATACCTGCCTCACATTATCGGGCGCGACGCGACTGAGGTGGAGGGGCTGTGGCGCGAGATGTACATGGGCTCGATCGCCGACGGCCGCATGGGCGCGAACCTCTATGCCATCAGCGCGATCGACGTGGCACTCTGGGATCTGGTAGGCCAGGCGGCCGGGCTGCCGCTGCACCGGCTCTGGGGCAATGTGCGGACGGAGGTGCCGGCCTATGGCTCCGGCTGCTGGCGCGGGCTCGGCGGCGACGGCATGGCGGAAAAGGCGCAACGCTTCGTCTCCCAGGGTTTCAAGGCCATCAAGATGCAGGTGGGCCATATCTGGAGCGATGCGGAGGACGTGGCCAACGTCGCCCTGATGCGCGACACGGTCGGCTCCGAGATCGATATCATGGTCGACGTCAACATGGCCTGGACGGCGGACAAGGCCATCATCATGGGCCACAGGCTGGAGGAACAGGGCATCTATTGGCTGGAGGAGCCGGTGATCCCCATGGACTTCGCCGGCTACCGCCGCATCGCCAAGGCATTGACCCGCACCCGCGTCGTCGGCGGCGAGAGCCACTTTACCCGCTATGACCTGCAACCCTTCTTCGAAGACCCCTGCTGCCCGATCCTGCAGCCGGACGTGGTGCGCGGCGGCCTGACCGAACTGCGCAAGATTGCGGTGCTCGCCGATACCTGGGGTCTGAAGATCGCGCCGCACCTGTATCCGGAGCTGATGATCCATCTCTGCGCCTCCATCCCGAACGCGGAAATCCTGGAGGACATGGGCCTGATGGACGGAATGTTCATCGATGCGCCAGAGGCCGTGGGTGGCATGGTGACCGCGCCGGAGACGCCAGGCCACGGCCTGAAGATCCGGCCGGAGATCATGACGGACGCGAAAGTCGCCTGACGGGCGTCCTTAACGCCAAATTAACAGTCCGCGCTGCACCTTCCCTCGGCTGTTTCAATGGCCGTAAAGAGGGAGGGAGCGGCGGATGGCGGTGGCGGAGCGGCTGCGCGAGGCGGGCCGGACCTGGCGTACGGTCAAGCACCTGACGCCGGAGCAATGGGCGTATCGCGCGCGCAATCGCGGTGCCCGCTCGCTGATCGCGGTCCTGCCCGTGCGCTTCGACACCTGGTTGGAGCGTCAGGCCGGAAAACTGCCGCTGCCCCGGCCCCGGATGGGCGGCGCGGATATCGTGTTGGCGCATCAGTCCTATCTGCATGGGCCGCATTTGCAAGCAATGCGGGCGGGGCGCTTCACCTTCATCAATCGCACGGTCGATCTGGGCGAGTGGCCCCGGCTGGATTGGCGCGTCAACCTGGGCGAAGCGAACAACCCGCTCTGGCGGATGAACCTTTCCTATTTCGGCTATCTGGTGCCGATGCTGGCGGGCGGCGAGCGCCAAGCTTTACGGGATGCGGCCGCGCTGGTCGCGGATTTCGAGGAAAATTGCGGCCCGGCTGCCCCCGGCGCGTTGCGAGACGCCTGGACCGCCTTTGCCGCCAGCTTCCGGGTGATCCATCTGCTGGCCGCCTGGACGCTCTATCGCCAGGCAAACGGCCCGCCCGAACCGGAGGCGGAGCGGGTACTGGCCCGTCATATCCGCCGCTGCGCCGCCTATACCTACCACCTCCGCGAGGCCGAGCTGGGCTTCAACCACATGCTCAAAAATCTGGTGGCGCTGGCCGTGTTCGAGGGCTGCACGGACCGCGCTTCCCCTTGGTGCGATTGGCTGGCGCGCGCCTTGCCCGAATGCGCCGAAAGCCAGTTCCTGGCCGATGGCGGACATGTGGAGCGCTCGCCCATGTATCAGGGGCTCGCCTTGCAGGACTTGCGCATAGCCGCCGCCAGCTGGCAACCGGCCGCACTGGGGCTAGCGCCGCTCATCGGGCGGGTGCGTGAGGCGCTCTCCGTCATGCTGCATCCGGACGGCGAGATCGGACTGTTCAATGACGCCTGGATTGGCGAGGCGCCGCCACCAAGCCAGCATCAGGCGGAGCCGGCGCATGCCGGAAAGCAAATGCTGCCACAAACCGGCTATGGCCGGCTCGCCGGGGATGGCGACTGCGTGCTGTTCGATGCGGGGCCGGTTGGTCCGGATGCGAATCCCGGCCATGCCCATGCAGACTTCCTGTCCTTCGAGCTCTCGGTCGGCGGTGTCCGCACGGTGGTGGACACGGGCACGCCCACCTATACGGCGGGAGACCTGCGCAACGCCTGCCGCGCCGCCCGCGGCCACAATGGTCCCCGCCTGGATGGGTTGGAGCCGATGGAGGGCTGGGCCTCGTTTCGCGTCGGCGCCCGGGGAACCGCCTGGTTTGTGCAGCGCGACGCCTGGGAGGGGCTCGCGCCGCTGTGGCTCGCCGGCATGGCGGACGGATATGAAAAAGGCGCCGGTGTCACCGTCGGGCGCTGGCTGGGCCTGTGGCCCGGCCGCCAGTTGCTGGTGGTGGATTGCTGGAGCCGGCCCCATCCCGCCGCGCATTCGGACTTGCTGCTGGCAGACGCCGTCCAAGTCGAGGTCATTGCGGGAACGCTCATGACCCGGGAGGCAGACCGGCATTGGCCGCGCTTCGGCGTGGCCGAGCCTGCGAACTCGCTTCTCGCTGATGCCCGAAGGTTCGACCCTGGCCTTCTGCCTGCGCTGGGGCGAGCCGGTGGCCGATACTGCGGCCATCGCTGAGCGAGCCGCCGCCGTGCTCACCCGGCAACCTGGCGTTAGCCACACCTCTCGCGGCGCCAAGCGGCGGCGGCGGCGCCGCTGATCAGCGCGAACCCGCCCCAGAAGCGCGGATCGTTGATGCCGCCGATCTGCGTCAGATAGCCGAGCAACCCCGCCGCCGCGAAGGGCCAATAGGGGCCGCAGGCAAAGCGCCAGAAGCGGATCAGCACCGCCGCGAACAACAGGCTGCCGAGGCACCCCAGCTGGATCAGGCCGATTAAGACGCCGTTGTTGCCGAGCGGCGCGTTGGTGCCGAGCAAGGCGGTCAAGTCCAGGTTCATGCTTTGGGCGGCGGCGATGGCGTAAGGGATGCCGCTTTCCTTTGCGCCAAAGCCCAGGCCGAACAACGGATGGTCGGCCCAGGCGCGGTGGAGCACCTCCCAGGGCAGCAGTACGCGGATGATAAACGAGCCGTCCCGGCCGCTCGCGATATGAGCCAGCCGGTCAGGGAACAGCGTCTGGGCGGCCAGCAGTGCGCCGACGGCGGCGATCAACCCGGCGAGCGCCAGCATGACAACCCAGCCGTTCCGGCGCATGCGGCAGAGGTCCGCGGCCAAGGCGGCGGGCAAGGCCACCATCACGCCCGGGCTCTTTATCAGCAGAACACCAGCGGCAAGCAGCAGATAGAAAGCGGGCACGCGCCAACGGCCGCCGACGGTGGCGTACCAGATCAGCAGCGCCAAAACGAACCCCTTCGCAACATGGGACGGCTCGCTGGTAAAGAGCTTGGCGCGCACGGCGCCGTAGATCAGTTGGTCGCGCAGGTCCTCGGCGTAGACGATTTCCGCCGGAAACAGGAAGGCGCGCACCGGGTCTGAAACCGCGCCCAGGCCGGCGAACCGCTCCGCCGCCACACCGGCGAGGATCAGCAGTACCGCCGCCAACGCGACCTTGGCCATGGTGTCGGCTGCGAGATGGCGGAGCGCTGCCATGACGCCGAGCGCCATCGGCAGGCTGGCCAGAAAGACGGCGTAGGAGGTGGCGTAATCGCCGGCAAACGCGCGCAGCGCCGCGTCTTCATAAAAGGCCGGATTCAATACCAGACTGGCCAACGTCACCGCGATGACCGCCCCCCCAAACTGCAGGTCGCCAATGCGCAGCCGCCCCAAATACCAGGCGAGCAGGCCCCAACCGCCGACGATTGCGCCGGCGGCAGGCAGGCGCAAGCCGGACGATATCGGCAGATCAGCGTACAGGTAATAGCCGAGAGCGAACAGCAGCAGCAGCAGGCTGGGCGTCATAGCCGGGTGCAACGCCGGCCGCGCCTGGTGCACCGTTGCCTCGCTCACAGGCGGCCCGCTGAAGCCGGGCCGGTGGGGCCGGCGTTCCAGGGCACCTCCGGCTCGGCCGCTGCGAATTCGGCAGGCACCGCGTCCGGCGAGCCGTAACCGCCGGTGGCCGGGGCGGGGGCATGCAATGGGATGGGCCGCGGGTAGCGGATGGTGGCGTCGATCGCCTGCTCGAGTTTCGAAAACCACGCCTCCCAGCTCCAGCCGTTTTCGACGAAAGCGCGGGCAGCGCGGCCCAGGCTCTCCCGCTCTCCCGGGTGTTCCAGCAGGTCCACAATCTGTTCGGCGAACGCTTCCGGCCGGTCTGCCAGGCGCAGCACGCGGTTGGGCGGGGCGCCGATACCTTCGTTCGCGGCGCTGGTCGCCACCACCGCCTTGCCGGCGCGGAAATAGTCCAGCAGTTTGTTCTGCATGCCGGCCGCCGCGCGTACCGGGCTAATGCACACGCTCGCCTGCGCCAGATGCGGCAGCGGGTCCGCGATCTCTCCCACCACCTCGATACCGTCGCGGCCATGCAAGGCCCGGATGGACTGTCTCGGCCGCCGCCCGGCGATCCGGAAGCGCGCACTCGGCCGCTGTCGCCGGACCAGTGGCCAGACCTTGGAGACGAACCAATGCACGCCTTCGACGTTGGTGTTCGTTGCCAACACGCCGAGGAACATGACCGTGTTGCCGTCATCCGCCAGTTCCGGCGGCGGCGTGCTCATGTCGCTGCCGTGCGGCAGCAGCAGCGCGTTGTCGATCGGCGGCAGGCGGGCGGCGGCGCAGGCGGCCTGTACGGCGGCCAGATCTGCGGGTCCGACAAAGACAGAGCGATTGAAGTGCCGCCAGATCGTCGCCTCGTAACGCCGGATGTGCAGGGCCTCCAACCGATAGAGCGCCCGTTCCCAGCTCGATCGGAAGTTGGCCAGCATCCGCGCGATGTTCAGGGTCTGCGAAACCTGCACCGCCAGGATCGCCGGCGCGTCGAGCCCGCCCCGGGCCAATTCCGCGCTGCGGATATAGTAGACATAGACGGCGTCGAAGCGGTGGGCGCCTGCCCGCACCGCCCGACGTTGGGCACGGTCGGAAAAATAGCCGACCTGCAATGGCTTCCCGCGCAGCCAGCCGGCGGCCGCGCCCAGAATTGCCCGCCAGCGGGGGCGCCGGAACAGATGAACAGCGGCGCAATGCCGTTTGAGCCATGCAAGGGCCTCCGGCTCTGGCGGCGAGCGCCCCTTCAACGCGAACAACTCCACCTGATGACCGCGCGCGGAGAGATAGGCGATCCAATGGGCGACCGTCATCTGATCCGCGCGGGTCATCGGCAGCGGCAGGCGGCTGGTGACAACGGCCAGGCGCAGCGGCTCGGCCGCAGGCTCGACCCGCATGGGCGCCGGCAGAGCCAATGGCCGGGGCTGGCCCGGCGTCCCGGCCGTCGGGCGATCGTGCTGCCGGTGCCGGGTTAACCATTTGGTCATCATTTTGTTCCCAAATCAGCGGGCCCAAATCAGCGGGGGCCAGATCAGCCGACCCCAAATCAGCGGGCATGGCGCAAGCCACATCCTTTGGTTTCGAAATGATGACAACCGATGGTTAACGAACCGTTGAGACAGATCGTGCAAATCCCCGCGGCGGCGGCGTTCGGTTGGTCGCGGCGCCGGCGCCGCAAATTGCCGACGGGCATCTGCTGGTTGCCGTGCGCGCCTCACTGGTATCCGCCGGTACCGAACGGATGGTGACGGCGTTCGCCGAGAAGTCTCTGCTGGCGAAGGCACGGGCCCGGCCGGACCTGGTGCAGCAGGTACGGGCAAAGATACAGCGCGACGGCCTGCGCGCCACCTGGGCCGCGGTCAATGCGCGGCTGGACGACCCCTTGCCGCTCGGCTATTCCGCCGCGGGTGAGGTGTTGGAGGTGGGCGCGGGCCTGGAAGGTCGGTTCCGCCCCGGCGACCGGGTGGCGATTGGCGGCGCGGGCGCGGCCAATCACGCAGAGGTCGATCTGGTGCCCGGCAACCTGGCAGCAAAACTACCCGCAAACGTGCCGTTCGAGCAGGGATGTTTCGCCACCCTGGGCGCCATTGCCCTGCACAGTGTCCGCCTGGTGCGCCCGCAACTGGGCGAATGGGTCGGCATCGTCGGCACCGGGCTGGTGGGATTGCTGGCGGTGCAATTTGCCCGCAACGCCGGCGCTCGGGTCTTCGCCTTCGACTATGACCGGGCGCGGTTGGCGCTGGCGAAAGAACTGGCCGCCGAACGCGTCTGGTGCCTGGCCGACGGCGATCCGGCGGCCGCTGTTTCGGAAGCCACCGAGAGCCTGGGCTGCGACGCGGTCGTCCTGGCGGCGGCGACCGACAAGCCGGAACCCTTCGAGACCGCCGCCGCCATCGCCCGCGACCGGGCGGTTGTGTGCATGGTCGGTATCAGCGGGACCGCGTTTCCCTATCGCGCTTTCATGCACAAGGAACTTTCGATCGTCGTCGCCCGCTCCTATGGGCCTGGGCGCTACGATCCGGACTATGAGCGCCGCGGCATGGCCTATCCGGAAGGCTATGTGCGCTGGACCGAAACGGAGAACCTGAAGACCGTGGTGCGGTTGTTGGGGGAGCTGCGGCTTGACGTTGAGTGCCTGACCACGCATCGCATAGCGTTTGCCGAGGCGGCATCGGCCTACCGGATGATGGCGGAGCGACGCGAACCGCACCTGGGCATTGTGCTCGACTATCCGGCGCGAGATATTGCGGCGGAGGCACCGCGTCGGCCCGTCCCCCTGCCGGTGACGCGCCGCAGCCCGGGCGCGTGCGTTATTGGCGTGCTGGGCGCCGGGCGGTTCGCACGAACCATCATGCTGCCGCGCCTGGCGAAACTGCCGGATGTGCGCCTGAAGACCGTGGCATCGGCACGGGGGCTGACCGCGGAAATGGCGCGCGGCCGGTTTGGCTTCGAACAGTGTGCCAGCGATGCGGCGGCGGTGCTGGACGATCCGGAGATCAACGCGGTTCTGGTGTTCACGCCGCACGGCACGCACGCACAGTTTGGGGCAGACGCGCTCGCTGCCGGCAAGTCCGTCTATGTGGAGAAGCCGCTGGCGCTCAGCCGGGCGCAATTGGACCAGGTGCAGGCAGCGCGCGAGGCTAGCGAAGGTTTTCTGCAAGTCGGCTTCAACCGCCGGTTTGCGCCGCTCGCCCAGGAACTTGTCCGACGGCTGTCGGCGCTGGAGGGGCGGCGGCAGATCGTTATCCGCGTCAACGCCGGAGCGGCGGACCCTGATTCTTGGGAAGCCGACCCGGAGCAGGGTAGCGGGCGGCTGCTGGGCGAGGCCTGCCACTTCGTCGACCTGGCCCAGTTTCTGGCGGGCGCACCTATCGTGGCGGTGCAGGCGGCCGCCGCCGCTGCCGGAGGGTCCGGCGCGCCGGCGGAGGATTTCAGCGCGCACATGGAGTTCTGCGACGGCAGCCTGGCGACCATCGCCTACACCACCTTTGGCGATACCGCATACAGCAAGGAGAGCGTCGAGGTGTTCAGCGCCGGGCAGACGTTCTGCATCGACGATTTTCGGGCGCTTTCCGTGGTTCGAAACGGCAAGACACGCCGCCAGCGGGGCAGGCAGGACAAGGGGCACGCCGCGGCATTGGCGGCCTTTGCTGACGCGGTGCGCGCAGGCGGCGCCGCTCCGGTGGCGGAGGAAGCGGTTTTCGCCTCGTCGCTTGCCACTCTTGCGCTGCGGGAATCGCTGCAAAGCGACGGGCGAATCTCGCTGGCGTAGCGAGCCATCGCTTGCCGCGGACGGTGGCGGCCGCTAGGGTTCGCCCGATCAATTTCGCAGCAAGGAATCACGATGAAGAAGACAGTCGCGGCGGCCGCGGGCGCAGGTATGACGGCGGGCGGCGCCCAGGTGGCGGGGCCCGAAGACACGCTCGTTATGGAGCTGCCCACCGGTACCGTCATCATCGAGATGCGGCCCGATCTGGCGCCGAACCATGTCGCCCGCATCAGGGAGCTGACGCGCCAGGGCTTTTACGACGGCGTGAAGTTCCATCGCGTCATCGATGGCTTCATGGCCCAGACCGGCGACCCGCGCGGCGACGGTACCGGCGGGTCCGGCCAGAACATCGACGCCGAATTCACCAATACGCCGTTCGAGCGGGGCACGGTCGGCATGGCCCGTGCGCAAAGCCCGAACAGCGGCGACAGCCAGTTTTATATCATGCTCGCCCGCTCGCCGCACCTGGATGGCCAGTACACGGTCTGGGGCCAGGTGACGGAAGGCATGGATCACGTGGACCGAATCAAAAAGGGCGCTTCCGCCATGAACGGCACTGTTCAGGATCCTGACACGATCATCAGCATGAAGGTGCAAGCGGACGTGAAGTAAGGACCAAACTCCTGCCTCATCCCGCGTAGAGCCGAGAGCACGTACCAAAGGAGCGGCCTGGAGCCCTTCCGTCACATGTGTTTGCCTTGTTTCCTTCTGTTGCCCTGGACGTGATCCAGGGCGACGGTAAAGAGGCTCGAAAGACGACGGCTACGTCGCGCCCCGCTTTTCGAAGCCCTCAAATTTGCTCGGGATCGTCTGGATCTTGGCGATCAGGTCGGCGTGGCGGTCCGGCGCGATATTCTCGTCCAGGCCCAGGCGCATCACATCCACGACGCCGCCGAAGCGTTCCTCGATGGCCGCGGGCAGCTCGTCATAGGTGCCGACGGCGGCGAACAGCCTGACGACGTCGTCAGGCACCTGGGCTGCCAACTCGTCCCATTTGCCGTCGACCGAAAGCTTGTGCAGCTTCAGGCCCAGTTCCTCCTGCCCGTGCACGGCAAACACCGGCAGATAGGTGCGGGTGGAGCCATAGAAGCCGACGCGGTAGCGCACCCACTCGATCTTTTCGGCCACTGCCGCTTCGTCCGGCCCGGTCGCGACGAAGCCGCCGCCCGAAATCTCCAGATTTTCCCGTTTGCGGCCGCTCGCTTCCAGGCCGCCATTGATCCGCTCCATGCAGACGTCCTCGGCGTACTTCCTGGTGCAGAAGCCATGCAGCCGCGCGCCATCGGCGATGCGGCCCGCCATGCGCAGCATGTCCGGCCCTACGGCGGCCACCGACAGCGGCACCAGGGGATGGCCGTTCTTTTCCGGCGAGAATTCCGGCGTCATCAGGCTGAACTTGTAGTGCTCGCCCTGGAAATCGAGCTTCTCACCGTTCTCCCAGCAGCGCCAGATCGCACGCAGCGATTCCATGTATTCCCGCATCCGCCCGACCGGATCGCGCCAGGGCACGGAAAAGCGGCGCTCGTTGTGGCCTTTCACCTGGCTGCCGAGGCCCAGTTCGAAACGCCCGCCGGAATTGGTCTGCAGGTCGTGGCCGATATTGGCCGTGACCATGGGCGAGCGCGGGAACGCCACGGCGATGGAGGTATTTAGCGCCACCCGCTCCGTCACGTGCGCGGCAATGGCGAGCGGCATGAACAGGTCGTGCGCCAGTTCGGAAGTGGAAACGCCATCATAACCGGCTGCTTCGGCGCGCTGGGCGGCCTCGGCGGTTTTCTTCCAGTTATCGACCGGCAATTGGGCGTATACTCGCATCGGGATTTCCTTGGGCTTCCTTGATTTGATCTGTGACCCTAGCATGCCAGTCTTAAAGGAGAACGCCAACATGCCCGACACAGCTTCCCCCGCCCCCACTCAGACGATCGATATCGACGAACTGCGCAGCCACATCGGCGCTACGGTCGAGGACCGGGACACCATCACCGCCTGGCCCATGGCCGCCATGAACGCCTCGCTGGACCGGAACGAGGCCGATCCCGCGCCCGGTACACCCATTCCCCAGGGCTGGCACCAGTTCTGGTTCCTGCCGACCACAAGGCCCGGCGAGTTGGGGCCGGACGGCGCGCCCACCTCCTCCGGTGTGATCCCGGCCATGCCATTGCCGCGGCGCATGTTTGCGGGCACCACCTGGACCTTCCACCAGCCGCTCCGCATTGGCGACGAGTGCCGGCGCGAGACCGAACTGACCGACATGCAGATGAAGAGCGGTTCCACAGGCACGCTGGTGTTCGCGACCGTGGTCAGCCGCATCTATGGCCCGGACGGCCTGGCGATCGAGGAAGAGCGGGGCACCGCCTACCGCGAGGCTGTGGCCGAGGGCGCCTCCAGCGCCGCGCCAAAGCGCGAGACGCCTCCCTCCGACACCGTCTGGAAGCGCGAGCACACCTGCGACGAGGCGCTGCTGTTCCGTTTCTCGGCGCTGACCTTCAACACGCACCGCATCCATTACGATGCGCCTTGGGCCAAAGACGTGGAGCGCTATCCGGCGCTGGTGGTGCACGGACCGTTATCGTCCACGCTGCTGATCAATTTCGTGCGCGACATGAATCCGGACAAGACGATTCTGACCTACCGTATGCGCGCCCGCGCGCCGCTGTTCGTGAACACGCCGATTACCCTGGTGGGCAAGCCCACCGAGCAGGGCTGCGATTGCTGGAGCCTGACGCCCGAAGGCACGATAGCGATGCAGGTAAACGTGACGTTTGCCTGAGGTGACCTTTGCCTGACGACGCTCAGAAGCGGATGCCGAAAGGAGCGGTTAAGGCCCTTTCGTTGCGCCCTGATATGCGCCTAGACTTGTCGCAGCGGAAAACGGCGGTCAACGCCGTGCCATACAACCAGTTGGAAGGAAACGGCCATGCGAACCCTTGTCGTCGGCGCCTTGATGGCGGCCACCGTTGCGGCCGCGGGACACAGCGCGCTCGCCCAGAAAGCGGGCGGCGTTCTCAAGCTATACCACCGGGGCACGCCGCCCAGCGCCTCGATCCACGAGGAAGCGACAATCTCCACCGTCGCACCGTTCATGAGCGTTTACAATAATTTGGTGATCTTCGACCAGCACGAGCCGGTGAACAGCCTGGACAGCATCGTGCCCGATCTGGCGACCGAGTGGTCGTGGAGCGGGGATGGCACCGAACTGACCTTCAAACTGCGTGACGGCGTTACCTGGCACGACGGCAAGCCCTTCACCAGCGCCGATGTGAAGTGCACCTGGGACATGATTCAGGGCAAGGTGGATGACCGCGACATGCGTCTGCGCAAGAACCCGCGCAAGTCCTGGTACTGGAATTTAAAGGAGGTGACGACCGATGGCGATCAAGAGGTCACCTTTCATCTCGGCCAGTCTCAGCCGTCATTTCTGGCGCTTTTGGCCGCGGGCCTTCTCGCCCGTCTATCCCTGTCACATCGACGCGCAGACCATGCGCACCGCGCCGATCGGCACCGGGCCATTCAAGTTCAAGGAAATGAAGCAGAACGAAGTGGTCTCGCTGGAGAAGAATGAGAACTACTGGAAAGAGGGGCTGCCATACCTGGACGGACACGAATGGACCATCGTCAAAAGCCGTTCGACCCGCATTCTTGGCTTTGCCGCCGGCGAGTTCGACATGACGTTCGATTCTGACGTTACGATTCCGCTCCTGAAGGACGTGAAGGCGCAGGCACCAGATGCCGTGTGCAAGCTGACCCCAACGGGGACGGCAGGCAATCTGCTGGTCAACCGGGATGCGCCACCGTTCGACAACCCTAAAATCCGGGAAGCGATGGCGCTTACCATTGATCGGCAAGCCTTCATCGACATTTTGGGTGAGGGGGAGTTTCTGCGCGGCGCCGCAATGATGCCGCCGCCTTTTGGCATCTGGGGGATGCCCAAAGAGCTACTGGATGAGTTGCCGGGCTATGGCCTCGACGTTGAGGCGAATCGGGAAAAGGCGCGGGCGATCATGCAGGAGCTTGGCTACGGGCCCGACAACCGACTGAACGTTAAGGTCGCGACCCGCAATATCGCTAGCTATCGTGACGCAGCGGTGATCCTGATTGACCACCTGAAGCAGGTTTATATCGACGCCGAGCTTGATCCGGTAGAGACCGCCACCTGGTATGGCGTCGTTGGCCGCAAGGCGTATCAGGTCGGTATGAATATCATGGGGGTCGGCATTGATGATCCGGATGTGGTCTTCTTCGAAAACTATGCTTGCGGATCGCAGCGCAACTACACCGGATACTGCAATGAGAAAATCCAAACGTTGATGGAACAGCAATCGGCCATCACGGACATTGAGGAGCGTAAGAAGCTGGTCTGGGAGATCGACCGCGAGTTGCAACTCGACCACGCACGGCCGATGATCTATTGGGGCAAAGCCGCCACCTGCTGGCAGCCATATGTAAAGAACGTTACGCGCAACGTGAACAGCATCTACAATGCCTGGCGCATGGAGGACTGGTGGCTGGACAAATAACCGGCGGCCCGCCCTCTAACGTGAGAGCGTAAGAGCATCGCCCGGCAAATGGGGTCGCCTCCGCCCCGTTTGCCGGGGTAGCGGGCGCTAAATCGTCAGATAGCCGCCATCCGAAACCAGCGTGTGGCCGGTGACGTATTGCGACAGGTCGCTGGCCAGGAACACAGCAGGGCCGGCGATATCCTCGGGCGTGCCGTAGCGGCCCATCGGGATATGCGCGATCACCTGGGCCAGCCGGGCTGGGTCCTGCATGATGCCCAGCTCGTTGATCGGCGTGCGGATCACGCCGGGCCCGATGGCGTTCACGCGGATGCCGTGCGGCGCCAACTCGTTCGCCAGCGCCACGGTGAAACCCTTCACCGCATGCTTGCTCGTGGTGTAGGCGACGCAGTTCGGCGTGTGCAGGAAGCTCTGGATCGAGCCGATGGAGATGATCCGGCCGCGGGTCGCCTTCAGTTGCGCCAGAAAGGCGTAGGTGGTGTTGAAGACGCCGTTCACGTTGATACTGATCGTATCGTCCCAGTCGCCAAGCGGGTTCTCGGCCTTCTCCAGGGTCGCGCGGCGGACGATGCCCGCATTGTTCACCAGGATGGAGATGTCGCCTACCTCGGCCTTCACCTTGGCGGCCAGCGAATTGCAGGAGGTGCGGTCGGTGACGTCGAGCGTTTCAGCCCGGGCGGTGTTGCCGCCGATCTGTGCGACCGTTTCCTCTGCGCCCGCCAGGTTGATGTCGGCGGCGACCACGGTCGCGCCATGCTCGGCAAAGGCCCTGGCGATGCCGCGGCCAATACCGCTACCGCCGCCGGTGATGAGTGCCGTGTGGCCGTCGAGAAGCTTGGTCATGGGTCAGTTTCCTTAAGATGTGGGTGAGCCGGGGCGGGCAGCTATTCCGGCAATGCCTCGCGCATCAGCCTACCGAAAAAGACCATCTGCGGGCTGGTGATCTGATAGGCCTCGATGGAGGCGAAAATATGCTCGACCGGCGCATCCGCCGGCGGAGGTGGGGGCGGCGGCAGATCCTCCAACAGCCTGGAGACCCGCCCCGCAATACTTTCCCGCAGTCTGCCTGCCGCCGCGGTGGTGGCGGGATCATCAACCAATGGCGCGATCTGGGTCGCGGCATGGGCCAGATAGGCCGGCCAATGCGCCAATTGGCGGTAGAGGCCGGGCACGAACTTCTCCTCGTCCATGTCGGCGGCAAGCTGCATGAGCACGGCGCGCGTGTCCGGGTTGACTTCATCGGGATGCAGGGTCTTGGGCGAAGCGGGCAGCGTCGCCGGTGGCTCCCATTTGAAACCACTTGCCTCACCGCCGCGGGCCTGTTCACCGTTCAGCAGCGCGCGAAGCGTCGCGCCCATGGCCATGTTCAGAGGCGCCACCGTCTCGAACGAGCGGCAGATATTGCGGATCCGGTCCAACCCTTCGTCATCGACACCCAGCAGGCGCAGGGCCGGCCGGGAGAGCTTCGGCAGCGGCTGCAGGTCGGCATGCGCGGCCGCCTCCCAGGCGGTCTCGGGCAGGGCGCCGCTGGCAAAAGCGGGCCTTACTGCGGCCCAGGCCCATTCCAGCACCCCCGGCAGGGTCGCCAGATGCCGTTGCAGGGACGAGACATAGGGCACGCCGTAGAAATGCCGGATCTCGGCATAAATTTCTGCGATCCGGTCCGTTGCCTCGGCTTCCGGCAGTTCGGTAAAGGCGCTCATACGGGCGGCACCTCGCCCGGGCGCGGGTCGATGGGCAGCAGGTCGGCCAGACCCGTCATCTGCTCGAACAGGGCGGCAGCGGCCAGTAGGCCTGCCTCGTCCTGCGGCCGGCCGACGATCTGCATGCCGATGGGCCGGCCGTGGTCGTCGAAGCCTGCCGGCACGCTGATTGCCGGACAGGCGGTGAGCGAGATGGCAGAGGTAGTCAGCGAACCCGCGATATAGTTCTCCAGCTTCACGCCATCGACCGTATCCACATAGCGCAGGTTCACGTCGAACGGCGGCACGTTGACCACCGGGCAGACGAAAAAATCATAGGCCTGGAAGAAGGCCAGCACCCGCCGGTAGAATGCCGCCCGCTCCCGCTCGGCCCAGGCCAGTTGCTGCGGTGTCTGGGCAAAGCCCTTCTCGGTGTTCCAGATTACGTCGGCCTTGATCTTGTCGCGATGCTCGGCCAACTCCTTTTCCCGGGCGACCACGAATATCTGCGCGCGCAGGATCTGGAACGCCTCGTCAATGTCGCCGAACGCCGGATACGCTTCCTCGACCACAGTGCCCAGGTCTTCGAACCGCCGGGCCGCCGCCGCCGTGACCTGCTTGACCGCCTTCGAGACCGGCACGCTGCCGGCATAGTCCACCGTAAAGCCGACCCGCCGGGGTGCGGCGTCCCGGCCCTTGGCCAGCGCCTCCATGGTGGTCTCGAAGAACGAGCGCGCGGGCGGATGGATGGTCAGCGGGTCGCGGTCGTCCCGGCCCGTGATCGCGTCCAGGAACAGCGCCAGGTCCGGCACATCCCGCGCCATCGGCCCCTCGACCGACGAGGGCGAGAACAGGTTGTTGGCCGTACCCCGTGTCACCCGGCCGGGGGAGGGCCGCAGGCCCACGACTGAACAGAAGCTGGCGGGCTTGCGCAGGCTGCCGCCATGGTCGGAGCCGTGCGCGAGCCAGATCTCGCCCGTGGCCAGCGCCGTCGCCGAGCCGCCGCTTGAGCCGCCGCAGGTCAGCGACATGTTCCAGGGGTTCCGCGTCCTGCCGAACACCTCGTTGAAGGTGCTGCCGCCCGCGCCGAATTCGGGCGTGTTCGACTTGGCCAGCACCAGGCCGCCATTCGCCTCCAGCCGTTCCACCATGGGATGCGAGGCCGTCGGCACGTGGTCGGCGTAAATGGGCGAGGCATAGGTGGTGCGTACTCCCTCCACATCCATCAGGTCCTTGATCGCGACCGGCAGGCCGCCCAGCCAGCCGCGCCGGTTCTCCGGTACGGGCGGAAGGCTCTTGGCCCGCTCGCGCGCCCGTTCCGGGCAGAGGGTCGGCAGCGCGTTCACCTGCGGCTCCACCTGCTCGATCCGGGCAAGGGCGGCCTCGATCAGTTCCAGCGGCGAGACCTCGCCGATTTCCAGCAACTGCACCGCATCGCGAGCGGGCAGGCGGATCAGGTCGTCATGGTCGCTCATGAGTTGAACACTCCGCGCAGGAAATCGGTCATGGCGGCGAATTCCGCCTTGGCTTTCGGCCCGTCCTGGGCGACGCGCAGGAAGCCGTGGATGAACCGTGGGGCGCAGCGATAGGTGACGGGCACGGCGTCTGCCCGCAGCTTCTCGGCATAGTCGAAGCCGTCATTGTAGAGCGGGTCGTACTCGGCCGTGACGACGAACGCGGGCGGCAGGTTGGAGAGATCCTGGGCTAGCATCGGTGTCGCATAGGGATCGGTGGACGGCTGGTCGGGCAGGTACCACTCCCAATATTGCTGCATGCTGGCCCTAGTCAGGCCGGGCGGGTCGACGTTGTAGCGGTAGGAGGGCGCCGACAGGTCGTCGGCCAAACAGGGATAGACCAGCACCTGCGCCGCAATGGCCGGGCCGCCCCGGTCGCGCGCCAGCAGGCAGGTGGCCGCGGCCAGGCAGCCGCCCGCACTGTCGCCACCGACGGCGATGCGGCCCGCATCCACGCCCATGCTGGCGGCATTCGCGGCAATATGCGCGAGCACGCCATAGCAGTCGTAAAGCGGCTCCGGATGTTTGTTTTCGGGTGCGAGCCGGTAGTCAACGCTGACGCAGACCGCTCGCGCGCCCAACGCCAGGCCCCAACCGGTGCTGTCGCTGGAGTCAGGCGAGCCTTTCATGAAGCCGCCACCGTGCAGATAAACTACGCAGGGCGCCTGCTCCGGCAATCCTTTGGGCCTGTAGATGCGCACCGGCACCGGCTGGCCATCCTCCCGCGGCAGAGTCGTGTCGATCACTTCCAGGCCATCGGGTCGTTCAGGCCGCACCTCGGCAGCGTAGACCTCCCACACGGCGCGCATTTCCTCCACGGTCTTGGCCGGAGGCTGTTTGGCGCGGGCATCGATCAGCGGCTGCATTTCCGGGTGGGTATCGTATCGGCCGGGCATGGGGCGGTTCCTCTGTTGCATCGGATTTGAGGGCAACCATAGCAAGTGCGCGCCCGCCGCACAGATGCTTTCCTCACATCAGGCAGCGTTTGTGCGCCCGATGCGTTGACTTCGCGGAATTGGCTGCGCATTGTTACAAACAACGCAAACATTGGAGCATCACCGATGCCCGACATCATCGAAAACGACGCAAATATTGCCGCAACCAAGGACGCGGCCAATCAAGTTCGCGCGCCGCTCACCTTTATCATTCCGCAGGACGAGAAGCCGTATTTCGAAAGCTCCGCCCTGACCGGCAACGAGCCCAAGGTCTTTTTCGAGACAGAAGAAAAGCCGGTGACCATCTGCGACATGCGGGCCGAAGGCGATCGGTTCTCGCTGGAGGTGGAAGGCTTTGAACTGCTCCGGCATCCGACTGAAGTGGACGATCTGTACGACGACACGGCGGTTACCGGTGCCTACTACGAAGAAACCGTCGCGTTGCTGAAACGGCATCTGGGCGCCGATCATGCGATGGTTTTCGATGCCACCCGGCGCTCCGATGGCGGCACGGGCGCGTCGAACCCGGATGGGCGGCGCGGCCCGGCGACCCGCGTGCATGTGGATTACACGCCGAAGTCCGGCCCGCAGCGCGCCAGGGACAGCCTGGGAGAGGCGGAGGTGGAGCGCATCCTCTCGAACGGCGGCCGGCTGATGCAGGTCAATGTCTGGCGGCCAATCGCCGGCCCGGTGCGCCGGGCACCGCTGGCCCTGGCGGATGCGACCAGCGTGGAAATCGGCGACTTGATTGCGACGGACCAGCGTTTTCCCGACCGCACGGGCGAGATCTACCAATTGGCCTACAACCCGAAGCACCGCTGGTATTATGCAGCGGAAATGGAGCGGGACGAGGTGATCCTGATCAAAAGCTGGGACAGCGCCTACGCGCCCGACGCCAGCTATCCGGCGCATGGCGCGTTCCAGTACCCGGACCAGGATCCCGCTGCGCCGCCGAGGGAAAGCATCGAACTGCGCACCTACGTGGTATTCGAGCCCGGCAATTCGGGCGCCCAAATCTGGCCGGAGCGGTAGGGGGTGAGGAGGCTGCCCGTCCTTACCCCGATTGCCTAGGCCGCCAGGCCATAGCTCTCAGCCAGGTCCGGATCTTTCTTTGCAACCTGACGGGCCAGGTCGACGATGACCTTGGCCTGTTTCCAGGTGGCGTCGTCCTGCATCTTGCCGTCGATCATCACCGCGCCCGAGCCGTCCGGCATCGCCTCCAGGATGCGCATCGCCATCAGGACATCGCCGGTTTCCGGGCTGAACACGCGCTTGGCGATGTCGATCTGGCTGGGGTGCAGGGTCCATGCGCCGGCGCAGCCCATCAGAAAGGCATTGCGGAACTGTGCCTCGCAGGCCTGCGGGTCTGCGAAGTCCCCGAACGGACCATAAAAGGCCTTCAACCCGTGCGCCACGCAGGCATCCACCATCTTGGCGATGGTGTAGTGCCAGAGGTCCTGCTGGTAAAAGGCGCGTTTCTCGTCATCGGCGCCGTTCGGGTCGGCCAGCACGCCATAGGCCGGGTGGCCGCCGCCGACGCGGGTCGTTTTCATGCCGCGGGAGGCGGCAAGGTCGGCCGGGCCGAGGCTCATGCCCTGCATGCGCGGGCTGGCGGCGGCGATGGCCTCTACATTGTTGACCCCCTGGGCGGTCTCCAGGATCGCATGGATCAGGATAGGCCGGGTGACGCCATGCTTCGCCTCGAGCTGTGCCAACAGCTGGTCGAGATAGTGAATGTCCCACGGCCCCTCCACCTTGGGCAGCATGATCACGTCCACCTTGTTGCCGGCGGCGGCAACGATTTCCGTGATGTCGTCCAACATCCAGGGGCTGTCAGCGCGTTGATGCGGGTCCAAAGGCCGGTATTGCCGAAATCCTGCGTCCGGGCGGTCTCGATAAAGCCTTGCCGAGCGGCTTCCTTCGCGTCTGCCGGAATTGCGTCCTCCAGATTGCCGAGCAGCACGTCCACTTGGGTAATCATTTCGGGCACGCGGTTGCGCATCTTCTCCACGTGCGGCGGGAAGAAGTGGATCATCCGCTCCAGATGCGCCGGCATGTCGGTCAGCGGCTGCGGCGCGCCGATGGCCAGCGGCTGGTAAAAGGCTTTGGCGGATTTTTGCATGACGGTCAGGCTCTCTCGATTGGTGTTGTCGGCTGATGTTATCGATTGTGGCGCGGCATCAGCGCCCAGTAGTCCAGGTCCAGCAGCACGGCAGGGTCGTGGCGGCCATCGGCCCCCCTGGGCGCGAAGTCGTCACCGGCGGGGCGGTCTTTTAGTGCCACCAGCCGCAGTCGCAGAGCGCCGAGACCGGGCGCGGCGGTCTCGGCCTTGTCCAATACCTCGCTCCACGCATAGACCGTGTCGCCGGCAAAGGCAGGCGCCGTGTGGCTGCCGGCGTTGATGGCCGCGATGCGGCAGGCATTGGCGAGGCCGTTGAAGCTGAGCGCGCGGGCCAAGCTGATGATGTGGCCGCCATAGATCAGGCGTTTGCCGAAGCGGCTGTCCTGTTGGGCGACAGCATTGAAATGCACGCGCGCCGTGTTCTGATAGAGGCGCGTCGCCAGCATGTGCTCGGCATCTTCCAGCGTCATGCCGTCGATATGGTCGATCCGCTCGCCGATGGCGTAATCTTCCCACAGCGCGTTCGAGCCGCTGGCCGCCGTGTCGAAGCCGCCGGGCGGAGGCGCCGGATCGCAGACCAGGTCGGCCGCGGCGACGGCTTCCGGCAGGTCGGGCACCGTCGTTTTGTTCCGCGAGGGTGTTGAGGGATCGCGTTTGTGCACCATCACCCAACGGACGAAACGCAGAACCGGCTCGCCATGCTGGTTCGGGCCTTCCGTCCGCACATAGACGACGCCGGTCTTGCCGTTTGTATTCTCCCGCAGGCCGATAACGGTGGAGGATGCGCCGAGCGTATCGCCCGGGTAGACCGGCCGCAGGAAACGGCAATCCGCGTAGCCCAGATTGGCGACGGCATTGAGCGAGATATCGGGCACGGACTTGCCGAAGACCAAGTGAAACACCAACAGATCGTCGATTGGCGCGCGCCCATAGCCCATGGCTTCCGCGACCGTGTCGGCCGATTGGAGCGCGAAGCGGCCACCATAGAGGGCAGTGTACAGTGCCACGTCGCCCGTTGTCACCGTACGCGGCGTCGGGTGGGTGATCGCTTGACCCAGGCTAAGGTCTTCGAAGAAATTGCCAGTGAACGCTTTGCTCATCGGTCCGTCAGTGTCGCAGGCGGGCGGGTGTGCGGTGCAGCATACCATAGGCATTTTCAAGCCCTCACGCAACTGCCCCCAATCGCTGAAGAGCAATAAAATGACTAAAAATAGCAAAGAAGCAACGCGAAAATTACCAATAATAGATTTATGTCGAAATTTTGATTTGAAAGTTGTGTCTGCAGCCTTTTTGGCGGATCCCTATCCGACCTATACCGCGTTGCGGCAAACGGAACCCGTCAAGCGTCTGCCGGACGGATCGTTCTTCCTGACCCGCTATGCCGATTGCCTGGCTGTCTACAAGGATCACACACGCTTCCTCTCCGACAAGCGACAGGCATTCCGGCCGGTGTTTGGCGACTCGCCGCTCTACGAGCACCACACCACCAGCCTGGTTTTCAACGACCCACCGCTGCACACCCGGGTGCGTCGGCTGCTGACGCCGGCGTTTACGCCGCGGGCGCTCGCCGCGCTGCGTGCCCGGGTCGAGGCGTTCGTCGATGGCATGCTCGACCGGGCGGCGGCGAACGGCGAATGCGATGTGATTGCGGACTTGGCCGCGGCCCTGCCGATCCGGTTGATCGGCGACATGCTGGGCGTGCCGTCCGGCGAGCGCGGACCCCTGCGCGCCTGGTCGCTGGCGATCCTGGGCGCGCTCGAACCCGACCCCTCGCCGGAACGCCTGGCCGAGGGGAACGAGGCGGTCGAGGATTTCAAGCGCTATCTTGCCCACCTGTTCGCGCGCCGCCGCCGGGGCGAACTGCCCTCAGACGACGGCGAAATCCTCTCCAAACTGATGGCGGAAACGGCAGAAGGCGACCGGCTGACCGAGCCGGAGCTGCTGCACAACTGCATCTTCCTCCTGAATGCCGGTCACGAGACCACCACCAATTTGATCGGCAACGGCGTCGAGGCGCTGTTCCGCTTTCCAACCGAGCATCGGCGGCTGCGCGAGGACCCCGGCCTGATCGAAAGCGCCGTCGAGGAGTTCCTGCGCTTCGAAAGCTCCAACCAGCTGGGCAACCGTCAGGCGGCGGAAGATTGCGCGATCGGCGGTGTCGCCATCCCGAAAGGCGCCTAGCTGCATCTCTGTATCGGCGCGGCCAACCGGGACCCGGATGCGTTTGCCAATCCGGAGTGCCTGGATATCGGCCGGCAACCGAACCGGCACCTGGCCTTCGCGAGCGGCATTCATATCTGCGCGGGCGCCTCGCTCGCCCGGATGGAGGGCCAGGTCGCAATCGGCAGGCTGGTGCAACGCTTCCCGAAGCTGCGCCCGGCCCGCGAGCCGGTGCGGGGCGGCCGGGCGCGCTTTCGGGGGTTTTCAAGCCTGCCGGTGCGGATAGACTGACCATCGGCGGAAGATTGGAGGCGCGCCATGGGCGACACACACATCAATGCCGACTTCACGCGGCGCGTGGTTCTGGACACCGGGGCCATGCCCTGGATCCCCTCGCCAATGGCCGGCGTGGAACGGCGGATGCTGGACCGGATCGGCGGGGAGGTGGCACGGGCGACCTCGATCGTGCGCTATGCCCCCCGCAGCGCCTTCTCCCCGCACGAGCATGCGCTGGGCGAGGAGTTTTTGGTGCTTGACGGCGTCTTCCAGGACGAGCACGGCGATTTCGGGCCCGGCTTCTATGTCCGCAACCCGCCCGGCAGCCGCCATACGCCGGCGAGCGCGCCCGGCTGCACGATCTTCGTCAAGTTGCGCCAGATGCGGGACGACGGGTTGGAGCCTCTGGTTCACATCGACACCGCGGCCGGTCAATGGCAGGCGACACGCTGTCAGGGCTACGAGCGCCAGGTGCTCTACGCGCCGTCGGACGGGCGCGAAGCCGTCGCGTTGGAGCGGCTGGCGCCCGGCATCGACCCCGGCGAGCGGTTTTTGCCGGGAGGCGAGGAGATCCTGGTCTTGCAAGGCACTTTGCGGCAGGCGGGCGGGGCGCACGGCCCCGGCTGCTGGATCCGCAATCCGCCTGGTGCGCGCCTCGGCTTGGCCACAGGACCGGACCGGGGCTGCACGTACTGGGTGAAGCGGGGGCACCTGCCGCCGCGGATGTAGGGCTCGCCGATCGCAGCAGATCAATAAGCCACGGCCGTCCGCCGTTGGCTCTGAAAATAGCTGGACGCCTCTTCCAAGGTCACCTGTCGCCCGACCAACGGTTCCGGCGCGCGGGGCACGCGGGAGCGGACCAGGTTCCAAAAGCGCTCTATCGCTTGCAGGTGCTTGCTCACATCCGCCAGCACCGCTTCCTCGATTTCGGCTTCATGTAACAGACCGGCATGCCGCTCGAACATGGTGTCCAGCACGCGCCAGAATTTTTCACCCTTCTCGGTCAGGCGGACATGGATCGAGCGGCGGTCGTGTTCCGCCCGCTGTTGGCTCAAATAACCGGCCTCGACCATCTTCTTCAGGTTATAGGAGACGTTGGAGCCCAACAGATAGCTGCGCTCCGTCAATTCGCCGACGCTGATTTCGTCGCCGGCAATGTTATAGAGTATAAGACATTGGACGTTGCTGATGTCGCGCACCCGCATGGCGTCCAATTCGGTTTTTAGCACCTCCAGAAAGAGGCGATGCAAGCGCTCGATGTTCGAGACGCACTCCAGGTAATGCTGCACGGTTTTGGTCCTTCATTGCTGAACCCCTCTGCACTTGGGATGAACCGTACGGCATTTGCCTGAAAGCCTGCTGAATTTTCGCGGTTAATTCTTGGTGTTTTTTTGCAACATCCGAATGATGCCGGACATATCGTCTTCGGCCATGCCCGCCAGGCAATAGAGCCGGAACAACTGGGCCGCCGTTGCACCCATGGTGAGCGGCACGCCGGTAGCAACGCCCGCTTCCATGGCGAGCCCCAGGTCCTTCGAGAGCATCGCGCCCGTAAAGCCCGGTTTGTAGCCGTTGTTCGCGGGCGCGCCTTCGGAAAGGCCGGGCACCGGATTATAGGTGCTGAGCGCCCAGCTATTGCCGGAACCCGCGCTGGAGACCTCTTTCAGGATGGCGGGCTCGATGCCCAACTCCTCAATCAGGGTCATGCCCTCGGCCACACCGGCCAGGTTCACCGCCAGCATCATGTTGTTGCAGATCTTGACCGCCTGCCCGGCACCGGCTTCGCCGCAATAGACGACCTTGCCGCCGACCACTTCCAGATACGGCTTGGCCTGCTCATACACCTGCTTCGGCCCGCCGACGATCATGGTGAGCGTGCCGGCGACGGCGCCGCCGGTGCCGCCGGTGACGGGTGCCTCGATCATGGGCAGGCCACGTTCCGTTGCCTTTGCCGCCACCTCCCGGGCCGAGGCCACATCAATCGTGGAGCAGTCGATCAGCAATGTGCCGTCATCCGCTGCGTCGATGACGCTACCCTGCTCGCCCTTGGCGCCATAGACGCCACGCACGTGCGGGCCGGCGGGCAGCATGGTGATGACTACCTCCTGGCCTTTCGCACAGGCGGCAGCGCTTTCGGCGGCGGTGCAACCGTTCGCCTCCGCCGCTTTCACGGATTCAGGCGACAGGTCGAAGACGGTAACGGTGTGGCCGGCCTTGATCAGATTGGCGGACATCGGTCCGCCCATATTGCCGACGCCGATAAAGCCGATGCGAGCCATGACGGGTTCCTGTTTCGGTTTCGAAACGACAGGCTCGCACAATATGCGGTCGCCCGCCGGTCTGCAACGAAGGACCGGCGGGCGACATTATCGGTCAGTCGGTATTGAGCGATTTATCCGATTTTCCGGTCTTCGGATCCCTGCCTCGCCATTCGTGCGGGACGTGCACGTCCCGAGCGATCGCGGCGGCCGCCTCGATCATGTCGTTGGTCCGGGCCATATAGTCTTCTAACGCGCGCTCATAGTAGCGCTGAATCACTTCGCTGGCTTCGACCGGGCTTTTGGTGGTCCAGATCTCCTGGGAAGCCTGCATGTTGGCGTTCATCCGCTTGTTCATGAATTCCAGCATTTCGGCCTGCATGGTGACGGTCTCCCGCATCATGCGGCCGAACAGGCCGTCGAAGCCATTGGCGAAGGGAATATCCATGTTCATGAGCATTTTGGGCAGGGGCTGAGAGGTGTTTTGGGTCATGGGGCTTCCTTGTTTCGGCTCGTTGTCATCCACCTCATTAGCCATGTGGGGATTTACAACCGTTACGCTAGACGTACTAATTCGTTCTGCTTCCGAGTTCACGCACGGAACTTCTTTAGGAGCATTGATCTGATCAACCGGTGAATAACCGACTGACGGATCACGCGACTTTTCTTGAACGGCGATCTATTCCCGCCGCTCGGGCGCCTCGAAGGTCAGTTCACCCGCGGCCGCCGGCAGAAAATAGCTTTGCTACCCGCTCCTCCGTCACGCCGGCATGGGTGGATGGCTCCCAATTCGGCATATTGTCCTTATCGACGATGAGCGCGCGGATGCCTTCGAAAAAATCATGGTCGGCGCAAAAGGCTTGGGAGAGCCGGAATTCCATCGTCAGCACGTCCGCCAGGCTCATGTCCTTGCCACGCCGCAGTTGCTCCAGCGCCACTTTCAGAGAGGTCGGCGCCTTGCCGGCCATGGCCTTTGCCCATTTCTGGGCGTTGTCGCTTTCGTCCTTGAACAGGGCGTTGAGGATTTCCTCTACCGTCTCGCCCCCGAACAGCCGGTCGATTTCCGGTTGCAGGGTAGTGATGTGGGCGGCGGGCGGTTTGTCCGCGAACACCTCCAGCACGCCCATGACCGCGGCGCGGCTGGCATTGGGCTCCAGGGTCGCCAGCACCTCCGCCGCATCCTCCAGCCGTTCCTGCGGGATATAGACATCCGCCAAGCCGACCGCGCAGCAGTCCGCGGCGTTCAGCCGGGCGCCGGTCATCGCCAGATAGACGCCGAGCCGCCCCGGCAGCCGGGGCAGAAACCAGCCGCCGCCCACGTCCGGGAAGAAGCCGATGCCGGTTTCCGGCATGGCGAAGCTGGTATTCTCGGTCGCGACTCGTACGCTGCCCAGCAACGAAACGCCCACGCCGCCGCCCATGACGATGCCGTCCATGAAAGCGACATACGGCTTCGGGTAGTGGTGGATGCGCCAGTTCAGGATATATTCGTTCCAGAAGAACGTGGCGGTGTAGGGATTGCCGCGTTCGCGGTAGAGCCGCTCGATATCGCCGCCGGCCGCAAAGGCGCGCCCGCCCAGCGCCGGCCGGACCACGACGCAGCCGACGCTGGCGTCGTCCGCCCATTCGACGAGCTGCTGGTCCATACGATTTACCATGTCCAGGGTCAGCGCGTTCAGTGCCTTCGGACGGTTCAGCGCGATCTCGGCAAGCGAGCCTGTCTGCTCGAAATAGATCTCGTCGTTGGTTTGGTCGGTCACGCGTTCATTTCCTGCAACAAGCGGCGGGCGATGATGACCCGCATGATTTCGTTGGTCCCTTCCAGAATCTGATGCACGCGGGTGTCGCGCACATAGCGTTCCAGCGGGAAGTCCTGCAGATAGCCATAGCCCCCGTGGATTTGTAGGGCCTCGTTGCAAATGGCAAAGCCCGCATCGGTCGCGAAACGCTTGGCCATGGCGCAATAGAGGGTCTTTTCCGGATGGTCGGCGTCCACCGCCCGGGCCGCCCGGTGGATCATCAGGCGCGCCGCGTCCAAATCGGTCGCCATGTCGGCAAGCTTGAACTGCAGCGCCTGGAAGTCCGCGAGCCGCTGGCCGAATGCCTTGCGCTCGACCATGTAGTTCTTAGCCGCATCCAGGGCGGCGCGGGCCGCGCCAATGGAGCAGGCGCCGATATTGATGCGGCCGCCGTCAAGCCCCGCCATGGCGATCTTGAAGCCGTCGCCCTCCCCGCCAATCAGGTTGTCGGCCGGCACGCGGCAGTCGTCGAACAGCACCATCGCCGTCGGCTGGGAATTCCAGCCCATCTTCCGCTCCTGCTCGCCAAAGGAGAGGCCGGGCGCGTCCTTCGGGATTGCCAGGCAGGAGATGCCGCGCGGGCTGTCATCGCCGGTGCGCACCATAGAGAGATAGAGGTCGGTGCTGCCCGCGCCGGAAATGAACGCCTTGCCGCCGTTCAGGACATAGTGATCGCCGTCGCGCACCGCGCGTGTTTTCAGCGCCGCCGCGTCGGAGCCGGCGCCGGGCTCGGTCAGGCAATAGCTCGCCAGCGTTTCCATGCTGCAAAGACCGGGCAGGAAGCGCTGCCGCTGCTCTTCCGAGCCGAAGCGGTCGATCATCCAGGCGGCCATATTGTGGATCGAGATATAGGCAGCGGTGGACGTGCAGCCTGCCGCCAGTTCCTCGAAGATCACCGCCGCGTCGTGGCGGCTCAGCGACGAGCCGCCCACATCGTCCCGCACATAGATGCCGCCGAAGCCCAGCGCGGCTGCCTGGCGCAATTCCTCCACGGGAAAGATTTTTTCGGCGTCCCAGCGCGCGGCGTTGGGCGCGAACACTTCGTCGGCAAAGCCGCGGGCGGTATCCTGAAAGGCGAGCTGGTCTTCGTTCAGGTCGAACGGCATGGGCGGGGCTCCTTTGCGGCCCACAGCGGCGGCCCAACGGCCTGCGCCGAAGGGCTCATTGCTATTTGCCAATGTGGCGGCACCATGCCGGCTATTCCATAGTTATGCTGCGTTCGTAGATACAGGGCCGATCCGATGGCATTGCAATTTCCCTCCGCTGGTTATCCCAACACCCGCATGCGCCGCAACCGCCGCGATGCCTGGACCCGGCGGCTGGTCGCGGAAAACACGCTGTCGGTGGACGATCTGATCTGGCCGATCTTCGTGCGCGAGGGCAGCGATCTGATGGAGCCGGTCGACAGCATGCCGGAACAGTTTCGCTATTCCCCCGACCGGATCGTGCAGCCGGTGCGCCAGGCCTATGAGCGCGGCATTCCCGCAGTCGCCATCTTCCCGCTGATCGACCCGAGGCTGAAAACGCCGGACGGGGCTGAGGCGGTGAACCCGGAGAACGCGCTCTGCGATGCCGTGCGCCGGATCAAGGACGCGGTGCCGGATATCGGCATCATTTGCGACGCGGCGCTCGACCCCTTTACCAGCCACGGCCATGACGGCGTGATCGAGGATGGCTATGTGGTGAACGACCATACGGTCGAAATCCTCTGCCGCCAGTCGGTGATCCAGGCGCAGGCCGGCTGCGACGTGATCGCGCCGAGCGACATGATGGACGGCCGCATTGGCGCGATCCGCCAAGCGCTGGACGCCGAAGGTTACGACCACGTGCGGATTTTGTCCTATGCCGCCAAGTACGCGAGCGGCTTCTTCGCGCCGTTCCGGGATGCGGTCGGCTCGGCGGCAAACCTGGGGACGGCGGACAAGAAGACCTACCAGATGGACCCCGCCAACTCCGACGAGGCCCTGCGCGAAGTGGCCCTCGACCTGGCCGAGGGCGCGGACATGGTGATGGTGAAGCCGGGCCTGCCCTATCTGGACATCATCCGCCGCGTGAAGGACGAGTTCGGCGCGCCGACCGTCGCCTATAACGTCAGCGGCGAGTACTCGATGCTGAAGGCGGCGGCGATGCAGGGCTGGCTCGACTATGACCGGGTGATGATGGAAACCCTGATGAGCTTCAAACGCGCCGGCGCCGACGCTGTGTTAACCTACGCCGCCATGGAGGCGGCGGTATTGCTGGAGGGGTAGGCGGGACCGGTCGGTTGCTGGTTATGCCTGATCTGGCTCCCTCCCTCCGCCCCGCATGTTCAAATCTCTGATCTTGAATTAGTATTAAGCCTTGCTGTCTCTGACATAAGGTATTTTCCAAATGAGCCTCAGCCCACTCGAGTTTTGGCACTTCGGTCGACCGTCCCTCGCGGACATTGAAGCGCAGGCGGTGCGTTGTGAAACGCTGGGTTTCGACGGCCTGACTTTGACCAACTCCCAGAACCTGTCGGGCGATACCTATGTGGCGATGGCGCTCGCTGCCCGCGCCACATCAAAGCTCTGGCTGGGGCCGGGCGTGACCAATCCACTGACCCGGCATGCCGCAGTCACCGCCGGTGCAATCGCGAGCATTCAGGAAATTTCGGGCGGTCGCGCCATGTTGGGGATCGGCCGCGGCAACTCGTCCCTGTTCAATATCGGGCACAAGCCGGTTTCCCCGACCGTATTCGAGCGCTACATCGCGGATCTCCAGACCTACCTGCGCGGCGACGCGCTCGATATCGACGGCTATGAGAGCCGGTTGCATTGGCTATCCGGCGCCCGGGTGCCCAAGGTGCCGGTCGATGTCGGCGCCACCGGGCCCAAGGTCATCGGCATCGGTGCGCGGCTGGCGGATCGCGTCAGTTTCTCCCTGGGCGCCGACCCCGAGCGAGTCGCATGGGGCATCGAACAGGTGCGCCAAGCCGTCGGTTCAGAAGGGAAAATGCCGTCACTGGGTGCGTATTTGAACGTGTGCGTGCATGAGGATGTGGCGCGGGCGGCGGAGCTCGTGCGGGCAGGCGTGGGGATCTTCGCGCACTTCACCAGCATGCCGGGCGCGTCCCGCGAGCAGGTCAAGAAGGGCGACGATGCCGTCTTCGACCGGCTTGGCAATTACGACAAGGCGCGTCACGGCAGAGCCGATGCGGCCCATGCAGAGGCGCTACCGCTGGAGTTCATCCAGCGGTTCGCGGTCGTCGGACCGGCCGACAGCTGTATCACCAAGCTCAACGAGCTGCGCAATCTGGGCATTGATCGCATGTTCATTATTGGCCCGCGCGCCGATCAGTTCGGCGAGGAAGCCGAACTGGCGCAGGCGCGTTTGGCAAGCGACGTCATTCCCGCCTTGCGTACCGCAGCCGGGTGAATGTCGTCCGCTCGTAACGGGATTTGACGATGTTGTTAAAGAAGGCCGCCGTTCGCATCGTCCTTACCCGCCCCTCGCGATCCTTACTCGGACGGTGACAGGCTCATATGCTGGGCGATGTAGGCCTGCTCGCCGATACGCCGCACCAGTTCCAGTTGCTGCTTCAGCCAGTCCATATGGCCTTCCTCGTCCAGCGTGATCCGCTGGAACATGTCGAGCGTGCCGACGTCATTGTCTTCGCGCGCGGCGTTGGCCGCTTGCGTATAGAAGGAAATCGCGTCCTTCTCGTCGGCCAGATCGGCCTCGAACAGCTCCTTCAACGAGTCCGACTTGGTCGCTGGCTTCTGTTCGGAAACGACCGGGTCGCCATCCAGGAACAAAATGCGCTCAATAAAATTGCCGGCATGGCCCAATTCTTCGTGCATCTCCTCGCGCATTTTGGCGGAGAGCGTTTCCAGGCCCCAATCCTCCAGCACGTGAGCGTGCAAAAGATATTGATGGGTGGCGCTCAGTTCCATGGAAAGCGCTTTTTGCAGGTTCTGAATGCTTCGGGGTTGATTGGTCATGGTTGTCCTCAGAATAGATGGTCAGTTCGTCGAGCAACGACAATAAATGAGCCTAGCCGCACCTGTGGGGCCATGCACCTTATATGTTTGCTCGTTACCGCGATATGAGAAGGCCGGGCCTGATCGTCAAGCCGCACACAACACGCAGCGTCACCAGGTCATAGACACTGCGGCGCCAACCCATTATCGCTGCTCGCCAGATAGTTCGCACCTCAAGAGGATACCGTCGCCTATGCACTATGTCGGCCTGGGGCTGCACTGGAACGATCTGGAAGCCGGCCAGAAGTTCCGCACCATCAACCGCACCATTACGGAAGCGGACCTGGTGAACTTCATCAACGCGACCGGCATGGTCGAGATGATCTTCACCGACACGACCTATGCCGGCCAGGGCGCGATCCAGGGCGCGCGGCCGGTGCCGGGGGCGCTCTGCTACTGCTTTGCCGAGGGCTTGCTGGTGCAGGCAACGATGCAGCACACGGGCCTCGCCATGCTGGAGGCGACCTTGAAAATGCTGGGTCCGACCAATGTCGGCGATACCATCCACGTGGAGGTCGAAGTGCTGAGCGTGCGCCCGACCTCCAAGGGCAACCGCGGCATCGTCAAGACCAGGAACGATATCGTCAACCAAAAGGGCGAGACCGTCGCGACGTTCGAGGCAACCCGCATGATGGCTGGCCGGGATTAGCCCCATGGCGCGCCATCGCCGATCATGACCGAAGTGGATGTCGCCGTCGTCGGTGCGGGCGCGGCCGGCATTGCCGCGGGCCGGGCGTTGCGTGCGGCCGGCGTGGGCTACGTAGTGCTGGAGGCCTCGGGCCGGGTGGGCGGGCGAGCGCTGACGGATCATTCGCTCGGCTATCCCGTGGACATGGGCTGCACCTGGTTGCACTCCGCGGACGAAAACGTCCTGGCGGATGCGCCGCCGGAGACGTTCGGGCAGGATGAGGGGCCGTTCCGGTTTTTCCTGGACGATCGAGAGCGTTGGGCGAGCGAGGCGGAGCAGGCCGACTGCCGCGCCTATCTCGACCGCTGCGAGGCGCGCCTGCGGGCGGCGGGTGCGCGGGGAGAGGATCCGGCCACCGCCATGATGCTGGATGAGCCCTCCCCCTATCGGCGGTATTTCGAGTGGTGGTGCGGCGCCTATACCAGTGTGCCGCCGGCCGAGGTGGGCGCGCTGGACTGGTACCGCTATCGCGACACCGGCAAGAACTGGACCATGCCCGGCGGTTACGGCCAGTGGATCGTGCGCCGGGCGGCGGGGCTTGCTCTCCGCTGCGAAAGCCCGGTGCTGGCGATCGACTATGGCGGGCCTCGCGTCCGGCTTTTGACGGCGAGCGGTGTGCTCAAGACCAAGGCGGTCATCCTGACCGGCTCGACCGGTGCGCTCCCTCGCATCCGGTTTGCGCCGGCGCTGCCGACCGGAAAGCAGGAGGCGCTGGCGCGGCTGCCGCTCGGCCGGGTGGACAAGGTGGCGTTGCGGGTCGACCGGCTCGATCCCGAATGGCTGAATGGGATCAGCGCCCTGGTCTCGGCCCAGATCGGACGGTTTGGCCGCCCGATTGCCGAGGCGTTCATCGATGCGGCAGCGGCCCGGGCATTGGAGCCGCTGGGCGAGGCTGCCCGGATCGACTTCGTGCTGGCACAATTTGCCGCCATGTATGGCAGCGCTTTCCCGCGGCGGGTGAGGGCGGCGCGGGCCTCGTGCTGGGGTGTGACGCCTTGGGTCTGGGGTGGCTATGCCGCCATGACGCCAGGCGGCGGCGACCCCCGCCGCGTGCTGGCGGAGCCGGTGGCGGGTCGACTGTTCTTTGCGGGCGAGGCCACGCACGCGACTTTCTTCAGCACCGCGCACGGCGCCTGGGAGAGCGGCGAGCGCGCGGTGCGGGAAGCGCTGCAAAGTCTGTCCTGCCCAGCCGCCGCTTATACCGGTCCCTAAAGACGGCCTTGTTTTGCAGGCTTTTCTGACCGCGCCAACGGCGATAGGTTGGCGGCTAATGGTTAACCTTAACGAGGACAATACAATGGGTGACTGGACGACGATCAAAGCGAACGATGGCGGCGAATTCGGCCTGTATGTGGAGCGCCCGGCGAGCGGCGGCCCGGCCAGCGTCATCATCTGCATCCAGGAAATCTTTGGCGTGAACCACGCCATGCGGGACATCGCCAAGCTGTGGGCGGATAAGGGCTATATCGCCGTTTCGCCCGATCTGTTCTGGCGCCAGGAGCCGCGGGTGGACATCACCGATGCCACCGACGAGGAATGGCAGAAGGCCTTCCAACTGTTCCAGGGCTTCGATGTGGACAAGGGCATCGAGGATCTGAAGGCGACCCTCAGCTATGCCCGCAGCATGGATGGCGCCAGTGGAAAGGTTGGCAGCGTCGGTTTCTGCCTCGGCGGCAAGCTCGCCTATCTGATGGCGACCCGCAGCGACGCGGACGCCAATGTCGGCTACTACGGCGTCGGCATAGAGGAACTGCTGGGCGAAGCGAGCAAGATCTCAAAGCCGCTGATGTTGCACATTGCTGAAGAAGACGGCTTTGTCTCGAAGGAAGCGCAGCAACAGGTCAAGGAAGGCTTGGCCGATAATCCCAACGTCACCATTCACAGCTATCCGGGCATGGACCATGCGTTCGCCCGCATCGGCGGCAAACCCTATAACAAGGAAAACGCCGACAAGGCGAACCAGCGCACCAGCGAACTGTTCGCCAACGCGCTTGCATAGCCGGAGTGGGCGGGTTCAGGGGGCGTTACGCCTGTTTCGCGCGCTGAATGGCCCGCCAGACGCTCTCCGGCGTGGTCGGCATGTCAATATGCTCGACCCCGACCGGCTCCAGCGCGTCCAGCATGGCGTTGATCACCGCCGGCGGCGCGCCGGTGGCTCCCGCCTCGCCGCAGCCCTTGACGCCGAGGGGGTTGGCGACGGTGGGCGTTTCCACCGGCACGAAGTCGAAGCTTGGGTAATCGCTCGCCCGCGGCAGATGATAGTCCATGTAGCTGCCGGAGAGCAGTTGCCCATCCTCGCCGAAAACACAACGCTCGAACAGGGCCTGGCCGATGCCCTGCGCGACGCCGCCATGCACCTGGCCGGCCAGCAGCAACGGGTTCAGCGCCCGGCCGAAATCGTGAACGATCGTATAAGCATCCAGGATGAACGCCCCGGTTTCCGGGTCCACCTCCACTTCCGCGATATGCACGCCATAGGGGAAGGTGTGGTTTTGGGGTACGAACCGGTCAAAGCCGCCCAGGCCCGGCTCCTCGCCCGCCGGCAGGTTGGCAGGATCCTCGGCCAGCAGCGCCACCTCCCCCAGGCTCAGGCGCAGGTCGGTGCCGGTCACTGAGAAGGTTCCGCCCGAAAATTCGATATCGCTTTCGCCCGCCTCGAACTTTTGCGCGGCGATGCGCTTGGCCTTTTCGATGACCTTGTCCGACGCCCGCGCAATGGCGCCGCCGCCCATGGGGATGGACCAGGAGCCGCCGGTGCCAGTGCCGGTTTCGACCTCGTCCGTATCCCCCTGGATGACGATCACGTCTTCCGGATCGACGCCCAGCCACTCGTTCACCACCTGCGCATAGCTGGTGCGATGTGCCTGGCCGTTGGTCTGGCTGCCGATGCGGACCTCGACCTTGCCGTCGGAGCGCACGTCAAGTTTGGCTGCCTCAGAGAGTGCCGGGCCGCCGCCGCAGCGCTCAATATAGAGGCACATTCCGATGCCGCGCAGCAGCCCCGCCGCCTTGCTGGCGCCGCGCCGTTCGGCAAAGCCTTTCCAATCGACCCGCTGCTTTGCCTGCTCCAGCAAGGATCCGAAATCCGCGCTTTCATAGGTGAGGCCCGTGGGCGTGGTGTAGGGAAACTGCTCCGGCCGAAGCGCGATGTGGGCGCGGTAGGCCGCCGGATCTTCGCCCAGATCGCGGGCCGCGCGGTCCACCAGCCGCTCGATCAGATAGGTGATCTCCGGCCGGCCCGCGCCGCGGTAGGCATCCACCGGCGCGGTGTTGGTGAAGGTGCCGGTCACCCGGATATAGACGTTCGGGATGCGATAGGCGTTCGGCGCCATGTGCATGTTGGTGGGAGAAACGGCGCTGCCGTTGGCGTTGAAGCCGCCGAGGCCGGCATAGGTGCGCACGCGAAAGGCCAGGGGCTCGCCGGCCTCGTTCAGCGCCAGCTCGCCGGTGGTGACATTGTCCCGCCCGCCGGTGTCGGAGAGGAACGCCTCGCCGCGGTCTGCGACCCATTTGACCGGACGGCCCAGGTCCCGGGCCGCGTGCAATACCAGGCAATTTTCGGCGTAGAGCCCGTTCTTGCCGCCGAAGCCGCCGCCCACGTCGCCCACCAGCACCCGGACCTGGTCGCGCGGCACGCCGAACACTGTGTCGGCGATCTGCTCCTTCATGCGGTGGGGCATTTGCGTCGTTGCGTGCAGGATAAAGCGGCCGTCCTCGTACCGGCCGAGCGCTCCGCGCGTTTCGATCGCGTTCAGGATGACTCTGTTGTTGACCACATCCAGCCTCACCACGCGCGCGGCCTCGGCGAAGCCGGCATCGGTGGCAGCCTTTTCGCCCAGCTCGAACTCGAACGAGCGATTTTCCGGCGCGTCGTCCCAAAGCTGGGGCGCACCCGCCTCGGTCGCCTGTTTCGGGTCGGTGACGGCGGGCAGCGGCTCGTAGTCCACCTGGATCGCCTCGACGGCGTCGCGGGCCTGCGCGAGCGTTTCGGCCACTACGAACGCGACGCACTGGCCCGCATACAACACGCGCCCGCGCGCCAATACCGGTTGGCCGTGATGGTGAAATTCGGTGCCCTCGACCGTCTTCGGAAAGGTCAGGGTCGGAATGTCGCCCAGATGCGCCACGTCGTCCGGCGCATAGACCGCCAGCACGCCCGGCATTTCCTTGGCCGCCGTGGTGTCGAGGCCCAGGATTCTTGCATGGGCATAGGGGCTGCGCAGGGCGACACCGTGGGCCATGCCGGCGAAGGACAGGTCGTCCAAAAACTGACCGCGGCCCGTCAGCAGGGCCGGATCCTCCAGCCGGAGCAGTGGTTGCGAGATGCCAAATTGCGCCATGGGACGAAGCCTCCGTTATCGTGGCGCGCATTCCAGCACGACGGGGCGCTAACAGGAAGAGGGCCGTCTCGACTGGAGGGCCGCTCGGCCGGGCAAAGCCGGTGAAATTGGCACACATCCAGACACCATCAAGGCCCGCGAGGGTGGTAACTATCGGATTGCCGGGCCCGGCGAAGCGCTGTATGCACCTATCGATAGTCAAACCGTTGGGAGCAATTGAATGATGGCCTGCAAGATGGATGAAGTAAAAGGTATAGACACTGGCAACGCGGCCAGGTTGCAGAGCATCCTTTCAATCCCCGCTTTCTGATTCCTTGACTTAGAAACAACCAATGAGCTCGCTGGTGGTCGAAGTAGTGGTCGAACAGTTGGTCACCTTATGGACCGTGATCGACCCGATCGGCACGTTGCCGGTCTTCATCGCGGTGACGGCAGGCCTTTCCGCGCGGCAACAACGTAAAATCGCTGTCCGCTCAACGCTGATTTCGCTCGGTATTCTTGTGGGCTTTATCATCCTCGGGCAGATCATCCTGGAGGGTCTGAACATTTCGCTGGTCGCCTTTCAGATCGCCGGCGGCATGATCCTGTTCCTGTTCGCCCTTTCGATGATCTTTGGTGATTCCAAGCCGCAGTCCGACCTGAGCGCGCCGCGCGAGTTGAGCGACGTGGCCGTATTCCCGCTAGCCATGCCGTCCTTGGCCTCGCCCGGCGCCATGCTTGCCGTCGTGCTCCTCACCGACAATGACCGCTATTCCGTTGCACACCAAGCGATGACGGCGGCTGTGGTGGCGCTGGTGCTGGCGGCAGCGCTGCTGATCATGCTACTGGCGGCGCCGCTCTACCGGATAATGGGGATGGGTGGTGCTGCCATTGTCAGCCGCGTCATGGGGATGTTCCTGGCGGCGGTTGCCACCGATAATGTGCTGGAGGCGTTTCAAAAGCTGGGCGTGCTGCCGCCCATCTGATCCGGCCTTCTGCCGCCGATTACGTTGGCCCGGCCACGACCTTTTCGTCGTGCAGGCGCCCGATGGCGGCGGCGTCCAACCCCAATATTTCTGCGAGGATTTCGTCCGTATGCTGCCCCAGGCGCGGGGCAGGCCGGGGCTCCATGCGCCGAAGCTCTGCGAAATCGAACGGGGAGCCCGGCACCGGATAGACGCCAACTCCCGGCTGATCGATCATGGAAAACATCGGGTGGCTCGCGGTCGTCGCGGCCATTTCCTTGAACGTCCGGTACGGTCCCCACAGCGCGCCGCTAGTGTCCAGCGCTTCGGCAACAACGGAGAATGGCCGCGCGCCGATCCAGTCTTGCAACAGTTTGGCAAGCAGGTTCCGTGCCTTGTACCGGTCTGCTTCGGCCAGCAGATCCACGCCTTCGGCCTGCTCCAGATGGGCGAGGGCTTCCTTGCCGATCAACGACCGCACGGCGACCACGTGCCGGGTGGTGAACATGCAGACCATCACATAATGGCCATCGGCGGAGCGGAAGCTGCGGCCGAAGGTGCCGAAGATGTGGTTGCCGATCCGCTCGCGCTCTTGTTCCAGCAGCGCGCCTTCCGCCACATAGCCCATCGCCGCCGTTGCCGCCAGCGCGACATCATAGAGCGAGAGTTTCAGCCAGCTTCCCCGGCCTGTCCGCGAACGCCGCCGCTCGGCCGCCAGCAGGCCGGTGGAAATGCTGAGTGCCGCCGCGATGTCCCAGGCGGGCAGTACGTTGTTGACAGGGCCTTCCAGACCCTCCGGGCCGGTGACCATGGGGAAGCCCATGCCGGCATTGACCGTGTAGTCGACCTGAGACTGGCCATCGCGCGTGCCGCTAAGGCTGACCATGATCATGTCGGCGCGCCTGGCGCTGAGATTTTCGTAGCTGTTCCAGCCGCGCACCGGCAGGTTGGTGATGAACAGGCCCGCGTCCGGTCCGGGTGCGGTCACCAGGGCCTGCAACAGTTCCTGGCCCTCGGGCTTGCGCACATCGACCGCGAACGAGCGTTTGCCCTTGTTCAAGCTGGTCCAATAAAGGCTCGCGCCATCCGCCGTGACCGGCCAGCGCGCGCCGTCCAGCGCGCCGCCGATATCGTCGAAACGGATGACGTCGGCCCCCAACTGAGAAAGGGTCATGCCGCCCATGGGTGCCGCGACAAATGCCGATCCCTCTACGATCCGCATGCCGGCCAACAAGTCATACATGCGTAGATGGCCTCTTGCGCTTAGTTGTTGGCTAGTCTTGTACAGTGCGGCTAATCTATCTACCAGCACCCCCAAATATCGGTACAGATGGAATGACTCGACCAAGAATTGCGCTGCTGGGCCTGTTTCTGGAGGCCAACGAATTTGCACCGGTTAGCACGGAGCAAGATTTCAGGGCGTCGTGCTACCTGGAGGGGCAAGAGATCCTGGACGAGGCGGCAAAGCCGGCCCCGGCAATGCCCGCCGAAATTCCGGGCTTCATGGCCGCCATGGACGAGGCAGGCCCGTGGACACCCTTGCCCGTTCTGGTGACGGGGACCGAGCCGGGCGGGCCCGCAGATGCCCGTTTCGTAGCGGAAACGCTGGCCAAAATGCGGGCGATGTTGACGGCGGCACTGCCCCTCGATGCCGTCTATCTGGCCAACCACGGCGCCATGACGGCGACCGAAAGCACCGACCCGGACGGCGCCTTTTACGCCATGGCGCGCGAGGTGGTGGGGCCGGACGTGCCGGTGGTCGCCACGGTCGACCTGCACGCCAACATCTCCGAGCGCATGGTGGAAAGCACGGACGCGATCATCAGCTACCGCACCAACCCCCACGTGGATCAGCGCGAACGGGCGGCCGAAGCGGCAGGGCTCATCCGCCGGCTGCTGGCCGGAGAGAAGCTCGCCAAGACCTTTATCCGCATGCCGATCGTGGCACCCAGCGTTCGCCTGTTGACCGCGAGCGGCCCCTATGCCGACCTGATCGATGCGGGCCAGGCAGCGAAGGCGCAAATGGGCGTCGATGTGGTCTCGGTCATTGGCGGGTTTGCTTGGGGCGACACGCCGGAAAACGGCCTGGCAATCCTGACCTATGCCAAAAGCGCCAATGCCGGGCGGGAATTGGCAAACCGGCTGGCAGAGCAAGCCTGGGCCGAGCGGGAACGGTTCAACCTGACCCTGACCAGCCTGGAGGACGCGGTCGCCGCAGCCAAGGCCCGGCAAGCAGACATGGCCCTGCCACCCCTCTGCATCGCCGATGTCGCGGACAATCCGGGCGGCGGCGGCCGGGGCAACACCACGGACGTGCTGGAAGCGTTGATGGAGGCAGAGGTTTCGGGCGTGCTGCTCGGCCTGTTCGTCGATCCGGCGGTCGCGGCCGAGTGTCATGAGGCGGGGACCGGCGCTCGCATCGACGTGCGGTTCAACAAGAACAATGCCGACGAGCATGGCCGCGCCGTTGAAGCCCAAATCGAGGTCCTGGGCCTTTCTGATGGATTTATTGCCGGCCGGCGCGGCATTGCCGCCGGCCGCACCTCAAAGCTTGGCTCGAGCGCCTGCGTCCGGCTGGGCGGCATTACCATGGTCGTGGCGTCCCGGCAAATCCAGGCGGCAGACCCCGCCTATTTCGAGGCTTTCGGCCTGGACATCGCCGCGTTCCGCACCGTGGTTCTGAAAAGCCGCGGCCACTTTCGCGCCGGCTTCGATGAGTTTTTCACGCCTGCGCAGATCATCGAAGTGGATGCGCTGGGATTGACCAATCCTGTGCTGGCACGCTTCCCCTTTAAGCGGCTGCCGCGGCCGGTCTACCCTTTGGATCCCGACACGGCATGGGGCTGACGTGTAAAATGAGGAGGGCGTTGCAATAATTAGTTGCAATTTTCTGGAAAAATCGCTGAAATGGAGAGATAAGAGCCAAAATAGGACGTGCTGACCGATGGTGTGCAGCAGTTTTGTTGAGCACCAGAGGGTAGCACGCGGCTCATGGGGCACGGCTTGTCCGTTAAACCGCGGCGAAGTCAAGAGAGAGCCTCCTGCGCTCTGCGCAGCAGAACTATGGCGGCCTCTTCTCAGGGGCCGCCATTCTGTTTCTCTGCAGTCAGGTTTTCGGCGTGAGGGTGAGCGAAGCCTCGGTGGCATCGGCGATGGCGGTGTCGCCAAAGGCCATCGGCACATACTCGTCCGCCGCCCAGATCGGAAACAGGTCCCGATAATGCGGGCTGTTCGGATTGCCCGACTGGCCGGGCGAGTTGATGGTGACAGAGGCGTCCCAATTGCCCACGTCGCAAACCATCCGCCAGGTGACCCCCAAGGTCAGGCGGCCGTCGCTCTGGCGGTAATTGTTGTTGTTGACGGTCAGGCCGCTGCCGCCCCTGGGCAGGGGCCCCACATCCCACTTCGCGCGAGCCGCCTCGTCCAGAAAGCCGGAGAGGTCGTGGGGATGAAAGGCATGATGAAAGTCGCCCCACCGCCATTCGGCGGGGTCGGGGCCGAAGATTGCCAGCGTGTCGTTCCAGGCGGCGGACAGTGTTTCAGCCAGCAACCTGTCTCGCCCGCCGAGCCGGGGATCGTCGGCTATGACCAAATCAATGGCGAGCGCGGTATCCGGCAAGGCCGCATAAGCCTGAAGTCCCGCCGGCGAGACTTTATCCAGCACCGCGGGGATCAGATGCCGACCCACCCATGTTTCGAACAGGGCGGCGGCGGCGCTGTCCGCCTCCAGCCGTAAGTCCCAGGCGAGCAACATGTCGCGCGCCGATCCAAGGTCCGGCGCTTCCTCGCCCAATGTCGCCAACAGCGGCACCAACCGCTTCGCGGGCGTGGAGTAAAAGCTGACCTGCAACGCCTGCACGTCCTCTAGCGAATGGCGCGGCTGGCCGTCCAGCAGGGCTGCGATCGTGTTGTAGCGGGCAGGGTCGGGCCACTCGAAGCCCGCCGTGTTGTTCTCACCCAGCCATTCTTCCGGCAGATTGAACTGGTTTGCGGTCGCCACCCAGCCTTCGGCGGGGTCTTTCACCCGGGGCGTGGTTAGCGGGTCGCGCAGGCCGGCCCATTCGTACCGCCCGTCGCCCGGCACCGGCAACAGGCCATCCCAATTGGGCCGGACCGGCACGAATCCCGCGGTCAGGCGCGCGATCTTGCCCGACGTCTCCGCCACGACGTGGTTCGAGGCAGGTGCGCCCCAGCCGCGGAGCGCCTGTTCGTACTCTTCAACCGTCTTGGCCTGAAGAAAACTCAGGCTGGCCATATAGGCCGCCGTCCCCGGCGTGGTCCAGATCGTGCGCACCGCATAGGCCTTGCCCGCCGCCCGGTCCACATGCAGCACCGGCCCGTGCCGCGTGAAACGCAGCTCGAGGGGCCGGTCGTCCTCACCTTTTACCGGCAGCCAGTCGCGGATGGTCTGCATGGTCTCCCAGCCGCCGTTATAGCGGTAGCGGTCCGGGTCGTCGGGATGCAGGTCGTACACATAAAGGTCCTCCTGATCGACGAACCAGATGGTCAGGCCAAAGGCGATATCCTCGTTATGGCCAAAGGAGACGCCGGGGATCGCCGGCTCCCCCGCTCCGACGACGTTTAGACCCGGCGCCTGTAGATGCACGATTTGGCGCAGCGACGGCAACTGGTGCGCCCGGTGTGGGTCGCTGGCCAGAATGGCTCGGCCCGTGGTGGTCCGCTCTGGTGTCAGGGCCCAGGCATTGGAGCCGATCAACTCGCTGGGCGCGGCGGCAGTCTGGACCTTGTCTTTGCCAAAGGCCGCCGGCTCGGTCGCCAGCAGATATGTTCGCAGGATTTCCGGCGGCAACTCGGCAGGCTCGAAGCCTTCCGGCACCCGCAGCGGCCGGTCGGGCCGCCGCGCCTTGCGCAGCGAGTCGGCGTCAGGTCCGTATTTCGCGAGCACTGCGGAACGGCGTAGCTCCTGGTCCAAATTGTTGACTCGCGCATGCGAGCGCACACGCACGATGTCTTCCGCCTGCCAGCGGGCGGGCCGCGTGCCCATCAGGCTGAATTCCGGCGGTGATTCATGCTCGCCGGCATCGACGCCATCGATATATGCGTTGATTCCGGCGACGAAGGCTTCGGTCCATTCCTTGGCATTGGGGCCGTAGCTTTGCCATTCCGGCTGCATCGGTCCGCGGTAGAGGAACAGCCGCGCCGCCTCGTCCTTCGCGGCATAGGCCGGGCCAAAGTCGGCAGCGAGCAAGCCGAGGCCGCGCTTGCGCCAAAGGTCAATCTGCCAGAGACGGTCGCGTGCGGCGTTCCAGCCCTGGCCGAAAAAGGCATCGGCCTGGGCTTCGGCCTTGATATGCGCGATGCCCCATCGGTCAACCCGGATCGCCACCGGGGCCGAGGGGCCCGCCACGTTGAACTTGGTCTCGGTCATTTTTCCGTTGCTCCGTCCGGCCGTTCAATCAGCATCCAAGGGCGGGGATTGTCGCCCGCCGGGCGGCGGCGATGCAACCATGGTTGCCGAGGATGGTTGCCTGGATCGGGGGCGGCGGGTCATGATGGCGGCTGTCTCTTTCCCGCCCATCTCCTGAACGAGCGCTTCCCGATGGCCGACTATCAGACCTTTGAACTCGGACCGACGGTATTGCAGTGCGGGCTGACCGTGCCCAATCCGGTGCTGGCCTACAAGACCTATGGCGCGCTGAACGCCGGCAAGAACAACGCTGTGCTCTACCCGACCAGCTACAGCGCCCAGCACTACGACACCGAATGGCTGATCAAGCCCGGCGGCATTCTGGACCCCGACAAGCATTTCATCGTCATTCCCAACATGTTCGGCAATGGCCTTTCGACCTCGCCGAGCAACATCGAGCCGCCCTACAGCAAGGCGCGCTACCCTAACTTCACCCTCTATGACAATGTGCAGGCCCAGCATCGCCTGCTGACAGAGGCATTCGGCATCGGCCGGCTGGCCCTGGTCTATGGCTGGTCCATGGGCGCGCAGCAGGCGATGCATTGGGGGACGCTGTTTCCTGACGCGGTCGAGCGCATTTTGGCAATCTGCGGCTCCGCCCGTACCGCGCCCCACAACAAGGTGTTTCTGGAAGGCGTCAGGGCCACGCTCATCGCCGACCCGGCCTGGTGCGGCACCCATTTCACGCAAAAGCCGGAGCGCGGCCTGCGCGCCATGGGCCGGGTCTATGCCGGCTGGGGCATGAGCCAGGAATTCTATCGCGACGAGGCCTGGCGCGAGAGCGGCTTCGCCAGCCTGGAAGACTATCTGCTACGCGCCTGGGAGTGGAATTTCCTGCGCCGGGACGCAGACAACCTGCTGGCGATGCTCTGGTCCTGGCTGCACGCCGATATCAGCGCGAACGATCTTTACGGGGGAGATCTGGCGAGCGCGCTCGGCGCGATTAGGGCGAAGACGATCCTCATGCCCAGCGAGACCGATCTCTATTTCCGGGTAGAGGACAACCGACGCGAGTTGCAGCGCCTGCCCAACGCCGAACTGCGGCCGATCCCTTCGATCGGGGGCCACCGGGCCGGCAATCCGAGCGACAATCCCGCCGATGAGGCTTTCATCCTGAAGGCGGTGCAGGACCTGTTCGCCGAATGACGCCGCGCGACTGGCTGGCGGTATTCGCCATCGGGCTCGGCACCGCCGTCGTCCCCCTGGATTCCGCGGTCAATATCGCGTTCCCCAACATCACCCGCTCGTTCGGCATCGAAATCCAGCAGATCCAGTGGGTGGTTATCGCCTATGTGCTGACCCACACCAGCCTGATGCTGTTTTGCGGCCGGGCGGGGGACCGCTTCGGGCGGCGGCTTGTGTTCGGGGTCGGTCTGGTCTGGAGCACGATAGCCTTCACGGCGCTGGCCCTCGCCCCGACCTTCGAGTGGTTGTTGGCCGCGCGCGTGGCGCAGGGCGTCGGTGCGGCGCTGATCGGCAGTTGCGGTCCCGCCCTCATCACCAGCCTGGCGGACGAGGGACGCCGCGCGCGCATGCTGGGCCTCTATATGTTCATGTTCGGCGCGGGCGCGGCGCTGGGGCCTTTGGTGGGCGGCTCGCTGGTGGACGCGTTCGGCTGGCCCGCCGTTTATGCCATGCGCGTGCCGCTCTGTGTGCTGGCGCTGCTGCTGGTCTGGACCCTGCCGGGCAAGGAGCGGCAGCCCGCTTGGCAGGCCGGGGCAGTGATGAATGCCAAGGGCGCTTTCCTGCTGGTGGGGGTGATGGCGGCGCTGCTGCTGACCATCAACCGCTTGCAGGTGGCGGCGGACCAGTTGCTGGTGCCGATGACGGCGGGGCTAGCCCTATTTTTCAGCCTGCGGGTATTTCTGGCGAACGAGCGGCGCACGCCGGCGCCGATCCTGCCGCTGCATCTGTTCCGGCGCCGGGCCTTCAGCGGCCTGATCCTGGCGACGGCGCTGGTGGCCTTTTCCGGCTTCTCCGTTATGCTGATCGTGCCCTATTTCCTTGCGCGGCTGACGGACCTGCCCTGGACCGTCGCGGGCCTGGTGCTGGCGTGCAGCCCGTTTGGCCAGATGCTCGCGAGCGGGCTGGCCGGACGCCTGATCGAAATTTGGACCGCCCGCGGCGCGGCGATTGCGGCGGCTCTGCTGACAGCGGCGGGCCTGGCGGGCATCGGCCTGTGGCAGGCCGGCCCGCCGCTGCTGGCCATGGCCGTGCCGCTGTTTCTGGCGGGTGCCGGCATGGGGCTGTTCCAGGTCGCCAGCATGGACGTAGTCACCGGCTCCATGCGGCCGGCCGAGCGTGGGGTGGCGGGCAGTCTGGCCCAGGCGACCCGTACCGTGGGCGTCATGACGGCGGCGAGCCTGCTCAGCCTCGCCTTCGCCTATTTTTCCGGCGGCCGCGCTGCATCCGATGCGAGTTTCCTGGAAGGCTTCGGCATCGTGTTTATGGGCGTCGCCGTGCCGCCGCTGCTGGTGGCGCTCTGGCTGTGGCGGGTGCGGTGATGCGGCGCCTTTAGGCTTCTCCCGTCGGCAAGGGTATTTTCAGACCACGCGTGAAGCACGTCATATACAGCCACTCAATGTAGATTCAGTATAGAGCCCGATCGCGATGTCGATTGCTTTACTAACGATGTAGTCATCGTGACGGAATTGGCAATGGAGAGGGCGTGGTAATTGACTGTGTCTTGTCCGCCTATCAGGAGTGGAACTATGAACTCGAAAACATCTGATCGTTCTGTTCGGCGCCCTTGCGCTAGGCGCTTGTGAGAATACAGCAAAGGGCGGTGATGAAACCCCGTTGCTAACCTATGACGAAGCGACCGCGTGTATCTCCACCACCACCGACCCCGACATGCCGACTTCGGGCTCGTATGACGTCAAGCGCCTGACCAATACCTGCGCGCCGGAGCTGAATGTCGCCTACTGTGTCTCGGACGGGCGCGACCCTGTTTGCCCCGCCGTCGAGCAGCCCGCCCTCTCGCAGAATGAGTGGACCCGGGCCTACGTGACCCAGGACTCGGGCGGAACTGTCAAGGTTGGCGCCTGTCAGGTGCCGCAGCGGGTGGATTTATCCGACGAATTCCGCTGGAACTGCGAGGAGACCAACTGAGAGGGGATCAACTGCTCGCAGAAGCGCGCAGCCTGACGCGAAGGCTGCCGGGACGCCGCCCGCCGTCTCGGCATTGCCTCAGCAGGCAATGACCACATTTAAAGTCACCGGGCCGTGCAGAACCGGGCCGTGTAGAAGGAGGAGAAGCAGGACATGGCGAAGTTCAAGGTCGGCGATCATGCGTCCTGGAATTCCGAAGCCGGGCGGGTGAGCGGCAAGATCTCGAAGATCCATACCAGCGACTTCGACTATAAGGGCCACCCGAGGCGCGCCTCAATGGACGAACCGCAATCCAAGATCGAGAGCGACAACACCGACCACATCGCGGCGCACAAGGAAAGCGCGCTGACGAAGATTGACTGAATAACGATGTTTGACGGTTTCTGGACGGTAGGGCATTCGAACCGTAGCCTCGCCGATTTCACGGAGATCCTGCGGCAGGCGCGGATAACGCTGGTCGCGGATGTGCGCAGCTTTCCCCGCTCGCGCAGCAATCCCGTTTTTAACATCGATACACTGCCGGACGCGCTCGGCGGCGCCCAAATCGCCTATCGTCACTTCCCCGACTTGGGCGGGCGGCGGACGATGCAGCGTGGTGTTCCCGAAGCGATGAACGGACTCTGGCGGAACCGCAGCTTTCACAACTACGCCGACTATGCCCTGTCGGATGGGTTCGGCAATGCATTCGACGAACTGGTGAGCCTAGGGCTCCAGCATCGCTTGGCCGTTATGTGTTCGGAGGCTGTGTGGTGGCGCTGCCATCGCCGCATCATTTCGGACTACCTGCTTGCGAATGGGCACAACGTTTTGCACCTGATGGGCAATGGCCGCGCGGAGCCGGCAAAGCTGACGCCTGGCGCCGAGCCGACGGCAGAAGGCAGAGTCGCCTATCCGGCCGGTACGCCCGGCACAGACAGCACCTGACCAATTCAGCGCCGGCACGCTTCAGAAATACGGCGCAATCGTTATGATCATTTAGACTAAGCGTGCCCGTAGCCCGGATCACCCGATGCCCGACACCCATGTCCCCGCAGATGCTCCCGCCGCCGCAACCCTCGACGCGGTGCAGTTGGAGATCATCCGCAACGCCCTGATCGCGGCCGCCGAGGAAATGAGTGTCACCATCTGGCGCACCTCCCGCTCGACCGTGGTGCGCGAGATGCTGGACTATTCCACCCAGGTGTTCGACGGCCAGGGCCGGGCGGTGGCGCAGGCGGCGCGCATTCCCGTGCACCTGAACAGCATGAGCGTCTGCCTGGACCGGATCGTTGCCGACTTCATTCCCCTCGACGAGTGGCGCGAGGGTGACGTGATCCTGACAAACGATCCCTATTGCGGCGGCCAGCATCTGCCGGACTTCGTCGCCTTCAAGCCGGTATTCGTGGATGGCCGGCGCATCGGCATTGCCGCTACCATCGTCCATCATATCGATGTTGGCGGCGGTGCGGCGGGCAGCTACTACGCAGAGGCGCGCGAGGTCTATCAGGAGGGCCTGCGCATCCCGCCCTGCAAGGTGGTGGAGGGAGGAATCGCGAACAAAGCGGTGATCGCTATCATCCGCCAGAACAGCCGAGAGCCGGAGCAGATCGGCGGCGACTTCGCCAGCCAGCTCGCCGCCCTGGAAGTGGGCGTGCACGCATTGCGCAAGCTGGCAGGCCGTTATGGCGCAGAGACACTGCAGGCCGCGATGGGCGAGCTGCAGGACCAGTCCGACCGCGCTATGCGGGCCATGCTGCGCGACCTGCCGGACGGTACCTACCATTTCACTGACTATGTGGACGACGACGGCATTACGGACGAGCGCCTGAGGCTCGAATGCGCCGTTACCGTTGCGGGCGAGCGTTGCAAGGTGGATTTCAGCGGCTCCAGCCCCCAGGCCGCAGGGCCGGTCAACTGCACGCTCAACATGACGGCGAGCGGCATCTATTGCGCGCTGGCCATGCTGGCCGACGGCAAGGTCATGGCCAATTCCGGCGCCTATCGCGCCGTTGAGATCACGGCGGAGGAAGGCACGGTGGTCTCCGCACGGGCGCCCGCGCCTGTCGCGAACCGCATGGCGACCGGCCACCGGGTGGTGACGACCGTGCTGGGGGCGCTCGCCCAAGCCGCACCGGACCGCGTGCCGGCGGCCTATTATGGCGTCAGCTATGTGCAGACGCTCTCGACACCGGACCCGAAAACCGGCGCGCCGCGCGTCTATTTCGAGATCGAGATCGGCGGCTGGGGAGCGCATCCGCAGCAGGATGGGGCCGACGCCTTCTCCGCCGGCTTCCACAACTCGTCGTCCACCCCGGTGGAGCTGAACGAGACTTATTTCCCGCTGACCTTCACCGAGTACAGCCTGATCCCGGGCTCCGGCGGGGCCGGCAAACAGCGGGGCGGCACGGGCCTGCGCCGGGCCTACCGCGTGGATGCGCGGGAAGGGCGGCTTTCCGGCAATTTTGAGCGGTTCAAGGTGCCGCCCTACGGCCTTGCGGGCGGCGCGCCGGGGCGTCCGGGGCGCTTTTATTTCGTGCGCGACGGGCGGGAAAACGAGCTGCCTTCGAAGGTCGCAAACCACATTGTGCGCCAGGGCGACATCGTCGTGCTGGAGACCGCAGGCGGCGGCGGCTTCGGCGACCCGGCTGCGCGCGACCCGCAGGCCGCGGAGCGCGACCGTGCGGGCGGCTATGTGAGCGGCTGAGCCAGGCTAGCGGGCCCCGGTCCTACTTGCGTTCGAACACGGCCAGCATGCGGGTTTCGATGCTGCGCCGGGGCGGCGCATCTTCCGGCGCTTCCGGGTTGTCGAACGACGTGTGCGGGCAATAGATCGAGCGCCCGTCGCGGCGGCCGTCCATCTGTTTGAACAGCAGGATCTCGTCCGGCGTCATCTCCGGCACGTAACACCAGCGGTGCTCTGGATTGTAAACCGGCGCCGCGACCAGCAAGTCCTGATTGCGCCCCGTATAGTAATAGTCGATCACGTCATCAAAGGGCAGGGTCTGCCAGTCGAGGAAGGCCATCGGATTGTTGACCGCCACATTGTCGAACGGCTGCCAGGTATTGAACCAGACATAGTCCCAGTTCGGATCGGGCTCGACGCCATAGCTGGCCAGCACATCCTCCGACATCTCGCCCAGCCGCGCCATGTTGTAGTCACAATGGACGAAGCGGGCATAGCCGTCATTGAAGTCGATGGGCGTTTCCGTACGGATCAAATGGCTGCGGATATAGACGCCGTCCGCGCCGGCAAGGCGCTTAACCAGCTTCTCGATCAACGGGTAGTAATCCCGCTTGACCTCATCCTCGTCCCGGAAATCTTTGATCGTGTTCGGGTTTTGCGCGAGCGTGAAGCCGGAACGCTCCAATGTGAACTCGCCCGAAGCGAGACCGGGCCTGGCGTTAAAAACCTTGATATTTTGTGTGGACGTGTTGGCTCGGCGGGTTTCGCGGGAGCCGATGCGCGGGATTTCCTCCCGGCCCTTCCATTCGGCATTGACGTAGCGTACCTTGGCGGCAACCGCCGTTTCAGCTTGGGCGACATGGTTCATGAACAAGGGTCTCCTGATGTCGATTTCGAGCCGGTGTCGCGGCCTTAGTCTGCCGCGGGGGTCGGCGATTTGACCGGCAGACTAAGGCCAGTCGGCGCAGCTGTCCATGTACCAGATCCGGGCACCGCGCTTGCGCGCCCGTGCGCGCCCGGCTTGAACATGCCGCCCCAACTTCGCGATAGTGTCGGCAGTCACGCCTTTCCGGAGAAACGCCATGACGTACGAAACTCTGCTCTATGAGGTCCGGGGCGAGGTCGTCCTGGTGCATCTGAACCGCCCCGACCGCTTGAACGCCTACACCCGGCAGATGCGGCACGAACTGGTCGCCGTCATCGAGCGGGTCAATGCAGACCCGGCCCTGGGCGCAATGGTGCTGACCGGTGCGGGCCGGGCCTTTTGTGCCGGGGCGGACATTCAGGACACGTTCAAGGCCGGGATGGAGAATCTGAGTGCCCAGCGGGACAAATCCGGCAAGGAGTTCGTGCAGCTCGTCCGCCGCTCCAAGCCGCTGGTGGCGGCGGTAAACGGTCATGCCGTCGGTGTTGGGCTGACCATGATCCTGGGCTTCGATACGATACTGTGCTCGGAGAAGGCGCGCTTCCAGTGTGCCTTTGCCAAGATGGGCGTGGTGACGGAGCTGGCCAGCAGCCATTACCTGGTGCAGCGCATGGGCTTTGGCCGGGCGAGCGAGTTGGCGCTAAGCGCACGGCGGATTGGCGGCGAGGAGGCGGCGGCGCTGGGTCTCGCCGACCGGCTGGCGCCGCATGAGACGCTGGTGGACCAGGCGCTGGAGACCGCCGCCATGATGGCCGCCAATCCGGACCGGCAGTTGCGCATGATCAAGGACCTGCTCTCGAAGAATGGCGCGGACAGCGACCTGGATGCGGTGATGGAGCGGGAATATACCTATCTGTTCGAGTGCTACAACTCGCCCGAGCATAAGGAGGCCGTGAATGCCTTTATCGAGAAGCGCGCGCCGGTGTTCGTGCGGGGTTAGAGCGCCCTTAAAACACCGGCGTTCCGGTGGAGTTGAAGAAGGCGGCGACGCCGAGCAGATGGGTCACGCGGCGTTTGCCGCCATCGTCCTTGCTCTCCCCATAAGGCAGTAACAGACGCTGATAGCGGTAAACATTACCCTGCTCCGGCCATGTGGTTTCGCCGCAGTTTAGGATGGGTTCGCCGGTTTCCGTACAACGGCGGAAGTCCGCAAGCACCTGCGGTGCCAGATCTTCCGAAATGATCTCGCTGACGCGCGTGCCGGTCACTTCCCGACCATAGACCGAGCCATAGGCCGATCCGGCAAAGCGGACTTTCCAATCAGTGTCGTTGTCGCCGCAGCGCTCCAGCAAAAACGTGATCGGCCACAGCCGGTGAAATTCCGTCGGGTCGAGATCGGCACGGCCCGGCAGCGGCTTGTCCTTTTGCTTGGCGCGCCAGATCGAATACATGTAATCGAGCCGAGCTTCCAACTGTTTCCGGGCGGTTTCCACGGCCCCTACCCCTTGCCCCTCATCTGTCGGTTGAGTGGGCGGTTGAGGAATGGCGCATTCGGAGGTTCTTCCGCTGCTGCGATAGTCTTCTGTCATGCTCTCTTCTGCACCCCGCTCCGGTTTGCCAAGCGGACCAACTCTGTTTTTGTTCTTTTCAAACGCCCGCGTCGGTACGGAACGCACCGGCGGAGGGTCTCACTCTATACTGATAGAGTACCCTATGCAACTAAATGGATAGTTATTTTAAAGATCCATTCAACTATTGGAAATTCGAATCAAATTTGTATTATATTGCCATGCCATGGTGGTCTGGCTGTCGGAATGCGGTTGTCGCGCCTCGATGTGTCGACGCGCCTTCGCCGCCGCAGTGCAGTTCACCCGGCAGCAATAAAATTACCGTATAGTAGCGGGTAATCGGGCGCAGAAAAAAGGGGTTCGGGCTCGTTCCTCTCCCTGCCGCCACCTAATTGACATAATCAGGAGAGTTAGCATGCGCATTGGCGTTGTGGGAGCGGGCAAGGTGGGCAAATTGCGCATCGAGTTCGGTCAAGCTGGACGCGGGGGTCGAATTGGCGGCCGTATTGGATGTCAACCGGGCGGCTGCCGATGTCGCGGTCGCCGGCACGCCGGCCAGAGCATTTTCGGAGCTGGACGAGTTTCTTAGCGCCGACCTGGACATCGTCATCGTCTCGACCCCGCCGCACCTGCACGAAGCCGCCTGCGTCGCGGCGTTCGCCAAGGGCTGCCACGTGCTCTGCGAAAAGCCTCTCTCCAATTCGGCGGAGGCCGGCCAGCGTATCGTCGATGCGGCCAAGGCGGCGGACCGGATTCTGGCCGTGGGTTTCAACCTGCGCTACTACCCGTTCGTGAAGTTCGTACGTGACGCCGTGGACAAGGGGCTCATCGGCGAGGTCGACCATGTGCGCATCTTCGGCGGCCACAACGGGCTGCACAATTTCAGCGCCGAATGGCAGTACAAAATGCCGGAATCGGGCGGCGGCGCGATGATGGATATCGGCATTCACATGACCGACGTCGCCCGCTATTTCCTGGGCGAGGTCACCAGCGTCTATGGCGTCATGTCGGAACGGTTCTGGAACGTGAAGGGCTCGGAAGACAACGCCATGGCGATCTTCAAGAACCCGGATGGCATCGCCGCCACCTATCACGTGACCTGGGCCGAATGGAAAGGCTACCGCTCGCATGTGGAGGTGTATGGCACGCGCGGCATGGCCCGCGGCTCCTATGCGCCGATGCAGAACATGCTGATCACGGTAGAGCCGCCGGACGGGCCGACCAAGAAGGTGCGCAAATTCTATCCGGAGATCATGCTGCGGGAGAAGCTGAAGAGCTGGCAATCGACGGCGCTGTTGTCGTTCCAGGAGGAATTGCGCGACCTGCAGGAGATGATCCGCGGCAATTACAAGGTGCCGCTGGCCGATGGCCACGCGGGCCTGCGTTCGCTGGAAATCGCCCAGGCTGTGCGAGAGAGCACGGCGACGGGCAACTCGGTTGCGCTGGCCAATATCGGCAATATGCGGGGCTAGTGGTTCAATGCCAACAGATGGTACCATCCGTTGGCTGAAATCAAACCACCCATTTATCGAAATAGTGGGCTGCCTCGCTCCTGTCTCCGGCATGGGCGGCCGTCGCGTTGTTGCCGCGCCGACTTCCGTGCCAATCGAATGAACATTGGCACTATCCAATCCGACGCCGCAGTCGGGGGAGCGGCAGCATACATGCGCCTCGAGGGATGGGAAGGATGGAGGGTGGCGGGAAGGGCTGCCGTCCGTGCCACGGCTAATACGACCGTGTATATGCATGAGCGCGCCGGGCATTTGGCTCGGCGCATGAAAGAGCGCTAATACCCCAACGCGTCATTCAACTTCGCCAGCAGGTCCTTCGCCGCCTCCGCGATGACGGTGCCGGGGGGGAAGATCGCGGTCGCCCCCGCCGCATAAAGCTCGTCGTAGTCTTGTTTCGGAATGACCCCGCCGACGACAATCATGATGTCCTCGCGGCCTTGCTCGCGCAAAGCCCGCTTCAGTTCCGGCACCAGTGTCAGATGCCCCGCCGCGAGTGAACTAGCGCCAACGATGTGCGCATCGTTCTCCACCGCCTGGCGGGCGGCTTCCTCAGGCGTCTGGAACAGGGGCCCGATATCCACGTCGAAGCCAAGGTCGGCAAAGGCGGTGGCGATCACCTTCTGGCCTCGGTCGTGCCCGTCCTGGCCCATCTTCGCGATCAGGATGCGCGGGCGGCGGCCGTCATTTTCCTCAAATCTCTCGACCAGTTTCTGCACTTCTTGCACGGCCGACGTCTCCTGCCCCACCTCTTGCCGATAGACGCCGGACACCGTGCGGATGGTCGCGACATGCCGGCCCCAGACCTTTTCCATAGCGTGGGTGATCTCACCGACGGTGGCCATCGCACGCGCCGCATCCACCGAAAGTTCCAGCACGTTGCCCTCGCCGGTTTCCGCCGCCTTGGTCAGCGCGGCGAGCGCCGCATCCACCTTGTCCTGGTGCCGTTCGGCGCGAAGGCGTTCCAGTTTCTCGATCTGGGACTTCCGCACCGCGGCGTTGTCCACCTTCAGAATATCGATCATGCGGTCGTCGGCAGGCTTGTACTTGTTCACGCCCACCACCGTCTGGCGGCCGCTGTCGATGCGGGCCTGGGTGCGGGCGGCGGCTTCCTCGATGCGCATCTTGGGCATGCCGGCCTCGATCGCCTTGGCCATGCCGCCCATCTCCTCCACCTCCTGAATGTGCGCCCAGGCCTTGGCCGCCAATTCCTGCGTCAGCCGCTCCACGTAATAGGAGCCGCCCCAAGGGTCGATCACCTTGGTCGTGCCGCTTTCCTGCTGCAGTACCAGCTGTGTGTTGCGGGCGATCCGCGCCGAGAAGTCGGTCGGCAGCGCCAGCGCCTCGTCCAGCGCGTTGGTGTGCAGCGACTGGGTGTGGCCCTGGGTGGCGGCCATTGCCTCGACACAGGTGCGCACCACGTTGTTGAACACATCCTGCGCCGCCAGCGACCAGCCGCTGGTCTGGCAATGGGTGCGGAGTGCCAGCGACTTCGGGTTGGTCGCGCCTTCCGCAGCCATCATCTTGGCCCAGAGTAGGCGGCCTGCCCGCATCTTGGCGACTTCCATGAAGAAGTTCATGCCAATGGCCCAGAAGAACGACAGGCGCGGTGCGAACTTGTCGATATCCAGGCCGGCTTCCTTGCCCGCCCGCACGTATTCAACCCCGTCCGCCAAGGTATAGGCCAGCTCCAGGTCGGCGGTCGCGCCCGCTTCCTGCATGTGGTAGCCGCTGATGGAGATTGAGTTGAAGCGCGGCATCTCCTTGGACGTGTATTCGAAAATGTCGGAGATGATGCGCATGGAGGGCTGCGGCGGGTAGATATAGGTGTTGCGGACCATGAACTCCTTCAGGATGTCGTTTTGAATGGTGCCAGTCAGTTGGTCGTGGGCGACGCCCTGTTCCTCCGCCGCGGCGATATAGAGGGCCAGCACCGGCAGCACCGCACCGTTCATGGTCATGGACACGCTCATCTCCCCCAGCGGGATGCCGTCGAACAGCGTGCGCATGTCGTAGATCGAATCGATGGCCACACCCGCCATGCCCACGTCCGCCGCCACGCGAGGGTCGTCCGAATCGTAGCCCCGGTGCGTCGCCAGGTCGAAGGCGATGGAGAGGCCCTTCTGCCCCGCCGCCAGGTTGCGCCGGTAGAACGCGTTTGAGTCCTCGGCCGTGGAGAAGCCGGCATACTGGCGGAGCGTCCAGGGCTTGTTCACGTACATGGTCGGGTAGGGGCCACGCAGATAGGGCGGCAGACCCGGCATGGTGTCGAGGAAGTCCAGCCCTTCCAGGTCCGTCGATGTATAAACCGGCTTAACCGGAATGCCCTCCGGCGTCTGCCAGGGCTCCGGCTTGCGGCCCAGCTCCGCCTCCGCCTTCGCCTCCCAGGCTGCAAAGTCCACCGCAGGCGGCGGCGCATTGTCGGGCTCGAGGTGGACACTGGCAAAGCTGGGAATGGCGTTCATCACACAAATCCTAATCGCAGTTGGCGCCACGGGTAGCGCCATGGACGCAGCTGCCGCACCTTATCAAATCGTGCCACTGAGAGCCAAACGCTAAGATCTCGAACTCACAGATATGACCTTCGCCTGGATTTGATGGTGCCAAGGGAGATAATCCGGGATGGACAAAAACGTCCCATTCTCCGAACACGTGTCTTCGAACACCTGTCTCCGAACACCTGTCTCCGAACAAGGGAACCGGGAGCGCCGGCATGCGTTCTCATGGACAGGCAACGAAGAGACAGGCAGGACATGGCAAGAGCGAATTCGGACCGGCGGCAGTCGCATCGCCATCGCGATCCAACCGAAGGGCGCGGCCGAACGGCAACCTCCCCCGCTTCCATCCCACGGCGCGGCTGGTGGGATGTTGCTCTGCGGGTCAAGGACGAGATCGGCAACGACCATGTCAGCGTCGTTGCGGCTGGCGTCGCGTTTTACGCGCTGCTCGCGTCGTTCCCGGCAATTGCCGCAATCGTCGCCATCGCGGGCATCGTCATAGATCCGGCACAGGTTGAACAGCAGATGCAGGCGCTGATAGCGATGCTGCCTGAGGATGCCGCCGCCATCTTAGAAGAGCAGGCGCGGAAGGTCGTATCAAAGGGGGGCACCGCCATGAGCCTCGGCGCCGTAGCGGGCTTGCTCCTGACCCTCTATAGCGCCTCCGCCGGTATGCGGAATCTAATGGTGGGCATGAATATCGCCTATGACGAGGCCGAGGATCGCGGCTTCATAAAAAAGCTATTGGTCTCGCTGGTTCTGACTTTGGGCCTAATTGTGGGTTTCATCCTCGCCATTGCTTGCATCATCGCCTTGCCCATCGTCATCAGCTTTATGAGCCTGGGCGAAACGGTCGAAGCCATGCTGAACTATCTGCGTTGGCCCTTGCTGGCAATGTTCATGATGATGGGTCTGGCAATCATCTACCGCTTCGCCCCAAACCGGTCCGACCCGAAATGGCGTTGGGTTAGCGTGGGCGCGGTCGTTGCCACTGTCCTCTGGGTTGTCGCGTCCATCGGCTTTTCGATCTATGTCCGCAACTTCGCCAGCTACAACGAAACGTACGGCTCGCTCGGCGCGGTAATCATCCTGCTGATGTGGCTATGGATTTCCGCGTTCGTCATCCTTTTGGGTGCAGAGTTGAATGCCGAACTCGAACACCAGACGGAGCACGACACGACGACCGGCGAGGCGCAACCCATGGGCAAACGCGGGGCGGTCAAGGCCGACACCCGCCCGCGCCGCCGGGGTTGATGCGATGCCGCCGGCGCCTTAAGCATACGCCACTCTGTGCGTGTGTAAGTCCACCATTGGTGTAAGTCCGCCATTGGGTTAAATGGGAACTGGTAGCCATTAGCCACTGGTGAAAGAGATCCCATGCGCACCGACGAGCCCGAAACCATCCGTCTGGCCGATTACCGGCCGCCTGCGTTCGTCATCGATAGTGTGGCGCTCACCTTCGACCTGGAAGACGACGCGACGCTGGTGGACGCCAGCATGGTCATGCGCCGCAATCCCGCCTTCGCAGAGGCAGGCGGCGACGCCGAGGCTCCGCTGGCGCTGGATGGGGAAGCGCTGGAGCTTCAATCCGTCAGCATCGACGGCCGACCGGTCCCGCAAGAGGTCATGACGATCGACGATTTCGGCTTGACGATTCGGAACGTGCCGGATGTCTTCGCCCTGGAAACCCGGGTCCGGATCGACCCCGCCGGCAACACACGGCTCGAAGGACTCTACCGCTCCGGCAGTGCCTTCTGCACCCAGTGCGAGGCGCAGGGTTTCCGCCGCATCACCTATTTCCCCGACCGGCCGGATGTGATGACCACGTTCACGGTCACGATCCGTGCCGACAAAACCGCCTGTCCCGTCCTGCTCTCCAACGGCAATTTGATCGAGGAAGGCGATTTGGATGAAAGCCGCCACTACGCCGTGTGGGAAGACCCGTTTCCGAAACCTTCCTATCTGTTCGCATTGGTGGCCGGGCGGTTGGAGGCGATCTCGGACACGTTCACGACCATGTCCGGCAAAACCGTGGATCTGTATATTTACACCGAACCGGGCGAGAGCGATCGCGCCGCCTATGCCATGGACGCGCTCAAGCGCTCGATGAAATGGGACGAGGACATTTACGGCCTGGAATACGATCTGCAGCGCTTCAACATCGTCGCCGTCAGCGACTTCAACATGGGCGCGATGGAGAACAAGAGCCTCAATGTCTTCAATTCGAAGTATATTCTGGCGGACCCCGATACGGCCACCGATGCCGACTATGCCGGCATCGAGCGGGTGGTGGCCCACGAATATTTTCACAATTGGACCGGCAACCGCGTCACCTGCCGCGACTGGTTCCAGCTTTCGTTAAAAGAGGGGCTGACGGTCTTCCGCGACCAGCAGTTTTCCGCCGATATGCGCGACGCCGCGGTGCAGCGCATCGACGACGTCCGCACGCTCCGCGCCCGCCAGTTTCCCGAAGACTCCGGCCCGACGGCCCATCCGGTACGGCCAGATTCTTATATCGAAATCAGTAACTTCTATACGCCAACCATCTATGAAAAGGGCGCGGAGATCGTGCGCCTGCTTTACAGCCAGCTTGGGCCGATCGGCTTCCGCGACGGCATGGACCTGTATTTCGAACGCCATGACGGACAGGCAGTCACCTGTGATGATTTCCGGCGGGCAATGGCGGATGCGAATGGCGCCGATCTTTCCGCCTTTGCCGGCTGGTACAGCCAGGCGGGCACACCCCACGTCACCGTCTCCGGCAACTACGACGCCGCCGCCAAGACCTATACACTGCAGCTTGAACAGGAAACCCCGCCGACGCCGGGCCAGCCTGACAAGCATCCGCTGCCCATTCCGCTAAGTCTGGGTCTGGTCGGGCCAGACGGCGAGGACCTGCCGCTGGTGGTCAACGGCAACCCGCTGGACCGGCCCTCTCACACGCTGGCCAAGGCGAAAGAGACCATCGTGTTCGAGCAGGTGCCGGTGCCGCCTGCACCGTCGGTCAATAGGGGTTTCTCCGCGCCCATTGTACTCGACACCCGGATTGGCGAAGAGGTGCGCGGCTTTCTTGCGGCGAACGACCCGGACTCATTCAACCGGTGGGAGGCGATGCAGCAATTGGCGACCAACAGCCTGCTCGCCCATGTGGAAAATCCCGACGACGGCTGGCCCGCCGCCTTGTTGGACGCACTCGCCCACAACGTCATGGCCGATGAACTTTCACCCGCGTTCCGCGCCGCGCTGCTAATCCTGCCGAGCGAAGAATATCTGGCCGAGCAGCAGGCGATCACCGATCCGATCGGTATTTATGCCGCCCGCGAGGCGTTGCGGGCCAAGCTCGCTGAGCGGTTCGCCGGGCAGTTCCGGGCGATCTATGATGCCCAGCGCACCAATGCGCCCTACAGCCCCGACGCGGCCGGCGCCGGGAGGCGGTCCCTGCAAAATGTAGCGCTCGCCTATTTGGTTGCGGGACCGGAAGGAACCGCACCGGCCGAAGCGCAGTTCACGGCCGCCGATAATATGACCGACCGGATGGGCGCGCTCGCGCTGCTCAACCAGGTCGATGGCCCCGCCCGGGACGCTGCCCTGGCGGCCTTCGCGGAGCGCTATGACGGCAACGCCCTGGTGATCGACAAATGGTTCTCCCTGCAGGCAACTGCGCCTATGCCCGGCGCCGCCGACCGGGTGCGCACCCTGATGGATCACCCGCGTTTCAGCATCACCAATCCCAACAAGGTGCGCGCCCTTATCGGCGCTTTTGCCTCGGGGAACCAAACCGGCTTTCATGCGGCGGACGGTTCCGGCTATGCCTTGCTGACGGAGCAGATCATCCGGCTGAACAGCCTAAACCCACAGATCGCGGCGCGCCTGCTCGGTCCGCTCACCCGCTGGCGCAGGTTCGACGCCGGGCGGCAGAGCCATATGCGCGCCGCATTGCATGAAATCGCCAAAACACCGGATCTGGCGCCCGACCTGTTTGAAGTGGTAACCAAGGCGCTCGCTGAATAGTCCCTTGCCTGACCTGTTGTCCGACCTGGAGCGCCGATGCCCGCCCCTTACGTCTTTTCCGAGATTGCGGAATCCCTCGGCGCCGAAGTCCTGGGGGATGGTGCCTTGACCGTTGCGCGACTGGTGCATCCGCTAGAAGCGTCAAAGACGGACGATCTTGTTTTCATCATGGATCCGGCACTCGCATTGCGTCTAGGTGAAAGTCCCGTCCGCTGCGCCGTGCTGGCTGAAGGAATCGAACCGCCACCAGGGTCGCTGGATGCATGGTTTCACGTGAAACGTGCGCGCTTTGCGCTCGCCATTCTGATGGATCTTTTCGAGCGTATGCCGCACGCCCCGGCGGGCACCCACCCCACTGCCGTCGTCGAGGAAGGCGCGGAAATCGGCAACGGTGTTTCGATTGGTGCGCTCGCCTATGTCGGGCCCGGCGCCAAGATCGGCGATGGCACCATTCTAATGCCGCAGACTTATGTCGCCGCCGATGCGGTCATTGGCAGCCACTGCCTGCTCTATTCCGGCGTGCGCATCGGGGAGGAGGTAATTGTCGGCGAGCGGGTAATCATTCATTACAACGCAGCCATCGGCGCAGACGGTTTCTCCTTTGTTACCCCACAGATGGCCAGCCACGAAGCCGCCAAGACCGGTGGCAATTCGGTGACGGCGACGCTTGAAGGCATCTACCGCATCGCCTCGATCGGCACCGTGCGCATCGGCGATGACGTGGAAATCGGCGCCTGCACCGCCATCGACCGCTCCAATATTGGTACCACCGTAATCGGCAGAGGCACGAAGATCGACAATCATTGCCAGATCGGCCATAATGTAAGGGTTGGTGAAAATTGCCTGGTCTCGGGCCAGGTGGGCTTGGCGGGCAGCGTCAGAATCGGCAACCGTGTGGTTCTCGCGGGCAAAGTGGGGGTTGGCGATCACGTCACAATCGGCGATGACGCTATTGTGGGTGGCGGAAGCGGCGTATGGAGAAATGTGGAGGCCAAACAGGTCGTTGCAGGCTTCCCGGCGCTACCAAAGACAGCCGCTCTGCGCCGAGAAACCGACATTGCCCGGCTTCCCAGACTGTTACGGGATGTGGCAGCCTTAAAGAAACAGATTGCAGAAATGCGACATCGCTTCAAGGAATAGGTATCGCAGCGTCTCGAAAATCTTGCTATAGGCGTTTGAAATAGACCCTAATCCGTCCGATAGGGTCACAAGCGAGGCGGAATAATGGCGGAAGTACGCGAAAAAATCGTCCAAATCATTGCAGACGAGTGCGAGGTTGATCCGGACAAGATCGTCCCGGAAGCTACCCTCGACGAGCTCGGTATCTCATCGGTCGATCTGGTGCAGGTCATGTTCCAGGTCGAGGAAGAGTTCGACGTCTATCTGGCCGACGAGGAAGTGGGAGTCGACACCCAGAATGTCGGCCAGCTTCTGGACGCGGTCGAAAAGCTGATTCGGGCGAAAGCTGCCTAAGGCAAACCAATCATGCATCGCGTTGTGATTACGGGGATCGGCTGCCTTTCCTCGCTAGGACTGACAGCCTCCGCGCATATCCGCGCGAGCCGGGAAGGCAAGTCCGGCGTGGCGGAAGTCACTTCGGTCGATCCCCAACAGTTGTTGTCCAAAATGGTGGCCGAGTTGAAGGACTTCCTCCCGGAAAGCCACCTGGACAAGAAATTGCTCGGCATGGTGGACCGCTTCTCGGTGCTGGCGATGGTCGCCGCACAGGAGGCCATTACCGATGCCGGAATTTCATTCGAGGGTGCGCTTGGCGAGCAGACCGCGGTTATCCTTGGTTCCGGCGTAGGCGGCATGAACACTGTCGATGAGAATTATCATCGTCTATATGCCGAGGGCGCAAAACGCCTGCATCCCTTCGTGATCCCCAAACTGATGGCCAACGCGCCGGCCAGCCAGATCACCATGGTGCATGGCATCACCGGCCCGGCCTATTCTATCGCTTCGGCCTGCTCTTCGGCGAACCACGCCATGGGCAGCGCCTTCCATATGGTCCGCAATGGCCAGATGCGCGCGGCCGTCACCGGCGGCACCGAAAGCTGCATTACTTACGGCACGATGAAGGGTTGGGAGGCGCTGCGCGTTATGGCACCCAACTCCTGCCGCCCTTTCACCAAAGACCGGAAGGGCATGATCATTGGCGAAGGCGCCGGTATCATCGTGCTGGAGCGTCTGGAAGACGCTCAGGCCCGTGGTGCTCAAATCTATGGCGAGGTCGCCGGGTTTGGCATGTCCTCCGACGCGGGCGATCTGGTCGCGCCGTCGATGCGGGGCGCGGCCCAGGCCATTCGCGCCGCGCTGCACGATGCCGGCTTGAACGCCGAGGATATCGACTATATCAATGCCCATGGGACCGCGACTCCCGCCAACGACCCGACAGAGACGGCTGCAATCAAAGTCGCACTGGGCGATCATGCCTACAAAATCGGCATTTCCTCGACCAAGGCGATGCACGGTCATGCGCTGGGCGCGGCGGGCGCGCTGGAGCTGATCGCCAGTCTTGGGGCGTTTGAGGGAATTGTGCCGCCAACGATCAATTTTACCGAAGCCGATCCCACCTGCGATCTGGACTATATCCCGAATATCGCACGGGAGAGTTCGGTCGAAGCGTTACTGTCGAACAGCTTCGCATTTGGTGGCATGAATGCGGTTCTGGCGCTCCGACGTTTCGGTTAAACTCCACTCGCGTCCGCGAGGGCGTGTGGGCCTGTAGTTCAGCGGTCAGAACGCGCGGCTCATAACCGCGTTGTCGCAGGTTCAAATCCTGCCGGGCCCACCATTTTTCCACCCGGCGCACGGGTCGGCTCAGCGAAGCTTTATCCCAAATAGTCCTGCAGGGCCTCCATCGTCGCATCGCGGGACTTTGTGTCATGAGCGGCGACCTGCACCCGCAAGTCCGTCGCGCCCGCCGCCGCATAGGCCGCCAGCCCGTCCAGCACCTCCTGCCAGCTCCCGATCAAATGCAGGTCGGACGGATCGTCAAGACCCTCATGCACCGTAACCGCAGCGTACGAAGGAATGGACTGGTAGAAAGCGGAAATCTGGCGGGCCAATGCCTTGGCGCCTTCACGATCCTCCGTAACACAGATCCGTACCAGCGCCAGCACACGCGGCTCATCGGGCCTGCCGCCCGCACGCTCCGCGCCCTCCCGCAGATGGGGCAGGATGTAAGAGGAAATGGTGCGCGGACCGCATTGGCCGAGCGTCGTGCCCTGCAGCCTGCCGCCAGCGAACCGCAGCATGCGCGGCCCGAGCGCGGCCAGCAGGATCGGGGTCGGCGGCGCCTCGATCTGCAACTGAGTGTGGGCGGTGATCTGCTCGCCGTCGACATCCGCCTGCTCCCCGGCCAGCAGCGGCTCCAACGCGTCGATGAACTCTCGCGTATACGAAAAAGGCTTGTTCCAGGAAATGCCCAACACGCCCTCCGCATGGCGCCTGGCGGCCGCGCCCACCCCGAGGGTAAAGCGGCCGCCCAGCGCGTTCTGAGCGGTGCGGACGATTTGGGCCAAGCCCACCGGATGCCGCCCGTAAAGGGGAACGACCGAAGTGCCCATTTCTTTCAGGCCCGGGAACTCGTTGCCGATGCAGGCGAGCGCTACGACGGGATCGACGCCCATGGCGTGGGAGATCCAAAAACTGTCGAAGCCCGACCCTTCCGCATAGCGGGCGGCGCTGCGGGCCTGGTCCAGCGATGCCAGATCGGTTCCGCCCGCATAGCCCCAACCCATCGCCAAACCGGTCACTACCCATCGTTCCCAATCCTTCATCTCACGTTCCGTTGCGGCCAGTCCCAAAGGCCCAACGCCGGGCAGGTGCCGCCACGATGAAGCCTAGCACAGTGCGCGCACCGAAAGGCTATACACTCACCGGGTGAACGCGCGACGGCCCCATCAGCAGAGCAAGCGGCGTGTTTCGGAAAACACGGCGGATATCGGGATCGCGCGCGTCTAGGCCACCGGCGAGCGCCCCGAAGGCCGGCATCACCAATTGGTTGCCGTCGGTAACAAAACAGCGCCCGCCGATCGAACGACCCCTGGTGCTGACCCGGATTTTGGGGTGCAGATGGCCCGCCACCTCGCCACGTTGCCCACGCGTCGGTTCATGACGAAAAACCAAAGCGCCCTCGCGCCATTCGTCCCGGACAAGCCCGGAGAAGCGCGCGGCAGGCGAGGGATCATGGTTGCCTTCAAGCCACACCCAGTCACAGCCCCGGGTCAACTCGTGCAGACCCTTGAACGCCGCCGGTTCCAATCGCTCTTCGGCCTGATGATCGTGAAAGCTGTCGCCCATCGCGATAACCCGCGCCGGCGACAAGGCATCGACCAGGGCCGCCAGCCGGGTAAGCGTCGCAATACTGTCGTAGGGTGGCAGGAACACGCCGGAGCGCGCGAACGATGACCCCTTTTCCAGGTGCAGGTCGGCGACCGCCAACAGGCGGCGTTCCGCCCACCAGAGCACGCCCGCCGGATGCGCCTCCACCTCCGCGCCGTTCAGGCGGAAGCGATAGCTACCCATCCTTGCGAGCGAGCACCGCCCCAAAAAATCCATCGGTATTGTGGCGGGCGGGCGACAATTTCAAAAATTGCTCGCAGCCCTCGAACTCCCGCTCCAGCACGTCGCGAACCGGCAACACTAAGAATTCCGGGTGTTCGTCAACGAATTTCGCGATCCGGTCCTCGTTTTCCAGGTTCAGGAGCGAGCAGGTGCCGTAGATCAACCGGCCGCCCGGCTTCACGATACTGGCCGCGCGATGCAACAGTCGGTCCTGCAGATCGGTCAGCTCTTCCAGATCAATGCCGCCCCGGCCCCAGCGGGCATCGGGATTGCGGCGCCACGTGCCCGTGCCGGAGCACGGCGCATCCACCAGCACCCGGTCGAATTCGTCCGTGTGCCGCTTGAACCACCGGTCGCGCGTACCTTCGACGACCCGGCAACGAGTGTTCTGAATCCCGGCCCGGCGGAGGCGCTCGCGGGCTCGTTCCACCTTGTTTTCGTGAATATCGAGAGCGTTCAGGCGGCCACGGTTCTCCATCTGCGCGGCAATCGCCAGGGTCTTGCCCCCCGCGCCGGCGCACATATCGACCACATGCATGCCGGGCCGAGCGTCCACGGCCGCCGCCAGCAATTGCGAACCTTCGTCCTGCACTTCCACCATCCCGTCGCGGAAGGCCCGAACCTGGCCCAACGGTTTGCGCTGCCAAAGCCGCAGTCCCAATGGCGAATGCGGCGTCGGTTCGGTCGTCAGCCCTTCCTCCGCCAGGGCGGCAACGGCGGCGCTTCGGTCCGCAAGCAGTGTGTTTACCCGCAAGTCCATGGGGGCGCCGCGCAGCATGGCGCTCAGCTCCGGCTCGATCCTATCGCCGAGGGAGTCCTGCAAAGGTGCAGCCGCCCACTCCGGCACTTCCAAAAGGACCGTGCGCGGCATCTCTTTGGGCTCCAGCCCGTGCAGTTCTATGGCTTCAACCAGCCGCTCTTCACGGGGATTCAACGGAGCCGGTCCGAACCTGACGCCGGAAAAAACGGCGCGGGTTGTATCGGGCATGTAGGCCGCGACATCCGCGACAACCCAGCCGCGGGCGTTCTCCGGCAGTTTCGCGGTCCTCAACCACCAGTCATAACGCGAACGGTGCCGCAGAACGCGAAACACCTGATCGGCCACCGCGTGCCGGTCTTTCGAGCCCATATAACGGCGCTTGCGCATACAGTCGCTGACAATGCGGTCCGCCGGCCGCTGGCTGCCGATCACCAACTCGAGGATCTCAATGGCACAGGCCACTCTCGCTGCGGGAGTCATGAGGCCGTCGAATGCTCCTTATCATTGCCGACGCCCAGCTATCAGGTGTTCTGCCGGCGATTCCGGCGGAGCATGACGTAAAGCGCCCCTGAGCCACCGTGCCGCCGATGAGCGTCCCTAACCGCTGCTACATGCTCCACAAAGGGGGAAGATTCAAGCCATCGCGGCACGCTCTGCCGCAACACGCCCACCGCTTCCTCCGGCCCGCGCGCTTCCGGGTTCCATCCTTTCCCCGTGACAACCAAAACCAAACGCCGGTTATTTGCCCGGCTCGCGGAAATGAAACGTAAAAGAGCTGTATATGCCTGTTTTTGCGTCATCCCATGCAGATCTATCCGCCCCTCGAGCGGAAGCTGCCCCCGCTGGAGTCGCTGCGAAGTGCGGCGATCCAACGCAGGGTGAGAGCCTGGCTTTCGGTTCGGCTGAGAAGGCTTTATCCGGGTCTCCACCGGAGGTTCGGGCCTCGCCTCGGAATATGCGCTATGAGCCGACCTTGCGCCGTTCAGCCTGTCCTGCGCGGGCACGGGCTCCGGCCCGGGCATGGCGCGGCCCTTCAGGGGTTCCACCCGCGCGACCACCCTGCGCCAAAGCTCCGCCTCGCTTTGGCTCAGATTGCGGTTTCGGCTTCTATTCCTCATAGGCTACCGCTGCCGGCAGACCGCGGGCGAACGGCCGCCAGTCCTCCTGTGGGCCCGCAACCTCCCGCGTCTGCCCCTTCCGGCGGATGGTGACGCCACCATAGGCCCATGCGGCCTGCCAGCCGGAAATGCCGCCGAGCGCCATCTCCAGCGTCCGCCGGCGAAGCCGGCTCATCAGCCAGACATTCAGCGTGGTCAGAGAGAAGATCACGCCGCTCGCCAGGATTGCCAGGCCCCAAATCCAGCCGCCAAGCATCCAGGCGGACAGCGTGCAGCACAAAGTGGCCAAAACAGGCAGCGCATTGTCTCTCCGGTCGAAGGTTGGCGACCCGGGCCGGTTGAAATGGCGCAGATCCACGCCGATTTCGATCTTTTCTTCCCGATGCGCGTACCAGACGCGTTTGAACAATTCGATCTCGTCAGCGTCGCTCACAAGCGCGGCCCGCCGTTTCGCAGTATGGGTTGTCCCGCCGGCAGCGCCGTTCAGGTAATCGGAATGTCCGAGACGTTGGCCCGGAAGGCCGGGCGCTCCAGCAGCCGGTCGTACCAGGCGCGCAGGTGCGGCATGTCATCGGGACGGCCCGGGATATCCATGCCGAACCAACGATGTACCATCCCGCACAGCGGAATGTCGCCCATGGTAAGGCGGTCGGACGCCACGAACTTGCGATCGGCGAGCCGCGCGTCCAGCATGCGGAACGCCGCCGTCGACCCCTTGATCCCGGACGCGATCAAGGCCGGGTCCTGCTTGTCCGCCGGCGTGCGGATCAACTGCCAGAACACGTCGCGCATGGCATTGCCGAGCACGGTCTGCTGCCAGTCCATCCAGCGGTCGGCGTCCGCCCGTACCGCCAGGTCCTCCGGCCAGAGCCCGCCGGCGTCGTGTTTCGCCGTCAGATAGCGCACGATGGCATTGGATTCCCACAGAATCAGGTCGCCGTCGATGATTGTCGGCACACGCCCATTCGGGTTCATGGCCAGATAGTCCCGCGTGTCATTGCCGCCGAACTCGCCGCCCACGTCGCTGCGGTCGATCGGCAGATCCATTTCCGCGCAGGCCCAGGTCACCTTCATGACATTGCTGGAATTCGCCCGGCCCAATACCTTCAGCATCGCCTGGTCTCCCTTTCGATTTCCGTTAAGCCGGTACGCGCTTATCTCGTCACTGTAGCGCGCGGCAGCAGCAAGTATATCCGGCCCGACGCATTCATGCGACCCGCCAACTCGCCTGCCGCCGCACCGGTTCCCCAGAAAAAGTCGGCCCGCGCCGGCCCCCGAATAGCCTTCCCCGTGTCCTGTGTCACCGTCAAGCGTTGCAGCTCTTGCCCATTGCCATCGGGATGAGGCTTCACGTCCAGCCAAACCGGCAGGCCGTAGGGCAAATGGGCCGGATCGACCGCGAGACTGCGCTCCGCCGTCAGCGCCGCGCCCGAAGCTCCTCTCGGGCCCTCCCCGGTTGAGACCGCAAAAAAGATATAGCGCGGGTTCTGCTGCATCAATTCCGTTGCCTCGCGCGGATGGGCGCGCAGCCACGCCTTGATGCTCTGCATCGATAGCCGCTCGCGAGGGATGGCACCCGCGGCAATCAAATCCGAGCCGATTGCGTGATACGGATGCCCATTGCTGCCTGCGTAGGCGAGCCGCAGCGACTTTCTCCCCGACAGAGACAGCAGCCCTGACCCCTGGATATGCAGGAAAAAAACATCGACGGGATCGGCCCAGGCAATTTCCAGGCCCCGGCCGTCCAGAGCCCCGCCGGCAATCTCTGCGCGGGACCAGTGCTGTTTGGTGTGGGATACACCATCGAGCGATCCCTCTGCCAGTTCGGTCGGCAACCGGTAGATCGGCTCTGTATAGGGCGGTACCGGCCGAAGCAGGCCGGCGAGAACCGGCTCGAAATAGCCAGTAACCAGCGCTTCTTGCGGGATCGCGGCGACCTCGAACCGCTGCTCCAACCACCGGCGCAACTTTGCGGCCTCACCCGGCGGCCGCGCCTCGCAGGCTGCCTTCCACCTTCTGCCTCGGGCCGCCTTCCAGGGTACGAGGGGCGGTGGTGCCGCAGTCTGCCACGGCCTCCCTCTGCACGACTGCCGCCATGCGTCCCGCCAGCGTTCCAGGCGGTCCGATGACCAGCCGGGCAACTCTTTTACGGAAATGGTCTCTATGGCCGCGGCGACCGCGCCAAGCTGTGGGAAAAAGGCGGTGATTGCAAAGACCACAGCCCAAACCGCGGTCCGCACCGACACCTCGCACGATCGACGGGCTTCAGCCCTTTTCGGGAACGTCTTCCGGCTCTTGTATTTCAGATAGGCGCCAGTTCGGGTCGTTGGATTGGGTGTCGCGCTTGAAAGTCCAAACATCGGTCACCGTATCGATAGCGCCTGTCTTGCCCGCGATAGCATGCCCTTCGGAATCGCGCGTCACGTTAATTTGTTCAGAGACGATCTTCAGCGTGATCAGCGCATCGCTGCCCCGAATCTCGGCGTCCACGATGTCGCTCGAGCGAATGCGCACGAGAGTGGATTCCAGCGTCTCCTCGCGCTTTTCCCGGCCCGCCATCGCGCTGTCCAGTAACTGGTAAACGCTGTCATCGGTCAGCTGCCGCAGCGTGTCGCGATCGCCCGAGCCATAGGCGCTCAGGATTAACTCAAACGCGGTGCGGGCGCCGACGCAAAAACCTTCCGGATCGAAGTTGGGGTCTACCCGCTGAATGGCGGCAATCCCCTGCGACTTGGGATCATCGCCTCTTGCAATACCGGGAAGCTGCACAACCTTGTCATCTTGACGAGGGTTGCTACCGGATTTGGCAGGACGGTCTTCGGGTCGCCGGTCCCGTTCATGACCCATTCGGCGGCCGAGCACACTGCGTAGCCGCAATATCAGGAAGGCAGCTACCATCCCAAAGACCAAGATTTCTATGAAGGCCGATCCGCCATCCATCTTTAAGGCTCCGCGGTCAGTGCCGGCGATTGCTGGCTTGCACTCGCCACGAACAGCCAACCGTGTCATGGTTCGGACTAACGTCGGTTTTTGCCAGCCAACGCTTGAAAACTACACATAGGCCGTCACTGCAGGAAGGGCAAGGATGCTCGCATTCGTTTTCCTGGTGGGGTTGCCCATCGCCGAACTTCTTTTGTTGATCCTGGCCGGGTCCGCTTTCGGATTTTGGCCCACGGTAGGGGCCGTCCTCGGCACCGCCTTGTTGGGTGTATATCTGATCCGGCAACAGGGCCTTGCCGCGCTCCGCTCCGCCCAGGAAGAGCGCGTGGCGGGCGAGGTGCCGGTCGGCGCCATTCTGGACGGCATCCGGCTGGCGTTCGCCGGCATTCTGCTAGTCATTCCGGGCTTCATCACCGATGGTCTAGGATTGCTGTTACTGATTCCGGGCATGTCCTCCTCCGTGATTTCGGCGGCGGAACGGGGCGGCACCTTCCGCTTTGCCGAGCACCGTTCCTATCGCCAAAGCCATTATGGTCGAGGCCACCCTGGCGGCGATATCGTGGATGCCGATTACGAGGTCGTCTCGGATCCGCAAGCTCCTCCCGCAAAGGCATCCGGCGAGAACGAGGCTGCCGACAGCGCCGATCCTAAAATCCTACCGCCAAACGGTAAAGGCAACGCTAACGATCACGGCGCCAATGATAAGGGGCGGCGGAACGGCTAATTGCGGCGCCGGGCGCCGCGTGCTAGGCGGCGCCGGTATCGAGAGCTTTAGCCGCGCGTTCCTGCGCCACAAGAACGAGGGATTAACCCAAATGAACACGCCCACACCCGACCAAGAAGCGCAAGCGGCGCAACAGGTCCAGCAGCCGATCGTCATCCAGGCGCAGTATGTAAAGGACTTGTCGTTCGAGAACCCGGGCGCCCCGAACGCGCTCGCGGGACAAAACCAGGCGCCGCAGATCGGGATCAACCTGGATCTTGACGGCAAGCAGTTGGGCGAACGCCAATTTGAAATACTGCTAAAGATCAACGCCAAGGCGAGCGTGAAAGAGCAGACAGTGTTCGAGGTCGAACTCACCTATGGCGGCATCGTCCAGATCGCCGACCAGGTGCCCAAGGAACAGATCACCGCCATCGCCATGATCGAGGGGGGGCGGCAGATTTTCCCCTTCGCCCGAGCCGTCCTCGCCAATGCCACGCGAGACGGCGGCTATCCGCCGCTGCTGATGAACCCGGTCAACTTCATCGCCTTTTACCAGCAGATGGTGGCCCGACAGCAGGCCCTTCAAACCGCGCAGAACACCGGCCAAAATGCTGGAAACGGCGAGGGCGCGACTTCAGCCGCCCCGGCCACTCCCGCGACGCCGGACGCTCCGGACGACGAAACCAAGCTCAACTAGGTCGCTCGTCCTTCAGCCATATCGCGTCTTTCAGCGCGCTGCCGACAAACGCCCGGTGGCGCTCCATCTCATCGGGCGTCGGCGCGTGCGGCCGTGGCGGCCTGATCTGCACCGCCGGCGCCGGCCCAGCCCGGCCCGAACGGCCGTTGTAGCTCTTCTTGCCCCGGCGGGTGCGCTGCAACCGCTCCCCCGCATCGGCCAGAACCAAGCCGGGTTGGCGCCCGCCCACCATTTCCAGGTAGACCGCCGCCAACAGTTCGCAGTCGACCAGCGCGCCGTGCAGAGTGCGCATCGACAGGTCGATATTGAAGCGCCGGCAGAGAGCGTCCAGGCTGGCGGGCGCGCCCGGAAAGCGTTTGCGTGCGATCACCAACGTATCAATCAGCCGCTCTGACGAAAGGCTGCGCCGTTTCACCCGCGCAAGCTCGGCGTTCAAAAACTTCAGGTCGAACGCGCCGTTATGGATCACCAGCGGAGAGCCCCCGATGAACGCCAGAAAAGCCTCGGCTTCGGCCGCAAACAGGGGCTTGTCCGACAGAAATTGTTCGGAGAGACCATGCACCGCAAAGGCTTCGGCCGGCATGTCCCGTTCCGGGTTCAGATGGACATGATAGTGGTTGCCGGTCGGAAGGTGATTGACCAGTTCCAGCGCAGCAATTTCCACCACCCGGTCGCCCATCAAAGGATCCAGGCCGGTGGTCTCGGTATCTAGGACGATTTCGCGCATCGGCTTTCCCCGTTCTCCCCCGACTCTCTCCCGAGCACACGCAAGATCGCGCCCAGCGCTTCCCATGTCACGCGCTTGCCCAGCCCCGTCGGCACCACGAAATCGGCCCTTCGGCGTTTCTCCGCATCGGGCATCTGTTTGGCCCGGACCTGTTCCAGGCGCTCCCTGGTTATCCCCGGCCGCGCCAGTACCCTGGCCGCCTGAATGTGAGCGGGCGCGCTTACCACAATCGTGGCGTCACAGCGCTTTTCGCCGCCGGTTTCGAACAGCAAGGGCACGTCGCGCACGGCCATCGGCAGCCTTCGCCGCGCCACATCGGCCAGGAACGCCCGTTCGGCTTGCCCGACCCGCGGGTGCAGGATGCGCTCCAACTGCCTCAGCTTGGCCGTGTCGCCAAACACGCGTTTGCCCAACTCCGCCCGGTCGACCGCGCCGTCCTTTACCACGCCAGGAAAGGCCTCCTCGACCGCCGCCACCGCGCCGCCGCCAACGCCCATCAGGTGATGGACGGTCGCATCGGCGTCGAACACCGGCAGACCCCGGCGGCGCAACATGGCCGCCGCCGTGCTCTTGCCCATGCCGATGGAGCCGGTGAGCCCGATTACGAACACCGAACGCCTCATACCAGCAAATCCCTAGCGAGCGCCTGATACAGATCGGGCGTGACCTGCGCATCGACGCCAAACCAGCGCTGAAATCCCGGCCGTGCCTGATGCAACAGCATGCCGAGTCCATCCACACCGGCCAAGCCCCGCGCCCGTGCCTCTGCCAGCAAATCCGTCTCCAGCGGCACATAAACAATGTCATAGACCACGGCGTCCGCTGGCAGATCGTCCAGCGCGATCGCCAATGGAGGCTGCCCGGCCATGCCCAACGAGGTGGTGTTGGTCAGCAGACCGGCGCCCGCCAGCGCGGCGCTACGCTCTTCCCAATCAACGACTTCGAGCCTGGCGCCAAAGGCGCCCGCCAGCGCTTCCGCCCGCCCCGGCGTACGGTTGATCAGCCGCAACGACGGAACGTCGGCCTGCAATAACGCGCGGCAAACGGCGCGCGCCGCGCCTCCCGCGCCCAACACGACGGCGGGCCGGTCTTTTGGCCAGCCAGGCGCAGACTGTTCCAAATACGCGAGAAAGCCGAACGCATCGGAATTGTCGCCATGCAGCGAGCCATCCGGTCGTACCGTCACCGTATTGACCGCGCCGATTTCCGCCGCCGCCTCGGTGCGCTCGTGCACCAGCCGAAACGCGGGCTCCTTGTGCGGCAGGGTCACGTTCCAGCCGCGAAAGCCCAGTTTTGGCAGCGCATCAAACATCTGCTCCACATGCTTTGGCTCGATGCCGAGCGGCACATAGGCCCCGTCGATCTGGTATTGCTCGAGCCAATAGCCGTGAATACGTGGCGAGCGGGAGTGCACGATCGGCCAGCCGATCACGCCGGCCAGTCTGGCAGCGCCGGAAATCATCATGCCGGCAGCACCCCCTGTGTACGCAGCACCTGGAACAGTGGCAACAGCGGCAGGCCCAAAATGGTGAAAAAATCCCCCTCTACGGACTCGAACAAGTGGGAGCCCAGCCCTTCGAGCTGATAGCCGCCGACCGAGCGGCAGACTTCGTCGCCCATCGCCTCCAGATAGGCGGCGATAAAGCCGTCGCTTAACTCCCGTACCCGCAATTCCGCGTAATCCGTATGGTTTAGCAGGGTTTCGCCGCCCCGCCGCAGGACCACTGCCGTGATCAGGCGGTGATTTTTGCCCGAGAACGCGCGCAGCCGCGCGCCGGCTTCCTCAGGCGAGCGGGGCTTGTCCAGCCACTGCCCCTCGAACTCCAACATCTGGTCTGCGGCCACGACATAGCCATCCGGGTGTTTCTGCACGACCGCCGCCGCCTTCGCCATGGCCAGCTTCCGGGCGACCGCCGTCACCGTGTCGCCCGCGGCCAGACCCGCCGCTTTGATCTCGCTCTCGTCAAGGTCCGGCGGGTCGGCGATGAAATCGACACCGGCCTGCCGCAGCAAAGCGCTCCGCACAGCGCTGCCCGACGCCAGCACGATCGGCGCCGGCATTACGGGTGCCAATCTGATCGGCGCGCCAGTCTCAGGCGTCATTGTCTGCCTCCCCTCCGCCCGTGTGCCGTTCATACACCTGGATGATCGCCGCCGCCGTTTCCTCGATCGAGCGCCGGGTGACGTCGATGATCGGCCAGTTCTTCGACAGGAAATAGCGCCGCGCCTCCCGCACTTCACGTTCGACACGCTCGATATCTACATAGGCGGTCTCGTTGTCCTCGTTCAGCATCAAGAGCCGGTTACGACGGATCTGGATCAGCCGGGCCGGGTGGACCGTCAGGCCCACAATGAGCGGACCCGATAGTTGCGTTAGCGATTTCGGCAGCGGCACTTCCGGCACGAACGGAACATTCGCCGCCTTCAGCCCCCGATTGGCAAGATAGATACAGGTCGGAAGTCTTTGAGGTGCGCGAGACTCCGACCAGCACCAGGTCCGCCTCGTGCAAGGTGGCGAGACCCTGCCCGTCATCGTGGGCCATGGTATAGTGCATGGCCTCAATTCGGTCGAAATAGGCAGCATCCAGGCTGTGCTGACGGCCGGGCAGGCCGCGCGACCGGCCGCCGACATGGTTTGCGATGGCCGCGATCACCGGATCCAGGAGCGGCACATAGCGCACCTTCATCTGGCGGCAGGCATCCTCCAGCGCCGCCCGCAGCGCCTCATCGACGACCGTACACAGCACGATGCCGGGGTTCTTGGCGATGCCTTCGATCACCCGCTCCATCTGGGCAGAACTGCGCACGAGCACCCAGAAATGCTCGGTGGTTTCAATTTCCTCGAACTGCACCAGACAGGCGCGCGCCGCGCTGCGCACCGTATCGCCGGTCGCGTCGGACACGAGATGGAGATGCAGGAGGCCGCTGAATTTCATCGCTTACAATCGCCGATCGGAAGTACCGGGGGAGAACCGGAGGGAAAAACGGTAAATCGTTTCCTTTGACTAACAGGCCTTCGGCAAACCTGCGAGAAGTCTTCATCCTATTGCGCCGGCCGTGCAGCAACTGTCCACGTCTGGAAAAGGCCGGGAAAAGCACCGGAAAATTGACACGTCGGGCACGTTATTCACATTCCCGAAGCCTATCCCGATACATGCTCCGGTGTTCAATTACGCTGATTCAAGAGTGGATCCATCCGAGTTATCAACGGTTTCCACCGGCTTATTCACAGGCCGATGCAGATGGTTGCTGCATCTGTGAAATCAGGATAATCCCCATGATCCCCGCTCCAACAACAGCAACAACCAACTTAAACTCTATTGCTGAAAAGGATAACTCGCGGGCTTATGCCCTAGGGGTTCAATGCCAGGAACCGCATATTATGTGCCGTTGTCGAACCGCTACGCCTTTGATTGCGTGGTGAAATTTTCCGCAGGTAACGGTCAGCCGCCGATGAAACCGCTTCTCTCGTGCCTTTCCGGCCAAAAGCCGCCGACCACGCCGATCTGGCTGATGCGCCAGGCCGGCCGCTACCTGCCGGAGTACCGACAGTTGCGGCAGCAGGCGCCCAGTTTCGTGGAGTTCTGCTTCAACCCCGAGATGGCTGCGGAAGCGACCCTGCAACCGATCCGCCGCTTCGCCATGGACGGCGCCATCCTGTTCGCCGACATCCTGTTGCTGCCCCATGCGCTCGGCTGTCCCGTTCGCTTCGTAGAAGGCACCGGGCCGGTGTTCGAGCCGATCTCGTCACCCGATGCGCTTAGCCAGACCGACGAATGGCGCGACGCGGTGGCGCCCGTGGGCGAGACCGTGCGCCGGGTTCACGCGGCCCTGCCGGCCGAGATCACCCTGCTGGGCTTTGCAGGTGCGCCCTGGACGGTTGCCACATATCTCGTCGAGGGCGGCACCAGCCGCGATCATGCCAAGACGCGCGCCTGGGCGTTCAGCGATCCGGTGGGGTTCGGGCGGCTGATCCGGCGCCTGGTGGATACGACCATCGACTATCTGTCCATGCAGGTGCAGGCGGGCGCCGATGCGGTGCAACTGTTCGACAGCTGGGCAGGCGCGCTACCCGCCGACGGCATCGAGCGGTGGAGCCTCGGCCCCTGTGTCGAAATCGCCAGCCGGCTTCGGGAATTGCATCCGCAAGTGCCGGTCATCATGTTTCCGCGGGCGGTGGGGCCTGCATCCGCCTGGTTCGCCGCCAGCGGTGCCTTTGCCGCTGTTGGCATCGACAGCAGCATCTCGCCACAATGGGCTGCGGAGACGCTGCAACCGCACACGGCGGTGCAGGGCAATCTCGATCCCCTGGCGCTCCGGGCCGGTGGCCCCGCGCTGCGCGATGGTGCGCTCTCCATCCAGCGCGCATTGCAGGGCGGGCGGCATATTTTCAATCTCGGTCACGGCGTTGTGCCGGACACGCCGCCGGAGCATGTTGCGGAGCTGGTGCGCTTGATCCGCGGGGAGAACTAGGGCGGTGTTGGACTGGCTCTGGAGCGTCTATCCGTGGACCAAGGCGCTGCACATTATCGCGGTCATTGCCTGGATGGCGGGCATGCTCTATCTGCCCCGCCTGTTCGTCTACCACTGTGAAGCAGAACCGGGTAGCGCCGAAAGCGAGCGCTTCAAGGTGATGGAGCGGCGGCTGTTGCGGGCAATCATCAATCCCGCGATGGTTGCGACCTTCGTCTTCGGCATCGCCTTGTTGTTGACGCCGGGGCTGATCAACTGGTCCTCGGACGGCTGGATCTACGTGAAGCTCGCCGCCATTGGCCTGCTGAGCATTGCCCATCACATTTATGCGATCTGGCGCAAAAAGTTTGCGAACGACTGTCCGCGGCGGCCACCGGGCGTCTACCGGATTGCGAACGAGGTGCCGGCAGTATTGATGGTCGTAATCGTGATCATGGTAGTTGTCCGGCCATTTTAACTCTCTGTTAGCCAGTGCAGGGCAAGAATTTCGATTGACCGGAGGCCCTGTCATGCCTATATCATCGCCAATCGGATGAGCGGGACAAACCCTCTCCATCGCGCCGGGTCCGCGCAAGTCTCCCCTGGACCCACATATCCTCTTTATCTCCCGACGGCACGCCTCGTTTTCGCGTTTGCTGTCCTACCGCCCGAACCACGCATAGAGAAGACTTAGCATTGCTCCAAGAAGTAACGCAGTCGATGAATCTTCAAGAACTGAAGCGCAAGCCTCCGACCAAGCTCTTGGAGATGGCTGAAGAACTAGAGATCGAGAATGCCAGCACCCTGCGCAAGCAGGACATGATGTTCGCGATTCTTGAAGGAACTGGCCGATCAGGATGTGACGATTACCGGCGATGGTGTCATAGAAGTGATGCCGGACGGCTTCGGCTTTTTGCGTTCCGCCGAATCCAGCTATCTGCCGGGACCGGATGATATTTATGTCTCGCCCAACCAGGTCCGCCGCTTCGGCCTGCGCAGCGGCGATACGGTCGAAGGGGAAATCCGCGGCCCGAAAAATGGCGAGCGCTATTTTGCGCTGGTGAAATGCACCGCCATCAATTTCGAAGAGCCGGAAAAGGTGCGGCAACGGATCAACTTCGACAATCTGACGCCGCTCTACCCGGACGAAAAGCTGAAGATCGAGTTCGACGATCCGAAGGAAAACGACCGTACCACCCGGGTGATTGACTTGATTTCCCCGCTGGGCAAGGGCCAGCGCGCCCTGATCGTGGCGCCGCCGCGCACGGGCAAAACCGTGATGCTCCAGAACATCGCGCACGCCATCGCGGAGAACAATCCCGAGGTCTATCTGATCGTTCTGCTGATCGACGAACGCCCGGAAGAAGTCACGGACATGGAACGGTCGGTCAATGGCGAGGTCGTTTCCTCCACCTTCGACGAACCCGCGTCCCGGCACGTTCAGGTGACGGAAATGGTGCTGGAGAAGGCCAAGCGCTTGGTCGAATACAAGCGCGACGTGGTGATCCTGCTCGACTCGATCACCCGCCTGGCCCGCGCCTATAATACGGTGGTGCCGTCTTCCGGCAAGGTGCTGACCGGCGGTGTGGACGCCAACGCCCTGCAAAAGCCAAAGCGCTTTTTCGGTGCGGCCCGCAATATCGAGGAAGGCGGCTCGCTCTCCATCATCGCGACGGCATTGATCGATACCGGCTCCCGCATGGACGAGGTCATCTTCGAAGAGTTCAAGGGTACCGGTAACTCGGAAATCGTGCTGGAGCGGAAACTTGCCGACAAGCGCATTTGGCCGGCAATTGACATCGGCAAATCCGGCACCCGCAAGGAGGAGTTGCTGGTGGAACGTGCCGATCTGCAAAAGATGTGGGTGCTGCGCCGCGTTCTGATGCCCATGGGCGCGCAGGACGCGATGGAGTTTCTGATCAACAAGCTCAAGGAAAGCAAGAGCAACACCGACTTCTTCCAGTCGATGAACCAGTAGCGTCCGTGAGAGCCTGCTCGGGGAGGCCCGAGTGGAGAGGTTCCGGCGGCGATGCTGGCGCGGCCCCTTACTTGCCGCCTGTCATCACGCACAGGATCTCGAACAGCAGGTTTGCCGCCAGATGCGCAGTATTGCCGGTCTGATCGAAGGGCGGTGAGACTTCCACCAGGTCGGCGCCGGCAATGTTCAGGCCACAGAGCCCCCGGACCAGCATCAGCGCCTCCAGCGAGGTGAGGCCGCCGACCTCCGGCGTGCCGGTGCCAGGTGCAAAGGCCGGGTCGATGCTGTCAATATCGAAGGTCAGATAGCAGGGGCCGTCGCCCGCGACCCGCCGCATCTCCGCAATCGTGGCTTTGATGCCTAGCTCATACACCTCCTCGATCAACATAACCCGCATGCCGCTGTCATAGCTGAATTGCCAGTAATCGTGCGAGGCGGTGGTGCCGCGGATACCGACCTGAACGGTGCGTTTGGGGTCGATCAACCCTTCTTCCACGGCCCGGCTGAACGGTGCGCCATGATGAAACCGCGAACCCATGTTGGCGTCGCCGGTATCGCAATGGGCATCGATATGCACCAGGGCCAGTGGCTGGCCGTTGTCGGCAAGCGCCCGGAGGATGGGCAGCGACATCGAATGGTCTCCGCCGACGCCCACTACGCGAATGCCAGCGGCTTTCCAGCCGCGGAACGCCCGTTCAATGTCAGCGTGCGCGTCTTCGAGATTGTAGATGTGCTCAAACGGGACGTCGCCCCCGTCGACAATGGCGGCGGCCGCAAACGGCGCGGCGCCGGTCGCCTGGTTCACCTTGCGGATCAGCGAGGATTGGTTGCGCACCTCCCGTGGCCCGTGGCGAGCGCCGGGCCGATTGGTGACGCCACCATCGTAGGGCACGCCCACCATGGCGATATCCGCCTTCATTCCCGGCTCGTAGAGCGGCAAGCGCATGAAGGTCGGAATGCCCATGTAGCGGGGCGGGTTGATCGGGATAGGCGTTGGCATGGGGCGGATCCGAAACAGTGAAACCTATCCCGATGGTGCGGCAGCTCGATAGCCGTGCGCAAGCCAGTGCCTTACCTTTTTCAACAGCAAGGCCCGGTCGACCGGTTTGCTGATATAGTCGTCCATTCCGGCCGCGAGGCACCTCTCCCTGTCCTCGGGGAATGCATGGGCGGTCATCCCGATGATCGGCACAGCGGCGGCGTCGGATTCAAGCTGCCTGATCCGCCGGGTAGCCTCCAGCCCGTCCATTTCCGGCATCTGCACATCCATCAGGATCAGGTCATAGGGCTGGTTGCGCAGCCGTGCCAACGCTGCGGAACCGTCCGTCGCGATCTCGATCTCATATTCCTGCGTCATGCCCAGCATCGCCAGCGTGACGGTCTGGTTGACATGGTTGTCCTCAACCAAAAGCAGGCGGCGCGGCATCGCCGAGGGCGGGAGCGACATCGCTTCCCCGATACGCCCGTTGGCCGGAGGGCCATCATGACCAGCCGGTCGCGCCGGGTCGGCATGATGCAGCGCAATGACCTTTGCGCCCTTCGGTACAATGGCTGCCGTTTCGCTCGCGAGTTGATCTTCGCGACGCAAAAACCGGCGGAGCTCCCGATCGGTCGCGGGAACGGGCAGATGCGTCCACCCGTTCATGGCGCGTCGCACGTTTGGTTCCGATACCAGGGCGAGAGGCGCAAGAACGCCCATGGACGTGGCGCCATTCTCGCTCAATTCCGAGCCCAGATCCGCGAGACCTTCCCACGAGGCCGCGTCCCAACTGAGTATCACCGTAATGGCCGAATCCGCGCCTTTCGCCTTGATCTCCGCCAGCGCTCTTCTGGCGGCAGCAGGGGAGTCCACAATGCGCGCATGTTCGCAGACCTCCGGCAGCCAATCCCGAAACCAGGCCTGCAGGAACGGGTTGGCCGAGACGACGATCGCCGCCGTGGCCGTTGGCTTCTGAGGGCGTGAATAGCGGTTCGCGCCACTCATTCCACCGCGTGCGAGGGGCGCGAGCGGCACCTGGAAGGAGAAGCGGCTGCCTCGTCCAACCATGCTCTCCACACTGATGGTCCCATCCATCAACTCCACCAATTGGCGGCAGATGGCGAGACCCAGTCCCGTGCCGCCGAACTCGCGCGTCGTGGCCGGGTCGGCCTGGCTAAACCGGCGGAACAGTTGATTTTGCGCTTCTGCGGAGATACCGATGCCGGTGTCCTCGACGCTGAACTTCAGCATCCATCGGTCGGGACGTTTTCCATCCGGCAAAGTTTCGGCCGACACCGACAGATGCACGCCGCCTTCGCGGGTAAATTTGATCCCGTTTCCGATCAGATTGTAGAGGATCTGGCGCAAGCGGTTAGCATCGCCCAGCCATTGCGGCGGGACCTGGTCGCCGGTGGTGACAACGAGCGCCAATCCGTCATTCGATGCCGCCGGGCCGAGCGGGTCCAGCACGCTGTCGATCAACTCTTGCAGATCGAAGGGTTTTTCCTCGATTTCCAGTCGCCCCGCTTCGATCTTGGAATAGTCGAGGACGTCGTTGATGATCGTCATCAACGCTTCGCCGGACCGCTGCAGGATATCCAAATAGTGTTTTTGCTGCTCGCTGAGGGCGGTTTCGGCCAGCAAGTGGGTCATGCCGAGCACGCCGTTCAAGGGTGTCCGGATTTCATGGCTCACCGTTGCGAGGAAATCGGATTTGGCACGGCTCGCCTGTTCCGCCTGCTCCTGCGCCTGGCGAAGGGCTGTGATGTCGGTTGCGATGGTTACGGTGGCGCCATCGGATGTCCGCCGTTCCTGAATTAACAGACTTGTCGTGCCGTCCAGCGTCACCTCGGTGGAACCATTGGCGCGGCGATGCAGGGTCAGCCGCTCGCGCACCCAGGTTTCGCGGTCGGATCCGGCTGGCACGGCGCCTGTTTTCGCTTTGTGGCGGAGCAACGCTTCGAAGCTCATGCCGGCGCGGATTTTGTCGGCGATCTTGGTGTTCATCGCCACAAATTTGTCGTTAAACAGGGTTAAACGGTCGTTGCTATCCCAAAGGGAAACCGCAGAGTCCATTGTCTGAATGGCATCCAAAAAGCGCGTTCTGGTTCTCTTCAGCGCCTTTTCCGCCGCTTCCCGTCGCAATTGCTGGCGTTTCTCCTGGTCGATATTGCAGGCAACGCCGCGATAACCCAGAAATCGCCCGTCGCGGCCGAAACGGGGTTTTCCGGAGGTGCGCATCCAGGCATTGCCGGCGGGTGCGTATCGATATTCGAACCCGTCGATAGGCAGGCGGGCCGCCTCACGCCGCTCCATTTCCTTCAGAATTTCATCGCCATAGCTGGTTGCGGCCAGTTCGCGTCGGGTCTTGCCATAGTTCGCTTCCGGAGAAACCCCGGCCAGTTTCTCGATGCTGTCGGACATGAACGTGAAACGGCCTTCGGTGTCTGTTTCCCAGAGCCACCCATTTGTCGTCATCGCGAAATCGCGCATGCGGCTTTCCGATTCGCGATACTGGGCCTCCAGATCGTCGCGGGCCCCCATCATGTTGAAATGGTCGCTTCGTGCTGCGCGCACCCAACCAAGGCCTGCCAGGATAGCCAGAGCGAGCGCGAAGGTTGCCGCCGGGATCAACCAGAGAGTAGCGGGGCCTTGATTGCACCATGCAGCGACAGCCAGGCCACTCGCGATTGCGATGGCAATGGCAGTGGCAGTGGCGCGCGAAAGATGCATCATTCTTTTCAGATCCCGAAACCAGGATCCCGTCCCGTGAAGTTACCACTTGTATGGCGCAAAGGCCTGCGGCTTAGGAGCAGTGGTATACCCGTTTTCCTCTTAATCGCCCCCTAATTGTATAAATTAATATCTATGAATATAACGCCTTGTTCCCCCGATGCAGGGCGGACATCGACCAAGCGAGGGCGACTGCAATGCATATCGGTTAGAACCAGAGTTCCACTGACGTTGGAGAATACCTTCGGTATCAACTCTTGGCTCTTGGCCCGCCCCCCGCATCCGTCGACAAATTCAGGATGAAGCCGGAGCGACGGAAAGATCGCTTCGTCAAGGCGTAGACGTCGCTTCCTTCCTTCCTGCGCTAAACGGCAGGGAGGAAAACAGCCAGCCCAGATCGACCAGAACCCGCGCTAAAAGGCGGATTTTCACCGTCCGGAGCGGGTAAACCGGCGGAAGTTGGAAAGTCAGCACCAATTAGCCTTAAAAAGGGGCCGTCGCGGCGATTCAGCCGATCGGGCGATACTGCAGGTATGCTCATGCGGTAGCCGCAATAGCGCTATGTCGACTCTAGTCGCGACAATCGCCTGCACGGTCCATTATCGACATTGCCACGTTGTAACCAAAACCGGCGCGGCAGAGCGCAGCCAAGTCTTTCTGACGCTGTTCCGGCGTGCAATCGCGCTCGCGATAAGGCCCGAGGCGGCGGCGGCGTGCATACCGTTCGGCTGCCGCCTGCTCATCCTGTTCGGAGCTGGCGGCTTTTCGTGATCAAGTCAACGATTGCGGACGGCACGCCTTTTGCCGCCAATTTTGCCCGGATTGCTCTTGCTGACGTCCCGCGCGCCTGCAGGGTGCGCAACTGCGCCCGGGCGTAGGTGTCGTCATTCACCGCGCCGATCTCTTCCAATCGCTTGATGATGGCGCTTATTTCAGCCTCTGCAAGTGCAGGGTCCGGGTCTTCCTCACCATTCCGGTAAGCCGCACGGCGCAGCTTGCGCCAAAGCACGCGGCGCAGATTTTCTTTGCTCGTTGCGTAACGGGCCGAATAGGCTAAAGCTGCTTGATAGAGGTCCATATTTCAAATCTTAGCAACAATCGCAGGAATTGTTGACACGGACCTTTCGACCCTGGATATTCCCCGCTTTCTTCAACCTGACCCAAGCTACGGAGTAATACCCCGTGTCCCAGGCATTGATGCCCACCTACGGCGAACGCACGCACTCCTTTGTGCGGGGCGAAGGGGCTTACCTCTTCGACGCCAGCGGGCGACGATTTCTGGATTTCGGCGCCGGGATCGCCGTGACGTCTATCGGCCATTCCAACCCGCATATGGTCAAGGCGCTTCAGGATCAGGTGGCCGAGTTGCTGCATACCTCGAACCTGTATTTGATCCCAAACCAGGCAAAAGCGGCCGACCGGCTCTGCGCTAACTCGTTCGCGGACCTGGTGTTTTTCGGCAATTCGGGCGCGGAAGCGAACGAAGGTCTGATCAAGCTGGTACGCAAATATCACGCGTATCACGGCCATCCGGAGAAGTATCGGATCATCAGCATCGAAGGCGCCTTTCATGGCCGCACGCTCGCGACACTGGCGGCGGGCGGGAACAAGAAGCATCTGGAGGGGTTTGGCCCGGTGGTCGAGGGCTTCGACCAAGTGCCCTTTGGCAACATGAACGCGCTGCGCAACGCCATTACGCCCGAAACGGCGGGTGTATTGTTGGAGCCGGTGCAGGGGGAAAGCGGCATTCGGCCGATGGACCTGGAATATCTGCGCGAAGTCCGCAAGGCCTGCGACGAATTCGGCATTCTGATGGGGCTGGATGAAGTGCAGTGCGGGATGGGCCGGACCGGCAAACTGTTTGCCCACCAGTGGGCCGGCATCGAACCGGACGTCATGGCGCTCGCCAAAGGCCTTGGCGGCGGCGTGCCGGTTGGCGCGGTGCTGGCGACCAGAGAGGCCGCAGTCGGCATGGTGGCGGGCACGCATGGCTCGACCTATGGGGGCAATCCGCTCTCGACCGCCGCGGTAAACGCCGTGCTGGACGTGGTTTTGGAAGACGGATTTCTCGACCATGTGAAAGAAACCGGCGATTACCTGCGCAGCGAGGCCGAGAAGCTGGTCAAGAAATATCCGAATGTCTTCAGATCCGTGCGAGGCGCCGGTCTGATGCTCGGCATCGTCGCCGGTCCGCCAAATGGAGAAGTGGTCGCAGAAGCCATGAAGCACGGGCTTCTCACCGTGCCCGCGGGCGACAACGTTATCCGTCTGATCCCGCCGCTTACCATCGGGCGCGCCGAGGCGGATGAGGCTATCGCAATTCTGGACAAGACAGCGTCAGAAATGACGTCCGCATAGCCTCTGCATGAGTGAAACGAAACACTTCCTCGACCTCGCCGATTTGCCGGCAGAGGTTCTGCGCTCTATTTTGACCCGCAGCGTTGAAATGAAACGCGGCAATGGTGCGGCGGAGAGGCCGCTGGCCGATAGGATGCTGGCGGGCAAGACGCTCGCCATGATCTTCGAAAAGCCCTCGACGCGCACCCGCGTGTCATTCGAGGTCGGCATGCGGCAGCTCGGCGGGAACGCGGTGGTGCTGGAGCCGGACTCGATGCAACTCGGCCGTGGCGAAACCATCGCGGATACGGCCCGGGTGCTTTCGCGCTATGTGGATGCCATCATGATCCGCACCAACGATCATCAGAAGCTGCTGGAACTGGCGAGAAATGCCTCGATCCCGGTCATCAACGGCCTGACCGACTTTTCCCATCCCTGCCAGGTCATGGCGGATGTCATGACCTTTGAGGAGCATCGCGGCCCCATCAGGGACCGCAAGATTGCCTGGAGCGGCGACGGCAACAATGTGTTGAACTCCTGGGTGCATGCGGCGGCGAAGCTGGAATTCATCCTCAGCGTGGCGACGCCGGAGCCGCTGCGCCCATGCGACCGCATCGAAGAATGGGCCGCCGCCAACAATGTGCGCTGGAACGCCGGCAGCGATCCGGAACAGGCGGTCGCGGATGCCGATGCCGTCGTCACGGATGTCTGGGTGTCCATGCATGACAAAAATGCGAAGCAGCGGCATAACATGCTGAAACCTTTCCAGGTGAATGGCCGTTTGATGGCAAAAGCGGCGAAGGATGCCATATTCATGCATTGCCTGCCGGCACATCGGGGCGACGAAGTTACGGGCGATGTGATCGACGGGCCGCAATCGGTGGTGTTTGACGAGGCGGAAAACCGCCTGCACGTGCAAAAGGGGATCCTGGCCTGGTGCCTGGGCTAGTGGCTTCGTAATTTTCCGCCCCATCCCCGATCCCGACGATACTGCCATGCGAGGAGCATTCGCATGATGATGCTGAGCGACGACTTTGTGCTGCCGTTCGAGATCGAGCGCACGGGCTTGCGGGGCCGGTTGGTCCGGCTTGGCCCGGCGCTCGACCTGGTGCTGAAACGGCATGACTACCCGCCTATTGTCTCTCAATTGCTGGGAGAGGCTCTGGTTCTGGCCTGTTGCCTGTCTTCGACGCTGAAATTCGAGGACGGTGTTTTCACTTTGCAGGCGCGTGGCGCCGGTGGGCCCGTCCGCACCCTGGTGGCTGACATCACCAGCGAGGGCGAGTTTCGCGGCTATGTCGGCTTTGACGCCGACAAGCTGGATGCGGAGGAGCAGCACATGTCCGCCGCCAAGCTGTTCGGGGGCGGGCATGTCGCGTTCACGGTCGATCAGGGCGAAGATTTCGAGCGCTATCAGGGCATTGTCGAACTGCGCGGCGAGAGCCTGTCGGATTCCGTGCACCACTATTTCCGCCAGTCGGAGCAGATCGCAACCGCCCTAAAAACCGCCTGCGGGCAGGATACCCATGGACACTGGCGCGGTAGGGCGGTGATGGTGCAAAAGCTGCCCGACGAGGTGGTCTTGCGGGCGCCGCCGGAAGACGTGGCCGACATGATGGAGACCGACGAGGGGTACCGGACGGCGGCGATCCTGCTTGGGTCCGCCACCCAGGCAGAGATGATGGATCCCGATATTTCCGCCGAGGAACTGCTGTTGCGCCTGTTTCATGAAGATGGCGTGCGGGTCTATGACAAACGGCCGGTCCATTCCGGCTGCCGCTGCAAGCTCGACCGGGTAGAGAATGTGCTGCGCCAGTTCGGCCGAGACCGGGTGGATGAGTTCAAGGTCGATGGAGTGGTGACCGTTACGTGCGAATTCTGTACGAAGGAACGGGTATTCGATGATGCCGCGCTGGACTCGCTTTATGCCGAGTAGCCTGCAGCGCCGCCGGGTACTGTTCGCCGCGCTGGCAGCGGCGGTACTGGCCGCGGTTGGCGGCTGCGCGACCGATGCGCAGACCCCGCCGCCGATCCCCGAAATCCGGTTTCTGTCGGAGCCGCCCATCCGCCTGAAGGCGTCGGCGATCGATATCGTCGACGACACGCTCTCCGCGACGAGCGCACTGGAATGGGGCAATATCTTTCGGACCTTGCCCCGCGCCGCCATGCGCAACTGGGCCCGCGACCGGCTGGTCGCCGATCCTTTGGCGACGGAGACCGCTCTCTTTCGGATCACGGAGGCGGCCATCGAATATAGTGCCGGCGACAAGGTCAAAGGCGTGTTCAAGCCCGACCGCCGCGAAAAATTCCTGATTCGGGTGGCGGCCAACCTGGATATCCGGCGCGCTGATGGCAGTTTGGCCAAAACCATCTCCGGCAAGGCGTGGGGTGCGGAGAGCATTCTGGTCGACGAAGAGCCCGCTGCCCGCAAGCTGGCCATCGACGGGCTGGTGCGGCGGGTGATGGCAGACTTCGACAGGGAAATGACAGCATCGATCCGCGCCAATATGGCCGATCTGACGCGCTGAGCCGCGACGCCCCTTTCGCCGGGCGCAGCAATCGCTATATTGAGTGGTGACTGGCGACGGGCGAACCCCTCGCCAACCCGGTCAGGTCCGGAAGGAAGCAGCCGTAACGAGTTTCGGTTTGGGTCGTTCGCCAGTCACCTTATCCCCTCTCCCCACCGATGGTGCCGGATGAGCGATCCCGCTTACCGCGTTCTTGCCCGAAAATACCGCCCCGTCGATTTCGATGGCCTAATCGGCCAGGAAGTGTTGGTGCGCACGCTCACGAACGCCATTGCGGCCGGGCGGCTGGCGCAGGCCTACGTGCTGACCGGCGTGCGCGGCATCGGCAAGACCACAACCGCCCGCATTCTGGCGCGGGCCTTCAATTGCATCGGTCCCGACGGAAAAGGCGGTCCGACCGTAAAGCCCTGCGGCGAGTGCGAGCACTGCCGCGCTATCGCCGAAGACCGGCATGTGGACGTGGTGGAGATGGACGCTGCCTCCAATAACAGCGTCGACAATATCCGGGAAATCGTCGAGGCCTCGCGTTATCGGCCTGCGTCCGCGCGCTACAAGATCTATATTCTCGACGAAGTGCATATGCTCTCCAATGCGGCGTTCAACGCGCTGTTGAAGACCCTGGAAGAGCCGCCGCCGCATCTGAAATTCATCTTCGCCACGACCGAGATCCGCAAAGTGCCGGTAACGGTGCTTTCACGCTGCCAGCGCTTTGACCTGCGCCGGGTGGATGCGGCGGAACTTGCCGAACATTTCGCCGGCATTGCTGAACAAGAGAATGTCGCGATCGAACCGACGGCACTGACCATTGCTGGCGCGGGCGGCGGACGGATCGGTACGCGATGGCCTGTCGCTGATGGACCAGGCGATCGCGCTCAGTGATGGCAATGTCCGGGAAGAGCAGATCCGGGACATGCTGGGTCTTGGCCGACCGGGGCGTTGTTTTTGATTTGGCCGAGGCGTTGCTGCAAGGCGACGTGCCTGGTGCGCTGGCGGTGGCGGAGCAGTATGCATGCCGCCGGCGCCGATCCGGCCGTCATTCTGCAACGATCTGCTGGAGCTGACGCACTGGCTGACCCGCCTGAAGATCGAGCCGGAGGCATCGACGGACGCGTCTGATGCCAGAAGCGGAGCGCGCGCGCGGCGCGGCCATGGCTGAGCCACTCAGCCTGCCGGTGCTGGCCAGGCTCTGGCAACTGCTGCTGAAGGGCGTGGGCGAGCTGGGGCAGGCGCCGTCCCCGCGGCTGGCATTGGAAATGGTGCTGATCCGCACGGCCTATGCAGCCAATTTGCCAAGCCCGGCAGATCTTGTCAAACAGTTACAGGAAACGAGGCCGAAGCCGGCCGCTGGGGTACCGCCGCCGCGATCCGGGAGGGCCGCCGCGCCCATATCTTCGCCGGAGGCGCCTAAGCCTGTCGGTGCGATGCCGGTTCCAGCTGCGGATTTTCGGCCGCCACCACTATCGCCGCCAGTCGAGCCGGCGCCAGAGGCCCACGGAGGGACGGCGAAGCCGGTGCAGACCGCCCCGATGTCTGCCGGGCACGCTCTGCATGCTGACTGCGCCGTCGCCGGTCGGCATGACAGCCCGGCTCGGGCGCCGGCCTCGCATGACGTGCCACGGCAAGATCGGCCGCCGGACGATGAGGGGCCGCCGCCGGACTATGACGAGCCGCCGCCCTATGGATCCTATGAAGGGGAAATGGAGCGTATCCCGGTGCCCACGAGCTTCCGGGAACTTGTCCGTTTGTTGGAACAGCGCAAGATCGAACCTTTGTTGACGGCGCGGCTGCGCACCCAGGTCCGCCCCGTCTCGTTCGAGACGGGTGCCGTCACGTTTGCCCTGGAGCCGGGGGCCGATCCCGAACTGCCGGGAGCGCTGCACAGCCTTTTGAACCGGCTGTTCGGTGTCGAATGGTCGGTAATGCGGGCCCCGTCGGCGGATGGTTCGACCGTGGCCGAAGCGGTCGCGGCGGAAGAGGCTGCGGAACACGAGGCGGTGCTGGGGCATCCCTTGGTGCAAGCCGCCCTTGACGCATTTCCCGGCGCCCAAGTCGCCGAGATACGGCATCGGCCCATTGCCGAGCCGGAGGATTGGACGGTGACAATACCCCCCGCGCCGGACGAGATGATCGCTGGCGACCCATTTGACGACGAATTCAACGACGAGGATGGTGAGAAATGAAAAATCTCGGCAATATTTTGAAGCAGGCTCAGAACATCCAGACCCGCATGGCGGAGGTCCAGGAAGAACTGCGCGAAATGGAGATCGAGGGCCAATCTGGCGGCGGCATGGTCAAGGCCATGTTGAATGGCAAGGGGGAAATGCGCTCGCTGAGCCTGGATCCGGCCATTGTGGACAAGGACGACGTGGGCGTGTTGGAGGATCTAATCGTCGCGGCAGTCAACGATGCCCGCACCAAGGCCGAGGCGATCAGCCAGGAAAAAATGGCGGAACTGACTGCCGGCCTGCCGTTGCCACCCGGTATGAAGTTGCCATTCTAGGGGCGGCGATGGCGGAATCGCCGGTCGAAAATCTGATCCGTCAGATCGCCCGCCTGCCGGGTCTGGGGCCGCGGTCGGCCCGGCGGATCGTGTTGTACCTGTTGCAACGGCGGCAATCGGTGTTGCAGCCGTTGCTGTCTGCGTTGCGTATGGTGGAAGCCGCCGTCGGTCAGTGCAGCATATGCCGAAATTGGGATGTGGTCGATCCCTGCACCATCTGTACCGACCAACGCCGCGACCGGAGGATGATCTGTGTCGTCGAAGGCGTGGCCGATCTGTGGGCGTTGGAGCGAAGCGGTGCCTATAAGGGGCAGTATCATGTGCTTGGCGGCGCGTTGTCGGCGCTGAACGGCACAAGGCCGGAAGATTTGGGCCTTGCCGGTTTGATCGAACGAGCCGATCGGCCGGAAGTCACAGAAATCGTCTTGGCGCTGGGCGCCACCGTGGACGGCCAGACAACCGCGCATTACCTGGCCAATTCTCTCGCCCATTGTGGGGTGGATATCACCCGCCTGGCACATGGTGTGCCTGTCGGCGGCCAGCTGGATTATATGGATGATGGCACCCTGACCGCCGCGCTGCGCTCCCGCCGGCCTTTATCCTGAGCTCTTGGACAATCAGACAGCCGACCTTGCGGACCCCCGCGTTAGACCGGGGTCGCCACAATCCGGCTAACCGGTATTCGAACTTGCAACAGGCGTCGGAACTCAATGCATCATCAGGACCGGACGTCCGGCGACCTGGAGAATGTGCCGCGTGACGCCGCCGAGGATGATTTGCCGTAGGCGCGAATGGTTGAAGGCGCCCATCACGATCAGGTCGGCGTCGAACTCCCAGGTCGCATCGAGCAACGCCTCGCCGGATGACTTGTGCTCCGGTTTGATGAGAACCGGATCGGCCTTGATGCCATACCAGCCGAGCGAGGCGGCGTAGTCCCTGACGGTTTGAGGGTCAAAACTGTCATCATCTGCTGCCATAACCTGCACCGCGTCTGCGGCCTCCAGGAACGGCATGGCGGCCTGGGCGGCGCGGCTTGCCTCGGTAGTATCGTTCCAGAAGACCGACACCCGCTTGCCGAGCGATTTCAGCTCCTGGCGAGGCGAAAACAGGACGGGCCGGCCGGTATCATAGATGGCGGCTTCGGCCGCGGCGGAAAGATCGCCATCATTCAGCGACGGCGCGCGCAACAGCACCAAATCCGAAAGCTTGCCCAGCCGCGCGATCTGTTCGCCGGATTGGCCGGTAATGTCGATCAACCGAGCGCTCGGCTGATCCGAGGCGCGGATCTTCGTCTGTTCGGGAATGCCGGTTGCGTCCAGCCATTTGCCGAAGACAGTGCGGCAGCGTTCGGCAATTGCGCTCTCTTCCTTTTCCACCTGCGCCTGGACCGTTTCGATCAGGTCGGCGGAGAGGCCTTCGCCCACCATCGGCATGGCGGAGAGCCCGTCCCGGCGGACATGCAACAAGTCGATGTGGCAACCGAAATCGTTGGCGAGATGTCGGGCGGCTTCGAGGTCGATGACGTCCTTGTCGGCGCCTTCGAGCATGGTCAAAACAGTGCGTAAGGTCATTAATCCATCTCCTTCGCGTTGCCACAATTCCCCTATATATCTAAAGATGAGGGTCGGCAACCAAATTGAAATTGATTTAGGTCAAGCGAACGGTAATTAAGTGCGCATGAAGAGGGGGATGCTGTTGGGTCGGCACAAGGGGTTTGGCCGCTCGAATTGACCCAAAGAAACCGGCAGCGGTCCACAAGTGTGCCATTTGGTGGATGCGACGGGACTAGAGCGACGCGCCGCAAATTGAGCCCCAGCCGGGCGGGCGCCGCGCGCCGTTGACCATTCCGGCGGATGGGTGTTCTTTTTCGTTTTGCGGGTGCCGCTTTCAGCGAGGCAGCGTTGCGAACAGGGGCAGATCAGACGCGGAGCGGGGTGCATTGCCTCGTTCCAGGGCCAGCAGCGCGGCCTTTGTTGCGACTCCCCTGCCGCCGGAAAAGCCGGTGAGTTTGCCGTTCTGACCCATAATCCGATGGCAGGGAATGATAACCGGTATGGGGTTGGCGCCACAGGCGCGGCCGACCGCACGCGGACTGGATGCGAGCGTATCCGCCACTTCGCCATAGGTGCGCGTTTCGCCATAGGAAACGCGTTGCATCTGTGCCCAGACCGCCTTCTCGTAAGACGAGCCCTCGGCAAAAAGCGGCAGGTCGAAGTTATGCAACTCGCCTCTGCCGTACGCCTGAAGCTGGCCGACAGCTTCCGCCAAAAGAGGCGTCGGCGGATCCGACGGGAGACCGGCGTCGGTGCAATCTGCCCAGATAACACCGACGATATGATCCGGCGTTGCGGCGACCAATAAAGCGCCGATCGCGGTTGGTATCCGAATGGCGAGATGGTAGGGAAAACGCTTGTGCATCCAGAGGCTCTCGGCTTTTGCCGGACGATTGATGCCGCCGGAAAGGGTGGCGGATTGACCATCGGAATAGTATCCCGAATGCGCGGCGGTTGCGAGAGCGTTCGTGCGGCGCAGACGGAAGCAAACCAGCTTGATGCTGATGGGTATTACTTGCGGCATCGGTCGAACGGAACCATCACAGGGTTGGACGTGACGGTCCGTACACGGAAACAGTTGCGGTCGTAGGCTTTTCCGCCAGCCGGCCCTATGCTGTGCTTATAGGCCCTTTAGGCCTGCCGCGGCGACAGGAAGGATAAGGTGTCGGACAGGCGCTTTGAGAATTTGTCGGAGCCGGTCCCGGATACGATCGTCGCGTTGGCGAGCGGTGCGCTGCCGGCCGGAGTGGCCGTGGTCCGGCTTTCCGGACCGGCGTCGGGAGCTATCGTGCGAGCGATGACGGGGCGGTCCCTGCCGGCGGCGCGAACGATGGTGCTTCGGTCCTTGCGCGATCCGAACACAGGGGAACTGCTGGACCGTGGGCTGGTGGTCTGGCTGCCCAAACCCGGATCGTTCACCGGTGAAGATATTGCGGAACTGCATCTGCATGGCGGCCCTGCGGTGGTGAGCGCCGTTCTTGATTTTGTGACGGGCGGCGAAGCCAACTCATCCAGCCATTGTCGGCTGGCGGAAGCGGGGGAGTTCACTCGGCGGGCGTTTGACAACGGGCGCCTCGATCTGGTCTCGGTCGAGGCGCTCTCGGACCTGGTGCGGGCCGAAACGGCGGCGCAGCGGCGACAAGCGTTGAGCGGAGCGGGCGGTGCGGCGCAAATTCTCTTCGCCGGCTGGCGGGCGGCGCTGCAGCGCGCGTTGGCGCTATTGGAAGCGGGCATCGACTTCGCCGACGAGGAGTTGCCGCCGGAAATAGAGGGGAAAGCCGCCGCTGCCGTCAGCGGCGTTCTGACGGAAGTCGAAGCGGAGTTGGCGAAAGGCGCCGCCGGCATGCGTCTGCGCGATGGCCTGCTGATCGCCATTGTCGGGCCGCCCAATGTTGGCAAATCAAGCCTGCTGAACGCCATCGCCGGGCGGGATGCCGCTATTGTCTCCAGCATTCCCGGTACCACCCGCGATATTGTGGAAATCTCGCTGGATCTGGGCGGGTTCCCGGTTACGCTGGCGGACACGGCGGGGCTGCGTGAAGCCGTCGAACTCTATCGAGGCGGAAGGGGTGAGGCGGGCGAGAGGGCTGGCCGAACGGGCGGATCTCGCCGTGCTGGTCCTGGATGGCCGGGACTGGCCGGAAATTCCACCCGACATGCGCAACCTTGCGAGCGATGCGGCACTGACCGTCTGGAGCAAAGCCGACCTGCTGACGGAGACGGAAAGGCAGGCTCTGTTACCGGAGGGCGGGCCAGCGGTCTCGTCGGTCACCGGGTTCGGGCTCGACGGCCTGCGGCGGACATTGCTAGAACTCGCGCGCGAGCGGCTTGGTGGCGGCGAAACGGCGGTCGTTACGCGGCAACGGCACAAGGAAGCGCTGCAAACGGTGCACTCGTTGTTGGCGGAATGGTCGCCCGCGCTGGAGCCGGAAGTGCAGGCTCACCTCATCCATCAGGCCAACCGTGGCATGTCCAGGGTGTTGGGCCGCAGCGATATCGAGGATGTGCTGGATCTGATTTTTGCGGAGTTTTGTATTGGCAAGTGAGAGAATGTTTCACGTGAAACATCGCCGGATCGGGAGGCGCCGCCATGAACCGCTATGACGTGATCGTGGTCGGCGGTGGCCATGCCGGCTGTGAGGCCGCCGCCGCTGCGGCGCGGACGGGCGCGGCCACCGCCTTGATCACCCACAGGATCGACACGATTGGCGAAATGTCCTGCAACCCGGCCATCGGCGGCGTGGGTAAGGGGCATTTGGTTCGCGAGATCGATGCCCTGGATGGCTTGATGGCGCGAATGATCGACCAGGCCGGTATCCAATTTCGCATGCTCAACCGTAGCAAGGGCCCCGCCGTGTGGGGGCCGCGAGCCCAGGCGGACCGAGCCCTATACAAGCAGGGGATGCAGCGAGAGCTGGCCGATACGCCAAACCTCACTCTGGTCGCGGATCCGGTAGAAGACCTGTTGCTCGATCGGAGCGTGGTCGCTGGGGTCCGTGGCGCCAGTGGCGAGGAGTACCGAGCCCCCGCGGTCGTGATTACCACCGGCACCTTCCTTCGCGGCATCATTCATATGGGCGAGGAGCAGACGCCCGCGGGCCGAGCGGGTGAGCAGCCCGCCGTGCCCCTCGCCCAACGGATTGAGGCAGCCGGATTCCGGATGGGCAGACTCAAGACGGGCACGCCGCCCCGGCTCCGGCGCGACAGTATCAATGCCGCCGCTTGCCAGGAGCAGCCGGGCGACGATCCGCCAGAGCCTATGTCCTGGCTGACCGGCCGGATCACGGTGCCGCAGATCTCTTGCCTGATCACCTTCACCCGGCCGGAGACCCACGACATTGTCCGGGCCAACGTGCATCGTACGGCCATGTATGCCGGACGCCTGTCCGGAACCGGTCCGCGCTATTGCCCGTCCGTCGAGGACAAGGTGATGCGTTTTCCGGACAAGCCGAACCACCAGATCTTTCTCGAGCCGGAAGGTCTGGAGAGCGATCTGGTCTACCCGAACGGTATTTCGACCTCGTTGCCGGCGGATATTCAGGAGCGGTTCCTGCACACCATTCCCGGCCTTGAGAACGTCGAAATCGCCCGTCATGGCTATGCCATCGAGTATGACTATGTCGATCCGCGCGAGTTGCTGCCGTCATTGGAAACCAAGCGGATACCGGGCCTGTTTCTGGCAGGGCAGATCAATGGCACGACCGGCTACGAAGAGGCGGGCGCGCAGGGGCTGGTCGCGGGATTGAACGCCGCCCGCAAGGCCGCAGGATCGGAGTCCGTTGTGTTCGACCGGGCGGAGGCTTATCTCGGCGTGATGATCGACGATCTGGTCACGCGCGGCGTCGACGAACCCTACCGCATGTTCACGTCCCGGGCCGAATATCGCCTGGCGCTTCGGGCGGACAATGCCGATCAACGCCTGACCGCCAAAGGCATCGCAGTCGGCCTGGTGGGAGACGAGCGGCGGCGCGCCTTCGAGGGCAAGCGCCAGGCGTTGCAAGCCGGCGCTGCCGTGCTCCAGGCAGCGACGGCCAAGCCCGTTGATCTGCGCGACGCCGGGTTGGTCGGGCATCGCGATGGACGCATTCGTTCGGCATGGGAATGTCTCGGCCAGCCGAAAGCAGATGTCGCGGGTCTCACGAAAATCTGGCCGGAGCTCCGGCAGATAGACCCGTCCATCGCTGCTCAGTTGGCTATCGACGCCCGCTACCAGGGGTATCTCGCTCGCGAACAGGCTGATGTGGAAGCCTATCGCCGCGACGAGGCGCTGGCCTTGCCGTACGACCTGAAATACGCGGAAATCGCGGGACTTTCCACCGAAGAGCGGCAGAAATTGCTGAACACCCGTCCAACGACATTGGGCGGCGCCGGCCGGATTCCGGGGATGACACCGGCCGGAGTGGTGGCGTTGCTGCGGCATGTGCGGCGGCGCGGCCGGCGCTCCGCCGCGTGAGCTCGCCTGGTTCTGCGCGAGGGCAATTGGCAGCCGTCGCGCCCGTGTCGGACGATCAATGGCGCCGCTTGCAATTATACGCAACACACCTGCAGCATTGGCAGGAGACGCTGAACCTAGTTGCGCCGAGCACCATGGATACGCTTTGGCAGCGGCATATTCTGAACTCATGGCAGCTGGCGCCACTGGTGCTGCGGCAACCGCCGGGAGCGGTGGTGGACCTGGGCTCCGGCGCCGGGCTGCCTGGCCTCATTCTGGCGATTGCCGGCGCCGGAGACGTTCATCTGGTCGAAGCAAATCACCGCAAGGCGGCGTTCCTCCAATTCGCCGCCGCACAAACAAGCGTTTCTTGCAGGGTTCATCCGCTCCGGTTCGAGGCGCTCGATCCCGGCTCGATCGGCGAGGTTGCCGTGGTCACGGCCCGCGCGGTCGCTGCGCTCCCTGCCTTGCTGGCGCTGGCTTTGCCGCTTTGCCATGCCGGGACAGTGTTGTTTTTTCCCAAGGGCCGGCGCTGGCAGGACGAGGTCCAAGCGGCTGAAAAGTCATTCTGCTTTTCGCTGACGAGCCATGAAAGCGTGACAGACCCCGAAGCCGTGATATTAGAAGTGCGGTGTCTGACGAGGCGGTAACAATAATGGCAAGCAAGCGGGCCGCGCGCGTGATCGCCGTGGCGAACCAGAAGGGCGGGGTCGGCAAAACCTCCACGGCGGTCAATCTCGCCGCTGCATTGGCGGAAAGAGGCCATCAGATTCTGCTGTTGGACCTCGACCCGCAGGGCAATGCCTCGACGGCATTAGGCTCGGACAGCGCCGCGCGCCGCCGGAGCATGTATCAGGTTCTCTCGGGCGACTGCCGCCTTGCCGATGCGGTTGTCGCCACGCCCGTGCCGCGATTGATTCTGGTGCCTGCGACCCAGGACCTGGCGGCGGCGGAAGTGGAGTTCTCCTCACTGTCGGCGCGTGAGTACCAACTGAAATCCGTTTTGGACCAAGCTGATATCTCTGAAATCAATGCGGCGATCGATATGGTGGTAATTGATTGCCCTCCGGCCTTGGGACTGTTGACCATCAATGCGTTGGCGGCAGCGGACAGCCTGCTGGTTCCGCTGCAGGCGGAGTTTTTGGCGCTGGAAGGCCTCAGCTACCTGCTCCGGACCATCGAGCAGGTGACGCGGCGCCTGAACCCCGATCTGGTGATCGACGGCGTCCTGCTTACCATGGTCGATCGGCGCAACAATTTGAGTGCCGCGGTCGGCGACGATGTGCGCCGATATCTGAGTGATCTTGTATTTACGACGGAAATTCCCCGGAACATCCGCATCTCCGAAGCGCCGTCATACGGTCTGCCGGTGTTGTTGTATGACCGGAAGTGCGCCGGTTCGGCAGCCTATGTCGCCCTGGCGCAAGAATTCGAACAGCGTCTGTCGCGTTTGGCTGGTTGAGGACCCATGGCATGACCGAAGCATCTTCCGGAAAAGCGAACAGGACCAAACCGTTGGGCCGGGGCCTGGCCGCGTTGTTGGGGGATATGCCGGGCAATAGCGCAACCCAGGAACAGGTGCAGCCGCTGGCGATCGGGGTATTGGTCCCTTCTCCGCTGCAGCCGCGCCGCTATTTCGCGTCGGAAGCGCTGGAGGATCTGGTCGCGAGCATCAGAACCCAAGGCATCATCCAGCCGCTGGTGGTGCGGCCGTCCGCGGAGAAGCCGGACGTTTACGAGATCATCGCGGGCGAACGCCGCTTTCGAGCTGCGCAGCAGGCCGAATTGACCGAAGTGCCTGCCGTTGTCCGGACCATTTCGGACCGGGACGCCCTGGCCATCGCGCTGGTGGAAAACCTGCAACGGGAAGACCTGTCGCCGATTGAGGAGGCGGAGGCCTACCGGCGCCTGATCGAGGAATACACGCTCACCCAGGAATCCGTCGCCGAGGTCATCGGTAAGAGCCGGGCCCAGGTGACGAACACGCTCCGGCTGCTGCGGTTGCCGCCGCCTGTCCGGGAAATGTTGGGATCGGGGCAGTTGTCGGCGGGCCATGGCCGCGCCCTGGTCGGCGCGGTCGACCCGGAAGAGTTGGCCCATAGAATCGTGCGCCTGGGCCTGACCGTGCGCCAGGCCGAGCAGATGGCGAAACTGCCGCCGCCGGGCCCTCGCTCGAAGCCGGTGAAAGATCCCAATGTGCGGGCGCTCGAGCGGCAATTGGCGGAAGCGCTCGGCCTGCGGGCCACGCTGAACCCGCGTGGCGACGGTTCACAGGCCGGATCGCTGACGCTGCACTATCTCACGCTGGATCAATTGGACGGCGTCATTGCCCTCCTGCGCGGGCGGATGAACTGACCGGCCCTGCCGCTCAAGCCTTCGTCAATCGCCTAACCGTGCCGCCGCCAACCTTCGGACAGATTTCCCGGCCCTGGATCATGGCGGGATCGGCCCCTGCCGCGCGCTCACTGGTGCCGACGACGCGCGAGCCTATTCTGTTGGTGCAGAAGATCACAATGGCGTCGGGCCGGGACCCCGCCACTTCCCGGCAAAGCCGTTCCGTTTCCGCTTCCGGCACGACCGCGAAGGCGAAACTCGACCTGATGTGCAGGCGCCGGTTGGCGGTGTCTCGTAGGTTGCGTAGTTGTCCATCACCAAGTGGAGTTCGAGGTCGGCCGGGATGTTCGCCTCGATCGCGTGCTGGAGCTTGGGGAACTCCTTGGCGGGGTAGCGCGTGAAGCAGCGTCCGATGATATCGCCGGTCGCAATATCGAGGGCCGCAAACAGCGTGGTGGTGCCATGGCGCGTGTCGCCGTGGCTGCGCCGCTCCGGCTGGCCGGGGTAGGCGCTCTGATTCTTAGATTTAGAGCAGATCCATTCGATCCAAGTTGATCGGGATCCGCTTGTCTTATTATTTCTGCGGCTGGTTAGGCGAACCTGGATCGTTGGAAGCGAGTGACAGCTCCGTTCCAGCGGCGAGGGTTGGATCGTGGATCTGCTGGAGGTTTGGCGTTCGGTGCTGAGAGTATGGTCGCCCTGGTCTTTTCCATTGCTCTGAACGGATACCAGAGCGCTAAGGCCCGGCTGCCAAGCAGCGGCGCGGAAAATGACAGAGATTGCCAGCGGGCTCGATATATCGAAAGACACGCTTGACGCCCATCCTTTGGGACGCGAAAGCTAGGCAACCGGCCGTGATTGTCCGGGGCGCGTTGTCTTTGAGCCGACAGGTCCTCATCGCCGATCCGGCGCGGCGCCCCCGGCCGCTGCTCGTCGTAAAGTCCTCCCGCCCGCCGCTCGGTAAAGCCTCGACACCACTTGCCGGGCGTGTTCGCATCAGCACCTACCCTCTCGACAATGGCCTTGTTCTCCACGCCATCGGCCGCCGCCGGTACGATACGCGCTCGCCACGCCGACCCCTGCTCCGTCTGGCGACGCCGCGCCAGCCCCTCAAGCTCGTGCCATTCCATCGCCGACAGCTAATCGCTACTGCAGGCTTGCCCTTTGATCATACCCTCCAAAGCAGAGAAACATAATCTAACGAACATCCCGATCAGGCCACTAGCTGACCCACTCCGCCGTGTGCGTACCGGGCGGCACGCTCTTGGTCGCCCAATAGGCGGGAGTAGACGAAAGCTCCGCCGCCGGTTTGACGCCGCGCATGTGGCCGAAAAGGGTTTGGCCGTAATCTTCAATCCGATCCGCCATGTCGTCCAGGGTCGGATCGGGTGCCGCCATCGCGTCCTGCTTGCCAAGCGATTGCAGCCAGCGTCCCGTCCGCGCCAGCGACACCCGCACCAGCCACGAGCCGCCCTCGCGGCTTTGGCGCAGGCGGGCCATCATCGCGCCCAGCGCCATCAGATAGCCGCTCGCATGGTCCAGCGCCTGGCAGGGCAGATGCTTCATTCCGTCCTTGCCGGCCGCCATGCCGCCCGCGTGGCCAATGCCGGAGCACGTCTGCACGATGCTGTCGAAGCCGCGGCGGTGCGCCCACGGCCCCTCGTGACTGAAGGCGGAGAGCGAGACATAGACGATCCCCGGGCATAGCGCCGCCAGATCCTCCGGCGCGAAGCCTTTGGCCGCCAGCGTGCCGGGCCGGTAACCTTGGGCAAAGATGTCGGCTTGCAGCGCCAACGCTTTCAGCCGCTCGCGGCCCGCATCGTGGCGCAGATCGACAAAGGCCGAGCGCTTGCCTCGGTTTGCGTCGACGATCAGCGGCATGGAGTGGGCAAGATGCCCGCTGGTGATCTGCAACACCTCCGCGCCGTGTTCAGCGAGGGTGCGGCCACAGACCGGCCCGGCGATGACCTTGGTCAGGTCCAAGACGCGGAGGCCCTGCAATGGGCGTGCTGCCGCGGGAGGCAACGGCCGGGGGTCCGCCTCGCCGATTTTCTCCATGATCAGCACCGGCTGGGCATCAAGCGCGGCACTTTGCGGATGGGCGTTCCATTCGTCCTCGGTCCGCATGCGGCCGATGGGCAGCATGGCGGCGGCGAACATGTCTTCCACCTCCGCCGCTTTCATGCCTTGCAGCGCCCGCGCCACGCCCTCGCGCGAGTAGGCGCAGTGCAGCAGTTCCGCCGCGCCCATCCGGTGAGCGGGATAGTTGGCGTGAACCTGCACCCAACCGCCGTCGCCGCATTCGTAGAAGCTGTGGATTGGGTCGAAGCTGTCGCGAACCATGGCGCCGTCGACCCGCAGATAGCTTTCGGAGCGGAACGCGGCAGCGGCATTGCGCATGGGCACGCTGACCGTTTGCGCCGGACCGCCCCGGGCGCGATGGATTTCGGCGGCGGCCAATCCGGCCGCGGCGATGCTGGATTGGGCCTGCACGCCGACACGGTAAATGCTCGGCAGGGCAGGTTCGTCGCCGGGCAGGTCGGCATTGTCCAGGGCCGATGCCTCGCCGCCCGCCAGCGACCAGAGATGGGCCAGTTGTTCCGCGGATGCGCTCATTGACCAAATAACTCCCGCGCGCGCCGTTGCAGTTCCTCGGCGCTCAGGTCTTCCTTGTGCGTGGCGAAGGACCAGCGATGGCCGAAGGGGCAGGTGACCATACCGGACCGGTCGCCGTAAAACTGATCCTGCGGCACCCGGTCGAGGGTCGCGCCGGCCTTGCAGGCCCGGTCGATTACGCCGTCCACATCGTCCACATAGAGATGCAGGAAGACCGGCGTGCCGCCGATATCCTTTGGGCTATAGGCGCCATGTTCCGGCGAGGCTTCCGACAGCATCAGTTTGGCGCCGAAAACGGTAAGCTCTGCATGGCCCACCACGCCGCCGGCGTCGATGCGCATGTCCTCGACCGCACCGAAGGCTTGCCTGTAGAACTCGATCGCTTCGGCCGCATTGTTCACGGCGATATAGGGAGTGATGCCCTCGAAACCGGCGGGGATCTTGGCGGCCATGGCGGAACCTTTGTCATTGGATAGAGGCAGCCAGTATAGGCGCTGTGGCAGGGGGCCGCTATCCTGGATCGTTCAAGCAGCAGGAAGCGTCCCATGATCTATCAACACCGCATTGTCATCGCCCGCAGCGGCAAGCTGGAGAAGCGCCACCAGGCTTTCCAGGAAACGGCGCTCGCCAAGCTGGACGACCACGGCTCAAAGCTGATCGGCGCTTGGGAGGTGTACATTGGCGCGGAAGCGGGTTCGGCCGTTTGGCAATTGCGCCAGTTCGGCAGCCTGGCGGGATGGGAGCGGCATCAGGACAAGGTCCGCGCCGATGCCGCTTTGGAAACCAGCCGGGCGGGCAAGCTCTACCCGCATCTGGATCAGGTAGACACCAGCATCCTGCGCTTGTCCGAGGTATCGCCGGCACTGCCGTTGGAATGGCCGGATTTCGATGCAGTGCGCGGCGGCGAGCGGGGCTGGATCGAGCAGCGCTTCCTGTCGTTCAAGCCCGGCAATCTGGAGGAGCATCAGGCGTTCTATGCTGAAAAAATGGCCGATGCGCTCGCCTATGAGGGGGCTGTGCTGCTCGGCCTGTTCGACACGGTGATCGGGCAGGGCACCACCAACGGCAAGTCCCACCGCGCGGTTGAACTGCGCCGCTTCCCCGACCTCGCGAGCTGGCAGCGCTGGCGCGAGCGGCAGGATACGGACCGGGAACTGGCCGACCTTGTCAAAAGCCAGTGGCTGGGGCACGTGGAGCGGGTCGATAGCCAATTGTTGCGCCCGTTGGATTATAGCCGCATACGGTAGAGGAGGATTGAACCCCTCCCGGCCCACTACCGCCGTCATTGCGAAGCGCCGCTGGCGCTGAATCTGTCCACCGGAGCCGGATGTGTCCAGTATTGGTGGATAACCGCGGCATCCCTGCCTATCTAATCTGGGACCGCCTACGCGTTCGCCATCGCCGCCTTGCCGGCGGTTTCGCCTGCGATCTTGCCGAACACCGCGCCCGCCATCAGGCCGGTGCCGCCCGGATAGTTGAACCAGAACAGTCCGCCGACCATCTCGCCCGCCGCATACAGCCCGGGGATCGGCAGTTCTTCGGTGTCCATCGCCTGGCCTTCGGTGTTGATGCGGATACCGCCAAAGGTGAAGGTGACGCCGCAGGTCGTCTGGTAGGCTTCGAACGGGGCTTCCTCGATGGTGTTGGCCCAGTTGGTCTTGTTGATCGCCAATCCTTCGCGTGCACGCGCCCGTCCTTGACGTTCGGGTTGTAGGGGATGTCCTGGCGGACGGCGGCGTTGTATTCCTTGATCTCTTTCAGGAATTGCTTCGCGTCGACGCCTTCCAGCTTCTCCGCCAGCTCTTCCAGGGTGTCGGCCCTTACCTTGGTCACCTGGCGGATGCGATATTCGTCGCGCAAGGCCGGGATGATCTTGTTGTCGAACACCTGCCAAGCCATCTGGTGCGGCTGTTCCAGGATCACGCGGCCGTATTTGGCATAGGTGTAGTTGCGGAAATCCGCGCCCTCGTCGACAAAGCGCTTGCCGTCGGCATTGATCATCACGCCCCAGGGGTAGGAGTGCTTCTGGAAGTTGTCGCCCACATCCAGATCGCCGAATTCTGGCGCGTTGTAGTCCCAGCCGACCGCGTGGCAGCCGCTCCAGTTACCAAAGGGCCGCGCGCCCGCCTCCAGCGCCATCTGGATGCCGTCGCCGGTGTTGAAGCGGGTGCCGCGCACCTTCGCCAAATCCCAGCCGGGCCCCAGATAGCGGGTGCGCATTTCCGGGTTGGCCTGGAAGCCGCCCGCGGCCAGCACGACGGCGCGCGCCTGGATTTCGATGGTTTTGCCCTTGACCTCGCCCTCCTGGCGCAGCCGGACCTTGGCGCCGTGCACGCCGTCATCGTCATGGATCAATTCGGTCGCCCGGGCGCCGTACATCACCTTGATCTCGTTCTTGCCGCACGCCTCGGTCAGCGCATCGACCAGACCGGGGCCGCCGCCCCAGGCCGAGACGACCAGGCCGCCCCAGAACTTGAACTTCCCGTCGATCTTGAAGGCCTGCTTGCCGTAGATCGGCAGGAACCGGACGCCCTTACCCCGCATCCATTTCATGGTTTCGAGCGAACGCGTCACCAGCAGCTCGCACATGTCGGGGTCGGTCTTGTATTCGGTCAACCGGCCCATATCGTCGTAGAATTCATCTTCGGTGTAGGTGCCGAAGTCGCTCATCGCGATCTCGTCGTCGGAAAGGTCGGGGCAGAGTTCGCGGACATCGTCGACGCCGTGAAAGACGGTGCGGATATTGCCGGCGGTGAAGCGCGAGTTGCCGCCGGATTCCTCTTCAGGCGCACGCTCCAATACGATCACATTGGCGCCCTGCTCCCGCGCTGACAATGCCGCGCACATAGCGGCATTGCCGCCGCCGATCACGAGCACATCTGTGGTGATATCAGCCATTTTCGCACTTTTCCCAATTCCGAAGCGTCTCTTGCCCATCTTATAGCGGGGCGATCGGGCGCGCGTCGAGCCTCTGGGTTGGTCGATATCGCGGAGCCGTGTTTTCCGGCGCCCGTGTTCCGCTCGGCTGACCCGCGCTCGAAATTGTGCGATAGTTGCATCGCATTCGCACGCCGCGGCCCCCATATCGACCTGTATTGGCTGAAAAACGCGCAGCCGAGAAACCACATGGGAAAGGACCCGAAGATGTCGAATCATGTTTACTCGGTCGTCGAAATCGTCGGCACTTCCGAAACTTCGATCTCCGACGCCATCCAGACCGCCATTGCCAAGGCGTCGGAGACGCTGCGCCATCTGGAGTGGTTCGAAATTGGCTCCCTCCGCGGATGGGTCAAAGACGGCCAGGTCGGTCACTACCAGGTGACCTTGAAGCTGGGTTTGCGTTACGAGAAGTAACGGCTTTCCGTATCTCTCTGGGGGGTTTAGCCTTCTCCCAGGCCGCCGTTGTGTTGAAGGCCTGGGAGAAGGCTTTACGTTCAAGAATGCGGCGCTATTCGGCAGCCTTCTTGGCTGGCTGGGACTGCGCAAGGGCTTCCCAGTCGAATATCGCAGGCTCTTTCTCGCGGAAGCGCCGGACGGCTTCCATATGATATTCGCTGGTCTGGGCGATGGCTTGCCCCATGGCCTCAAATTCCAGCAGCGTCTTGTGATCGTGGTTGAATGACTGGTTCAGGATGTTCTTGGCGATGCCAATCGCGGTGCTGGACGCGTGGCGGAAGCGGCCGGCAAATTCCCGCGCTTCATCCATGGCCGTGTCCTGGCCGACGATCCTGTATACCAAACCCAGTTCCTTTGCCTCTTCGGCCCGCACCTTGCGAGCGGTGAATACCAGGTCCTTCGCGGTTTGCAGTCCGACCAGGCGCGGCAGCACGAAGAAGCCGCTCCAGTCCGGCACCAGACCGATGCGGCCGAAGGCCTGCATGAACATCGCGCGCGGCGTGGCCAGCACGAAATCCGCCGCCAGCGCCATGTTGGCGCCGGCGCCCGCCGCGGGGCCGTCGACCAGCGCGATTACCGGCAACTCGATATTCATCAGTTCCATCATGCGGTTGTGACTGGATTGCATCCGGGTGCGGTTCGGCGCTGCGCGCTTGTCGCGCTGACCCATCGCCTTCACGTCGCCGCCCGCGCAGAACGCGCCGCCCGCACCGGTGAGAATAATCGCCTTGACCGTGTCGCCCGCCCCTTCGCGGCAGATGCGGAGCGCGTCGCCGACCTCCTCCCGCATTTCGAGGGAGAGGGCATTTTTCGCCTCCGGCCGGTTTAGTGTGATGGTGGCGATTTCGTCGGTGACGTCGAACTGTGTGTGTACGTAGTCTGACATTCGGGCATTCCTTTCTGGCACGGTTTGGGCCACCATCGCTTTCCGGCGCGACAAAGGCAAGAAAAGGTGACGCGATGACGACGCGCGCGGGCGTTCTGCCGGTTTCGCTCTCAGGACGAGACACTCCCTCAGCAACTCACCAGCAGACCCCTGTTGTGCGGCATGGCTTTGAGTAAAACTGTATGCCAATTGAGGAAATCATTGATTGTCAGTGTGTGAACGCCCCTTGCGGCACATGCTTGTACGCGAATATAGTTCAAGTGCTGCGCCCTGTAATATCAGGGTAAGCCAATGTAAAGAGCATTTGGAGGATTACGATGCAGAGGATTTTGATTGGCGCGGCAACCGCCGCGTTTGCGCTGATGGGCGCCCAGATGACCAGCGCGCTAGCCGCCGATACGGTTGATGGGCCGCGTGTTCACTGGAACTATTCCGGCTGGGGCAAACCGCGCGCCTCCAGCACCATGTACATGAATCTCGGCAAGTATCTGGAGGAGCGTACGGGCGGCAAGTTCACGGTGACGGTCCATTTCGGCACCCTCTCCAAGCCGCGGGCGGTGCTGGATGGGCTGAGCCTCGGCGCGTTCGAGTCCGGCTCCTTCTGCGCCAGTTATTACCCGGCCAAACTGCCGGCGCATACCGGGCTCGACCTGCCGTTCCTGCCGATCAGCACCTTCGAAGCGTTGAAGGACGTGACCGAAGGCTACTATAATGACGAGGTGTTGCGGGCCGAGGCAGAGAAGTGGAACAGCACCTACTTCGCCAGCGCGCTGCTGCCGCTCTACGAGGTCGTCGGCCGGGGCGAGCCGCCAACGAGCCTGGACGACTGGAAGGGCCTGCGCATTCGTGCGCTCGGTCAGCAGGGCAAGGCAATGGAGCAACTGGGCGCCGTTCCAACCTCTGTGCCCGCTCCCGACGTCTATACTTCGATGGACCGTGGCCTGCTCGACGCCGTCGGCTTCGCTTACTATGCCCACGAGAGCTATCGCACTTACGAGCTGGCCGACTGGTTCACCAGCGGTCTGGACATCAGTTCCATCGCCTGCGGTATCATGTTCAACACTAATGCCTTGAACGAGCTGCCGCAGCAGTACAAGGATCTGTTGTGGGAGTTCAAAAACTCCGACATGGGTTACCCGGCGCAGATAGCGGCCTATGAGGAGACCGAAGTCGAGGTGCCGAAAATGTTCGAGCGCGAAGGCCTGACCAAAGTCACCATCGGCAAGGAAGAGCGTCAGGCGTTCAAGAAGGTTGGCGGCGAGCCGATCTGGGGGGCGTGGGTCGAGCAGATGAGCAACGAGTACGGCTATGACGGTCAGGCGTTGCTGGACGAAATTCTGGCACTGGCCGAGAAATACGACAGCGCCCAGCGCTGAGCGTGATCGCCGTTCCCCGTGCTGTTATTCATCGGCCGCACCGGGAACGGCCCTTTCGGCGTGGCCCCTAGCGCAAAGCCTCTTGCGGTCAGGCGCGCTATCTGATTATCGTCCGGTGCCGCGCCGCCTCTAGAATGCGCGTATAGAAACTACTTTGATGAGGATCTTTATGCGCAGACTTTTAACTGGCGCGGCTGCGGCCGTGTTTGCACTGACGAGTGCCGTGGCCTCTACGACCCAAGCGGCAGACGTTATCGACGGGCCACGTGTGCATTGGAATTACTCCGAATGGGGCAAGTCCCGGGCAATTACGGTGCTACAAGAGAATTTGGGTCCGTGGCTGAGCGAGCGGACGGGCGGCAAGTTCACGGTGCAAGTGCATTGGGGTACGCTGTCGGACCCGCGCTCCGTGTTGGACGGCCTAAGCCTGGGCGCGTTCCAGGCCGGTTCGTTCTGTGCCAGCTATTATCCGGCCAAGCTTGCATCGCACACGGGGCTCGACCTGCCGTTCTTGCCGATCTCGACGCTGGAGCAGTTGCGCCACGTGACCGAGGACTATTACGCCGATCCGGTGCCGACGGCGGAAGCCAAGAAGTGGAACAGCCGCTTCTACCAAGCCGCCTTGTTGCCGCTCTATGAAGTGGTTGGCAAGGGCACTCCGCTCAAATCGCTCGATGACTGGAAGGGCCTGCGCATTCGCGCGCTTGGCCCGCAGGGCGATGCTATGGAGAAGCTGGGCGCCGTCCCGACCAGCGTGCCGGCGCCGGACGTCTACGTGTCCATGGACCGAGGTTTGATCGACGCCGCGGCCTTTGCCTACTACGCCCATCAAAGCTATCGGACATGGGAAGTCGGCAACTGGTTCACCCGCAATCTGGCGCTCGGTTCTATCGCTTGCGGCGGCATGATCAATCTCGATGCCTATAACCGCCTGCCCGATGAATATAAGAAACTGCTGGCGGAATTTCTGGAGAGCGACAAAGGTTACACGGCCCAGTATGCCAGTCTCTACGCCGCAGAGGAGCGGGCGCCTGAAGATTTCAAAAAGGCCGGCCTGACCGAAGTGGTGATCCAACCGGAAGAGCGTGCGCAGTTCGAGGAGATCGCCGGCAAGCCGGTCTGGAATGATTGGGCAGCGCAGATGACGGACGAATACGGCTATGAGGGCCAACGGCTGTTGGACAAGATCCTGACGCTCGCCAAAGAGTACGAAGGCGTCGAACACTGATCATGTCTCCGTTCCCCATGCGACGCACCGGCCGCCGCATGGGGAAGCGCCCTTGCGGCCAAGTTCGTCATCTGATTATAGTCCGGCCCCGCGCCTGCCGTTAACGGCGCGGAGAACAATAATCTTGTGGAGGACCGCTATGCGGAGAGTTTTGATTGGCGCGGCAGCTGCCGCATTCACGCTGACGGGTGTGTCGGTGAGCGCAGTGCAGGCGGCAGATACGGTCGACGGCCCGCGCGTTCACTGGAACTATTCCGGCTGGGGCAAGCCGCGCGCTTCGAGCGTGATCTATCAGAATTTCGGTAAGTATTTGGATGAGCACAGCGGCGGAAAGTTTACCGTCACCGTGCATTGGGGCACGCTGTCCAAGCCGCGTGCGGTGCTGGATGGCCTGAGCCTGGGGGCGTTCGAATCCGGCACCTTTTGCGCCAGCTACTATCCCGCCAAACTGCCGGCGCACACGGGCCTCGATCTGCCGTTTCTGCCGATTTCATCCCTGGAAGGCCTCCGGGATGTAACGGAAGAGTATTATGCCGACCCCGTGCTGAAGGACGAAGTGGCGAAGTGGAACAGCATGTACTACGCCAGCTCGATTCTGCCGCTGTACGAGGTAGTGGGCAAGGGCGAGCCGCCCAAATCCCTCGATGATTGGAAGGGTATGCGGATCCGCGCACTGGGTCAGCAGGGCAAGGCGATGGCCAAGCTGGGCGCGGTGCCGACCAGCGTGCCTGCTCCCGACGTCTACACCTCAATGGATCGTGGACTGCTGGATGCTGCGGCGTTTGCCTATTATTCGCATGACAGCTACCGCACCTATGAACTGGGCGATTGGTACACTACCAACCTGGCGATGGGCTCGATCGCTTGCGGCATGCTGTTCAATATCGACGCCTATGAGCGCCTGCCGCAGCAATACAAGGACCTGATCGCAGAATACAAGGCATCGGATCAGGCCTATCCGGCTCAGATAGCAGCTTATGAGAAAAGCAATATCGAAGTGCCGAAGAAATTTGAGGACCACGGCTTGACCCCGGTCACGTTCACCAAAGAACAACGCGCAGAGTTCGAAAAGGTCGGCGGCGAGCCCATCTGGCACGATTGGGCGGCGCAGATGACCGACGATTACGGCTATGACGGCGGGGCCCTACTGAACATACTTCTGGCGGCGGCCAAGAAAACGAACCAATAACGGATTTCAAATATTCGGCTGGATTAATGCGCGATAACAGCGTTGTCCGGCCGAAATTTGTTTGCTCTGCCAAACTGTAGGGAGGAACTTTCTTTATGACCACCGTCGGTGCGCCGCCTGATTCAGTCCTTTATAAGATAGATCAAGCCTATCACGCGTTGGAAAAGGCCCTGAATTATGTTGCCGGAATCTTCTTGTTTTCGCTGATGCTTCTGGCTTGCGCCGAAGTCGTCGCGCGCAAACTTTTTAACTCGCCGATCCACGGCCAGGCAGATCTTGTTGAAATCGCCATCCCCACCATGGGCTTCTTCGGGCTGGCCTATTGCCAGCGCATGGCCGGCCACGTGCGGATGGAGATCTTGATTACTCACCTGAAGGGCCGGGCGCACTGGTTGTTCGAGTTTGTCAGCAATCTGGCGACGATTCTGATCTGCGCCTTGATGATTTACGGTACCTACGCTCATTTCCTGCGCGCCTATGAGTTCGGCGACAGCACCATGGATGTGGAACTGCCCATCTGGCCGCCGAAACTGATTATCGTGCTGGGATTTTGCATTCTGTTCGGCCGTCTGATCATTTCATTTTTTGGCTATATCCAGATGCTGCGCAATCCGGATGGGCCGGTCTATGCCGTGCCGCTATCGCCTGCCATCGAAGAGATCGCCGAGGCTGAGGCGAAAGCTGCCCGGGACGCAATATCGGATGAGGACGTCGAAGAAGAGCTCCACCGGGACGACCGGTTTAGGGGGGGGCGCCGCTAGATGCTGATCGAACCGTTAACTCTTGGTATTACGGGCCTCTGCCTTCTGGCCGTGCTGGTCGTCATCGGCATGCATGTTGCCTATGCCGGCGCGTTGATCGGGCTGTTGGGCTTGGTTATGTCCATTGGCATCACCAGGGTACCGGCTGATACTGGTACGTGGTGGGACGCCTTTGTGGCCGGTTTCGAGCCCGGCATTGGCATTGCCGGCATCGTGCCATTTGCTGAGCTGGCGCACTATTCGCTCAGCGTGCTGCCCATGTTCATCCTGATAGGCTACCTGGCATTTCACGCCCGTCTGACACAGGGCGCGTTCTATTCCATGCGCATGTGGTTTGGTGGCATGACGGGCGGCCTGGCCGTGGCAACGGTTTTCGCAACCGCGGCTTTCGCTGCTGTCTCCGGTGCCTCGACCGCGACGGCGGCCGTGTTCAGCCGTATCGCCATCCCGGAGATGCTTCGCTACGGCTACAAACCGGGCTTCGCGGCCGGCGTGGTGGCTGCGGGCGGCACGCTCGCCTCTTTGATTCCGCCCTCCGGCATTCTCGTGATCTATGCGATCATCGTGGAAGAGTCGGTCGGCCGCCTGCTGCTGGCGGGCTTCATCCCTGGCGTCCTTTCGGCGATCATCTATGCGGGGTCTATCTGGCTGCGGGTGAAGCTGAAGCCAGAATTGGCCGGCCCGTCTGTCAAGGCGGATTGGATTACGAAGTTCAAGTCGCTCGGCCAGATGTGGGGCATCATTGCGGTGGTCTGCATCATCATGGGTGGCATTTACACCGGATGGATGACTCCCACGGAATCTGGTGCGGTCGGTGCCTTTGTGATTTTCTGTTTGGCGCTGGCCCACGGCATGACCTGGAAGCAGTTTTTGCATGGTCTGACTGAGAGTGCCCGCACCACGGTGATGATCATCACGATCATCTGGGGCATTTTGATTCTGGTCCGGTTCCTCGGCTTCTCGCAATTGCCGAGTGAGTTGGAGAGCATGATCCTGGCTCTGGACGTGAACCGTTACTGGGTCCTGTTGGCCATTCTGCTGATGTATGGTGTGCTCGGCATGTTCATGGATGCCATCGGCATGCTGCTGCTGACCTTGCCGCTGGTCCAGCCCATCGTACTGTCGCTGGGCTTTGATCCGGTCTGGTTCGGTATCATCGTGGTGAAGATGGTCGAGATTTGCCTGATCACACCGCCGATCGGCATGAACTGCTTTGTCGTGGCTGGTGTGCGGCCGGATATCCCGCTGTTGGATATCTTCAAAGGTATCTGGTGGTTCTTTATCTGCGACGTGCTGACGGTTGCGCTGTTCATCGCCTTCCCCGGCATTGTTCTGTTCCTGCCGAATACCATGTTTGGAAACTAGAGCATCTTAGGTTTGGAGCAGACTCATCCGATCCATTCGGGCCGGGATCTGCTCCTCCAACCAGCCTGAAGGAGTATCGCTCATGCCCATCAAAAAAGGCATCAAACAGCTTCTGGAAGAAGCGAACGCCCGTATCAAGACCGTCAGCGTCGATGAGGCGAAGGCCATGCACGGCCGCGACAACGTCGTCTTTGTCGATATTCGCGACGTTCGGGAATTGGAGCGCGACGGCATGATTGCCGGCGCAACTCATGCCCCCCGCGGAATGCTGGAATTCTGGGTCGACCCGGAAAGCCCGTATTACCGCGAGTCCCTGAACGACGAGAGCAAGCAGTACCTCCTGTACTGCGCCAGCGCCTGGCGTTCTGCCCTGGCGACCGACCGCCTGACCGAGATGGGCATGGAAAACGTCGCCCATATCGACGGGGGCTTTACCGGCTGGAAAAAGGCCGAAGGCCCCGTCCAGGAACGGCCGAAAAAGGGCTGATTTTCTGGCAAACCGCAGGTTAGCGCGTGGCGGCTTGGCTTCTTCTGACTAAGCCGCCATTGCCTTTGCGGCCTCCGCCCTGATCTGCTCCGGCGAGCCGAGCAATTGCCGGTCCAGGCCGATACGCTTGAACCAGTAGTGCAGGCCGAGATCATCGGTAAAGCCCATGCCGCCATGCACCTCGGTCGCGAAGCGCGCGACGAAGCGGCCGACTTCGGCCATGTGCGCCTTGGCGTGACAGGCCATGCGGTGGGCGTCCGTACGCGGCAGGGCGGTTTGCGCGTGCACGGCGTACCAGACCAGCGCCTTCGCCGGCTCCAGCGCCGTGATCATATCGGCGAGGCTATGCTTTACGCCCTGGAACGAGCCGATCACCCGGTCGAACTGCTCCCGCACCTTGGCATACTCCACGGCCTGGCTGAGCATGGCCTCCGCCGCGCCGACCTGGTCGGCGGCCAAGCCGACGCGGGCGAGACCGAGGGCGCGGGCAACCAGTGCCTCGCCGCCTGCGATAGGCTCGGCCTCCACCTGATCGAAGCGCAGTTCGGCGAGCATTCTGGTGCGGTCGATGCTGGTCATCGCTGTTTGGGCGAGGCCGTTTGCTTCCCGCCGCACCAGCCAAAGCTGGTCGCGCCCGCTGGCAACGATGAACGCCTCCGCCGCGCCCGCATCCTGTACCATCAAGGACTTGCCCGCCAGCCGGCCGTTTTCCACCGAAACCCCCGCCCCGGCCCGCGCGCCGACGGCTTCCGTTAGTGCCAGGCCGATCTTGGCCTCGCCGCCGGCAATCCGCGGTAACCATTCGGCCGCCAGCGAGTTGGATGAGCTTTCGGCCAGCACCAGCGGCGCGACGAAGGCGGTGCCCAGATAGGGTGCGGGGGCCGTGAACCGACCCAGTTCCTCCAGCACGATGCCGGCATCGAACGCGCCCATGCCGAGGCCGCCATGCTCTTCCGGTACCAGCACGCCCACGGCGCCGAGTTCGGTGAGGCCGGACCACAAATGCTCGTCATAGCCGGTGCCTTCCGCCGCCACTTCGCGCACCCGCTCCAGCGGTGAGCGTTGCGACAGCAGGCGGCGCAGTTGGTCCTGGAAGGCTTCTTGTTCCTGTGAAAGACCGAACCGCATCAGGCGCGCCCCGCAGGCGCCGCGCGCCCTCCCTGGCCGGCGGCCGGGATCACGGCCTTGGGCTCCCGCGGCAGACCGAGTCCGCGCTCGGCAATGATGTTGCGCTGAATGTTGGTGGAGCCGCCGCCAATGATCAGGCCGAGGTCGTGCATGTACCAGGCTTGCCAGGCACCCTCGTCGCGCAGATATTCGCCTTCCTCATAGAGCACGCCGAGTTCGCCCATGGCATCGATGGCGAGGGCGTCCAGTTCATGGTTCAGCACGGTGCCGTAATATTTGATGACGAGCTGGGCCATGCCGAAGTCGGTGCCGTCCAGGTCGGCGGAGATCAGGCGCATGAAGTTGAACTTCAGCGCCAGCACCTTTGCTTCCAACTGCATCAGCCGGTCGGCCAACAGCGGGTCGTCGATGGCGCGCCGGCCGTCCAGGGTCTCGCGCTTCATCAACTTCACCAGCCCCTCGAAACGGGCCATCGACTTATTCGGATCGCCGAGCCCGCCGCGCTCATGCTTCAGCGTGACGTTCGCCACCTTCCAACCCTCGCCGCGCTTGCCGACGATGTTGGTGGCCGGAATGCGAACATTGTCGAAGAACACCTGATTGAATTCGCTGCGTCCGGTCATCGTCTTGAGCGGCGAGACGGTGAGCCCGTCGGAGTGCACAGGGATCAACAGATAGCTGATGCCCCGGTGTTTCGGCGCATCGGGTTCGGTGCGCACCAGACAGAACATCATGTCGGAGAAATGCGCGCCGCTGGTCCAGATCTTCTGGCCGTTGATGATCCATTCGTCGTCGGCCAGCTCGCCCTTGGTGCGCAGGCTGGCGAGGTCGGAGCCGCTGCCAGGTTCTGAATAGCCCTGGCACCACCATTCCTCGCCGGTGATCGCTTTCGGCACATAGCGCGCCTTTTGCGCCTCTGTCCCTGCTTCCAACAGCGTCGGCACCAGCATCATGACGCCGATCCCCGTCAACCCGGCCGAGACATTGGCAGCGTTGAACTCCTCGCCAATGATCATGTTTTCCAGGATATCGACTGGCGCGCCAAAGCCGCCATACTGGGATGGGATGTTGCGGGCGGCATAGCCATTGGCGATCAGGTGTTTTTGCCAGGCGAGCACTCGGGCGCCGGTTTGCCGCGGTCGCGGATGGTAATGGCGGGCGGGGCGTCGGCGGTGTTTTGCGATGAAGGCGCGGATTTCTTCGCGGAAATCCAGATAGCGCTGGTCGAGGGATAGGTCCATCGGGGGGGCTCCTCAAACAAGGTGATGCAGCCAGTGTAGGCGAGGTGGCGTTAGCGGCAAGCAATCTCTGTCTGTTGCCAACCGCGCCGTCTGGTTTCCTACCGCATTGTCCCGAGAAGTGGCAGACAGACGGCAATGGGAAAAAAGGCCTATTTCCAAATCGATTTGCCGCTGCCGGGCAGGCCGAGTTCCTTCCAGCGGGTGCTAGACCTTATCGATCACCGTCGTCGTCCATGCGGATCGGACGCCCCATTCGCGGTTGGTCTCGCCCGGCCATTTGTCGGTGGCGTCCAGCCCGATCTTGAGCCCAAGCCGCTGACGGGCGAGGCGAAATCCAGATAGTCGATGGGCGTGTTCTCGATCAGGGTGATGTCGCGCGCCGGGTCCATGCGGGTGGAAATCGCCCAGATCACGTCCTTCCAGTCGCGGGCGTTGATGTCCGCGTCCACCACGATCACCCACTTGGTGTACATGAACTGGCGCAGGTACGACCAGACGCCCATCATCACCCGCTTGGCGTGCCCGGCATAGGCCTTTTTCATGGAAACCACCGCGACCCGGTAGGAGCAGCCTTCCGGCGGCAGCCAGAAATCGACGATCTCCGGAAACTGCTGCTGCAGCAGCGGGATGAACACCTCGTTCAGCGCCTCGCCCAGCACGCTCGGCTCGTCGGGCGGGCGGCCGGTGAAGGTGGAGAGGTAGATCGGGTGCTTGCGCATGGTGATGGCGCTGATGGTGAAGACCGGGAAGCGCTCGACCGGATTATAGTAGCCGGTGTGGTCGCCATAGGGGCCTTCGTCGCCGATAGTCGGTCGAGCGAGACATGCCCCTCCAGCACGATTTCCGCCGTCGCGGGCACCTTCAGCGGCACGGTCTTGCAGTCGACCAGATCGACCTTGGCGTTCCGCAACAGCCCCGCGAACTGCATATTCCGACTGAGCGTATCCGGCACCGGCGTCACCGCGGCCAGGATGGTGCCGGGGTCCGCGCCGATCACCACGGCGGCGGGCAGCGGCTCCGGCTTCTCGTCTTTTCCTGGGCGCTCTGCGCCTGGCCCCACCGCGCATGATGCTGGGCGCCGCCCCGATGCTTCAGCCAGCGCATCAGCGTGGTGTTCTTACCCGTCACCTGCATCCGGTAGATGCCGAGATTGTAATCATCCTCCTTTCGCTTGCCCGGTCCCTTGGTCACCACCAATGGCCAGGTGATCAGCGGCGCGGGCTCGCCCGGCCAGCAGGTCTGGATGGGCAAGGCTGAGAGGTCGATTTGGTCGCCCTTAAGCACCACCTCCTGCACCGGCGCACTCGACACGGTGCGGGGCTTCATGGTCATGACGGTCTTGAGCAGGGGCAGCATGCCCATCGCCTCCCGCCAGCCGCCGGGCGGCTCTGGTTGGCGCAGGAACGCCAGGGTCTCGCCCACCTCGCGCAGTTGCGAAGGCTCCCGCTCCATGCCCCACGCGACGCGCTCGACGGTGCCGAACAGGTTGGCCAGCACCGGCATGGCGTAGGGTGAGCCGTCGTCCCGGCGCACGTTCTCGAACAGCACCGCCGGCCCCTGCTCGGCCAACAGTCGGGTTTGAATTTCCGTGATCTCCAAATTCGGCGAGACCGGGGCGGATACACGGCTGAGGCGACCACGCTTTTCCAGCCGGTCCATGAATTCGCGTAAGGAGGTGTAGGCCATGGAAAAACTCGCGCTTGCTGATCTCGGGCTTGGGCATCTGGGGGTTGGCACGGGTGGCAATTTCTGGCTTGGATAGGCCATGATCAGCCCGATCGAAAGAGCCCTGACCTATCCCTACACCGTGCCCGGCGAATCCTACCTTTTCGCAGGAGGCCAGGCGCAGGCCTATCAACCTCCGTCGGCCATGCCGGAGCGGCGGATACCGATCATCGGCTACGGCTCCAACCGCTCGCCCGAACAGTTGGCGCGGAAATTCCCGGAGCCCGGCCAGCAGATCCCGGTCGAGGCCGCCTGGCTCGCCGACTTCGACGTGGTCTATTCCGCCCGGATCAGCGGCTATGCCGCCATCCCCGCGACCGTCGCGCATTGTCCCGGCTGTCGCCTGCCGGTGATGCTGACCTGGCTCAGCCTGGAGCAACTGCCCGTTATGCACCGCAGCGAAGGTGTGGGCGTCGCCTACGACTTCGGCGTGCTGGAGGTTCCGGTGCTGGGTGAGCATAGCGGCAGGCTGGCACGCGCCTTCATCTATGTGAACCGGACCGGAGCCTATGCGCCCGATGGCGAGCCGGTGCCGCTGGTGGAGATCACAAGCGAAGGCCGCCGCTGGCGGGGCGCCGGGCAGCACGACATGCAGCGGTCATTGGCGCTGTCGTTGCAGGCAGGCAGCACCGCCGAAGCCTTTGTCGAGGCCAATGTCGCCAACGGGGAGCAGCGCCTTCTGCACTCGCGCCGGATGGCGGAGACCGCGGTTGAGTGGCAGCATGGCGCCTTCCGCCCGCTTTCGCCCGAGGACAAGCTTTGATGCGCGCCGCCCTACTTTCGCCCGCCGACCCGCCGGCCTTTTCCGTCATTAACGGCGCGGCCGAAACGCCCATCCTGTTCGTCTGCGAGCATGCGGGCAACGCGGTGCCGGCGGCGCTGAACGGGCTCGGCATTGGCGCGCAAGACCTGAACGACCATATCGGCTGGGATATCGGCGCCGCCGGGGTGACCCGGCATCTGGCGTCGATGTTCGGTGCGACCGCTGTTCTCGCGACCTATTCCCGCCTGGTGATCGATGCGAACCGGCCATTGGCTCATTGCACGTCGGTGCCGGAGGAAAGCGACGGCCGGCCGATACCCGCCAATGCCGGCCTTTCGCCGGAAGGCCGCCGCGCCCGGCAGGAAGCCTGCTTCTGGCCGTTTCATCGCGTGGTCGCGCACCACCGGGTCCGCCTGAGCCGTATGCAAGAGCCCGTGCTGGTGTTCGTGCACAGTTTCACCCCGCAAATGGCCGACGGCTGGCAGCGCCCCTGGGAGATCGGCATCCTGTGGGACCAGGATCCGCGCCTGGCGCAACCGATGCTGGAGCATTTGCGCGGTGTGCTGGGCGACAAGGTCGGCGACAACCAACCCTATCCGGGCGGCGACGATACCGGTTACAGCGCCGAGGTCCATGCGAAGGAAACCGGGCTGCCGCACATCATGCTGGAGGTGCGCAACGACCTGATCCGCGACGAGGCAGGCCAGCGGCACTGGGCCGGCGTGTTGGCAGAAGCGCTGCGGGTTTGCCCGGATGTGCGGCGAGTGACGGCCTGACCCTATCGCCATTCGGCGCGGCAGCGCTTAGGATACGGCCTTAGGGCATCGGCTAATACAGAGAACAACCAGGAGCAAACTTCCCATGGGAAAACTGAGCGGGCGCACCGCCGTCGTCACCGGCGCCAGCCGGGGCATCGGCCAGTACATCGCCGAACTGTTCGCGAGCGAGGGCGCGCGCGTCGTCTGCACGGCGCGCACCCTGAACGAGGGCGACCACAAAATGCTGGAAGGCTCGCTATCGCGCACGGTCGAAGGCATCAAGGAAAAGGGGGGGGAAGCAGTCGCGATCACCTCCGACGTCAGCATCGAAGAAAGCTGCGAAGAGCTGATCGCCAAGGCGCGCGAGGCGTTCGGGCCGGTGACGGTGCTGGTGAACAACGCGGCCCTGAACTATTACCTGCCGACCGAAACCTATCCCACCAACCGCTGGCTGCGCTGCTTCGCGATCAACGTGCATGCCCCCTTTATCCTGTCCAAGCTGGTGCTGCCCGACATGAAGGAGCAGGGCGTCGGCGCGATCGTCAATGTCAGTTCCGGCGCCGCCATCGGGCCGGGCCGCGGCCCCTATGCCGACCATACGGTGCGGGGTGGCGTCATGTATGGCGCGACCAAGGCCGCGCTGGAACGCTTCACCCAAGGGCTGGCGCAGGAGGTGGCGCAATACGGCAACATCGCAGTCACCGCCTACTCGCCAAGCCAGGTGGTGCCGACGCCGGGCACCGTCCACCACAAGCTGGTTTCCGGCATGGACGATCCGAAGGGCGAGCACCCGTCGATCATGGCGAAGGCGGCGTTGCTGCTGGCAAGCGAACCGGCGGCCACGATCAATGGCCGGGTCTGCTATAGCCAGGAGATCCTGAGCGAATTCGGCTGGCTGGAAGACGCCAAGGGCCGCGGGGTTACCTCGCCCGGCAGCGGCTACTCGCAGATCTAAAAAGGGTACTCGATGGAGCCTGTACTTTTGGCGGTGGTGAATGTCGCCGCCGCGCTGCTGTTTGGCGGCATGTTCGCCTTTGCCGGTTTCTTCGCACCGATGGCGTTTTCGCGGCTGCCGGAAGGTCATTCCGGGCCGTTCATCCAGGGCATCTTCCCGACCTATTACATCGCGGGAACGGTGATCGCCGCGATTGGCGCATTCGCGGCGCTGCCGGTGCGCCGGCCGGAGGCGATCGTGCTCTGGCTGGTGGCGCTGGGCTTTCTGTTCAGCCGCTATTATCTGATGCCGAGAACCGTCAAGGCGCGGGCGGAGCGCGAACGGGGCCTGCCGGGCGCCGCCGAAAAATTCGCAGACCTGCACAAGCGGGCAGCATTCATGAACATGGTGCAACTGGTCTGCTGTCTGGTCGTGCTGGTGCGGGTCGCTCTTTAGCGCACGGGTTCCGCCAAGCGACTTCCCGTCCGGTGCACATCGTGGCCGGCAATGCCTATCTCCGCCGTTAAGCTTTTCCCCGACTTCGATAGTGGATACCGCAATGGCCCAAAAACCCCTTCCCTGGAACAAAATCGCGCTGGCCTTGGCCATTGTGTTCACGCTGTTGGTCGCGGGCCTTGTCGGCTATGCCATGAACCGCTCGTTCAACGAAAGCAGCGTCGTCGGCAGCGGCGAGGCGTTGGTGGGCGGTCCGTTCGAACTGACCAACCAGAACGGCGAGACGGTAACCGACAAGGACTTTCGCGGGCAGAACCTGCTGATCTATTTCGGCTTCACCTTCTGCCCCGATGTCTGCCCGACCGAACTGGCAAAGATCGCGGCGGCCGTGGACATGTTGCCGTCCGATGCGAACGTGACGCCCGTCTTCATCACCATCGACCCGGAGAGGGACGGCGTGGAAGAGGTGAAGGCCTATGTAGAAGCGTTCGATCCCGAAATGGTTGGCCTGACCGGCACGCCCGAGCAGATCGAGGCGGTCGCCAAGGAGTATCGGGTGTATTACGCCAAAAGTACGGGCAGCGACAATACCGACTATCTGATGGATCATTCCTCGATCATCTATTTCATGGGAGAGGACGGCAAGTTCATCGCCCATTTCACCATCGGATCCACCGCGGAGAATATAGCGGCGCGGGTTCGGCAGGAATTGTAGGACAGGTAGCGCCTGCCGGCGGAGCAACGTATGGTTTGCCTCCTGCACGAACTGCGCTCGCCTAAAGGTCACCCCCTATGCCTTCTTCGATGATCACCGACCAGTCGCCCGTCCGCTTTTCGGACCCTCTGCCGGGTGAGGCGGATGTGGTGGTGATCGGCGCGGGCGTGGCGGGCACGGCGACCGCCTATTTCCTCGCCAAACACGGAGCGCGGGTAGTGCTGTGCGAAAAGGGCCGTGTCGCGGGCGAGCAATCCAGCCGCAACTGGGGCTGGGTGCGTCAGCAGGGCCGCGACTGGGCGGAACTGCCAATCATGATGGAAAGCAACCGCATCTGGCGGCGTTTGGCCGAAGATACCGGCGAGGCGGATCTGGCATTCACGGAAACCGGATGCCTCTATCTGGCTGATAGCGACGAGGCGATGGCCAAGCACCTTGAATGGTATGAGGTCGCCGTGCAGCACCAACTCGGCACGCGGCTGCTGACAAAAGAGGAGATCGCGCGCGACCACCCGAATATTGCGCCCGCCCCCGGCAAGCAATGGCAGGGCGGCATGCTCACGCCAACCGACGGCAAGGGCGAGCCCTTCGTCGCGGTGCCTGCGCTAGCCCGCGCTGCCCAACGCGAGGGCGCAGCGATCATCGAAAACTGTGCCGTCCGCACGTTGGATACGGAGGGCGGCAAGGTCGCGGGCGTCGTGACGGAAAAGGGCCGGGTGAAGGCGCGCCAGGTGGTGCTGTGCGGCGGTGCGTGGAGCACCTTCTTTGCCGCCAATGCCGGCCTGTCACTGCCGCAACTGGCGGTGCGCTCGACCGTGGCGCGGACGGAAGAAGCGCCGCACGCCTATGGCCCGAACATTTCGACGCCGGGCCTGACCATGCGGCGGCGGTCTGACGGCGGCTATACCGTCACCAGCGGCGACCTGGCGGAGCATTTCATCTCGCCGAATTCGTTCCGCTGGCTGGGCAAGTACCGCAAACTGCTGCAGAAATCCGCGAAAGATGTAAAGCTGATCCCGATGGCGCCAAAGGGCTATCCGGGCGCCTGGGGCAATCCCAGCAAGTGGCGGGAGGATCAGGAAAGCCCGTTCGAGCGCCAGCGCGTCCTCAACCCCGACCCCTCGCCAGTGGTGGTAAAGCGCATCGAGGAGCGCCTGCCGCAGCGCTTCCCCGACCTGGCCGGCACGAAACTTGCCGAGGCCTGGGCGGGCATGATCGACGTCACGCCCGACGCCGTGCCCTATCTGGGCGAGGACGACCGCATGCCCGGGCTGTATTACGCCACCGGCCTTAGCGGGCACGGCTTCGGCATCGGTCCCGCCGTCGGGCGGATCATGGCGGACCTAGTGCTGGGCCGGCCGAGCGGGCACGACCTGAACCGTTTCCGCACCGGCCGTTTCTTCGACGGCAGCGAGATCGTGCCTGGCCCTTACTGAGAGCCGTCGCCGGTTATTCCGCCGCTGCCCGCAGCTTCAGTTCCTCGCCGACCGAGAGAATGGGTGCGCCTTGCAGGCTGGTGGACTTGCGGCCATCGATCCCCACCGGTACATCGCCGACCAGGGTAATACGGTATAGCTGCCGGTCGAAGTCGCTTTGAAAAATGTCGTTAGGCGCCAGATGCGAGGTTGAGCGGTTGTCCCACATGGCGATGTCGCCCGGATTCCACTTGAAGCGCACGGTGAATTCCGGGCGTACCGTGTGCTCCCAGAGGAACTCCAGCATCGTCTGGCTTTCGGTGGGGCTCATGCCGGCGATGGATTTCAGGAAAGAGGGGCTGATGAACAGCAGCCGCTCGCCGGTTTCCGGATGTACCCGCACCAGCGCGTGCTCGCTTTCCATGGTGCGGCGGCGCACGCTCTCGTCATAGGCGCTGTCCTTGCCGGCACTGGCGGGCGGCTCGAACCGGTGGATGCCGCGCAGGCCGTCGACGATGCCGCGGAAGGTCTCGGAGAGGCCGTCATAGGCCGCGCCCAGATTGGTCCAGAACGTGTCGCCGCCATAAGGGGGGATGGTCACGCCGCGCAGGATCGAGGCCTTGGGTGGATTGATCGCCGCCGTGATATCGGTATGCCAACCGGTCCAGGGGCGTTGCATCTTAGCCGACCGGTGGGTCTGCGCCGTGCGGAACTTGGCGACGGAGTAGATTTCCGGGTAGTCCGGATCGTGGCCAAAAACGGCGTGGCCGATGGTCGGCTCGCCCATCTGCCGGGCAAAGTCGACATGTCCCGCATGGTCCAGGTTCTGGCCGCGGAAAAACACGACCTTCCATTTCAGGAAGGCGTCATAGACAGCGTCTTTGATGGCGGGCGCCATCGGCTTCGAAAGATCGACGCCGCGGATCTCCGCGCCGATATGCAGTGTCAAGGGGACGATTTCGAGATTGGCCGTGTCGGTCATGGTTGTCCTCCAAAAAAAGGCGTATGGCGCCCATTAACGGGCTTTGCCCGCAGCGTGCGCCGTTTTCCAATAACTGTCGATACCCGCGCCCACCAGCATGCTTCTGCGTGTGGTTACGCCCGCCGTTGGGCGCGGGGGCTTTCGTCCATGGTGTCGGCCAGCAGGTGGTTCAGGCGAAGCGACAGCTCTGCCTTTACGTCCCGATAGGCGGGGTCGTCCCAGCGGTTGTGGGTTTCGCGCGGGTCTTCGGCCAAATCGTAAAGCTCGCCCCATGCCTCGCCCTTGTAGAGCGTGAAGCGGTAGCGGTCCGTCACCACGGACTTCACCCGCGATGGCGCATCGAAACCGAGGCGCGGGCCGCCGTCATTGTATTCGATGAACAGTTCGGGCCGGTGCCCGGTCTTTTCGCCCAAGACGACGGGCAGGAAGCTCTCCGCCTGCATGCCGTAATAGGGCTTGACGGCTGCGCGCTCCAGAATCGTTGCCGGAATGTCGATGGTCGCGGTCAGGGCGTCCGTGGTGCGGCCGGCGCGGCCGGTGCGGTCGGCGGGATCGCTCCAGATCATCGGCACTTGCGTGATGGAGCGGAACGGCAGCGCGCCCTTCAGCAGCATGTTGAAATCGCCCAGATAGTCGCCGTGGTCGGAATTGAAACAGATCACGGTGTTGTCGTAGAGGCCGTTTTCTTTCAGCGCTGCCACGATTTCACCGACGCTGTCGTCGATCATGGCCAGCATGCCGGCGGTCAGCGCCATCGCCTCTTTCAGTTGCTGCTCGCTGGCCATGGTTGCCGTTTGCGCGGAAAATTGCTTCGCGCCGCTCCGCCAGGCGTCATGCACGAACTTCATCGGCGGTGTTGGGTTCTGATGGGCCGCGTACGGCAGATTTACGGAAAACTGGTCCGGCTGATAGAGGTCCCAATACTTACCGGGCGGGTTGAATGGGTGATGCGGGTCGGGGAAAGAGACAAAGGCGAAAAACGGCTGATCGTCGTCTTGCCTGCTGTTCAGATACGCGACTGCGCGTTCTTTCACAAAAGCCGTGGGATACAGCTCCTCTGGGATGGGCGTGCGGTAGGCCTGGGGGCAGGTGTAATCGTGCGGCAACTGGTTTGCCTTGTCATAGAGGGCCTGCCAATTCCCTGCGCGTTGCTTGAACCATTGCCGGTAATGGCCGCCGCACTTGTCGCCATGCTCCGTCACCATGTCCACATGCTGATAGCCGTAGTAGGGCGTCTGGACCTCGTACCAATCCTGCCCGGTGTAGCGGCCTGGCTCTTCCTGCCCGTAATTGCCGCCGTCGTTCTTCCAGGCTTCCGCGATGGGGCCGACATCAGGCTTGTCGTCCATCAGCGGCGGATGGGCGGTCATGGGCGACAGGTGGCTCTTGCCGATGGCGGCGGTGTGATAGCCGCTGGCCGCCAGCACATCGACAAAGGTGTTTGCCCGGGCCGACAGCAGGCAGCCGTTGTAACGCAGGCCATGTGTGCTGGGATACCGGCCCGTCATAAAGGTCGCCCGGTTCGGCATGCAGACGGGGCTGGTCGCGTGAAAATTGGTGAAACGCATGCCCGCTGCCGCGATGGCGTCTATGTTCGGCGTTTTCAGCACCGGATGCCCCGCGCAGCCCAGCCAGTCCGCCCGTTGCTGGTCGGTCATGATGTAAAGAAAGTTTGGACGGCTTTTGTTATTGGCGGTCATGGCGTTGGCATTCCTGACGTGCATCTGATTGTCGATGAGCCAGGACTATGGCACTGGCGGCCTCTATCCTGCCAGGGCGGCGATGCTATAACGAAGGCAATCATCGTAACATCGCTAGCCCACAAGGAAACGCGCCCATGATCGACGCCTATTACTGGCCCACGCCGAACGGCTGGAAGCTCTCCATCGCGCTGGAGGAGATGGGTCTCGAATACCGGGTGTTTCCCGTCAATATCGGCAAGGGCGAGCAGTTCAAGGAAGATTTCCTGAAGATCAGCCCGAACAACCGCATTCCAGCCATTGTGGACAACGACCCGCCGGGCGGCGGCGAGCCGATCAGCGTGTTCGAGACCGGCGCGATCCTGATCTATCTGGCGACCAAAACCGGCATGTTCTATCCGGAAGACCTGCGCCAACGCACGCAAATCAACGAGTGGCTGATGTGGCAGATCGGCGGTCTCGGCCCGATGATCGGGCAGTCCGGCCACTTTAAGCTCTATCATTCCGAAAAGATCCCCTACGCCATTGAGCGTTATAACTCGGAAATGCTGCGCCTCTATGGCGTGCTCAACCGGCGGCTGGAGGGGCGGGAATACATCGTGGATGACTTTTCCATCGCCGATATCGCCTGCTGGCCCTGGGTCATCACCTACAAGCGCCAGGAGGTGGACCTGCAGGGCGACTTCCCCAATGTCTACCGCTGGTACAAGCTCTGCCAGGGCCGGCCGGCGCTCCGCCGCGGCTATGAGGTGGGCAAGGAATTCGGCAAGCCTAACAAGACGTGGGACGAGGAAACCCGCAAGAACATGATGCCCCAGAGCCAGGGGAAGAATTAGGCGCGATGTCCATCACCATTAACGGCATGGCGCATGTCATCCTGACCGTCAGCCAGTTCGAGAAAAGCCGCGAGTTCTATTGCGAACTGCTGCCCTTTCTCGGCATGACCAAGGTCTATGACGGCAACAATTTCGTCTATCATGTGGGCGCACGCACTGCCCTCGGCATCCAGCGTTGCGCGCCGGAGCACGAGGGCGAGCGCTTCGTGCAAAACCGGGTCGGTCTGCACCATCTCTGCTTTCGCGCCCGCTCGCGCGAGGACGTGGACGCGCTCGCCGCGAAGCTGAACGACATGAGTGCCTACATCGACCGCGGCCCGATGGAGGGCGATTGGGCGCCCGGCTATTACTACATTGTGTTCGAAGACCCGGATGGAGTCCGCCTGGAGATCAACTATCTTCCCGGCAAGGGCCTGCTGGCGGGCGAAGACGGCCCGTTGAACCCGTCCGACGACCCGAACTGGGACCAAAACCCGCCGGTTTGATCGGGGCGAAGCGGCAATCAGCACGGAGTACGCCATGGACTACAGCCATTTGACCGCCGTCACCATCAACTGCACGCTGAAGAAAGACCCCGCGCAATCGCACACGGGGCTGTTGCTTTCCGTTAGTGAGCAGATCATGCGCGCGCAAGGCGTGGCGGTGGAGCCGATCCACGCGCTTTCCCACACCATCGCGCCCGGCGTGCAGCCCGATATGACCGAGCATGGCTGGGACCGGGACGATTGGCCGATGCTCTGGGAGAAGGTCAAGGCGGCGGATATTTTGATCCTCGGCACGCCGCTCTGGCTGGGGGAAGAAAGCTCGGTCTGCCGCACCGTCATCGAGCGGCTTTACGCCATGTCCGCCCTGCTGAACGACAAGGGCCAAAGCCTGTTCTACGGCAAGGTGGGCGGCGCGGTGATCACCGGGAACGAAGACGGCATCAAGCATTCGTCGATGACCATCCTCTATGCCCTGCAACACCTCGGCTACACCATTCCGCCCCAGGCCGATTGCGGCTGGATCGGCGAGGCGGGGCCGGGCCCTTCCTTCGGCGATCGGGCGGAGGGCGAGAGCGGGCCGGTCGGCTTCGCCAATGAATTCACCCAGCGCAACACGACCATCATGACCTGGAACCTGATGCATCTGGCGCATTTGCTGAAGAACGCCGGCGGGCTGCCGCGCGAAGGCAATGACCGGAAAGCCTGGGCCGACGGCGAGCGGTTCGGCTATAATCCACCGTCCCGCTCGCTCTGAGGGAAGCGGATGATCGCCAAGGAGAGCTCTCGATCATGAACAGCCCGATTGCGACCCACGACCTGAGCGCCCGCAACGGCCGCGCCCATGTGATCGGCGACACGGCCGAACCGCTATGGCACGAGTTGATTCCGGCTGCCTTCAAGCGCACCGTGGCATGCTTTGCGGACCGCGAAGCTGCCGTGTTCTGCGCGCAGGGCGTGCGCTGGTCCTGGCGCGGCTTTGACCGGGAAGTGGACGCGCTCGCCGCAGGCTTGCTGAAACTCGGCATCGGCAAAGGCGACCGGCTCGGCATCTGGTCGCCGAACCGCTACGAATGGGTGCTGACCCAGTATGCGACCGCGCGTGTCGGCATCGTGCTGGTGACGATCAACCCCGCCTATCGCCTGACCGAGGTCGAATATGTGCTGAACAAGGTGCAGGCGAAGGCGCTGGTGACGGCGGCGAGCTTCAAGTCCAGCGATTATCTGGACATGCTCCAGACGCTGGCGCCGGAGTTGGAGACGTGCGCGCCGGGCGCCTTGCAGGCGGAAAAGCTGCCGCATCTCCGTGCCGTGATCCGCGTCGGCGCCGACACGACGCCGGGCATGCTGAATTTCAATGCCGTTGTCGATAGCGGCCGCGACACGCTTGTGGGCGAGTTGGACGCGATCACCGCGACGCTGGACCCGGACGACGCCATTAACATCCAGTTCACCTCCGGCACCACGGGCGCGCCGAAAGGGGCGACGCTTTCCCACGTCAACATTCTGAACAATGGCCGCTTTGTCGTGGCCGCCCAGGATTTTACCGAGCAGGACCGGCTGTGCATTCCCGTGCCGCTCTACCATTGCTTCGGCATGGTTATGGGCACGCTCGGTTGCGTTTCGACGGGCGCGGCCATGGTGTTTCCCTCGGAAGGTTTCGAGCCGGAATCGACCCTGCAGGCGTTGGCCGCTGAGAAATGCACCGCCGTCTATGGCGTGCCGACCATGTTTGTCGGCATGCTGGGGCACCCGCAATTGGAGAACTTCGACCTTTCCGCGCTTCGCACCGGCATCATGGCGGGCGCGCCCTGCCCGACCGAGGTGATGAAGCGCTGTGTCGAAAAAATGAACCTCTCCGAGATCACCATCGCCTATGGCATGACCGAGACCAGCCCGGTTTCCTTTCAGACCTCCAAATCGGACCCGCTGGACCGGCGGGTGTCCACGGTCGGCCGCGTCCATCCGAATGTGGAATGCAAGATCATCGACGAGAACGACGAGACCGTCGCGCCCGGCGTGCAGGGTGAGCTTTGCACGCGCGGCTATAGCGTGATGAAGGGCTATTGGGACGAACCTGAAAGGACCGCGGACAGCATCGACGCCGAGGGCTGGATGCATTCCGGCGACCTGGCGGTGATCGACGCAGAAGGCTATGGCAAAATCACCGGCCGGGTGAAGGACATGGTGATCCGCGGCGGCGAGAACGTCTATCCGCGCGAGGTCGAGGAATATCTTTTCCGCCACCCCGCCATCCAGGAGGTGCAGGTATTCGGCGTGCCCGACGCGCGCATGGGCGAGGAAGTGGCGGCCTGGATCGTGATGAAATCCGGCGAAAGCTCGACGGAAGAGGATGTGAAAGCCTTCTGCCGCGGCCAGATCGCGCATTACAAGATCCCGCGCTATGTGAAATTCGTGCAAGAACTGCCGATGACGGTCACCGGCAAGCCGCAGAAATTCATCATGCGCGACGCCATGATTGAGGAATTGGGCCTGGAGGTTCAGAAAACCGCCTGAGCAGAGGGTGGCAGCGCGAGGGCAAGGATTGACGTGGATAATGCCAGAACCAGCATGCCCGAAAGAAATGGGAGGACCGAGCGCCGCCTGCTCAAGACCATCGGCACGTCCGGTCCTCCCTAAAAAGGCTTCTAAACCTTACGCGTGTTGCAACGGCATCTAAGAAGCCGTGGTAAGTCTCTCGGCGCACTTTGCCGCGACTTTGCTGTCCGGGCGTTCGGCGCCAGGCGCAGTCGCCCAGCCGGCATCCGCCACAATGTTGTCGCGCTCGTACGACCGCGCTGCGTTCAGCCGCTCAATAATGCCGGCTGCGGCCGGGTCGGTCGCCGACAATGCCAAGCAGAACGGCACCAAGGCCGACACCGTTTCAGTGCTGGCGCGAGCGGCCGCAAGACGCTCGGCCTTGGAACCGGTCATCCAGCCGCCGGCGGTAAAGCCAACGATGGCAAGGGCAACAGCACCAACGACGGCGCCGATGAGGCCGGGTTTCAACCATTTGGGTTGGTTCATAATTCTTTGCTCCGTTATTTTGATTGCTTTGCTGCCAAATCGCACCGGTCACGGGCGAATCTGTACGCGAAGCCTTTATTGGTCTGGCCGCTAATAGCGGGGCCAGGGGCTGAATTCAGCCGTAGTGCAGACAAAAGACAGCGTATGCGCCTTATTTCTTAGCCGGGCCAGAGGCCGGCTTGGCTTGCTGGTCCTGCGGCTTCGCCTCTTTCGCATCTGCCGCTGTTTTCTCTGGTTTTTGTTTTTTTGATAAATCATTGAATGACATGGGAGTCCTCCCTCTTTTACACGGCAAAAGATTTGCCGATAGGGAATACTATCACATCAGAGCGTTTCGAACGAATATTATTTAACACGATATTTTGATAGAGTAAATTACCGTCTTATATGTTTTAAATAATGCATCGCCGATTACGCGGACAGACGGAATATTATTAACTCCTATAGCTGCCCGCGATATCCCGGAACGAGAAAACTTCCATTTCGATGGCGGTGAACAGCGCACCCCAAAGCAGGATGGCGATACCTGTCGTTACCAGCGCCTTCAGCAGCATACGATGCCGGACCGGCGCGCCAGTGTCCTCGCCCGCTGCCGGCGCCTGGTTCTGCCGAACGCCCCACGGCAAGACCGTAAACAGCACCACCCACCAGATGATGATAAATGAGACAAGGCCGGTCGCGATGTTCATTTCGGCTTGCTCCAACTCCTAAGCCTGCTCCAGTTCCACGAGCGTGCCGCAAAAATCCTTTGGGTGCAGGAACAGAACCGGCTTGCCGTGCGCGCCGGTCTTCGGCTCGCCGTCACCCAGCACGCGGGCGCCTTCACTTTTCAGGTGGTCACGCGCCGCCAGAATGTCATCCACTTCATAGCAAACGTGGTGCATGCCGCCCGCGGGTGACTTCTCAAGAAAATTCGCGACCGGCGAGCCCTCTCCGTAGGGCTCCAGCAATTCGATCTTGGTGTTCGGCAACTCGACGAACACGACGGTCACGCCATGCTCCGGCAGGGTCTCGGGCTCGCTGACCGTCGCCCCCAGCGACCGGCGATAGGTGTCGGCGGCGGCGGCCAGGTCGGGCACGACAATGGCAACATGGTTGAGACGTCCCAGCATGAACATTCTCCTAAGGCGGAAGGTCAGTCTGCCGAAAGGCTATCGACCCGCAAAAGATGAACGATGACGATCGGGCGCTTGTTAAAGCGCGCCCGGATCAGGCGGCGCACGGCGGTGCGGATTTTCTCGGTTTGGCCCTCGTGATCGCGCCCCGGCGCGCTGGCCAGCGTGTCTTCGACCACCTCGGCGATGTCGTCCAGCAGATCCTCGTCTTCGGCATCGGTCAGGCCCTGCAGCGAGATTTCCAGGTCGGCGGCCAGCTCGCCCACCCGGTCTACCGCGGCGCTGACCAGCACGGCGCCATTGGCGAGCACCTGCCGCCGGTCGCGCAGGGCCTCGCCGCCGATAGAGACCATGCGGGTGCCGTCCACCGCCCTGCGGCCGGCGCGGATATTGCCGACGATCACTGCCTCGTCTTTCCGGATGCGCAGCACCGTGCCGTTCGGCGCCTGCGCGACCGCCGGAATGCCCGCAGTCTTTCGCGAGTTCCTCGTTCGCGTACAAGTGCGCGGTCTCGCCGTGGCAGGGCACCAGCAGGTTGGGCCGGACCAATCCGTACATACGGCGCAGTTCCTCGCGGGCCGGGTGGCCGGAGACATGAATATGCGCGTCATGCTCCCGCACGGTAATAATGCCCGCTTCGATCAGCCGGTTGCGGATACGGCCAATGGCCCGTTCGTTGCCGGGGATATCGCGGGAGGAATAGGCCACGGTGTCCCCGCGCATGAGGGTCACGTGCGGATGAGAACCGGTCGCCATACGCGCGAGCGCCGCCTGGGCCTCGCCCTGGCTGCCCGTGCAGGCGATCACCGTCTGTTCCGGGGGCAGGTAGCCGATATGGTCTTCCTCGACCAGGGCCGGCAGGTCTTTCGGCCAATAGCCCGCCGCTTCGGCCACTTCCTTCATGCGGCGGAGTGACCGGCCGACCAACGCGAAATGCTTGCCCTGTTCCGCCGCCGCGCGGCAAATGGTGATGAGCCGGGCGACATTGCTGGAAAAACAGGTAAAGACGATCCGGCCAGACGCGTCCGCGATCAGGCGGCCGATGCCGGCGCCCAATTCGCTTTCGCTGCCCGAGATGCCTTCCACCATGGCATTGGTCGAATCGCAGAACATGGCGAGCACTCCCGCATCGCCCAGCTTGCGGAAGCGCTCTTCCCGGAAGCCTTTGCCGACGACCGGGTCGGGGTCCATCTTCCAATCGCCGGTGTGCAGCAGCGTGCCGATGGCGGTTTCGATCGCGAGCGACTGCGTCTCCGGTACCGAATGGGGCACGGGCAGGTAGCGGAGGTGGAAGGGGCCCAGCCGGAATTCGCCGCCGGCCTCGACCGTGCGGACGGTAACGTCGCCCAGGCCGTCGTCCTGCAACTTCCGCTTGAGAAAGCCGGCGGTGAATGGGGTCGCGAACACCGGCGCACCCAGGTCCGGGCCGACATAGGGCACGCCGCCCACGTGATCCTCGTGCGCATGGGTAATGACCACGCCCAGCAGATTTTCGCCGAGCGCGCGGGCCGCCGTCATGTCGGCGACGATCACGTCGACGCCGGGATTCAGATCGTCGGCGAAGGTGATGCCGCAATCCACCATGATCCATTTGCCGTCGTGGCCATAGAGCGCGGCGTTCATGCCGATCTCGCCGATCCCGCCGAGTGCGCAGAAGATCACCTCGTTCCTGCCGGGTACCGGCAAGGACGGGAGGAAGTTTTCTTTGGGCTTGGATTGGTTGCGGCGTTTCACGAGTTGTTCAGCCGGTGTATGTCCAGCAATCCCCGCAGGGTCAGGTCTTTATCGGTCAAATCGATGACATCCGATGCATGAAAGAAAAGGGACGACAGGCCGCCGGTTGCGACGACCTTCATTTCAGGCAAACGCTTCTCCGGCCTTGATCCGGGCGACCAGGCCCTCGATCAGGCTGACATAGCCCCAGAAAATGCCGGACTGCATGGCCCCGACGGTATTGGTGCCGACGACGGTCTCGGGCCGGCGCACGGCAACCAGCGGCAGCTTGGCCGCGGCCATGTGCAATGCTTCCATCGACAGGTTCACGCCGGGGGCGATAATGCCGCCTTCATAGGCGCCCTCTGCGCTGACAATGTCGAAGGTGGTGGCGGTGCCGAAGTCAATGATGATCAGCGGTCCGCCATAGGCGCGAAAAGCGGCAACCGCGTTGACCAGGCGGTCCGCGCCCACCTCCGCCGGGTTCGGCACGTTCACCCTCATGCCTATATCGACATCCGGGTCGCCGATCACCAGCGCCTTGGCGCCGAAATAGTTCTGGCAAAGATTGGTCAGGTTGAACAACGCCGCCGGCACCACGGTCGAGATGATGGCCGTGTCGATGCCCTTGGGCGACACGTTCTGGAGCGACATCAACTGGATCAGCCAGACCGCATATTCATCGGCCGTGCGATGCGTATCCGTCGCCGCCCGCCAAAGACCGCGCTGGTTCTCGCCCTCGTAAACCGCAAAAACCGTGTTGGTGTTGCCCGCATCGATCGCCAAAAGCATGGGCGCCGTCAGTCCGTATCCGCTGAAGGGTCGGTCGGTTCGGCGAATATCTTCACCCGAAACCAATTGTTTCTCTAGCCCGTCCATGGCCCTCCACGACAAGGGCTCCATCGACCGAAAGGCGTTTATATCGCGCCTGAAGTGTTTCCTCGCCCTGGCTGATGACCAGCTTGTCGCCCGGCCGGTGCAGGGCCTGTGCCGTCCAGGCAGTCTGGATCACCTGAAAATCATAGCGCCGCCAGCGGCTCCACCACTTCTCGAAAGCGACCAAATATTGCTCCAGTACCTGTTCGGCGGTGACCGCCAGGCCGGCTTCGGCGAGATCGGTGGCCGTGTGCCGGGTTTTCGGCGGGTGGTGCAAGACGTTGACGCCGGTGCCGATGACGAGCCAATCCACCGAGCGGCCATCGGCTTGCCCCTCCATCAGAATGCCGCTGACCTTGGCGCCATCAACCAACACATCGTTTGGCCATTTCAGCTTTACCCTTGTCCGGGCAAGACCGAGGCTCACCAGAGTCTCGCTGACCGCGACCGCGGTTACCAGCGCTGCCTGTGGCGCAAATCGTATCGGCATCTGCGGGCGCTTCAGCACCGAAACAGCGAGATTGCCCGGCGGCATGGTCCATTCGCGGCCATGCGTGCCGCGGCCGGCGGTTTGGTTGGAGGTCCAAAAGACGGCGCCGTCTGCCGCGCCGGCAGTGGCCGCATCTTTTGCCAGGTCATTGGTGCTGCCGGCGGAATCCAACTGTGTCACCGAATAGCCGGCGGGCCAGGTTATGCTCATCCGCCGAAGAGCGCGCCCGCCGCTGCCGTTGCCGGGACGGTGATCGGCCCCGGAACGACGATGAACAGAAGCACCACCACGGCGCAGATAAACAGCATCGCGCCCATCTCTCGGCCGATGGTCGGGTCGAGCGGCTCGCTCGCCTCGTCGAAATACATCAGCTTGACGATGCGCAGGTAATAGAAGCAGCTCACCACGCTGGTGACCACGCCGAGGACGGCAAGAACATAGAGTTCCGCACCCACTGCCGCCTGAAACACGTACAGCTTGCCCCAGAAGCCCGCCAGCGGCGGTATGCCCGCCAGCGAGAACATGAAGGCCGCCATCGCTGCTGCCATCAAGGGGTGCGTTTTGGAGAGGCCGGCCAGGTCGTTGATGTCCTCCACCATGCGCCCGCCGCGGCGCATCGAGAGAATACAGGCGAAGGTGCCGATATTCATGAACAGGTAAATCGTGAAATAGATCAGAACGCCGGAGACGCCGGCCTGGGTGCCGGCCGCCATGCCGACCATTGCAAAGCCGACATGGCCGATGGTGCTGTAGGCCATCAAGCGCTTGATGTTGGTTTGCATGATCGCGGCGAACGCGCCCAGGATCATTGAGGCAAGCGAGATGAAAACAATTATCTGTTGCCATATATCGACCAACCCGCCGAATGGCACGTACAATACGCGCACGAAAAGTGCGATGGCCGCGATCTTTGGCGCCACGATGAAAAAGGCGGTGATGGGAGTCGGCGCGCCCTCGTAGACGTCGGGCGTCCACATGTGGAACGGCACGGCCGAGACCTTGAACGCCAGACTGGCCGTAATGAAGACGATGCCCGCAGCGACGCCAAGCGGCATGCCTTCCGGTCCCGCAAAGACTTCGGCCACGCCCTCGAAACTGGTTTGGCCGCTGAAACCATAGACGAGCGAACAGCCATAGAGCAGCAGGCCGGAGGAAAGGGCGCTGAGGACGAAATATTTCAGGCCGGCTTCGCTCGAACGTAGCGAGTCCCGGCGGAATGCGGCCAGGATGTAAAGCGAGATCGATTGCAGTTCGACGCCCAGATAAAGCGCCATGAAATCGTCGGCAGAGACCATCATCAACATGCCGAGCGTCGCGACGACGATCAGGACCGGGTACTCGAACCGCTGCATGTCTTCCCGGTCGCAATAGCCGACGGCCATGATGATGGACATCGCGCTGGCCAGAAGAACCAACACCTTGACAAAGCCGGTGAAACCGTTCTCGACGAACAGGCCGTCAAAGGCAACGCCGTTCTCGCCGAACACGCTGAGCACCATGACGCCGATCAACAGCAGCGCAGCCAGACCGGCGAGCATCTTGGTGCCTTCGTCGCCGCGGAACACGCCGATCATCAGTAGCAGCATTGCGCCGACGGCTAGGGCGACTTCGGGCAGGGCAATCGTCCAGGCCATGAGTTTTGCACTGCCTCCTTAGTGGTTGCCGGCCGCGGGTGCGGCGGCCTGGGTTTGAGCCGACTGGGCCGACGCGGCGTCCAGTGCCGCGGACGTCTGGTCGACGATCGCGGCAACCGACGGATGAATCACATCGAGGAATGAGCTGGGATAGATACCCATCCACAATACCAACGCCACCAGCGGCGCCATAATGCTGACTTCGCGCCAGTTCAGGTCCAGCAATGCTTTCAGGTCTTCCTTCTCGAGCCTGCCGAAGATCACGCGGCGGTACAGATAGAGCAAGTAGGCCGCACTCAGGATAACGCCGCTCGCAGCGAACAACGCCACCCAGGTATTGTCCTGGAACGCGCCGGCCAGCACCAGGAATTCACCGACGAAACCGCTGGTCGCGGGCAGACCGACGCCTGCCAAGACGAACACCATGAAGACAAACGCGTATTTCGGCATGTTGTGGACAAGACCGCCATAGCGCGAGATTTCCCGGGTGTGCAGCCGGTCATAGACCACGCCGACACACAGAAACAGCGCGCCGGACACGATGCCGTGGCTCAGCATCTGAAACATCGCCCCTTCGATGCCCTGGATATTCAGGGTGAACAAGCCGATGGTCACGAGGCCCATATGCGCGACGGAGGAATAGGCTATCAGCTTCTTCATATCCTCCTGCGCCAGCGCGACCAGCGAGGTATAGACCACCGCGACGCAACTCAGCACATAGATCAACGGGGCGAAGTCGGCCGAGGCCTCTGGCAGCATGGGGATCGAAAAGCGCAAGAAGCCGTAGCCGCCCATTTTCAACAGCACGCCCGCCAGAATGACCGACCCCGCCGTCGGCGCCTCCACATGGGCGTCCGGCAGCCAAGTATGAACTGGCCACATGGGTATCTTTACCGCGAACGAGGCGAAGAAGGCGAGCCACAGATAGGTTTGCATTTCCGGGTCGAAGGCGTGGTTCAGCGCGTCGGGAATGCTGGCGGAGCCAACCTCCCAGTACATCGCCAGAAGGGCGATCAACATCAGCACCGAACCGAGGAAGGTGTAGAGGAAGAACTTGAATGCCGCGTAGATCCGCCGGCCGCCGCCCCAGACGCCGATGATCAGGAACATCGGGATAAGAACGCCTTCGAAAAACACGTAGAAGGCAAAAAAGTCGAGCGCACAGAACATGCCGACCATGAAGGTCTCGAGCACGAGGAACGCGATCATGTATTCCTTCACCCGCTCCCGAATCGCGTCCCAGGAAGCCAACACGCAGATTGGCGTGAGGAAGGTCGAGAGTAGCACGAAGAACAGACTGATGCCGTCGATGCCGACCCGGTAGGCGATATCGAACTCGGGGAACCAGGGCTGTTCTTCGACGAACTGGAAGTCGGCCGTGCTGGGCTCGAACCCGAACCAGAGGAACAGCGACACGACAAAGGTGATCCCGCTGGTCCACAACGCCACCATGCGGGCGCTGCGGGCTTCGGATTCCCGATCGCCGCGCGCCAACAGCAGGATCAGCAGCGCGCCGACAAGGGGCAGGAAAATCGTGAGCGATAACAAGGGAAGGCCGGTCACCGTCACGCTCCCGCTCGGCTAAAGTACCAGGTCAAAAACAGCACCACGCCGATCAGCATCGCGAAGGCGTAGTGATACACGTACCCGCTTTGCAGACGGCTGGCATTGCGCGCCACGTCCACTACCCGGGCGGCGATACCGTCTGGTCCAATGCCGTCGATCACGTTGCCGTCACCCCGTTTCCAGAGGAAACGGCCAAACACATGGGCCGGGCGGACGAACAGCCAGTGGTACAACTCGTCGAAATACCATTTGTTCGCGAGGAAGGCATGGACGCCCTTGGCGCTTTCCATCAGTTCGGCCACCGTTTCGCGATGCCTGATATAGAGGTGGTAGGCCAGATAGATGCCCAGCAACGAGACTACCAGCGGCAGCAACACCACCCAGAGCGGCACGTCGTGCGCATCGTGCATCGTGTGGTTTTCGGGCAGCATCAAGATTGAGCCCTGCCAGAACTCCTCCGGGTGATCGCCAACCATCCCGGTGCCATAGTAGAACAGCATGCCGGCAAACACCGCGCCGAACGCCAGCACGTACAGCGGGATGAGCATGACCTGCGGCGACTCGTGGACATGCGCCATCACCTTTTCGTCCGCATGCGCGGGGCCGTGGAAGGTCATGAACAGCAGGCGCCAGGAATAAAAGGCGGTCAGGAATGCGGCCAGAATGCCCAGGATGAAGGCGAGCGTGCCAATCTCCGTGCCGGCGGCGAACGCACTCTCCAAAATCAGGTCCTTGGAATAGAAGCCGGCAAAGAAGGGAATCCCGGCCAAGGCCAGCGAGCCGATCCACATCAAGATATAGGTTTTGGGAATCAGCTTGCGGATGCCGCCCATCTTGCGCATGTCCTGCTCGTCCGACATGGCGTGAATGACGCTGCCGGCGCCGAGGAACAGCAGTGCCTTGAAGAACGCGTGCGTCGCCAGGTGGAAGATCGCAACCGGATAGGCGCCGACGCCGCAGGCAAAAAACATATAGCCCAGCTGCGAGCAGGTAGAATAGGCAATCACCCGCTTGATGTCGTTCTGCGCAACGCCGACGGTCGCGGCGAAGAACGCGGTCGCGGCGCCGATGAAGGTGACGAACGCCATGGTGTTGGGCGCATATTCGAACATCGGGCTCATGCGCGCGACCAGGAATACGCCGGCCGTCACCATGGTTGCCGCATGGATCAAGGCGCTGACCGGGGTCGGGCCCTCCATTGCGTCCGGCAACCAAGTGTGCAGGCCGATCTGGGCGGACTTCGCCATGGCGCCGATGAACAGCAGGAAGCAGAGAATTTCGAGGACCGGGAATTCCATCGAAAGGAAGGTCAGGGACTGGTCGACCACCTCCGGTGCCGCAGCGAAGATCACGTCGAACTGGATGCTGTCGAATACCAGGTAACAGCCGACGACGCCGAGCGCCATGCTGAAGTCGCCCACGCGGTTGACGATGAATGCCTTGATCGCGGCCGCATTGGCGCTGGGACGGTCGTACCAAAAGCCGATCAAGAGATAGGAGCAGACCCCGACGCCTTCCCAGCCGAGATACAACTGCAACAGGTTATCCGCGGTCACCAGCATCAGCATGGCAAAGGTGAACAGCGAGAGATAGGACATGAAGCGCGGGATGCTGGGATCGTGGTGCATATAGCCGATGGAATAGACGTGCACGCACGCGCTCACCAGCGTGACGACCACCAGCATGACGGCGGCCAACGGGTCGAACCGCAGCGCCCACCGGGCCTCCAGCGTGCCGGACGAAATCCAGGTGGCGAGGTCGGCATGATGGGGGTTGCCCATCAGCGCGATATCGACGAACGCGACAAGGGAAATCACGGCGGCAAGGATCACCAGCCCGCAGGTAACCAGTTGAGCGCCACGGTCGCCGATGGCGCGGCCGAAGAAGCCCGCGACCAGCGCCCCGATCAGCGGCAGAAAGATGGCGAGGGAATACATCTCAGCCCTTCATCAGGTTGATGTCGTCCACCGCGATCGAGCCGCGGTTGCGGAAATAGACCACCAGAATGGCAAGCCCTATCGCGGCTTCCGCGGCCGCGACGGTCAGCACGAACATGGCGAATACCTGGCCGGCGAGGTCGTCCAGATAGGCGGAGAACGCGACGAAGTTAATGTTCACGGCGAGCAGGATCAGTTCGACCGACATCAAAATGATGATCACGTTCCGGCGGTTGAGGAATATGCCGAAAATACCGATCGTAAAAAGAATCGCTGCGACGGTGAGGTAATGGGCGAGGCCGATTTCCATGGGTGTGATCCTTTTAGGCGCCTTGCCCGGTTTCGACCTTGACGACTTCCAACGTGTCCGCCGGACGGCGATCCAATTGGGTCGCGACCCGCTGCTTGCGCACATGGGGACGCTCGCGCAGCGTCAAGACAATGGCGCCGATCATGGCGGCCAGCAGCACCATGCCTGCCGCCTGGACCAGGTAGAAATAGTCGGTGTAGAGCACGTGTCCCAGCGCGTGCGTGTTGGTCATCACGGCGATGGGCGGGGCAGGTTTGGCGCCGGCCATACCTTCCGGCAGCGCAATATTACCCGCCACCAGCAGAACCAGCTCGATCAGCAGGACCGCGCCGATTATCCCGCCGATCATGGCGTAGTTCTGGGCGCCCCGGCGCAGTCCCTGGAAGTTGATATCCAGCATCATGACCACGAACAGGAACAGCACGGCGACCGCGCCGACATAGACGATGACCAGCACCATCGCCAGAAACTCCGCGCCCATCAGCACGAACAGGCCGGCCGCATTGAAGAAGGCGAGGATCAGCCAGAGCACGGAATGCACGGGGTTTCGCGACGTGACGACCATCAGTGCGGAGATGATGGTGACGGCGGCAAACAGGTAAAAGGCGATGGCGGGGATGATCATGGGGTGGAATTCTCTCGCCTGGCGTCAGCGGTAAGGCGCGTCGGCTTCCAACGCTTTGGCAATGGCGCTCTCCCACCGGTCGCCGTTCTCGAGCAGTTTTTCTTTGTTATACATCAGCTCTTCGCGGGTTTCGGTAGCGAACTCGAAATTTGGGCCTTCGACAATCGCATCCACCGGGCAGGCTTCCTGACAGAGGCCGCAATAGATGCACTTGGTCATGTCGATATCATAGCGGGTGGTGCGCCGCGAGCCATCGGCCCGAGGCTCTGACTCGATGGTGATGGCCAGCGCCGGGCATACCGCCTCGCACAGCTTGCAGGCGATGCAGCGTTCCTCGCCGTTAGGGTAGCGCCGCAGCACATGCTCGCCCCGGAAGCGGGGAGAGAGCGGGCCTTTCTCGTAAGGGTAGTTCAGCGTGTATTTCGGCTTGAACATGGCCTTCAGCGTCACGCCCAGGCCATAGATGACATCGGTCAACAGAAAGCCGCGGGCAGTGCGGTCAAAAAATGACATGATCTCTGCTCCCTAACCGGCCGGATGGATAAGTACGGGTGCCGGAACCCAGCCAAAGGCGACCAGAACGCCCGCGGTGAGTACCACCCAGAACAAGGTGAAGGGAAGGAAGACCTTCCAGCCGAGCCGCATCAGTTGGTCATAGCGGTAGCGCGGCAACGTCGCGCGCACCCACAGAAAGCCGAACAGCAGCACGCAGGTCTTGAGGACGAACCAGAAGACGCCCGGGATCCAGTTGAACGGGGGAATGTCGATGATCGGCAGCCAGCCGCCCAGGAACAGGATGGTGCCCATCCCGCTCATCAGAATCATGTTGGCGTATTCGCCAAGGAAGAACAGGGCAAAGGCCATTGCCGAATATTCGACGTTGTAGCCGCTGACCAGTTCGGCCTCCGCTTCCGGTAGGTCGAATGGCAGGCGGTTGGTCTCCGCCAGGCCGGAAATGTAGAACACGATGAACATCGGCAGCAGTGGTATGCAGAACCACAGGCCGCGCTGCGCCTCCACGATCGCGGAAAGGTTCAGGGAGCCGACGCACAGCAGCACGGTGATTATGACGAAGCCGATGGAAACCTCGTAAGACACCATCTGCGCAGCCGAGCGCAGTGCGCCGAGGAACGGGTAGCGCGAGTTTGAGGCCCAGCCGGCGACGATGATGCCATAGACGCCCAGCGAGCTGATGGCGAACAGATAGAGGATACCGACATTGATATCCGCAATCACCCAGCCTCTGTCGACCGGGATAACCGCCCAGGCGACCAGCGCCAGGATGAAGGTGACAATCGGCGCCAGCATGAACAGAAAACGGTTGGCGCCCGTCGGAATCACGGTTTCCTTGGTGAACAGCTTCAGGCCGTCGGCGATCGGCTGCAACAGGCCGAACGGCCCGACGACATTAGGGCCCTTGCGGTATTGCATGGCCGCGATGACCTTGCGTTCGGCATAGGTCAGATAGGCGACGGCGCCCACCAGCGGCAGAACCATCGCCAGGATCTGTAAAACGATGATGACACCGGGCCAGACATAGCCGCCCCAGAAGCCCATATCGGTTGCGCTATCCATTGGTGCCCGTCACCTTTTCGTCCGCATTCTGGGCTGGCATTAACTCTTCGATGCACCGGGCCATCGTCGCGGAGGCGCGGGCGATCACGTCGGTGTGATAGTAGTTGGCGAGCGCCGGCGCAAATGGCGCATCGTCCATCGAGCCCTCGGCGCCGAATGTGGCCCACTCTGCCTCGGTCAGCATGTCCAGGTTCGCCAGGTGGGGAACCGCCGCTTCCATGGCGTCCCGCAGGCTGTCCAGATCGTTGTAGGGCAACGGATCGCCGAGCGCGCCGGAAAGCGCCCGCACGATCGCCCAGTCCTCTTTCGCCTCACCGGGCGGGAAGACGGCGCGGAAGGCCAGTTGCGGCCGGCCCTCGGTATTGACGTATGTGGCGTCCTTTTCCGTATAGGCGGCGCCGGGCAGGATCACGTCCGCCGCATGTGCCCCCCGGTCGCCATGGTGCCCCTGATAGACGACGAAGGCATCGGCGAGCTTGTCCGTATCGACCTCGTCCGCGCCCAGCAGATAGACGACCTCAACCTCGCCGGAGGAGGCGGCGTTCAGGATGGTGTTGGTGTCGCGACCGCCTTCGCCCGGCACAAAGCCCAGGTCGAGCGCGCCGACGCGGCCCGCCGCCGTGTGCAGCATGGCGAAGCCGTCGCGGCCGCCCGCACGGTTCTCGGCAAGCGCGCGGGCGGCCGCGAGGATCGCGGGGCCGTCGGGGCGGGCCAGCGCGCCCTGACCCACGACCACCAGGAGCCTCTCGGCATCGTCCAGCAGCTTGCAGAAATCATGGCTGCCGTCGCCGATCTCGGTCAGGGTCTGCGTGCCGGCGCCCAAATACCGGGTCGGATAGGAGAGGTCCGCGTTGTCGCCGATCACGCCCACCGGCATGCCGGTTTCCAGCCAGCGCTTGCGGATGCGCGAGTTCCAGACCGGCGCTTCGAGCCGCGGATTGGTGCCGATCAACAGCACCGCATCGGCTTCCTCCACCGCTGCCAGGCCGGCATTCATGATGTAGCCGGCACGGCACGAAGGGTCGATGGCCGCGCCATCCTGGCGGCAGTCCATGCCGGTGACGCCGAGGCCGTCCAGCAGGCCCTTCAGCGCGAACACGCTCTCGCAATCGACCAGATCGCCGGCAATCGCGCCGATCTTCGACGGCTCCGTCTCTTTCACCTTGTTGGCGATCGTCTGCAAGGCTTCCTGCCAGCTTACCGGCTGCAGCTTGCCGTTCTTGCGCACATAGGGTCGGTCAAGGCGCTGGCGGCGCAGGCCGTCATAGGCAAAGCGGGACTTGTCGCCCAGCCATTCCTCGTTCACTTCCTCGTTCAGGCGCGGCAGCACCCGCATCACCTCGCCGGAGCGGGAATCGACCCGGATGTTGGCGCCCATGGCATCGTGCACGTCGATGCTCTGAGTCTTGGTCAGTTCCCACGGCCGCGCCTCGAAGGCGAATGGCCGCGAGGTCAGCGCCCCCACCGGGCACAGATCGATGATATTGCCGGAAAGTTCCGACGAAATACCCTGTTCCAGGGTGGTAATTTCCATGTCACCAGACCGGCCAACCGCGCCTATCACCGGCACGCCCGCAACATCATCCATAAAACGGATACACCGCGTGCAGTGGATGCAGCGGGTCATGATCGTCTTGATCAGCGGACCCATATATTTGTTTGCTACGGCGCGTTTCGCCTCTTCATAGCGCGAATGGTCCATGCCGTAGAACAGCGCCTGGTCCTGCAAATCGCACTCTCCGCCCTGGTCGCAGATCGGGCAATCCAGCGGGTGGTTGATCAGCAGCATCTCCATCACGCCGCGGCGGGCCTTGATGGTCATTTCGCTGTCCGTGAAGACTTCCTGATTGTCGGCCGCCGGCAGCGCACAGCTCGCCTGAGGCTTGGGCGGACCGGGCTTCACCTCCACCAGGCACATGCGGCAGTTGCCGGCGATCGCCAGGCGTTGATGATAGCAGAAGCGGGGAATTTCCACGCCGGCGACCTCGCAGGCCTGCAACACGGTGCTGCCCGGCGGGACTTCGACTTCAATGCCATCGACTTTGAGCTTGGGCATGCTTGAACGCTCTCCCTTAAGCCGCGGCCCGCGCGTGATATTCGGCGATGCGGGCTTCCATCTCCGGCCGGAAATGCCGGATCAGGCCCTGGATCGGCCAGGAGCCGCCGTCGCCATGAGCGCAAATGGTGTGGCCTTCGATTTCCTTGGTGACGTCCCAGAGCATATCGATTTCCTCGACCCGGGCGTTGCCCACCTCCATGCGGCGCATTACACGCTCCACCCAGCCGAAGCCTTCGCGGCAGGGCGTGCACTGGCCGCAGCTTTCATGCCGGTAAAACTGCGCGAGCCGCGTGAATGCCCGGACGATGTCCGTGGACTTGTCCATCACGATCAGCGCCGCCGTCCCCAGCCCGGACTGCGCGTTGCGCAGCGAATTGAAATCCATCAAGACGTCGTCACAGATCGATTTCGGCAGCACCGGCGTCGACGAGCCGCCGGGAATCACGGCCAGCAGATTGTCCCAGCCGCCGCGCACGCCGCCTGCGTGCTTTTCGATAAGCTCCCGCATCGGAATGCCCATCTCTTCCTCGACATTGCACGGTTGGTTTACATGGCCGGAGATGCAGAAAATCTTGGTGCCCGTGTTGTTCTCACGCCCCAAACCCGCGAACCATTCCGGGCCGCGGCGCAGAATGGTCGGCACCACGGCGATGCTCTCCACATTGTTGACGGTGGAGGGGCAGCCATAGAGGCCGGCGCCCGCCGGGAAAGGGGGGTTTCAGCCGCGGTTGGCCTTTCTTTCCCTCCAGGCTCTCGATCAGCGCGGTTTCCTCGCCGCAGAGATAGGAGCCGGCGCCCCGATGGACGTAAAGATCGAAGCCAAAGCCGCTGCCACAGGCGTCCGGGCCCAGATAGCCGGCCTCGTAGGCCTGGTCGATGGCGGCGTTCAGGCGTTCGGCCTCGCGGTAGAACTCGCCGCGGATGTAGATATAGCCCGCGTTCGCGCCCATCGCGGCCCCGGCTATCAGACATCCCTCGATCAACTTGTGCGGGTCGTGGCGCATGATGTCCCGGTCCTTGCAGGTGCCGGGCTCGCCCTCATCCGCATTGACCAGCAGATAGGCGGGCTTGCCGCCGGTGTCCTTTGGCATGAACGACCATTTAAGGCCGGTCGGGAAACCCGCGCCGCCGCGGCCGCGCAGGCCGGAAGCCTTGACCCGGTTGACGAGCTCATCGCGGCCAAGCGCGATCAGCGCCGCCGTATCGTCCCAGCTGCCGCGCGCGTGCGCGCCATCAAGGCCCCAGTCGTCCTGGCCGTACAGGTTCGTGAAGATGCGGTCTTCGTCGCGCAACATGGCTTTAGTCGTCTCCACCAACGGTCTTCAGCGTGGTCAGGCCACCGGCCGGAGCGGAGGTCATCCGCTCGATCTGTGGGCCCGGCGTCGGTCGTTCGCCGTCGGCCAGCGCATCCAGGATGGCTTCCATACTGGCGCCGTCCAGATCCTCGTAATAATCATCACCGATAGCGATCATCGGCGCGTTCACGCACGCCCCCAGGCATTCGACCTCGTGCAGCGAAAACAGGCCGTCCTCGGTGGTCTCGCCAAAATCAATGCCAAGCCTCCGCTTGCATGCCGCGACCACCTCGTCGGAGCCGCGCAGCCAGCACGGCGTCGTGGTGCAGACCTCGACATGGTACCGGCCGCCTGGGGCGGTGCGGTACATGGTGTAAAAGCTCACCACCTCCCACACCCGGATTTCCGCCATTTCCAGCATGCTTGCGATACGGGCGACTGCCGCGGCGGTAATCCAGCCATGCTGGCGCTGCGCCAGATCCAGCAGCGGCATCACCGCGCTTTGCTGACGCCCTTCCGGGTATTTGGCGATATGTTTCTCTGCCTCTGACTGGTTGTCGTCGGTGAAGGCAAAGCTCTTCGGCTGCAGGGCTTCTTCCGCGATGTGAAAGCGGCTCAACGGTCGACCTCCCCGAACACAATATCCATGGCGCCCAAGATGGCGACGCTGTCGGCCAGCATGTGGCCCTTGCTGAGGAAATCCATGGCCTGCAAATGGGCGAAACCGGGCGCGCGGATTTTGCAGCGATAGGGCCGGTTTGTGCCATCCGACACCAGATAGACTCCAAACTCACCCTTGGGTGCTTCCACGGCGGCATAGGTTTCGCCGGGGGGCACGTGATAGCCTTCGGTATAGAGCTTGAAGTGGTGGATCAGCGCTTCCATCGACCGCTTCATCTCCGCCCGCCGCGGCGGCGCGATCTTGCCGTCGGTCGTCATCACCGGCCCTTCCGGCATCTGGTCCAGGCACTGATGGATGATGCGGAGCGACTGGCGCAATTCCTCAACCCGGACCAAGTAGCGGTCGTAGCAGTCGCCCGTCTTGCCGATCGGGATGTCGAAGTTCATGCGGTCATAAACGTCATAGGGCTGGGCCTTGCGCAAATCCCAGGCGACGCCGGAGGCCCGCAACATCGGGCCGGAAAAGCCCCAATCCATCGCGTCTTCGCGCGAGGCGATGCCGATGTCGACGCACCGCTGCTTGAAGATGCGGTTTTCGGTCAGGAGAGTTTCCATGTCGCGGATAAACTTGGGGAAATTGTTCGCCCAGGCCCGGATGTCTTCGGCCATGCCCGCGGGAATGTCCTGATGGACGCCGCCCGGCCGGAAATAGGCGGCATGAAAGCGCGCGCCCGATGCGCGCTCGTAGAATTCCAACAGCTTTTCGCGCTCTTCGAAACCCCAGAGCATCGGCGTCATGGCGCCGACATCCAGGGCGAATGCGGTCAGGTTCAGCAGGTGGTTCAGAATACGGCCGATTTCCGAGAACAGCACGCGAAGATACTGGCCGCGTTCCGGCACCTCGACACCCAGCAGCCTCTCGGTCGCGAGCGCGAACGCGTGCTCCTGGTTCATCGGCGCGACATAGTCCAGCCGGTCGAAATAGGGCAGCGCCTGCATATAGGTCTTATATTCGATCAGCTTTTCAGTGCCGCGATGCAACAGGCCGATATGGCTGTCGATGCGGTCGATGATTTCGCCGTCCATCTCCATCACCATGCGCAGCACGCCGTGCGCGGCCGGATGCTGGGGACCGAAGTTTAGCGTGTAATTCTGGATATGCTGTTCGACCATCGTCAGCCCTTAGCCTCCCCAGCATCCGCCTCCTCAGCATCCGCCGTGGCCTTCTCATCGCCCGGCAGCAGTTCCTCCGGTCCCTCCCACGGGGAGAGGAAATCGAAGGTCCGGAAATCCTGGGTCAGCCGCACCGGCTCATTGACGACGCGCTTTTCTTCCTCGTCGTACCGCACCTGAACATGGCCGGTCAGCGGAAAATCTTTACGCAGCGGATGCCCCTCAAAGCCATAGTCGGTCAGGATGCGGCGCAGGTCCGGATGGTCGCTGAACAGCACGCCATAGAGGTCGTAAGTTTCGCGCTCGAACCAGTTTGCCGTATTAAATATGCCGACGATCGAGGGAACCGGGGTATCCTCATCCGTGGCGACTTTCATGCGGACGCGTTGGTTTTGGCGATGCGAAAGCAGGTGATAGACAACCTCGAACCGCTCTTCACGATCGGGATAGTCAACGCCGCAAACGTCGATCAGCATCTTGAAATCGCAGGCCGGATCATCTCGCAGATAGGTTGCGGCGGCCGGAACCGAATCGCGTTTCACCCAGACGACCAGTTCCCCCCGCAGAATTTCGGTGCGGATCACGGCGTCGGGCAAGCCGGCTTCGATATGGTCGGCTAGGTCTTGCAAGCGTGTCTTTCCTTCAACGCGGGCTCTCGACGAGGGCCTTCAATGAGGGCCTTCAACGATGACCTTCAAATGCGGACAACGGGCGCGTAACGATGGTCAGCGGGGGCTAGCGGGCGATCGAGCCGGTGCGCTCGATCTTTTTCTGCAACAGCAGAACACCGTAGAGCAAGGCCTCCGCCGTCGGCGGGCAGCCCGGCACGTAGATATCCACCGGCACAATACGGTCGCAGCCACGCACGACCGAGTAGCTGTAGTGATAGTAGCCGCCGCCATTGGCGCAAGAGCCCATGGAGATGACCCACCGCGGCTCCGCCATCTGGTCATAGACCTTGCGCAGGGCCGGCGCCATCTTGTTGCAGAGCGTGCCCGCCACGATCATCACGTCCGACTGGCGCGGCGACGGCCGGAACACAATACCGAACCGGTCCAGGTCATAACGGCTGGCGGCGGTTTGCATCATTTCGACCGCACAGCAGGCCAAGCCAAACGTCATCGGCCAGAGGGAACCGGACCGCGCCCAGTTAACCAGCTTGTCCATCTGCGCGACGACGAAGCCTTTGTCCTCCAATTCATCGGAGACACCCCGCAGGATCGCGTCCTGATTGGGGCCGGGCCCAACCAGGCCGGCCGGGGCAGCAGGGGAAATCACTCCCATTCCAGGGCTCCTTTCTTCCATTCATAGATAAAGCCGACGGTGAGTATTCCCAGAAAGATGACCATCGACCAGAAGCCGATCAACCCGATCCCGCCGAGCGAAACCGCCCAGGGAAAGAGAAAAGCGACTTCGAGATCGAAGATGATGAACAGGATCGCGACCAGGTAGTAACGCACGTCAAACCGGCCGCGCGCGTCGTCGAACGGCTCGAAACCGCATTCGTAGGCGGAGTTCTTTTCCGGGTCCGGCTTCTGGCGGCCGACCAGCAGCGAAGCCACCACCGCGATGGTGGCGATTGCGGTCGCTAATCCCAGAAACATCAGGATTGGCAGATATTCCACCAGCATAGGCTCAAGGCTCGGCATGCTTCCTCGCCCTCACGCGTTCACGGTTGATTGGGTCGTCAGCGAACAGGTCTACCGCCGGCAGATATGGTTGCTGACTGCGCCTTTGGTCGCGGAAGGTGTAGGCGATGGGGCCGGCAAAGGCAACGCGCTTCGCCCGATTTCTCGCGAAAATTCAGATTGGTTAATTCGAATCATTGGAGAAGGGGGTGGCGGGAGTGACGGGACTCGAACCCGCGACCTCTGGCGTGACAGGCCAGCGCTCTAACCGACTGAGCTACACCCCCGCATGGAATGCCCAGGCAACGGGCGCCCGGCAGACGAGGAAGCCGTATCTAGCCGCTGGCGCATACCGCGTCAACGGCCAATCACCCAAATCTATGCGTAATAAACACCGCCGTTGACCTGGATTACCTGGCCGGTGATGTAGGCGGCGTCCGGCAGGCACAGATGTCGCACCATCGCGGCCACTTCTTCGGGGCGGCCCTTGCGCTGCAACGGGATGCTTTCGTTGCCAAGCGTACCGGGCAACGTGCCCGCCGCCTGGCCGCGCACGGTATCGATAGCGCCGGGGGAAACACTGTTCACGGTGATGCCATATTCCGCCAGATCCGTCGCCAGGCCGTGGGTGAAGCCTTCCAGGCCGCCCTTGGCGGCGCAGACATGGGCGCGGTTCTTGGTCCCGAGCCTGGTGGACACGCCCGACATGGTGACAATCCGCCCGCCGCGGCCGCCCGCGATCATGTGGGGCACGGCGTTGCTGATCACATGGAAGGCCCCGTTGAGCGCAACGTTGAGCACCTGGCTCCATTCCGCGAACGATATGTCGGGGAACGGCGTCTGACGTCGCATCGCGGGGTTGCTGATCGCAATATCCAGCCGGCCGAAATCGGCGGCGACCCGATCGATCATGCCCTTGACCGCCGCGCCGTCGGTAACGTCGGCCATATAGCCGCGGGCGGCGCCCTGCCCGTGCGCGGCCTCGATCTCGGCCACGACAAACTCGACGGCGGCGCTGTCGCTCAGGCCGTTTACGGCGACGTGAGCGCCGATTTCGGCCAAATAGAGCGCGATCATCCGGCCAATATTCTTGCCCCCGCCGGTGACCAGCGCGACCTGTCCCGCCAGCGCCTTGCGGCTGACACCGCTTTCTATGGTCTCTTGCATGGGCTTCCGTTTCCACCGGCGCATCGTCGACGGCAGGCTGGTGGGCGGTGACAGGCTCGAACTGCCGACCTACTGGGTGTAAACCAGCCGCTCTACCAACTGAGCTAACCGCCCGATCCGGGTTGCTAGAGCATCGCCCGACCAAATTGAAACGCTCTTGCGATCAATTTGTCGGGGTAAGTGCTCTAATTCCTAAATTCAGAACAAATTCATCCGATCCATGTGGAGCGGGATCTTCTCTAGTGGCCTGACCGAAACGCTTGATACCGCAAGTGTTCTGTGGATCAGCCCACTGTCTCATTACTTAATGGTCGGTTCAGCCGACGGATTGGTATTATCTGTTGGCACCGAACCTCCAGAAGGGGCGTTGAAAAATGATCAACGCCCAGACGGCGTCAGGGTCTAGCCGCTGTTCAGGGCGTCTTTCAAGCCCTTGCCGGCTTTGAATTTCGGTTGCACGGAGGCCGCGATATCGATCGTCTCGCCGGTGCGCGGGTTGCGGCCGGTCGTGGCCGCACGCTGGCTGGTCGCAAAAGTGCCGAAGCCGACCAGGCGGATGTCTTCACCCTTCTTCAACGTGCTGGTAATGGTGTCGAAGACGGCATCGACCGCTTTCGCGGCGTCGGCGCGGGTGATATCGGCGTTTTCGGCAACTGCCGAAACAAGATCGTTTTTGTTCAACGAGAATCTCCCTGATCCCACAAGCTCGCGGCTCAATGCCACTATCAAAATATTAGTGAACAGAGCACTAGGAGCGGCAGGATACGCCACCGACGCACTCGGTCAATCACAGATCGCATTCATGTTACCGTTTTTTCAGGGCTTAAGCCCAAACGGCCCCGAAGATATCCACGATATCCACCGTGCGGGGATGATGTAATCCGGCCGCCACCGCCCGAGAAGCCGCATCCGCCGTCACGCCTGGCAGCGCTTCAACCGCCGCGGTTCTCGATTTTCGGGCAAGCCCTGCGCCGAATGGCCGAAGGGGTCGCCGAACGCCGCGACCCAATCAGGAGCCCCTGCCCGGGGGACAGACCGCTTGGCTCTGCGGTCCGACGCGCCGGGCAGGGAGCATTGGTGATTGGTCCTGATGCCGGGCCTTCCTGCTTTGCCTTAATGCTTGACGACGCCGCCGGAGACTTTCCCGTCGGAGTCCATGACCTCGGGGGTCCATTCGATGGCAACCGGCAACTCAGTCAGGGCGAGGGCCAGGACCTCGTCAACGGTTTCCACCGCAATAATCTCCAGCCCTTCCTTCACATTGTCGGGAACGTCCGCCAGATCCTTCTCATTATCCTTTGGAATCAGCACTTTTGTAATGCCGCCCCGCAACGCTGCCAGCAATTTCTCCTTCAGTCCGCCGATCGGCAGGACGCGGCCCCGCAAAGTAATTTCGCCGGTCATGGCGACATTGCGCCGGACGGGGATATCCGAAAGAGCCGAAATGATGGCGGTGCACATGGCGACGCCGGCGGACGGACCGTCCTTTGGCGTAGCGCCCTCTGGCACGTGGACGTGGATGTCGCGCTTGTCAAACTCCGGCGGGATGATGCCGTAGTTCAGCAGGCGCGAACGCACATAGCTGCGCGCGGCCTGCACCAACTCCTGCATCACGTCGCCCAGCTTGCCGGTATGCGAAACATTGCCCTTGCCCGGCATGGTTGCAGCTTCAACTTGTAGCAACTCGCCGCCGACTTCCGTCCAGGCAAGACCGGTAACGACGCCGACCAGGTCCTCCAATTCGGCCTCGCCGTAGCGGAATTTGCGGACGCCCGCCATGTCGCCGAGATTTTCCGGGGTGATAACGATCTCGGTCTTGTCGCTGGTGGCGATCTCTTTCAGGCTCTTGCGTGCCAGGTTCGCGATTTCGCGCTCCAGATTGCGGACGCCCGCCTCCCGCGTGTAGTAGCGGATCAGGTCGCGCACCGCATCGTCTTCCAGCGTCCATTCTCCCTTTCGAAGGCCGTTATCCTTCTGCACCTTCGGAATCAGGTGGCGCTTGGCGATTTCGACCTTCTCATGCTCGGTGTAGCCCGGGATCCGGATGATCTCCATGCGGTCCAGCAATGGCTGCGGCATACGCAGCGTGTTGGCCGTGGTCACGAACATCACGTCCGAAAGGTCGTACTCCACCTCCAGATAGTGATCCATGAACGTGTTGTTCTGGGCCGGGTCCAACACCTCCAGCAGGGCGGAGGCGGGGTCGCCGCGCCAATCAGCCCCCAGCTTGTCGATTTCGTCCAGCAGGAAGAAGGGATTGGACTTCTTGGCCTTCTTCATGCCCTGGATGATCTTGCCGGGCATCGAGCCGATATAGGTCCGCCGGTGGCCGCGAATTTCCGCTTCGTCGCGCACGCCGCCGAGCGACATACGCACGAACTCGCGGCCTGTCGCCCGCGCGATCGACTGTCCGAGCGACGTCTTGCCGACGCCAGGCGGACCGACCAGACACAGGATCGGACCCTTGACGACGCGCGTGCGCTGCTGCACGGCTAGGTATTCGACGATGCGCTCCTTCACCTTTTCCAGGCCGTAATGGTCTGCATCCAGGATCTCCTGCGCCTTGGCCAGATCCTTCGACACCTTGCTGCGCTTCTTCCACGGAATGGAAAGCATCCAGTCCAGGTAGTTGCGCACCACGGTGGCTTCGGCCGACATGGGGCTCATGTTGCGGAGCTTTTTCATCTCCGCCTGCGCCTTTTCCCGGGCTTCCTTGCTGAGCTTGGTCTTTTCGATGCGCTCTTCCAGCTCGGCGATTTCGTCCTTGCCGTCCTCGCCGTCGCCAAGCTCTTTCTGAATGGCCTTCATCTGCTCATTCAAATAGTACTCGCGCTGGGTCTTCTCCATTTGGCGCTTCACGCGGCTGCGGATGCGCTTTTCCACCTCCAGCACATCGATTTCGCCTTCCATGTGCGCGAACACGCGCTCCAGCCGCTCGCGTACCGAGCCCAGTTCCAGCAGTTCCTGCTTTTCCGGAATCTTCAGCGACAGGTGAGCCGCCACGGTGTCGGCGAGCTTCACAGGATCTTCCACCTGGTTGATCGAGACCAACACTTCCGGCGGGATCTTTTTGTTCAGCTTAACGTAGGACTCGAACTGACTTACCACTGTACGGGCCAATGCCGCTTCTTCGGCGCCGGTTTCCGCGACGTCTTCCAGCGGCTCGGCTTCTGCTTCCAGGAAGTCTTCATTTTCGAGATAGCGGGCAATTACCGCGCGCTTGGTCCCTTCGACAAGCACCTTTACCGTGCCATCCGGCAGCTTTAGCAACTGGAGGACGGTGCCGACCGTGCCGACCGTGTAAATATCGTCCGCATGGGGGTCGTCGTCGGCCGCATCCTTCTGGGCAACCAGAAAGATCTGTTTATCGTTCTTCATCACCTCTTCGAGCGCGCGCACCGATTTGTCGCGGCCCACGAAGAGCGGCACAATCATGTGCGGAAATACGACGATATCGCGCAGTGGAAGAACGGGAAATGTTTCAGTCATCAGACACCTCTACCTATCGCCCGCGCCACTCAGCGCAAGCTCACCATCTTAACAGTCGAAATAGGTCCGCGGGTCAGCAAAAACAAGTACACCAGGGATTATTAACCTATTACAACCAGAGCAGATCCCGGTCCCTTGGAGTTGAGTGAAATCTGCTCGAAATTTCACAATGATGGCATTGCCCGATCAGCAGCCGTTTGGCTACGGCCGGCTCAAGGCGCTCAAGGCGCTCATGATGCCAGGTCAGAGCCGGCGCCGGCCTTTTTCTCGGTGTAAATATAAAGAGGTGCTGCCCGACCTTCGACCACTTCGCGGTTGACGACCACGTCATCCACGCCGTCGAGCGTCGGCAGGTCGAACATCGGGTCGAGCAAAATCGCCTCCATGATCGAGCGCAGACCGCGTGCGCCGGTTTTGCGCTCGATTGCTCGCTTGGCGATGGCGTCCAGCGCGTCATCGGTAAATTTCAGGTTGACGTTTTCCATCTCGAACAGCCGCTGGTATTGCTTGACCAGCGCGTTCTTCGGCGTCGTCAGGATCTCCACCAGCGCTTCTTCGTCCAGGTCTTCCAGGGTCGCGAGCACCGGCATGCGGCCGACGAATTCGGGAATCAGCCCGAAGCGCAGCAGGTCTTCCGGCTCCACCTGTTTCAGCAATTCGCCCGTCTGCCGATCGTCCGGCGAGCGCACATCGGCGCCAAAGCCGATGGCCATGCCCTTGCCGCGGTCGGCGATCAGCTTGTCCAGACCGGCAAAGGCGCCGCCCACGATGAACAGGATGTTGGTCGTATCCACCTGCAGAAATTCCTGCTGCGGGTGTTTGCGCCCGCCCTGGGGCGGGACGCTCGCGACCGTGCCTTCCATGATTTTCAGGAGCGCCTGCTGCACGCCTTCGCCGGACACGTCGCGGGTGATCGAGGGATTGTCGGACTTGCGGCTGATCTTGTCGACCTCGTCGATATAGACGATGCCGCGCTGCGCGCGTTCCACATTGTAGTCGGCGGCCTGCAACAGGCGGAGGATGATGTTCTCCACATCCTCGCCCACATAGCCCGCTTCGGTCAGCGTCGTCGCGTCCGCCATGGTGAACGGCACGTCCAGGATGCGGGCCAGCGTCTGCGCCAGCAGGGTCTTGCCGCAGCCGGTCGGCCCGATCAGCATGATGTTGGACTTCGCGATCTCCACCTCGTTCGACTTGCCGGCATGGGCGAGGCGCTTGTAGTGGTTATGCACCGCAACCGACAGCACGCGTTTCGCCCCCGACTGGCCGATCACATAGTCGTCCAGGACGTCGCAAATTTCGCGCGGGCCCGGCACGCCGTCCCGCGATTTCACCATCGTGTTCTTGTGCTCTTCGCGGATGATATCCATGCAGAGCTCGACGCATTCATCGCAAATGAACACGGTTGGCCCCGCGATCAGCTTCCTGACCTCGTGCTGGCTTTTCCCGCAAAACGAGCAGTACAGGGTATTTTTCGCGTCACCGCCGGTGCTGGACTTGCTCATAGACTTCCCAATTCGTCCGCGTACGTCAGCTCTATATGTTGGCAGGCTTATCGCTGCTCGACAATGGGGCAGGCTGTTTTAAGCGACTGCGTTCGCCATCGCGTACCGCTAATCTGACACAAAATCTTTAAGGAAATCTCAAACCTCGACACACAGTTCAGGCGAATTCCTTGACGTCAGATGCAGGGCGATGGGCGACGACTTCGTCCACAATACCAAAGGCTTTGGACTCTTCCGCCGTCATGAAATGGTCACGTTCCAGCGCCCGTTCAATCTTTTCCATCGGCTGGCCGGTATGATGAACATAGATCTCGTTCAGGCGTTGGCGGAGCGCCAAAATCTCGCGGGCGTGAATTTCGATATCGGATGCCTGGCCCTGAAAGCCGCCGGAAGGCTGATGCACCATGATCCGCGCATTCGGCAGGCAATAACGCTTGCCCGGTGCGCCGGCCGCCATCAGCAGCGACCCCATGCTGGCCGCCTGACCGATGCAGACGGTCGACACTTCGCAGCGGATATACTGCATGGTGTCATAGACCGCGAGGCCCGACGACACCACGCCGCCCGGGGAGTTGATGTAGAAATAGATATCCTTGCCCGGATTTTCGGCTTCCAGGAACAGCAACTGCGCGCAGATCAGACTGGCGACGCCGTCATGCACCGGGCCTGTCAGAAAGATGATCCGCTCCTTCAGCAGGCGCGAATAAATGTCATAGGCACGTTCGCCGCGGTTGGTGGTCTCCACCACCATCGGCACCAGCATATTCATCATCGGGTCGAACGATTGGTTGGACACGGCCGGCTGATTTGCCGTTTGATTCGACAGTTGGTTCGACAAGGGAGCGTGATCCTTCGTTGCTCTCGTTTGCGGCTCTCGTTTTAGCTTTCGTTCGCGACTCTCGGGGGCACTTCGCGAAGCGGGCTCTCGAAGAGCCTACTCGGTCTCTGCTGCCGAATCCTTGGCTTCCTCGGCATCAGCGGCATCGGGGTCGGCCATGATCTCCGCCGGTGGAACCTTCCGCACGGTGACATTGGCCAACTCTAAGATGTAGTCGACGACCTTGTCTTCCAAGATGGGTGCTTGCAGTTGCCCCAACATTTGCGGGTTCTCGCTATAAAACTTCTGCACCATCTCTTCCTGGCCGGGATACTGCGCCGCCTGCTGGGCGACCGCACGGCCAAGGTCTTCGCCGCTGACTTCGATATTGTTCCGGCGGCCGACTTCGGAGAGCAACAGACCCAGCCGTACGCGGCGTTCTGCCACTTTACGGTACTCTTCCTTTAGCTCTTCGTCGGTCTTGCCTTCGCGGATTTCTTCGGCGTTCTCGCCTTCCAGTTGACCCTCGATCTCGCCCCAGATGCCCTGGAATTCCTGCTCTACCAGCACCTCCGGCAGCGGGAAATCGTGCAGTTTTTCCAGCCTGTCGAACAGGTCCCGTTTCACCCGGTTGCGGGCGGCGTCCTTGTACTGGCCCTCCATGAACTCGCGGACCTTGGTGCGCAGGTCGGCCACGTTTTCGGCGCCCATCTTCTCGGCGAGCGCGTCGTTGAGCTCGGCCGGGCCTAGGGTTTTCATGCCTTTGACGGTGACCTTGAAGCTGGCTTGCTTGCCCGCCAGGTGTTCTGCGCCGTAGTCTTCCGGAAATGTCACGGTGACCGTTTTTTCGTCGCCAACATTGGCGCCGATCAGTTGCTCTTCGAAACCCGGAATAAACGAATTGCTGCCGAGTTGCAGTTCGTAGTCTTCCGCCGCGCCGCCGGGAAACAGTTCGCCGTCGATCGAGCCTTCGAAGTCGATCACCAGCACGTCGTCATTCGCTGCCGGCCGCGCTTCCTCGACATCTACTCGCTCGCGGGCGTTGTCTGCCATGCGGGTCAACATCTCGTCGATCTCGCTTTCGGGCACGTCCGGCTCCAGCCGCTCCAACTCCAGTGAGGAGAACTCAACCGGCGTGAAGTCGGGCAGCAGTTCCGCTTTCAGCTTGAACTTGAAGTCTTCGCCTTGTTCGAACTCCACGTCGGCAATTTCAGGCTGCGCTGCAGGGCGCAGGCTGCGTTCCTCCATCACTGACTGAACGCTCTCGCGCACGGCCTCGTCGATGACTTCGCCGGTGACGGATTGGCCGAAGCGTTGGCGCAAAATCTTCATCGGCGTCTTGCCGGGACGGAAGCCCGGCAGATTGATCGTCGGGGCGGCCTCTTGCAGCTTCGCATCAACCTTTTCGTTGATCGTGTCGGACGCGAGCACGCATTCGAACTCGCGCTTCAAGCCTTCATTCAGCGTTTCGGTGACTTGCATCGAATGGTCTATTCGTTCCTAGAGAGAGCCGGTTTTCCGGCTGTTTTGGTGCGGGCGAAGGGACTCGAACCCCCACGGCCAAGGGCCACTGGAACCTAAATCCAGCGCGTCTACCAGTTCCGCCACGCCCGCGTCGCGAAAATGTGGTCCTATCCCAGGCGGAGGGGCGACGCAAGGCGAACCTTGCAGCACGCACGCGGCTCATCCCCGCGTGCGTGTCTACACGAGGCGCGGCATCAAGAGCGCGTGCGTGTCTACACGAGGCGCGGCATCAAACGCGTGTGCGGTTGAACACGGGCTTTTGCCCGCTGCCATAGCGCTTCAGCGCGCCTTCTTCGCCCACGGCATTGGGGCGCTGGAACACCCAGTTCTGCCAGGCAGTCAGCCGGGCGAATATCTTGGTTTCCATGGTCTCCGGCCCCGGAAAGCGCAGATTCGCCTCCATGGCCACCATCGCATCCGGCGAGAAGCTGACCCGCTCCTCCAGGAACACGCGCAACTCATCTTCCCAGTCGATATCGTCGAAGGCAAAGGTAACGAGACCCAGCTTTTCCGCCTGCTCGGCCTCCAGTTCACGGCCCTTTTTCTTTTCCGCCGCCGCCAGGGAGGCGTCATCGCCGAGGAACCGTGTCGCGAGCCGCGAGAGCCCGTTCGCCATCGGCATCGCGCCGAAGTTGGTCTCGCTCAACATCATGGCAGCAGGGTCACGGTTGTCGCCTTCGAACACGTCGATCAGCATGTAGGAGCGGTCGGCGGCAAAGGCCAGCTCGGCCAACAGGCCGGCGAAACAGGACCCGGGTTCGATCACGGCGACCAAACTTCCGCGAAGAAACGTCCAGCCGTTTCAGCACCCGCCGCCAGTAATGGCGGATTTCCGCGGCCAGCCAGTGCTCCGCCGCCAGCCCGCTCAGGAGCCGGTCATGCGCAAGCGCCGTGGCCGGGTCGCCGGCCGTTTTCAGCACCCAAACGCCGATTTCAGGTTCGTTCAGGCGCAGTTCCAGAATGGCGTCCTCCAGCGCCCGCGCGGCGGCGAGGCACCAATAGCCGGCACCCGCGGCATGCAGGGCGGCCGCGTCGGCGGGTGGGTCCTCGGCCGGTCCCGCCAAGGTCAGGGTGGCAATACCTGCTTCCCGCTCGATCTGCACCGAGAGATGAGGATAGGCGATGCTGGTGGCCTCGCTCGTCCGTTCCAGCGGTGGCAACGCGATCCCTTCGGCGAGGTCGGGACGGGTGGATTGCTTCTTCAGGGCCTCGATCCGGTCATGCATGAGCTGACCGAAGCTTGAGCGAGGCGCAACGTGATCGACCAGCCGCCAATCCACCGCCTTCTGCCCGCGCACGCCTTCCTCGACCGTGCAGAACACGTCGGCCCGGTCGCGGCGCACGTGGCGCTTGTCCACCACCCGGGTCAGCCCGCCCGTCCCCGGCAGCACGCCCAGTAATGGCACCTCCGGAAGCGAGACCGCGGTTGCGCCGTCGTCCACCAGCAGGATCTCGTCGCAGGCCAGCGCCAGTTCATAGCCGCCGCCGGCGCACGCGCCCTCGACCGCGGCCAGGAACTTGAGGCCCGCGGTCTCGCTGGCGTCTTCCATGCCGTTGCGCGTTTCATTGGTGAACTTGCAGAAGTTGACCTTGTGCACATGGCTGGAGCCGGCCAGCATGCGAATATTGGCTCCGGCGCAGAACACGCGCGGCTTGGGGCTGCGCAGGATCGCAACCTTGACCGAGGGATACTCGAACCGCAGCCGCTGCACGGCGTCGGCCAGTTCGATATCCACGCCCAGGTCATAGGAATTGAGCTTCAGCTCGTAGCCCGGCATCAGGCCGCCCTTCTCGTCCACGTCCAGCCACAGGGTTGCGGTTGGTCCATCGACCTCCAGCGCCCAATGACGGTAGCGGGAAGGATCGGTCTGGCAATCGATGCGCATCAGGCGGCCTTCGGCTTTGCGGTACTAATCGGAGGTAAGATCGACCGTAACATTTATCGCCGAGGCTGAATATTCTCAAACATGCGCCGTTCAAGCAGCGCCGTTAAATGGTCATGTCCGGTTTTGCGGTGTGCTGATGCTGCGCTGCCGGGTATTGCGGCCTGGCTCGCTATGATCGAATTTTCCAAACGGCCGCATCCTTGCCAAAGCATTTGCCGGCGGATGATTGCGGCAGGAGTGGCCGTACGGGCGACCTTATTGCTTGTCAAAAAACCTTTTGCATACATCTATATCTTCGCTAATCTTCTTATGTATGGAGGGAGATAAGGCAACGAGGTTTCGGGTATTGCGATGCGGTGGGGTGGTAGAAACATCGTAAAGTCAAATATTTAAAGCCTGCCTCAACAATGGATGCGGGATACCTGATTGCTGTAATCCCATTAATTCGGAGGAAGTTCCATGGGGTCCTATGATCTGAGTGAAAATTACGAATGGCGATGATTTTGTCATTGGCACGGAAGCCGATGAGATTTTCGTTATCTCCAATTCCAAAAACAATGCCGATCACGATCCGCTTCGAGGATTTTGACCTTGGATCTGATCTGCTGCATTTCGGTAGCCGAAATTCGGAAGAAACCTTGTTCGAGTGGATCGACGATGGCGGCGATGGCGAAAGCAACGATTTGCTGATCACCGTCGGCGACCAGGAGTTTATCCTGACCGACTTGGCAGACCAGATAACTGCCCCAACCACTTACCGGTTCGAACAGGGCTTTGAAGTCGATGCCGACGGTTTTCTGGACCAGGACGATGGCTGGTATGGCGATGTAGCCATGGTGGCGTCCGGAACGAACGGCATCGCTTCAGCCGACGGTGATTACCACGCGATTTTCGAAGGCGACTTAGCCAGCGCCCCATTCACCCGCTTTGGCGGCTATGAAGACGTTTGGCAGGGTGAATGGGCAGTGTCGGCTGATATCTACCTGGACACGTCCGCAGACGGCAGCGGCTGGGCGCTCGGTGAGGGCTTTGACTGGTCGGTCGCGTCGAGCGGGTCCGATGGCAATCACCAGCGAGACTTTATTTTCCATGTGACCCAGGACAGCAGCACCGGCGACCTCTATGTCGGCGGGTCCAACAACACCAACTTCGCACCCCGCGAAGACCTCGACACGCTGACGAACAGCTATGTTGTCGCCGAGGATGGCTGGTTCACCTTCGAGCATCATTTCTATGACAACGGGAGCTCGCTGGCGGTAGACCTGAACCTATACGATGACAGCGGCGCTTTGCTGTTCACGGAAACCCGCAACAATGCCGCCGACCTGATCCCGTCAGAAGTCGGGGGGAACCTCTATGGCTGGTTCACCACCATCGACGTGGCTGGCGGCATTGCCGTCGACAACGTCACGCTCGAATACGAAGCCGACCAATCGGTGCCAGTGCCTGCAGCCGACGACATCTTCTTCGTTTGAGGCTGTGATACCAACGGCACGGATGAAAGGCACAAGATAGGCCAGTTTTTTCTGCCGTTGGTATTGAACTTGTGAAAGCAGGAGGGCGGTCCAGCATGCATCTAATATGTTGGGCCGTCCTTTTGTCTGGTGACAGCAGAATCGTCTTGTTCGCCACCGTCATGATTTTCGCGCGTTGAGAAGTCTCCGGAAGCGTTCGCCCATGCCCAGGCGGTCCGCCTCCGCCAGCAGCTTTTCCAGCCATGCCGCGTGTTCGGCTTCCAGCAGTTCGCGCTGGGCCTCCAACTGTTGCCATTCCCCGTGGATTTTGGCGAGGCGGGCTTCTGTCTCTTGATCCAAATCCGACATGGGCTTAGAGCTATTCTCAACTCCCGAAAATCAAAGATCGCTTTTTCAAGGATTCCAGTCGCTATGACGATTCCGGCTTCGATGAACGCTATTGAAATTCCCACACCGGGCGGCCCGGAGCAACTGGTCCTTGGCACCCGTCCGGTGCCGGAACCGGCAAATGGCGAAGTGCTGGTGCGAGTGGCCGGCGCCGGCATCAACCGGGCCGACACGTTACAACGCGAGGGCAAGTACCCGATGCCGCCGGGCGCGACCGACATTCCCGGGCTGGAATGCAGCGGCGTCGTGGCCGCGGTCGGCGAGGGCTGCTCGCGCTGGCATGTGGGTGACAGGGTCTGTGCACTGCTCTCCGGCGGCGGCTATGCCGAATATGTCAACGTGCCGGAGCCGCAGTGCATGGCCATTCCGCCCGGCGTCGATCTGGTCGAGGCGGGCGGCATCCCAGAGACCTTCTGCACGGTCTGGACCAACGTGTTCGAGCGTTCCCGTCTGAGGCCGGGCGAGGTGTTCCTGATCCAGGGCGGCACCAGCGGCATCGGCTTTACTGCCATCCAATTGGCCAAGGCGTTCGGTTCGCCGGTGCTGGCGACCGCCGGCTCGGACGAGAAATGCGAGGCCTGCCTCTCGTTCGGCGCGGACCGGGCGATCAATTACAAGACGGAAGACTTCGTCGAAGTCGGCAAGGAGTTTACCGAAGGCCGCGGCGTCGATGTCATCCTGGACATGGTCGGCGGCTCCTATATCCAGCGGGAACTGGAGGTGTTGGCGCGCGAAGGCCGCCTCTGCTTCGTCGCGTTGATGGAAGGCACGCGGCCTGACAAGGTGGATTTTGGCCTGGTGCACCGCAAGCATCTCACCGTGACCGGCTCGACCCTCCGCTCCCGCTCGATCGCGGACAAAGGCTCTATCTGCCGCGCGCTGGAAGAAAAGGCATGGCCGCTGTTCCGCACCGGCGCCTGTTGGCCGGTCACTTATGAGGCGTTTCCTCTTGCGGAAGCCGGCAAGGCTCATGAACTGATGGAATCCAGCCAGCATATCGGCAAGATTCTGCTCACCACTGGCTTTTCCGGCTAAGCATTGGCCGGCTGTTCCAGAAGCAATCCTACAAGCAATCGAGGATTCATATGTCGCAACCATTGATGCCGAAAGCCACCTGCGTGTGGCTGATCGATAACACCGCGCTGAGCTTCGACCAGATCGGCGAGTTTTGCAGCATGCACGCGCTGGAAGTGCAGGCGGTGGCGGATGGGGAGGTCGCCCAAGGCATTATCGGCCGCGACCCCATCGCCGCGGCGGAACTCACCCGCGAGGAAATTGCCCGCTGCGAGGCCGACCCCTCCGCGCGCCTGCAAATCCTGAAGCCGAAACTGCCCCGCGCCGCCGAGCGCACCAAAGGTCCGCGTTACACCGCGATGGCCAAGCGGCAGGACAAGCCGGACGGCATCGCCTGGCTGGTGCGGAACCATCCGGAACTGGCCGATTCCCAGGTCGGCAAACTGCTGGGGACGACCAAGAACACCATCGGCGCCGTGCGCGACCGTACCCATTGGAACAGCGCCAACATCAAGGCCCGTCACCCGGTAGACCTCGGCCTCTGCACCTATCTGGAATTGAATGCCGCCGTGGAAAAAGCACGAGCGAAGCTGACGCCGGAAGAGCGGACCGCCATCGAGGCGCGCGAGGCGGAGCCGGTCCCGGCGGCAGAGAAGAAAGAAACGGTGCCCAGCATTGCGGAACTTTTCGGCCCGCCCGGCGGCAACCGGGACGATTGAGGGCGATTCGTGCGGACGGCGTGGACGGGGAACTAGCCCAGGAACCAGCCCGCGAGCTGGACCGGGAATTGGCTTCGGAAAGATGCCTCACCCAGGGTAGCGAACGTTAAAGCGCGGGAACCCTCCTGCCTCCTATTCCGTCCCGGCGCCTGGACACGACCCGGCAAGGCGGCGGCCTGTCCGTCATCCTGGGGCTGGGCACAAGGGCCGGCCAGAGCCCCGCTTCACGCGCTTCAAGGCATAAGAGGAGGCCGCCCATTTCTGGACGGCCACAGGAAAATCCGGCGCCAAAAACCTCGGGGAACGCTAGCGCTTCGTTTAGGAGCGCCTGGCGCGGGCAAAGCCGACCAGGCCGAGGAAGGCGCTGCCAAGCAGCCAGGCGGCGGCCGGCACCGGCACGGCGCTGACCGAAACCTCAACCAGCGCGTCATTGCCGCTGCTTGGATGCTGCACGTTGGCATAGGCCTTGTTCGGGTCCTCCAGGCTGAAGAACAAGCCGGTGTGCTCGGCGCCGACCGTCTGCAGGCCGGCCCACCGCGACCCCCGTCGCCAAGTCCACCGTCATTTGGTCGGCGAAGACCGACATTGTATCCAAGGAGAGATTGAGGCCATAGATCTCGTCGCTGCCCGTCATGGCAATAGTCAGGAACTGGTCGCCGCTGCCAAGAATGCCGAGTTCCTTATCCTCGGGACGCTGGTATTCAGTTGCGAAAGCTAGGTTGGCCGCGGCATCGCCAATCAAGGCGCCGGTGGTTGGGTCAAGGGCTGCATTGAAGGCGGTGAGAGGCGTGCCAGTCGCATCGGTCAGGGCTTCTTAGGCCACCGTGCCGGTCGCGTCAGCATTGCTGCCGCCGTTCACCTTGGCGACGTGCTGCGATGCACAAAGCAGGTGTCGCCCGGCCGTTAGCGGTGACGGGATTGGTTACCTCGAACATGCGGCCGTGCAATGTGCCGAAGCCGGTGCCGGTATCCTCTTCGCCCGTTAGCCAGCCGCCCCAAGGGGCCCAGCGGGAGGCATCGCCCCGGATAAAGTTGTCGGTCAGCGGGTTTACAACGGTTTTGGTGCGGGTGTTGTAGTTGGGGTCCCACAGATCGATCCGCTGCACGCCGGAACCGGTGCTCGGCTCGAACGGCATGAACAGGTAGCGGTTGGCGTCCGGGCCGGTCCGATTCGTGTCGATCATGTCCCAGGCGCCGGAGTTCTGTTCGCCGAGACCGAGTTGCGTGTTCCGGTCGGCGAGGACCTTTTGGCTGACGGTGAGTTCTGGCGCGCTCGGCAGAACGAACGGCTTGATGAGTTCCTGTGGGACGGGAAGGGCTACTGCCGGGGTCGTGTTCGGACCGGCATCGTCAAACAGAGTGTTTCCAGCGGAAAGCGCGGTCGTGCTGTACAGCGCCGCACCCAGGGTGAGGGCGATCTTCGAACCCATCGATGATTTTCCTGTCTTTAAAAAGTGCGTGGCGGAAGGAGCCGTGTTTGTTTCTTCCGATGGGTTACTACTCTTGAACCGCGACAATTTGATGTCGGAAACGTGAACGATTTGTTTGTTCCCCCGGTTGGGTTAGCGGGCAGAGAATGCCTGAAACGGCGGCTCCGGCTTTGGCTGTTCGGACATGGGCTGCCGGCGGAGGTCATGCGCTTGCTTGACAGGCTGCGCGCCCCCGCGTTTCCTCTGGATCAGTCTATTTCCGCTGTTCGAAAAGCCGATGCATCGCCATGTCCGACTCGATCATCATCGATACTGCCACCCGCCTGATGCAAGACCTCTGCGAAGCCGGCGTCATCAACCAGGCCGAGGAAGGCAAGTGGCCGAAGGCGCTTTGGGACGCGCTGGAGGAAAGCGGCCTGACGCTCACCTGGGTCTCCGACGAGATCGGCGGCGCCGGCGCCGAGATGGGCGACGGCTTCGACGTGCTGAAGGTGGCAGGTGCGTTCGCGGCACCGGTTCCGCTCGCGGAAACGCTGCTGGCCGGCTGGCTGCTCGGTCAGGCCGGCATTCAGGTGCCGACAGGCCCGATGACCGCCGCGCCGGTCAGCGCCGACACCCTCGTGACGCTGAAGGGCGGGCAGTTGGAAGGCACCGCGCGCGCCGTACCCTTTGCCCGCAACGCCGAGCACATCGTCGTGCTCGCCCATGAGGCCGGGCCGGCGCCGGACAAGGAAGCGCGTGTGGTCGCTCTCGTGCGCGGCGGCTCCTGCTCCATTGCGCCGGGCACGTCGCTGGCGGGCGAGCCTTCCGACGATGTCTCTTTCGACGCCGTCGTGCCGGTCACCGTCGCGCCCGCGCCGTTCGGCCTCGACGAAGCCGCACTGGAAGCGTTCGGCGCCGTGGTGCGCTCGGCCCAGATGGCGGGCGCGCTGCAGCGCGTGCTGGAGCAGTGCGTGCAATATGCGCTGGAGCGCGAGCAGTTCGGCCGGCCGATCGGCAAGTTCCAGGCCATCCAGCATGCGCTGGCTGAACTGGCGGGCGAGGCCGCGGCGGCCGAAGCGGCGGCGGAGGCAGCGGCGGAAGCCGTCTCGGCCGAGGGCGCGTTGGGGCCGAATGGCTGGAGCGACGCCGCCCTGGCCGAGATAGCGACCGCCAAGGTGCGTGTTGGCGAGGCGGCGACCAAAGGGTCGGCCATCGCCCACCAGGTGCACGGCGCGATGGGTTTCACCTACGAGCACTCGCTGCATCATCGCACCCGCCGCCTTTGGGTCTGGCGTGACGAGTTCGGCAACGAAGCCGAATGGTCCCTCCGCCTGGGCCAGATGGTCGTCAAACAGGGCGCGGACGACCTGTGGGGCTTCGTTACGGGTACGTGAGCCGCAGGATCTAGGACGAGCCTATCGGCTTTAACACTGAAGTGCGCAACATGTCTTCCTTGGAAGCCGCGCCCTCACGGTAGCAAGCCATTTCGTTTGCGGCAGCGACGGGTTATCCTCGGAGAAAACGCGATCGGAGACCCACGCCCATGAGCTTCCCCTTGTCCGATGAAGACTTGGCTTTCCAGGCCGAGGTACGCGCCTTTGTCGAGGACAACCTGCCCGCCGACATCGCCGCCCGCGTCGCCGCCTGCCGCGGCGAATACAAGGGCGACTACACGCGCTGGATGAAAATCCTTGCGGGTAAAGGCTGGAGCGCCCCCCATTGGCCCGAGGAATACGGCGGCGCCGGATTGAACAGTTGGCGGCGGCACCTGTTCGAGGAAGAGGTCAACCGCCATCCCGTGCCCTATGCAGCACCCTTCGGCACCACCATGGTTGGCCCGGTGATCTATACCTTCGGCTCACCGGAGCAGAAGCATCGTTTCCTGCCGGGAACGGTGAATTTCGACCTGTGGTGGTGCCAGGGCTATTCCGAGCCGGGCTCGGGCTCGGATCTGGCCAGTCTGCGCACGCGGGCGGACCGGGACGGCGACCACTATGTCGTGAACGGCACCAAGGTCTGGACCAGCTATGCCCAGCACGCGGACTGGATCTTCTGCCTGGTGCGCACCGCCTTTGACGAGCGCAAACCGCAGCAGGGCATCTCGTTTCTGTTGTTCGACATGAACAGCCCGGGCATCGAAATCCAGCCGATCATCTCCATCGACGGCCAACATCACCTGAACATGGTGCACTTCACCGACGTGCGCGTGCCGGTGGAAAACCGTATCGGCGAGGAGAACATGGGATGGACCTATGCCAAGTTCCTGCTGCAATACGAGCGCTTCGGCATCGCAGAGGTGGCGGAAAGCCAGGCACGGGTGATGAAGTTGCGCCAGAACGCGCGCGAGCAGGGGCTAGACCGGGACCGCAGCTATATGGCCCAGCTCTCCCAGACGGAGATCGAACTGGAGGCACTGGCCGGCACGAACTTGCGCTATCTGGCCGCCGACGCCCAGGGCAAGCCGGTCGGGGCCGAGGCGTCCGCGCTGAAAATCCGGGGCTCGGAGATCCGGCAACGCCTGACAGAGCTTGCTATTGCCGCCGGTGGCTCGTATCTCGGTCCCTTGGCTGGCTATGGCCGCGACGAGGGGTCGAATTGGGACGAAGTGTTGCCCGACTTCCTTCGTGGCGCGGCGGATGATTACTTCTTCAGCCGGGCCGCCACGATTTATGGCGGCACCAATGAAATCCAACGGAATGTAATTGCGAAAGCGACATTGGGACTTTGATGAACGAGAACGACCACGAGAAGAAGCCGGAGGAAGGCGAAGCCGCCGCCCCGGAGGCGGGCGAAACGAAGGCAGACGAAACGGTACTGCCGTTCGGTGTTCAACGGGTGACGCCGCCGGACGATCCGGCGGCGCAGGAGAAAGAGCCGCAGGCGAGTGCCTCCGAAGCAGAGGCAGCGCCTGCCGCCGCACCGGCATCCGAACCGGAGGAGGGCCAGGCCCCCGCCGAAGCCGAAGCCGAAGCGGGCTCTTTCGCGTGGGCAACCCAGCCTATGACCGCCGGGGCCGCGGCCGGATTTGCCGGCGCTGCGGCGGCCGAGCCCGAAGCGGTGGAGCAAGTCGACCAAACCCAGGAACCCGCGCCCGATTCATCGTCTGAACCGCAGGCCGAGCCGGAGCCACAGCCGCTCCGCATCTACGAGTACCGTTTTATCCGCGTGAAGCAGAATGCCTGGGACAGCGTCGAAGCGACAATCCTTAGCACCGGCGCGGCGGCGGTCGCCGATGCGGGTGGTCAGCTTTACGGCGTGTGGGCGGGCCAGATAGGGCTTTCCGCCAACCAGGGCATTGTCGTGACCGTCTGGGCCGACCTCAACGCCGCGAAGCAGCACGGCTCGGCCGCCACCAAAGGCATTGGCGACATCTCGGCCTCCGAAACCCTATATCTGGAGCCCACCGTCCGGCCATTGGATCCTGCCCCGCCCGAAGGCCCCGGCGTGTTCGCCCATCGCATTTTCGAGGTGCGGCGTGATGATGCCGACCGCTTCGTCTCGCTCTCGGACGAAGCCTGGCCTCAGTTCGAAGAAGTGTTCGGTGCGAAGATATTCGCGCTCTGGCGCGAGACCGGCCATGACCGCGCTTCGGACAGGCTGATCCTGCTTACCCGCTATCCGGATTATGCCGGGTGGGAGAAGTCCCGCTATTGGCGGCCGGACCCGGACCCCAACGCGTCCGATGCTATGGCGCGTTTTCGCGAGCGGCGGGAGCTAACGGTCGATACGGTCGTCTACACGACCAGGCTGGCTGCGCCCGCGAACGACTGAGCGCCCGCACACGACTGAGCGCCCGCCGTCGCTGTTCAATTGACACAGCCGCCCCCGTGCCGATCGGGCGGCTTTTGTGCGGGCAGCTATTCCCCTAACCGGCACGACCGGACATAGTGATATCCTCGAATAGGAGGAGCCCTGAGCCATGCCGCGCCTGCCATTTCCCGCCGACACCGATGCATTCTCCGACCAGACCCGCGCTGCGGTCCGCCGGATCCAGGAAGCGCGGGGCAGCTTGCCGCCGCCCTCTACCTACCTGGCTTATGCGGGTGAGGTGGCCGAAAAGCTGGCTGCGCTGTCCGGGCATCTGCGCTATCACACGTCGCTGACCGACGCCGAGGCCGAACTGGCGATCTGTGCCGCCGCGCGGGCGATGGATGCGGACTTTATCTGGAATGCGCACGTCAGGCTCGGCCTTGCCGCCGGCACGCGGGAGGAGGCTATCCACGCAGTCGACACATTCGGGCCGCTCGATAGCCTGACGAACGACGAGGCGCTCATCATCCGTTACAGCCGTGAGCTATTGGAGGAAAAGCGTGTGCAGGATGCTACGTTCGACGCCATCCGCGGCCGCTGGGGCGAGAAAGGCGCGCTGGAACTGACGGCGGTCATGAGCGTCTACCTGATGAACGCCACCATCCTTCGCGCCGTGGACCATCAGGCCGGCCCGGACGCCCGCCTGCTGACGCCGAGGGCAAGATAACCGGAGAGAGACGTATCCCCGCCGGAGGCGCAGCCTAGAGCCGGGGGCGCATGGGAGACAATCCTGCCGCGCGGCCCCGGACAGCGCTCGCGCGCCTCCATACATTCGCTAGCTTGGCCGGTTCGCCTGCAGGAAGGTTCGGATGTGGCGCACGGCGAGCGGGATACGCTCCGGCGGGTCTTTCCAGGGGTACATGCTCACCTGCGAGTTGGGCGACAACATCGCCACCTCCATCGCTACCTCATAGGGGTGCGGGTCGATATCGTCCGGCAGCACCAGGATGGGTGTCTGGCAATTCTTCACGAAGTCCCGGCGGACCGTGTATACGAAGTCTGGGTTTTCCCGGTACATCTTGGCCAGGAAGGCCTCCACGTCCGCCTTTTTCAGTTCGGGCCGCTGATCCAGCAGCCCCGGAGCCCAGCCCTCGATATTCCGCTGGAAGAACTGGTCCGGGATAGAGGCGCGATGCCCGCTCGGCTGGGTCATGACCGCGGCCACCACCCGGTCGCCATGCCGTTGCAGCATGTTCCAGTTCATCGGCCCGCCGATGCAGAAGCCCAGCAGCAGAAACTTGTCGATACCGAGGTGATCCATCAGCCCGATTTGGTCGTCGGTATGGGCGTCCCAGGGGCGGTCGATCTCCAGCGGACCGGTGGACTGCCCGCTGTTGGCGTTGCGGTGGTCCAACGCGATCACCCGGAATTCGTTCGAGAATTCCTTCAGCGGATTGAACGGATGGGAGGCATCGAGCCCGGCAACGGTGCCGTTCAGGCCGCCGCCAGGGACGATCAACAGCGGAAAGCCGGACCCGGCCTCCTCGTAATAGATGCGCGTTTGGCCGTGTTCATAAAATGGCATGAAGCGTTTCTCCTTGTGAGCAGAGAGCCTAGCTTGACCGAATGCCTGCGCCTAGTGGTTCGATGAAAACGGATGGTACCCATCCGTTTGCTGAATCGAATTACCAAAATATTGAACGACTGGGCTGATTCATGTCGCGCTTGCGGATGCAAGAGTTTCGATCAGACCACTACTCGCTGAGAATACCTCTTTGCAAAAAGCTCAGCTAATTTAGCCAGCGGCTTCCGTCATCGATATCCGTCAGCAGACGCCGCATGATCTTGCCGGAAGAGGTCACGGGCACTTCCGGCACAAATTGCATGGCACGCGGCACCTTGTAGGCCGCCAGATGCTCCCGGCAATGTGCCACAAGCACCTTCGGTTCCACCGACACTCCGGGCTTCAGCACCACATAGGCCTTTGCCAACTCGCCCTTGGTCTCGTCGAGGACGCCACCGACGGCGGCTAGAGCAACGGCAGGGTGCATACAAAGCACCCGCTCGATCTCCGCCGGGTAGACGTTGAACCCGGCGGTCAGGATCATGTCCTTCTTGCGATCGACGATAGTGAAATAGCCGTCCTCGTCCATCGTCGCTATATCGCCCGTATGCAACCAGCCGTCCGGCTCGATCGCTTCCTTGGTCCCCTGTTCGTTGCCGAAATAGCCCATCATCACCAGCGGACCCTTGTACATCAGCTCGCCGCGTTTGCCGATCGGCATCTCCTCGGTGGGATCGTCGAGGTCGACGACGCGCATCACGTTGCCCGGATAGGGAATACCGATGGTCGCCGGCTTGTTCGGGCCGACCACCGGGTTTGCGCTGGTCGCGCCCGCAAGTTCGGTCATGCCCCAGACCTCGTGCAGCGGGCAGCCGGTCCGCTCGGTAAACTCCAGGTTCTTGGCCGCAGGCAGGCTTTGGCCACCAACCCAGCAGCGGGTCAGGCTGGAAAGGTCGTACCGGTCGAAATCGGGATGGGCCAGCAGGTAATAGTACACCGTCGGCACGCCATCCATCAACGTCGCCTTGTTCTCTTGGATTGCGCTCAACATCTCGACCGCATCGAGCCGCGGAATCAAGATCAGGGTGGAGCCCGCCATCATCGCGGAATTGAACACGCACGAGCCATAGACATGCGGCAGCGGCAGGGAGTTGATCACCCGGTCATCCGGCCCGCGCGCAGCCATCAGCGTCGTTCCCACGGCCGCGCCGATCACCGAGCGATGGGTTTGCATCGCGCCTTTGGGGTGTCCGGTAGTGCCGGATGTATAGCAGATTGCCGCCAATTCGCCCGGATCACCGGGCTTTACTTCAAATTCCGCGCTTTCCCGCTCCAGAAAGTCCGCGAGCGCGGTTGTCCCTGCAGGCATCTCCTCGCCCCACAGCACAACGTCCGACAGGTTGGCCGTGCCGACGAGGTCGAGGAGCGGTCCACCCTTGTCCGCCGCCGCCACAACAGCCCGCGCGCCGGAATCCTCGACCACGTAGCGGACTTCTTCCGGCGTTAGCATGACGTTAATTGGATTGAGAACAGCGCCGCATTTGGCAATGCCATAGTACGATACCAGCCATTCCCAGCAATTTGGGCCATACAACGTCACCCGGTCGCCAGCGCGGACACCTCTGGCGACAAGTCCGTTTGCAACGCGGTTGGACATGTCGTCCAACGCCTTGAACGAGAATGATTTCCCCTCAATCAACAGAGCCGTTTTTTCGCCAAACCGAACGGCGGCTTGCCCGAGTATTTCCCCTATAGTAGTTGTCATTCTTATAAATCCTGCAAAATCATGTTGCTTCTAAGAATGAGGCTTCTCCCGTTGGCTCCGGCGGCACAAAATGTGGTGATCTGCGCTTGCGTCGCGAGGTGCGTTCGCTTAATGTTCTCGCATGCCGAGCCGCTGGAAACATGACCGCCCGCTCTCCCGCGCCCAGTTCGAGGCGCGATTTCCGGATAATGCGGCCTGCGCCGACTATCTGGCGCGTCGCCGGTGGCCGGAGGGCTTTGTCTGCCCGGGCTGTGGCGTCACGAAGGGATGGCTGCTGAAGACCAAGGCGTTCACCTGGGAGTGCGCGGCCTGCCGGCGGCAGACGTCCGTGACCGCAGGCACGGTCATGCACGGCAGCCATCTGCCGCTGAAGACCTGGTTCACGGCGATCCATATCGTAACCAGCCACTCCAACGGGATCTCCGCCCTGCAACTGCAGGCCCAACTGGGCCTGGGCAGCTACAAGAGCGCCTGGCTGCTCCTGACGAAGCTCCGCCGCGCCATGGTCGATCCCGAGCGAAGCCTTCTCGAGGACGTCGTCGAAGTTGACGAGACCGAGATCGCCTTGCGCCATAAGGACGACCCGCCCGCTGGCGGTCAAGGCCGCAGCTCGCAGGGCAAGATGCTCGTTGCCGGCGCGGTGGAGCTCTTGCCCGAAGGCAAGCCGCGCCGCATTCGTCTCGCGCCGATCGCCGACTTCTCCGGCGCCACGCTCAAGCCCTTCGTCGTCGCGGCCGCCGCCGCCGGTGCCCGCGTCGTCACGGACGGATGGTCCGGCTACAATGGCCTGCCCGACCATGTGCACGAGCCGAAAGTCGTCGGCAAGATGGCCGCCCACATCATCCTGCGCTGGACCCATCGCGTCTTTTCAAACCTCAAGAGATGGGCGCTCGGGACCTACCATGGCCTCCGTCGCCAGCACTTCAGGCGTTACCTCGACGAGTTCGTCTTCAGGTGGAACCGTCGCCGCCACACAGCCGTGGCGTTCGATACCCTGCTCGGCCTCGGAGCCCGCCTCGCGCCAGCAACCGCCCGCGACTTCGTCGAGCAGCGCGTCTGAGAGTACCAGAGCACGGCGCCACACCCCGGAATGCGAGATCGCCGTCGCCTGTCCGCGGTGCATCCAACCGTCTCGAGCCGCTGCCTACGTCGATCAGAATTGCTCAGAGCCCTGCATGCACCAGGAAGCCATCACCCGCGCCGCCATCCGAAACATCAACATCTCGCAGCGCCGGAACGAAAGGGAGAAGCCTCTTCTGTTGAACAAGCAACGCAACCCCAGCACCATGGCCGCCCCCATCGGCCCATTCTGTCATGCCTCGGAAGTGCCGGGCGGCTCGCGGCTGCTCTACATTTCAGGGCAGGTTGGCATGAAGCCGGACGGCTCCGTCCCGGAAAGCATCAAGGAACAGGCCGAAGTCACTTGGCAGAATATCGAAGCCTGCCTCGCCGATGCGGGCATGAGCATCGCCGACCTGGTGAAGATCACCACCTTCGTTGTCCGCGCCGAAGACCTGCCCGCCGCCGGGAAGGTGCGCGCCGCGCATCTGGGCGACGCGCGCCCGACCTCTACCACCATCATTGTCAGCGCCCTGGTAGTCCCCAGCCTACTAATCGCGATTGAGGCAGTTGCGGCGGCGATAATCTGATCGCGGCCGAGGCGGCACCGCTGCGGCTTTACAAGCTGGCGTTGCTGGGGAATGGTGCGGAAAGGTGGCGTGATAGCCGCCAGCCTGCCCTGGGAGCCGCCCTGATGTCCGAGCCTTTCCTCTACGATTTCATGAACGTGGACCGCGCCTACAAGAGCGCCGTCAAGAACTACAAGCCGCTCATCCCCGCCGATTTCAATTTCGCCTATGACGTGATCGACCGCCAGGGCCGCGACCACGACAAGTGCGCGGTCATAGCCATTTCCGGTGACGGGGAAGCGGTGCGCGAGGTCTCCTATTCACAGATGGCGGAGAATTCTTCCCGTTTCGCCAACGGCCTGAGCGCGCTCGGCATGCAAAAGGGCGATTTCGTCTGCCTGATCGGCAACCGGATTGTGGAATGGTACGACGCGCTGTTCGGGGCCATGAAGATCGGCGCGGTCTCCATGCCGGGCACCACCCTGTTGACGGCCAAGGACATCGCCTACCGGGTCAACCATTCGAAAGCGACGGGCGTGATCGTGACGCCAGAGCATTGCGCCAAGGTAGATGCCGTGCGCGCCGAGTGCCCGACGCTGAAATACTTCGTCGTCATCGGGCCTAGCCAGTCGGGCTGGACCTCGTCGCAAGAGATGTGCGCGGCGGCCTCGCCGGTGATCGAAAATCGGGTGCCGGTGAAATCCAGCGACATGATGATGGCCTACTTCACCTCCGGCACCACGGCGCTGCCGAAAATGGTGCCGCGCGACTTCGCCTACAGTCTGGCCCACGCCGCGACCGGCCTGTTCTGGATGGACCTTCGCCGGGACGACGTGCACTGGACCCTGACCGATACCGGCTGGGCCAAGGCCGCGTGGGGCATGCTGTTCCCGCAATTCCTGATCGGCTGTTCGGTCGTGCTGTTCGACGGCGCGGGCTTCGATCCCGTTCTGCATCTGGAGATCATCCGGAAGCTGCGGGTCTCCACTTTTTGTGCGCCGCCGACGGCCTATCGCATGTTCGCGCAGATGGACCTCCGCCAGTTCGACCTCTCGTCCGTCCGCCGCTCGCTGGGTGCGGGCGAGCCGCTGAACCCGGAGGTCATCCGCTATTGGCAGGAGCAGACCGGCACCACCATCGCGGATGGCTACGGCCAGACCGAGACCATCAACATCGTCGCGAACTTCCCGGACCAGCCGGTAAAGCCGGGCTCCATGGGGCAGCCGGTGCCAGGCTATGACATGCGGGTGGTGGACGACGAGGGCAAGGAAATGGCGGCGGACGAGATCGGCCACATCGCCATGCGTATCACGGATCCCTACCCGCCCGGGCTGTTCGAGGGCTACTACACCGGCGGCGCGCCTGACCGGCAGGCTTTCCGTAACGGCTATTACTACACCGGCGACACGGCCCGGCGCGATGCGGACGGCTATTTCTGGTTCGTCGGGCGGGCCGACGACCTGATCGGCTCGGCCGGCTACCGCATCAGCCCGTTCGAGGTGGAAAGCGCGCTCTTGGAGCATCCCGCCGTCGCCGAAAGCGCCGTCATCGGCGAGCCGGACGAGCTGCGCGGCCAGATCGTGGCGGCCTACATCATCCTGGCGAAGGGTTATGCGGACAGTCCGGAACTGGCCCAGGAAATCCAGGAATTCTGCAAGGACCTGACCGCGCCCTACAAATACCCCCGCCGGGTGTATTTCGTGGACGAGCTGCCCAAAACCATCAGCGGTAAAATCCGCCGGGTGGAATTAAGAGGCGAGGGTTGAAGCCATCTCTTAAACCGACACCGCGAAAGACTTCGGCCCTCAAATTTTGACGAAGCGTTGCGCAATCTTGGGCAGCCAGCCGCTGAACAGCAGAGGGGCATCGGCCACCGCCAGACAGATGCAGGGCTCGCCATAGCCGGTAATGGGCGTGTGTCGAACGATCTCGTCGGCGACTTCAATATCGCCCCGCCGATAGTCCTGGTCGCCAGTTGTAAAGCTGCCCGCCAGCACAACGGTGAGTTCCAAGCCGCGGTGGCCGTGTTCCGGCACGGTTACGCCAGGCAGGATGTGCAGCAGCCGCGCTCTCGTACCACCGGTGCTCAAGGGCAGCAGGCGCTGGCGGACGCCGCCGCCAACCATCGACCAGCGGACGGCGTCGATATCCCCGCCTGCATAGTCATACAAGGGGCAGGGCAGAACCGCGTTCCCGGCGGCGCCCGCCGGTTGGTCGGCAGGCATGTCTCTGGCTTCGTCGTCGAGCCGGGCCAGGCAATCCGCCAACGCATTTTCGGCCATTGCCGCATCGGCCGCCTCTTCGAGCGCGGCCCCTCCGATCGCCGCGAATCGGGCCTCTCTTGCGCGGCAGGCTGGGCAGAAACTCAAATGGGTGGCGATGGCCAAGCTCCACCCTTCCCCAAGATTGCCGGCAGCATATGCCAACAACAGATCATCGGTCGGATGATGGCGGATGCTCATGGTAGGTCTCCGTGCACTTCGCCGTGCGCGTCGCGGTCGAGCAACGCGTCCAGCCGCTTGAGCGCCAGCCGTATTCTAGACTTTACCGTTCCGATCGGCATTTGCAGGCGGTCCGCAATGGTCGAGTGAGATAGATCGTCATAGAAGGATAAGATCACGACCTCCCGTTGCGCCTCCGGCAGTTGTTTCAGGGCCCGCCGTATCGCCGCGCTGTCCTGGATCGCGGAAAGCTCGCTGTCCGGCAGCGCAACGGGGTCGGGGGCAAACGATGGATCAGTCGGATCCGGCTCCGGGCGCTTTTCCCGCCGGATGTTGTCGATCCGCTGGTTACGCGCAATAGTAAACAGCCAAGTCGAAGCGCTGGCCTTGCGCCGGTCGTAGAGATGAGCTTTGCGCCATACCGAAACCATCGTTTCCTGCGCGATATCCTCCGCCTGGCTGAGGCTCGCGCCGCTCCGCATCAAATATCCCTTTATGCGCGGGGCAAAATGATTGAACAGAGTTGCAAACGCTTGCCTGTCACGCTCTTCAGCGACGGCGGTAAGGAGCTCTTCCCATGACCGGTCTGCCTTTCCGTTCTGTTGGAGCATCCGCTGCCCTATTGCCTCAACACAGAATGAACATACGCGGGAATTCCTTTATCGGATCACTACCGATTTCATTGCGGAGGGTCGCGCCGACCGCATAGGCCACTGTTCCGCCATTGATCTCATACCAAGAAAAAGGCGGCGAACCCACTGATCCGCCGCCCCTGATAGCACCATTCCCGCCGCGCCTATTCACTCAGCGCTTTCAGGATTTTTGGCGGCGACATCGGCAGTTCAAACATGCGCTTGCCGATGGCGTGCGAGACGGCATTCGTGATCGCGGCGAGCGGTGGCACAATCGGAATCTCGCCAACGCCCTTAACCCCATAGGGGTGGTTGGGGTTCGGGATCTCGACGATCACCGCATCGATCTCCGGCAGATCAGAAGCCACCGGCATGCGGTAATCGAGAAAGCCCGGGTTATCGAGGCGGCCGTTCTTGTCGTAGATGAACTCCTCGTTCAGTGCCCAGCCGATGCCCTGCACGACGCCGCCCTGAATTTGACCCTCGACATAAGCCGGATGGATAGCGCGGCCGGCGTCCTGGCAAGCGGTGTAGCGCAGGATCTTCGTATGGCCGGTTTCCGGATCGACCTCCACGTCGACCATGTGGGCGCCGACGACGCCCATGTGGCCGGCGGTGTTTTTGGAGGCCGCCGCCATGATCGGGCCGCCAGTAGACTCGGCCTTCTTCGCAAGTTCCGGCAAGGTCAGCGGTTCGAAATCACCGGCGTTCGGGCTGGTCGGATGGGCAGCGCCGTCCTTCCATTCGACCGCTTCCACCTCGATCCCCCAGATTTTCGCCGCGCGGGACTTCAGGGTCTTGATGACCTGGTCGGTCGCTTCCTTCACCACGATGGCAGAGGCGAACGTCACGCGGCTGCCGCCGGTCACGGCCGAGATGCCGATATTGTTGGTGTCGCCGATCTGGGCGTGCACCTTGCGGTAGTCAATCCCCAGCATTTCCGCCGCGATGTTGACGTTGGAGGCGCGGCTGCCGCCAATGTCCGGGTGACCGGTAATGACCAGCGCAGAGCCGTCCTCGTTAATGTGCAACTGCGCGCTCGACTCGCCGCCCGCATTGCCCCAGTAGCCGATCGCAATGCCGCGCCCCTGGTTCGGACCCAGTTTCGCCTTGGCATTCGGGTGGTTGCGGACCGCGTCTATGCACTCCTGAATGCCCGCCTCGCCGATCTTTGCGCCATAAATGGTGGGCTTGTCCGCGGCAAGCGCGTTCTTCAGGCGAAATTCCCATGGGTCCATGCCGAGTTCGTCGGCGATCTCGTCCAGGATGGCCTCGAACACATAATTGCCCTGCGGCGCGCCCGGCCCGCGATAGGCGGCGACGTTGGGGCGGTTGGAGACAACGTCCAGGCCCTTCACCTCAGCGTGAGGAATATCATAGCAGGAGAAGGAGAAGGTGCAGGCGCGGCCTACCGGCGAACCCGGATAGCAGCCGGCCTGAAAGTTGTAGGCGCCCTGCACGGCCTTGAGCTTGCCGTCCTTGGTCGCGCCGACTTTCAGATGCGCGGACATGCCCGCCGCCGGGCCGGTGCTGTGGAACACCTCCTCCCGGCTGTTCTGCATCTTGACCGGTCGGCCGCACTTTTTCGAAAGCACCATCGCGACGGGCTCAAGGTAGATGATGGTCTTGCCGCCGAAGCCCCCGCCGATTTCCGCCGGGATCGCCTTGATGTCTCCGGTCGCCATGCCGCTGATCGCGGCGGTCAGGCCGCGGACCATGAACTGGCCCTGGCTGCTGCTCCAGATCGTCGACTGCGAGTTCAGGTTTGTAGCTGACGATGCAGGCCTGCGGCTCAATGTAACCCTGGTGCACGGGCGCGGACTTGAAGGCATGCTCAATCACGATATCGGATTCAGCAAAGCCCTGCTCGACGTCGCCGATCTTGACCGTCACGATGTTGGAGATATTGGTCGGGCCGTCGATGCCTTCTGTCTTGATCCAGTCGTGCAGGATCGGCGCGTCCGGGGCCATCGCCTCGTCAACGTCGATCACGTGCGGCAGTACTTCGTACTCGACCTCGATCAGTTCCAGCGCGGCATTCGCGATGCTCTGGGAGGTGGCGGCCACTGCCGCTACCGGATGGCCGACATATAGGATTTTCTCGCGCGCCATGCAGCCGCGGGCGATCCAGCGAATGTCGTTGGGGCCGGTCGGCAAGGGCTTGTCGAGCGGCAGTAGGGGCAGGTCGTCACCAGTCATGACGGCGAGAACGCCCTTCATTGCCGCGGCCTTGGAGGTATCGATTTTCTTGATCAGTGCGTGCGCGTGCGGGCTGCGTAAAACCTTGCCCCACACCATGCCGGGCATCGTGAAGTCGGCGGCGTACTGAGCCGAGCCGGTCACTTTTTCAGTGCCGTCAGGGCGGAGGGTGCGCTGGCCGATCCATTTGTTCAGGGTCGTGGTGTCATTCATGCGACGAGTTCCCATTGGCGGCTTAAACAGAGAAATTGTTAAAATACAGGAGAGCGGCAGTTGCCCATCCTTGTCAACGGGGGCGCTGCCGTTTTCGGCATTCGGACGGCCGGCGGGGCCTATCTCGGCTGCGGCGGCGGGTGCCGCCCGTTCTCAATACCCGTTCTCAATACCCGTTCCGAATAAATGACGCCGGCACGGCCTTTTGGGCACGCACCGGTGCTTTCGTTGCCATCGAAGCCGTCGACGAGCTAAGCCCGCTACACCGGTTGTTAGCTCTGCCGCGCAACCATCAGCTTTTTGGTTTCGGCGATGGCCTTGGCAGGGCTGAGCCCCTTTGGGCAGGTCTGGGTGCAGTTCATGATGGTATGGCAGCGATAGAGCCGGAAGGGATCTTCCAGATTGTCGAGCCGTTCGCCCGTTGCCTCGTCGCGGCTGTCGGCGAGCCAGCGGTACGACTGCAACAGGACCGCGGGGCCGAGGTAACGGTCCGGGTTCCACCAATAGCTTGGGCAGGCCGTGGTGCAGCAGAAGCACAGAATGCACTCCCACAGCCCGTCCAGCTTCTCGCGCTCTTCGACCGATTGCAGCCGCTCGCGCGACGGCGGCGGCGAATCGGTCTTCAGCCATGGCTCGACAGAGGTGAGTTGGGCGTAGGCGTGGCTCAGGTCGGGCACCAGGTCTTTCACCACCGGCATGTGCGGCAGCGGATAGACCGTCAGATCGTCCTTAACCTCGTCAATCGCCTTGGTGCAGGCTAGCGTGTTGGTGCCGTCAATATTCATGGCACAGGAGCCGCAGATGCCCTCCCGGCAGGAGCGGCGGAAGGTTAGGGTCGAGTCGACCTCGTTCTTGATCTTGATCAGCGCGTCCAGCACCATCGGCCCGCACTCTTCCAGATCAATGACATACTCATCCATGCGCGGATTTTCATCGTCATCCGGCGACCAGCGGTAGACCTTGACCGTCTTCGCCTTCTGGGGGGGGTGCGCCGGTACGTGTCTATTGCCGGACTTGATCTTCGAGTTCTTTGGCAGGCTGAATTCGGCCATGGGTTTAATCTCGCGACTGACGGTCGTTAGCTGGCGTTCGTAATCAGTACACGCGTACCTGCGGGGCGATGTATTCCACCTCGTCCGGGTTCAACGTGTAATCATGTACCGGCCGGTAGGTGAGGCTGACACGGCGGTCGTCGGAATACCAAGCCAGCGTATGCTTCATCCACTCCCCGTCGTCGCGGTCCGGAATGTCGTCCCGGGCGTGGGCGCCCCGGCTTTCCTTGCGCGCTTCGGCCGAGTACATCGTCGTCATCGAGCAGGCCATCAGGTTCTCCAGCTCCAGCGTTTCCACCAGGTCGGAGTTCCAGATCATGGAGCGATCGCTCACCCGGATGTCCTCGATGGCGCCGGAGGCTTGGTCGATCTTGCGGCAGCCTTCCTCCATCGAATCCTGCGTGCGGAACACCGCGGCGTGGGTCTGCATGGAACGCTGCATGGTATCGCGGATATCCGCCGTCGGCGTGCTGCCGTCGGCATGACGCAGCCTGTCGAGCCGGCTGAGAGGCATGTCGGAGGCGTCTGCCGGCAGGTTCGGTTGCCGCGCGTCGGGAGTCAGCGTCTCGGCGCAGCGCTGGCCGGCGGCCCGGCCGAACACCACCAGATCGAGCAGCGAATTGCAGCCCAGCCGGTTCGCGCCATGCACCGAAACACTGGCGCATTCGCCCACGGCCATCAGGCCCGGAACGATTGCGTCGGGGTCGTCCGCGGTCGGGCGCAGCACCTCGCCATGAAAACTCGTCGGGATGCCGCCCATGTTGTAATGCACCGTCGGCAGCACCGGGATCGGTTCCTTGGTGGCATCGACGCCGGCGAAGATCGCGCGCGGTCTCGGTGATGCCGGGCAGGCGCTGATGCAGCACATCCCCGCCCAGATGCTCCAGATGCAGCATGATATGGTCACTATTCGGGCCGGCACCGCGGCCTTCCATGATCTCCACGGTCATCGAGCGGCTGACCACGTCACGGCTCGCCAGATCCTTGGCGGTGGGCGCATAGCGTTCCATGAAACGCTCGCCCTCGGAATTGGTCAGGTAGCCGCCCTCGCCGCGCGCGCCCTCCGTGATCAGGCAGCCGGCGCCGAAAATGCCCGTCGGGTGGAACTGCACGAACTCCATGTCCTGGTTGGGCAGGCCCGCCCGCGCCACCATGCCGTTGCCGTCGCCGGTGCAGGTGTGGGCGCTGGTGCAGGAAAAATAGCTGCGGCCATAGCCGCCCGTCGCCAGGATCGTCTGCTGGCCCTGAAAGCGATGGATCGTGCCGTCGTCCAAATTCCAGGCGACGACGCCGCGGCAATCGCCCTCCGGCCCCATGATCAGGTCGATCGCGAAATATTCGATGAAAAACTCGGCCTGATAGCGCAGGCTTTGCTGATAGAGCGTGTGCAGCAGCGCGTGGCCCGTGCGGTCCGCGGCGGCACAGGCGCGCTGGGCAGGCGACTTGCCATATTCCTTCATATGGCCGCCGAAGGGGCGCTGATAGATCTTGCCCTCGTCCGTGCGGCTGAAGGGCATGCCGAAATGCTCGAGCTCGATGACGGACGGCACGGCGTGGCGGCACATGTATTCGATCGCGTCCTGGTCGCCCAGCCAGTCCGACCCCTTGACCGTGTCGTACATATGCCAGTGCCAGTTGTCCTCGCTCATATTGCCGAGCGAGGCGGCGATGCCACCCTGGGCCGCGACGGTGTGGGAGCGGGTGGGAAACACCTTGGTCACGCACGCGGTTTTCAGGCCCGCCTGCACGCATCCCAGCACCGCGCGCAGGCCGGAGCCGCCGCCGCCGACAACGACGACATCATAGGTGTGATCGTGAGTTTCATACGCTTGCGCCACGGCATCAGCCTCCAAACGCGATCTTGAGTACCGAGAAGACGCCGAGCAGGCCGAGGAAGAGGGCAGCGCCCTTTACCACCAGCAGCGCCGCGACTTTGGGAAAATGGGCGTGGATATAGTCTTCGATAACGACCTGCAGGCCGAGTTGGGCATGGTGGAACATCATGATCAGCAGCGCGACCATCAGCACCGCCGAAACCGGCGAGGCGATCCAGGCGCGCATCTCTGCATAGGGTGCGCCGATATGCGCGATCAGGCCGATGACGAACCAGATGCCCAGCGGCACCAGCGCGATGGCGGTGATGCGCTGCACCATCCAATGGCCGGTGCCGGATTTGGCGGAGCCGAGGCCGCGGGCGGTGCCGAGTGGCGAGCGGAGGGACATCATCGTGAAACTCCCCTTACATGGCCGCGTAAGCGGCGATCCAGCTGACGATCGTCAGCACGGCTGCGGCGATAGCAACGACATAGCCCGACAGGCGCGCGATCTCCAATTCCCGATTTTCCAGCCATGCCCCGGTGTCCCAGATCAAGTGCCGGATGCCGTTGCACAGGTGATAGAACAGACAAAAGGTCCAGACGAACAAGACCAGCTGGCCGATGATAGAGCCGGCGACGCCCGCGAACCCCGCATAGGATTCCGGGGACGCCGCGGCGGCGGCCAGCCACCAGACAAGCGCGATCATGCCCACGGACAGGAAAATACCGGTCGCCCGGTGAGAGATCGACAGGACCGTAGTCCATTGCGGCCGATAGACCTGCAAATGCGGAGACAGCGGACGCTCAGCGCTGGCCATGTTGCGGGATCCTTCGCATCGGAAGAAGAGCGGGAGACGATGCGACGGCACCGCCTGTCTGCGAACCGGTGTAGAGGCGAGCCTTGCCCAAGTCAACAAACCGAAACGAAGCGGGCGGTACGCGAATCCCGGCCGCACCCCTACCTGCGGAGCGGCCGAAAACCGTGCAATAGGCGCCGATTGGTGGTAACCGGTATCGCCCTATGCCGCGGCGGCAGACTACGGTATCCATCGGCGCGCTTGTCGCCCGGTATGGCTGCGATAAGCTTTGCGGCATCAATTTTTTGGCAAGGGGCGGCTCTGCCCCGGTACACGGCGAGGCACTATGCTGACCAGCCTGCGCGCGTCTCTGTTCGGGGCGATTTCGAAAAGAGTCTTTTATGGCTGGGTCATCCTGGCGGTTGCGTCCCTGATCATGTTCGGCACGGGGCCCGGCCAGTCGCATCTGATCGGCCTGTTCTTCGACCCCATCAGTCAGGAACTGGGCCTGTCCCGCACCAGCATCGCCGCCGCCTATGGCAGCGCGACCTTGATCGCCGCCCTGATGCTGCCGCGCATGGGTCGGCTGGTGGACCGGCACGGGCCCGCCACCATGCTCTCCATCATCGCCTTCGGGCTGGGCGCGTTTGCCATCCTGTTCAGCTTTGCGACCGGCTGGATCTATCTGGCCATCGGCTTTGCGGGCCTGCGCTTCCTAGGCCAGGGCTCGCTGATGCTGAATTGCGCCAACATGGCCGCGCAATGGTTCGACAAGAAACGCGGCTTTGCTGTCGGTCTGATGACGCTGGGCTTTCCGATCTCCATCGCCCTGCATCCCCCGATCGCGCAATGGCTGATCGACACGGTCGGCTGGCGCGAGGCCTGGATCTGGCTGGGCGTTTCCACCTGGATCATGCTGATCCCGCCGATCGTGTTGTTCCTTTACAGCAAGCCCAGCGACGTGGGGCTGCGGCCCGACGGAGAAGCCGCCCTTGCCGGCGATCAAACCGACCCTCCGATCGTCGGCTACACAAAGGCGCAGGCGCTGCGCATGCCGGCCTTTTACCTGATCATCGCCGGGATGAGCTCGCTCTCCATGCTGGTGACCAGCCTGCACGTGGAATATACCGGCATTCTGAAGGCGCACGGGCTGGATGCGCAGACGGCGGCCACCATGTTCACGATCAGTGGCATTTCGGCCGCGTGTTTCATGCCGATCGTCGGCAGGCTGCTTGATGTGTTGCCGACGAAGTGGATGTATTTCGCCGGTCTGCTGGTGATGAGCGCGTCGCTGTTTTCCAGCACCCTGGTCGTGGGGCTGGTCAGCGCGGTGATCTTTGCCATGATATTCGGCCTGAACAACGCCGTGACCATGACCTTTGTCGGCTATCTCTGGCCGCGCTATTTCGGCCGGCGGTACCTGGGCTCTATCCAGGGCATCGGTCAGATGATCATGATTATCGGGGCGAGCCTAGGGCCGTTGCCGCTAGGCTTCGCGCTGGATACCTGGGGCAGCTATGACGGCATGCTGACCGTTCTGGCCCTGATCCCGGTCAGCATCGCGATTATCGTCGCCTTCGTGATGCCGCACCCGAAACTGCCAGAGCCCGAAGAGCAGCCGGCATAAGGGCGCCGGTTTACCGCTTGATTCCCAGCACCGCGCCGCCACAGAACTCGCCGGAGGCAGGGGCATGGAACACCAGATAATAGACCGCCATGCGTTCGGGCTTGATCGCCACCACTTGCTCGAACCCATCGCCCGACTTGTTCGAGAGCAGTGGCTCGCGCGCACCGGATTCCAGCACGAATTCGGATGATTCCGCCGCCGGGCCGCAGATGACGAGCTGATAGGCCATCCGTGTGGTCAACACCGTATCGTCTTCGACAGGGGCGGCCTCTCCATCTCCGCCGCCCAGCGCATACGTCGTTAAAACCGTATAGCCTTCGCCGAGCTTGCCCTCGCATTCTTTGATGTGCGCGGCCGTATCGCAGGCCGCGTGAGCCGCACCGGCCAGCAGGGCCAAGCCAGCGGTCAGAGCGCCAGCCAGCGCAGCCGGTTTTACGATTCCGGTCATGGGGTATTCCTCAAATATTATCGTAAGCAGATAGACTAAAGTACCGGACTGCCCGCGATCAATCCAGCCGGTCAGGCGCGCTGCTCAGCCGCAGGCAACACAGTAGATGTCTTTGACCTCGCCAGGGATCGACATGTCACTCCAGGTCTCGCCGCCATCCTGGGTCCCGAACACCTCGCCCTTGTAGCGCGCGCCGATATAGACTTGGCGCGGGTCCTGGGCGTGCAGGCCGATGGACATGATGGTGCCATGCACCTGCACCTTGTCGAAACGGCTCCAGTTTTTGCCCGCATCGGTCGAGCGGTAGAGGCCGCCATCCTCGCTGGCCGCCGCCACGCTGAGCGCGGCATAGACGGTCGCCGGCTCGCTGGGCGCGACGCGCACGTCGCGGCCATAGGTGGTGGGGGAGAAATTTTTCGCCTCCAGGTCCCGCCATGACTTGCCGCCATCGCGGGATTCGAACAGACCCATGCGCAGCGCGATCAGCACCGCCTCCGGGTCGGCCGGGCGCGATGGTCAGGGCGTGGCCGTCCAGCATGCCTTCGGCGGTCGATTCCGACACGATCTTGCTGGAAAGGTGGGGCTGCTTTGCCATTTCCGCCAGCGGCTCGCCGCAGTCGATCCAGCTTTCGCCGCTGTCGTGGCTGACCATGGCGCCGCCGAACTCGAGCGCGGCATAGATCGTTTCCGGCTGGGTCGGATGCTGGGCGAGGCGCAACACCCGGCTGGCGAACGGGCTTTCAGCCGGCTGGGGATGCCGGGATCGGGGAGCGCTCGCCAGGACTGGCCCATATCCTCCGACAGAAACACGCCCACCGGCGAGGCGCCGGCATAAATCCGGTTCGCGTCCCGGCTATCGACCAGGAACGACCAGACTTGCCGGCCGGCCTCCGGCCAGTCTGCGCGGCTGAAGGTGCCGCCCTTGTCGGTCGAGCGGTAGACGCCATCGACCGTGCCCGCCAGCACCACGTTCGGATCGGTGGGGTGGACCATCACATAGTGGGTTTCTTTGTCGCCGAACACGTTCTGCCACTCGCCGCCGGGTGCGGCGGGGCGGCGGAACACGCCATAGGCGCCGGTTGCGTCCGGGCGGCCGACATAGCCGGCGACGGCGGCGAAAAGATGGGTCTGGTCGAGCATTGGCGGGTTTCCTTCCAAAGAACATGATCTGTCTTGGCCCTCCCGCGGGAGGCGCCGGCTCGGCGTCCATCGGGGTGGCTGTTTCTTTGGCACCATACTGGACCCACCGAACCGCGCCAGCAAGTGAGACGCAAACCCGCGCTGGCTGAAAATGACGGCTCGCCTGCCGATGTTTGCAGAGGCTGGTCCCGCGCTCAGCCTTGCCGCTGTTTTTCGCGGAGAGCGACCAGCTTCAGCACGTCGTCGGCTTCCGTGCGGGCGAGCGGGCCGTCGCTGTAGGACAACTGCACGATCCGGTTTTCGGGCGACAGCACGAACTCGGAGGGCTGCCCGAACTTGCGGTTTGCCTCCCAATAGCCGCCGACGCTTTCAATCATGGCCTGATCGACGCCCCAGGCGACCGGATAGCCGGCCTTCGCCGCCATCTCCGCCGCCTTGTCCTGTGGGTCTGCGCTGGCTGCCACCACGGAGATGTTGTTCTTTTCGAGGTCCGCCTTGACCTTACTGAAGCCGTCCAACTGACGTCGACAGTAGGGTCACCAGCTACCCCGGAAAAAGATAATGACTTTCCAGCCCTCGCCCATATCGTCCGGCAGATTCATACTGCTGCCATCGGACAGGGTCAGAGTGGTGGCTGGGAAAGTCTGGCCGGCGGCCAGTCTTTCGGACAATGAGGTAGCTCCTTTGCTAGTTCGACAGGGAATGGAGCCCTGCTGCCACCGTTCATCGGTGGCGGGTTTGACCGTATAGGCGAGCCCGACCGGGGGAAAGGCAATTTTCGGTGACCGGGTAGCTCGCCGCCTCAATCCCTAATCGCCCTTGAACGCCGGCTTGCGGCGCTCGCCGAAGGCCGTCACTGCTTCCTGGTGATCGCGGGTCAGGTTCGACTGGGTCTCCAGGCTGATCGACAGGTCCATCATAGAATGAGCCAGTTGGCGCAGCGGAATATTAACCGTCCGCTTGGTCCAGTTGATCGACTTGGAGGCACCGCCCGCCAGTTTGCGCGCCAGGCCGTACACCTTGTCGTCCAACTGGTCGGCGGGCACCACATGGTTGATCAGGCCGATGCGCTCTGCCTCGGTCGCGCTCATCAGGTCGCCGGTCAGCAGATATTCCTTGGCCCGGGCAAAGCCGACCAGTTGCGGCCAGATCACCGCGCCGCCGTCACCTGCCACCAGGCCCGCGTTAACGTGGGGATCGCCGATCTTGGCATGCTCGACCGCAATGATGATGTCGCAGAGCAGCGCCACGGTCGCACCGAGCCCGACCGCATGGCCGTTGACCCGCGCGATCACCGGCTTCTCGCACTCCAGGATGCGATAGACGATGCGCCGGGCCTCCGGCATGCCCACGTCCCAAAGCTTCGTGTCGTCGATCTTTTTCTGCATGCCCGGCACGTTGCCGCCCGCAGAGAAAGCCTTGCCCGCCCCGGTCAGTACCGCGACCTTAACATTGTCGTCGTCGTTCACCTGGTCCCAGATGGTGGACATGGTGGTGTGCATGCCCGCCGTAAACGCGTTCAGGCTGTCCGGCTGGTTCAGGCGGATGGTGAGCACGCCGTCGTCCAGTTCGGTTTCAACATCAGCGTAGCGTTCGTATCCTTTAACGGCCATGGCTTTTTTCTCCTCTGAAGATGTTTCCGTGCGGCTCAGGCCGCCGCCTTTGCCGCCCTGGTTTCCGCTGCCGCCAGCACCATGGCGGCGCATTTCTCGCCTATCATGATGCTGGGGGCGTTGGTATTGCCGCTGGTGAGCGTCGGCATGATGGAGGCGTCGGCGACCCGCAGTCGCTCGATCCCGTGCACCCGCAACTGGTCGTCGACCACAGCGCGCGGATCGCTGCCCATCTTGCACGTACCGATCGGGTGGTATGTGGTCTCGGCGTGGTCGCAGATCCACTGAACCAGGTCCTTGTCGGTCTGCACTCCCGGCCCCGGCGCGATCTCCTCGCCCACTATATCGGCCAGCGGCGGGGTTGCGAACAGCTCCCGCGCCTTGCGCATCGCCGCCACCGTGCCTTGGCGGTCATAGTCGGTCGACATGAAGTTGAAGTTGATCGCCGGCGGCTCGAACGGATTGGCGGATTTGATATGGATCGAGCCGGTGCTTTCGGAGCGCAGCACGTTGATGTTCAGCGTCACGCCGCGCTCTTTGGCGATTTGCAGGTGCCCCTCCTTGTCCAACTCATAGAGAAAGGGCGTCATGGCGATGGCGGCGTCCGGGCTTTCCAGGCCCTCCCGCGTTTTGAAATACATGCGGATGGGGGCTGCGGTCATCGAGAAGAAGCCTTCCTTGATGACCGCGTACTTTAACGCCTCCCGCCAAAGCCGCCAGCCGCGGCCATTGTCGTTGAAGGTCGCGCCCTTCTGTATGATGGAAAAGCGCATGCGCGGCGAATAGTGATCGCGCAGGTTCTCGCCCACGCCCGGCAGTTCGTGCACCGGCTTGATGCCAAAGGAGCGCAGCAGGTCAGATTGCCCGATGCCCGAAAGCTCCAGCAGTTTCGGCGAGTTGATCGAGCCGGTGGATACGATCACCTCCCGGCCCGCCCGGGCTTCCCGGTTCTGGCCGTTCGCCTGATAGCGCACGCCGACACAGGTCTTGCCCTCCAGGATCAGCGACCCGGCCATCGCGCCGGACTGCACCGTCAGGTTGGACCGGCTCCGCACCGGGTCCAGGTAGCAATAGGCGGTTGACTGTCGGCGGCCCTTGTTGATGGTGATCTGGGTAATGCCGATGCCTTCCTGATCGCCGCCGTTGTAGTCCTTGGTGAAGGGGATGCCGATTTTCTCCGCCGCCTCGATCATGCGCCGGTGCAGGGGCGAGATGTCCATGGGCGTGTCCGTCACGCGCAGCAGGCCGTTCCGACCGCGGAATTCGTCGGAGCCACCGTCGTATTTCTCCATGTTCCTGAAGACCGGCAGCACGTCCTGATAGCTCCAGCCGCGATTGCCGAGCTGGGCCCAATGGTCGTAATCCTGGGGCTGGCCGCGCACGAACACCATGCCGTTGATGGAAGACGAGCCGCCCAGCATTTTGCCCCGCGGCACCGGAATACGGCGGCCGCCGGAGCCTTCGTCCGGCTCGGACTCGTAGCACCAATTGACGGCAGGATTGTCGATCAGCTTCGCCATGCCAATCGGCACCTTCGACCAGAAATAGTCGCTGCCCTCGGTGCCGGCTTCCAGGCACAGCACCGTATGCTGGCCGCTGGCCGAAAGCCGGTTCGCGAGCACGGCTCCCGCGGAGCCGGAGCCGACGACGATATAGTCATAGGTGGCGGATGAGGCTGCCATGGCGCGATTTCCCTGTTTGGTGTTCTTTCTGTCGAAAGCAAGCCAGCTAGCGGCGGCTGGCGCAAGGGGTTAGGCGGCCTGCATTTGGGCGGCCTCCGCCGCCTCCAGCACCATGGCGGCGCATTTCTCGCCGATCATGATGCTGGGCGCGTTGGTGTTGCCGCTGGTCAGCACCGGCATGATGGAGGCGTCGGCAATGCGGAGGCCCGCGATCCCGTGCACCCGCAACCGGTCGTCCACCACGGCGCGGGCGTCGGTTGACGGCCCCATCTTGCAGGTGCCGACCGGATGGTAGGTGGTCTCCGCCGTGTTGCGCACCCATTCCAGCAGTTCCGCGTCCGTCTGTCTGTCCGTGCCGGGCGCGATCTCGCCGCCGACCCAGTCGGCGACGGGCGGGGTCGCCATCAACTCTCTGGCCTTGCGCATGGCGGCCAGCAGGCCGTCGCGGTCATGCTGCGAAGACAGGAAATTGAAGCGGATCGCCGGCGGCTCGGCCGGGTTGGCGGATTTGATGTGGATCGAGCCCAGGCTTTCGGAGCGCAGCACGTTGATGTTCATCGTGATGCCTTTGAGTGTCGGCGAAACGCGCCGTTCCCGCCCGATCATCTCATAGATAAAGGGCAGGATGGAGATGGTCGCATCCGGCGTCTCCAGCCCCTCTCGAGTTTTGAAGTATAGGCGCAAGGGCACGCTGGTGCGCGCTAGAAAACCGTCCTTGAACAGGGCATAGCGCGCCGCCTCCCGCGCCAGCCGCCACCCGCGCGCGCCGTCGTTGAAGGTAGCGTTCTTTTCCTTGATCGCGAACTTGACGCGGGGGCTGTAGTGGTCGCGCAGGTTTTCGCCCACGCCGGGCAACTCATGCACCGCGTCGATGCCGAGCGATCGCAGCAGGTCAGTCTGTCCGATGCCGGATAGCTCAAGCAGCTTGGGCGAATTGATCGAACCGCCGGAGAGGATCACCTCGTGGTTGGCCCGTGCCTCGCGCGCTTCGCCATGCACGCTGTATTTCACGCCGACGCAGTGCTTGCCCTCCAGGATCAGGCTCTCGGCCATGGCGCCCTGCTCGATGGTGAGGTTTTTCCGGCCACGCGCCGGGTCCAGATAGCAAAAGGCGGTGGACTGCCGCCGGCCTTCACGATCGTGACCTGGGACATGCCGATGCCTTCCTGGGTGCGGCCGTTCAGGTCGGGATTGAAGGGAATGCCGATATTCTCGGCCAACTCGATGATGCGCTCCAGCAGCGGGATTTGGCGGCGCGGCGTATCATCCACTTTCAGCGGGCCATTGCGGCCGCGGAATTCGTCCTCGCCGCCGCTGTAGCTTTCCATGTTCTTGAAGATCGGCAGCACGTCCTGGTAGCTCCAGCCGCGATTGCCGAGCTGGGCCCAGTGGTCGTAATCCTGCGCCTGGCCGCGGATGAAGACCATGCCGTTGATGGACGAGGAACCGCCCAGCATCTTGCCCCGCGGCACCTCGATCCGCCGCCCTCCCGAACCCTCGTCGGGTTCGGAGGAATAGCACCAGTTGACGGCGGGATTGTCGATCAGTTTGGCGATGCCCACCGGCACCCTGGACCAGAAATAATCGCTGCCCTCGGTGCCCGCTTCCAGGCAGAGAACGGTGTAGCGGCCGCTTTCAGACAACCGAGCCGCGACGGCCGCGCCGGCGGAGCCTGCGCCGACGACGATATAGTCATAGGCGGATGAGTTCATGGCGGACATGGCGGGCGGTTCCTTGCAGGCCGGTTTTCACGGTTTCATTGGTTGAACCCAAGAAAGCCACTGGGGCGGCCGGCTGGCAAGGGGGACGGTCATCTTCGACAGATTTCCGCCCGCCGTCCGCTGCCTGCTATTTCAGCTTTTTGCCACCGATATTGAGTGGCGCTTTACCGGCATTGGAGTTCGCCGTCGCCAGCACTTTCGGCTTCTCTTGCTTTGGTTTCTTCGCTTCTCTATTGCCACGTTTGTTGTCACCTTTGGACATCATGCGACCCTTAAATCAAGCGTTAATCGAAGAAGAAATTTCCCCGATTTAACATCGACGGGCGCAAATCGGCTCGTCACCCACATCATATAAGGTTCAGAATGCCAAGCGTGAGTATTTTAGAACGCCATTTGCAGATTTTCAGCGCAACCATGATACGACCACGGAACGAGGGTATCACCGCCGCGAAGCCGCCAGCCTGGCGGCGCCCATTCCCCATTGCGACAAGCAGTCGGTTAAATCGATCAGATTGGAATCCAGGAATTGCACCCGGCGGCGCTCGACGACATAGACCGTGCCGACCGCGGGCGTGGGCGAGGCGGGCACAAAGACGGTCATCGGTCCATCCTGGCCTTCCTCATTTCCTTCGATAACCAATGCCAGAACCCGCGCTCCGGAGCCATAGAGATCGACCAGCGCGGTCGCATAAGCCTGTTCCCGATCGGCAACGCCGCGCAGCAGGCGTTGGACAAGTTCATAGCCCGGCAGGCGCTTGAATATGGCGTGCTCCAGCCGTTGGAAAGACCAACTTCCCAGCCGCGTGCGTACGATCGCGCCCAGGCCAAAGCACAAAGCCAGAATAGCGAGGGCTGCCGCCAGTACGGCCAGGATAATACCGAACGTGCCCAGTCCCCATGCCTCGCGCAGCGGTGTGGACACGATGACGGCGATCTCTGCCACCTTCGCCAGCAACAGCGCGATGATGGCAATCGGCAGGATCGCCATGACGCCATAGAGAATGTTGAGTCGGATCTTTTCTTTCATGGCCGTTTCCCTGCACCCTTGATCCCGGTGGTTCCGGCAATCTTCGCGATCGCCCTTTTGTTTTGCGCCCGCCAGTCTTTCGTGACGCCACCGCCGGTGCAACAATCATGGCGGACCGAGCGACCGACAAGCGAACAGGAAACGTCCCATGCCCCTGACCGATCATGCCGCCGCGCACCCCGACAAGATCGCCACCGTCATCGCAGGCTCCGGCCAATCCCTGACCTATCGGGAGCTGAACGAACGGAGCGTGCGCCTCGCCAACCTGTTTCGGGAGCAGGGGCTGAAAGCCGGCGACGTGGTCGGGCTCTTTATGGAGAACAACATCCGCTATCATGAGGTCTATTGGGCCGCGGTGCGCTCGGGCCTGTATCTTTGTGCGATAAACCGGTTCCTGACGGCGGACGAGGCCGCTTATATCATCAACAATTCCGGCGCGAAGGCGCTGGTCACGTCGGCGGCGATGGCGCCCGTCGCGGCGGCGATGGTTCCGGAGATCGGCAGATGCGCCCTGCGCCTGGCGGTCGATGGTCCGGTTGCCGGGTTCGAGCGCTATGAAGACGCCATCGCCGCCGCCTCGCCCGAGGGACTCGACCCGGTGGCCGAGCCGCTCGGCGATTTCATGAACTATTCCAGCGGCACCACCGGCCGGCCCAAGGGCATTCAGCGACCGCTCTCCGGCAAGAGCTTCGCCGAGTCCTCCAACCTGGATGCGCTGGTAAAGCAGCTTTACGGCACGGACGAGCGCACGATGTATCTTTCGCCCGCACCGCTCTATCACGCTGCCCCGCTGGCCTTTACCGTCGCGGTGCATAGCTGGGGCGGGACCGTCGTGGTGATGGAGAAGTTCGACGCGGCGGAGTCGCTCCGCCTGATCGAGAAGCACCGCATCACCCACAGCCAATGGGTGCCGACCATGTTCGTGCGCATGCTGAAGCTGCCGCCGGGCAAGCGGCGGGGTCACGACTTTTCCTCCCACAAGGTCGCGATACACGCCGCCGCGCCCTGCCCGGTGGATGTGAAACAACAGATGATCGATTGGTGGGGACCGATCATCTGGGAATATTACGGCGGGACCGAGGTCAACGGCATGACCGTCTGTAATTCGGCAGAATGGTTGGCGCACAAGGGCACCGTCGGCAAGCCGATCCTGGGGGTGCTGCATATTTGCGACGAGGTGGGCGAGGAACTGCCCCCGGGAGAGCCCGGCGCGATCTATTTCGAGCGGGAGGAAATGCCGTTCCAGTACTGGAGAGACCCGGAAAAGACAGAGGCGGCGCGTCATCCGCTTTACCGCAATTGGAGCAAGCTCGGCGATGTCGGCTATGTGGATGCCGACGGCTTTCTGTATCTGACCGACCGCGAGTCCTTCATGATCATTTCGGGCGGCGTGAACATCTACCCGCAGGAGATCGAGGACTGCCTGATCATGCACCCGAAGGTGGCGGACGCCGCCGTGTTCGGCGTGCCCAACCCGGACTTCGGCGAGGAAGTGAAGGCCGTGGTCCAGCCCGCCGCGGGAGTTGAGGGCGACGAGCGGCTGACCGAGGAACTCATTGCCTATGCCCGCGGGCGGCTCGCGCATTACAAGGTGCCGCGTTCGGTGGATTTCGATGCCGAACTGCCCCGGCTGGAAACCGGCAAGCTCTACAAGCGTTTGTTGAAAGACCGGTATTGGGGGGAGAAGGGCAGCCGGATCGTATAAAGTTGTCCCGTCAGGCTCAAAGAAATCCCCGGATCACGCTTGCACGCGCCCGGGGATCATCAAACATTGCGCGGCAGGCGGCAAAGGGAACGCCTGCCGAGGGCGGCTGTTACTCCGCCGCGACGGCCATCGCTGCGTCCGGCGCCTGCCGCTGGCCGCGGACCAGCTTGCCGGGCAGCACGCCGGTGGGCTTGCCGTTCTCGTGGGTCACCTCGCCCGCGACGATGGTATACTCGTAACCGCTCGCGCCCTGCATCAGGCGTTTGCCGCCGGCTGGCAGGTCCTGCACCACGTACGGCGCCTCGAAGTCCAGCGTCTCCCAGTCGATCACGTTCAGGTCGCCCTTCAGGCCGACGGCGATGCGGCCGCGGTCGCCAAGGCCGGCGGCCTCTGCCGTGTCGCCGGTCAGGCGGCGGATCAGTTCCGGCATGGCGAACTTGCCCTCGGCCTTGCCCCAGTGCACCAGCAGCCAGGTCGGGAAACCCGCATCCAGGATGAAGCCAACATGCGCGCCGCCGTCGCCCAGGCCCATGATCGCCATCTTCTCGCCCAGCAGCTTTTCGGAAGCGGAAAGTGAGAAGTCGGAATAGTTGGTGATCGGCATATAGAGGAAATTCTTGCCGTCATTGCCCACCAGCCAGTCATAGGCCAGTTCCGCGGCAGAGCTGTTGCTGCGCGCGGCCACGGCGGCCATGCTGTCCTGCTCCTGCGGCTGATAGTTCTTGTCGGTAAACGGGAACATGTACTGGTAGCTCATGCGGTGGATCAGCGGGAAGGTGCTCCCCTTCACCGGGTCTTCCGACAGGATTTGCGCCCGGATTTCCGGATCGCGCAGCTTGGCGACCTTCTCCGCCAGCGGCAGATCGTTCAGCTTCTTAAAGGTCGGGCAGCCGGAGAACGGCGTCTGGCTCGCCTGCAGACCCAGCAGAATGCCGATGGCGCGCGGCGGAAAGACCGGGCGGATGTTGACGCCTTCTTCCTCGTACGCCTTACGGTTCAATTCCAGCAGATGGTTGAACATTTCCGGCAGGCTGTTGCGTTGCGCCAGCGTGTAGACCATTGGGCGGCCGGAATTCTGGGCGACGCGCTTGAGTATGCCGAACGCCTCCACCGGGTCGGGCTCGGCGTTGATCGTGTTTTCGCTTTCGTCCGTGATCCAGTCGCTGACCGCTTCCAAAAAGCCGCTGCCCGCGTCCTTCAGGCCGTTCGCCAGGCCCATCAACTCGTTCTCATAGACACGGAGCGTCGGAATGTATTCGCCCGCCAGCGTCTTGTGGGACGTGGTCCGGCTCGTGGAAACGCCGAGCGCGCCCGCCTCGACCGCTTCCCGGGTGATCGCCCGCATCCGGGCGATGTCGTCGTCATTCGCCGGTTCAAAGGCCACGGCGCGATCGCCCATCACGTTCACGCGCACGGCGGAGTGCGGCAGCAACGCGGCAACGTCCACGTCGCGCGGTTTCTTCTCCAGGGCGTCGAGGTATTCGGGGAAGCTCTCCCAGCTCCACTCCAGGCCCTCGTGCATGACGGCGCCGGGAATGTCTTCCACGCCTTCCATCAGCTCTATCAGCTTGCTGCGGTCTTCCGGGCGGCAGGGTGCGAAGCCGACGCCGCAATTGCCCATGACCACGGTGGTTACCCCATGCAGCGAGGAGGGGGTCATGTGGCTGTCCCACACGGCCTGAGCGTCGTAATGGGTGTGGATGTCGACGAAGCCAGGAGTGACGAGCTTGCCTTGCGCGTCGATCTCGCGCGTGGCGGAACCGGAAACCTCACCGACAGCGGCGATGACGCCGTCTTTGATGGCAATGTCGGCGGCAAAGGGCTCGGCGCCGGTGCCGTCCACCACAGTACCGTTGCGGACGATCAGGTCGTAATCGAGGGACATAAAAGAATTCTCCTTATCTGATTTTGCCGGAAGAGTACGCCGAAAGTCGTAGAGACGTAACCCAAAAAAAGCGATGAGGATTTGCGGATTCAGCTAGCGGCGAAGGAATTGCTCCATTTGCCGATGTGCCGCGGTCGCGGCTGCCGCGTCATAGCCGAGCGTGCCGAAGCGGTATTCCATTGGCGGATCGAAGTTCGCATTGTCGAAACCGTGATAGGCGCCCGCATAGGTTTTGAGGGTTACGCCCGGGCTTGCCGCAAATATTGGCTGGCACCGGTCGAGTGAGACGACATTGTCCGCTGTGCCAAATAACACCAGGGTCGGCACGGGCGATTGCCAAGGTTCGGCGATTTCGCAGGCGGGGTAATAGGTGATCGCGCTCGCCACGGAGCTGCTTGCCGCCGATCCCAACGCTCGCAGGATCGCGCCGCCGCCATAGGACCAGCCGAGAAGATTGATTGCCTGGGCGTTAACGCTTGGCATGGATCTCAGGTGAGCGACCACCTCCACGACCGTTTCAGCTGCAGCAGGCCCGCCGACGGCACCGCCATCGCACCGCTTTTCGCCGTGCGCGGCCAGGTAGTCGGCGCGGGCCACCAAAAATCCATCTTGGGTGAGTTCCTTCTGAATCTCATCATAACCAGCGCTGGCGGCATCGAACCCGCTACATCCGGGGACCAAGACAACCGCTGGAAAGGGTCCGTTCCCTTGAGGTTTGGTCATCGCCAGCCACGGCATTCCGGCATCCGCTGCCGCCGGTGTCTGCAGATTGGGCGGACGTTGCCCAGTGCTACAGCCCGACACCGTGCCGGTAAGGACAATTAACATCAGGAAAATTGCGGGTTTTATCACGGAAACTATCCTTTGTTGTTGAATACCATTGGTGAAATAGCGGTATCGTCGCACCATGACACCGATACAGAATACGCTGAGAGGCTTCTCCCTTTCGTTCCGGCGCTGCGAGATGTTGATGTTTCGGATGGCGGCGCGGGTGATGGCTTCCTGGTGCATGCAGGGCTCTGAGCAATTCTGATCGACGTAGGCAGCGGCTCGAGACGGTTGGATGCACCGCGGACAGGCGACGGCGATCTCGCATTCCGGGGTGTGGCGCCGTGCTCTGGTACTCTCAGACGCGCTGCTCGACGAAGTCGCGGGCGGTTGCTGGCGCGAGGCGGGCTCCGAGGCCGAGCAGGGTATCGAACGCCACGGCTGTGTGGCGGCGACGGTTCCACCTGAAGACGAACTCGTCGAGGTAACGCCTGAAGTGCTGGCGACGGAGGCCATGGTAGGTCCCGAGCGCCCATCTCTTGAGGTTTGAAAAGACGCGATGGGTCCAGCGCAGGATGATGTGGGCGGCCATCTTGCCGACGACTTTCGGCTCGTGCACATGGTCGGGCAGGCCATTGTAGCCGGACCATCCGTCCGTGACGACGCGGGCACCGGCGGCGGCGACCGCGACGACGAAGGGCTTGAGCGTGGCGCCGGAGAAGTCGGCGATCGGCGCGAGACGAATGCGGCGCGGCTTGCCTTCGGGCGAGAGCTCCACCGCGCCGGCAACGAGCATCTTGCCCTGCGAGCTGCGGCCTTGACCGCCAGCGGGCGGGTCGTCCTTATGGCGCAAGGCGATCTCGGTCTCGTCAACTTCGACGACGTCCTCGAGAAGGCTTCGCTCGGGATCGACCATGGCGCGGCGGAGCTTCGTCAGGAGCAGCCAGGCGCTCTTGTAGCTGCCCAGGCCCAGTTGGGCCTGCAGTTGCAGGGCGGAGATCCCGTTGGAGTGACTGGTTACGATATGGATCGCCGTGAACCAGGTCTTCAGCGGCAGATGGCTGCCGTGCATGACCGTGCCTGCGGTCACGGACGTCTGCCGCCGGCAGGCCGCGCACTCCCAGGTGAACGCCTTGGTCTTCAGCAGCCATCCCTTCGTGACGCCACAGCCCGGGCAGACAAAGCCCTCCGGCCACCGGCGACGCGCCAGATAGTCGGCGCAGGCCGCATTATCCGGAAATCGCGCCTCGAACTGGGCGCGGGAGAGCGGGCGGTCATGTTTCCAGCGGCTCGGCATGCGAGAACATTAAGCGAACGCACCTCGCGACGCAAGCGCAGATCACCACATTTTGTGCCGCCGGAGCCAACGGGAGAAGCCTCTACGCTGAATCGGTCGATTTTATTTCGCCTTTCGCTGTTAAACCAGACGAATTTGCTTAATCATGGCAACTTACCGGCCTCTGCTTAAGGCGGCCGCGCAGGGCTGGTAAGGCCGTCCTTGCACTATTCTACGCCACCAGCACAACAAACTGGAATATCTGGGATTCATTGCCCTGAAAGCGCCTGCCGTTGACATTGTGCCAGGCGGTGCTAGAGACTGCCCAGTAGCGGCGTAGCTTGCAGGAGCTCGAAAACCATGCGGGTGACGAGTTCGAAGCCTGATATCTCGAAGCCTGATGTTTTGCGTGTGCTGGTGCGCGAACTCCAAGCCGTCACCTGCGGGTGGTTATATCGTCAGCGGCATTCCATTCGGTCACGGCCTCAAGGGCCAAGTTATCCTGAATTCCCCTGTTCAGCTCAAAGGGCTTGTCGAGGTGCCCTTGTCGGCGATCGTCGACGTGAAGGAGCATGTGGACGCTCCTGCAGGCGACGGAGATGGTGACCGTGCCGCGCGCCAAGGCAACCTGCCCTGGGAAATCGGCGCTCTGGCCAGCGGTGGCGCTCTTGCTTTCTCCACCGTTCATGTCGCGGAGAAGGTTGGCGCCCCCTTCATCGGACAGGCCCTAGCCTCTGCCTCCAATGTTGGCTCCGACCCGGTGTTGGTGGAAGCGACCACGCAGGTTGTGGCCAAAGAACTGTCGGCGATGCCAGGCTGGCTCGGCGATACCCTAAAACTGTTGATCGTCATAGGGACGCTATTCGGAGTGGGCTTCAAGTTGCTGGAGTTTTTCTTCGGCAAAACCCGGCCGACTTGGGCAATCGTGCTGATGTGTGTCATCAATTTCGGCCTGATTGGCTGGGCTGCCATGGGGATCTTCGAGTTGGGTCCCTACGCGCCGCCGCCGTCCGTCGAAGGCGGGTAGCGAGCCGGAAGCTAAGCGTCCAAGAACGCCAGTACGGCCTCGCAGAAATCCACCGGGTTCTGGGCGAACATGGAATGGCCGGCGTTCGGGACCATGGCGACCTCGGCGCCCGGTACGTGCGCGGCCAGCGCCTTCAGGATCACCGGCAGCATGCCGGGCGTGTTTTCTCCGCCGACGAACAGGGTGGGCACCGCAAGCGCCTCGGCTTCGGTCTTTGCCGTAGGGCTGGCGGCCCTCGTTCGACTGGGCGAGAAGGTCCGGGCGTTGTCCGCGCGGATTGCTGGTCGAAGCCTGGGCAGCGCGTCCCAGGCGCCGCGGCCCGTCGATCAACGTCCATGAAAAAGCCGAAGCCCGCCATCCAGATCGCCCGCAGCCGGATCTTCTTTGCCGCCTGCGCAACATGGGCGCGGGGAGCCTGCGGCAGGCGCATCGGTGCGCTGGACTGCCGGCGCAGGCATGAGCGTATCGTCCAGCGTGCCGCGGGCTCCGCCAGCACCAGCTTGCGGACCAGGTCCGGCCGCTTCTGCGTCAACCGGAAGCCGAGATGGCCGCCGCGGGAATGGCCGATCAGGTCGACGGGTCCGGCGTTCAGACCTTCGAGAAAGGCGATCGATCCGCCACGTGCTGCGCCATGTTATAGGTTGCGGGCTCGTTCTCGCAGCGGTCCGGGAAAAAATGGCGCAGGCTAGGCACGATCAGCCGGTTGTTCGCCGACAGTGGCCCCATCACGGGCCCCCAGGTGCGGAAATCGCTGAGCGAGCCATGGATGCAGACAATCGGCCGGCCCTCGCCAATATCGACATAGGGCATGGCGAAGCCGTTGACGGTGAGGGTTTTCATGAGCGCGCCAGTTCTTCTGTATGAGGTGATGTTTAACCGGTCGCCAACAATACAACGCCGGCAAGAATCAATACAGCCCAGACCAACCGGCGGCGCAAATGGCCCTCGCCCAACACCAGGCTGCCGAGCAGGACGGCCATCAGCACGCTCAATTCCCGCGTCGGGGCGACATAGACGACCGAGGTAAAGGTCAGCGCGTAAAGCACCAAAATATAGGCCAGAGGGCCTAAGACGGCGACGCCGAGCACTGCGGCCCGATGCTCGCGCCAATAGCCGATTACTTCCGGCCGGTGCCTGAACGCCACGGGGGCGAGCAGCACCGTGCGCCCGGCGGTGGATGCGTAGTCCAGAAGAAGCGGCGATACCGCCAGCGTCGAGACCGTATGCGCATCCCAAACCGTGTAGGACGCGATCAGCATTCCGACCAGCAGCCCAAAACCGAGGGAAAGCGTCACTTCCCGCTGTCCCCGTCGAAAGCCGCCGGTCAAAAACAACACGCCCACGATAATGGCGAGTTCCGCCGACTGCGATCTGCAGCGTGAGGTGCTCGTCCAGGACCAGCACCGCAAAGAGCGTGGCGAGGAACGGCCCCGTCGCCCGCGCCGTCGGGTAGACCAGCGACAGGTCGCCTACCCGGTAGCCTCGCTGCAACAACAGGAAATATGCCAGATGCAGCATGGTGCTGCCGGCGATGAACCCCCATTCGAGCACCCCGAACGAGGGACGGTCGAGCACGACCACGGCCACGGCGGCCGGCAGATAAAGGATCAGCGAGAGGGCGGAAAACAGCCAGACCAGCGCCGGGCCGCCATTGATCCGCTTCACGCACAGGTTCCAGGTCGCGTGACAGCACGCGGCGGCAAACACCATTAAAAACGCAGAGAGCGTCATCGGGCGACAGCCAACGGAAAGCTCACTGCAACCGGATGGACGTCAAGCCTCGGAGCGACAGAGGAGAATGGCACGACCGGATGTTTTGCGGACGACTAAACCTCCATCACCGCCTTGCCGACCACCGCTCGCTCCTGGATCGGGCGCATGGCGGCCTGGATGTCGGGCCACTTGATGCGGTGGGAGATATGAGGGCGGAGGCGGCCCTGCTCGGCCAGCCGGGTCAGGGTCGCGATGGTTTGCTCGTTCAGGCCGGGAATGCGGCGGCCGATCTCGCCCGCGCGGAAGCCCACGGCCGTCGCGCCCTTGATCAGCAGCAGGTTGGAGCGCACCGAGACGGGCGGGCCGCCGGTGAAACCGATATAGACCACCCGGCAGCCATAATTCATACAGCGCAGGCTCTGCTCGGCGATGTCGCCGCCGACCGGATCATAGATTACGTCCGCGCCCCGGCCATCGGTCATGCCCTTGACCACGTCGCGCAGTTCGGTGGTGGTGTAGTTGATGACCTGGTCGGCGCCCTGCTCCTTGACCACCGCCAGCTTCTCGTCCGTGCCGGCGGTCGCGATTACGTAAGCCCCCAGCAGCTTGCCCACATGCACGGCGGCCAGGCCGACGCCACCCGCCGCACCGTGCACCAGCAGCACCTCGCCCGCTTGCAGGCGTCCGCCCTGGTTCAGTGCGTTCCAGGCAGTCATATAGGCCGAGCGGAAGGCCGCCCCCTCGGCATAGTCAAAGGTCGAAGGCAGCTTGTGCGCCTGCTCCAGGTCAGCGGCGTACAGCTCGCAGAAAACGCCGGGCCGGCCGCTGGTCATGACACGGTCGCCCACCGCGAATGCGTCGACCCCCGGCCCCAGCGCCACCACGTCCCCACACGCCTCCAGGCCGGGCACGAACGGCACCGGCGGCTTGAGCTGATAGCCGCCGGCACACATCAGCACGTCGACATAGTTGATGCCCCAGGCCTTGTGCTGCACCAGCACCTGCCCCGGGCCGGGGGTGGGATCGGGCGTGTCCTCGACCCGCAGAATTTCCGGCGGGCCGTAGTCCGGACATATGATGGAGCGCATCGGGAAAAAAGCCTTCCGTATTTTGGAGATTATTGCGGCCGGGCCGCCAGCGAGAGCGCCGGCGCCAACCGGAGGGCAACCATGCCGAACTGCATGGTTCCTTCCTGCATGACGGACTGCGGCTTCGCGAACTCTTTCATGCCGGCCGAGTCAAAGCTTTGGATGACGTTGTAGTGCTCGGCCAGCGCATCGAGTATGGCCGGGTTGAGGCGGTAGTCCGCCAGAATGTCCGGGCCGCCGGAGACGTCGATGCGCGGCACCCGGTACGCATCCTCCAGCGACAGGCCGAAATCGATCAGCAGGGAGGTCAGTTGGAAGGTCGCCGGCACGATGCGGCGCCCGCCGCTCGCGCCGAGCGCAAACCAGGGCTTGCCGTCCTTCAGCGCCAGCACCGGGCACATGTTGGAAAGCGGCCGCACTCCCGGCGCCATGCTGTTCGGCTGGCCCGGCCGCGGGTCGAACCAGAACACGCCGTTGTTCATCAGAATGCCACTTTCCGGCAGGGTCAGGCGCGAGCCAAACCGCTCCAAGAGCGTGTTGGTCAGCGCCACCATGTTGCCATGCCTGTCCACGACCGAAAGGTGGGTGGTACTCGCGTCCGGGCTGCCCATATCGCCCGCATGCCCCAGATTGGCCAGCCGATAGGAATAGGCATCGCTCAGGGCCTCGGCCCAGGCCAGATAGGCGGCAGCGGTGACGCCCTCGCGCGGGTCCAGCGTCTCTTCCAGTTGCCGCAAGGCACGGGCGAAGGTCGGGCCGCCGCTATAGCCATGGGTCAGATAGACGGTTGCGCCACGGTAGGGAACGGCCATGGCGGGCTGGATATTCGGCCGGTAGGCGGCCAGGTCTTCGGCGGAGATCACGCTGCCCGCCGCCTGCAGGTCGTGCACCAGCGAGGCCGCGATCTCGCCCTCATAGAAGTCGCGCGCACCCGCCTCCGCCAGCCGCCGCAGGGTCCGGGGCAGGCCGCCCATCGGTTGATAGACCGTTTCATGGGCGTCTGGTGCGATCGCGGGCAGGCCGTTCGGCAAATAGATCGCGCTCGACACCTCGAATTTGGCGAGGGTTTCGGCGCTATAGGCGATTTCCAGCGTGGCGGGCCACTGCACGGGCAGCCCTTTTTCCGCGAGCGCAATGGCCGGTTGCAGGGCGTCGGCCCAGGCGATGGTGCCGAACCGCTCCAGCGCGGCCGAGAGACCGGCGACGGCGCCCGGTATGGCGACCGCTTCGGCGCCCACCTGGTTGCGGTCATCGATCACCTTCGGCCAGGCGAACAGCGGATCATTGCCGGAGAGGCCGCTTGCCAGTTCATAGGCGGACGGGTCCAGCGCCCTGGGCGACATCATGCCGAAATCCACCATATGCACCTCTCCCGTTGCGGCGTCGCCGTGCAGCAGGAAGCCGCCGCCGCCGATGCCGCTCATCCAGGGTTCGACCACCCCCATGGCAAGGGCAGTGGCTACCGCGGCGTCCATGGCGTTGCCGCCTGCCTCCAGCACCGCGGCGCCGGCCTCGGCCGCCCGGTAGTGCTGGCAGGAGACGATGCCGTTCTGACCGGTGACGGCAGGGCGGGTGAGGGTGAAGTGGTCGGAGAGAAGCGGGCGGGCGGAAAGAGGCATTTAGCTGGCGAACTCACGCAATTCAAAGGGGCGGTCTAGGGGTGCGCCTGGAAAGGCGCCGGAACCCTAATTCGCTTCGTCTGGCTGCGCCAGCGCAAATCTGGTTCCGGCATTGCGATCAGGATGGTCCGAAATGGGGCATGACCTCGGCCGCCACCCGCTCGAACTGTGCGATCATCATGGCCTTGGGCGTGGTGAGCGGCGTCGAAAGATTGATGTGCTCCACCTGGTAGGCTTGGATCGGGCCGTCCGCCATGGTGGCGGCACCGCCACGGACCGCGCCTTTGATCCCGTGCCGGATCATGAATTCCAGCCCGCGCGGGATGGCGCTGACGACCGGCTGCCAGCATTCGACAGGCTGGTGTACGGGGCGCGGCACCAGGGTCAAATCCTTCAGGTCATAGCCGCGATAGGGCACGTCCGGCGGCAGGGTGTAATGATCGCCGCGGTGGCTGAAGCGTTCCTGGTGAAACGCCTTGAACATGATTTCGACCTGCCTTCGAACAGATCTCAATTTGCGTGGTTGGCGAGGAAAAAGCACAGCGTTACTAGGGATTTGCGGTGGATTGATTAGTGCGCTCCGGGGCCTACCCCGGGATATAGGGCACGAGCGGGGCACGAAGACGGCGAGAGGAGGGCGAGAGGAGGGCATGACCGTACCATCGAGATGGCACCGACGCCCAGGCTGTCCGTGCCCAACGTCGATCAGGTAATTAAGGATGTCGTCACCGCATGGACCAGCATGCCTGCCACGGAGCTGGACCCTCTCGGAAAGGCGCGGGTGAAGCAGGAAGCCGGACTGCGTGTCCTCGATGCAGAACGTGTGAAAGAATACGACATAGCTGCCGATGATTTTAGGGCACCTCGAAAAATGTCGCGATCCAGCCGGATCCCGGTAGGATCGCCGATATAGGGGCGATGACTGGGAGGTGCTGATGGGCCAGATGGGCTTCTTCGACGTTTCGAAACGCTACGCCGGGCTGGACGCGAAGTCGGATCCGCTGGTGAAGCTGAACGCCATCCCCTGGGCGTATTTCCGGCCGCAGTTCGAAGCGGTCTGGCGCCGGCCGCCGGAGGCCCGAAAATCCAAGGCTGGCCGCAAGCCGTGGGATGTGGTCGTGATGCTCAAGGCGCTCGTGCTGTGCGAGCTCTACAACCTCTCCGACGAGCAGTTCGAGTACCAGGTGCGCGACCGGCTGTCGTTCATGCGCTTCCTGGGCTTGGGTCTTGAGGATCCGGTTCCGGACGCGACGACGGTCTGGCAGTACCGCGAGCAGCTGGTCCAGGCTGGCGTTGTCGATGAGCTGTTCGGCGCATTCGAGGGCTACCTGGAGGCCCAGGGCTGGCTGGCGATGGGCGGGCAGATGATCGACGCCTCGATCGTGCCGGTGCCCAAGCAGCGCAACGACCGCGATGAGAATGCCGCGATCAAGGCGGGCGAGACGCCCGAGGGCTGGGACGAGAAGCCGGCGAAGAAACGCCAGAAGGACACCGACGCGCGCTGGACCAAGAAGCACGGCAAGTCGCACTACGGCTACAAGAATCACGTCAACGTCGATCGGCGACACAAGCTGATCCGCCGCTACAAGGTGACGGACGCGGCGACGCACGACAGCCAGGTCATCGACGACGTGCTGGACGACGACAACACGGCCTCGGACGTCTGGGCGGACAGCGCCTACCGGTCGGCCGAGATTGAGGAGAAGCTGGAAGACCGCGGCCTGAAGAGCCGCATCCACCGCAAGGGCCATCGCAACCGCCCACTCAGCAAGCGCGAGAAACCGGGCAACAAGACCCGCTCGAAGGTCCGCGCCCGGGTCGAGCACGTGTTCGGCGCGCAGACCAACGACATGGGTGGCACGCTGGTGCGCAGCATCGGCATCGCCCGCGCCAAGGCGCGCATCGGCCTGAAGAACCTTGCCTACAACATGCGCCGCGTGGTCCACCTGAACGGCCTCGCCGCCGCCCGCGGGCCGACGTGAGCGGGGTGGCGACAGCAGAAGTGCGTCTGGAGCGCAGCTGAACGGGCAAAAACAACCAAAAAAGGCCGCAAAACGGCGCCCATCGGGGCGTTCAGCGGCGAACGAGGTTCAACATCGGCCCAGAAGCGGCTACGCAGCCGTATTTATCGAAGTGCCCTTTAGCCTTGAAGAAGAAAGTCTGATCGATGCCACAACCGAAAACGCCCTTCCAGACCGAGCCGGAACAGGAAGCGACGGGGGAGGGAGAACTGATGTCGATTATGGAGTTGCGCCAAGCAGCGAAACGCCCAGAATGGCGGGGCGAGATGGCACAGTTCCAGTTGGAAGGCCGGAAGCCTTACCGCCAGATGTTGGCGGGGAAGAATGGACCGGAGCAAGACCGGAAACCGCCACCGGCGTCGACGACCGAGAACTAGCCGATCGCCTGCTGGAGACCAGCGCCCCTACGAGGATCGGTAAAGGAGAGACCGATCAAGGGGCATGACCGCACTTGCCCCCTTACGTATGGCAGCGGACTGATCAATGACGCCTCGTGCCCCAATCCGGCGGTCAGATTGCATGGCGCGCTCGTTCTTGCGGCTTGATATCGAGACCGAAACCGGGACGGGATAGGTCGGGTGCGGCACGGCCCTGCACCGACTGCGGCGCGCCATCGAACAGCATATGCTCGATACGCACATGATCGTGGAACCATTCGATATGCTGAGCGTGCGGCAGGGCGGCGCAGATATGCAGATGCAGCGCCGGCGCGCAATGGGCTGAAATCGGAATCTGAAACGCCTCGGCCAGCCGCGCGGCTTTGAGAAAGCCGGTGATACCGCCGCAGCGCGTCGCGTCGGCCTGAATGACGTCCACCGCCTGCGCCTCGAGCATCCGACGGAAATACCACGGGTCATAGCCATATTCCCCCGCCGTGACCGCCATTCCGGGCGGTGCACGGTCGCGCAGCAGGCGCAGCCCCGCCAGGTCGTCGGACGAGACCGGCTCTTCGAACCAGCGCACGTCGAACCGGGAGAAGGTTTCGGCCATGGGCAGCGCCTGTTTGCGCGTAAATGCGCCATTGGCGTCGACGAAAAGTTCACACCCCTCCCCGATCGCCTCGCGAGCCACGCGCAGCCGCTCGGGGTCGCGCGCCCGCTCGCGCCCGACTTTCATCTTGACGAAGGCGAACCCGTCGGCGGCCCAGCCACCTAGTTGCTGACTCAGCCGGTCGTCATCGTACGAGGTGAACCCGCCCGAACCGTACAGCGCCACGCTCTCCTGCGCCTGCCCCAGAAGTTGCGCCACCGACAGATCCAGCAGCCGCGCCTTGAGATCCCAGAGCGCATTATCCACCGCCGAAACCGCCATCGATGCGATGCCCGCCTGCCCGTCATTGCGAAGTGCATGAAGCATCGCGTGATGCGGCGGCGGGAATGTCGAATGCGCTAAGCCCCGTGACGGTGCCAGCGAGCGTGTCGCGGATATACGCCCCGACCGCCGGATTGCCGTAGCTGTAGCCCAGTCCCGTTTGCCCTCCGGCGGTTATTTCGACCAGAACGATCGTGGTCGCGTCCCACTGCAGCGTGCCATCGGACTCCGGCGCATCCGTCGGCACGCGGCAGACGGTAACCTGCGGCGTCTCCAGTGTCGGCACGTCCCGCATCGGCCTATCCCGTGACGCGCTTGAAGGTCTGCCAGAGGATACCGCCCGCGTCCGGATCGCCCGCGGCCAGCGCCTTGGCGTAACTCCGAGCCTGGCTCAGGCTAATATGCGGCGGCAGGGTCGGCACGTCCGGGTCGGTCAGCGCATCAATGACTGTGGGCCGGTCGGCCGCAAAGGCCTCGTCCCAGGCGGGGGCGACCTGATCCGGCGTTTCGACACGGATGCCGTTCAAACCCAGAGACCGGGCATATTCGGCATAATCGAAGGGCGGTACGTCCTGCGTTTCCGGCACCTTCGGACTGTCGCCCATGGCGCGCAGTTCCCACGTTACCTGGTTCAGGTCGTTGTTGTTCAGCACCGCGATCACCAGCCGCGGATCGGTCCATTCGCGCCAGTATTTCGCGATGGTGATCAGCCCGTTGATCCCCAGCATCTGCATGGCTCCGTCCCCGACGAAGCCGACTGCCACCCGGTCGGGATAGCAGAACTTGGCCGCGGTCGCATAGGGCACGCCCGGACACATGGTGGCCAACGTGCCCGAAAGCGACGCCTTCATGCCCGGACGCACCTTGATGGCGCGCGCGAACCAGTTGGCGGAGGAGCCGGAATCGGCGGCGATGATCGTGTTGTCCGGCAGGCGCGGCGAAGCTTCCCAGAATAGCAGTTCGGGATTGATCGGATCGGCCTCTTGATGGGCGCGGGTTTCGGCCTCGTCCCACCATTTGCCAACGCGCTTCTCGATGTCTTCGCGCCAGCTATGATCCTCCTTTGCCTTCAGATGCGGAATCAGCGCACGCAGGGTTGCGGCCGCATCGCCGACCAGGTTCACTTCCATCGGATAGCGGATCGATTCCATCGCCGGGTCGATATCGATCTGCACGGCGCGCGCCTTGCCCTCCTTGGGCAGGAACTCGGAATAGGGAAAGCGCGAGCCGACCATCAGCAGCGTATCGCAATGCCGCATCATCCAGTCCGACGGCTCGGTGCCCAGAAGGCCCATCTGTCCTGTAACGAATGGCAGATCGTCGGGCAGTACCGCCTTGCCCAGCAGCGCCTTGGCCACGCCCGCGCCCAGAAGATCGGCCACCTGCACCAGTTCGTCGGCCGCCCCCAGCGCCCCGCACCGGCGAGGATCGCGACCTTCTTGCCTGCGTTCAGCACCTCGGCGGCGCGGGTGAGATCGGCCTGCTCGGGCACCACGCGCGGCGCGGCATAGCCGATGCCGGAATGGACGGTGCCATGGGCGTGGGGCGGCGCCTCGACCGCGTCGGCCTCCTGCACGTCGTTCGGAAAGATCAGCGCCGTCGGCAGGCGCTTGGCCATGGCGATGCGCATGCCGCGGTCGATCAGGTGCCGCGCCTGCTCGGGGACCATGCAGGTGTGGACGTAATCCTTGGCCACATCCTTGAACAGCACCTGCAGATCGACCTCCTGCTGGTAATTGCCGCCCAGGGCCGCCCGCGCCTGTTGCCCGACAATGGCCAGCACCGGCTGATGGTCCAGCTTGGCATCGTAGAGCCCGTTCAGCAGATGGATCGCCCCGGGGCCGGAGGTCGCCATGCAGACGCCGACCTCACCGGTCCATTTGGCATGGGCGCAGGCCATGAAGGCGGCCTCTTCCTCGTGCCGGGTCTGGATGAAATCGATGGTCTCGTCGCGCCCCAGCGCGCCCGACCAGCCCGTTGATGCCGTCGCCCGGAAAGCCATAGATCCGGCGGACGCCCCATTCGTGCAGGCGCTTGAGGATGAAATCTCCGACGGTGTCTGCCATCTTCTGTCTCCTTGGTTCGTCGCGCGCCGCTCAGCCAGGATAGGCGATCGTCGTCAGCAGCGCGTTCTCGGCGCGGCGGGAATCCAGCCGCGTGTGCTGCACCACTACCGGCCGGTCCGCCTCGATTACGCAGGCATAATCGGTGCCGCGCGGCACCGGCTCGGGATCGTGCAGATCGTTGAACCGCTGGTGCAAGGTGCGCCGCGCCGGCAACGGTCAGCGTGATAGGGGCCGGCCGGATCGCGGCCGGCGAAGTACGAGCGTCAGCGTTACGCTGTGCGTCTTCCGTCGCCTGCATTCAGGATGCAGACGGTTTCATGGCTGGTCATCTGTGGTTCGGGGCCGGTGCTCCATTCGGGGATGTAGCCTTCGGCAATGGCCCAGCGTTGCTGTCCGATCGGCGTGGTCATTCGGCCGACCCTCCTATTAATGCGTCCTTCCCACTAAAATGGTTTTGCGGAAGAAATGTTCCGCATCTGCCGCATAATTGTGATCACTGGGTGAGGGAATTGCGAGGGAACGATCCAGATCCACACCGTTACGATGATTACAGTTTCGGCGCATCACGCGCAGGAGAACAACATGCGACCCCTTGCCCGCAACAACCGAGCCCGCACGGCGCGAGTCCGCAAAAATCATGCCCAGAACGACCGGCAACGTGATTATCGCAGTGCCGCCATGGGGATCGGCGCGTTGGCAGATACTGGGGGCTGCGGCATTGCTCTTGGGGCGGCGCACCCGTCCCGACCCACGCCGCAAACTGCGTCTGTCTGCCGCGACAATGGGGGTCAGCATCCTCGCCGACAGCGCCATGGAGCATCAGCGCGGCGGCTATCACAATCCTGCGATGTATGTGGCACCGACATTGGCGGCGCTCTCCACCTTTGAGGCAGCTAGCGATGCAGCGGGCGACACGCGTGCGGGGCGGTTGGTCCAGAGCGCCGCGGTCGTGGTCGGGAGCGGCGGGTTTGGGCTTCCACGCATACAACATCCTGAAGCGCCCGGGCGGGGTGGACTGGAACAATCTGTTCTATGCCGCCCCGATCGGCGCGCCGGGCGGCCTAACCGTAACGGGAGTGCTCGGGGTTGTCGCGCGCTGCCAAGACGCGCGATCACGGCCGATTGCTGGGCGCGTTCATCGCGTTCGCGACGCTGGCCGAAGTCGCGGAGGCCGGCCTGCTGCATTTTCGCGGCGCCTGGCACAATCCCGGCGATGTTCACGCCCGTCACGCTGCCGCCCATTGCGGCGGTGCTGTTGCTGCAACAGGCGCTGCGGCCGCACGCCGCGACCTCGGCACCCGCCCGCGCCGCGCTGCGCCTGATGGGCGCGATGGGGATTGTCGGCACCGGCTTTCACATCTACGGCGTAAGCCGCAACATGGGCGGCTGGGGTAATTGGCAGCCAAAGCGCCTTTGCCGGTCCACCGGTGCCGGCTCCGTCCAGCTTTACTGCCCTGGCGCTGGCCGGCGATGCGGCGCTCGATCTGATGGAGGGCACGCGATGAGCGGGCGATATCTCGCTCCTCCCTATCCGGGTTGGGATATCCTGGCAAATGGGACAGCCCCTCGTTCAACGACATCACGCGCGCGGTGCTGCACCACCGCCTGACCGAGGTGCCGGACGCGGCGGTTCTTCACCGCGCAGGAATGGCCCACGCTCCAGGCCCTTTGCGACGACGGTCATGCCGCAGGAGGGCGACGACCGGAGCCGGTGCCGCTGGCGGCCTGGATCGACGCCGCGCTGCACGAGGGGCGCAGCAGCGGCACGCGCCACGCCGACATGCCGCCGGCGCCCGACGCGTGGCGGCAGGGCCTGGCGGCGCTGACGCCGAGGCGCAGACTGCGGCGGGGCGCGATTTCCCGCGCTCGACCGCGCTGCGCGCGGCGCCTTGCTGCGCGATGTGGACAAGGGTGACGTAGTCGCGCGCCAGAGTGGCCGGCCCTGCCGCCGCAGCGCTTTTTCCGCCATCTGGTGCTGAGCCGAGATCGTCGGCATCTACTATGCTCATCCCACCGGGCAAAGCGAGATCGGCTTTGGCGGTCCGGCCAGTCCGCGCGGTTATGTTCGCCTGCAGGCGAACCGCGCCGACAGCTGGGAGGCTCCGCCCGGAGACTGGGAGGCCGGAGACTGGGAGGATCCGAAGCGATGACGGGCTGGCATGATCCCGGCCCGCGCGCCATCGACGGGCCTCGCGCCGGATGTCTTCAGCCGGGACGGCACAGTGCCGATGCGGCAGTTCGCCGATGCCGAGAGAAGTGGATTTCGCCATCGTCGGCACCGGATGCGGCGGCGGTGTGCTGGCGGCAAAACTGGCCGAGGCGGGATTTTCGGTGGTGGCATTCGATGCCGGCCCGTTCTGGCGGCCGCTGGCCGACTTCGCCTCGGACGAGCGCGAGCAGGACAAGCTCTACTGGCTGGACCCGCGTATCTCCGATGGCGACGATCCGCTGGAATTTGGATCGAACAATTCGGGGCGCGCGGTCGGCGGCTCTTCGGTGCATTTCCAGATGGTCGCGCTGCGCTTTCGTCCCGAATGGTTCAAATCGCACAGCACGCTTGGCTATGGCATCGACTGGCCGGTGGGCTGGCGGGAGATGTGGCACTACTATGCCGAGGTCGAGCGTGCTTGCAGCATCTCCGGCCCCCTGCGCTATCCGTGGGGGCCGGACCGCGGGCGCTACCCCTATCGCGCGCACGAGGTGAATGCCGCCGGGCAGGTCCTGGCGCGCGGAGCCGAGGCGATGGGGGTGGAGTGGGCGCCGACGCCGCTGGCTACCGTGTCCGCCCCGCGCGGAAAATCGCCGCCCTGCGTCTATCGCGGCATGTGCAAGATCGGCTGTTCCACCAATGCCAAACAAAGCGTGCTGGTCACCTACATCCCGCGCGCGCTGGATGCAGGCGCGGAAATCCGCGACCTGGCGATGGTCGGCCGGATCGAGACCGATGCCGACGGCCGCGCCACCGGCGTCGAATATCATCGCGGCGGCGCAGTGGCGTTTTCAGCGGGCCCGAAACGTGGTCTGTGCCGGGTATTCCATCGAAACGCCGCGTTTGCTGCTGAACTCGGCGGGCGGGCGCCATCCCGATGGACTCGCCAATTCTTCCGGCACTGTCGGGCGTTATCTGATGGCGCATCTCAACGACGCGGTCTGGGGCAATGATGGAGGACGAGATCCGCTGGTATAAAGGCCCGCCCTCGATGGCCTGTTGCGAACACTGGAACTATGTCGACGAGCATCCCGACAAGGATTTCGACGGCGGCTATTCCTTCATGAGCCAAGGGCCGCTGCCGACGGATTTCGGCAAAATGCTGGTGACGAACGAAGGTGTCTTCGGCAATGAGTTGCGCCGCCAGATGGCGTTGTACAACCGAATGGCTGGGCTCAAGATGGTGGGCGAGACCATGCCGCAAGCCGACAACCGCGTAACGCTGGCCGATGAAACTGACCCCCTGGGATTGCCGCGGGCGCGGGTGACATATTCGTACTGCGACAATGACCGCCGCATGGGCCGCCATGCGCGCGATTTCATGGCGCGGATGCTGGAGGCGGCGGGCGGGCGCGACCTGTTGCGCACGGAGTCCACCGCGCATCTGATGGGCGGCTGCCGAATGGGCGACGATCCCGAAACCAGCGTCACGAACAGCGACGGACGAAGCTGGGACGTGGACAACCTCTGGGTCTGCGACGGCTCGCTGATGCCGACGGCGGGCGGGGTCAATCCTTCGATGACGATTATGGCCAACGCCGCGCGCATTGCCGACCGGATAAAGACGCTGGCGCGCCGCGGCCAGTTGGACCGGCGACATGGTTGAGCACGCCGCTGCCCTGCCCTATCGACGCGTCCGCTATCTGCCGATCGCCGACTACGGGCTGATCGGCGATACCCACGCCGCCGCGCTGGTGGCGCGCGACGGCGCTATCGATTGGCTGTGTCTACCCGACATGCACGACGAGTCGATTTTTGCCGAACTGCTCGATCGGGAGCGGGGTGGCTGTTTCTTCGCCGGGTCCGCGCAGGAAGCCCGATCGACGCGCCGCTATCTGCCCAATTCCTCGATACTGGAAACGACCCATGAAACCGCCGATGGAATCCTGCGGATCACCGATTTCATGCCGATTCCCCGCGATGGTCGGCAACGCCGCGTGGCCGCCGCCCGCCGGCTGATCCGACTGGTGGAGGCGGTTGAGGGTCAGCCCGAACTGGCCGTCCGTTTCGCCCCGCGGCCCAGCTATGGCGAGGTACTGCCGAACCTGCGCCAACGTGGTGCGGGTGTTTGGACGATGACAAGCGGGCGCGATTTCCTGGCGCTCCAGACGGACGTGCCGCTGGAGCGCAGCGCGCAGGGCACACTGAGCGCGCGCATCCGCCTTGCCAAGGGCGAGCGGCACGCCCTGACCCTGTCCTTCTGCCGCAGCGATATCGGCGTGCTGATGCCGCTCGACGGATGCCGCGACGAACTGGAGGCCACGCTGGAGTGGTGGCAGAGCTTCTGCGACACCTGCACCCATGACGGCCCGTTTCAGGACGCGGTGCTGCGCAGTTTCATCGTCTTGCGGCTGCTGACCTTTAGTCAGACGGGGGCGGTGCTGGCCGCCCCTACCACCAGCCTGCCTGAAGCGGTGGGCGGCAAGCGCAATTGGGATTACCGCTATTGCTGGCTGCGCGATTCCTCATTCATTCTCGGCAGTTTTCTCGATCTCGGCTACGAGGAGGAAGGCGAGGCATTCTTTCGCTGGCTGATTCACGCCACGCAACTGACCGCGCCACGGCTCGATGTGCTTTATGATGTGTTCGGCCACACTATGGCGCGCGAGCGTACCCGCCACGCGCTGGAAGGTTGGCGCGGCTCGGGCGCCGGTGCGCACGGGAAACGGCGCCCAGGGACAATTGCAACTGGACGTTTATGGCGAGATCGCCAACTGTGCGCTGCTCTATGCCAAGGCCGGCGGCGAACTGGACTTCGAGCAGCGCCGACGGCTGGGAGAATTCGCGGATATGGTGTGCCAAAGTTGGACTCTGCCCGACAACGGCATGTGGGAATTACGCGATGTCCGCCGCCACCACACTTACTCCAAGGTGATGTGCTGGGCGGCACTGGATTCGGTGCTGCAACTGTGTGAAATGAGCCATCTGCGGCTGGACACCACCCGTCTTGCGCGCGAACGCGATGCGATTCGCGCCAATATCCTTGCGCATGGGATCAGCAAAGACGCAGGCGCGCTGACCGGCGCCTATGGGCATGATTACATGGATGCCTCGCTGCTGTTGTTGCCGCGGATGGGGATTATCGACGCGAACGACCCGCTGATGGTCGCCACCTTCGAGCGGATTGAGAACGACCTCGGCCATGGCGCACAGATCCGGCGCTATCCAGCCGGGATGGACGGCATGCCTTCGACCGAAGGCACCTTTACCGCGTGCGGCTTTTGGGCCGCCGATTATCTGGCGCGACGCGGCGATACGGAAGCGGCGCGCGCGCGCATAACCGCGCTGTTGCAGCACGCCAACGACCTGGGGCTGATGTCGGAGGAAATGAACCCCGACACTGGTGAAATGTTGGGCAATTTCCCGCAGGCGTTCTCTCATGCCGGGCTGATTCGGGCGGCCTCCACACTGGGACGGCAGGAACAGGGCAAGACGCCGAAGGAGAAGCTATGAGCGTGTGGCAGGCGGATCGTGTCCAGTTGGCCTGCAATCGCGCTCTGGGGGTTGATCGGGTCAGGCGCAATGGCCACTGCGCTGGAAGGGACGCGGCTGCTGGGCTTTTCCCGCATGAGCCTGCCTTTCCTGTTCGGCACCTTTTTCACCATGCGGCGGGCGGCGGCTATGGTGTTGGGCTACATCGCCTATCTGCTGGGCGGCTGGATCTTCGCCTTTCTCTACGCCCTCGTTCTGCAGGATTTCGGCACTGGTTCATGGTGGATCGGCGGGCTGATCGGGCTCGCGCATGGCGCATTTCTGGTCATGGTCTTTCTGCCGCTGTTGCCGTTTATCCATCCCAACGTAGCCACCCACTACGATGGCCCCTCGGCATTGGCCCGGCTGGAGCCGCCGGGACCATTCGGACTGAACTACGGCTATGCGACGCCAGTCACGACCATCGCCGCGCAGGTGTTGTTCGGGCTGATCTTCGGCGCCGGTTACGGCTTGAGCCTGGGGTGACGCCGCCGCTTCGTCGCCCGGGAGAGCAGCCAGCCGGTGCCAAGCAGGCCCGCCACCCCCGCCGCTGCCACGCCAAGCCGGACCGTCTCCGCCGACCAGCCGGTGACGCGGTTTCGGGTGCGCCGGCCGAACCGACCCTCGGCTCCCATGTCGCGATCGACCGGCTCGAACAGATTGTCCGGCCGGGCGTCCTCGTCGATCGGCGCGCCCATCTGGCTGGACCAGGCCTTGCGCGCCATCATCCTGTCCATGTAGGCAGGCGCCACAAAGGTTCCGAGGATGGCTTGCACCGCTGAGCTACCGATCCACAACTCGCGCGGGCACGTGTCGGCGGCCCGCAGGATTTGGCGAGCGATATCATGGGGCGTGAAGATCGGCGGCACCGGTTGCGGCTCGGCGCCCATGCGCGAGCGTGCCCAGTCGAATTGGGGTGTATTCACCGCCGGCAGGTGCACCATGGTCACGCGGATCGGACTCCGTTCATGTTCGAGCTCCGAGCGCAGCGAGTCCGTAAAGCCACGCGCCGCCGCCTTGGCAGCGCAATAGGCCGACTGCAGGGGGATCGACCGATAGGCGAGCGCCGAACCGATCTGGACGATGGTTCCGTGGCCCTGCTCGCGCATCTGGCGCAAGGCGGCGAGCGTGCCGTGTACCTGGCCCAGATAGGTCACCTCTGTCACGCGCCGGAATTCTGCCGGCGTGACGTCGGCTATGCGACTGAAGATCGTCGCCATCGCGTTGTTGATCCATAGATCAATCCCGCCCCACTGTTCTACCACTGCCTCCGCCGCGGCGAAAACTTGATCGGCGTCGGCCACGTCCGTAGGCAGCACCAGCGCCTCACCCCCTTGCGCGCGGATTTCCTCGGCCGCCGCCTCCAGACCCGTGCGACCGCGCGCCAAAAGCGCCACCCGATCGCCGCGCGCGCCTAGGGTCCGGGCAAGCGCGCGACCAACTCCGGCGGAAGCGCCGGTCACGACGGCAATGCGAGGCTGAATTCATGGTGAAATTCTCCGATTGAAACGCGCAAGACCGCCAGCATAGTACTGGCGGCCCTGCGGTTGATTGACGTCACTGTCACTTGGTATCGGACTTGGTGCCCGAACTGGTTTTCGAATTGGTGCTGCCACGCTTTTCGTCCATCACGTCCGAGACGTTGCTCTCCGGCCTTTCGGCGCAGGCTGTGATGACGTCAGCGACGGGAATTTCGTAGAACCCCCGAACCCGGACGATCTGCATCTGCGGCGCGCTGGATGCGGCGCTGCCGGTCTCAGAAGACTTACCGGATGACTTCATGGTGCTGCTCGTGCCGCTATCGCTCGACGAGGAACTCTGACTGCCGCTCGATCCCGATGACGACTTGCTGCTGCTCGTGCCGCTGTCGCTTCCCGAGGAACCGCTGCTGCCACTCGTTCCACCCGTGTTCCCGCCGCTGCCGCTACGGTACCCTGCGATGTAGTAAAGCGTCGCCGGCACAACGGCCGTATCCATCGTCACGATCTCGTGGCACTTCACTTCATCGGGCGATTTTTCGTTGCCTGTGGCTTTGGTGTCACTCGATTGAGCGGACGCCACGCCTGCCGCGAGGACAAAGGCAGCCGTGGTGGTAAGTTTAAACAAGGTAGACATTACAACTCCTTCGGCGTGAAGAATGCCCCACAATTCACCAACGGACCCGCACCATTTGCGTTCCGATCCACGCCGATCGACCGGCTATCACGTTGTCGTGATCGGCCAAACCTTTCATCCGGTCACGGTTGCGCCTCGTGTTCGACACTGAAACCGGGAGCTATTCGCTGGCGCGTGGTCTGGTCGGTCATGGACAACGAGAGCAGCAGCATCACCCAGAGCAATCCACACAGCGCGGCAACCCTTGCCGCCGCTATGGCCTGACCCAAGCCCATGAATATCGCGACTACCAGCCCCGCCTTGGCAGCGGCGATGGTCAGCGCCAGCGGCAATTTCCAGCCGCCGATCGGCAAGTGGGCTCCGAACAGCGTCGCCGCCAGCAGTACGGTCAGCGCCAGCCAAACCAGCGCCGAACGCCGCCACAGGCGGGCAGGCGACGTTCCGCCATTTCGGCCGCCATCCTGCCCGACATTCATAGCGAGCGCCCCAGCAGATAGAGCAGCGGATAAAGCACGATCCAGATCAGATCGACCAGGTGCCAGTAAAGCCCCAGCACGTGCAGCAGCCCGGTGCGCTGCCAGTCGAACCGGTCGCCCCGCACCCGCCACAGGGTGATGGCGACCGCACCCAACCCGATGGAAAGGTGTACCGCATGCACCCCCGTCATCGCCCAATAGAGCCCGATAAAGATCTGGGCCCCCAGCTGGTCCACCGGGAAATCCACGGCGCCTGGATAAAGGGACTCGCTGATGTCCTTGTAATATTCCACGCCCTTCACGACCATGAAGGCGAATCCGAGCAGCCATGTAAGGGAAAGGCCGATCAGAACGTGCCGCTTTTGGCCTTCCTCTCCCGCCCAGACCGCCACTGCCATGGTCGCGCTGGAGGTCAGCAGGATTGCGGTATTCACCGTGCCCAGCCAGAGCGCGGTCTTGGCCCCCGCCGCTTCGAATGCATCGGGATAAGTGTAGCGATACAACCCATAGGTCGCGAGCAGCGCGCCGAAGAACACCAGCTCGGAGGCGAGAAACACCCACAGTCCGAACTCGGCGGCGCTGCGCTGCCGCGCGAGATCGTGGAAGGGCTCGTGTCGGGCGGGGGTCATTTGGTGTCGCCCTGTTGCTCGGACTGACTGTCGCCGCTACCCCTGCCACGTGCGCGGGGTTCATCGCGCGGGGCGTGATAATTGTAGGGTTCGCTATCTACGCTGGGCGGCACCACGAAATTGTCGCGCGGCGGCGGCGAGGCCGTCGCCCATTCCAGCCCGCTCGCGTGCCAGGGATTGTCGCCCGCGCGCCGCCCATAACGCAGCGACAGCGTCAGATAAATGAGCGGCACCAGATAGGCGAGCGCCAGGATCACCGCTCCGCCCGAGCTAAGGATGTGCCAGATCTGAAACTCGGGCGGATAGGAATGATAGCGCCGCGGCATCCCGAGATAGCCCAGAATAAACTGAGGAAAAAAGGTGAAGTTGAAGCCAACAAACATTAGTATCGCCGCCAGCCGCGCCCACGATTCGCTGTAATGCCGTCCCGTGATTTTGGGCCACCAGAAATGCAGGCCGCCGAAGAACGCGGTCACCATGCCGCCAACCATGATGTAGTGGAAATGCGCAACTACAAAATAGGTGTCATGCACATGCACGTCGATCGGGATGGAGGCCAGGAACAGCCCCGTCAGCCCGCCCAGCGTGAACAGTCCGAGGAAGCCCAGCGCATAGAGCATCGACGCCTCGAAGGTGATATGCCCGCCGTACAGAGTTGCCGACCAGTTGAACACCTTGATCGCCGAGGGCACCGCGACCACAAAGGACAGGATCGAGAACACCAGGCTGGCCCACGCCGATTGCCCGGCCACGAACATGTGATGGCCCCAGACGAAAAAGCTGAAGATCGCGATGCCGAGGATGGCGAACACCATTGCCTCGTAGCCAAAGACGCGGCGGCGGGCGAAACAGGTGATGATCTCGGTCACAACGCCCATTCCCGGCAGGATCATGATATAGACCGCCGGGTGTGAGTAGAACCAGAACACATGCTGGAAGATGATCGGATCGCCGCCCCGTGCTGGGTCGAACAGCGCCAGGCCGAACAGCCGGTCCGCTACCACCATCAACAGCAGCGCCGCCAGCGCCGGCGTCGCCAACACCATGATGATCGAGGTGGCGTAAATCGACCAGACGAACAGCGGCAATCGCATCCAGCGCATGCCCTTGGCGCGCAGCACATGCACCGTCGCGATCATGTTGACGCCGGTGGCGATTGTGCCGAAGCCGGCGACGAACACGCCCGCCGCGGCCAGCGTCACATAGCTGTTGGAATAGAGCGTGGAATAGGGCGTGTAGAAGGTCCAGCCTGTGTCGACCCCGCCAAGCAGCAGCGACACCAGCGCCAGCGATCCGCCCGCCACGGTCAGGTACCAACTGAACAGGTTGAGGCGCGGAAAGGCCACGTCACTCGCGCCGACCGCTATCGGCAAAATGAAATTGCCGAACGTGGTGGGGATCGCGGGCACGAGAAAGAACCAGACCATGATGACCCCATGCAGCGTGAACAGCTTGTTATAGCTGTCCGCGCTGACCAGATCGCCCGCCGGCGTCACCAACTCGATGCGGATGAGGGTGGCCGCCGCGCCGCCGATGAAAAAGAACAGGGTCAGCGTGATCGCATAAAGAATGGCGATCCGCTTGTGGTCGGTGGTCAACAGCCACGACTTCAAGCTGTGGCCCGCGCTCAGATAACTGCCGGTCGGGCGCGGCATGACGGACTCCGCCTCGGGCCGCGCGGCGATATCGGTCATGGCCTTTCTCCCTCTTGCAATCCCAGAGAGCGCAGATATGCGACCAGCGCTGTCACCTCTCCGGTTGCCAGGATTTCGCTGAATTCGGGCATGATCGGCTCGTAGCCGGCCACCACGTCCCGCGCGGGCAGCATGATGGAGTCGCGCAGATAGGCATCGTCGGCCGTCACAATCCTGCCATCCGTCAGCGGGACCCTGCGGCCGGCCAGCCCGTGCAGATCGGGCGCATGCACGCTTGAGCCGGGCGCGTGACAGCCGGAACAGCCCGCGGTCGTAAACAGCGCCCGCCCCTCGGCGACTAGTGTGTTGCCCTCGGGGCGGTCCGCGAGCCATGCGGCGAAATCGGCGGGTTTCATCACCACGATTTCGCCAGTCATCTGCGAATGCGACGTCCCACAGAACTCGGCGCAGAACAGGTGATAGGTGCCCGGCTCGGTCGCGGTAAACCAGGCGGTAGCAGTCCGGCCCGGCACCACGTCCTGCTTCAGACGGAAGGCCGGCACGAAAAACGAATGGATCACGTCCTGACTGTCGAGATACAGCTTCACCGGCTCGCCCAGCGGCACATGCAGCGCATTGATCTCGCGCGCGCCGTTCGGGTGGCGCGCCTTCCACATCCACTGTTTCGCCTCGACATGCACTTCCATCGCGCCGGGCGGCGGATTGAGTTGGCGCACCATCAGCGATCCGGCCAGCCAGAAAAAGAACAACGCGACGAACACGGTAGCCGCGGTCCAGCCCCACTCGATCTCGCGCGATAGCAAACGGGGCACGCGATGCCGGGCAGTGCGCGACCCCTCGCGGAACCGAACCGAAAACACCAGTATCAGCGTACTAACCAGTGTCACGATCCCCAGCGAGAACAGCATCAGCACCAGAAACAGCGTGTCAAAATCGCGGGCGGCTTCCGAGGCTTCGGCAAGGGAGACGATCGAGTTCATCGCAGCCCCCGTCTGCGCTCGCGGATCAGCAGCGCCAGGATCGCACCCCCCAGCAGCAGGGCGAAGCCTAACGACAGCACTGTCAGCATGCGCGTGATCGCCAGGGAATAACGCCCGGTCGCCGCGTCGAAGCCGTAACACAATAGCGCCAACCGGTCGCCGAACGAGCCGCTTTGCCCCCGCCCCGCCTCGACCAGCGCCAGGCGCAGGTCATCGGGCTCGGCACGGAATGCCGGCAGCACGCGCGTTACCGTACCGCGGGCGGTCAGCACGTAGCGCGCCGCCGGATGGGCGAACCGGTCGTTTTCGGCATCAAAGGTATAGCGATAGCCGAGTGCGTCCGTAATTTCGGCCAGCCGCTCGGGGTCGGGGGTCAGGATGCGTGTGGCTGCAACCAACTCGTCCGGCAGTTGGGCTGCCACCATCCGCTCGGCGGCCTCTGGCGGGTCGCGCGGATCGATGCCGATGACGGCGATGGCGAAATCCTTGCCCGGTGTCAGTCCCGATGCCATCAACGTCGCACCGGTCTGCGCGAGGACAGCGTCGCAGAGCGCACCGCAGTCGAAATCGACGAACACCGCCACCATCGGCAAAGCTCCGCCCAAATCCAGCCTTGCGCCCGCCGGCGGCGCGGCGGCGACGCGGTCAAGCTCCGCCTGGGTCAGCGCCGCCTGTGCGGGCGCCGCCAGCAGCAGCAGCAGGGCGACCGCGCGGATCATTTCGTCTCCTCCAGCGGCGTTCCTTCCAGCGGCGCAAATGCCTCGGCGCCGCGCGCGGCGATGCGTGCCATCGCCTCGTCAATCGCCATTCTCCCGCCCGCCCCCGCCAGGTCGGCGCGCTGGCGAGCGAGAAAGGCGTCGTAATCGGCGACAGGCCTTATTTCCAGATCCGGCTCGGCGAACGCCTGGGGTGCGGCCCAATCCTTGCCGCTGTCGGGCAGCAACAGCCAGGCGGCCAGAACACAGGCCGCACCGATGCCGACAATCCCCGCAATGACCAGCAGAACGCCGGCTTCGGGAATGCCGAGGGGTTCGCGTTCGGGTGCTTCTTCCATCACATTGTCCCTCTCGCCCCGCCTCTCGTCATTTGGCGCAGCGCCGCCGCCAGCCCCGTCAGCAACGCGACGATGGCAAGCGCGACCGCAAGCGACAGCACGTGCTGGCCGGGCGCGCACATCCAGACCAGATAGAGCAGACCGCCTGTCAGCGCCGAAGCCGCGATCGGCCGCAGCAGCGCGGCGTTGGACCGCCAACGCGACGGCAGCAGGGCGAGGAAGGGGATCACGGCTCCAGCGAGGAAGGCCAGGATCAGCACCGCCTGCCCGGCGCCCGCCAGCCGCGCCAGGTACCACGCCGCCTTGCCCGGCAGATTGCCGGACCAGCTGACGATGAACTGCATCGCGGCAAAGTAAAATATCCCCAGCACGCAGGCCAGCATCAGCCCGCCCCAATCCGCCACCGCGCGCGGCTCGTCCTGCCGCAGCGCCAGCGCCGCCACGTTCAGCGCGAGGGCCAGTTGCAGCACCGCCAACAGCGCGCCAAAGGTGGTGGAGCCGAAGTCGGGGTCGCGCGACAGAACCCAATCCAGCCCCGCAAAGCTAACCGCAAACCCATGAAAAATGAGCCCGGCGACCGCCAATCCCCGCCCCATGCGCGCGGCGATAATCCCAATCACCGACCAGCCCGTCAGGATGATCGCGCCGCGGATCAGAAAGCCATCGGCGTTCAGGTAGAATATGCCGCGCGCCGCATCCTCGCCCGGCCACCACGGGTAAAGCTGCGGCAGGACGGCGAGCATCGGCAACCCCGCCAGTGCCGCGAACGGCGTCAACGCCGCCAACAGCGCCAGCACATGGCCGCCGGCTCCGATCCAGCGCCCGCCGACCACCGCATGGATCATCAGCCAGCCCGATGCGCCGACACAAAGACCCAGGCTGAACAGCCATCCGGCGAGCCAGCCTGCCGCCAGAGCGCCCACCCCTTCGGCCAGCGCCAGCACCACCAGCACCGCCAGACCCAGCACCGGCGCCAGCCATAGCCACGGACGCGTGGCTTGTGTTTCCACCGCCGCGCTCATGGCGTGCCCTTCAGCGGCACGGCGGCGCGGGCCGGATGACCGCGCGTAACCTCCGCATCCGCCAGTTGCAGCGCGCGGATATAGGCGACGATCGCCCAACGATCGCGTGGGGTCACGCGCGCGGCGTAAGGGAACATCACACCATAACCGTTTTCGATTACGTCCATGAAATGCCGAGCCGGAGCCGCACGCAGCCTGTCCGACAGATAATCAGGGGGAGCGGGGAAACCCCGCTGCACCACCCGGCCGTTGCCACGCCCGGTCAACCCATGGCAGGGCGCGCAAAAGATCTGATATCGCTCCTGCCCATGCGCCAGCAGGGCCGCATCGACCGAGGGCGGCTGTTGCGCCGCCTGCAGGCGCGCCAAATCTCCTCGTGCGACCGTGCCGTCGACAAACGGACGAGCCGACGCGCCATCATCCCATACCGAAGAGGCAGCATAGGCCTTGTACTTCGGCTGCTCGACCATGTCCTGCTTGCAGGCCGCTAGCGCGAGGAGAGCGAAAAGGACGATCAGCCTCATGACCCCACCTCGATGATGCGGGCGGGGGAAACCATGCGCTCCAGCGTCAACCGGTCGGGCGCGCCCTGGGCGGGCAGGCTGAGGAAAAAGCCGTCGTCGCTCGCCGCCTCGGTGGCCACCGGCAGGAAAAACGGATGGTTCAGCCGTGGCAACCGGCAGGTCGCCAGCAACGTTACAAGCCCGGCAAAGGCGGCCGTCAGAACGCCGGTCTCGAATACCGCAAACATAAACGCCGGCCAGGAATTGAGCGGTCGCCCGCCGGAGTTGATCGGATAGCCTTCTGTCGATGTCCACCATTGCAGCAGATAGATGCCGAGGCCCGCCGCCAGCGCGGCGAGCAGCATTACCGGCCGCACCGGCGAACGCGGCAGCGCCAGCAGCTCGTCCAACTCCTTGATATGCCAAGGGGTGTGCGCGTCCATATCCGCCACGCCCTCGTCCCGCAGCCGCCGCGCCGCCGCCAGCAGCGCGTCGGGGCCGTCGAAAGCCAGCAATAGGCGCCTCTCGCTCATGTCGCGGTCTCGTAGATGCGTTCCTTGACCTCGTGGATCGACGCCGCCGGTACCCACCGGATGAACAGGAAGAACAGCAGCGCGAAAAAACCCAGAGACCCCGCCAGCAGCGCCCAATCCCAAAACGTCGGAATAAACACCGCCCATTGCGTCGGCAGATGCCCGCGCGACAGGGTTTGCGTGATGATGAGGATGCGCTCCAGCCACATGCCCACATTGATCAGCACCGCGATCACCAGCACCGCCGGCAGCGAGCGCCGAACGATGGGCAGCCAGAAAAGCTGCGGGATCGCGCAGTTGCAGGCCAGCATCGTCCAATAGAAGGGGGCATAGACGCCGGTGAACCGCGATTTCGTCAGGAAACGCTCGACTGGCTCCTGCGAATACCAGGCATAGAACCATTCGGACGCGTAACTCAGGCTCATCACCAGCGCACAGAACAGCAGGATACGCGCCATCACGTCGAAATGGGCGTCGGTGATCAGATGCGGGATCGATAGCGCGCGGCGGAAACTGGCGGCCAGCACCACCACCATGGCAAAGCCGGAATACATCGCACCCACCACGAAATAGGGCGGAAAAATCGTCTCGGCCCAGCCGGGCATCAGACCGGCCGCGAAATCCATGCCGACAACCGAATGCACCGACACCACCAGCGGCACGCCCAGCGCCGCCATCGCGCTGTAATAGTCTTTCCAGACCCGCCAATGCCGTGCCGAATTGCGCCAGCCCAGGGCCAGCACGCCATAGAGCATTTGCTTGCCTCTGGTGGCCGCGCGGTCGCGCAAACTGGCGAAATCGGGCAAGGCTCCCGTGTACCAAAACATCAGGCTGAACAGCAGATAGCTGGCGATGGCAAAGAAATCCCAGACCAGCGGACTGCGCCATTGCGGCATCAGCCCCATGGTGTCGGGATACGGCACCAGCCAGTAAAACAGGTAAGGCCGGCCCAAATGCAGGATTGGCATCAAGCCCGCGATGGCGGCTGCGAACAGCGTCATCGCCTCGGCGAAGCGGCTGATCGAGGCGCGCCAGCGTTGCCGCGTCAGCAGCAACAACGCCGAGATCAGCGTGCCAGCATTGCCGATGCCGATCCACCATACATAGTTGGCCAGCGCAAAGCCCCAGACATTCGAGGTATCGATGCCCCAGACGCCGACGCCTTCGCGGAACAGCCACCAGATCGCCACCAGCATCAGCAGCGTCAGGCCCGCCGATACACCGAAGCCCAGCCACCAGCGCCAGGTCCATGACGGGCGCAGCACCGGATCGGCGATGGCGGCGGTGATGGCGGCGGGCGGCGTGTCGGGCAGGTAGGGGCTGCTCATGCCCCGTCCTCCCCGTGTTCGGTCAGCACGCGCGCCAGATAGGTGGTGCGGGGCCGGGTGCCCAGATGCTCCAGCAGTGCGTAATGGCGTGGATCGGCCCGGACAGCGTTCACCGCCGCGTCCGGATCGGCCAGGTTGCCGAAACTGATCGCCTGCGTCGGACACGCGGCCTGACAGGCGGTGACGACCTCGCCATCGCCGATTGCGCGCCCGTCCTTGCGTGCCTCGCGGCGAGCGGACGAGATGCGCTGCACGCAATAGGTGCATTTCTCCATCACGCCGCGGGCGCGCACGCTGACGTCGGGATTGCGCAGCGCTGCCAGCAGATCGTTGCTCTGTTCCTCGACAGTTTCGCCGCCGGCATAGTCGAAGAAATTGAACCGGCGCACCTTATAGGGGCAGTTCGCCTGACAGAACCGCGTGCCAATGCAGCGGTTATAGACCTGTACGTTCAGCCCCTCGCTGTCGTGCACCGACGCCTCGACCGGACAGACCGGCTCGCAAGGCGCCTTTTCGCAATGCATACAGGGAACCGGCTGAAAAACGTGCCCGCCCATGGGCAGCTCGTAGGCATCGATGCGCAGCCAGTGCATGTTGCGGTCCTTGGCCACCTCTTCGGCGCCGACGACCGGGATGTTGTTTTCCGCTTGGCAGGCCAGCACGCAGGCATTGCAGCCGATGCAGGCATCGGTATCGATCACCATGCCCCACGCGGTATCAGGATAGTTAAAGTCCGGGTAGAGTGTCGGCGGGTTCGGGGTGTTCGGGGCCACCTGGGCGCTCCGTTCCGCGACGGTCCTCACGATGTCGCGGCCCTTTTGGTCGAAATATGTCTGTGTGCGAACCAACGGCGCCGCGTCGCCGGTTTTCCGCAATTTAACGCGCGCGCTCAGCCCCGCCACGCGGAATCCGACGTCCGAGCCGATCGGCCCGGCCGAAAGCCGTCCATAGCCCGTCTGCAGGCCGATGCACCCGGCCGCCTGCCGGTCGCTGACCAGCGCCGGACCGCTCACGATGTCGCCGCCGCTCAGTTCCACCGCATCGCCGGTCGCGATGCCCAGTCTTGCGGCGTCGTCGGGTGCGATCAGGACGGCATTGCCCCAAACCTGCTTGCTGAATGGCTGCGGGCATTCCTGAAGCCACGCGTTGGCCGCGAAGGATCCATCGTAGACGGCGGACGAGGGCAGAATCGAAACCTCGAACCCGCTTTCTTCGGTTGCCGGTGGGATCGCGCGTGTAGTGTGGCCGACAGGCCGCGCCGGCGGCGCGATCTCTTCCGGGCCGGTGCCGTCGATCACGCCATCATGCAGGGCACGGCGCCAGCGCGCGTCGAAATCGCCATCGCCCCAAGCCTCGCGCCAGGTCGCCTGCACGATATCCCGTGCGTTGCCGGGCGGATTTCCGGCGATCATCTCAACCACCTGATGGGCCGAGCGACTTTGGTGCAGCGGCGCGATCAGCGGTTGCAGTGTGCCGACGGTGCCGGTGACGCCGCGCAGATCCGACCAATCCTCGAGCGGGTGATGTAGCGGACCGTGCCATGTGGCGGCGTCGGCGGTCTCGTTGAACCGGGTACCGAAATGAAAACTGGCGGGCACGGTGTGCAGCAGTTCGACGAAATCATTGCCATAGTCATAGGCGGGATTGCAGCCGATCACCACCAGGGCGCGGATGTCGCCGCGTCTCATGCGGTCGGCCAGATCGTCAGGTGTTCCAGGGGTCAGGCCGTCCCAATCCCAGAACGGGCGCAGGGTGCGCAGCGGCGCGCCCAACCCTTCGTTCAGCATCGCCACAAGACGATGCGTGTCATCCGAGAGATCGGCGCCGGGCAGCACCATGCCGCCCTGCCTCCGCAGCATTTGCGCCGCGCTCAACGCTTCCGGCGGCGCATTCTCGGTCTGGCCCGCCAGCGCGGCGGCAATGCGCGGCAGGTCGGATGGTCTCACCGCCAGCCGCCGGTCGCTGGCGGCGCCGGTCAGGGTCGGTTGCGACTCGAAGGTCATGCTGCCCATGCCGTCCTTGCGCGCTTCGGTCCAGGCGCGCGCCAGCGCAATCTGTCCCGGCCCCGGCCCCAGCGGATCGGCCCCTAGGCTCACCACCATGCCCGCCCGCGCAAAGTCGGGCCAAAGCTGCGCGTTTGCCGTGGCCAGCGCCGGGCGCACGGGCTGGGACATGAACCATTGCGCCCCCCGGCCCTCCAGCAACGCCCGCAACTGACGCGCCATGGTGGGCGAGCCGATCGGGCCCGTCAAAATCGCAAGCCCTTCGCCCGCATCCGCCAATGCAGCTTCCAGCGCGGACCAGTCCGCCGGCAGCCCCTTGCGGCGCGGCACGGCCGAGCGATGGGGATCGAACAGGTCCAGCACCGCTGCCTCGCCGAACACATCCGTCGCCCCCAGGCTGGCGGGATGGCCGGGATTGCCATGAACCTTGGTCGGTCGCCCCTCGTGGCTTTCGACCAGAACCCCGCGCCCGGCCCCGCCCAACGGCAGCGACGTGGCAAAAAATGTCGGCTGGCCCGGCACCAGCCCCTCGGGCATGTCGCGATAAGGCACGATCGTGTCACGCGAGGGACGGCAGCCGGCGATCAACGCGGCCGCGCCGGCGGAAAACAGCCGCAGCGCGCTTCGGCGAGTGATACCGTTCGTCATCGGTGGCACGCCGAACAATCGGTCAGACCGGCCGTGTCGATCCCGTATTTCGCCAGCAACGCGTGGCCCTCCTCGACTGATTTCTCACGCGGCGGCAGCGGGTCGAACAGCGCCTCGCGCGGCGAGAGGTTTGGCGCCGGCGCCCGATGGCATGACAGACACCAACCCATCGTCAGCGGCGCGACCTGACTTGTCAGCCGCATCTCACCCACCGGTCCATGACAGGTGGTGCAGGCCACGCCTCCGGCCAGATGCACGGAATGGTCGAAATAGACGTAGTCGGGTAGATTATGCACCCGGTTCCACTGAAGCCGCGCGCCCGTCACCCAGCTTTCGCGTACGGGGGCCAGCATGTCAGCCTCGGTGAACAACTGGCTGTGGCAGGTCATGCAGGTTTCGGTCGGCGGGATGCCGGCAAAGGCCGAATCCTCGACCGAGGTATGGCAATAGCGGCAGTCGATGCCGACCTCTGCGGTGTGATGGCGGTGGCTGAACATCACCGGCTGCGTCACCGTCTGGTTGCGTCCTGTAGCGTAGTCCGAGCGAACCAAGACCATCCACCCAGCCAGCGTTCCCGCAGGAACGATCAGTAACAGCCCCAAAAACACTCGAATGACCGTGTTGGCGCGGGCATGAAAAATCTGTGCCATCGGCGGTGCCGCTCTCCGGGATACGAGATCATCAACGCATCGACCTCCACTCCGGTTCCCCGCGCCCGCGGCAAAGTGAGCGTGAGCGACAAACCGTGATTATGTAAATACTGCTCCACGCTGCCGCCCGATTGCAAGTCGGCCTGATCCCTAAGAGTTCGTCCGACATAGGCTTTGGATTTGGGGTGTATGGCCTTGACATACGGTAGGGCAAATCCTGTTTGATAGAGCGCGTTTGAGAAGCGTCACGGCCAGCGCCGGAGCAGCGTAGCAGATGCAGCGTAGCAGATGCAGCGATGACGATCAGGGTTTCAGCGACGGCGGGGAGCTGCTCGTAGTCCCGGACGAGCCTCCGGCACTTCATGATCCACGCGAAGGTGCGTTCGACGACCCAGCGCCGTTTGATGACGACGAAGCCTTCCGCCCATGGCATGCGGCGTACGATTTCCAGCACCAGATTGGTCTTGTTCTTGGCCCAGACGACCAGCTTTCCGGCATAACCGCCGTCCGCAAAGACCCGCTCGACGAAGGGATAGAGGCTGCGCGAGTGCTGCAGCAGGCCTTTGGCGCCGTCGCGATCCTGCACATCGGCACCATGCACCTCGACCCGCAACAGCCGGCCGTCGGCGTCGGTCAGGATATGGCGCTTGCGGCCGTGGATTTTCTTGCCCGCGTCGAAGCCTTTCCGCCCCCTTTTTGATCCGCGCTGCGCACGGACTGGCTGTCGATGATGGCGGCGGTGGGAGAGGCCTCCCTCCCGGCCCGCTCCCGGTCGGCCATCAGAAGCGCATGGTTAACCGTTGCCCAAACGCCCTCGCCCTGCCAGCGGCGCAGATAGTAGTAGACCGTCTGCCAGGGCGGGAAATCATGCGGCAGCAACCGCCATGCCGATCCGGCGCGAAGCTGATAGAGAATGGCCTCGACGATCCGGCGCTTGCAGGCTTTTCGAGGCCGTCCACCGGGCTTGGCGTCCGGGATCAACGGCTCCAGGATGGCCCATTGGCTGTCGGTCAGATCGGTAGGGTAAGGCTTGCGTCTCTTGGATCGGGGCATCGGCGTCGGGCCTCATGTTCGGAAAGCCGACTGCCCATGAATCACGTGATTTGCCCCGATGGAATCCCCTTCTCAAACGCGCTCTAAATAAGGTTACTTAACGCAAGCAAAGAAGGCGCTAAATGCGCCACATCCATCGACCTGTGATCTAACGCAGGTCCATCAAATTTTATTCTGGTGTGAACTTCTGACATTTGCTTCCTCCACCCTTATAATAGGAATCGGCAGGAATTGTGACAACTGGAGAAAGTCAGACTAGCCAAAATGTTACGTATGCTGAGGGGACAGACCCCATTTTCCCCCGCAGTCCGTTTCGCCTTCGTAAGTCATAATTTCAACGCTTGAGGAATTCCACAGCGCCGGGGTCCGGCGCGATGCCGCGTTTGCGCGCCATCGTGAGATGGGTCAGTGCGCGCCGCCTTTCCCATTCACGGCGGGGCATGACGTGTGCGCGGTTCTTTCCCGTAGTCGCACACCACGTGACCCTGCAAGTCTCGCTGCAGTAGATGTGGCCGCGCCGCGTCGGCTGGAATGCGGGGGCGCACCACCGGCAGCGCTGGGCGGAAAGGACGGGCCGGAGCGAGAACCAGAGGCCGGGCGCGGCCACAGCCAGAAATTGCTCCCGCCAATAACAGCGGCGCTGCCTGTCGGCGGGCTCGGTGCCCTCAGCTGTCGCGCGCTGGTACAGGGCATGGAGCGCGCCGCCCTCTTCAAGAAGGGCCGGAGAATGATCCCAAAGCTCAGCCTCAACCATCCGAAAAAGGATGGAGCGAGAGCCATAGTTGCCCCTGCCAGAATACATGAAAGCGTCCAATCCAGGCGATCCGGGCTGCATGTAATCTGAGAGTGAGGTTCGCGGCATTAATCGCCCTCCGACGTCGTAGATCGTGCGCCGCCTAGTCTCACCCGCTAAGCCCGAACGGGTCTACATGCCCATCCACGAAATGTCTACTTGAGTAGCGTCAACTGAGCCGAGGGGGTTCCGGGTCTGGCGGCGGGCGGTATAGATGACGCTGACTAGGTCAGAGCCGCACACGCCCCCGTAAGTACCAATGCAGCTACCCATCGCGCGGCCTTCATCCATGAGATCAGCCTCACAAATCAGCCGCCGGACCCGGCGTGTGCTGCCCGGCAAAAGGCCGTCGGGCGGAGCACAGGGAGGGACGGCGAACAGTTCGGCGCTCCAGAAGCGGGGGTGGCCGGTCGGGCGGACGGCCCCTTGTAGAATGCCTCTGGCGTCTACGCCGATCTGGTCGTGCCGGGCGGCAGTTAGGAGGGCCAGGGCGCACTCGCATTCTGACGAAGGTTCTGGTTAGGGGACGGACATCAGTGTCCTTGCTCCTTTGGGTGATGGACCACGGCGGCTTTGGCTGCCTGCCGGATTTCAGTGTTTCGACGATACCGAACCCGAGTGCCGAAAGACGTTGGGGCTCTTGCTCTATGCGGATGCGAAGGTGACCAAGCGCTTGCCGGATGCGAGCCACGACCGTCCGTCAGCGGTGCTGCGGAATTTTGGGCCTTTGGCGTGCTCTGCAAATGCGTCGGCGTCGGCTTGGTCAGTGCGGGCTACGAGGCCGTCGCGCCAGAACAGGGGGCCGTTGCCGTCGCGGCGGCAGCGGCGCAGCCAAGCGAGGCTACGTTTCATCCCGTGCACATAATGGAGGTAGTTTAGCAACTCGGCGTCCGACATCCCGATGCGGGGGGTCGAAATCGAGTTCGGCCATCAGGTCGGATTTATCCATGGGGGTAGCTCCATCGAGTTTCGATGGGCCATCAGTTATCCCGCCTTCTCCTGAGCAGCACTACGATTTACGCAGCGTCCACCCGTCCACTTTTTTCAAGCGGCGGGTGACGGCCTTCCGCAGAGCTCCCGGGTACCCGGGGCACCGCGTCTCGTTGATGTTCCAATGTTCCAGCTTGCCCAGCGCCTCAATGGAAGCACGGCAAGCATCGGCAATGGTCGGCTTCACGCCGTCAGGCCATCTGGAGCGATCAAGATAAAAGTCCACGGCGAAGTCGCAGTGTTGGGAGTATTGGGTGGCGGCTCGGTGCGGGTTATGCACAGGCGGCGGCGTCTCAGCCCACCATCCGTCGGGCCTGACCCACACGTCATTGCCGCCGCATTCATCCTCACGGAACATTCCACCGTAGAGGATAGGATGTGCGCGACATCCTCCTGATCCGGTCGTGGACGGATGCAGGTGACGCAACTGGCCGGTAGCTCCCAAGGCGCATTTCACCTCACCGGCATCAGGCGATCCGCCGGATGTTGGCAGGTTCCCGCCCGATGATCGAGCGCAACAACCCGTCCCATTGCTCAGAGGCCCATTGCTCAGAGGCCCGGCGCAAAGCCATCATCCGATCAGACCCCTGATAGATCGCAGCGACACCGCCCGGCGTGTGCATCAGCAAAAGGTCACAGGCCGAGAGGTCGAAGCCAGGAATCTCATCAGCGCAGAGAGTGGGCATCGTCCGTCGCAGGTCGTGCCAAGTCCAATCCGCCACGCCCGCCGGCCCGTCGAGTGCAGCCTTCACGCGGTGCGGGTCCAGCATGCCGCCGAACGACTTTTTCCGGGTGTATCGGGAAAGGGAATTCCCGCTGGCAGCCAGTTCGGCGCTAGCATCGGCTAGGTTGCGGGCGTGGTTGGTCTCGAGCAGGTTCATGCGAACTTTGCCAAGAATGCGGCATGCGCGCGTCAAGTTTTCGGTCTCGTTTGCTATTGACTTTACCGTCGGGGGTCGCCGCTGCCGGTAGAGCGATCCGGCGGTATATTCGGCCAAATATCTGCCGCAGGCGACGGCGAACGTGATGGATTGCGTTTCGGCGGCCAGCGCCGATGCGATGGCCTCCGTGCGCTGCTGGTTAGCGTCCGTGCCTTGGCGGGCGAGGCTGCGGAGGCGATCCGTTTCTGAGCGGGCGGAAGCCAGGGGCAGGGTCGCGTCGCCAATCGTGAAGGTCCGGGGGTTCTCGCGGCCCGCCACGCGGCCTCGATAGATATAGCGAGGGCCGCTCTGCCGGAACTGCAGTTGCAGGGCAGGGCACGCTGTGTCCCGAACCACCAGTTCGGTCAGGCCGGGCGGCACGCGGTGGTCGACTCCGTCTAGCCGGAAAGCCGCGCCGGTCTCACGAGAGAACCGGATGGCGGCGCTGTCGGCACGCCATTTCGCGGCAATGCCAGGCGCAACGGGTGCCACATGGGGGCGATGTTGAAGCCGCAGCCGATCTTCAGCTTTTCGGTCAGATGACAGAGATGCATCGCCATCATCAGCAGGTTCGGTATCACCTCATAGCCTTCGTACTGGAAATGGTGCTCCGCCAGCCAGAGTGTGTCCCAGCCGAGCTCGTCCATGCGCTTGGCCACGGCCTCGCTCTTGTCGAAGACGGTGCAGAGTTCCTCGTTGGAGAAGCGGCGCGCGTTGGCCGGCGTGTTGTCCTGACCATAGTCCGGCATGTCGATATGGCCGGGATAGACGGTGGCGAATTTGTTGATCATGGCGTTTTTCTCCGCAAACCGCTGGCTCTTGGCACAAGCTTGTCGGGGAAAAAGCGCCGGAACCAGAGCCCGCTTCCTGCATAAAGAAACGGGCTAAATGACCCAACGACATGGTGTTCCGCCTGATTCATGTTATGCAGTCGTTGCGACGGTGCCGAAGTCGGCGCGCGCTTTTGTGCTTTGAAAGGATGAGCGCAGGCGTGCCGTGGCCCCGCGGGATTTTCGATTGCCAGAGAGACGGAAGAATGACGATTGAGGCGCCGCTTCAAATTCACCAAGGGACCGTGTTGCCCGAGTGGATCGACTATAATGGCCACATGAATGTGGCCTTTTACGTGTTGGCATTCGATCAGGCGACGGATACGTTTTTCGACTATCTCGGCATCGGCGAAGAATACAAAAACAAACACAATTACTCGACCTTCACCCTGGAGGGGCATATTACCTATGATCGGGAAGTGCTTGAGGGCGACCCGCTGTCATTCAAGACGTATTTGCTCGACTATGACGAAAAGCGAATGCACTACTTTCATGAAATGTATCATGCGACGAAGGGGTATCTGGCCTCCACCAACGAACTGATGACCATTCATATCGACATGAACATCCGGCGGTCCGCGCCGTTCGCTCCGGAATTGTCGACCAGGCTGGAAGAGATCATGGCGGCGCATCGCGCGCTGCCGCGCCCGGAAAAGGCGGGGAGAACCATCGGAATTCGCCGCAAGCCAAGGTAAGCTGCCGGATGCGCTGGCTCACATCGCTGCTCTTTCTGCTTCTGCTGCCCACTGCCGCATCCGCGGATTGCGTCGATCCGCCCGGACCGGGCGTGGACTGGACCCGCTGCTACTTTGACGGACGCGATTTCGAAGGTGTAGATCTGGCCGGCGCGGTCATGAAGGACGCGACTTTCAGCCGGGGCGACCTCTCTGGCGCTAACTTCTCCGGCGTCAGGGCATCACGGGCGAAGTTCATCTCGGCCGATCTGACGGAGGCGGATTTTTCGGGCGCGACGCTCCGGGAGGCAGATTTCACCAACGCGGACCTGACTGACGCGTCATTTGTCGGCGCCGATCTGAGGCGCGCCCGGCTGTTCCGCGCGAACCTGCGCGGGGCGGATTTCACCGATGCCAAGCTGGGTGGCGCCGACCTGCTGGAGGCCAACCTTTCCGGCGCCCTTTGGATCGACGGACAACGCACCTGCGCGGAGGGCTCGCGAGGCCAATGCCGGTAGGCCTCGCGACCATCGGGAGGGGATTGCTCACGAGGGTGCGCAGGGTGGTGCTGCACGAGCAGCTCTTTCTGATGGTATTGGCAATCGCCACGGGCCTGGCAGCCAGCGTGGGCGCGACGGCTTTTCGGGAATTGCTGGCGCTGTTCCAGTGGATCGCATTCGGCACGTTCGATGATTCCCTGGTCGATACTGCCATTCATCTGCCGTGGTGGCAGCGCCTGTGTGTACCGGCGCTGGGCGGTCTGCTGGTCGGCTATTTCATTCAGAAATTCGTGCCGGGCAAGCAACCGGTCGCCGTTCCCCAGGTGATGGAAGCCAGCGCGATGGAAGGCGGGCGCATGTCGCTGAAACAGGGCATTCTGGGCGCCGTCGCCAACGCGGGAACTCTTGGTTTCGGCGGCTCAGCCGGCCGCGAGGGGCCGGTGGTGCATTTGGGCGCCACCATCGGTTCGCGCTTCGCCCGCTGGTTTCGTCTCCGACGGAACCCGTCGCGCACCCTCCTTGCCTGCGGCGTGGCGGGCGCCGTGGCAGCCTCATTCAACGCGCCGCTTGCCGGTGTGTTCTTTTCACTGGAGGTGGTGATCGGGCACTACGCCCTTGCCGCCTTCGCCCCGATCGTCATGGCGTCCCTGGCCGCGACCATCGTCTCACGGCAGATCTATGGCGACTTTCCCGCCTTCGAAATTCCCGTCTATCTCGTCTCCTATTTCGAATTTCCGGCATTTGCCCTGCTGGGCGTAGCGGCAGCTTTGTCGGCCGTTGCCTTCATGCGCCTGGTCCACTGGATCGAGGACCGGGCGGCCGGCCTGCCGGGCCCCGTCTGGATCCGGCCGGGGATCGGCGGCCTGGGTGTCGGATTGATCGCCATTCCCTTTCCGCACGTGTTGGGGGTGGGTTACGGCACAACCAACGCGGCATTGCAAGGCGATCTCGGCCTTTTGCTGCTGCTGGCCTTGCTGGTCGCCAAGACCGTTGCGACGGCGCTGACCGTGGGCAGCGGCTTTGGCGGCGGTGTCTTTTCCCCGTCGCTCTTCCTGGGCGCCATGGTGGGGGGGGTGGTGGGGGCAATCGCCGGCACGATCGTGCCGCAGTTGGTGGGCCTGGGGCACATCGTTCAGTTCGCCGGCGTGGGCGCGTATGCGCTGGTGGGGATGGGCGCTTTCGCCGGCGCGGTGCTGGGCGCGCCGATTTCGACCATTCTGATCATGTTCGAGCTGACCGGTGACTATCATCTGACCATGGGGGTGATGGTCGGGACGGTGGTCGCCAGCGTCATCACCAACAACTGGCACGGCACCTCGTTTTTCTGGGGTGCGCTGGCGCGGTCCGGCATCGGCCTGACATCCAGAATCGAAAGCGATCTGCTGGTGGCGGAGCGGGTAAAAAATTTGATGAGCAAGCGGTTCTCCGCCGTCTCGCTCGCCACCCCGCTCGCCGAGCTGCGCCTTCACCTTCAGACTGCACCCTATAGCGAATTGTTCGTTCTGACCGAAGAAGGCCGCCTGTTCGGTACCATCACGCTGGCGGATCTGGACGAAGCCGCCTTCGATCACGCGCTGGACGGTCTGGTGATCGCGGCGGACGTGGCCCGGCGAAATCCGCCCATGCTGGCGGCGGATGACAATCTGCAGGATGCGATCTCGTTAATGGAAACCGTGCACGAGGAGCATATCCCCGTGGTGAACAGCCGCTACTCGAAAAAACTGATCGGCTTCGTGCACGAAAAGGACGTGATGCTGGCCTACAATCAGGCCCTGGTCCGTTTTCACCGGGAGCACGGCTCGGCGTTCTAGCGGGGGGGGGGGCCAGGGTGGAGCAATAATGCGCGCTCGCCGGCAGGACGCGCACCCTACTATATTAGTCATTCCTGCCTGTATTCTGCTAGCCAGAACGGCCGGCGGATGGTAGAACATCTCCATTCTGATCGGCCCCGTGCCACAAGATGTGGCGATCCTGCCGCCGGTGTCGACCCAATATATGGCGGTAGGGCGAAGTTGGTGAGGAAACGTAGCATTGGCGGATGAACCGAGGGACGAAGGCGAAGATATCGCTGTCGTTTCTATCGAAGAAGAGATGCAGCGCTCGTACCTCGATTACGCGATGAGCGTGATCGTGGCGCGGGCGATCCCGGATGTGCGTGACGGCCTGAAGCCGGTGCACCGCCGCATCCTCTACGCCATGCGCGTCGGCGGTTACGATTGGGCCCGGCCCTACCGCAAATCGGCGCGTATCGTCGGTGACGTGATGGGTCAGTTTCACCCGCACGGCGACAGCGCCATCTATGACGCGCTGGTGCGCATGGCGCAGCCGTTTTCCATGCGGCTGCCGCTCATCAGCGGCCAGGGCAATTTCGGCTCTCTGGACAACGACCCGCCGGCGGCCATGCGCTATACGGAGGCCCGGCTGGCCGCCGCGGCCCAGCCGCTGCTGGAGGATATCGACAAGGACACGGTCGATTTCCAGCTCAACTACGACGAGTCGGAGCGCGAGCCGACCGTCTTGCCGGCGCGCTTCCCCAACCTGCTGGTCAACGGCGCGGGCGGCATCGCCGTCGGCATGGCTACCAACATTCCCCCGCACAATCTGCGCGAAGTGGCGGCGGCGACGCTGGCCTATCTGGACGACCCGGAAATCGGCCTGGACGAACTGACGGACCTGATGCCGGGACCGGACTTCCCGACCGGCGCGCTCATCATGGGGCGGGGCGGCATCCGCCAGGCCTATGCGACCGGCCGCGGCTCGGTCATCATGCGCTCCCGGACCGAACTCGAGCAGCGCGCCCAGGGCCGCGAGGCCATCATCGTCACCGAGGTGCCGTACCAGACCAACAAGGCCCGGATGGTCGAGCGCATCGCCGAAGTGGTGAACCTGAAGCTGATCGAGGGCATCAGCGAATTGCGGGACGAAAGCGACCGGCACGGCATCCGCGTCGTCATTGAGCTGAAGCGCGACGCGGTGACGGACGTGGTGCTGAACCAGCTCTACCGCTATACGCCGATGCAGAGCTCCTTTGGCTATAACATGCTCGCCCTGAATGGCGGGCGGCCGGAATTGCTGCCGCTGAAGGCCGTGCTGGACGCCTTCTGCCGCTTCCGCGAGGAGGTGATCACCCGCCGCACGGCCTATGAGTTGGGCAAGGCGCGGGAGCGGGCCAACACCTTGCTGGCGCTGGCGGTGGCGGTGGCGAACCTGGACGAGGTTATCCGGCTGATCCGCAACGCGCCGGACCCGGCGGCCGCGCGCGAAGGGTTGATCGCCCGCGCCTGGCCGGCCGGCGACGTGGCCCCGCTGATCGAGTTGGTGGACGACGATCCCGGAGCGGCCGGTGCGGACGGAACCTATCTGCTCAGCCAAGCCCAGGCGCAAGCCATTCTCGATCTGCGCCTGCATCGCCTGACCGGTCTGGAGCGCGAGAAGATCGATACCGACCTGCGCGAAGTCGTGGTGCAGATCAAGGACTATCTGGATATTTTGGGATCGCGCGAGCGGGTGCTGACAATCCTCCGCGAAGAGCTGCAGGAAGTCAGCGACAAGTTCGGCAACGACCGACGCTCTGAAATCATGGATGCGGAAGCCGATCAGGATGACGAAGACCTGATTCAGCGCGAAGACATGATCATCACCGTCAGCCGGCAGGGCTATATCAAGCGGGTGCCGCTCACCTCCTACCGGGAGCAGCGGCGCGGCGGCAAGGGGCGCGCCGGCATGTCCATCCGCGACGAGGATTTCGTCGCCGAAGTGTTTGTGGCCAACACCCATGCGTCGGTGCTGTTTTTCTCCTCGCGCGGCATGGTCTACAAGCTGAAAACCTATCGCCTGCCCATCGGCACGCCCCAGGCGCGCGGCAAGGCCATGGTCAACCTGTTGCCGCTGGCAGAAGGCGAGACCATCTCCACCGTCCTGCCGCTGCCGGCCGACGACACCGAGGGGCTGGACGATATGGACATTTTCTTCGCCACGGCGAGAGGCAATGTCCGGCGGAACAAGCTGAGCGATTTTCGCCACATCATGGCGAACGGCAAGATCGCGATGAAGCTGAATGATGGCAACTCGCTGGTTCGTGTTGCCCTGGCGGATCATGACGATCATGTTCTGCTGGCGACGCACCATGGCAAGGCCATCCGGTTTCCGCTGACCGATGTGCGCCTCTTCATCGGCCGCAATTCGCCCGGCATTCGCGGCATTTCGCTTGCCGGCGGCGACTATGTCATCTCCATGACGATCTTACGGGGGGCGGAGATCGATCCGGAAAGGCGCGACGCCTATCTGCGCATGGCGGCCGGCCGCCGGCGGGAAGAAAACGGCGACCCGACCGAGGGCGGCGAGGGAGAGGTCCAGCCGTTGCCGGAGCCCGAATTCCTGGGGCTGCAGCGAACGGAGGATATCATCCTAACCGTTGCGGACGATGGCTACGGCAAGCGCACCAGCGCCTATGATTACCGGGTCACCCGCCGCGGCGGCAAGGGCATCGACCTGATGGTTCTGATGCCTGCCGCGGGGGTCGCGGCCGCCTTTCCCGTCACCGATGGCGACGGTTTGGTGATGGTAACCAACGCAGGCCAATTGATTCGCGTGCCCGTCCGCGATATCCGTATAGCAAGGCGGTCGAACTCGCGGCGTGCGTTTGTTCTCTTTAGGCGAGGGGGAGCGTGTCGTTTCGGTCTCCCGAATTATCGAGGAAGAAGAGCCCGTGATAGAATAGGCGGGCAAGGCGAACGCAAAATCGCAAGCGAGTATATCATGGTGGAAGGGCATATCGGCCTCTATCCCGGCACTTTCGACCCCGCGACCCGCGGCCATGTCGATATTATCCAGCGGGCGGGCCAGGTCGTCGACAAATTGATCATCGGGGTGGCGGGAAACGCCGGCAAGGGTCCGCTTTTCACGGTCGAGGAGCGGGTGGCCATGGTGCAGGAGGAAATCGATGAACTGGCCGAGAAGGGCATTGCCGACAATATCTCGGTGAGCGTGGTCGACGGCCTGCTGGTGCATTGCGCCGCTCGATTGAACGCAACCGTGCTGATCCGGGGTTTGCGTGCCGTGACGGATTTCGAATACGAAATCCAGATGGCCAGCCTGAACAAGTCGCTGGACAAGAACATCGAGACCATTTTTCTGATGGCGTCGGACCGCCACCAGTTCATCTCCTCGCGCTTTGTGAAGGAGATCGGGTCGCTAGACGGCGATATTTCGCATTTCGTCTCGCCCCGGGTCGCCGAACGCCTGCTGGCGAAGTTCAACAAGGGCGACACCGTTCCGGCGGGTGCGGCATCGAAGGCCTATTAGCCTGCCGCCTGTTGACCGCTCGGCCGCACTGTTTATGTTGCGGCTCGTTTTCCTTGGGGCCGTTAGCTCAGGTGGTAGAGCAACTGACTTTTAATCAGTGGGTCACAGGTTCGAAGTCCTGTACGGCCTACCAAGGAAACCAAAGAAAACAACAGGTTGAAGGCGGCGTCACGCTAAGCCTCACCCTTTTGTTTTGGCTTTGTCACCGGATTTGTCACTTAATTTTGCGCAGCGTGTCATCGCCCGGATCGTTCGCAAGAAAATTCGAATCCCGCCTACCGATCCACGCGCAGACGCATCTCCCGGCATTGGCACCGTTCCCATGCGCGCGCGGGCGCGCGAGCGCGCTCGGCCCGCGGGCGGAGAACAAAACAATTGTTCCCATGCTTGACCGCATCGAAGCCGATGACCCGTCGGCGGAGCGCATCCCGCACGGCTGCCGTGACCTGGGCCTCCGGAAAGTCCTCCAGCAACCTGAGGGCCTGGATGTACTCGCGCTTGCCACGGTGACCGAAGCGGGCCTGCATCAGGCTGCAGAGTTCGTCAAAGGTGGGATCAAGCTGTCAGTTCCGCAGCGGCGCCGCCTGATCGAAGGCCCCCGGCTTCTGTTCCAGCAAGGGCAGATAGTGCAGCGGCTCGTAGACAATCAGCCGTGGCATCGTTACCCGCCGTCTCCTTGAGGTGTCAATCAGCATCCAATCGCGCCCCCTATTGACCATCATTGACCCCCTGTTTCAATTTTGGCACATTAAAAAGAAACGACCACACGCCGGTCCGTGCAGCCGTCCGCACAGACTTTTCACCCCCCTACCCCCCGCCATGCGCCGTGTTCACTCATCTTCGAGCGTTCGGTTCACCTCGCGGCTTTTCGGAACTGGGGTTCCGTCCGTCCGATAGCGCGATGGTCAGTAGATGCAGTGACACGGGGAACGGGCACCAAATGTTTCCACATCTGCAAAGCCCCGCATTATCGCTCCCCTTCCAGTGCGGCCACGCGGGCTTCCAGTTCGCTGGTTTCGAGTGTGCGGCGGTAGGTTTCCACCAGCCCCATGATCTGCGCCCCTTCGGTCGGGGTCAGGTCGCCAACGGCTACCGCACCCAGCACTGCGCCAGCTGCCTTTGCCGCGTCCGCCGCCGATTGCATGGAAGGCAGGCGAAACGCCACGGGCGCATCCTTGCGGGTCGGGGCGATGCGTTCCAGGCAGAGGCGCAGCGCCGCAGCATCGCCGTCCAGGGCCATCTTGACGGCTTGCCTTGTCAAGGGCTTCGGCCTCGCCTTCCAGCAGCGCCAGCGCGGCCCTAGTCGCCTTGTGGCGCGTGCCCTTGGGCTTGCCGGGGTTGCCAAGTCCGAAGGTGCCATCCGCATTGCGCCCGGATTTACGGTCGGTCATGCTTGCCCCCTCGCCATCGCAGCCGCGTTCACAATCGCCCGCAGGTCAGGGCTGGAAAGCGATTGCGGGAAGGTGCCCGCCAGCCGAGCAGCCCTCACCCGCGCTTCCAGGCCGGGGGGAAGGGCGAGTATCAACACTTCGGCCTCTTGCGGTTGCCGCGCGCGTTCCAGTTTGACCAGCCGTGCGTGAAGTCTCATAGGCGTATAATATACGCTTCGCCCGCCCCCGTCACGTCGCGTAGCGTCCACCTTCCACCGTGCGGGCCTGCCCGAGCGCGGCCAGGCTTTCCAGCAGGGGTTGAACGCTGCTGGTTCGGGCGCGTTGGAATTGGCGGGCGACTTGTTCGGGGCTCGCTTCGCCCAGTTTGTCGAGGGCGGCGCGGACGGCGGCGATTTGGTCGGGCATGGATTTGGGCCAGGGAGCCTTGGCGGCGGTTTCCGCCGGGCCAACGTCGAGTGCGGGCGCGGGCGGCGTTGCTACAATCGCTACATCTGCTACACGCCCCGAGCCTTCGACCTGATTTGTAGCGGGTGTAGCAGGTGTAGCAGGGGTCCGCTCCGCGATTTCCGCAAGTTTGGCGTGAGGATCAAACCACATGCCCCTCCCTTCTCACAATGCGCCACGCTTCCTTACGTGCGGCTCCGCGCACAACGCCCCCAGCTTCAAGCCGCACAAGCCAGCCGTGTTCTTCCAGAAGTTCCAGCGCCTCCCGTGCTTTCGGGCTTTCGCGCAGGGGGTTCGGACCTCGCTGCACCACATCCCGCACCGTCACTTCCGGTTCCGGCCAGCTTTCCAGCAGCCAACGGCGCAGCGCTTCGGCCCGGTCGATTTTCACTGACACTGTAGCAGCACTTGCCAGTCGCGAAGCTTCGGAAAGGTAGAATTGCGCCAGTTCGATCGCGTCCGCCATGTCCTGGGGCTGGACTTCCTGGGAGTCCAGGTCACGCCATAGGGTTAATGCGCCAGCGATGCGGGCCGCCTGTTCCGCTGCCTTCGATGCCGCGCCGGTCATATGCGCCAGGTCTCCGCCGGGGGCTTGCTCGCTTTCGACAGTGTCCGCGAAGTCTACCGGTCATGTCCCTGGGCGTGGTGTAAGAGTGCCGATCCTCGGCGAGGCCCGAGCAGTAAGCGACAGAGACCGGAGCGCCGCCCTTGCGCGACAGCCTGGTGAGCCGGTTGTAGCCGGCATAGCCGTCGATCTGGAGGATGCCGTCGAAGCCGTCCAGGAAGGTCTCGGTATGCCCGCCACTGCGACCAGGCGCGTAGAAGTAGACGACGCCCGGCGGATCGGGCCCGCCCCAGCGGCGGTCGTCCCGGGCCAGCGTCCAGAGATCGCCGGTCTTGGTTTTGCCCTTGCCCGGGTCCAGCACCGGCGCTGTGGTCTCATCCATGAACAACTTGGTCGATCGTTTCAGGTGTCCGGCCAGCCGATCCACGACAGGGCCAAGGTGGAATGCGGCCTTGCCGACCCACCCTGCCAGGGTTGAGCGGTCGATCTGGATGCCGGAGCGCGCCAGGGTTTGGGATTGGCGATGGAGCGGACAGTGATCGGCATATTTCGAGACCAGCACATGCGCGATCGCGCCCTCTGTGGGTAACGCGCCTTCGATCAGCCAGGGTCGCGCCGGCGCCTGCCTCACCCCGTCGGTGCAGGTCCGGCAGGCGTATTTCGGCCGGATGGTGACGATCACGCGGAGCTGGGCCGGCACGATGTCGAGCCGTTCGGTTCGATCCTCGCCAATGCGGTGCATGGTCCCGCAACCGCAGGGACACTCGAGCCTCTCCGGCTCGATCACCTCCTCAATCCGGGTAGATGCTCTGGCAGGTTGCCGATGTTGCGGTTGACAGGCGCACGCCTCGGGCGCGACGCTGGAGGCGTCGCGTGGGCTGCTGCCGACGCGGTCTCGACCTCTTCGATCGCGACCGTCAGATCTTCGAAGGCCAGTTGGCGCTCGTCTGCCGTCAGCTTCTCCGACTTCCGGCCGTGCAGCGCATGACGCAATTCCTTGATCAGCGCTTCAAGACGCCGGTTCGATACCGCCAGGGCGGAATTGTCCGAGCTCAGGGCGGCAATCTGTGCCTGCTGCGCCTCAAAGGCCACCCGGTATTCCGGCGGCAGGACGCTCAGATCGAGATCGCTTGGGGCAACTGACATGCCATGGATTATACCGCCGGATCGCTGGCCCATAGCCTTCGAGATGCCGCCTGAATCACTCCGTCGCAACCGGCGGACGCACCCGCCGGCCATGGACCCGGCGCCAATCGATCCCCTCGAACGATCATGCATGTTGATACCCCTCCTGGTGAGGCTGAATGATTCTCAGATCAAGGTGGTTAATGGTGTGGTTGCGGAGGTCACGGACCGCGTTGATCACGGAAGGAGAGTTTTGGAACAGGTAAGCTCCGGTCGGCTGACGGTCGATCAGGAGACGCTTCTGCCTGATTTGCACATAGATCCAATTGACGGGGATGTTTAGCCGAGCGGCCAATTGTGTGGCGCTGAGCGACGTGGACTCGTGGGCCCATCGGTGGCGCTGCACCGTTATCCTGATCCCGGCGCCGAGCCGGATCCGCTGTACGGTAATCGGCAGGACCTTGTCGGCGCAATTGGGCGAGCGGTGCCCCTCGCGGGTGAGGACGGCAGCAATCTCATCGTCAGGCATGCCGGCTTTTGCGAGATCGAGCAGCCGCACACGCATTTCTTCTCCGCGCGTGAGCTTGGCGACGGAGTTGACCTTCATCTTTACCTCAAGCTCGGTCACCGCGCCGCCGCGCCACACGATCCTGACCCGAGCAATGTCGCGCTCGCCGCGATCGAGAACGACCTTTTCGATCAGGCACCGCAATAGCGCCTTGCGATGCGTATCCGTTGTGGCGTCGTCTGCCCAGATCTGCGGCAAACGACCGGACAGGGCGACGACCTTGCTGTTCAGGGGCTTGCCCAATGGTATCTGCGTGACGGGCTCCGCCAAAGTTTGCCGGGTAAGGGCTTCCTCTGCGGTGCGGACCTCGATCAATGCCGCTTCCCACCGACGTTCGAGTTCACCGGCGACAAGCCGGTTATCAGGATCGACGCGGTTGAACTGACGCTCAGCCAGTGCCGCAGCATAGCGCTTGCGCTCAAGCTCGCGCTCCGCGCTGGTGCGCAAGGCCTTGTCGACCTGCTGCTGTGTGCGCCGCGCCCGCGCCAGCGCGTCAAGCTCGGCGGGCGCCAGCGCCGCCAGGAATGCGTCGGCCACGGCGGCATCCACACCGGAAGCGCGGATGTGCTGGCACACTGGCAAGCCCGTGTGGGTGCGCAGGTGATTGCACACATACTCTCCGCCACCTTTGTAGCGAACGTACATCTTGTGCCCGCATCGCCCGCACCAGGCGATGCCGTGCAGCAGAAGTTCGCCGTTGCGCGGAGCACCTCTCGTTTTGTTGCGCATGTACTCGGCCCGATTGTCTCGCACGATGTCGCGGATCTTCTCATAGGTTGGCCAGTCGATGTAGGGCGGATACCGGTCCTTCACGACAATCCGCCATTCATCCACCGGCCGCGCGACTTTTGCCGGCGAACCGCCTCCGCACGCAGCGCCACGGAGGCGGGTTCGTCCATAGACGAAGGCACCGGCATAAGCAGGGTTCTTCAGGATTGCCGCCACCGCTGAGACCGTCGCTCGCGCCCAGCGCAGTTCACCGTGCCGGTCGCGGCGCGGCAGCGCCAGACCACGATCGTTCAGCATGCGCATGACCTTGGCGACGGTGCGGAACTTCAGGAATGTCTGGAACACAAGCTCAAGCCGTTCCTGAACGGCGAGATCCGGATCCTTGACAACCACCCCGCTTGGATCGCGCATCAGGCCGATCGGCAGCATGAGGGCAAGCTCGCCGCGTTCGGCCTTGGCGAGCAGACCCGCGGTCAGACGGCTGCGGATCGTATGCAGCTCAAGCTCTGAGATTGTCCCCTTCAGGCCGAGAAGCAGGCGGCCGTTGGTACTGCCGGGATCATAGACGCCATCGCGATCGGCAATCAGGCAGCCGCGCAGGCCGCAGATATCCAGGAGCGGGTACCAATCGGAACAGTTGCGGGCAAGCCGGGTCACATCGATCGATAGGATCAACCCGATCTCGCTGAGACCAACACGTCCGACCAGTTCCTTGAAGCCATCCCGCCTTGCAGCAGAGGCTCCACTCAAGCCAAGATCGGTATCGACGACGTCAATATCGGCGTCATGCCAGCCGAGTTCGCGGGCGCGCTGACGAAGCGCGTACTGCAGGCGCAGGCTCTCTTGGTTGCTCACCACCTGATGCGGTGTCGACTGTCGGACGTAAACCACCGCCCTGCGCGCCAGATGGGTCGGCTTGACCAACTCGGACTTCACGAGACACCTCCGCCAGAACCGCGGCGATATCGTCGAGGATTTGACGCCGCAAAGCTGGGGACAACGTCGCCCACAAGCTCTTGGGGTCTATGCTCATGATCTTCGAGACATTCCGCCACCGCAACAAGATCCCGAACCGCCTCAACGCTCAATTTAATCTGATTCGCGTCTCGGCATACTGCTGCGTTGCTGCTGTCGGGATCAGCAACGTTGATCCATTATGATGCTCAACTTCATACGATGGCGGAGAATTGCCGCCTGCATGTGCCACTTGGCGGATCACGCGGAAGGACCGACCATAAAGCGGATGACGCAGATCCAATACCCGGACCACTTCGTCCGATGGTTCGTCAGACTCACCAGCAGGGATATTCCTGTAGACCCTCGAACAGGGCCTCAAACTGTGCCTGCGAAAGCCGCATCACGCCGTCCTTGATGGACGGCCAGGCGAACTTGCCCACCTCCAGCCGCTTATAGGTCAGCACCAGCCCGTTTCCGTCCCAGACCAGGATCTTGATCCGGTCGGCGCGCTTGGCGCGAAAGACCACGACAATCCCGGAATGGGCCTTCAGCCCGAGTTCCTTCTCGACGTAGGCGGCCAGGCCGTCATGGCCCTTGCGGAAGTCCACGGGCTTGGTTGCGATCACGATCTTGACCGCCTGGGAGGGGACGATCACCGGGCGAGGCGCAGCGCAGCAGCGATCTCGGCGATCCGGCTGGCAGACGTGTCGGCGCCAAGACGGATCGTGACGCCGTCGACCTCAATCTCAATCGGCATCAGGTCTCCTGCAGCCTCCTCCTCGAAGACTTCGAGCGCCGCGAAGGCCGGCAAATCCTCTTGCCCAATCGCAACGTCGAGCTTTCCCTTTCGAGCCAAGCCCCGCCAGGTTGAGAGATGTTGCGGCGCCAGCCCATGGCGCCGGGCGACATCGCACACCCGCGCTCCCGGTTCGAAACTCTCGGCCACGATCCGCGCCTTCACATCATCCGGCCAAGACCGTCGCCCCGTCGGCCCCTCCAGAACCTCCATTCGCGTAACACTGCCGCCAACATCCTCTAACAAACCGATGTCGTTTTGGTCGAAACGTTTCATCTCACGATCCTTCTCATCAGGATCGTTTCAACCTTTTCAGCGCGCCCTCAACAACGTGGGGCGCGCGCATCGC